>NZ_DASRZV010000013.1:0-273197 GCF_035685985.1 Baekduia sp.
GCCTAGTGTCGTGATTCATTCATTCGGTCGCAGCTTTCCGGGATGCTCGGCCCCGTCAGGCGGTCGTCGATGACCGCAGGCGACCCTTTGGGTCGTTGAGGATCAGCGGCGGGCGCATGGCGGCGGCGAGCGCCCGGAGGCTGCCGGCGAATGAATGAATCACGACACTAGAGCGCCGCTCGGCCGCCCGGCGCGTGCGTCGGTGCGGTTCGCGTGAGACGGCGCGGCGCGTGTGTGGCGGTGCGGAGCGCGGGCGGCTCAGTCGCCCTCGTCGCCGTGTGCCGACGACGCGGGCGTCGTGGACGTGGGCGTGGGGGTGGAGCTGGAGGTGCCCTGGGCGTTGGAGTCGCCCTTGCCGGAGCCGTTGGAGCCGGAGCGGATGTTCTCGGCGGCCGGGGCGGACGGGGTCTTGCTCGTGTCCTGGCCCTGGTCCTCGCCGTTGCCAGAGCGACCGGAGGAGGAGCCGGAGGCGCCGGACTTCGAGGTGCCGGTGCCGCTCCCCTTGCCGTTCCCGTTCCCGTCGCCCCGACCGCTGCTGTGCTGCGAGGTCTCGTTGCCCTGGGTGTCGTCGGTGCCCGAGCGCCCGTTGCCCTTCGAGGCGTTGTTGGGGTGGTCGGCGGAGCCGCGGCCACGGCCCTGCCGCCCTTGGGCGTCGTCGTTGCCCTGGGCGTTGCCGCGGCCGTTCGCGTTCTGACGGCCGCGATGGCTCGTCCCGCTCTCGACGGTCGTCGTCGGAACGGCGGCGTCGGGCGCGCCGGCGCCCGCGCCCACCGTGCGGTTGCGCGCGCCACGGCCCTTCCCGTGCTTGCCGCGGCGCCCCGGCCCCGGCCCGGAGCCAGGCCGCCGTGCGACGAGGTCGTCGCGGGCCACCGCCGGCGTCGCGTTCCCCACGACCGCCGCCGTGACCGGCGGCGTTCCCGCGCGCTCGACGGCGGCCGGCGCTCCCGCCCGCTGCTGGACCACGGTGCGCGGGACGGCGGCGGCGTCCGCCGCGCCTCCGCGCATCGCGTGGTGCGTCCCGACGGCGCCGCCCACCAGCGCCCCGGTCGCGGCGACCCCCGCGCCGAGCTTCATCAGCGTCGCGCTCGCCCCGGCGCCCGCGGCGGCGTCGACCCAGCCCGGCGCCCTGCCGCCCGACAGCAGCTCCGCGAAGCGCGCGACCAGCGGGTACGGCGTGATCGCCGTCGCCGCCGAGCGCACCGCGACGCGGGCGCGCATCAGGTGCTGGCGCGCGGAGCCCTTCGTCACGCCGAGCGCCTCGGCGATCTCCTCGTGCGAGCGACCCTCCAGCTCGCGCAGCACCAGCGCCGCGCGCTGGCGCTCGGGCAGCGCCTGGAGCGCGGCCAGCGTCGAGCGGAACTGCTCGGAGCGCTCGAAGGACTCCTCCGGCCCGGCGCCGCTCGCGCGGGCGCCCAGGGCCGCCTCGTCGAGCGGCACGTCGTCGCGCACCGCGCGCAGCACGTTCAGCGACGCGTTGTGCGCGATCCGGTACAGCCAAGGCTTGAGATGCCGCACTTCGTCGGTCCTCGTCATCGCTTCGTGGGCGTTGATGAGCGCCTGCTGCACGGCGTCCTCGGCCCGCGAGGGGCCGACGATCCCGGCGCAGTACCTCATCAGGGGCGTCCGGTAGCGGTCGACGATCGCGTCGAAGGCGGCTTCGTGGCCGGCCACGGCCAGCTCGGCCAACCGCGCGTCGCTCTGCAGACGCAGCAGCGAGGCTCCCGCCAGGCGGGCGGGGTGGCGCAGGGGAGCTGGCTTCATCCGTGTCTGACCTGATCCTCCGGAGAACGACGCGAACCGTGTCCGACCTTACTTCCCGAAATGCCCGCTCCGCGCACGGCCCCGGGGTCCGCACCGGGGCCGTGGCGGAGCGAGGGGTTCGTCGCTAGGAGACGACGACGACCTTCTTCCAGGTCACCGCGTCGCCGATCAGCGACAGCTTGGCCACCGCGACCTTGGCGCCGGTCGCGAGCTTGTCGGTGCCGCAGCGACCGTGGTCGTCGCCGGAGACGGTGGACGGGGGCGTCGTGGTCGACCCGCGGCCCTGGTCGCCCGGATCGTCGTTGCCGTCGCCGCGACCGTGGTTGGCGGCCTTCGCCGTCGTCGACGAGGGGGCGGTCCAGCAGATGATCACGGTCCGGTCGGTGACGTCGGCGGTGTACGTCTTGCCGCTGGGCAGCGCCAGCGTCAGCTCGCCGCCGGCGAACGACTGGATCGTCGCGCTCGCGGTGCCGGTGACGTCGCGGTCGCGCTTGACGACGTGATGGTGGTGGCGCTTGTGATGGTGGTGCCCATTGCCATGAGCGGCGGCCACGGCCGGGGTGGCCAGCAGGGCCAGTGCGCCGGCGGCGCCGGCGATGCGGGTGCGGAGCATGTGCGTTCCCCTCCTGTCTCGGGTTCGTGTGTCGCGCTCTGAGACACAGGGCGTGCGCGAAGATCACGCACCGGATGTCCGGCCATCCACCGGCCGTGCCGCCAGGGCGACCGGTAGCGTTGATCGGACATGGCAATGGAACCGTCCGTCGTCACCGTCACCGGCCCCGATCGCGCGGCCCTGCTGACGGATCTCACGCTGCGCTTCGGCCACATCGAGCTGGTCAGCGAGCGCGAGATCGTGCTGCCCGGCGGCGGCCGCGGCCACGAGCTGACCGTGCGGCACCGCCCGTTCACCTCCGAGCTGGGCGGCGTCGTCCCGCCCGTGCCGGAGCCGACGCCGCTGGCGGCGCACGCGCCCGACGCGCCGACCCAGCTGCACGTCGCGCCGGAGCCCCCCGTGGACCCGCACGCCGCGCCCGCGCCCGCGCCGGAGCCGCCGCCCGCCCCCGAGCTGCACGCCGCGCCCGCGCCCGCGCCCACCCCCGACGCCCAGGCCGACGCCACCCTCGCCGCCGCCCGCGAGCAGGCCGAGGCCCTCGTCGCTCAGGCCCGCGAGCAGGCTCAGCAGGCGCTCGACCAGGGTCGCGCCGACGCCGAGCAGCTGCGCACCGACGCCCGCAACGAGGCCGCGCGCGTCGCCGCGCTGGCCGAGGAGGACCAGGCCCGCGCCGTCGCCGCCGCCCGCGCCGAGGTCCAGCAGGAGCTGGAGCGGGCCAAGGCCGAGCACCAGCGCGCGCTGGCCGAGCACCAGGCCGGCGAGGAGCAGCGCATCCAACAGGCCATCGCCGCCCGCGTCCGCGAGCTGGACAACGAGTCCGACAACCGCCGCGTCTCCGCCGACCACGAGGCCCGCCGCGCGGTGCAGGCCGCACAGGAGGAGGCGGTCCGCATCAAGCAGGGCGCCGAGAAGGAGCTGGCCGACGCCCGCGTCGAGGCGCGCGGCATCACCCGCGACGCGCGCGAGCAGGCCGACGCGCTGCTGCGCGAGGCCCGCGCCCAGGCCGACCTGGCCGGCGTCGAGTCCCGCGCGCTCTCCGAGGCCGTCCGCGACGCCCAGCACCGCCTGCGCGAGCTGAGCAGCCAGATCACCTCCCAGCTGCAGGCCGCCCAGAAGGACCTCAACGACCGCACCAGCCTCCACTCCGTCCAGGCGCGCCTGCGCGCGGGCGGCAGCGAGGGCAGCGCGGTCGAGATCGCCGAGCACCTCGGCAAGATCCTGCGCGGCGCCGGCAGCACCGAGGAGCGGTGAGCTGCTGAACGCCACCCAGGCCCGGCTGTGGCTGCAGAAGTGGCGCTGGTACGAGCAGAACACGCGCCCGCTGCACCGCGCCCGCATCCACTACGAGCTGGCCAAGCGCGAGTCCTTCGCCCGCTGGCCGATCCACGGCAACGTCCTGGAGCTGCTGCGCGACGGCCGGCTCGACCTCGGCCCCAACGTGCAGTTCGAGCCCGACGTCTGGCTCACCGGCCCCGACCCGGCGCGGATCCGGATCGGCGGCGGCTCGTTCCTCAACATGGGGGTGATGGTCGCCGCCATGGACCTCGTGGAGATCGGCCGCCACTGCATGCTGGCCAACGGGTGCTTCGTCACCGACGCCAACCACCGCTTCGACGACCCCACGACGCCGGTCCCGTGGCAGGGCTTCACGACCAAGGGCCCGACCAAGCTCGGCGACAACGTCTGGTGCGGGGCCAACGTCGTCGTCACGTCCGGCGTGACGATCGGCGAGCGCTGCGTGATCGGGGCCAACTCGGTCGTCACGACCGACATCCCCGCGTTCTCGATCGCCGCCGGCGCGCCCGCCCGCGTGATCAAGACCATCACCTACGAGTAGGCCTACTTCTTGACGATGATCGTCACGCCGAAGACGACGACGGCGAGGAACGCGATCGTCGCCACCGTGCCCAGCGCGCTGTAGGCCAGCGCCGTCCCGCCGGCGCCCTCGCGCCGCGCCTCGCCGGCGCGCGCCCAGCCGACGAGCATCAAGGAGTAGGAGATCGCGACGGCCAGGCCGGCCAGCGGCGCGACGTACAGCAGCTCGCCGATCTTGTCCCACTCGATGGTCGCGAGCATCGCCTAGCCCTCCGCCGGCGCCGCGGTCGTGATCGCCGGGCCGCGCCGCACCCGCGTCGCGAACGCCGCGGCGACCAGCCCGATCACCAGCAGCGTCACGAGCACCACGCCCGCCGCGTCGTCGCCGAAGAGCTGGGTCAGCGCGTAGGCGACGCCACCGATCACCGCCGAGCACGGCAGCGTCAGCAGCCACGCCAGCGCGATGTTGCCGGCCACGCCCCAACGCACGGCCGAGAGCCGCTTGGCCGCGCCCGCGCCCATGACGCCGCCGCTGATGACGTGCGTCGTCGAAAGCGGGAAGCCGAGGTGCGACGCGGTCAGCACGACCGCCGCGCCCGCGCCCTGCGCGCTGAAGCCCTGGGCCGGGTCCATCTTGATGATCCGCGAGCCCATCGTCCGGATGATCCGCCAGCCGCCGCTGTAGGTCCCCAGCGAGATCGCCGAAGCGCTGCAGATGACGACCCAGGTCGGCACGTGGAAGTCGTTGGCCGCGATGTTGCCGTGCGCGATCAGCGCGAGCGTGATGATCCCCATCGTCTTCTGCGCGTCGTTGGTCCCGTGGGCCAGCGAGAACATCGCGCCGCTGACGAGCTGCCCGAGCCGATACCCGCGGTTGACCACGCCCGGCCGCTGCCGCCCGACGACGCGGTAGGCGACCAGGATCGAGATCCCCGCGACCGCGAAGGCCAGCGTCGGGGCGATCACGGCCGGGATCACGACCTTCTCGAGGATCCCGTCGAACTCGATGACCTTGGCGCCCTGCGCGACGAACGCGCTGCCGACCATCCCGCCGATCAGCGCGTGCGAGGACGACGACGGCAGCCCGAACCACCAGGTGGCGAGGTTCCAGGCGATCGCGCCGATCAGGCCGCCGAAGACGACCGTGGGCGTGACCGCGTTGGCCTCGACGATGCCCTTGGCGACCGTCGCGGCGACCTCGAGCGAGATGAACGCGCCCGCGAAGTTCAGCACCGCCGACATCAGCACGGCCGCCCGCGGCGACATGGCGCGGGTGGAGATCGACGTGGCGATCGCGTTGGCGGTGTCGTGGAAGCCGTTGGTGAAGTCGAACGCCAGCGCCGTGGCGACCACGATGTAGAGGACGATGTCCGAGTCCATCAGGTACTACGAGTTCTTGATGACGATGCCTTCCAGCACGTTGGCCACGTGCTCGCAGGCGTCGATCGCCTGCTCGAGGCGCTCGTAGATGTCCTTCCAGCGGATCACGACCATCGGGTCGATGCCGTGGTCGAACAGCGAGGCCATCGCCTCGCGCGACACCCGATCCCCGTCGTTCTCCAAGCGGTTGATCTCGACCGTGTAGTGGCTGAGATCCTGGAAGCCGCGCATCCGGGGCAGCGCCTCGGAGACCTGGCGCGTGGCCTGCACCAGGATGTGCGACAGCCGCACCGCCTGCTCCATCGGGGCCTCGATCCGGTAGAGGCCCATGTAGTCGGCGACCTCCTCGGTGTAGTCCAGGACGTCGTCCAGCGCCGAGGCCAGCGCGAGGATGTCCTCGCGGTCGATCGGCGTGACGAACGTCGCGTTGAGGCGATGGATGATGTCGTGGGTGATCCGGTCGCCCTCCTGCTCGCAGACGAGGATGTCGCGCGCGAGCTCCTTGCGATCGGGCCACGCGCTCATCATCTGATCGAGGAGATCGGCGGCGCGGGCGATGTTCTGCCCGGCCTCCTCGAAGAGGTCGAAGAATTCACGGTCCTTCGGGGCGAAGACCTGAGACAGACGGGCCACGGCGCGCAGCGTAGCGAGTGAAAGCGAAGTTAACGGGTCAGCCTCTCGCTCTCCGTCGCCGAGGTGGCCGTGAACTCCGGCGAAGTTAACGGGTCAGCCTCTCGCTCTCCGTCGGCGAGGTGGCCGTGAACTCCGGCGAAGTTAACGCGCGCGGCCCCCGCCGGGAGGGCGAGGGCCGCGAGAACGCGTGGGTTTTCGACCGTGCCCGGCTAGGCGCTGAGGGCCCGGCGGAAGCGGGCCAGCTCCTCGTCCGGGATCGAGTAGCCGTGGTCGGGGCCGGGGTAGCGCTTGGTGCGCACGTCGTCGGCGTAGGCCTCCACGCCGGCGACCATCTCGTCG
Organism: Baekduia sp.; assembly: GCF_035685985.1. Taxonomy (GTDB): domain Bacteria; phylum Actinomycetota; class Thermoleophilia; order Solirubrobacterales; family Solirubrobacteraceae; genus Baekduia. The sequence continues at coordinate 6,542 of NZ_DASRZV010000013.1, forward strand.
AGGATGTCGGCGTAGCGCTGCACGAAGCGGGCGCCGCGGCCCTCGCGGATGCCCAGCAGGTCGTGGAAGACCAGGACCTGCCCGTCCGTCGCCGGACCGGCGCCGATGCCGATCACCAGCGTGTCCATCTTCGGCATGACCGCCTCGGACACGGCGCTCGGGATCGCCTCGAAGACCACGCTGAAGCAGCCGGCCTCCTGGAGCGCGAGCGCCTGGCGGGCGACCTCGCTCGCCGCCTCGGCCGTCCGGCCCTGGGCGCGGTAGCCGCCCAGCGCGGTCGAGGTCTGCGGCGTCAGGCCGACGTGGCCCATGACCGGGATCCCGGCCTGGACGATCGCCCGGGCGCGCGCGACCGAGACCTCGCCGCCGCCCTCGAGCTTGACGGCGTCGGCGCCCGCCTCCTTGATGAAGCGGAACGCCGTGGCGACCGCCTGCTCGTCGGAGACCTCGTAGGACCCGAACGGCAGGTCGGCGACCATGAACGGCGTGCTGAGGCCGCGGCGCACCGCCTTGGCCAGGACCAGCAGCTCGTCGAGGGTCACCGCGACCGTCGACGGGTAGCCGAGGACGGTCATCGCGCCGGAGTCGCCGACGAGGACGAGGTCGACGTTGGCCTTGTCGGCCGCCAGCGCCGACGGGTAGTCGTAGGCGGTGACCATGACCAGCGGCTCGCCGAGGCGCTTCTTCTCGGCCAGCCGCGGGAGCGTCATCGGCAGGCGCGAGGCGTCGGCCGGGACGGTGATGTTGCGCATGGTGGACATGCTTTCCATTGCCTCCTGTGGATCTGACGCGGTTGACGCCCTCTAGGTGAGGAGGGTCGCCACCGCCGCATCCACGTCGATGATGGTGTTGGTGTCCTTCTCGACGTGGACGACCTTGGGCTCGTAGCGCTCCAGGTCGGCCTCGTCGTACTGCCCATATGAGATGACGATGATGGTGTCGCCGCGGTGCACGAGGCGGGCCGCGGCGCCGTTGACCTTCATCGCGCCCGAGCCACGCTCGCCCGCGATGGTGTAGGTCTCGAAGCGGGCGCCGTTGTCGACGTCCACCACGTGCACCTGCTCGTGCTCCAGGATGTCGGCGGCCTCCAGCAGGTCGGGGTCGATCGTGATCGAGCCGACGTAGTGGAGGTCGCAGTCCGACACCGTCGCACGGTGGATCTTCGATTTGAGCATGACGCGCTGCATGAGCGCTCAGTGCCTCCCGTTCGTCCCGGGGCTACCCGCCGGGACGAGGATCGTGTTGTCGATGAGTCGTACCGGTCCGACGAGGGCCGCGACCGCCAGGAGCGTCTCCTGGTCGACCGTGCCCACGGGGGACAGGTCTTCGGGGTCGACGAGCGCGAGGTACTCGGGCTCGACGTCGAAGGGGGTCATCGCGGCGCGGGCCGCGGTCAGGACCTGGGCCGCGTCGGTCGTGCCGGCGGCGACCGTGCCCTCGGCGGCGCGCAGCGCGCGGGAGAGCGCGAGCGCGCGGCGGCGGTCGTCGTCGCCGAGGCGCACGTTGCGCGAGGAGAGCGCGAGGCCGTCGGGCTCGCGGACGGTCGGGACGACCTCGATCCGCACAGGCATGTCGAGGTCGGTCACCAGGCGCCGGATGACCAGCGCCTGCTGGGCGTCCTTCTGGCCGAAGAGCGCCACGTCGGGGGCGACCATGTTGAGGAGCTTGGTGACGACGGTCGTCACGCCGTGGAAGTGCTCGGCGCCGCGGTGGGCGCCCTCCAGCGCCTCGGTCAGCGGGCCGCCGACGCGGACCTGCGTGGCGAAGCCGGGCGGGTAGACCTCGTCGGGCGTCGGGGCGAAGAGGAAGTCGGCGCCCGCGTCGGAGGCCAGGGCGGCGTCGCGCTGCTCGTCGCGCGGGTAGTTGTCCAGGTCGCTGGGGTCGTTGAACTGCCTGGGGTTGACGAACAGCGAGACGACGACCTGGTCGGCCTGCTGACGCGCGGCGCGGATCAGCGCGAGGTGGCCGTCGTGGAGGTAGCCCATCGTCGGGACCAGCGCGACGGTCTCGCCGTCGCGGCGGGTGGCGCGCAGCGCGGCGACGGTGCGGATGGTCCTCATGCGGGGGCTCCCGCGGCCAGGTCGCGGGTGGCGGCGGCCAGCGCGTCGAACAGCGGCGCGAGGTCCGGCGCGCGGTCGGCGACCGCGGCGCGCTGTCGGGCCACGGTGGCCTCGTCGCCGCGGGCGATCGGGCCGGTGAGGGCGCTCCGCGGGCCCTCCGCGACCCAGTTCTCGACGGTCGCGCGGACCAGCGGCGCGAGCGCGTGGCGGTCGACGCCGCCGACCCGCTCGGCGGCCCACTGCAGCGTGATCAGGAAGTTCGAGGCGATGGACGCGGCCGCGTGGTAGGCGGCGCGGTCGGCGTCGGGAACGGTGAAGGGGATCATGCCCAGGGCGCGCGCGAGGTCCTCGGCGGTGCGCAGAGCGTTCTCGTCGCTGCCCGCGACCGCCGCGTGGGCGCCGGTGAACGTGGCGCCACGCGTGGTGATCGTCATCAGCGGGTGCAGGCTGAAGGCGCGGGCGTGATGGTCCGACAGCGGCTGGAGCGTCGTGGCGCCCGAGCAGTGGCCGACAAGACGGCCGGGGGAGACGGCCGCGGCCGCGTTGGCGATCTCGCCGTCGGGGACCGCGAGGAGGACGACCGGCGCGTCGGAGGCGGTGGCACCGCGCCCGAGCGGGCCGTCGACGCGCACGCCGGCAGCGCGCAGCGCCTCGGCGAGCGCCGTTCCGAGGCGGCCGTGACCCACGACCGCGCAGGCGGGAAGTTCGGAGTTCATGACGACAGTCGGTCCAGCTCCGGACGGCCCGGATGCCGGTCGCGAACGTTGCGTTCACGGCAATGGTACTCCGGAAGATGCGGGAAGGACCACCCGGGGGTCCGGCCGTGTGTCTAGGGTGCGGGATGTGCCGTCGGCCGATGAGCGACGCGAGGCCCTGAAGGGCCTGTTCCACGAGGCGCGTGGGTGCACGCGCTGCCCGCAGCTGGCCGCGACCCGGCACACGGTCGTCTTCGGCGGCGGCAACGCGAACGCGGACCTGATGTTCGTCGGCGAGGCGCCGGGGCGCAACGAGGACGAGCGCGGGCTGCCGTTCGTCGGGCAGGCCGGGCGGCTGCTCGACACGCTGCTGGGCGAGATCGGCCTGACGCGCGCCGAGGTCTTCGTCACCAACGTGCTGCGCTGCCGGCCGCCGGGCAACCGCGACCCGCACCCGGTCGAGATCGAGAACTGCCAGGAGTGGCTGTTCGGGACGATCGAGCAGGTCCAGCCGACGGTGATCTGCACGCTCGGCAACTTCGCCACCAAGCTGCTGCGCGGCGATCCGACGGGGATCATGCGCATCCACGGGCGCGCCGAGGAGCGGATGGTCGGGCCGCGGCGCGTGCGGCTGTTCCCGGTCTTCCACCCGGCCGCGGCGCTGTACACGCCCGCCAACGTCGAGGTGCTGCGGCGGGACTTCCAGCAGCTGCCCGCGCTTTTGGCGCAGGGCGCGCCCGAGCAGCCGCCGCCGCTGGTCGAGGAGCCGCTGGAGACGGAGATGGCGGAGGCCGAGGTGGCGGAGGCCGAGGTGGCGGAGGCCGAGGTCGACGCGGGGCCGGGGGAGGCCGTGCCGCCGGAGGTGGAGGCGGCGGCGGAGCCCGTGGGGCCGCCGACGCTGGCCGAGGAGCTGGACGCCGCGATGGCGCCGCGCGAGCCGGAGCCGCCCGCCGAGCCCGCGCCCGAGCAGCTCGGGCTGTTCTAGGGGATGCCGCGCCAGATCGCGCTGCTGCGCGGCGTCAACGTCGGGCCGACGACGAAGGTCGCGATGGCCGACCTGCGCGGAGCCTTCGCCGAGCTGGGGTTCACGGACATCAAGACCTACGTGAACTCCGGCAACGTCGTCTTCAGCGGCCGCAAGGCGAGCCTCGCGAAGGTCGAGCGGGCGATCGCGGGGGTGTGCGGATGGGACGTGCCGGTCGTGCTCCGTACCCAGGACGAGCTGGCCGACGTCCTCGAGGCCAACCCGCTCGGCGACGTCGCCGACAACGCCTCGCGCCACCTCGTCCTCTTCGCCGACGCGCCGATCGACGCGGCCAAGGCATCCGACCTCGACGCCGACGCGCTGGCGCCCGAGGCCTTCGCGATCCGCGGCCGCGAGGCCTACCTGTGGCTGCCCAACGGCGTCCAGCGATCGCCCCTGGCCAAGGCCATGAACGAGAAGCGCTTCGGCGTGCGCCTGACCGGCCGGAACTTCCGGACCGTCGACAAGCTCGCGTCTCTGTAACGACTCTCCCCGTTCTCCTCACCGTTCTGGGATCTGCCGCTACGGTGCCCGGCTGGCGAGCACATGGCAGAGAGCGCGAACCACAAGCGCCAATGGCGCGACTACCGCACGGCGGCGGGCGGTCGACCCGTCTACAAGTTCCTGATGGAGCTGTCCGACGAGGAGCGCGCCTCCGTCGTCGCGGCGATGAAGGAGGTGCGGCGCGACGGGCTCTGCGCGGCCAAGCACCTGCGCGGCGACCTCTACGAGGTCAAGGCCGATACCGCCGACAGGTTCTTCCGGGTGATCTTCGCCGCGGAGGGCCGATACAACCACGTTCTCCTGTCGCTCGAGGCGTTCGCGAAGAAGACGCGGAAGACCCCGCCGCCGAAGCTCGATCTGGCGCAGCGTCGGCTGAGCGACTGGCGCCGGCGTGGCCGCTCTTCATGACCGGTCGCAGGGCCTTGCACTATCTCTGATTTGAGATATCGTTCTGGCGATGATCTGGCGGATGGATTGGGCATGAAGGACTTCCTGGACGAGGTCGTCGACGAGTCGACCGCTCGCAACCCGGAGTTCCCGGAGTTGATCGCCGCCGCCGAGCGTCGGCGGGCGCTGCTGCGGGAGCTGGTCGAGTTGCGTCGCCACAAGGGCCTGTCGCAGACGATGGTGGCGGCGCGGATGCGCACGTCGCAGTCGGCGGTGGCGCGGTTGGAGGGGCAGGATGACGCCAAGGAGTCGATGATCGACCGGTACGCGGCGGCCGTGGGCGCGCGGGTGGAGCGGCAGGTCGTCGACCTGCGGCACGAGGCCGCGGCCTGACGCGCCGTCGCTAGCCGTCGAAGAGCGTGCGCGTGTCCGGGCCCTGGTGGGACTCGGCCAGCGCGGTGATCGCGTCGACGGTGCGGCGCAGCTCGTCGACGTAGGGGGAGGCGGCGGGGCCGAGGCGGTCGTGCTCGCGCTCGAAGGCGAGGGCCAGCTCGCGGTAGTAGATCCGGGTCGCGAGGCCGAGGCCCTGGCCGAAGCGGGCCCAGATGGCGTCGCCGTGGGTGCGGTAGTCGGTGAGGATCGAGCGGGAGTTGTGGAGCTTGTCGGCGAGCGACACGCGCAGCGCGCCGGGCGTCTTGTCCGGGAACGCGTCGACGTAGGCGCGCTTGCGCTGGTACCAGCCGGGGCGGTCGTCGGGGTCCAGCGTGTCGCTGTTGGCGACGACGATCGCGGCGACCGTTGCGCCGAACGCGGCCTCGATCTCGGCCAGCGCCGCGCGGCCGCCGCCGTCCTCGACGACGTCGTGCAGCAGCGCCCCGATCGCCTCGTCCTCGTCGCCGTGCATCTCCAGGACCAGCGACGCGACCGCCAGGATGTGCGCCGCGTAGGGGATCGGCGTGCCCTTGCGCAGCTGCCGCGCGTGGTGGCGCGTGGCGTAGCGCAGCGCCGCGTCGAAGCGCTCGGTCAGCAGCGGGGTGTCGGTGAAGGACTCGGGCACGGCGGGCGGGCGGGGAGACGGCCTCAGCGTGCCACGCGGCGCGGCCGCGCGCCGAGTCGGCGCAGCAGCGCGTCCCAGGCGACGGGGTCGGCGGGCGCCTGGGCGGGGACGCCGGCGGGCACCGGGACGCCGTCGAGCACCGCGATCTCCGGCGGGGCGGAGGGGACGCGCGCGAGCTGCTCGCGGACGGCGTCGGCGTCGCCGCGTGCGAGGACGAAGGCGAGGACGCCGCGTGAGGCGAGCAGGGCGGCGGCCGGCGGCGCGACGTCGGCGGCCGGGACGGAGTCGTCGCGCGGCTCGCTCGGGGCGCGCGCGTCGAGGATCACCCCGGCGCCGGTCGCCTCGCCCGGCAGGTAGAGCGTCCCCGCGACACCGCCGTCGCGCCAGCGGCGCGCCTTCACGCCGTCGGCGAGGAGCGACCGCGTCAGCGTCCGGGACGCGCCGCCGCCGTCCTCGTCCTCCACGCGCACGTCCAGCTCGACCGGCCGCAGCGAGCGCAGCGCGGCGATCGCGCCCGCCGAGGCGGGCTTGGCCGCCGCCCAGGCCAGCGCGTCGGGCGTCGCCCCCGACGCGCGCCAGACGAAGCCGTCGTCGTCGCGGATCCGCGCGCGCCAGGTCAGCGGCGCGCCGGGCGGCGCGCCGCCGACTTCCAGCAGCAGGGGTTCGTCGAGCAGGCCGGGCGCGGCCCCGCGGATCGCGAGCATCGCGCTCGAAGCATGCCGGTCAGTGGCGCTGGGTGGCGTCCGCCTCGCGGTCCTTGCTGAAGCGGCCGTGGCCCGCGCCGCCGCCCAGGGCGGGCAGGACCTCCTCGCCGTAGCGGCGGATCGAGCCGATCGGGTCGAGGTCGCCGATCCCCTGCAGGCAGATCACGCTGACCGCGTCGTCGACGGCGATCATCTCCTTGATCCGGTCGACGTGCTCCCGCGGGTCGGCGCTGACCAGGAAGCCCTCGTGAGCGAACTCCGCGTCGGTCATGCGCGCCTCGGCCGACCGGGCCATCTCGTCGAGATCATGATGGTCTTCGAGGTGGTACTCCGGGAACTGCGTGGTCTTCCACTTCTTGGTGGCCTTGATCAGCGCGGCCTCGTCGTCGCCGAGCGCGAAGCCCGCCTGCAGGACGATCTCGCCGACCGGCTTGCCGTGCTCCTCGCAGGACTTCTTGTAGGCCTCGATCACCTCGGGCGCGCTCTCGGGATCGCCCAGCGTCCACAGGCCGTCGCCGTGCCGGCCCGCGATCCGCGCGGCGTCGGGCCCGAAGGCGCTGACGATCATCCGCGGCCGGGTCTCGGCCATCGTCATCAACTTGGCCTTGTCCAGCGAGAACCAGCCGCCGTCCATCGTCACGGTCTCGCCGTCCCACAGCCGCGTGATCGCCTCCAACCCCGACTCGAAGCGCCGCAGCATCGCGGCCGGCTCCGGCCAGTCGAGCCCCAGCGGGACCTCGCTCAGCGCCTCCGCCGAGCCGACGCCCAGCACCGCGCGCCCCGGATACAGCTCCTCCAGGTTCATGAAGTACTGCGCGACGACCGCCGGGTGGTAGTGATGCAGGATCGGCGTGACGCTGGTGAACAGCGGCTTGTCGGCGACCTGCTGGCCGACGGCGGGGAGGTAGACCCACGCCGCGCTGCCCTTGCCCTGCGGGAACCACGAGTGGAAGTGGTCGGAGGAGCCGACGGCCTCGAAGCCCGCGCGGTCGGCGGCCTTGGCCTGCTCGAGCATCTCGGACGGCGTGAACTCCTCGGTCGAGGCGGCGAACCAGAACTGGGTCATGCACCGGGCGCTACCCGCGACGCGCGGCGGCCAACGCGCGCAGCCGCGCCCACTCGCGGCGGGCGTCCCGGCGCAGCGCGGCGCGGGCGGCGCCGCGGGTCGCGAACGTCAGCGCCTGGGCGGCGTCATCGAGCGCCAGCGCGCGGGCGCCGAGGTTGGCGCGCACGACCTCGCGCCGGCGCCGCGCCAGCAGCGCGTGCGGCTCGCCGCCGTAGGCCGGGCCGGTCGAGTGCCCGCCGCGGTGCTCCATCGCCAGCCGCGGATGCAGGATCGTCGGGACGCCGGCCGCCCGCGCGCGCAGGCAGAGGTCCAGGTCCTCGTAGAACAGGAACTGCTCGGGGTCGAACGGGCCGAGCGCCCGCAGCGTCTCGGTCCGCGCCGCGACCGCGGCGGCGATCGCCCAGCCGACGACCCGGTCGTCGGGCTCCTCCGCGCGCCACGGGTCGGCGGCGTGGCGCAGCGGCCCGGGCAGCGCCCGCGGGTGGACGACCGCCGGCAGCAGCTCGCGCGCGCGGCCCGGCAGCGGATGCGCGCTGCGCTGGACCGAGCCGTCCGGGTTGAGCAGGCGCGGCACGTGCAGGGCGTCCTCGCGACGGGCGTGGCGCGCGAGCTTCTCGACGACCGACGCCTCGCCGACGACGACGTCGGGGTTCAACAACAACGTGACCGACGCGGTCACGCGCTCCAACCCCATGTTGTTGGCCGCGCCGAAGCCGACGTCGCCGGCCTCCAGCACCTCGGCGCCCCAGTCGCGCGCCACCCGCGGGCCGTCGTCGGACGACCCGGCGTCGACCACGACAACTTGGGGCCGCGGGCTGACCGCGGCCAGCGACCCGAGCAGGCGCCGGAGGTCGTCGAGCGAGTCGTGCAGGACGACGACGATGCCGACGCCGGTCACGGGCCCGCCGCCCCTTCCAGGACGGCGCGCAGCTCGCGCGCCGCGTCGGCCCAGGTGCGGGACGGCGGCAGCTCGGCGACGAGCGCCGCGCGCCGCGCCGGGAGGTCCCGCAGCGCGCGCGCCAACGCGTCCGCGTCCCCGGCCGGGACGCGCAGCGTGCCGGGCAGCCGCAGCGTGGGGAGGTCGGAGACGATCGACGGCGTGCCGTGCGCGGCGGCCTCGCGCGGCGTCAGGCCGAAGCCCTCCAGCCGCGACGGGAGGACGACCGCGAGCGCGCCCGCGTAGAGCGCGTGCAGCTCGGCGTCGCCGACGTGGCCGAGCACGGTGGCGCCCGGCGGCACCTCCGCGCGGCCCTCGCCGGCGATCAGCAGCTCGGTGTCCGGGTCCAGGCCCGCCCGCGCCCACGCGTCCGCCAGCACGTCCAGGCCCTTGCGCGGCTCCAACGCGCCGACGTAGAGGAAGTACGGGCGCCCCGGGCGCGGCGCCACCTCGCGCGGCGGCGCGTCGATCCCCGGCTCGACCACCGACGCGGTCACGCCCCAGCGCTCGCGCACCTGGTCGGCGACCGACGGCGCGTCGCAGACCACGGCCCGCGCGCGCCGCGCGATCGACGGCGGCCGCGCCGCGCGGTGCCAGAGGCGCTCGTAGCGCGTGAAGTCCCGCGGCCGGTCCTCCCACGACAGGTCGTGGACGGTCAACACGTAGGGGTCGCCGACCGCGACCGGCGCCGGGGCGGGCAGCCACGTCACGTCCACGTCGCCGCCCAGCAGCGTGTCGATCCGCGGGAAGCCCGCGACCGCGCCCGCCAGGTGCAGCGCCCGCGACGGCAGCGCGGTCCGGCGCAGCTCGACGCCCGGCACCGGCTCGACCGGCTCGCGGCCGGGCACCAGCGCGCGCACGTCGACGCCGTCGAGCGCCGCGAGCGCCTCGGCCATCCGGCGCGTGAACCGCGCGACGCCCCGCCGGGCCGCCAGCGCACGGGCGTCGATCCCGACGAGCATCGGCGGGACGCTATCGCGAGTGATCCGGCGGCGGCGCACGCCCGAAGAAGAGACGTGAGGATCGCCGTCATCGGGGCCGGGATCTCCGGCCTGGTCGTCGCCCACCAAGCCCATCGCGCCGGGCACGACGTGCACGTGCTGGAGGCCGGGGGCTACGCGGGCGGGCACACGAACACGATCCGGGTCGACGAGCCGGACGCGACGCTCGACGTCGACACGGGGTTCATCGTGTTCAACGACCGCAACTACCCCAACTTCGAGCGGCTGCTGGGGCAGCTCAAGGTGGAGTGGCAGCCGTCGGAGATGAGCTTCGGCGTCGGCGACGAGCACGGGGACTTCGAGTATGCGTCGACCTCCCCGAACGCGTTGTACGCCAAGCGCGCGCACCTCGCCTCACCGGCCTTCCACCGGATGATCCTCGACGTGCGGCGCTTCCAGCGCGAGGCCCGGGCGCTGCTGGCCTCCGACGAGAACCCGTCGCTGGCCCAGTGGCTCGACGACCGCGACTTCAGCCCGGCGTTCGTGCGACGGCTGATCGTGCCGCAGGCCGCCGCCGTCTGGTCGGCCGATCCCGAGCAGATGTGGACGTTCCCGGCGCGCTTCCTCGTCCAGTTCTTCGACCACCACGGGATGCTCGACCTGCGCGGGCGCCCGCGCTGGCGCGTGGTCCGCGGCGGCTCCCGGCGCTATGTGGAGGCGCTGACCGCGCCGTTCGCCGACCGGATCCGCCTGCGCGCGCCGGTGCGCTCGGTCGTCCGCGGCGCCGACGACGTGCGCGTCGACGGCGAGCGCTTCGACCACGTCGTGCTCGCCACCCACGCCGACCAGACGCTCCGGATCCTCGGCGACGACGCCACGCCCCTGGAGCGCGAGCTGCTGTCCGCCTTCCCGTACGCGCCCAACGAGGCCGTCCTGCACCACGACCGCCGCCTGCTCCCGCGCCGGCGCCGCGCGTGGGCGAGCTGGAACTACCACCTGCTCGACGCGCCGCCCGGCAGGCCGACCGTCACCTACCACATGAACCGCCTGCAGTCGCTGCGGGGCGCGCGGCGGCAGTGGTGCGTGACGCTCAACCGCAGCGAGGCGATCGACCCCGACGCGATCGTGCGCACGATCCAGTACGCGCATCCCGTCTTCACGCGGCGGGGGATGGTCGCGCAGGGGCGCGTCGAGGAGATCTCCGGCGGCCGGAGCCGCACGCACTTCGCCGGCGCCTACTGGGGCTGGGGCTTCCACGAGGACGGCGTCGTCTCGGGCCTGCGCGTCGCCCGCGAGCTGGGGATCGACACGCCGTGAGCGCCCCGGCGCTGTACGAGGGCACGATCCGCCACCGCCGCTTCGCCGTGCGCCGGCGCGAGTTCCGCCACCGGATCTCGATGGTCTACGAGCGCCCCGGCGCCCAGGCGGAGGCCACGGCGCGCGCGGCGGCGGGCCCGGGCGCCGACGGCGCGATCCTCGCGCTGACGCAGCGCCGGATCCTGGGCGTCGGCTTCAACCCGGTGTCCTTCTACTTCTGCCACCGCGCCGACGGCACGCTGCACGCCGTCGTCGCCGAGGTCACGTCCACGCCGTGGCGGGAGACCGACCGCTACGTGTTGCTCACGCGCGCCGACGCCGACGCCGACGCCGCCCGCGTCGAGCGCACCGAGGTGCGCAAGCGGATGCACGTCTCGCCGTTCCTCGCGATGGATCAGCACTACGTTTGGGCGACCACGCGGCCCGGCGACACCCTGTCCGTGCACATCGCCGCGCGCGATGGCGACACCACGGTCTTCGACGCGACGCTCAACCTGCGTCGCCGGCCGCTGACGCGCGCGGGGCTCGCGCGCCACGCGCTGCTGCGCCTGCGCGTCCTGCCGCTGATCTACGGCCACGCGCTCGTGCTCGCGGCGCGGCGCGTCCCGGTGCATCGCCACCCGCGGGCCGGCGAGGCGCGCCCGTCATGACCGCCGCCGCGACCACCGCCACCGCCGCGCGCCGCGCCGTCCTGGCCGTCCTGCGGCGCGGCGTCCGCAGCGGGCGCCTGACCGTCGTCGAGCCCGACGGCGCCCGCCACGCCTTCGGCGGCCACGGCGCGCCCGAGGCCACGGTCGTCGTCCACGACGCGCGGGCGTGGCGGCGGATCCTCCTCGGCGGCAGCCGCGGCATGGCCGAGGCCTACCGCGACGGGCTCTGGGACGCGCCGGACCTGACCGCGGTGATCCGCGTCGCCGCCCGCAACATCGCCGGCCTCGACGCGCTGCGCCGCCGGCTGACCCCGCTCCGCGAGCCGCTGCAGCGCGGGCGCGCCGCCTTCCGCCGCAACACGCCGCGCCGCAGCCGTCGCGACATCGGCGCCCACTACGACCTCGGCAACGAGCTGTTCGCGCTCTTCCTCGACCCCACCATGATGTACTCGGGCGCGGTCTTCACCCGCCCGCGCATGACGCTGGAGGAGGCGTCGGTCGCCAAGTTGGACATGATCTGCGACAAGCTCGCGATCTCGCCCGAAGACCATGTCCTGGAGATCGGCACCGGCTGGGGCGGCTTCGCGCTGCACGCCGCCGGCACCCGCGGCTGTCGCGTGACCACGACGACGATCTCCCGCGCGCAGCACGACCACGCGGTCGCGCGCGTCCGGGCCGCCGGGCTCCAGGACCGCGTCACGGTGGTGATGGAGGACTACCGCGACCTCACCGGCCGGTACGACAAGCTCGTGTCGGTCGAGATGATCGAGGCGGTGGGGTGGAAGGACTTCGGCACGTTCTTCGGCGTGTGCTCGGACCGCCTGGCGCCCGACGGCGCGATGCTGCTGCAGGCGATCGTCATGGACGACCGCGCCTACGCCGTCGAGCGCGCGTCCAAGTCCTTCATCCGCACGCTGATCTTCCCCAACGGCTGCCTGCCGTCGCGCGAGGTGATCGCCCGCTGCGTCGCGCGCGACACCGACCTGCGGACCGTCCACCTGGAGGACCTGACCCCGCACTACGCCGAGACCCTGCGGCGCTGGGGCCTGAGCTTCGCGGCGGCCGAGGGCGAGTTGGAGGCCTTGGGCTACGACGAGCGCTTCCGGCGCCTCTGGCGGTTGTACCTGGCCTACTGCGAGGCCGGGTTCGCCGAGCGTCGCATCGGCCTCGTCCAGACCGTGCTGGCCAAGCCGCGCTGGCGGCCGACGGCCGCCGCCGTGCCCGCTGCGTCCGACGCCGCGGAGGCGGCCGTCGTCACGACTCGTTGACAAATAGACTCGCCGACGCATGCCGTCGTCGGAACCCAGGGTCGCGCTCGTCCACGACTTCCTCCTGGACCTGCGCGGTGCGGAGCGCGTGTTCCTGGTGCTCTGCGAGCTGTTCCCCGACGCGGACATCTTCACCGCGGTCTACGACCCGGAGGGGACCGAGGGGCGCTTCGAGCACCGCCGGGTGCACACGTCGTTCCTGCAGCGGCTGCGCCCCAACTCCACGTCGTTCCGGCCGCTGCTGCCGCTCTACCCGTACGCCATGGAGGCGCTCGACCTCCGCGGCTACGACCTCGTGCTCAGCAGCTCCAGCGCGTGGGCGCACGGCGTGCTGCCCTCGCCGGACGCCGTCCACGTCTGCTACTGCCACAACCCGTTCCGCTACGCGTGGAACGAGCGCGACGCGACGCTGGCCGGGCAGCACGCGCTGCTGCGGCCCGCGCTCGGCCTCGTGCTGGCGCGCTGGCGGCAGTGGGACTGGATCGCCGCCCAGCGCGTCGACCGCTACATCGCCAACTCCGAGACGACCCGCCGTCGCGTCGCGCGGTACTTCACGCGCGAGGCCGAGGTCGTCTACCCGCCGGTCGAGGTCGAGCGCTTCGCGCCGGGCCTCGTCGGCGAGCACTACGCGGTCCTGTCGGAGCTGATGGCCCACAAGCGGATCGAGCTGGCGGTCCGCGCGTTCAACGAGCTCGGACGGCCGCTGGTCGTCATCGGCGACGGCCCGGACGCCAAGCGCCTGCAGCGCCTGGCGGGCCCGACGATCCGGTTCGCCGGACGCGTCAGCGACGCCGAGGTCGCGCGCCTGCTGGCGACCTCGCGCGCGCTGGTCGTCACCGCGACCGAGGAGTTCGGCATCGCCGCCGTCGAGGCGCAGGCGGCCGGGCGCCCGGTCGTGGCGCTGGACGAGGGCGGCGTGACGGAGTCGGTGCGGGAGGGACGCACCGGCGTGTTCTACGACGAGGCGACGCCCGAGGCGCTGGCGGCCGCGGTCACGGCGTTCGACCCGCTGTCGGTCGACCCGGCCGACTGCGTGGCCAACGCCCACCGCTTCTCGGTCGACGCGTTCGCGCGGGAGATCCGCGCGATCGTCGACCAGGCGCTGGCGGCGGGCCCGAGCCCACGCGGCGACCGCCGCCGCCCGGCGCGCGGGCTGGCGCTCGCCGGCCGCCGCGCGGCGTGAAGGCGAGACGCCTCGCCCAGGGGGCTCGGGTTCCGGGCGCGTGCTCGCCGGCGCTCCCACGCGCGTTCTCGGAAGGGCCGCGGTGAGGGTCGCGGTCGTCGTCCCCAACCACGACGGGCGCCGCTGGCTGCCCGGGATGCTCGCCGCGCTACGGGCGCAGACGCGGCCGGCGGACCGGATCGTCGTGGTCGACGACGGCTCGCGCGACGACAGCGTCGCGTGGCTGCGGGCGCAGGGCGTCGAGGTCGTCGCGCGCGCCGTCAACGGCGGCTTCGCGGCGGCGGTCAACGACGGCCTGCGAGCGACGGCCGACTGCGACGCGGTCGCGCTGGTGAACACCGACGTCTCCCTGGCGCCCGACTGGCTGGCGCGCATGGTCAGCGCGCTGGAGGCGCATGGCGAAGCGGGCGCGGTGGCGGGCAAGATGGTCGGGATGGACGATCCCGGCCTGATCGACGACACCGGCGACGCGCTGCGGCGCGACGGCGTCTGCGAGCAGCGCGGGCGCGGCCACCGCGACGCGGGGCAGTTCGACGCGCCCGGCGAGGTCTGGGGCGCGTGCGCGGGCGCGGCGCTGTACCGGCGCGCGGCGGTGGAGGCCGTCGGCGGCTTCGACGAGTCCTACGGCATGTACTTGGAGGACGTCGACCTCGCGCTGCGCCTGCGGCTGGCGGGGTGGACGACGCGCTACGAGCCCGCGGTCGCGCACCACGCGGGCGCGGGCAGCGGCAGCGCGGTCGGGTACTACGTCGCGCGCAACACGGTGATCTTGGTCGCGCGCTGGTTCCCGGCGCGCTGGCTGCCCTACGTCGCCTACCGCCAGGCCTCGTGGCTGGCGGACGCCGCCCGCCGCGGGCCGCGGGCGCTGGCCGAGCACCTGCGCGGCCTGGCGGCGGCGGTCCCGCGCCTGCCCGGCGCCTGGCGCGCGCGCCACGGCGTGGGCGGGACGCAGCGCGACGCGATGGAGCGCGCGGTGCCCGCGCGCCCCTGGCGCGGGCCGCGGGCGGGCGGGCATCCGGAGGCGGCGCGATGAGCGACGGCGCGATGAGCGGCGGCGAGGCGGCCGAGCCCCGGCCCACCACGCGCCGTCCCTCCGACGGCTTCTTCCGCGTCCACGTCGAGGCGACGCCGCTGCGGCTGGTCGTCCTCGGCCTGCTGGCCTTCGCGTTCGCGACGATCGACATCCGCGCGGGCATCGGGCCCCACGACGAGGGGCTGATGCTCCAGTGGGGCCACCGGATCGCCTCCGGCGAGTGGCCGTACCGGGACTTCTGGGCCAACTACATGCCGGGAGCGCCGTACCTGCAGGCGCTGCTCGGGCCGTCGCCGGTGACGTGGCGCTGGGTGCGGGCCGCGATCGCCGGGATCTGCGCGGTGCTGGCCTACCTGCTGACCAAGCGCGAGACCACCAACGACCGCTGGGCGCTGGCCGCGTGGGCGGCCGTGGCGGCGGCGATGGCCTGGCCGCTGACGCCGGGGCCGACCGCGCCCGCGACCACGCTCGCGCTCGGCGCCGTGCTCGCCGGGCGGCGCCGCAGCGGCCTGGCGGGCGGCCTGGCCGGCCTGGCGTTCCTGTTCCGGCCCGAGGTCGGCGTGGCGGCGGCGATCGGGGCCTACATCTTGGGCGGGCGCGAGCACGGCGGCCGCCGCGTGTGGTGGGTCTTCGGCGCGGTCGCGCTGATCGGGATGCTGCCGTTCCTGATCGTCGCGCCCGGCGACTTCCTGTCGCAGACGTTCGGCTTCGCCGGCCTCCAGCACCTCCAGCGCCTGCCGTTCCCGCTGGCACCGCACACGTTGGACCCCAACAAGGTCCTGGAGCACGACTTCCCGGCGGTGCTGGTGCTGTTCTCCGCGCTGTGGGCGATCGCGACGCTGTCGCGGCGCACCGCCTGGGCGCTCGTGCCGCTGCTGGTCGTCGGCCTGGCCTACCTGCTGGCGCGGACCGACGAGTTCCACCTCGTGCCGCTGGCCGCGGTCCTGGCCGTCGCGCTGGCCGCCGGGGCGGCGCGCGACCGGCGCGTGCCCTGGAAGGTCGTGCTCGGCGCGGGGCTGGCGCTGATCATCGTCAACGGCCTCGACCGCGAGCTGGGCAAGGTCACCGACGGCACGCGGCTGGCCGGCGTCGACCTGCCGGCGCTGCACGGCGTGCGCACCGCGCCCGACGACGCCCACGCGCTGGAGGAGCTCGCCGCGGCGGTCGACCGGCGCACCCGGCCCGGGTCCTACCTGCTCAGCGCGCCGCCGCGCTACGACCGCGTCCGCGTCGGCGACACGTTGTTGTACATCGCGCTGCAGCGGCGCAACCCGACGCGCTACGACGTCGTCCAGCCCGGCGTCGTGACCACCGCCAAGGTCCAGCGCGAGATGGCCCGCGACCTGGAGCGGACCAGGACCCCGCTCGTCGTCCGCTGGCTGTCGCCCGCCGCGACCATGACGGAGCACAACGGCTCCGGCCGCTCCAGCGGCGTCCACCTGCTCGACGACTACATCGACACGCACTACGCGCCGGCCGGGCGCTTCGGGGACTACCTGCTGCTGGCGCGCGACCCGGGGCGCTAGAGGTCCCGCCGCCGGAACGCCCAGGCCGCGACGGCCAGGACGACCACGAGGTACAGCACGCACCACGGCACGAGCAGCGGCCCGGCGTCGTGGGAGCCGCCGAGCGGGCCGAGCTGGACGATCGCGCCCGCGACGCCGGGGACGTCGCGGACCAGCAGCCGCAGCGCGTCGCGGTAGAGCGCCTCGTAGGGCAGCGCCCAGGAGCCGACCGAGGCGATGTGCTGGAGGGTCGGCGAGGGGATCGCGTCGCCGATCGCGCCGAGCAGGCCGGCCAGGAGGCCCGCGCCGTAGGTCATCAACACGAGGATGCCGTTGGCGGTCGCGCCGAGGAAGACGGAGCCCAGCAGCGACAGCGCCGCGATCAGCACCGCGGCGCCCGCCAGCCGGAAGCCCGAGGCGAAGGGGTGCTCGGGCCACCAGTGGCCGATCGCGCCGGTGACGAGCACCGCGCCGAGGTAGACGACCAACACGTACAACCCGCTGACGACGGCGGCGGCCAGGAAGCGACCCAACAGGTACTGCGCGCGGCCGAGCGGCCGGACGACGAGCGGTTGCAGCAGCCCGCTCTCGGCGTCGCCGCGCACCGCGCCCGCGGTCAGGAACGTGGCGAGCACGACGCCGAGGAACAGGCCGCCGAACATCGCCAGCCCGACGATCGTGGAGCCCGCCAGCGCCTTCGCGTCCAGGCCGGTGGAGCTGTTCTGGAAGCCGCTGACGTCGTCGAACAGCGCGCTGCAGCCCCAGGCGTAGAGCCCGCCGAAGGCCACGGTCAGCACGAGCACGACGACCAGGACGCGCCGGCGCAGCGCCTCCTGCAGCGCGTGGCGGGCGACGATGAGGATGCCCGGAATCGCGCCCGGAACCGCGCCCCCTGGGTGCGCGTCGCGCGTCATCGGGCGTCCGCCACCGTGTCGAGGTACACGTCCTCCAGCGTCGAGCGCCGGACGCGCACGCCGTAGATCCGCTCGCCGGCCGCGACCAGCTCGGCGACGATCCGCGGCACGTCCGCGCGCCCGGCGCCCTCGAACACGCGCGTCCCGCTCGCCAGCTCGACCTCGACGCCGCTGCCGCGCTCCAGCTCGGCCGGCGTGCCCGCCGCGACGACCACGCCCTTGTCGATGATGATCACGCGGTCGCAGACCTGCTCGACCTCGCTGAGCAGGTGCGTGTTCAACAGCACGGCCACGTCGCGGCGGCGCAGCTCCTCCAGCAGGTCGCGCACGGTGCGCCGCCCGCCGGGATCGAGGGCCGACGTCGGCTCGTCCAACAACAACACACGCGGCCCGCCGACCATCGCCTGCGCCAGCCCGAGCCGCTGCTGCATGCCCTTGGACATCGCCTCCACGCGCGTGCCCGCGTCGTCCTCCAGCCGCACGAGCTCCAACAGCTCGCCGCGTTCCCGCGCGCCGCCCTCCGAGCCGGTCAGGCGCTGGTGCAGGACCAGCACCTCGTCGGCCGTGCACCAGCCGGGGAAGCGGAACAGCTCGGCCAGGTAGCCGAACGGGCGCTGCAGGACCACGGAGCCCGCGGTCGGCCGGACCAGGCCGCAGGCGATCTTCGTCAGCGTCGACTTCCCGGCGCCGTTCGGACCCAACAACCCCACCAACTCGCCATCGCCGACCTCCAGGTCGACGCCACGCAGCGCCTCGTGGCGGCCGTAGCGCTTGCGCACCCCGGCGACGGCGAGCGCGCTCACGCCGGAGCCACGGCAGCCGCGGGAAGGAGCCCCTGGCGAGTTCCCGCCCGGAAGCCGAGCCGCCAGGCGAGGTCTTCCGCGCTCAAGCCGTCAACACCAGCGGGGCGCCTGCCTGGATGACGATCGTGTTCTCGGCGTGCGCGGAGAGCGAGCCGTCGGCGGTCTTGACGACCCATTGGCCGTCCTCGACGACGTCGCCGTGGCCGGCCGCGATGATCGGCTCGATCGTGATGACCAGGCCCTCGGTCAGCTCCGGCGACGGGCCGGGGCGGTCGACGGAGAAGATCGTCGGCTCCTCGTGGATGCGGCGGCCGATGCCGTGGCCGGTCAGCGTGTCGCAGACCGAGAAGCCGCGCTTCTCGATCTCGCCCTGGACGGCGATCCCGATGTCGTTGGCCGTCGCGCCGGCGCGGGCGACCGACATCCCCTTCTTGAGCCCCGACTCGGCGGCGCCGATGAGCTTCAGCGCGCTCGGCTTGACCTTCGACCCGACCGGGACCGTCCGGCACGCGTCGGCGTAGAACCCGTCCAGCTCGGCGGTGACGTCGAGCTTGACCAGCTCGCCCTCGCGCAGGCGCCGCGGGCCCGGGATGCCGTGCACGGCCTCGTCGCCGACCGAGATGCAGATCGTGCCCGGGAAGTTGTAGTCCAGCTGCGGTCCGGACCGCGCGCCGTGGGCGGCGAACACGCGCGCGGCGGCCGCGTCCAGCTCGCCGGTCGTCACGCCGGGGCGCACGAGCTTGCGCAGCTCGCGGATCGTCTGGGCGACCACGCGCCCGGCCGCCTTGAGCGCGGCCAGCTCCTCGGGGGTGTCGACGGACATGCCCGACACGGTACGTGGTTGGATGGAGGGGTGAGCACCGACGTGGTCGACGAGACCGAGCTGTGGGACCTCGAGACGCTGGCCGGCGCGCGCCGGCTCGGCGACTGGATGTTCGAGCAGTTCGCGCCGCTGGTGCGCGGGCGCGCGGTCGAGGTCGGCGCGGGGATCGGCACGTTCTCGGAGCGGATGCTCGAGCACGGCGTCGACGAGGCGCTGCTGATCGAGCCCGAGGTGCCGTGCGCGGCGCGGCTGCGCGAGCGCTTCGGCGCGCGCGGCGACGTCACGGTCTCGCGCGACCTCATCCCCGGCTCGCCCGCGCTGGACGCCTGGGCGGGCAGCGTCGACTTCCTGCTCTGCCAGAACGTGCTGGAGCACATCGCCGACGAGCGCGACGCGGTCGGCGCGATGGCCGAGGCGCTGGCCCCGGGCGGCGCGCTCGGGCTGCTCGTCCCGGCCCACCCGTGGCTGTTCGGCAACCTCGACCGCCGCTTCGGCCACGAGCGCCGCTACACCCGTGACCACCTGCGCGACGTGATCGAGGGCGCGGGCCTGCGCGTCGAGCGCCTCTACTCCTTCAACATGCTCGGCGTGGCCGGCTGGATCGTCAACCGCCACCGCCGCAACCCGCAGATCGACGCCCGCTCGCTGCGCGCCTACGAGCTGCTGCTGCCGCCCTTCCGCGCGCTGGAGCGCCGCCGCACGCCGCCGTTCGGGCTCAGTTTGATCGTTCACGCGCGCAGGCCCGCATGACCGTTGCGCTGCGCGTCGCGCTCGTCGTCGCCGGGGTCGCGCTGGTCGTCGCGGGCGTGCGGCGCGAGCAGGGCCACGACGCGTGCGCGTCGGCGCGGTCCGACACCTTCAACATCGCGCTGAAGCGCGCGCCCGCGAGCGACGCGCCCGCCGTCGCACGGCGTCTCACCGCGCACTGCCGCGACACCGCGATCATCGCCGAGAGCGCGGTCGCGCTGCTGCGCGTGGACCAGACCGGGCCCGCGCTCGCGCTGGCCCGGACCGTCACGCGCCGCGAGCCGGACGTCCGCAACGGCTGGGTCGCGCTCTCGCTGGCCCAGCGCAAGGCGGGCGACGCGCGGGCCGCCGACGCCGCGCTACAGCGCGCGCGCCGGCTCGATCCCGTCGGCCTGCGCCGCTGAGACGGTTCCGGCGCTCGCGGGTGCCGGGGCGCGCCGCCGCGGCCGCGGGTCCTTGAACTTCAGGATCGGCCGCTCGACCAGGTAGTAGCTCAAGGTCGCCGCCACCGCCGCCACGCCGAAGACGACCAAGGTGTAGATGACGAAGCTGCCGTGCGAGGTCCAGTCCTGGACCTTGATGAACTTCTCGGTCAGCGGGTGGTGCCAGAGGAAGATCCCGTAGGAGATCAGCCCGAGCCAGGCGACCGGCCCGAACGCGAGGATCCGGTGCGGCAGCGAGCGCGGCGAGACGATCGCCACCGTCGCGGGCACCGCGATCGCCACGGCGATCAACCCGTACAACAGGTGCTCCCAGAACCAGTCGCTCGCGGTGTAGACCTGCGGCGCGGTCGTCGGCAGGCCGATGTGGGTGACGATCGCGATCAGCCCGGCGGCCACGATCCACGAGATCCACGGGCGCCGGTCCAGCGCCCGCAGCGGCGCGGGCCGCACGTCGGCGCGGTGGTAGCGCGCGCTGACCACCGCCAGCGCCATCCCGAACGCGAACCACAGGAACGTGCCGGCGACCGTCCACGAGACCGTGTTGGGGTAGACCGACGAGCGGTGGTAGGACCACATCCGCACCGCGAACGACGCGGCGCCCAGGACCGCGAGCGCGACCAGCTCGGCGCGGACCTGCACCTTCACCGGCCGCCCTTCGAGCAGCCGCGCGCCGCCGATGGCCAGGAACGGCAGCAGGATGTAGAACTGCATCTCGCAGGCCAGCGACCACACCGTGTTGATCCCGCCGCCGATCCACGCGACCTTCAGGTTCTGCAAGAACCCGTAGTAGACGGGGACGTGGCCGAAGACGTCGCCGCGCAGGCCGGGCCAGATCGCCAGCACGGTCAGCGCCAGCCAGTAGGCAGGGACGATCCGCAGCAGCCGGCGGCGTCCGTAGCGCAGCACGCCGGGCGCCGGGCGGCCGTCCAGGCGCGCCGAGACGAACGGGCGGTACAGCAGGAAGCCCGAGATGATGAAGAACAGCGCGACGCCCATGTCGAAGCGCGAGATGACCCGGCCGAGCTGCCCGTGGCCGTTGAACCCCGAGATGAACGAGGTGTGGCCGATCAACACCATCAACGCGGCCACGGCGCGGAGGCCGTCGACGAGCGGGAACCGCGGGTTGCCGGGCGGGGGCCGCAGCGCCTCCGGGGCCTCTTCCGGGATCGCGGTCCCGGGCGTCTCGTGGCCATGCATCGGCCGCCGAGTCTACGCTTGGCCCCATGCGGTTGACCTTCCGGCGCGCGCTGCCGGCCATCGCGCTGCTGGCGCTCGTCGTGCGGGTCGTCTACGTGCTGACCACCAAGGACTTCCCGGTCGTGGGCGACGCGCTCGCGTTCCACCTGGAGGGCCAGCACCTGGCCGACGGCGAGGGCTTCCGCCGCGCGCTGGAGGACCAGCCGACCGCCGAGTACCCGCCGCTGCACATCGTCTTCGTGGCCGTCGCCGACCTGCTCGGGCTGCACTCGATCACCGCCCAGAAGCTGTTCTTCAGCGTGATCGGGACCGGCACCGTGGTGCTCGTCGCGCTGCTGGGGCGGGAGGCGACGCGCTCGGCGCGGGTCGGCGTCGTCGCGGGCCTGATCGCGGCGCTGTACCCGATGCTGTGGATGCCCGACGGCGCGCTGATGGCCGAGACGACCTACGGGCTGTTCGTCACGGCGACGCTGCTGGCGGCGGTGCGGCTGCTGCGCGCGCCGTCGACCGGGCGGGCGGTCGCGCTGGGCGTCCTGGGCGCCCTGGCGGCGCTGACGCGCGGCGAGGGGCTGGGCCTGTTGGCACTGCTCGGGCTGGTGATCGCGTGGCGCGTCAAGCCGACCTGGGGTGAACGCGCGCGTCTCCTCGCGGTCACCGCGCTCGCCGTCGTCGTCGTGATCGCGCCGTGGACGATCCGCAACCTGGCGACGTTCGCCACGCCGGTCCCGATCTCGTCCAACGCCAACGAGATCTGGGTCGGCGCCAACTGCCACGACGTCTACTACGGCCCGCTGATCGGCTCCTGGAAGTTCGACTGCTACGGCGCCCGGCCCGCGGGCGACGAGGCGCAGCGCGCCGTCGAGTACCGGCGCCGCGGGCTGGACTACATGAAGGACCACGCCGGGCGGTTGCCGGTCGTCGCGGCGGCGCGTGTCGGGCGGCTGCTGGACGTCTACCGACCGTGGCGGCAGGGCGCGTTCATCAGCGCGGGCGAGGGCCGCCACCCGCGCGCCACGCACCTCGGGCTGGTCTTCTACTGGTTCTTGATCCCGTTCGCGATCTGCGGCGCGCTGCTGCTGCGACGGCGCCGCGAGCCGGCGCTGGCCGTGCTGCTGACGCCGGTCGTCCTGGTGCTGTTGGTCGGGATCGTGACCTACGGCTCGACGCGGTTCCGCTTCGCGGCCGAGCCGTCGCTGGTCGTGCTCGGCGCGGTCTCGGTCGAGACGCTGCTGCGGGCGATCATCAGGCCGGCGAGGAGGACCGCGACGAGCGAGAGCGCGGGCATCTCCCAGTCCCAGTCGATCGAGGCGTGGAAGGCGTAGGCGACGAGTGCGGCGGCCGGGCCGGCCGCGAGCGCGGGGTCGGCGGCCAGCACGCGGCGCGTCGCCAGGATGACGCCGGCGGCCAGCAGCGCCAGCGCGGCGGCGCCGATCAGCCCCAGCTCGGCGAGCGTCTCGATCGGCAGCGAGTGCGCGTCGCGCGCGGGGCTGGCCTCCTTGCGCTCGCGCAGCCACTCGACGGCGAAGCCGCCCGCGCCGACGCCCTGCACGGGGTGGTCGGCGAACGATCCGACGGCCACGCGCCAGTACGCGTAGCGCGGCGAGTCGGCCGACGCGAGGCGGCTCGTGGACGAGCCGAAGCGCGGGTCGACCGAGGACGGCGTGTCGCTGCCGGCGGCGATCGCGACCGGCACCACCAACATCGCGGCCACCAGCGCCGCGGCGACCCAGCCGTGGCGCGAGGGGAGCGGCAGGCGGCCCAGGCGCGCGCTGCGGTCGTGCTCGACCCGGACCGCCCAGGCCTGCGTCAGCACGGCGACGACCATGACGCCCAGCAGCCCGACGAGGACCGCCGCGCCCTGCAGCGACGGATGGCTGCCGTGCAGCGTGCGGACGTACGGCGAGGCGGCGGTCAGCGCGGCGCCGACGATCCCGGCCTCGGCGGCGATCGCGACCGCGCGCAGCTGGGTGAACGACGGCGCGACGGCCAGCAGCACGACCAGGCCCGCGGCGCAGGCGGCGATCGCGCCGCGCGAGAACGTCAGGTAGAGCCCGGCGAAGAGCGGGACGGCGGCGGCCGCGGCGGCGCAGCGCAGCGCGGGCGCCCGCGTGTGGTCCCCGGCGAGACGCGCCGCCAGCACCGCGCCGACCGCCGCCAGCGCGCCCATCGCGTTCCAGTAGGTCAGCGGCTGGTCGAGGCGGCCGCCGGCCGACGCGGAGGGGATGACGTGCAGGACGTCGGGCAGCAGGCGGCCGAGCAGCCCGTAGCCGACGACGACGACCGCGCCCGCGACCAGGACGGGCTCGACGACCCGGGCCAGGACGCGGGGCTCGGCGAGGAGCAGGCCGGCGGCGGCCAGGGCCGCGAGGTAGAGCGCGTCGCGCTCGGCGGTCGCCCAGGCGGGATCCGACGACGGCGCCCACGCGGTGCTGATCGCCGTCCACGCGGTGAGCGCGGCGAGGCCGCCGACGGCCAGCAGGCCCGGGGTGCTCAGGCGCGGCCGGGGCACCACGAGCGCGGTCAGCAGGAGGACCACGCCCGCGCCGACCAGCGCCACGTCGCGCGCGCCCTCGAAGTAGCCGCCGTCGGCGAAGGCCAGCGCGGTGGGCGCCAGCAGCGCCAGCAGCGCGACGACGAGGCGGCCGGCGGGGAGGCGGCTGCTGGGGGAGGGCGGTCGCATCGGCGGGCCAGCGTATCTTTCGCGCGGCTGCATGCGCCGCCGTCCCGTCGTCCTGCCCCTTGCCCTCGCGGCGCTGTCCTACGTCCTGGCCCTGATCCAGCGGCCGGGCGCGGTCGTCGCCGACACGAAGGTCCACCTCTACCTGGCCCCGTGGCGCTTCCTGCGCGACGTGCTGTCGCTGTGGTCCTCCTCGCCGGACCTCGGGCACGTGTGGGCGTCGCAGTACGGCGGCTACGCGTGGCCGATGGCGCCGTGGTTCGCGCTCGGCGACGCGGTCGGGCTGCCGGTCTGGGTCGTCCATCGCCTCTGGCTGGGGACGATCTTCTTCCTGGCCGCGTGGGGCGTCGTGCGGTTGTTGGACGCCTTGCTGTCGCGCGAGCGCGGCGTCGCGCACGCGGTGGCGGGCGCGCTGTACGTGGTCAACCCGTTCGTGACGGTCTACTCCGACCGCGCGTCGGTGACGCTGCTGGCCTACGCGGCGCTGCCGTGGCTGATGCTCGCCACGCACCGGATGCTGCGCGAGCCGCGCGGCTGGCGCTGGCCGATCGTCTTCGCGCTCGTGCTGGCGACGGCGGGCGGCGGGGTCAACGCGGCGACGACCGTGTGGGTGCTCGTCGGGCCGTTGTCGTTGGCGTCGTACGAGCTGGCGTTCTGCGAGGTGCGGTGGCGGGGCGTGGTGGGGCCGGCGCTGGCGCGCCTGGTGCCGGTGGCCCTGGTGGCCAACATCTGGTGGTTGATCCCGTTGTTGGTGGCCGGTCGCGGCGCGCCCAACTTCCTGGTCTTCACCGAGCAGCCCGGGACGATCTGGTCGACGACGTCGCTGCCCGAGTCCCTGCGGTTGATGGGCTTCTGGACGTCCTACGTCGGCGTCGGCTACGGCGGCGTGCTGCGGCCCTACCAGGGCTCGGCGCCCGCGATGTTGTTGTTGATGCCGGTCGTGCTGGCCGGGCTGGCGTGGCCGGCGACCGCGCTGGGGACGTTTCAGTGGACGCGACGCTGGCGCTACGCGCCGTTCTTCGTGATCTTGGCCCTTGTTGGTGTGGTGGTGATGGTCGCGGGCTGGCCGGAGGGCACGCCGCTGCGGACGGTCATCACCGGCGCCTACTACCGCGTCGACTCGCTGCAGCCGCTGCGCACGACCTACAAGGCGGGGGCGCTGCTCGCGCTCGGGCTGGCGGTGCTGATCGGCGCGGCGGCGGGCGTCGCGTGGCGGCGCCTGCCGCGCGTCCTGGTCGGCGGCGCGGTCGCGGCGGTCGCGATCCTGGCGGCGTGGCCGCTGGTCACCGGCCGCGCGCTGGAGCGCCAGCTGAAGTTCGACGTGCCGTCGTCCTGGCGTCAGGCGGCGTCCGACCTGAGCGCCGAGCCGGACTCGTCGCGGGCGATGATCCTGCCCGGCCAGCTGTTCGCGTCCTACCGCTGGGGCGGGACGGTCGACGCGGTCCTCCCGGCGCTGACCGAGCACCCGGTGACGACGCGCTGGGTCGTGCCGTTCTCGGACCTGCGCTCGACCGAGCTGCAGT
The DNA here is from genome assembly GCF_035685985.1 of Baekduia sp. Classification (GTDB taxonomy): domain Bacteria; phylum Actinomycetota; class Thermoleophilia; order Solirubrobacterales; family Solirubrobacteraceae; genus Baekduia. The sequence goes on from NZ_DASRZV010000013.1 coordinate 32,000, forward strand.
TCACGGTGGACAACATGGTCACCCAGGAGCGGCTGCGGCCCGGGCAGCTCGCGCCGCTGCTGGACCTGATGGGCGTCGGCGACGTGCTGATCGCCGCCGACGGCGACCGCTCGCGGTCGGGGGAGATGCCGGGCGCCGCGGCGCAGCGCGAGCTGGACGCGCAGCTGGGCGCGGCGGGCGCCGGGCAAGGCAAGGTGTATGGGTCCAAGCGCGTGGGCGCGGCGCCGGCGGCGGGGGAGATCGCGCCGACCGTGAGCGTGCCCGCGCTGCGCAGGGTCCCGGTGAAGACCGGCGGGCTCGTGCGCGTGCTGCCGCGCGACCCGCTGACCGTGGTCGACGGCGCGGGCGGCGGGCTGGCCGCGCTGGCCGCCTACGGCGCGCTGGACCCGAGCAGGCCCTACGAGTACGCGCCCGACACGGACGTGCGGGCCGCCGCGGCGCGCGGCGCGTCGTTCGTGATCTCCGACACCAACCGGCGGCGCGCGTTCGTGGCGCCGCGGCTGAAGGGCGCGCTCGGGCCGACGCTGCCGCGCGACGAGGGCATCAGCGTCGACGGGACGATCCTCGACCCGTTCGGCGACCTCGACCAGCGCGTGCAGACGACCGCCGAGGTCGGCGGGGGCATCGCGAAGGTGACCGCGCCCGCGTCGCCGCAGGTCACGCAGTTCCCCGAGCAGCGGCCGTTCGCGGCGCTGGACGGCGACCCGTCGACCGCCTGGATCGCCGACCGCGCGCTGGTCCCGGCGCGGCACACGCTGACCGTGACGTTCCCGAGGGCGCGCGACGTCGACACGCTGCGGCTGCTGCCCTACGGCGACTCGCGCGGCGTCGTGAAGGCCGTGACGGTCAACGGGCGGCGGTTCGACGTCGCGCGCGGGTGGAACACGCTGAAGGTCGGGCTGCGCGGCGTGACGTCGCTCGAGGTCCACCTGGCGAAGGTGACCAAGCCGAAGCGGGCCCACGCGGGCGCGGGCGGGATCCGCGAGCTGGAGATCCCGGGGGTGAAGGCGACCGAGACGCTGCGGCCGCCGACCGACGTCGAGGACGCGCTGCGGGGCAGCGACCTGTCGCACAACGCGTTGACCTACATCCTGGACCGCACGACGACCGACGTGCCCGACGTCCAGCAGAAGGTCGTCGGCGAGCGCGGGGCTGGCCGGCAGCGCGACGCGCAGGACCCCGAGCCGCGGCTGCGGCGCGCGATCCACCCGCCGGCGGCGCGGACCTATCGCGTGGACGGCTGGGGGAGCATGGGGGTCGACGCGCCGGACAGCGCGTTCGCGCGGTTGAGCGGCGTGGCGCGCGAGGCCGGCTTCGCCTCCTCGTCGCGGTTCGAGGGCCTCGGGCGCTACCGGGCGTCGGGCGCGTTCGACGGCGCCGGCGGGCGGGCGTGGATCGGCCAGTGGGTGCCGGGCCACGCGGCGTGGATCTCCTGGGCGACGCCGGGCGCCGTGAGCGTGCGGACGTTGCGGCTCGATCCGCCGTCGGTCCGCGTGCGCCTGCCTTCGCAGGTGCGGCTGGTGGTCGACGGCGTCGCCTCGGCCCCGGCGGCCGTCGGCGCCGACGGGACCGTGCGGCTCCCGGCGCCGGTCCGCGGCACGCGCTTCCGCCTGGAGGTCCTCGACGCGGCGTTCCCGGCCGGGACGCCCGCGCGCGTGCGGCAGCGGCGCGCCGTGGGCATCGGCGAGATCCGCGGGGCGGGCGTGACGCCGGTGCAGGTCCCGCGCACGGGCACGGTCGACCTCCCGTGCGGCGCGGCGACCGCGACCGTCGGCGGCCGCCGCTACGACCTGCGCGCCACCGTCGACCGCGCCGCGCTGGACGCCGGGCGCCCGGTGCGGCTGCGCGGCTGCGGCACGGTGGACGTCCCGGCGCGCGACACGGCGATCGACGGCGGCACCGGTCCGCTGCGGGTCGACGGGCTGCGCCTGGCCTCCGCCGCGCCGGCGCCGGCGGCCGCGGCCGCGGGCGGCGGCACGGTCGTCAGCGCCGGCGACGACCACCACGGCGGCCGCACCGGCGTGAAGGTCGACGTGCGCGGCCCGTCCTACCTGATGCTCGGCGAGTCCTACGACCACGGCTGGCGCGCGACCTGCGACGGCCACGACCTCGGGACGCCGATCCCGCTGCAGGGCTACGCCAACGGCTGGCCGGTCGGCGCGGGCTGCCACGACGTCGCGTTCTCCTACAAGCCGCAGAAGCTCGCCGACGCCGGGTACCTCGTCTCCGGCGCGGGCTGCGCGGGCCTGCTCGCGCTGCTGGGGCTGGGCGCGTGGCGCCGGCGCCGGCGTGCCGGCTCCGCCGCGCCCGTGTCGCCTCGTGGTGAACTGGTCACCACGAGACGACACGCACCGCTCGCCGACGCCGGCCGCGACGCCGACGCCGGCCGCGACGCCGACGCCGACGCCGACGCCGGCCTCGCGCCGCTGCCCGAGCCGCCGGCGGCCGCGCCGCGGCCGCTGACCACGGCGGTCGCGATCGCGATCCCGGCGGCCGTCGTCGTCGCCGGCCTCTTCGGCCTGCGCGCGGGCGCCGTGGCGGCGCCGCTGCTGGCGCTCGTCTTCTGGCGCGGGCTCTCCGACCGCGTGCTCGGGCTGGCCGTGCTCGGCCTGCTCGGCGTCGTCGTGCCGCTGATCTACGTCGGCGTGGCGGTGTTCGGCGACGAGCACATCCTCGGCGGCAACAGCACGCGCTACGCCGCCGACCGCCTGGCCGCGCACTGGGTCGCGGTCGCGGCGCTCGTCCTGTTGGTGGTGGTGTTGGGCCGGACGCTGGCCGCCGCCCGCACGCGCGATCGCCTACCGTCCAAGCCGTGAGCGCCACCGCCGCCGTCGACCTGCCCCGCGGACCCGCGAAGTTCCGCACGCTCTGGCGCCTGTTCCGCGGCGAGCGCACCGACCCGGAGCCGTTCTACCGGCTGCTGGCCGCCTACGCCGTCGAGGACCTCGACGCCCACCACGGCCCGCTGGCCGGCCAGACGATCGCCGACCTCGGCTGCGGTCCCGGGTACTACACCTACGCCTTCCGCGACCGCGGCGCGCACGTCATCCCCATCGACAACTCGACCGACGAGCTGGAGCTGGGCGGCGCGCCGCCCGAGGGCTACGTGCTGGGCGACGCCGGCGACCTGCCGCTGCCGGACGGCAGCGTCGACGGGATCTTCTGCTCGAACATGCTCGAGCACACGCCGTCGGCGGCGCCGATCCTCGACGAGATCGACCGCGTGCTCAAGCCCGGCGGCTGGGCCTACGTGTCCTGGACGAACTGGTACTCGCCCTGGGGCGGCCACCTCATGGCGCCCTACCACTACCTCGGTCCCAAGCTCGGACCCAAGCTGTACGAGAAGCGCCACGGCAAGCCCGAGAAGCACGCCTACGGCGAGACCCTCTGGGCCTGCCACATCGGCGCCACCCTCCGCCTGGTCCGGTCTCACCCGACCTTCGAGATCACCTCCGTCGAGCCCCGCTACTGGCCCTGGGCGAAGTTCATCATGAAGGTCCCGGGCCTGCGCGAGCTGATCGCCTGGAACTGCGTGATCCGGATCCGCAAGCGACACTAGGCGGCGGCCGGCCCGCGCGGCCGCCCCACGCGCAGGCCGAGCGCGAGCACCGCGCTCGCCGCCACGAGCTGGAGGCCCAGCACGACGGTGGCGAAGGACAGCAGCGTGAAGTCGCCGGCCGAGAGCAGGAAGGGCTCGACGATCGCCACGACGCCGAGCACCCAGACGAACTTCAGCTCGCCCAAGGCCACCATGTACTGGACGGTCAGGTAGGCGACGGCGAGCAGGGTCATGGCCACGCCGAGGACCGGCAGCGCGTCGGAGGCCAGCGTCAGGTCGGGCCCGAAGGCGACCTTCATCAACAGGTGGGGGACGGCGGCGAAGATCAGCAGCGCCGGGGCCGCGATCGCCGCCAGCACGCCGAGCGCGCGCAGGAGCGCCGGGCGCGGGTCCAGCCCGGCGGCCGCGCGGCGCGTCGCCTCGGGCAGCAGCTGCAGGCCGACGCCGATCGCGACCCAGACCACGGACTTCGCGGCGACCGCGGCCGCCGCGTAGGACCCGGACGAGTCCCCGCTGAACTGGTGGCGACCGACGATCACGTCCACGTTCTGCAACGCCGCCAACAGCAGCAGCCCGACGATCGGGATCCAGTTGTCGCCGACCAGGCCCAGCAGCGGGCGGTGCGCGGCCTCGGCGCTCGCCGGGCCGAGGCGCTTGGACAGCACCCGACCCAACCACAAGGCCATGAGCACGAAGGCCAAGGGGTTGCCCAGGTAGGCGCCGGTCACGCCCGCGCCGACGCCCCACAGCACGAGCGCGCAGACGATCCGCCCGGCGGCCTCGCCGACGATCGAGATCCCCACCGGCCCGAACAGCCGCAGCCCCTGCATCACGCCGCGCTGCAAGGACAACAACAGCCACAACGCGCCGGTCGCGGGCAGCCCGGCGACCGCCCACGGGTGCTCGCTCACCCCCAGAAGATCCGCCAGCGGCTGGCGGATCAGCACGCCGAAGACCGCCAGCACGACGGTCGCCAGCACGAGCTGGCGGGTCCAGCGGTCCAGCGTCGCGCGCAGCCGGCCGTCGGCGCCGAGGTGGCCCAACGTCGCCTCGCGCGCGGCGGCCACCTGGATCGACTGCCCGCCGACCATCAAGATCAAGAACCCGCTGATGATCGCCGCCAGCGCGCCGTAGCCGTCGGCGCCGAGCAGGCGCGTGAACAGCACGACGAAGATCAGCTGGATGGCGTTGTTCAGCAGCGTCGCGGCCGCCAGGCCCGCGGCCGCGCCGGTCTCCGACCGCCGCACCGCGTCGCGCAGCCGCGTGCGCTCGGTCGCCGCGACGCGGTCGAGCACCGCGAGGTTGGCCTCGGCCGTCGCGTCCCACGTGAAGCCGCGTGCGCGCGCTCGCGCGGCGTCGCCCAGCTCGTCGCGGCGCACCGGATCAGCGACCAGCGCCTTGACCTTCTCCGCCAGCTCCTCCGGCGTCTGCGCCAGCAGGCCGGTCTGCTCGTCGACGATCGACTCCGGCAGCCCGCCGACGGCCATCGCCGCGCTCGGCGTCCCGGCGCCCGCGGCCTCCATCACCGTCAGGCACCAGCCCTCGGCCGACGACGCGGTCAGGTTCACCCACGAGCGCGCGTAGAGGTCCTTCTTCTCCTCCTCGGAGACGAAGCCGTGCAGCACGACCCGGTCGCCCAGCCCGCGCCGGGCGATCTCCTCCTCCAGCACCGGCCGGTGGTCGCCCTCGCCGGCGACCTCCAGGACCGCGTCCGGGATGTCCTCCAGGACGTCGAGCAGGATCTCCAGGCGCTTGTACTGCTTGAGGCGCCCGAGGTACAGCAGCGTCGGGCGCTCGTCGCGCGTCGTCTCCACGAACGAGTCCGGCTCGACGCCGAGGTAGGCCACGTGGATGTTCTCGGACGGGATGCCCAAGGCCATCATGTCGCGCCGGGCGCTGTCGGAGATCGTCAGGAACGGGTGATGGCGGTAGAGCGTCGACAGCGGCAGCCGCTCGGCGACGAACGCGGCGACCCGGCCGGACGTGCCCATCTCGGCGACGTAGTGATCCTGATGGACATGGTGGACCAGCGTCACGCGCGGCGTGCGCATCCACCACCACAACGGCGTGAAGAAGGCAATGCCGTTGACGACCTCCAGGACGACGTCGGCGTCGCGCCCGACGCCGCGCAGCGACGCCAGCGCGGCGCGCCCGAAGACCGTCATGCGCCCGCCCATCCGGTGGATCTCCAGGCGCTCGTGCGGGCGCGAGACCTTCTCCGCGCCCGGGTAGGACCCCGCGATGACCGTGACCCGGTGGCCCCACGCGACCCAGCGCGAGACCTGCCCGTACAGGTTGGTGCCCGTGCCGCCACCCTGCGGGTGGGTCCAGTCGCGGTCGGTCAGCAGCAGGATGTGCCGCAAGGTGCGGTTCTCGGCGTGGGGCACGAAGGCCGCGAATCTACTCCTTCGACCGGAAGCTCGGTTGTCCGCGAGTCCCTTAGAATGCGGTCGCGTGCCGTCCGTTTGCCGCCGGATCGTCCTGCTGCTCGTCGTTGCCTGCCTGGGGGTGGGGACGGGTCCTGTCGCGACCGCGCTCGCCCAGGGTGCGGGCGATCAGCAGTACCAGGACCCGTTCGGAGACTCCGGCTCCGGCTCGTCGGGCGGCGGCAACAGCAACAACAACTCGTCGTCGGGCTCGTCGAAGGGCGGCGGCGACGTCGCGCCCTTGACGCCCGCGCCGCAGACCTCGGGCGGCGGCACGGGCTCGTCCTCGAGCGGCAGCGGGTCCTCGTCCTCCGCCGGGACCGCCGGGACCTCGGCGTCCGGCACCGCGAGCACCGGCACGACGACGACCGCGCCCGCCGCGACCCTGCCCAACACCGGCCTCGACACGCGCGTCCTGATCATCGCGGGCGCCGTCCTGCTGCTGCTCGGGGTCGGCCTGCGCCTGCGCAACGCCCCTGAGCGGTTCTAGCCCGACATCGACGACCGAGACGCGCGACGCGGCCGCCACCGAGGCCGCGGGCGCCGCGCTGGCCGCGGAGCTGGCGCCCGGCGACGTCGTCCTGCTGGAGGGCGAGATGGGCGCGGGGAAGACCACGTTCGTGCGCGGCGCCGCCCGCGCGCTCGGCTTCGACGGGCCGGTGACGTCTCCGACGTTCACGATCGGGCGCCGCTACGAGCGGCCCGGGACCGACGCCCCGGCGATCTCGCACATCGACCTGCACCGCCTCAGCGGCCTGGAGGACGAGGACCCCGCGCTGCTGGACGACTACCTGACGCCCGACGCGATCGCGTTCGTCGAGTGGCCGGAGATCGCCGAGGACGCGGCGATCCTGCCGACCGTCAAGGCCCGGGTGACGCTCGAGCACGCCGGCGGGGACGCGCGCCGCATTACCGTGTCGCGCAGATGATCCTGGCGCTCGACACCGCGACGCCGGCCACCGTGGTCGGCGTGGCCGACAAGGACGGCACCCTGCGGGCCGAGCGCCGCCACGACCCGGAGCCCGGCGAGAAGCCCGGCCACACCCGCCAGCTGCTGCCGCTGGCGCAGGAGGCGCTGGACGCCGCCGGCGCGCGATGGCAGGACGTCACCCGCATCGGCGCCGGCGTCGGCCCCGGCACGTTCACCGGGATCCGCATCGGCGTCGCGACCGCCCGCGCGCTCGCGCAGGGCCTGGACGCCGAGACCGTCGCGATCTCCACGCTGCGCGCGCTGACTCTCAACGTCCCGGAGGGCGGGGCCCACACGCTGGGCATCCTCGACGCCCGCCGCGGCGAGGCCTTCGTCGCCGCCTGGGACGAGGACGGCACCGCGATCCTGGAGCCGTCCGCGTGGCGCCCCGAGCGCCTGGCCGAGGTGCCGAGCCTGGCGCCCGGGCCGTGGCGGGCCGTGGGGGACGGGGCGGTACGCTTCAGGGCGGAGCTGGAGGCGGCCTCCGTCACGGTGGCGCCCGACGACGCGGCGCTGCACCGCGTCGCCGCGGGACCCCTGTGCCGGCTCGCCGCCGAGGCCGAGCCGACCGGTCGCGACGCGCTTGTCCCGGAGTACGTCCGCGCCCCCGACGCCGAGCCCCGGAAGGTCCGCCGGCTCCGCCCGACCGCCCAGCCGTGACGACCACGCTCCCCGCACCGCCGACGATCCGCCGCCTGACCTACGCGGACCTCCCGCAGGTCATCGCGATCGAGCGCCGCTCGTACCCGACGCCGTGGTCGCTGGCGATGTTCGTGCTGGAGCTGTCGAAGCCGTCGGGCGTCTGCCTGGCGGCGACCGGCGAGGACGGCGCGATCGCCGGCTACACGATCTGCTCGCGCTACGACACGGTGTGGCACATCATGAACGTGTCGGTCTCGCCCGACCGCCGGCGCGAGAGGATCGCCACCAAGATGCTCACCGACCTGTTCGTGCGCGTCGACGAGCCCGACCCGCGCTTCACGCTGGAGGTCCGGCGCTCCAACCAGGGCGCGATCGACCTGTACACGTCGCTCGGCTTCCGCGGCGCCGGCCTGCGCCGCCGCTACTACCAGGACAACGGGGAGGACGCCGTGATCATGTGGCGAACTCCGGCGACCCTGCGCGGGACCCTCGACGACATCCCCAACGCGGTCGATCCGCTGCGGCAGGCGGGCTAGGCGGCCGATGTCCCTCATCCTCGCGATCGAGACGTCGTGCGACGACACGTGCGCGGCCGTGGTCACCGGCGACGGCGAGATCCGCTCCAACGTGATCTCCTCGCAGGGCGTGCACGACGCGTTCGGCGGCGTCGTCCCCGAGATCGCCTCGCGCCACCACCTGGAGCTGGCCACGCCGGTCGTCGAGGACGCGCTGCGCCGCGCCGAGGCGACGCTGGACGACCTCGACCGGATCGCGGTCACCGCCGGCCCGGGGCTGGTCGGCGCGCTGCTGATCGGCGTGGCGACCGCCAAGGGCCTGGCCGCGTCCCGCGGGCTGCCGCTCGTGCCGGTCGACCACCTGCAGGGCCATGTGGCGGCGAACTTCCTGTGGACCGACGACGGCGCGCCGCTGGAGCCGCCGTTCGTCTGCCTGATCGCGTCCGGCGGCCACACGTTCCTGGCGCGCGTCGACGACCACGCGGGCTTCACCGTCCTGGGCCAGACGCTCGACGACGCGGCGGGCGAGGCCATCGACAAGGGCGCGCGGCTGCTCGGCCTGCCGTTCCCCGGCGGGCCGCACCTGGAGAAGCTCGCGCGCGACGGCGACGCGTCGCGGTTCGCGTTCCCGACCTCCAAGAACGTCGGCGGGCTGGACTTCTCCTTCGCCGGGCTGAAGACCGCGCTGCTCTACAAGGTCCGCGACCTCGGCGAGCAGGAGGCCACCGCGGCCCGCGCCGACCTGGCCGCGGCCTACCAGGAGGCGATCGTCGCCCAGCTGGCGGTGCGCGTGGAGCGGGCGCTGGAGCGGACGGGGCTGGATCGCCTGGCGATCGGCGGCGGCGTGGCCGCCAACGGGCCGCTGCGCGAGCGGCTGAGCGCGCTGGCCGGCACCGTCAGGGTCCCGCCGCGCGCGCTGTGCACCGACAACGCGGCGATGATCGCCAGCGCCGCCCGCTACGCCGAGCCGGTGGCGTTCCCGGGGTACCTGGACCTCGAAGTGCATGCGACCGGTCAGCGGGCGCTCTGAGCGGGCCATGCCCGTCGTCGACCTCTACGGCCGGGACGGGTGTCACCTCTGTGACGACGCGCGCACGCTCCTGGCACCGCTGAGCGACGAGCTGGGCTTCGAGCTGCGCGAGCACGACATCGAGGCCGACGACGACCTGCACCGGCGCTATCTGGAGCGGATCCCGGTCGTCCTGCTCGATGGCCGCCACCTCTTCGACTTCTTCGTGGACGAGGCGGTTCTCCGAGACCGCCTCGGTAGAGTTGGCGGCGGATGAGCGTGAGTGATCTGGCCAGCGGACGTGGCACCGAGCGCCCGAACGGAGCGGCGCCCGACCCCGGCATGCCGGAGCGGCTGTCGCTCGGCGTGGCGGCCCGGCTGGCCCGCTACCTCCAGGTCCTGACGAAGGCCAAGAAGGAGGGCAAGGAGACGATCTCCTCGCAGGAGCTCTCCGCGTTCACGCAGGTCAACTCCACGCAGATCCGCCGCGACCTGTCGGGCTTCGGCAAGTTCGGCAAGCGCGGCGTCGGCTACAACGTCGACGGCCTCGTCTCGCAGATCCGCAAGATCCTGCGCACCGCCGGCCAGCACAACATCGCGCTGTTCGGGGCCGGCCACCTCGGCCGGGCGATCGCCTCCTCCGACGTCTTCGCCGATCACGGCTTCCGCGTCGTCGCGATCTTCGACGCCGACCCCGAGAAGATCGGGATGCACGTCGGCGCGCTGGAGGTCCGCAACGTCGAGACTCTCTCGCAGGTCGTCGAGGACGAGGACATCGTCGTCGGCGTCCTGGCGGTCCCCGCCGCCGCCGCCCAGGGCCTGGCCGAGCAGCTCGTCAAGGCGGGCGTGAAGATCATCTTCAACTACAGCGAGTCGCTCATCCGGGTCCCGCCGGAGGTCACGGTCCACACCTCGAGCCCCGCGGTCGACCTCCTCTACGCGCTCTACTTCTACCTCACCTAGGCGCCCATCATGAGCTTGGACACCGACCGCGCGGCGGAAGCCTTCGCGGACTCGACCGACTGGACGGTCGGCCTGGAGGAGGAGTTCGCGATCCTCGACCCCGAGACGCTGGACATGGTCCCGCGCTTCGAGGAGCTGCGCGACGCCGCGACGGCCGGGGATCCCGTCCTGGCCGAGTCGATCTCGGGCGAGCTGATCTCCTCGGAGATCGAGATCCGGTCGGGGCGCGGGGAGGACCTGTCCGACGCGTTCGCGCGCCAGCGCGACCACCGGCGCCGGCTGTTCGAGCTGGCGGCCGCGCGCGGCGTGCTGCTCGGGTCGACCGGCACGCACCCGTGGGCCGACTACCGCGAGCAGCCGAACATCGACACCGAGCACTACCGGCGCGTGGTCGACGGGCTCCAGTACGTGGCGCGGCGCAACAACACGTTCTCGCTGCACGTCCACGTCGGCCTGCGCGACGCCGACCGCGCGATCCGCGTCTGCGACCGCCTGCGCGCGGTGCTGCCGACGCTGCTGGCCGTCAGCGCCAACTCGCCGTACCTCGACGGCCTGGACTCCGGGCTGCACAGCGCGCGCACGCAGTCGTTCACGAAGTCCTTCCCGCGCTGCGGCATCCCCGACGCCTACGGGTCGTGGGCCGACTACGCCAAGTACATCGACTTCCTCACTGCCACCAACTCGATCGTCGAGTACACGCAGGTGTGGTGGTCGGTGCGCCCGCACTTCTCGTTCGGGACGGTCGAGGTCCGTATCTGCGACGCGCAGGGCACCGCGGCCGAGAGCGAGGGGTTGGCGGCGTTGATCGTCGCCTGCGTCGCCCAGGCGGCGCGCGACGAGGACGAGGGCCGTGTCGGCGGACCGGCCGACGCGTCGCTGTCGCGCCGGATCCTGGAGGAGAACTTCTGGCGCGCGATCCGCTTCGGCATGGACGGCAAGCTCATCGACTACGCGACCGCCGTGGAGAAGCCGGCGCCCGCTCTGGTCGCCGACCTGCTTTCCTGGACCGCACCGATGCGCGCCGAGCTGGCGTTGCCCGAGCCCGCGCTGCCGTCGCTGAACGGCGCCCAGCGCGCACGCCGGGCGATCGAGGCCGGCGCACCGATGGAGGAGGTCTACGCGACCTCCGTGCAGGAGACCCGGCAGACCTACGCCCAGGAGGTACCAGCCAGATGAGCGATCAGCAGCAGCCCGGTGGCATCGATCCCAGCCAGATGAGCGAGCAGGAGCTGCGCGCCGCCTACGAGGCGCAGCTCGAGGAGCAGCTCAAGCAGCTGCGCGTCGAGGACGTGATCGTCCAGACGATCGTGACGCTGGTGAACCTCGGCGGCCGTCGCGCGGGCCTGGCGCCGGGCACCGAGGCCGAGCGGGATCCGGAGCAGCTTCGGCTGGCCATCGAGGGCGCCCGCGCGCTGCTCGGGCTGATCGAGGCCGAGCTGGGCCCCGACGGCGCGGCGATCCGCGACGCGCTGTCGCAGTTGCAGATGGCGTACGCGCAGCTGAGCGGGGGCGCCGGCGGCGAGCCGGGCGGCGGCGAGGGCGGCGAGCCCGGCGGCCAGCCGCCGCAGGGCGGCGCCCAGCAGGGCGGCGGCGCGGGGCCCGCGCAGTCCTCCGGCCGCCTCTGGGTGCCGGGGCAGTAGGCGCCACCGTCCGTCTGGCGCTTCAGCGCCACCGCACGTGCGGTGGCGCGTCGCGTCCTGGGCGAGGCAGCGCGACCCGAAACTGCGCAGAAACCGTTCCGGGTCGCTCTATGCGCCCTATACCGCCATGAAGCGACCCGGATCCCTGAGTTCGGCTCCGAACCGCGCTCTTGTGGGCTGAGGGACCGCACGCGCCCGAGGACGACCCCCGGCGGTGGCCACGCCAACCGGTCCCATCCCCTCGCCGCCTTTCCACCAGCGTCCCGCGCCACCACGAACGTCCGCGCTGGGCGCCCCACGCATAGGCACCCCCAGCACCCCCGACGCGCAGTCGGCACACGGACGTCCCGGAACGCGATTTGCGGCTTTGGCAGCGCGCCTTTGCAACGAATCGCACACGTACCGCCGACTACCTGTTTAGGATGGCGCGGCTGTCAGGGCCTCGGCGCCCGTCGTAGCGCCTCCCTAAGGCCCGCCACCGGACATCGCTGTCCTGCGGGCCGGTGGATCAACCAGACCCGGAGGAACTGCGTTGACCGACTTTCTGACCGACCACGGGGTGATCGTGGCGCTGGTGTGCGCTGGGCTGGCAGTGGCCTATGGCCTTCTGACGGCGCAGCAGCTGCTGGCGCTCTCGCCAGGCAACGAGACGATGCAGCGCATCTCCGGTGCCGTCCAGGAGGGGGCGCAGGCGTACCTGCGCAGGCAATACACGACGATCGCCGGCGTCGGCGTCGTCCTCTTCATCGCTCTGATCTTCATCCAGGACATCCGGGTCGCGGTGGGCTTCGCGATCGGCGGGATCCTGTCCGGCGCCACCGGCTTCATCGGCATGAACGTGTCGGTGCGCGCCAACGCCCGCGTCGCGGAGGCGGCGCGCGGCGGCGTCTCCCCGGCGCTCGCCGTCGCCTTCCGCGGCGGCGCGATCACCGGTCTGCTCGTCGTCGGCCTCGCCCTGCTGGGCGTGTCCGGCTACTACGGGGTGCTCACCTGGATCTTCGACGACACGCCCAGGCAGGCGGTCGACGCCCTCATCGGGCTCGGCTTCGGCGGGTCGCTGATCTCGGTCTTCGCCCGACTCGGCGGCGGCATCTTCACGAAGGCCGCCGACGTCGGCGCCGACCTGGTCGGCAAGGTCGAGGCGGGCATCCCGGAGGACGACCCACGCAACCCGGCGGTCATCGCCGACAACGTGGGCGACAACGTCGGCGACTGCGCCGGCATGGCGGCCGACCTGTTCGAGACCTACGCGGTCACCGCCGTGGCGGTCATGCTGATCGGCGTCCTGAAGTTCGCGCCCGCGGACGCCACCGCCGTCGCGCTCTACCCGCTGATCCTCGGCGCGGTCGCGATCGTCGCGTCGATCCTCGGCACGTTCTTCGTGCACACGAGCACCGACAACGTCGAGGGCGCGCTGTACCGCGGCCTGATCGCCTCGGGCGTCATCGCCGCCGCCGCGTTCTACCCGGTGACCCGCTGGCTGATGGACGGGCTGCACGCCCTGCCGCAGCCGGTCGCCGGGGCCACGGGGGCGAGGGGCGGCGTGGTCGTCCTGGTCCGCCAGCACGCGCCGAGCGTCGGCGACCTCTACCTCTGCTCGCTGATCGGCATCGTCGTCACCGCGCTGCTGTTCGTGATCACCGACTACTACACCTCGACCCGGTTCGACCCGGTGAAGAAGACCGCGGCCGCGTCGCAGACCGGCCACGCCACGAACATCATCCAGGGCCTCGCGCAGGGCCTGCAGGCCACGGCGCTGCCGGCGCTGGTGCTCGTCCTGGGCATCTTCGGCGCCTGGAAGATCGCCGGCGGCGGCGCGATCGGCATCTACGGCATCGGCGTCGCGGTGATGGGCCAGCTGTCGCTGACCGGCCTGATCGTCGCGCTCGACGCGTTCGGCCCGATCACCGACAACGCGGGCGGCATCGCCGAGATGGCCGAGCTGCCCGACGAGGTCCGGACGATCACCGATCGCCTCGACGCGGTCGGCAACACCACGAAGGCCGTGACGAAGGGCTACGCGATCGGCTCGGCGGTGCTGGCGGCGATCGTGCTGTTCGCGGGCTTCAAGGCCGAGCTGACGCTCGAGTCCCACAAGCTCTTCGCGTTCGAGATCGACAACCCGCCGGTGCTGATCGGCCTGCTGCTCGGCGGCCTGATGGTCTGCCTGTTCGCGGCGCTGTCGATGGAGGCCGTCGGCCGCGCCGGCGGCGCCGTCGTCGAGGAGGTCCGGCGGCAGTTCCGCGAGAAGCCCGGGATCATGGAGGGCACCGAGCAGCCCGACTACGCGACGTGCGTCGACCTGGTGACGAAGGCCGCGCAGCGGGAGATGATCCTGCCGTCGCTGATCCCGATCGGCATGACGTTCATCGTCGGCCTGATCGACGAGCAGGCGCTCGGCGGCCTGCTGATCGGCGTCATCGTCGTCGGCTTCTTCTTCGCGGTCCTGATGACCGCGGGCGGCGGCGCGTGGGACAACGCCAAGAAGCTGATCGAGGACGGCGAGTTCGGCGGCAAGGGCTCCGAGGCCCACGCCGCGTCGGTCACGGGCGACACGGTCGGCGACCCGTTCAAGGACACGGCCGGCCCGGCGATCAACCCCATGATCAAGGTCGCCAACATCGTGGCGATCCTGATCATCCCGATCATCACCTAGGCGTTGCCATCCAGCGGTGCGGGCGGGCCGCGACGGCCCGCCCGCCCGCTCCGTTGGCGTCAGGCGCTCCCCGCCCGGCTGTCAACGAGCTCCTGCGCGGCCCGCATCTCCTGCGGGTCGGGCGCCCGCCCGTCGCTGAGCCCCAGGCCGGCGGCGACGCGCGCGCCGATGCCCGCGTCGACGCGGTTCCAGTAGGCGACGACCCGCAGCTGCATCGCCCGCGTGACGTCCTGCGAGGCGTGGCCGACGACGTTGCCCACCAGCGCGTCGCGCTCGGCGTCGCCCATCACGTCGCGCACGAGCCGTCCGGGCTGGCCGAAGTCGTCGTCGTCGCGGCGCTTGGCGTAGGCGGTGCGCGCCACCTCGCCGGCCTCGACGTCCCATCCGATCTCGGTGGCGCGCGACGGGTCGGCCGCCGGGCCGCCGTAGGAGTTCGGCGCGTAGACGGGCTGGGCGCCGCTGTGGTGGTAGGTCATGTGCCCGTCCTTGTTGTAGGAGTGGACGGGGCAGCGCGGGCGGTTGATCGGCAGCTGCTCGTAGTTGGGGCCGATGCGGTGCAGGTGCGTGTCGTGGTAGCTGAAGATGCGGGCCATCAGCATGCGGTCGGGGGACAGGCCGGTGCCGGGGACCAGGTTGGAGGGGTTGAAGCTCGACTGCTCGACCTCGGCGAAGAAGTTCTCCGGGTTGCGGTTGAGCGTCATGCGGCCGACCTCGATCAGCGGGTAGTCGCCCTTCGGCCAGACCTTGGTCAGGTCGAAGGGGTTGACGTGGTAGTCGGCGGCGTCGGCGAACGGCATCACCTGCACCGAGAACGTCCACGACGGCGCGTCGCCCTTGCGGATCGCCTGGTCGAGGTCGCGGCGGTGGAAGTCGGCGTCCTCGCCGGCCATCCGCGCCGCCTCGTCCTCGGCGATGTTCTCGATGCCCTGGTCGGTGCGGACGTGATACTTGACCCAGAAGCGCTCGCCGCCCGCGTTGACCCAGGAGTAGGTGTGGCTGGAGAAGCCGTGCTGGTGGCGCCAGGTGCGCGGGATGCCGCGGTCCGACATCAGGATCGTGACCTGGTGGGCGCTCTCGGGCGACAGCGTCCAGAAGTCCCACTGCATGTCGTTGGAGCGCAGGCCGGTGTCGGGCAGGCGCTTCTGGGAGTGGATGAAGTCCTGGAACTTGGACGGGTCGCGGACGAAGAAGACCGGCGTGTTGTTGCCGACCATGTCGAAGTTGCCGTCCTCGGTGTAGAACTTCAGCGCGAACCCGCGCGGGTCGCGCACGGTGTCGGGGAAGCCCTGCTCGCCGGCGACCGTCGAGAAGCGCGCGAACATGTCGGTCCTCTTGCCGACCTTGTCCAGGAACGCGGCCTTGGTGAACGCCGTGACGTCGTTGGTGACCTCGAAGAACCCGTGCGCGCCGCCGCCCTTGGCGTGGACGACGCGCTCCGGCACCCGTTCGCGGTTGAAGTGCTGCATCTTCTGCACGACGTAGTGGTCGTGCAGGGCGATCGGGCCGGCCGGCCCGACGGTCAGCGAGTGCTCGTCGCTGACGGCCGGGATCCCGGCGTCGGTCGTGGTGGCGGGGTGGCGCGGATCGGTCATGGGAACGGCCTACCCGTGGCGCGGGCGCGGAGATGCGCGGTTCGGGCGCGCGGACGCACCCGGCAGCGCGTGACGCCGCCGTCGCGCCTACACTGCTCAGCGCTCGATGGCCGAACGCCGCCTCCATGGTCTTCAGCGCGTCCTCGGGGTCAACGCGCTCTTCTCGACCGCCTACGGCAACGTCGGCTCGTCGATCTACTACGCGCTCGGCCTGGTGGCCAGCTTCGCGCTGGGCCTCACGCCGGTGGTGTTCGTCATCACCGGGTTCATCTTCTACCTGACGGCCGCCACCTACGCCGAGGCCACGGCGATGTACCCGGAGGCCGGCGGCTCGTCGTCGTTCGCCCGCCACGCGTTCAACGAGCTGTGGAGCTTCTTCGCCGCCTGGGCGCAGATGCTCAACTACACGATCACGATCGCGATCTCCGCGTTCTTCGTGCCGCACTACCTCGGCGGCGTCGCGCACATCGACGCGCTGCGCCACTCGCCGGGGGACATCTTCTTCACGATCGGCCTGATCGTCGTGCTGGCGGCGGTCAACGTCCGCGGCGTGAAGGAGTCCGCGGGCGTGAACATCGGCCTGGCCGTCGTCGACTTCTTCACCCAGCTGCTGCTGGTCGCCGTCGGCCTGTTCCTGGTCTTCAGCCCGCACACGCTGGTCGACAACGTCCACTTCGGGATCGCGCCGACGTGGAAGGACTTCTTCGTCGCGATCCCGGTCGGCATGATCGCCTACACCGGCATCGAGACGATCTCGAACATGGCCGAGGAGGCCAAGGACGAGGAGAAGACGATCCCGGCGGCGATCAACCGCGTGGTGATCGCGGTCTTCGCGATCTACTCGCTGCTGCCGATGGTCGCCCTCAGCGCGCTGCCGGTGCACCAGACGGCCGGCGGCGGCTACGTCACGCAGCTGGGGCAGACCGAGGCCCAGGGCGGCTACGCGGGCGACCCGGTGCTCGGCGTCGTCAAGAGCTTCGACCTCGGCTTCCTGCAGGGGCCGATGGAGGTCTACGTCGGCATCCTGGCGGCGACGATCCTGCTGATCGCCTCCAACGCCGGGATCATCGGCGTGTCGCGGCTCGTGTACTCGATGGGCGTCCACCGGCAGATGCCCGACCGCCTGCGCCAGCTGCACCCCAAGTACGGCACGCCCTACATCGGCATCGCGATCTTCGGCGCGATCGCGTGCGTCGCGGTGATCCCGGGCAAGGCGGACTTCCTCGGCAACATGTACGCCTTCGGGGCGATGTTGTCGTTCACGGTCGCGCACGTGGCGGTCGTCAAGCTGCGGCTGGCCCAGCCCGAGGCGCGGCGCCCGTGGCGCGGGCCCGGCAACCTCGCGATCAGCGGCGGCCGCTCGCTGCCGCTGTTCGCGCTGTTCGGCGGGATCTTCACGTTCCTGGCGTTCGTCGTCGTGACCGCGCTGCACGTCGACGTCGCGCTGGCCGGCATCGGCTGGCTGGCGCTGGGCATGGCGATCTACCCGGTCTACCGCCGCCGCCAGGGCCTGGACCTGACGACGACGACCAAGGTCGCGATCCAGCGCCCGGTGCTGGAGCACGAGGCCGAGTACGAGTCGGTGCTCGTCGTGCTGGACGCGGCGCAGCCCTACTCCAAAGGCGCGGTGGCGACCGCGGCCAAGCTCGCGGCGCGGCGCCGGCGCGGCATCCACGTGCTCGTCTACATCGCGGTGCCGCAGTCCTCGCCGATCGACGCCGCGCTGCCCGAGGCCGAGTCGGCGGCCGAGTCGATCATCGAGCAGGCGCGCCTCCAGGGCGGCCGCCGCGTGACCGGCCACACCGAGAAGGTCCGCGCCGGTGGCGCCGGGCGCATGATCGTCCAGGAGGCCCGCACGCTGCGCGCCCAGGCCGTCGTCGCGCCGCTGCCGCCGCGCACGGGCGGGACGCTCTTCGGCAAGACCCTGGAGACCGTCTTGGCCGAGCGGCCGTGTCGCGTGATCATCCAGTCCGATCCGGTGAAGGGCCCGATCTCCAAGCGCCCGATCACCGTCCTGGGGTAGGACCCGAAACCCACACCATGCCCGCGCCTCGCGACGTCCATCGCCAAGCCTCCAACGTCCTGTCGGTCGTTCTGATCGTCCTCGGCGTCGCGATCTTCGTGCGCACGCTGGCGGGCGCGTCGCACGGCTTCGCGCTGGGCTTCCTGCTCGGCCCGCTGTTCGTGGCCGCCGGGATCGGCCGGATCTACATCAACAAGCGCGTGCGCGGTGGCGGCGGGGGCGGGACGCGCTGATGCTCGGCCGCGGCCTCGGACAGCCCGCGCTGTTCGCGATCATCTACACGGCGGTCGCGTCGGCGATCTACTTCTCGCTCGGCGTCGTCGCCGACCACGCGCTCGGCCTGACGCCGATCGTGTTCCTCGTCGCCGGGCTGTTCTTCGCGCTGGCGGCGATGACCTACGTCGAGGGCGCGTCGCTGCACCCCGAGCGCGCCGGGTCGACGGTCTTCGCCCGCTACGGCTTCAACGAGCTGGTCAGCTTCATCGCCGGCTGGGCGATCCTGCTCGACTACACGATCCTGATCGCGGTCACCGCGTTCAGCGCCACCAACTACCTGGCGGTGTTCTGGGGCCGGCTCGGGCACGGGTCGCTGGAGGTCGTGCTGGCGCTGGGGATCGTCGTCTACGTCGCGGCGCGCAACATCCGCGGCTTCTCGAAGTCGCGCGTCAACCGGATCACGGCGCTGGTCCTCGCCGACGTCGGCCTGCAGCTGCTGCTGATCGTCATCGGGCTGGCGGCGTTCTTCGACTGGCACACGCTCGTCGACCCGATCCACCTCGGCACGACGCCGAAGTGGAACGACGTGGTCTTCGCGCTGGGCGTCGCGACCGTCGTGTTCACCGGCCTGGAGAGCGCGGCGGGGCTGTCGGGCGAGGTGACCGCGTCGCGTGGCGCGCTGAAGCGGCTGATCGGCTCGGCGACCGCGGTCGTCATGGTCGTCTACGTCGGCATCGCGCTGGTGGCGATGACCGCGTTCCCGGTCGTGGACGGCAAGACCGAGCTGTCCTCGGGGGAGCACCTGGAGGCGCCGGTCCTCGCGATCGCCGAGACGTTCCACACCGCCTGGCTGAGCGACTTCTTCAAGTACACGATCGCGGTCGCGGCGACGGCCACGCTGATCGCCGCGGCCAACAGCGCGATGCTCGGGCTGTCGCGCCTGGCCTACTCGCTGTCGCGCAACCGGCAGATCCCGAGCGCGCTCGGGCGCCTGCATCCGACGCGGTCGACGCCGTTCGTGCTGATCGTCATCGCGGCGGTGATCGCGGGCGCGCTGATCGTCCCCGAGGACCTCGACTTCCTCGTCGGCATCTACGCGTTCGGCGCGCTGCTGGGGCTGACGATCGCGCACCTGTCGATCATCTCCCTGCGCTACCGCGAGCCCGCGTCGGAGCGCTTCTACAGCGTGCCGTGGTCGGTGCCCTTCCGCGGCGCGTCGCTGCCGCTGCCGGCGGTCATCGGCGCCGTGCTGAGCGCGGCGGCGTGGCTGTCGGTCGTCGTCACGCACGCGGGCGCGCGCTACGTCGGGTTCGGCTGGATGGCCTTCGGCCTGGGGACCTACGTCGTCTACCGGCGCCTGGAGGGCAAGTCGCTGCTCAAGCGCGTGATCGTGCCCGAGGCGGCGCTGAAGCTCGAGCGCGAGGAGCTGGAGTTCGGGTCGATCCTCGTGCCGCTGACCGGCACGCCGCTGGACGACGACATGATCCAGACCGCCGGGCGCCTGGCCGGCGACGAGCGCGACGAGGGCCTCGGCGACGAGGCCGGCTCGACGATCGAGGCGCTGTGGATCTTCGAGGTCCCGATGGCGCTGCCGATCGACGCGCGGCTGCCCGACGCGCAGCTGGAGCGCGCGCGGGCCGCGCTGCGGCGGGCCAAGGCCGTGGGGGAGGAGTACGAGGGCGTCGAGGTCGCGACCGCGACCGTGCGCGCGCGGCGGGCGGGCGCGGCGATCGTCGAGGAGGCGCGCCGGCGCGGCGTGCAGGCGATCGTGCTGGCGGCCGAGGAGCCGTCGCGGATCCGCGGCGGCGCGCTGCTCGGCGGGCGCGGCGGGCCGATGGACAACTTCGTCGGGGACGCCACGAAGTACGTGGTCTCCAAGGCCGGGTGCGAGGTGATCCTGACCGCGCCGCCGTCGTCGGACGTGCCGGTCAAGGACACGACGGATCCCGAGCGGCAGCCGTCGCCGGCCACGAGCGATCAGGGCATCAGCGCGGCGCCGCCGTTGCGCGAGGAATGAGCCGCGCGGGCCGGTGAGGTCCCGATCGGCAGTCCTCTGGGTAATGTTCGCTCCGATGTTCATCCTCATCGTCGGTGCGGGCCGCGTCGGATCGGCCGTCGCCCGGTCAGCCCTGGCCCTCGGCCACACCGTCTCGGTCCTCGACGAGGACCCGTTGTCGCACGAGCGCCTCGAGGTCGGCATGGACCGATCCTGGGAGGAGGCCGGCGGGCGGTTCACGGTCGGCCACGGCATGGAGGTCGACGCGCTGACGGAGGCCGGCATCCAGGACGCCGACGTCTTCATCGCCTCGACCGACGGCGACAACACCAACCTGACGATCTCGCAGATCGCGCAGAAGCACTACGAGGTCGAGAAGGTCATCGTCCGCGTGATGGACCCGGCGCGCGCCGCCTGGTACCGCGAGCAGGGGCTGCACACGATCTGCCCGACGCAGCACGCGATCGAGATGTTCACGTCGGCGCTCTCCGAGATCGGCTAGGAAGGCTTTCGAGATGTACGTCATCATCGCCGGCGGCGGCAAGGTGGGCTGGAACCTCGCGCGCGAGCTGATCGGCAAGGGCAACGAGGTCACGCTGATCGAGTCGCGCCGCACGCGCTACCTGACGATCGAGCAGGAGCTGGAGCACGCGATCCAGTACGGCGACGCGACCGAGCTGTGGGTCCTGGAGCGCGCGGGCATCCAGCGCGCCGACCTCTGCATCGCGGTCACGGGCGACGACGAGGACAACCTCCTGATCTGCCAGATCGCCAAGGAGAAGTACCTCTGCGAGCGGATCATCGCCCGCGTCAACAACCCGCGCAACCGGGCCTGGTTCGAGCTGCTGGGGATCCAGCCGGCGGTGTCCGCCACCGACCTGATCCTGCGGCTGATCGAGCACGAGGTGCCCTCGTACGGGCTGGTGCACCTGCTGGACCTGCGCGACGAGCAGCTGGAGATCATCGAGGTCGAGGTGACGTCGACGTCGCCCGCCGCGGGCCGCGCGGTGCAGGACATGGCGCTGCCCGAGGGCGCGCTGATCATCTCGCTGCTGCGCGAGGGCCGCGGCTTCGTGCCCAAGGCCGACACGGTCATCGAGGCCGGCGACGAGGTCCTGCTCGTGCTCGACCCGGGCCTGGAGGACGCGATCACCGCGCAGTTCGCGCCCGGCACCCGCGACGCGGCCTGACCCGCCGCAGGGCTCTATACTTCTCTGCCGCGGCGCCCCTTTGCCGGATGGTGTAATGGCAACACGCCTCGCTCTGGACGAGGTATTCTAGGTTCGAGTCCTAGTCCGGCAGCTTTGCACGAAACCCCCGCTCAAGCGGGGGTTTCGTCGTCTCTAGCGGCGCCAGAAGACGAGGCGCTGCACGGACGCCTTCCAGATCGCGCCGCCGAGCGGGATCGGGGAGTTCTTGCGCTCGCCGATGGCCTCGATCGGGTTCAGCTTCAGCTCCTGGCCGGTGCCGATCTTGATCGTGCCGTCGTCCTGGCGGGCGCCGTCGAGGTAGATCCAGCCGCGGCGGACCTGGATGTGGTCGTCCATGGGTCGATCGTAGGACGGGCGGGCGTCTCAGCGCTCAGC
Source organism: Baekduia sp. (assembly GCF_035685985.1). Taxonomy (GTDB): domain Bacteria; phylum Actinomycetota; class Thermoleophilia; order Solirubrobacterales; family Solirubrobacteraceae; genus Baekduia. Next base: position 53,793 of record NZ_DASRZV010000013.1, read on the forward strand.
GGTCGACGTGCGGGCCGCCGGGGAACTGCGGTCCGCGGGCGGGGCGGTCCGAGGCGCACCAGGTCCCGTACCAGGTGCCGTTGGCCACCTTCAGCGCCGTGAAGGCGACGAGGAGGACGAGCAGGATCGCGTAGAGGATCTGCGGCATGGCGGCGGCTCCCGAGCCGGTGGGGTGGTGGTCGAGCCGATGGTCCCGCGCTCGGACGCAGGGCGCAAGCCGGCGCGCAAGTTCCGGCGTGGTCGGTCGATCCACCTGGAAGACGTGCACGAGCTGCCTTCGGCCGATCCCTCGCTGCTGCCCGCGATGCGGGAGCAGGGTGGTGAGCTGGGCCGGCAGTTCGTCGACGTCTTCGTCGGCTTCCGGCTGCGGTTCCACGACGAGCGCGAGGCGTTTCAGTTCTCGCGCCACTTCCGGTTCGCGTCGCCGCGCAGCGCGCTGCGGGACGAGGGCGGAGGGGTCGTGTGGGTCGGCTTCCACGGCTGGGCGTTCGACGCCGGCGACGCGCAGATGCAGGCGGCGTTGGCCGTCCGCCACAGCGCGATCAAGGCGAAGGTGCGCCACATCCCCGCCGCGACCGAAGCGGAGCTGCGCCCGACGGACCGTCTGCTGACGGACGTCCCGAAGGCGCGCAAGGAGCGCGACGACCTGCTGGCCAAGGTCGACGAGCAGGTCCCGCACATGTACGACACGCGCCGCACGGCGCTGGCGGGCGCGTCGCCCGCGCGGCGGCAGATCGGAGCGGGTGGCGTGGCGGCGACGCCGGCGCCGGCGCCGGCGCCGGGGTCCGCCGCGCCGCGTGCCGCCTCGTCGCCGGTCGGCGCGGCGCCGCCGCAGGGGCACGCGACCTCCAAGGCGCCGCCCGGCTTCGCCCCGGGTGCGGGGACGACGGCCGCGCCGAAGCGCCGGCGCCTGTTCGGGCGCTGAACGGCTGACCTCACCGGTCAAGCTGCCCTCCGCGCGGCCGAACACCCGAAGGCGACATGCGGATCCTCTCCGTCGACCGACGCACCGCCCGCTGGGCCCGCGAGCTGCTCGCCGTTCGCTGTGCCGTCGGCGCCTGGATCGCCTTCGGGCTGATCTTCCTCAGCTATCCGCTGCTGCCCGGCGCCCATCGCGCGCACGAGGACGTGCTGTTCGCCGCGGGTGGCTTCGGGCTCGGCTGGGCGCTGCTGCTCGGCACGCTGCCCGCCAAGCGCTCGCTGATCCCGCTCTTCCAGGCCGGGACCGGCCTGTCGCTGGCGCTGATCCCGGTGGCGGTCGCGGCCTCCGGCGGCTCGGCGTCGCCGCTGCGCTCGCTGCCGCTGCTGATCGTCGTCTACTGCTCGTGGTTCTACGAGACGCGGATCGCCGCCGCCGCGCTGGCCGTCGTCTGCGGCCTGCACGTGCTCCCGCTGGCCTACGACGACCGGGCGTTCCGCGCGCCCGGCCTCTCGATCACGATCACGCTCGGGATCACGTTCGCGATGACCGGCGCGCTGATGATGGCCGCTCGCCGCGAGCTGGCCGCCATGCGCGACGACGCCCGCGCCGAGGCGCTGCACGACCCGCTGACCGAGCTGGCCAACCGCCGCGCGCTGATGGCCTGGCTGGGCAAGCACGCCGCCGCGGCCGGACGCCGCGCGACCGACCGGATCGGCCTGCTGCTCGTCGACCTCGACGGCTTCAAGCAGGTCAACACCGACCACGGCCACCACGGCGGCGACGCGGCGCTGACCGCCGCCGCCCAGGCCCTGCGCTCCGCCGCGCGCGCCGAGGACCTCGTCGCCCGCCTCGGCGGCGACGAGTTCGCGATCCTCGTCCCCGACGCCGACCCCGAGACCCTCCGCGCCATCGCCGACCGCGCGATCGTCGCCGTGTCCGCCGCCTCCGAGCGCCTGGAGCTGGACGGCATCCACCTCGGCGCCTCCGTCGGCCTCGCGCTCCTGCCCGACGACGCCACCGACGCCGACTCGCTGCTGCAGGCGGCGGACGGCGCCCTGCGCGCCGCCAAGCGCGCGGGCAAGGGCCGCGTGGTGGTCAGCGGCGCGCTGCCGGCCTGAGCCGGCGGCCGTACCGGGCGCCAACCCCGCGACGCGGGTCACTGCGAACGTCGATCTGACGTCGGGAGTGACCCGGAACGCCGGCGGCGGGTGGGCCGGGCCGGCTAGAGCGCTCCGCGCCGGCGCGTCGCCACGCCGCGGCGCACCGTGATGGCGCGCGCGTCGCGCAGCGCGCGTAGCTCGCGATAGACCGTCGCGCGGGAGGCGCCGGTCAAGGACGACAACTCGGTGACGTGGGCGGGGCCGGCGGCGTCGAGGTGGCGCAGGATCGTCGCGCGGCGGCGGGAGCGCTTGCCGGGCGGCGGCGGTGGCGCCGCCGCCGTCATCGTCTCAGGGTGAGACGAGTCGATCGCGACGAGCAGCTCGCGCAGCGGCGCGGCGAGGTCGCTCTCGCGCGCGGGGCGGTGCCAGCGGCCGTCGGCGTCGCGGGCGATCAGGCCCCAGGCCTGCGCGCCGTCGAGCGCGTGGCGCAGGCCGCCGCGCGTCACCCCGGCAAGGCGTTCCAGCTCGCGCGTGCTCCAGCCGGTGGCGGGAGCGGGGCGGAGGAGGACGGCGGCGAGAAGCCCGCGGCGCGCCGCCGACCCGAAGGGCCAGTCGGCCAGGGAGAGCGGATGGGGCCCGCGCGCGATTCCGTCCACGGCGGAGATATTATCTCGCACCATGAGCTTCGCGATCCCCTCCTTCGCCGACGACGAGATCCGCGCCTGGGACGTCCGCCGCCCCGGCGAGCTGCATCGAGCGCTGACGCTGGCGCCCGACGCCGCCACGCGCCTGCGCGCCGAGGCGGCCGCGGACGGCACGTCGCCGTCGGTCGCGGTGACCGTCAAGCTCGAGGCCGCGCTCGCCGTCGAGCTGCTGCGCTCGCGCGGGATCGCCGACCCGATCGCGCTGCTGGACCAGGTCGCCGACGCCCAGCGCCCGCTCCACGCGCTGTCGACCGCCGAGGCCGACTACGCCCGCTCGCTGACCCTCGACCGCTTCGGCGGCCACGAGCCCGACCTGACGGTCCCGGTCCGCCTCCACAGCCGCGTGCGGACCCACGACGTCGAGGCGCTGCTGGACGTCGTCGGCCTCTGCCGCGCGATCCGCTGGGAGCTGGCGGCGCTGCGCGCCGGCGCGACGATCGCCGAGTGGGCCGCGCTCAGCGCGCTGGCGGGCACGGCGGCCTAAGCCGCCGCCTGCTCCGCCCAGTCGCGGTACAGGCGCCAGTAGTGGCCCTGCGCGGCCAGCAGCTCCTCGTGGGTCCCGGACTCCACGATCCGCCCGTGCTCGAGCACGACGATGCGACCGGCCTGGCGGATCGTCGACAGCCGGTGGGCGATCACGATCGCCGTGCGACCCGCCAGCAGGCGCCGCAGGCCGTCCTCGATGATCGTCTCGGTCCGCAGGTCCACGTTGGACGTCGCCTCGTCGAGCACGAGGATGCGCGGATCGGCGACCAGCGCCCGCGCGAAGGCCACCAACTGGCGCTGGCCCGCCGACAGCTGCACGCCGCGCTCGCCGATCTGCGTGTCCAGCCCCTGCTCCAGGCGCCCGACGAAGTCCCACGCGCCGACCGCGCGGCACGCGCGCTCCAGCACGGCGTCGTCGACCTCGTCGCCCTCGGCCACGCCGAAGGCGATGTTCTCGCGCAGCGTCCCGCTGAACAGGAAGCCCTCCTGCGGCACGATCCCCATCTGCGACCGCAAGGACTTCATGGTGACGTCGCGCAGGTCGTGGCCGTCGACGCGGATCGCGCCCGACGTCGGGTCGTAGAACCGCGCCGCGAGCTTGGCCAGCGTCGACTTGCCCGCGCCGGTCTCGCCGACCAGCGCCACCGTCTGGCCCGGCGGGATGTGCAAGGAGATCTCCGACAGCGCGGTCTTCACGCCCTCGGCGGTCGAGTAGGAGAACGTCACGTCGTCGAACTCCATCTCGCCGCGCAGCGGGCGCGGCAGCTCGTCCGCGTCGTCCGCGTCGACCAGGTCCGGCTGCTCGTCCAGCAGCGCGAAGATCTTGTCCAGCGCCGCCATGCCGCTCTGGTAGGTCGTGTAGACCTGCGACAGCTGCGAGATCGGGTCGAAGAACCCGTTCAGCGCCGCGATGAACCCGACCAGCACGCCGATCGTCACGCTGCCGCTGAGGACCTGGTGGCCGCCGTAGAGCAGGATGCCGACCGTCGCGACCGCGCTGACGAACTCGACCGCCGGGAAGTACGCGGCGTTCAGGTTCACCGTGACCATGTTGGCGCGGCGGTTGTCGGCGTTCAGCTCGGCGAAGTGCCCGACGTGGCGCGGCTCCTGCGCGAACGTCTTCAGCACGCGGATGCCGCTCAGCGACTCCTGCAGGTACGCGGTCAGCGACCCGATCGTCTCGCGCGTGCGGGCGAAGGCGTCCGCCGACGCCAGCCGGAACGCGAACGACCCGACGGCCATCACCGGGAAGATCAAGAACGTCAACAACGCCAGCTTGACGTCGAAGAGCAGCAGGATGACGATCGACCCCACCAACGTGAGCGACGCCTGGAACAACGTGACCACCGCGTCGGTGACCATCTGCTCCAGCGCCTCGACGTCGTTGGTCAGCCGCGAGATCAGCACGCCCGCCGGCCGCCGCTCGTAGAAGCCGACCGGCATCTCCTGCAGGTGGCGGAAGACGTCCATCCGCAGGTCCTGCAGCGCGCGCTGCCCGACCCAGTTGGTCAGGTAGGTCTGGGCGAACGACGTCACCCAGACGACCAGCGCGCTGATGATGAACAACACGACGATGACCGTCAGCGCGCCGGTGTCGCCGCGCGTGATGCCGCGGTCGATCGCCTGCTTGGCCAGCGGCGCCGGCGCCAGCCCGGCGGCCGTGCCCAACACCAAGGCCACGAACATGAGCGCGGTCTGGCGCCGGTAGGGGCGTAGCATCGCGACGATCCCGCTGATCTTGCGCCGGCGTCCGCCCGTCGCGGCCAGCCGCCGCCGCAGGTCATCTCGCATGCGAAACGCAGACGCGCTCACAGGCCCGCCACCTCGCGCTCGGGGTCCTCGCGGTTGAGGAAGACCTGGTCGGGCAGGCCCTTCTCGACGATCTCGCGGTACAGCTCGGAGATCTCCAGCAGCTCGTCGTGCGTGCCCTCGGCGACGATCTCGCCGTCCTCGACCACCACGATGACGTCGGCCAGCGCGATCGTCGACAGCCGGTGGGCGATGACGAACGTCGTGCGCCCGGCCATCACCTCGCGCAGCGCGTCCTTGATGTGCTGCTCGGTCGAGGCGTCCACGGCCGACGTCGCGTCGTCGAGGATCAGGATCCGCGGGTCGGCCAGCAGCGCGCGGGCGATCGCGACGCGCTGGCGCTGGCCGCCGCTCAGCGTCAGGCCGCGCTCGCCGACGCGCGTGTCGTAGCCGTCGGGCAAGGCCATGATGAAGTCGTGGGCCTGCGCGCGCCGCGCGGCCCGCTCGATGTCCTCGCGGTCGACCATCGCGTCGCCGCCGCGCGCGTAGGCGATGTTGTCGGCGATCGTCGAGGAGAACAGGAAGGGGGAGTCGTCGACGGTCGCGATCGCGTGGTGCAGCTGCACCGGGTCGACCGACCGCACGTCGGCGCCGTCGATCGACACCGCGCCGGCGTCCACGTCGTACAGGCGCCCGAGCAACTGCACCAACGTGGTCTTGCCCGAGCCGGTGGCGCCGACCAGCGCGACCGTCGTCCCGGCCGGGACGTCCAGCGACACGTCGCGCAGCGCCGGCCGCGGCGCGTTGGCGTAGGTGAACGTGACGTCGTCGAGGACCACGTGGCCGTTGCCCTCCGGCAGCGGCGTCACGTCCGCCGGCGCGGTGATCCGCGGCCCGCGGTCGAAGATCTCGAACAGCCGCGCGCCGGACGCCGTCGCGCGCTGCGCCAGGCCGAGCGTCATGCCGAGCTGGCGCATCGGCACCAGCAGCATCAACAGGTAGGAGTAGAACGCGGCGAAGTCGCCCAGCGTCATGTGGCCCGCGACCACGCGGCGCCCGCCGATCAGCAGCACGCAGGCCAGGCCGATCTGCGGCAGGAAGCCGATCAAGGGCTGGTAGAACGCGCTGAGCCGCGTCGCGACCATCTCCTGGTCGAAGACCCGCCGCGTCGAGGTCGCGAAGCGCGCCAGCTGCCGGTCCTCGCGGGCGAACGCCTTGACGACGCGCACGCCGCCGATCGACTCCTCCGCGTCGGCGGTCAGCTCCGCGACCCGCTGCTGGACCGCCTGCTGCGCGGGGCGCGCGCGGCGCCCGTAGCGCGACGCGATCACCACGACGAACGGCACCGGCAGCAGCGAGATCGCCGCCAGCAGGGGGTCGACCAGCGTCATCGCGACCCCGGCCAGGATGATCGTCAGCGCCGACTGCATGATGAACACCAGGCCGTAGCCCAGGAAGAAGCGCACGGCCGCCAGGTCGACGGTGGCGCGCGACATCAGCTGGCCGGTCTGCTGGCGGTCGAAGAACGCCAGCTCCAGCGACAGCAGGTGGGTGTACAGGCGCTGGCGCAGGTCGTACTCCACGCCCAGCGACACCCGGCCGGCGACCAGCCGCCGGCCGACGGTCAGCACCAGCCGCGCCACGCCGGCACCCGCCACGAGCAGCCCGTACCGGTCCAGCCGATGGCCGTCGCCCGCGCGGATCTGGTCGATCGCCTGACCGGTCAGCCACGGGATCAGGACGGTCATCGCCATCGCGGCGGCCGCCAGCACACCGGACAGCACGACGCCGCGCCGATAGGGCGCGAGGAAGCCGAGGAGTCGTCGGAAGATCGCCAAGTCCGCACCCAGTCTAGTTGCACGGGAAACGAACCTTCGAAGGCGGGCGCGATCCCGGTCCGCGCGCGGGCCTGCCAAGCTCCGGAGCACGATGGACGACCCGCCCCGCTTCGGCCTCTGCGACCACTGCACGCACCAGAAGCTCATCAAGAGCGGCCGGGGCTCGCTGTTCAGCATGTGCACGCTCGGGCTCAAGGACCCCAACTGGCCCAAGTACCCGCGGATGCCGGTGTCCGAGTGCTCGCGCTTCGACCGCGAGGCCGGCCCGTCGCGGGCGTGAGGCGCAGGAAACGGTCCCCGTGAGCCTCGCTCAGCGGGTCAGGTCCACCGACCGGCGCGCCTCCACCTCATAGGGGTTGGAGGCGTAGCCGCGGTAGAGGTAGCTCAAGGGCATGGAGATCGGCTTGTGCTGCATCTGCCAGACATGGCAGAGCTCGTGGCAGATCAGGTCGGCGCTCGCCCGCTCCAGCGGCGCGCGCAGCAGGATCAGGTCCCACATCGTGTAGCCGTCGAAGCGCGAGAACCACGGCAGCCGGAACAGCCAGGGCACCGTGAGGATCCGGACCGTGCGGCGCAGCGCGACCGGGCGCGGGTAGAGGCCCAGCCGGTCCAGGCGGGCCTTGGCCGCCGCCAGCGCGGCGCGTTCGCTCGGCGTGCGGCGCGTCAGCGGATCCGGAGCGGGGCGAGGACGAGGAACAGCCGCAGGTCGGTGTTGGCCTCCTGCAGCTTGTAGGTGTAGGTCTTGTCGTCGGTGATCGCCTCGACGGCGGGGCGGTCGGGCGAGCGCGTGACGCCGCTGACCGTCGGCGTCTTGGCCGACAGCGTGGCGCTCAGCGGGCGGGCCAGCGCGGTCTGCACGTCGCGCTGGCTGCGGCGGAACAGCAGCGCGGTCGGGTCGGCCTTCTGCTGGACGAGCTTGCCGGTCGTCGCGCTGCGGACCTGGCGCACGCTGGGCGGGAACAGCACCACGGCCTCCGACACGCCGAGGTAGTGGAACGAGTACAGCGCCAGCTCCAGCGCCTCGCGCCGCAGCAGCAGATGGCGGTCGGTCGACGGGCGGCCGGGGATGCGGCTGTCGGCGGTCCCGATGCCGTTCATCCGGTACATGACGCCCGCGCCGTCGTCGAGGAAGCTCACCGCGCCGCCCTGGGCCGCGGGCTGCTGGATGGCGATCGTCACCGGGACCTGCTGGACCTCCAGCGGCCCGCCGACGACGCCGACCAGCTGCCGGCCGTTGGGCAGCTTGTACTCGCCGCCGACGTGCGAGGCGATCTGGTTGGCGGCCGCGGTCCCGGACGTGGCGCTCGGGCGCCACGGCGACCACGCGGGGCCGGCCTTGAGGACGATCGTCGTGTCGTCCTTGCCGCCCGCCAGCACGGCGGCCAGCAGCGCGACCGAGGCGATGCCGACGGCCAGCAGCGCGCCGAGCAGGAACTGGAAGCGCGCGGAGTACCTGGAGTGACGGGCAGCGTCGTCGGCGTCCTCGACGGTGGCGGACCCGGCCGCCGCGGCGCCGGCGCCGGCGCTCGCGCCGGCCTCCGCCGCGGGCGCGGCCGTCGCGGCGACCGCCACGCGCCCGGGGGCGTCGCCCTCGTCGGCCTCCTCCTCCTCCTCCTCGCCCTCCGGCGCAGTCGCCCACAGGCGGCCGGACGCGGCGCGCGGCGTCTCCCGGGGCAGCAGGTCGTCGGGATCCCACTTGGGCTGCGTGCCCGCCGGGTCCGGCGGGCGCTTGCGCGGGTCGGGGCGGTCGCGGGACACGGCCGTCTCCTCGTCCTGCGCGCGGGGCGCGTCGTCGATGTCGTGCTCGCTCACAGCTTCGGCCACAGGGTCTCGTCGGTGGGGTCGATGGTCGGCGCCTCCAGCTCGGCCTGGTCGAGCAGCTCCAGCACGTCGTCGCCGTAGATCTCCTTGCGCTCGACCAGCACGTCGGCGATGTAGGCGACCTTGTCGCGGTTGTGGCGGACGACGGCGATCGCGGTCAGGTAGGCCTGGCCGAGGATCTGCGCGGCCATCCGGCGCTTGTGCGGGTCGGCGAGGATCGTTGCGATCGAGTCGCCGCTCTGCGTCATGCCGCGCGACCGGCTGATGATCTTCAGGCCGATCCGCTCGTAGCGCTCCATGATCTTCTGCTCGGCCTCGTCGCGCTCCTCGTCGGAGGCGAACTCCTTGTGCGACAGGTCGACCGGGACCGGGCCCATGCCCGAGAAGCCGACCATCGCCGCGGCGCGGAACGTGACGCCCTGGATGTCGCCGCCGACGCCCGTGCCGTTCTCCTCGTAGAAGACGTGCTCGGCGGCCATCGCGCCGAGGCCCCAGACGATGTCGGCGACCTCCTGGTGGCGCCACTTGATGAAGCGCTCCTCGACCTCCATCACCTGGTGGTGGCCGAGCGAGCCGCCGCGCTTGCGGATCGACAGGCGCGTCGACAGCACCGACGGCATGTACACGTGCGCGGCGACCGCGTGGCCGGCCTCGTGGATCGCCGTCGAGCGCGACTCCTCGGCGATGTAGTCGATCTTCTGGGCGGTGCCCGACTCGATCGTCGTCATCGCCTCGACGATGTCCTGCCACGTGAACTCGTGGCGGCCCGAGCTGTGCGCGTAGGTCAGCGCCATCGAGCAGATCTGCTCGATCATCGCCGGCGAGTAGCCGTTGGTGATGCGCGCCAGCTCGTCGCGCTTGCGCGGCGCGTCGAGCGCCGGGTCGTGCGCGACCTTCGCCAGGTAGAGGTCGAAGATGTCGGCGCGGTCGTCCTTGGTCGGCGTGCGGAACCACACGTGGCGGCCCATGCGGCCCGGGCGGATCAGCGCCGGGTCGAGGCGGTCGATCGGGACGTTGGTGGCGCCGATGAAGTAGATCTGCTCGGGGCGAGGCCGCGGCGAAGGCAATCGCATGGACTTGCCGAGCAGCTTGCGCGGGACGATGTAGGAGGCGTCGAGGATGTTGTTGACGCGGTTGGTCCAGAACTTCGCCCAGAACTTGGGCTCGTCGACGCCGTCCATCTGCACGAGCAGCTGGTTGAGCGCCATGCCGCCGCCCATGCCGCCCATGCCGCCGGGCATGATGAAGTCGTTGATCCGCCCGTACATCCGCGCCAGGCCGGCGGGCATCACCGGCACGACGCCGGGCGCGCGGCCGGCGAAGAGGTGCTCGCGCCACGCGGCGTTCTCCCTGATGAGGTCGCCGGAGGCCGAGACGGCGCCCCAGGGCCCGTAGTACTGCTGCTCGACCTGCTCGCTGAACAGCGGCTGGAGGCCGGCCGCGTTGGCGCCGTTCAGCGCCTGGCGACGCAGGCCGACGGCGTCGATCTCGTCGATGAAGATGATGCACTGGCCGCCCCACTTGCGGGCGAGCTTGCGCGCCTTGCGGATCAGGAACATCACCACGACGACGTCCATGCCGATGAACGTCTGCGCGAAGCCGGAGCCGGGCATCGTCACGATCGGCGAGTTGAACGACGTCGCGATCGCCTTCGACAGCATCGTCTTGCCCGTGCCCGGCTGGCCGATGAACAGCAGGCCGCGCTCGGGCTTGCCGCCCGCCTTGCGGAACGCCTCGCCGCTCTGCCACAGCTCGATGACGCGGGTGACGTCCTCCTTGGGCTCGGCCTGCCCGCGGACGTCCTCCAGCCGGACGCCCCAGTCGGCGTCGCCGGGCTCGTAGCCCTTCATCTGCTTGAGGCCGAAGAACAGCAGCGGCCCGAAGAGGATCGCGAAGTTGATGAAGAACAGCAGCGGCAGCTGGATGCCGAGGTAGGCGATCGTCACCCAGACCGTGCTGTTGCTCAGGCCGTCGCCGATGCTCGACAGCAGCCCGCCGATCGTCTGGCCGGTGATCAGCGCGATCGTGCCGAGGATGCCGAAGACGAAGACCGCCAGCCACAGCAACAGCTTGAACTTGCCGCGCCAGAACCAGAGGCGGCGGCGGTCGGTCGCGTCCTCGGCCAGCGCCTCGCGGTCGGCGCCGTAGAGGCTGGGGCGGGGGATGAAGCGATGGGCGACGACGTCGATGAGCCCGCGGAAGGCGGCGACGCAGACGATCGTGGCCAGCAGCGCCCAGCCCCACGGCCAGTCGTCGACGCCGATGAGGATCGCCATCAGCGCCGGGCTGGTCAGGACCGCCACGACCGTCGCGGCGCGCGACAGCCGACGCCATTCGGACGCGAGCGCCTGGCGGGCGTCGGCGCCGGCCGGGACAGGACTCGTCCCGGTGCTCCCCTCGGACTCCATGCCGAGAGGGTAGTGGCGCCGGAGCCGAAGTCCAGCAGGGCGCGGGTCCCGGCGCGCCGGGCTCGTTGGGGACCCGCGGCGCGCTCAGATGCGCGGGATGCTGGGCAACCCGCGCCCGGAGCTCACGGGTTTGCCGTCGGCGTCAGATGCGCGGGATGCCCAAGACCATGTGCGGGGCCGCCGCGGCGTCGGCGGGGCGGGCGTCGGAGGCCGCCGACGCGGTGGGCGCGTCGTCGCGGAACTCGAGCTCGCCGCGGCACTTGGGACACGAGCCCAGGACGCGCAGCCCCTCGGCCATCGCCGGGGTGTTCCAGGTGAACGCGCAGCCGGTGCAGCGCACCGCGTAGTGGTCGGACATCAGGGACCGCATCGGCGGCACGGCGCCGGCGCTTGACTCGGCCGTTCGTCCAGCTACGGCGCCCGGTCCTGAGGGTGCGGCGGGCCGTCGGTCGATCCCCGACGGTCGCAGCGAGTACGGTCCTCGCCTCATGTCCCGCCGCGTCCTGCCTGCCGTCTTCGCCGTCGCCGCCTTCCTCGTCCTCGGCGCGGGCCCCGCGCAGGCGCTCACGACGACGCCGTGCAAACACTCCTCCAATTTTCGGTGCGGCACGGTGGCCGTGCCGCTGGACCGCTCCGGCGGGGTCCCGGGGACGGTCAAGCTGGCGGTCGCCGTCGAGAACGCGCGCAAGGGCGCCGACGGCTACCTGCTGGCGCTCTCGGGCGGCCCGGGCCAGCCGTCGGTCGGCTTCGCCGACTCGTTCCGCGTGTCGCTGGCGCCCGCCCTCCGCCACCGCCGGCTCGTGCTGCTCGACCAGCGCGGGACCGGGAAGTCGGGCGCGCTGACGTGCCCGGCGCTGCAGCGGCTGGGCACGCTGGACCCGGTCGACACCCACCTCGTGCAGGCGTGCGCGGAGAGGCTCGGCCCGGCGCGGCGGTTCTACTCGACGACCGACAGCGTCCAGGACATCGAGGCCGTCCGCCAGGCGGTCGGCGCGCCCGCGCTGGAGGTCATGGGCGTCAGCTACGGCACCTACGTGGCGGTCCAGTACGCGCGGCGGTTCCCCGCGACGACCGCCGGGCTGATCCTCGACTCGGCCGTCGGCCCCGACGGGATCGACCCCTACTTCTTGGACACCTTCGAGCGGCTCGGGCGGATCCTGCGCGACCAGTGCGCGGGCTCGCGCTGCGCGACGGCGACCACCGACCCGGTCGGCGACCTCGGTCGCCTGACCCGCACGCTGGCCGCCCGGCCGGTGCGCGGGACGATCCCGGCCGCGCACGGGCGGGGCGTGACGACGTCGATCCGCGACGAGTCCGAGCTGCTGTTGATGATCATGTCGGGCGACCTCAACCCGTTCCTGCAGGCGGCGCTGCCCGGCGCGATCGACGCGGCGGCCCACGGCGACGCGGCGCCGCTGCTGCGCCTGCGCCGCCTGGCCCAGGGTCCGGACACGCCGGTGTCCGACTTCAGCGCCGGCCTCAACGTCGCGACGACCTGCGCCGACGTGGCGCTGCCCTACACGTGGGCGACGCCGTTCCCCGATCGCTGGAGCGCGTGGCTGCACGGCAGCGACGCGGTCCCCGACAGCGCGTTCGCGCCGTTCACGCGCCACGCGGTCATCGACACGTCGGTCGCCCACGACTGCCTGCGCTGGCCGCAGGGCGACCTGCCCGCCGCGCCGTCGACCGCGCCGCTGCCCGACGTCCCGACGCTCCTGCTCAGCGGCAGGCTCGACACGCGCACGCCGACCGAGAACGCGCGCGAGCTGCTGCCGGCGCTGCCGCGCGCCCAGCTGCTGACCGTCGCGGGCACCGGCCACGACGTGCTCGACAGCGACACCACCGGCTGCGCGGCCAAGGCGCTGGGCCGCTGGGCCGACGGCCAGGCGATCGGCGACCCGTGCCAGGGTCGCGACAACGCGGTGACCGTGCTGTCGCGGCCGGCCGGGAGCCTGTCGGACTACCGGCGGGCGCCAGGCGTGGCGGGCGAGCGCGGGCGCGAGCTGTTCGCGGTGCTCGACACGCTGGCCGACGCGCAGGTCTCCGCGCTGCAGACGATCTTCGCGGGCTTCACGAAGGTCGAGGGCGGCGGGCTGCGCGGCGGCTGGTTCGGGGCGGCGGCCGACGGCGTCTCGCTGCGGCTGCACCGCTACCAGCTGGTGCCGGGCCTGCGGGTCACCGGGAGCGTGCGGACCTCGCCGGCGGGCGGCGCCGTCGGGGCGGTCGTCGTCGACGGGCCGGGACGCCTGGACGGGCGCCTGACGATCTCGGCCAAGGGCGTGGTCAGCGGGACGCTGGGCGGCGAGCGCGTGCGCTACCGGCCGTCGCGGGGGTCGGCGGCGTCCTCGGGCGCGCGCGGGCGCGTGCCCGCGCGGGTCGCTCCGCCGACGCGCGCGCGGCTGCGCCGGGCGCTCGCGGTCCGGCGCGCGGGCCTGCGCTAGCTCGTCGCGTGCGGCTCGCCGTCGGCGGGCGTGGCCTGGTAGGCGGCCTCCAGCTCGCGCTCGCGCGCGGCCCGGCGGTTGCGCTGCCCGAGCGCCACGACGCTGCCGACGATCAGCCCGGCGAAGATCACGAACGCGATCGGCAGGATCACGCCGTCGCCCTTCTTCAGCGAGGTCGTCGCGACCGCGACGGCGAGGCCGATCAGGAAGATCGCGATCCCGGTGACGGGGCGGGCGCGGTAGAAGTCCAGGACGGAGCGCATCGTCCAAGACGATAACGCCGCCGCGCGCGGTCAGCCGCCGACGACGAGCGCCGCGTGGATCAGGCGCGTGGCGGTCTCGGTCAGCCGCGGCAGGTCCTCGGCGCGGTCGTCGGCGAGGTTGACCAGGATCAGCTCCCGCAGCGCGTGGACCAGCTCGGCGGCCATGTCGGGGTGGACGGCATAGCCGGGCGGCAGCTCGTCGACGTGCTGCTCGGCCAGCGTGACCATCATGGAGGCGAACTGCTCGTCGATCGCGCGGCGGAGACGCAGCGCCTCCGGGCCCGCGACCTCGACGTCGCGCAGGAACACGCGCGCCAGGCCGGGCTCCTCGGCCAGCGTCCGCAGGTACACGCGCACGCCGGCGGCGATCCGCTCGTCGTAGGGCTGCCCGGCGCTGTCGAGCACCGCGGCCGCGGTCTGCGCGCGCAGCAGGTCGCCGCAGGTCGAGTAGGTGGCCAGGAAGCAGTCCTCGAGGTCGTCGAAGTGCTGGTGGAACCGGGAGCGGGGCAGGCCCGCCCGGGCGGTGACGGCCTCGACGGTCAGCTGCGGGTAGGCCAGCTCGGTCAGCGCGTCGGCCATGCCCGCGACCAGCCGGGCGCGCTCGGCGCCCGCCGCGTCCGCGCGCAGGGCGCTCACGAACCGTGAGGTCGTCGTCGCGGACCGGGACACGCTGGGTACCGTAGCGTTCCTGACCGTTGGGCGCGGCGTTCGAGACACGCGCGTCTACCCTTCTGGGTAGGGCCGGCGCGTGCGGAGCGTCGACCGCCGCGCCCCGGCGCGGGCCCGCGCCTACGCCTGGACGGCCGCGATCTCCACCCGCAGCCGCTCGATCATCCCGTCGATCCGCCGCGCGACGTCGCGCTGGTCGATGCGCAGCGTGTCGGCGACCTCGGCGGGCGAGGTCCCGTCGATCATCATCGCCAGGATCGGCTGGTCCTCGGCCTCGATCCGCGTGCCCGCGTGCTCCAGCAGCTCGCGCGGGACCGGCGGCAGGACGCGGTCGCCGCGGGCCACGGCGCGCAGCGCGTCGAACAGCTCGGGCGCGGGGGCCGACTTGTTCATCAGCCCGTCGGCGCCCGCGAGGATCGCGGGGACGACCATCGCGCTGTCGGCGTAGGCCGAGTACAGCAGCACGGCGGGCGCGGGCTGCTCGCGCTTCATCCGCCGGCAGAGCTTCAGCCCGTCGGCGCCCGGGAGGTGGTAGTCCAGCAGCACGACGTCGGGGCTGGTCCGCTCGAGCATCGCCGGCAGATCGTCCTCGGAGGACGCCGCGCCCAGCGGAACGATGCCGGGCTCGGCGCGCAGGACGGCCGTGAGACCGGCCCGCATCGCGGGATGGTCGTCGACGATGAGCAGGCGGATCATGGGGAACCTCCGGGGGTGGGGAGAGCGAGGGCCACGGACGTGCCGTGCCCTCCTGGTCCGGGTCCGATGCGCAGGTCGGCGCCGATCGTCTCGGCGCGCCCGTGCATGGAGCGGAGGCCGTGGCCACCGGGGCGTGGCTCGGCCGGCATGCCGACTCCGTCGTCGGCGATGGTCAGGCGGATCATGTCAGGGGAGGCCGCCAGCGTGACCTCGATCGCCGTGCAGCCGGCGTGGCGCACGGCGTTGGTCAGCGCCTCGGCGGCGATGCGGTAGGTGTGCGCCGCGACCAGCGGCGGCAGCGACGGCAGGCGGCCGCGGACGTCGATGCGCGCGACGCCGGTGCGCGACAGCTCGTCGGCGCGCTCGCGCAGCAGCTCGTCGACCGGACGGCCGTCCAGCGGCGTGCGCAGCTCGGCGACGCTGGTCTCCATGTCGGCGGTCGCGTTGCGCAGCTCGGCCAGCGCGCCGTCCAGCAGCGCGCGGTTGTGCGTGTCGCCCGCGTCGGCGTCCAAGGCCGACAACATCAGGTGCGCGGCGTGGACGCGCTGCTTGGCGGAGTCGTGCAGCTCCCAGGCGATCCGCTGGCGCTCGGCCTGCAGCGCCAGCCGCTCGGAGTGCGAGCGCGCGACGCGCAGGCGGTCCAGCAGCAGCGAGGAGTAGGCGAGCGTGGTCGTGACGATCACGGGAACGAACAGGTGGGTGGCGAGCGTCTCCAGCCTGATGGTGTTGCTCAGCGTGTCGGCCGGCAGCTTCTCGGTCAGCCAGGCGACCGCTCCATACAGCGCCGAGGAGCCCAGGCCCCAGGCGAACGCCGCGCGCCACGGCAGCGAGGTCGCGGGCAGCACGAGCGTCGTCAACGTGAAGACGTAGAACGGGCTGCGCCAGTCGCCGCCCGACAGCACCAGGCCGAGCGCGGCCAGGCCGTCGGCCGCCCAGACCGCCGGGGCCCACTCCCAGTCCTCGGTCCGGCGCAGCGTCCACAGCGACAGCGGGGTCCAGACGGCGGTGATCACCGCCAGCAGCGGGTCGGCGTGGGTGACCCGGTGCGCGAGCAGCAGGACGATCGCCAGCGCCGCGCCGAGCACCCGCGTCATCGTCAGCAGGGCGAACCATCGGTGCGCGCGCAGCGTGCGCAACGCGATCCGCTCCCGCCGCCTACCGCCGTTCACCCGCGGCACGCTCTCACGCGCACCTCAAGATCTGATGAACGCGGTGTGAGCGTCTCCCCAGAAGGAGACCAGCCCCTTGACGCGCGTCGCCTCGGCGTACGGATCCTCGTAGGACCAGGCGGCGTCCTCCAGGCGCGTGCCGTCGGCCAGCTCGACGGTCCAATAGGTCGCCGTGCCCTTGTACGGGCACCAGGACGTCGTCTCCGTCGGCCCGTGCAGGGTCGCGGTCACGTCCTCGCTCGGCAGGTACTGGCGGTTGGGCAGCGCGGTCTCGCTGAGCACGAGCGCACGGTCGGAGGACGCGATCGCCTGGCCGTCCTTCGCCGTGACCTCGACGTGCCCGGCCGCCCGGCGCACGTCCACGCGGTGGTAGGGATCGGGGAAGCCCTGGACCTCGTCGTCCTCGTCCAGCCGGCGGTCGAAGCGCTCCAGGTAGACGCCCGCGTAGCCGTCCAGCCACGCGGCCGGGGCGAGCGGCTCGTCGTAGACCCACAGCGCGTTCTCGGCGACGCGGTCGCCGACCGTGACCGTGCGGTAGGACGCGTCGCCCTTGAACGGGCAGTGCGTGGCGTGGTCGGTGCGCGTGAGCGCGTCGGCGCGCACGTCGGCCAGCGGCACGTAGAGGGCGGGCTTCAGGCCGGTCTCGTGGACGAGGATCGAGCCCTCGGTGTCGATCACGGTCTCGCCGCCGAGCTCGGCGCGCACGCGGCGCGGCAGCGGCGTCGCGAGGAGCCGATGCCGCGGCCCGTCGATCGCGTAGTTGGCGGGGCCGGGCTCCCCGGCGAGCGGCCCCGGAGCGTGCGTGAGGCTCATGCCGTCGACACTAGCGCCGCGTCCGAGCGGGCGGGCCGGGTGGCCGGGACCTAGCCCAGCTCGGCCATGCGCGCCTTGACGCGCTCCCGGCGCTCGTCGAGGTCGCGCTCGAACGCGGCGATCTCGTCGCGGCGGCGGGCCAGCAGCTGGGCCTGGCGCTCGACGTGGGCCAGCGCGCGGTCGAGGATCTCGCGGCGGCGGCGCTTGCCCGGGTTGCCGTGGTGCCACTCCTCGGCCAGCGCGGCGCGCTCCTCCTCGGCGGCCAGCAGCTCGCGCAGCTCCTCCAGCGAGACGCCGAGCAGCGTCTTCAGCCGCAGCGCCTCGCGGAGGCGCTCGACGTCCTCCTCGCCGTAGGTGCGGTGCTGCCCGGCCTCGCGCTCGGCGCCGCCGGTGCGCAGGAGCCCGATCTCCTCGTAGTAGCGGATCGTGCGCGTGGTCGTGCCGACGCGCTTGGCGACCTCGCCGATGCGCAAGGGCGCGGTCTCGGTCGACGCGCTCACGCGGCCACCTCGGCGGCCTCGACCTGCGCCTCCCGGCGCGTCGCCGGACGTAGGAGCGAGACGAGCGCGCCGAGGACGGCGGTCCCGGCCAGGACCCACAGCGCGACGTGCATGTTGTGGATGAACGGCTCCAGCGCGGCGTCGCTCAGCCCGGAGGTGACGCCGGAGAAGATCGACAGCAGCACGTTGGTCGGGACGGCCGCGGTGATGATCCCGAGCACGAACGCGATCGACAGCACCGAGCCCGTGTTCTGCAACATCATGCGCGTGCCGCCCGCGATCCCGCGGCGGTGCGCGGGCACCGAGCCCATCATCGCGGCGGTGTTGGGCGAGTTGAACATGCCGGACCCGAGGCCGTTGACCAGCAGCCAGAACGCGGCCAGCCAGTACGACGAGCCGGTGCCGAGCATCGTCATGCCCGCGAGGCTGACCGCGACGACGACCATGCCCAGCGCGGCCAGCGACCGCGCGCCGTGCTTGTCGGCGTAGGCGCCGGCCAGCGGCGAGGAGATCAGCATGCCCAGCGCCATCGGCGCGAGCTTGAGGCCGGCGAGGATCGGGTCGTCGCCCAGCGCGCCCTGGAAGTAGAGGACGAAGACGAACGTCAGCGCGAAGCGCGACAGGCCGTTGAGGAACGCGGCGCCGGTGGCGGCCGCGAAGCCGCGGTCGCGGAACAGGCCGAGGTCGAGCATCGGCGAGGGATGGCGCAGCTCGGTCAGCACGAACGCGGGGAGGAGGACCGCGGCGACGACGAGCGCGACGATCGTGTGGGTGTCGTCCCACCCGACGATGCCGCCGCGCGAGATCCCGTAGGTCAGGCCCGTGAGGCCGATGACGAACGTGAAGGTGCCGGGCCAGTCGAAGCGGTGGTCGACCTCCGGGCGGACCAGCTCCTGCAGGACGGTCGCGGCCCACAGCGTGCCCGCGATCCCGAACGGGACGTTGAACCAGAACACCCAGTGCCAGGAGATCTCCACCAGCGCGCCGCCGAGCACCGGGCCGAGCACGAGGCCGACGCCGGCGACCATCACGTTGGTCCCCATCGCCACGCCGAGCTGCTCCTTGGGGAACGCGTCGGTGACCAGCGCGGAGGCGTTGGCGAACAAAAGCGCGCCGCCGATGCCCTGGACCACGCGCCAGATGATGAGGTCGGTGCCGCCCGACGCGAACCCGGCGCCGAGCGAGGCGACCGTGAAGACCGCGAAGCCCGTGACGAACGCGCGCTTGCGCCCGAAGAGGTCCGAGAGCCGCCCGAACGTGAGCACCAGCACGGTGCTGGCGATCATGAACGCGAGGATCACCCAGACGAGCGTGAGCAGCGAGACCCCGAGCGCCTTCTCCAGATCCGGCAGCGCGATGACGAGCGTGCCCGAGTTGATCGTCGCCAGCAGCATGCCCAGCGACGTGCAGCTGAGCGCCCACCACTTGTAGCTCGGGTGCTCGGCGTGGACGCCGATGCGGCGACGTGGGGCGGGAGAGGCGTTCGCGGCAGACATCGAGGTTCGATGTTACCCGAACTTCTTTTTTACGTACACGTCAGGTTTTGGCCGCATGGCCTCGAACTGCGGAGAACCTGTTCCGGGTCGATTTATGGCGGCTATGCCGACATAGAGCGACCCGGATCCCTTGCTTGGGTGCCGAACGGCGTCGAGCGCGACAGCGCGACCTACGCCGGCACCTTCACGCGGTTCTCCGCCTCCTCGGCCGGCCCCTCGATCGACAGGCGCGGCAGCCGCGCGTCCAGCCACGCGGGCATCCACCACGACGCGCGCCCGAAGAGGTGCATCAGCGCCGGCACCAGCACCAGGCGGATCACGAAGGCGTCGAAGAGCACGGCCGACGCCAGGCCGACGCCGAAGAGCTTGATCGTCCGGTCGTCGCCGAGGACGAAGGAGCCGAAGACCGAGATCATGATGATGGCCGCGGCCATGACGACCTTGCCGGTCAGCGCCAGGCCGTGGCGCACGGCGAACCCGGCGTCCTTCGTGTGCTCCCACTCCTCGTGCATCCGCGTGACGAGGAAGACCTCGTAGTCCATCGACAGCCCGAAGATGATGGCGAACAGCATCACCGGCAGGAACGGCTCGATCGGCGACGTGGTCTCGACCCCGATCAGCGACGCCAGGTGGCCGTCCTGGAAGATGAAGGTGATGACGCCCAGCGCGGCGCCGATCGACAGCAGGTTGAGCACCGCCGCCTTGGCCGGGATCAGCAGCGACCGGAAGACGACCGCCAGCAGCAGCAGCGACAGGCCGATCACCACGCCGATGAACAGCGGCAGCTTGCCCGCCAGCACGTCGCCGAAGTCGACGGTCGATGCCGTGGCGCCGCCGATCGACACCGCCTCCAGCGCACCGCCCGACGCGGCCCGCACGCCCGGCACGACGTGGTCGCGCAGGTTCGACAGCAGGTCCTTGGTCGCCGCGTCCTGCGGCTTGCTGGCCGGGATCACCGTCAACGTCGCCGCGTCGCCCTGCTCGTTGACGTTGGGTTGCGACACCGCCGCGACGTCGCGGGCCTTCGACAGCGCGCCGCGCAGCTTGACCAGCTGGGCCTGGCCGCCGTCGCCCGGCTTGACCTCGGCGACGACCAGCAGCGGGCCGTTGAAGCCCGGCCCGAAGCCCCGGCTGAGCAGGTCATAGGCCTTGCGCGTCGTCGTGCTCGGGTTGTTGTTGCCCGCGTCGCTGGAGCCCAGGCGGATGCCGAGGACCGGGGAGGCGACGAGCAGCAGCACGACCAGCGCGCCGGCCGCGAACGCGCCGGGGCGGCGCGCGACCAGCGCGCTCCAGCGGCCCCAGCCGCGCGGCTCGGCGTGCTCGACGTCGATCGACGGCACCTTCACGCGCCTGCCCCAGAACCCGAGCAGCGCCGGTAGCAGCGTCAGCGAGCTGAGCATCGTCACCGCCACGGCGGCCGCCGACGCGATCGCCGGACCGTTGAGGAACGACACCCCCAGCAGCAGCATGCCCAGCAGCGCGATCACGACCGTCGTGCCCGCGAACAGCACCGAGCGGCCCGCGGTGTCCATCGCGGTCAGCGTCGCCTCGCGCACGTCGGCGCCGCCGGCGCGCTCGCCGCGGAAGCGGTTGATCACCAACAACGCGTAGTCGATGCCGACCCCGAGCGCGATCATCACCGCCAGCGTGGGGGCGAAGTCCGCGATCGAGAACGCGCCGGTCGCGGCGTAGACCAGGCCCATCGCGGCGGCGATCGCCGCGAAGGCCGACAGCAGCGGCATCGCCATCGCGACCGCCGAGCCGAGCACCAGCACGAGCACGACGATCGCCACGACGATGCCGATCACCTCGCCGGCGCCGGTCTCCGGCCGCTCGGCCATCTGGATCGCCTGGCCGCCCAGCTCCACCTGCAGGCCGCCGGTCGCCGCGTCGTGCGCGGTGTCGACGACGCGGTCGACGTCCGCCTTGTCGAGGTCGACCGCCTGCCGGTCGAACAGCAGCGACGCGTAGGCGGTCTTGCCGTCCTGGCTGATCGTGCCGGCGCTGGCGTAGGGGCTGACGGCCCCGGACACCGACGGGAGCTTGGACACCTCGGCGACCAAGGCGTTCACCTTCGCCTTGGTCGCCGGGTCGTTGAGCGAGCCGCGCTGGACGTGGAACACGATCTGGCTCGTGTCACCCGCCTGCTGGGGGAAGCGGTCGCGGAGGAGGTCGAGGGCGCGCTGGGACTCCGTTCCCGGCAGCGTGAAGTTGTTGACGTATCCGGAGCCGACGCCCGCGGCGAGCGCTCCGGCGGCGGCGATGAAGACGATCCACACCGTCGCGACGAGGCGACGGTGGTCGTGGGAGAGGGCGGCAAGGCGACGCATGGCCTCCCAGAGAAGCACACTCCGCGCAGATTTGCAACGAGTGCAGAAATGCGGCTTGTGCAAACAGACAGATGGTGCAGTTCTGCACTTCCGTCGGATAGACTGCAAGGGCCCATGGGTCTGCGGGAACGCAAGAAGGAACAGACGCGTCGGAACATCGAGGACGCGGCCATCCGGCTCTTCCGGGAGCGCGGCTATCAGGCGACGACCGTCGCCGAGATCGCCGAGGCCGCCGACATCGCGCCGCGCACGTTCTTCTCCTACTTCCCGTCGAAGGAGGCCGTGCTCTTCGGCGACTTCGACGAGAGCTTCGAGGCGCTCAACGCCCACATGGACCAGCGCGGGCCCGAGGAGACGACGTTCGACGCCGTCCGCGCCTGGATCGGCACGCTGATCGAGGACAAGGACCACGATCACGAGCGCGACGCCTGCCGCCGCCGCCTGATCGCCGGCAACGAGGTCCTCGAGGCCCACGAGCGCCACCTGATGGGCCGCTTCGAGCGGCTGCTGGCCGAGAACGTCGCCCGCGACCTGGGCGACGCGCCCGACGACCTCCAGCCGCGGCTGGTGGCCGCCGCCGCGATCGCCGCGCTGATGGCGATGTCGAGCAAGGCCGACGAGGACGGCCACGAGCCCAAGGGCATCGACGAGGAGGGCCTGGCCCAGCTCGACGACGCCTTCGCGTTCCTGCGCGGCGGCATCGCGGCGCTGCAGGAGCGCCGCGCCTCGCGGGCCTGATCCGCGGCGGGCCGGACGCCCGTCGAACGCGGTCCGCGCGCCCGGGTGCGGCTGCCCGCACTCGTGGCAGCACCCGGCGGATTTGGGGGATGTCCCTGATGCGGGGCCGGTGGCCGGGGTGGAGGATGCGCATCGACCCCGCCCCGACTCCCCGAGAAGGACCTCACCTTGATCACCTCCGCTCGTCCGGCCCTGGAGCTGGACACCCTCCGCGAGCAGTTCACCGGCAACCTCCACGCCCCCGGCGACGCCGGGTACGACGAGGCCCGCATGGCCTGGAACGTCGTCGTCGACCAGCGCCCGGCGCTCGTCGCCGAGCCGCGCACCGCGCAGGACGTCTCGGCGATCGTCCGCTTCGCGCACTCCACCGGCCTGCGCGTCGCGCCGCAGGGCACCGGCCACAACGCGTCCGCCCGCGTCGGCGCCGCCGCCGACGAGATCCTGCTGAGCACGCGCCTGATGCGCGGCGTCGAGATCGACGCCGCGCGCCGCACCGCCCGCGTCGAGGCCGGCGCGCTGTGCGCGGACCTGACCGCGCCCGCCTCCGACCTCGGCCTGGCCGCGCTCGGCGGCTCGTCGCCCGACGTCGGCCTCGTCGGCTACGTCATGGGCGGCGGCATCGGCTGGCTCGCCCGCGCCTTCGGGTTGTGCTGCAACTCGGTCCTGTCCTTCGACGTCGTCACCGGCCAGGGCGAGCACGTCCACGTCGACGCCGAGTCCCACCCCGAGCTGTTCTGGGCGCTGCGCGGCGGCACCGGCTCGCCGGCGATCATCACGCACATGGAGCTGCAGCTGATCGCGATGCCCGAGCTCTACGCCGGCGCGATGCTGTGGCCGTGGGAGCGCGCCCGCGAGGTCCTGCACGCCTGGCGCGAGTGGACGCTCGACGCGCCCGAGTCGGCGACGACGTCGGCGCGCATCCTCCAGCTGCCGCCGATCCCCGACATCCCGGAGCCGTTCCGCGGCCGCTCGTTCGTCTGCCTCGACGGCGCGGTCATCGGCAACGAGGCCTACGCCCGCGAGGTGCTGGCGCCGCTGCGCGCGCTGGAGCCCGAGGTCGACCTGTTCCAGATCTCGCCGCCCGCCGCGCTGAGCCACCTCCACATGGACCCCGAGCAGCCGACGCCGGGCATCGGCACGCACGCGATGCTCGCGGAGCTGCCGGCCGAGGCGATCGACGCGTTCGTCGACGTCGCCGGGCCCGGCTCGAGCTCGCCGCTGCTGGTGGCCGAGCTGCGCCACCTCGGCGGCGCGCTGGCGCGCGTGCCGGCCAACGCGGGCGCGCGCTCGCGGCTGGATGCGTCCTACGTCCTGTTCGCGCTCGGCGTCCCGATGACGCCGGAGCTGGGCGAGGCGATCCCGGCGCACCTGGAGGTCCTCAAGGCCGCGCTGGCCCCGCAGCACGCCGAGCGCATCTACCTCAACTTCGCCGAGGCGCCCAGCGACGTGAGCCGCGCGTTCGACACCGACGTGTTCGCCGCGCTGCGGGCGGTGAAGGCGACCTACGACCCGCAGGACGTCATCCACGCCAACCACGCGATCGCGCCCGCTCCCGCGCAGGCGCGGTAACCCCGACCCGAGCAGGAGGCGGTGCCCGCGGCGTCGAACGCCGTGGGCACCATGCCTCCGATCGGCCGTGAGGAAGGCGTCGCGACCCACCGCTACGGGCGGGTCGCGGTCGCGACGGCGCTGGTCGTGGTCGCCACGATCGCGCTGCCCGACGACGACCTCGGGCGTGGGCTCGCGCTCGTCCTCCAGGCGATCCTGCTGACGATGGTGACGATCGCCGCGCGCGACGCGACCGGCCGCGCGCTGACCGCCATCGCGAGCGCCGCCGCGGTCCTCGGCGCGCTGGGCGCCGTCGGCGTGGCGCTGCCGACCTGGCTCGTCCTCGGCCTGAGCGGCGTGCTGGCCGGGGCGATGGTGGGGACGGTGGCCCTCGGCGTCATCGCCCACGTCCGCGCGGCGGGCGTGACCGTCCACGCGGTCGGCGGCGGCCTGGCCATCTACCTGCTGGTCGGCCTGCTGTTCGCCGACGTCTACGGCGCGGTGGCGGCGGCCGGGCCCGGCGACTTCTTCGCGCAGGGCACCGACGGCACGTCGGGCGAGCGCATCTACTACTCGTTCACGGCGCTGACGACGACCGGCTTCGGCGACCTCACGCCGCACGGCGACGTCGGCCGCTCGATCTCCGTGCTGGAGATGCTGACCGGCCAGATCTACCTGGTGGTCGTGGTCGCGTTGCTGGTGGGGAACCTCAGGCGACGAGACGCCTGAAGAGGCGGTCCAGCACCGCGTCGGGGTCGTCGCACAGGCCGGTGTGGATCGGCGAGGGCTGCACGATCGTCGACGACGCCGCGGTGAGCCATCCGAAGCGCTCGGACTGGTCGAGCTTGGCGACCGCGCCGCCCGCGGGGTCGCCGTCGGCGATCCGGACCAGGCCGTCGAGATGGCGGCGGACGGCCTCGACGTCGAGGCCGGGGAAGAGCGCGTGGAGGCGCCCAGGGTCCAGCCGCGTGCGCGCCTCCAGGAACTTGCGCCGGCGGCAGAAGACGACGACGCCGACGTTCAGCGCCTCGCCGCGCTCGACCGACGGGACGATCCGCCAGATCGCGTACTGGAAGGCGTCCTGGTCAGCGGCCGGCACGGCGCGCCTCCTCGGCTTCGGCGGCGAACGCGCGCGGCGCGGCGAGCCGCCGCGCGAAGTGCTCGGCGTAGTCCCGCCTGGCGGTCTCCGGATCCTCGCCCAGCCAGTCGTCGGGCATCTGCGCGGCGATCTGCGCCACGGCCTCGCCGTCGACGCGCGGCGCCAGCCGCTCGTCGGCCTCCAGGATCGACCCGGCGAACGGCAGCAGCACGTGGTCGGCGATCAGCGGGAACGCGGCCTCCGCGGCCCCGGACGGCCAGGACGGCGTGTGGTGGCGGTACAGCGCGGCGCCGTGGTCGATCAGCCACAGGTCGCCGTGCCAGATCAACATGTTGGGGTTGCGCGGCGTGCGGTCGACGTTGGCGCAGAGCGCGTCGAACCAGACGACGTCGGCGGCCCGCTCGGGCGTCAGCCCGACCGGGGCGGCGGGGGAGAAGGGCAGCGCGCCGGGCAGGAAGTCCAGCCCCGCGTTGACGCCGCCGCTGGCCTGGACCAGCTCCTGGATCTCGGGATCGGGCTCGGCGTCGGCCAGGCGCGGGTCGATGTCCACCAACACGAGGTCCGGCACCCGCAGCCCGAGCGCGCGCCCGACCTCGCCGACGAGGATCTCGGCGACCAGCGCCTTGACGCCCTGGCCGGCACCGCGCAGCTTGACGACGTACAGGCCGTCGTCGTCGGCCTCGAAGAGGCCC
Source organism: Baekduia sp. (assembly GCF_035685985.1). Taxonomy (GTDB): domain Bacteria; phylum Actinomycetota; class Thermoleophilia; order Solirubrobacterales; family Solirubrobacteraceae; genus Baekduia. The sequence continues at coordinate 79,275 of NZ_DASRZV010000013.1, forward strand.
GGCATCGAGCCGCCCTCGCGCAGGGGCGTGACGTAGCGCGTGGCGCGCACGGTGCGCAGGGTGGGGACGGCCATGGGCGCGGCGCAGCTTAGCCCGCTAGCGTCCGGCGCACCGGTGTGGTTCGAGGCCGACAACCTGGTGCTGACCGTCGCGCAGGCCGCGTGCGTCGCGCTGCCCGCCGCGGGCGTCCCGCGCGCGCTGGCGCGGTTCCGCAACGGCTGGTGGGCGCTGGTGCTGCCGCTGTGCATCGTGGTGGTCATCGTCGCGATCGACGTCACCTCGGTCAGCGCGGACGTCCTGACGTGGGTGGCGCTGCTGCTCGTCCCGCCCGGCTGCGCGCTGGCGCTCGGCTGGGCGATGCGCGGCGCGCGCTGGTGGCTGGCGCCGCTGGCCGCGGTCCTGCTGGCGGTCGCGTGGGCCGACCAGGACGCGCGCGGCGGCCAGGTCGCGACGATCCTGTTGATCATGGGGTCGTGCGTGACGCTCGGGCGGCTGCTGGGCGGCGCCGCGCCGACGCTGCTGCTCAAGCTGGGGCTGGTCGCGATGGCGATCTCCGACGCGATCCTCGTCTTCGGCAACACCCTGCAGGAGCCCAACGCGGTGCTGATCGCCGCGCAGCCGGGCGCCGGGCTGCCGCAGCTGCAGTCCGCGGCGTTCCACTACGCCTCGCTCGGCTACGGCGACTTCTTCGCGGCCGGCGTGCTCGGCGGGCTGCTGGCGATCGAGCGCCGGCCGCAGCTGATCCCGGCGATCGCGGTCCTGCTCGTGTCGCTGGCGTGGGACCAGCTGTTCCTGGTCGTCGACGTGCTCCCGGCGACGATCCCGCCCGCGATCGTCCTGATCGGTGTGGAGATCTGGGCGCAAGTTCGGGCGCGCCAACGCGTTGGCACCCTCGATGCCTGATGCACGACTGACGCGCAGGACCATGCTCAAGGGCGGGGCGGTCGGCGGGGCGGGGCTCCTGCTCGCCCGCGGCGCCGAGGCCGCGGCGGCGACGGGAGGCGCCGCCGGGAGCGCCGCCGCCGACGCGACCGCCGTGGACGTCGTCGTGGTCGGCGCCGGCCTGGCGGGGCTGACGACCGCGCGCCGGGTCGCCGCGGCGGGCCGCAGCGTCGTGGTGCTCGAGGCCCGCGACCGCGTCGGCGGCCGCACGCTCAACCACGACCTCGGCGGCGGCGACGTCACCGAGGCCGGCGGCCAGTACGTCGGCCCGACGCAGAACCACGTGCTCGCGCTGTGCGACGAGCTGGGCATCGCGACCTATCCCGGCTACCGCGACGGCTCCAACGTCTACGTCGCCGACGGCCGCGCGACGCGCTACACCGGCGACATCCCGCCCGACCTGCTGGCGCTGCCCGACCTCGCGCAGATGATCCTGCGGCTGGACGCGATGGCCAAGGACTTCCCGGTCGACGCGCCGTGGACCGCCAAGGACGCCGAGAAGCTCGACGCGATGACCGCGGAGACGTGGATCCGCTCCAACACCATCAACTCGGCGCGCATCCTGCAGCTCGTCGACCTCTTCCTCTCGCCGGCGCTCGGCAACCGCGCGGCCGACGTGTCGATGCTGTTCCTGCTGGCGACGATCGCGGGCTACGGGGACGAGAGCACGCCGGGCACGCTGGAGCGCGGCATCGGGTCCAAGGGCGGCGCGCAGGACTCGCGACTGGTCGGCGGCACCCAGCTGCTGTCGATCAGGATGGCGCAGGCGCTGGGCGACAAGGTGGTGATGAACGCGCCGGTGAGCGCGATCGACCAGAGCGGGCCGGACGGCGGCGGCGCGCTCGTCACGGTGGCCGACGGGCGCGCGTGGCGCGGACGGCGCGTCGTGGTGGCGATCCCGCCGCCGCTGGCCGTCGAGATCGCGTGGACGCCGCTGCTGCCCGCCGAGCACGACGCGCTGCGCCGGCGCATGCCGCTCGGGACGCTGGCCAAGTGCGAGGCGATCTACGACCGCCCGTTCTGGCGCGACAGCGGCCTCAGCGGCCAGGCGATCAAGCTCGGCGCCGCGGCCGTCCCGGCGATGTTCGACAACACGCCGCCCGACGGGTCCCCGGGCGTGTTGATGGGGTTCATGGGCGGCCGCTCGTGGCGCACCTGGCAGACCGCGAGCGCCGCCGATCGCCGCGCGGCGGTCCTGGAGGACTTCGCCCAGGCCTACGGCGCCCAGGCGCGCCGGCCGGTCGACTACTTCGAGCAGGACTGGGTGCGGGAGCGCTGGACGCGCGGCGGCCCGACGTCGGTCCTGGCGCCGGGCACGCTCGTGGACTTCGGGCGGTACCTGACGCAACCGGTCGGCGCGGTGCACTGGGCGGGCACGGAGACCGCGGGCTACTGGAACGGCTACATGGACGGCGCGATCTCGTCCGGCAAGCGCGCCGCGGGGGAGGTCCTGGCCCTGCTGTAGGGCGGCTAGCGCAGGAGCGCGTTGATGCGCGCCGCCGACAGCTCGCCCTTGGGGACGAAGCCGCTGGCGCCGCTGGCGCCGACCAGCGGCCCGAACTCGCGCGGGTCGCGGCTGGAGGTCAGCACGATCTTCGGGAGGTGCTCGCCGTCGGCCTTCGTGATGCGCGTCGCGACGTCGAAGCCGTCGAGGTCGGGGAGGTTGACGTCGAGCAGCACGATGTCGGGATGCAGCTGCGTGGTGCGCTCGATGCCCATCTCGCCGTTCTCGGCCTCGCCGATGACCTCGAAGCCCTCGTGCTCCAGCAGCAGGCGCGCCGCGGAGCGGAAGGAGGGGTGATCGTCGACGATGAGGACCTTCGTGGGCACACCTCAAGACTGCCCGTCTTCGGGGATTCCGAGCGTGCGGGTATCTCTACTTGTCCGCGTGGCTGCCAGCCGAACCTCGGGGTGGGGTATCCGCCGCACGGCGTTCGGGTCCGGGTGTCGCCCGCGTCCGGAACCTGACGCCAACGGGATTCTCAGGTCGGCTTAAGCCTCGTCCCGGACGATCCCGCTATGCGAGTCAAGCGCTACGCCCTGGTCTCCGCTGCCGTGCTCGCCGCCGGCGCCGGGGGCGGCGCCGCGATCGCGGCCTCCAACAACGACGACCGTCAGAAGACCGAGCAGTCGATCCTCGACGACGCCGCGCAGCGGCTCAACGTGTCGCCGGAGGCGCTGAAGTCCGCGCTCGGCGAGGCCGAGGACGCCCAGCTCGACGCCGAGGTGAAGGCCGGCAGGCTCACCCAGGAGCAGGCCGACGCGATCAAGAAGGCGCGGGCGCGGTCGGGCACGGTGCTCGGCGGCCCGGGCGTCGGCGGCCCCGGCGTGAACGGGCGCGCGGCCGGTGCCGGGCACCCGGCGTTCGGCGGCCCGCCGCAGGGCGGACCGGGCCTGCGGTTCGGCCTGGACATCCGGGGCGGCGCGATCGACGCGGCCGCGGGCGCGCTCGGCCTCAGCCGCGACGACCTCGTCTCCAAGCTCAAGGCGGGCCGGTCGATCGCCGACGTCGCCAAGGCGCGGGGCACGTCGTTGGACGACGTCGAGACGGCGATCACCGGTGCGGTCACCAAGGAGCTGGACCAGCGCGTGACCGACGGCAAGCTCACCGCCGAGCAGCGCGACAAGCTGCTCGCGCGGCTCGCGGCCCACCTCGACGAGCTGGTGAGCCTCACGCCGCCGCAGGCGCGGTCGGGCACCATGCCGGCGCACCCGTTCTTCCGGCACCCGTAGGCTCATGGGGGCTTCCCGGGTCGCTCCCAGGAAGCTCACAGCAAACGCGCCGAAACTGTTCAGCGTGATGACCACCGCCACGCCCGAGAGCCACCGCGTCCTCGTCGTCGACGACGAGCCCAACATCGCCGACGTCATCTCCATGGCGCTGCGCTTCCAGGGGTTCACCGTGGAGTCGGTCGGCGACGGCCGCTCGGCGCTGGACGCGGTGTCGTCGTTCAAGCCGGACCTGCTGGTCCTCGACGTGATGCTCCCGGACATGGAGGGCTTCGAGGTCGCCAAGCGCCTCAGCGCCGAGCGCGTGCAGGTCCCGATCATCTTCCTGACGGCGCGCGACGCGACCGAGGACAAGGTGCGCGGGCTGACGATGGGCGGCGACGACTACGTCACCAAGCCGTTCAGCCTCGAGGAGCTGGTCGCGCGGATCCGGACGATCCTGCGGCGCGCCGGCCTGGCGCAGCCGGAGACGAGCAAGTTGGCGTTCGAGGACTTGGAGCTCGACGAGGACACGCGCGAGGTCACGCGCGGCGGCGAGCTGATCGAGCTGACCGCGACCGAGTACCGGCTGCTGCGCTACCTGATGCTGAACCCGCGCCGGGTGCTGACGCGCGCGCAGATCCTCGATCAGGTCTGGGACTACGACTTCGGCGGCGACGCCCGCGTGCTCGAGACCTACATCTCCTACCTGCGCAAGAAGATCGACAAGAACGGGCCGCCGCTGATCCACACCGCTCGCGGGGTGGGCTACGCGCTGCGCGCCCCGAGGGCGTAGGGAGCCGGCCGGAACGTGTCCCTGCGGACACGCCTGATCGCGGGGCTGCTGGCGCTGGCGGCGATCGGCCTGCTGCTGCTGGCCGGCGTCACCTACGCCGAGCAGCGCCACTTCCTCGTCAGCCGGGTCGACGACCAGGCCCGCCAGGCCGCGCGGTGGACGCTGCGCGGCGGCAGCGGACCGCTGGGCAGCGGCTACGACAACGGCAACCCGATGCTGCCGCCGGCCGACGGCGACTACGACGATGGCGGCGGTGGTCCGGGGCGTCACGGCGGCCCGGGCGCGCCGGCGGGCACGTGGGTCGTGACGCGGTCCAGCGGCGGCGACGAGCCGCAGTGCGTCGGCTGCCTGCCCGGCTCGACGGCGACCGCGCCGACGCTGCCCAAGAACCTGTCGGCGGGCGGCCCGACGACCGTCAAGGCCACCAACTCGGGGGCGTCCTATCGCATCTACGGCGTGACGCTCACCGACGGCTCGGTGCGCTTCGCGGCGGTCCCGCTGGAGGACACCGAGGCGACGTTGCACCGGCTGCTGCGGATCGAGGGCACGGTCATCGTCGGCATCCTGTTGGCCTTGGGCGCGTTGGCCTGGTGGTTGGTCTCGATCGGGCTGCGGCCGCTGGAGCGCATCGGGCGCACGGCGGGCGCGATCGCGGCGGGCGACCTGTCCCGCCGCGTCCAGCCGGCGGAGCCGCGCACCGAGGTCGGCCGTCTGGGCCTGGCGCTGAACCGCATGCTGGAGCGGCTGGAGGAGGCGTTCTCCAAGCAGCGGGCGTCGGAGGATCGCCTGCGCACGTTCCTGGCCGACGCGTCGCACGAGCTGCGCACGCCGCTGGCGTCGATCCGCGGCTACGCCGAGCTGTTCCGGATCGGGGCCGCGCGCGATCCCGAGGACACCGAGAAGGCGATGGCGCGCATCGAGGCCGAGGCGGCGCGCATGGGCGTGCTCGTCGAGGACCTCCTGACGCTGGCGCGCCTGGACGAGGTCCGCGAGCTGATCCGCGAGGACGTCGACCTCGCCAAGCTCGCCGGCGACGCCGTGGACGACGCGCGGGCGACGGCGCCCGATCGCGACATCGACCTGCAGGCCGCCGGCCACGTCCACGTGGTCGGCGACCCCCACCAGCTCCGCCAGGTGCTGGCGAACCTCCTGCGCAACGCGCTGGTGCACACGCCGCCCGGCACGCCGATCGAGGTCGACGCGCGCGACGAGGGCTCGTGGACCGTGCTCGAGGTCCGCGACCACGGGCCGGGGCTGCCGACCGACGAGAACGACCAGCTGTTCGAGCGCTTCTGGCGCGCCGAGGGCGGACGCAAGCAGGGCAAGGCCGGCTCCGGGCTGGGGCTGGCGATCGTCGCCGGCATCGTCGCCGCGCACCACGGCGAGGTGAAGGCCGAGAACGCCGCCGGCGGAGGCGCGCGCTTCGTCGTGCGGCTGCCGCTGGAGGGCGGCGGGGACGCCGCGCCGGAGGCGCCGCCGCTGTCGGAGGGCGACGAGGCGCCGGTGGGGGCGCGGTAGGGGCGGCCTCGGCCGGGGCGCCGGTGGCGCTTTGCGGGCGTGGCTCCTAGATCGCCGTCGCGAGCCCGGCCTCGTCCCGCGCCGACGCCGCGCCCGCCACCTCGGCGCCCACCGCCGCCAGCCGCGCCACCGCCCGCTCCAGGTCCTCCGGCGGCAGCGAGAACGGCAGGCGCAGGTGGCGCTCGAACGTCCCGTCCACGCTGAACGCCGGCCCCGGCACGACCAGGATCCCCTCGCGCGCCGCGGCGGCGGCCAGCGTGGTCGCGTTCGGCGACGGCAAGCGCGCCCACAGCGACAGCCCGCCGTGGACCCGGCGCGCCGACCACTCCGGCGCGTGCTCCCGCAGCGCCGCGTGGAGCGCCGCTCGCCGGTCCTTCAACAGCGCGCGCCGCGACGCGAGCACGTCGTCCCAGCGAGCGAGCAGCTCGACCGCCAGCAGCTGGTCGAGCACCGGGCTCGCCATGTCCACGGTCGCGCGCGTCGCCGCCAGCTCGCGGACCGTCCGCGCGGTGGCGCGGATCCACCCGACCCGGATGCCGCCCCACGCGGACTTGCTCATCGTCCCGACCGTGATGACCGCGCCCGGAGGTCCGAAGGACCCCAGCGGCGGCGGCAGCGGCGGGCCGTCGAGGCGCAGCTCCGCGGTCGTCTCGTCGACGACCAGCACCGTCCCGGCCCGGGCGCACGCGGTCGCGAGCGCCGCGCGCGCGGCGGCCTTCATCGTCAGCCCCGTCGGGTTGTGGAAGTCCGCGACCGTCACCGCCAGGCGCGGCGCCGCCGCGCGGATCGTGTCCTCCCAGGCGCCGACGTCCCAGCCGTCCTCGCCCAGCGGCACCGGGACCGCGCGCGCCCGCGCCGCGCGGATCGCCGCCAGCGAGCGCGGATAGGCGGGCGCGTCGACCAGCACCCGCTCGCCCGGGCCCGCCATCAACCCCAGGATCACGTGCAGCGCGTGCTGGGCGCCGGCCGTCACCAGCACCTCCTCGGGCGCGGTGGCCAACCCGCGCGCGGTCAGCCGCGCCGCGATCGCCGCCCGCAGCTCCATCAGCCCCGCCGGCGCGTACCCGTGCCCGGCCAGATGCCGGGGGAGCGCCGCCGCGGCGCGCGCCGCCGCGTCGGCCAGCAGCGGGTCCGGCGCGGGCAGCGCGGCGATCGACAGGTCCAACGGCGCCGGGTCGACGGCCGTCGCGTCCGGCAGCGGCGGGGCCACCGGGCCCGCGCCCGCGCCCGCCGGCAGCGTCAGCCAGGACCCGGCCCCGCGCGCGCTGAGCAGGTACCCGTCCTCGCGCAGCCGGTCGTACGCGCGCGACACCGACCCGCGGCTCACGCCCAGCTCCGCCGACAGCGCCCGCTCGCTCGGCACGCGCGTGCGCGCCGCCAGGCGCCCGTCGACCACCAGCGCCCGCAGCGCGTCGGCCAGCGCGTGCGACGCCTCGCCCGGACGCCGCCACCCGTCGCCCAGCAGCGCCGCCAGCGCCGGGGCCAAGACCTCACGATTGGCTCTACCCATACAGGACCACTGTCGCCAGCATGGCACCATGCGCCCCAGCACGCAACCGGGCCTCCTCCGGCGCCTCGTCCAGCTCTACGTGGGCCTCGTGCTCTACGGCGTCAGCAGCGCGCTGACGCTCCTCTCCGGCCTGGGGAACAACCCGTGGAACGTCCTGCACCAGGGCCTGGCGTTCCACTCGTCGATCGGCCCCGGCGTCTGGACCGACATCGTCGGGGCCCTGCTGCTCCTGGTCTGGATCCCGCTCCGCCAGCGTCCCGGCCTGGGCACGGTCAGCAACGTCGTCGTCATCGGCCTCGTCATCCAAGTCATGGTGGATGCCTTCGACGAGCCGTCCGCGCTCGGCGAGCGCGGCGCGTTGCTGATCGTCGGCATCGTCCTCAACGGCGTCGCGACCGGCCTCTACATCGGCGCGCGCTTCGGCCCCGGACCGCGCGACGGCCTCATGACCGGCTTCGCCGCCCGCGGCCACTCACTGCGCGCCGCGCGCACCGCGATCGAGCTGACCGTGCTCGCCGCCGGCGCCCTGCTCGGAGGCGTCGTCGGCGTCGGCACGGTGCTCTACGCGCTGTCGATCGGCCCGCTGGCCAAGGTCTTCGTGCCGTTCTTCGACGTTCAGCGCCGCGAGCCCAGGTGGCGCAGGAACGGCGCCGCGTCCAGCCCGCGGCCGGTCGCCGACTCGACGACCGGCACCGTGTCCAGCCGCCGCCCGTGGCGGTGGACCTTGGCCCCCAGCCAGGTCCGGATCGCGTCCACGTCGCCGGAGGCCAGCGCGTCGGACCGCGAGCCCAGCTCGGACTCCAGCGTCTCCCAGAGCTGCGCGGCGATCAGGCAGCCCAGCGCGTAGGAGGGGAAGTAGCCGAACGCGCCCGAGGCCCAGTGCACGTCCTGCAGGACGCCGTCGGCGTCGGACGGCACGTCGATCCCGAGCAGCCGCTTGGTCCCGTCGTTCCACGCCGCCGGGAGGTCCTCGACCGCCAGCGTGCCCTCGATCAGCGCCGACTCCAGCTCGAAGCGCAGCACGATGTGCAGGGGGTAGGTCGTCTCGTCGGCCGCGACGCGGATCAACGACGGCCGGACCGCGGTCACGCTCGCGAAGACCTCCTCACCGGTCGCCTCGTACCCGGCCGCGGTCAGCTCGGCCGCGATGATCGGCGTGAACGCCGGATGCCGCCCGACGTGGTTCTCCCAGAACTTGCTCTGCGACTCGTGGATCGACATCGACGTGCCGTCGCCCAGCGACGTCCGCCACAGCTCCGGAGCGATCTGCCGGTCGTAGAGCGCGTGGCCGAACTCGTGCATCGCGGCCAGGATCGACTCCAGCTGGCCGTCGGTGTAGCGCGTGGTGATGCGGCTGTCGAGCAGCCCGACGTTGGTGGAGAACGGATGCGGCGAGACGTCGACCCGCCAGCTCTCGTCGTCGACCCCGAAGCGCGCGAGCACCGCGCGGACCGTCCGCTCCTGCACGTCGACCGGCACGTCCAGCGACCGCGGCGCCGGCCGCGCCGCCAGCTCCTCGACCAGCGGCGGCAGCTCGCGCGTCAGCTCCGCGAAGACCTCGGTGATGCGCTCGTAGGTCAACCCGTAGTCGTAGTCGGCCAGCAGCGCGTCGTAGGGCCGCGCGAACTCGTCGGCGAAGCACGCCGCGTACGCGCGCGCCAGCTCGACGTTGCGCTTCAAGGCGGGGATGAACGCCGCGAAGTCGTCGTCGGCGCGCGCCCGCTCCCAGACGTCCTGGCCCTCGGCGCCGGCCTGCGCCAGCTCCGCGGCCAGCTCGACCGGCACCTGGCGGTGGCGGTCGTGGTCGCGGCGCGCCAGCCGGACGACGTCGGCGTCCAGCGCGTCCAGCCCGTCGGCGTCGGACAGCTCCTCCAGCCACGCGCCGACCTCGTCGGCCGTCGCCCGCTCGTGCAGCAGTCGCGACAGCGTCGCCAGCTGGTCGGCGCGCCCGCTCGCGCCGGCGGGCGGCATGATCGTCCGCTGGTCCCACGCCGCCAGGTGGCCGAGCATGGAGAGGTCGGCGATCTCGGCCAGACGGGCGCGGAGCTGGGCGAGCGGGGCGGTGGCGGGGGCGTCGGGCATGTCCGCAACCTACCGCGCTGCTCAGGTCCGGCCGGCGAGGACGACCGACCGGCGGTTGCCGGCGCCGTCGGTGGCGACGACCGCCACCCGCAGCTTGACGCGACGCAGCAGCGCGAGCCGTCGCAGCGTGTCGCGCGCGACCCGGAGCCTCAGCGTCCGCGGCGCGGTCCCGAGCCGCACCGTCGTCGACCCGAGCCGGGCGCTCCGGCCCCGGACGGGCAGGTGCAGCGCGCGCGCCGCGGTCGCGCCGGCGACCAGCTCGACGGTCGCGCGCGAGGCCTCGTCGGTCCTCAGCGTGACCGCGACCGTCCCGCCGCGGACGCGCAGGCGCCGGGCCCCCGCCAACGAGACCGTCGGCGCGCGGTCGTCGAGCGTGAAGGCGACCGGCGCCGACGCCGCGGCGTTGCCCGCGTTGTCGACCGCGGTCGTGCTCCAGCGGTGCGCGCCCTCGGCGAGCCGGGCGCGCAGGCGCGGGCGGCCGAACGCGTCGAGCGCCACCGGCCGGCCGTCGAGCAGGACGCCGGTCCCGCGCAGGCCGCTGGTCGCGTCGGCGGCGGGCGCGAACGCGAACGCCAGCGCGCCGCGGCGGACCCGCGCGCGGGCGCCGGGCGTCCGCGGCGCGGGCGGCACCGGCGCGGTGGCGTCGGTGGCGAACGCCCGCGCCGCGCTCGGCGCGCGGTTGCCCTCGCCGTCGCGGGCGGTGACGATCACGGAGTGGTGGCCGTCGGGCAGCGCCGGCAGCGCCAGCTCGGTCGTCCCGGCCGCGACGCTCCCGACCCGGCGGCCGTCGACGTCCACGTCGTAGCCCGCCACGCCGCTCTGGTCGTCGGCCGCCGCCGTCCAGCGCACGACCGGCGCGCCCGCCGACCAGCCGTCGCCCGCCGGCGCCGTGATCGCGGGCGTCGACGGCGCGACCCGGTCGCCCGCGGCCGCCATCGCGCCCGGGGCGTCGAGCCGCCCGCCGGTGGCGACCAGGCCGTCCAGCGACGGCAGCCGCCGGGCGCCGGCGAGGACCGCGTCGCGCAGCTCGGTCGTCGTCAGCCACGGGTGCGCGGCGAGCGTGAGCGCCGCGACGCCCGTGACCAGCGGCGTCGCCATCGACGTGCCGCTCATCACGCCCAGCGTGTCGTCGGGGAAGAGGCTGAGGATGTCGACGCCGGGCGCCGCGATGTCCACGTCGGTCGCGCCGTAGTTGGAGAAGTCGGCGAGGCGGTCGGCACGGTCGCTCGCCGCGACGCAGATCAGGTTGGGGACGTCCTCGTCGCACGGCGTGATCGGCACCGCGTCGTCGTCGGAGCCGTCGTTGCCGGCGGCCACGACGAACAGCGTGTCGGGATGCGCCGCCATGACGTCGCGGTAGACGTCGGACCGGCCGGTGCCGGCGAGGCTCGCGTTGACGATCCGCGCGCCGTTGGACGCGGCGTAGTCGAAGGCCCGCGCGATGTCGGAGCGGTAGCCGGTGCCGTCCGGGCCCATCGCGCCGACCGGCATGATCGTCGAGCGCCAGGCGACGCCGGTGACGCCCAGCCCGTTGTCGCCGGTCGCCCCGATCGTCCCGGCGACGTGCGTGCCGTGCGGGTGGTTGGGCGACGGGTCGTTGTCGTTGTCGTGGAAGTTCCAGCCGACGGCGTCGTCGACGAAGCCGTTGTGATCGTCGTCGATCCCGTTGTCCTCGCGGCCGCCGCCGGTCTCGCCCGGGTTGTGCCACAGCTCGCCCGCGAGGTCGGGGTGGGTGAGCGCGACGCCGCTGTCGACGACGGCGACCACGACCGACGAGCTGTCGGTGATCCTGTCCCACACCGTCGGCGCGCCGATCCGCGCCAGGTTCCACAGCGAGCCGAAGCCGGGGTCGTCGGGGACGCTCGCGACGCGGTCGACGACGTCGCGCTCGGCGTAGCGCACGCCGGAGCGGTCGCGCAGCTCGGCCAGCGCGTCGGCGCCGTCTCCGGCCGGGACCGTCACGACGTCGGCGCTCAGCGCCGGCAGGCGCCCGACGAGCTTCCCGTCGACCGCCTCGCGCGCCGACGCGCGACGGGCCGCGCCGACCCCGTCCCGGTAGCCGACGATCAGGCGGTCGGCGCTCGCCGACGACGCCAGGACCCCGGCCGGCACGGCCGCGAGCAGCACCGCGCCCAGCAGCGTCCCGATCCTCGATCCCCAGCGGCCTCCAGACACCGCGATGCATTGAACTCCGGACCTTCGGCGCCCGCCCTAGCCGGGCGTCTAGACCTCTAGGCCGCGGCCGCGCCCGCCGGCGCGACCGCGAAGACCGCCGTCCCGGTCGCGCGCGCCGGGTCGTGGCCCGCGGCATAGACGGTCTCGGCGGCGGCCAGCGCGATCGCCCCGCCGGTCTGGCGCAACAGCAGCAGCGTGCCCATCGCCGCGCCGATGTCGCGCGGCGCGACCGTGCGCTGGAGCGCGATCTGCAGGCCCGACAGCGATGGCCCGACGCCGAGCCCGAGCAAGGCCATGAACACCAACGAGAGGCCGTCGGGCGTGTCGGCGTCGAACGTCGCGAAGCCCAGCGCGCCGAGCATGACCAACCCCATGCCGAACAGGATCGGGACGCGGAACTCCAGGCGCCGGACGATCACCGCCGCGCTGACGTTGACCGCCAGCGGCACGCCGAGCAGCAGCGGGTAGATCAGCAGGCCCGAGTGCGTCGCGCTGACGTCGCGCGCGACCTGGAAGTAGCGCGGCAGCAGCAGGACGCCCGAGAACAGCGCGAAGCCCGCGAACGTGCCCGCCGCGCAGATCGCGCCGACGCGGCGGTCGGCCAGCAGCCGCAGCGGGACGATCGGCGCGGCGGCGCGCCGCTCGGCGCGCAGCAGGACGACGGCCAGCACGAGCCCGGCGGCGATCAGGCCGCCGACCTTCGGCTCGGTCCAGGCGGGCAGCGCGCCGGTGGCCGCGTCGGCGTGCGTGCGCTCGTTGCACCCCACCAACAACAGCGACGCGGCGGCGTGCAGCAGGCCGATGCCCGCCAGGTCGAGCGGGACGTCGCGGCCCTCGCTGCGCCCGACCGAGCGCGGCAGCAGCGTCGCGACCGCGACCATCGCGACCAGGCCGATGGGGAGGTTGACCGTGAAGCACGCGCGCCAGCCGACGTGGTCGGTCAGCACGCCGCCGATCAGCGGCCCGGCGAGGAACGCGATGCCCATCATCCCCGCCATCGCGCCCTGCAGCGCGGCGTTGCGGCGCCCGCCGTAGAGGTCGGCGATCAGGATGAAGGACAACGACTCCAGCGCGCCGGCGCCCGCGCCCTGGATCGCGCGGGCGCCCACGAGCCACTCCATCGACGGCGACGCGCCCGCCAGCGCCGAGCTGGTGAGGAACAGCGCCATGCCGACGAGGAGCAGGTCGCGGCGCCCGAGGCGATCCGACAGCCGAGCGTAGAGCGGGAGCGTGACGGTCGCTGGCACGAGGTAGGCGGTGACGACCCACAGGTACAGGTCGCCCCCGTCCAGCGCCGTGACGATGCGGGGGAGCGCGGTGCCGACGATCGTCTGGTCGAGCATCGCGAGCATCAACCCGGACATGACCGCGGCGAGGAGGAGCCGCTGCCGGGCGGGCGCCGCGACCGGGGAGGCAAGTTCGACATCTCGCTCGGCAACGCCTGGCATGCCGGCCACAGCCACGAGCTGCGCCGCTGGCTGGTCGACGTCGAGCCCTCGCGCCGGCAGCGCAACGAGTCGGCGGTCCGCGCGTTCCTCGCGCCGCGGCTGCTGGACCCGGCCGACGCGAGGCTCGCGCTGGAGCGCGACCTGCGCGACGTGCTGGCCGAGCGCGCGACGTTGGAGGAGATCCAGCGCCGGATCGACGAGGGCGGCGGGCACTCGCCGTTCGCGCCCGCCGTCGACCTCGGCTTGCGGTTCTCACCGGTGATGGAGCAATGGCTTCGCGATCAGCTCGAAGCCCTGCCCGACGCCGACGCCTAGTTCTTGGTCGCGCCCAGCTTGACCGTCAGCGTGTGCGACGACCCGTCGCGCGTGTAGGTGACCTTCAGCTGATCGCCCGGCTGGCGGGAGGAGATGAGCGAAGCGAGCGCGTCGCTGCCGCTCACCGCCTGCCCGTCGATCGCGGTGATCGTGTCGCCGGCCTTCAAGCCCGCCTTCGCGGCCGCGCCGCCCGCGCTGACGGCGGCCACCTGCACGCCACCGTTGTTGCCGTCCTCGATCTGCACCCCGAGCTGCGGGTGCTCGACGGTCTGCCCGGCGATCAACGCCGCCGCCACCGTCCGCACGGTGTTCGACGGGATCGCGAAGCCCACGCCGGTGTTGCCGTTGGAGTCGCTCTCGATCTGCGCGTTGACGCCGATCACCTGGCCGTCGGAGTTGAGCAGCGGCCCGCCGGAGTTGCCGTGGTTGATCGCCGCGTCGGTCTGGATCGCGCCGCCGATCGTCGCGCCCGAGGGCGACGTGATCGTGCGGTCCAGCGCGGAGACGATGCCGTTGGTCAGCGTCTCCGACAGGCCGTATGGGCTGCCGATGGCCAGCACGGCGTCGCCGACCGAGACGTCGTTGGAGTCCGCCAGCGTCAGCGGGTGCAGCTTGGACGCGCTCACGCCCGACACGTGCACGACGGCCAGGTCGGTCGTGGTGTCGGACCCGACGACCGACGCCTTGGCCTTGCTCCCGTCGCCGAACGTCACGGTGATCTTCGAGGCGCCGTCGATCACGTGCGCGTTGGTGACGATGTCGCCCTTGGTGTTCACGACGAAGCCGGAGCCCTCGGCCTCGGACTGCCCGCTGTTCACCACCAGCTCGACGACCCCGGGCGAGACCGACTTGTAGATCTCGCCCACCGTCGGGGACGCTGACGCGGCGGTGGACGCGGCGACCGCCGCCTGCCCGCCGTCGGTCGAGGGCGCCGTGGTCGTCACGGTGGTGGTGCTCGACCCGGCGTCCTTGCTGGCCGCCACGACGGCTCCGCCCGCGCCGCCCGCCAGGGCGGCGACGCTGAGGAAGATTGCTGCTGCGGGCTTGGCGTTCATGTCGAAGACCTTGCTCTTCGACCCTGCGGTGACGCTCAGCGATTCCTGGGAGCGTCCTGGGAGGATCTCTACCCTTATCTGACGTTTCTGAAAGCTTGAAATTCACCCAAGCGAGGGAGCGCAGACTGTCGGACATGACCCTTCCCTCCAAGCTGGCCGCCGTTGGAGCGTGTGCCCTCATCGCGGGCGCCGGCGGTGCCGGCGTGGCCGCCGTCACGACGAACGGCCACGGCTCCTCCGACACGAAGACGATCACCGAGCAGTCGGCCGCGGGGACGGCCCAGCCGGTGTCGGCTCCGGCCACCGACAACACCGCGAAGAACGTCTACGACGACGCCAAGGACGCGGTCACCTACATCAGCGCCCAGACCGCGCAAGGCACCGCGACCGGCTCGGGCTTCGTCGTCTCCAGCGACGGCAAGATCATCACCAACGAGCACGTCATCGACGGCGCCACGTCGGTGAGCGTCAAGCTCGGCACGGGCGGCAAGTCCATGAACGCGCAGGTGCTCGCCGCCAACGCGTCCAAGGACCTCGCCCTGCTGAAGGTCGACGCGAGCAACCTGAAGTACTTGCACTTCGGCGACTCGTCGTCCCTGCAGGTGGGGGACAACGTGTACGCGATCGGCAACCCCTACGGGTTGGACCACACGCTGACCAGCGGCATCGTCTCCGCCCTGGATCGAGACATCCAGGCCCCGGACGGCGCGACCATCAGCGGCGCGATCCAGACCGACGCGGCGCTGAACCCCGGCAACTCCGGCGGCCCGCTGCTGGACACCGACGGCAACGTGGTCGGCGTCAACTCGCAGATCGCCACCAGCGGCTCGACCGACGGCGGCGAGCCCGGCAACGTCGGCATCGGCTTCGCGATCCCGGCCAAGACCGTGCAGGCGTTCGTCGACCACCCGACCTCGACGTCGTCCCAGCAGGACGAGCAGGCCCAGCTGGCCCAGCAGCAGCAGGAGCAGCAGTACTCGCCGTGGGGCGACCAGCAGAGCGACCCGTACGGGTACGGCCAGCAGGTCGATCCCTACGGCCAGCAGCAGCAGGTCGATCCGTCGCAGGTCAACCCCTACGCGCTGGTCCCCCAGGACTAGCGCTCGACGAAGTAGGAGCCGTGACCTTGGCCGTCGGAGAGCCAACGGCTGGTCACGGTCTTCTTCTTGGTGAAGAACTCCACCGCGTCGGGGCCATGCGCGTGGAGGTCGCCGAGGAACGAGTCCTTCCACCCTGAGAACGGGAAGAAGGCGACGGGCGCCGCGACCCCGATGTTGACGCCGACCATCCCGGCCTCGACCTCGTGCCGGTAGCGGCGCACCGCCGCCCCGGACTCGGTGAAGATCGACGTGCCGTTGCCGAAGCGGGAGCCGTTGACGATCGCGGTCGCCTCGTCCAGCGAGCCCGCCCGGACGATCGTGAGCACCGGTCCGAAGACCTCCTCGCGCGCGATGGCCATCTCCGGCGTGACGCCGTCGAGGATCGTCGGGCCCACGAACGCGCCGCCCTCGGCCAGGTCGCCGGCCGGAGCGCGGCCGTCGACCACCACGGTCGCGCCGTCGCGCTCGCCGCGATCGATCCACTCCAGGATCCGGTCGCGCGCCGCGCACGAGACGACGGGGCCGACCTCGGTCGTGTCGGTCAGGCCGTCGCCGACGTGCAGCGCGCGCGTCGCCTCGACCAAGGGCTTCATCAACCGCTCGTGAGCCTCGCCGACGGTGACGACGACCGAGCCCGCCATGCAGCGCTGGCCCGCCGCGCCGAACGCGGAGCCGACGATCCCGTCGACGGTCCTGCCGATCACGGCGTCGGGCATGACCACCATGTGGTTCTTGGCGCCGCCGAGCGCCTGCACGCGCTTGCCCGTCCTCGCGGCGCCCTCGTAGACGAGCTTGGCCACGGGCGCCGAGCCGACGAACGACACCGCGTCGATGCCCGGGTGCTCCAGGATCCCCTCGACGATCTCGCGGCCGCCGTTGACGAGGTTGACGACGCCGGGCGGCAGACCGATCGCGTCGAGGACCTCGAAGGCGATCTGCTGCGTGAGCGGCACCTGCTCGGAGGGCTTCAACACGAAGGTGTTGCCGCAGCCGATCGCGAAGGGCAGGAACCAGAACGGGACCATGGCGGGGAAGTTGAACGGCGCGATCGCCGCGCAGACGCCGACCGGCTGGCGGATCGTCTCGGCGTCGATGCCGCGTGAGACGTCCTCCAGGACCCGACCCTGCATCGTGGTCGGGATCGCGCACGCGGCCTCGACCATCTCGATCATCCGCGCGACCTCGGCGCGGGCGTCGCCGATCGTCTTGCCCATCTCGGTCGTGACGCTGCGGGCCAGGTCCTCGTGGCGGGCGGACAGCCCCTCGCGCAGCGCGAACAGCCGCCGCGCGCGCTCGGGCACGCTGACCGCGCGCCACTCCGGCAGCGCCGCCCGCGCGGCGGCGACGGCGGCGTCGAGGTCCGCCCGGCCGCTCAGCGGGACCCGGGCCAGCACCTCGCCGGTGGCCGGGTTGGCGACGTCGAGCGCCTCGGTCGCCGCGGCGGCCGGCGTCCAGGCGCCGCCGACGTAGTTGTCCAACAGACGGGTCGCGATCGTGGACATGCCGCCGACGGTACCACCGGCCTCAGGCCGCGCCGGACCAGTACCAGTCGTCGAACGACCGCCGTCGCCGCTCGCCGACCGCCCCGAAGCACGCCAGCTCCTCGTCCTCGGCGGCGGCGCCCGGCGCGGCGCTGCGGCAGGCGACCCCGGGCAGGCCCGCGTCGTGGGCGGCCACGCCGATCGGCCGGCAGGCGGCGTGCGGGATCACGGCGCCGTCGGCGTCGCGTGGGTAGGAGGCGGGCAGGCCGCTCGCGGCGCAGCCGGCGTCGGTGACGACGTCGACGTGGTCGGCATGCGGGACGTCGACCTCGACCAGGATGTAGGCCTCGTCGGGGTCGAGGTCCTCGGGCCCGTAGGGATGCCCGGCCAGCAGCCGGTCGACGTTGCGTCGCGCGGTGCCGACGTCGCGGTTGAGGTACAGGACGCCGAACGATCCGGGCGGGTTCCAGCGTCCGCCGCGAGCGGCCGCGTAGGTCCCGTCCAGCGGGTCGTCCCAGCTCGGGTCGGCGACGCGGTGGTAGGTGCCGCCGCGCCCGATCGTCGGCAGCGTCACGCGGTGGTCGACGGGTCGAACGAGGCGCGCACGAGGCGCAGCAGCTCGTCCTGGCGGTCGGCGGCGATCATCTCCAACATGGTGAGGCCGCCGTAGGCGTCGGCGGCGCGACGGGCGACGCCGGGGAGGCGGTCGGGCTTGAGCTTGCGGGCCAGCAGGTCGGCCAGCGACGCGACCGTGGTGAGCTTCGCGAGCCGGTTGGCCGGGACCTTGCCCGCGCGCCACTGCGTGACCGCCTGGCGGCTGACGCCGAACAGCCGCGCCAACTCGGTGTCGTTGAGGGCGAACGCCTCCGCGATCGTCTCCAGCGGGCCGGCGGGGGCCGACAGCTCGCGCCGCACGCCGTCGACGAACGACTGCACGTGGGCGGCGTCGACGTCCCAGTGGGGGACCCCGCCGCGCTCGGGCACCAGCGGGCGCGCGCCGGGGAGGACCGCCCGGAGGCTCGCGACCGAGTGCAGGAGCAGGCCCTGGTCGAGGCCGTGGGCGGCGACCCAGGGCGAGAACGCGACGCCCGTGGCGCTCTCCTGCAGCGCCGCGCGCGAGGCGGGCGAGGCGGCTCCCTCGACGTCGGCCGGCCAGGTCGAGCCGTCGCCGGCGTCCGCGACGAGGTCGGGGTGCGCGACGCCGGCGGCCGTCACCAGGTCGGAGATCAGCGCCTGGTAGCGGGCGACGTAGTCGCGCAACGCGACGCGGTCGCCGTGCAGCGCGCGCGACGCGGAGGCCGCCAGGCGCCGCACGTCGGCGTCGGGCGCCATCCGCCGCACCGCGGCGAGGATCTCGTCGATCGTCGCGTCGCCGAGCGCGGTCTCGGCGGCGGCTCCGCGTTCGAGCAGGGCTGGGGACATGCCGAGACGCTACCGCAACCAAAACGCAATCGCAAGGAAAACGCAAGCTAGCCCGCGTACGTCGTCCTGACCGCGAACTTCCCGCTCCCCGACCGCCGGACCACCTGGACCGTCACCTTCTCGGGCTTGGTCACGCAGGCGGTCGCGAACGCCCGAGAGCTGGAAGCCGATCGCGCCGTCCACGGTCAAGGTGAAGGTGAACGAGCGGCGCGTGGCGGCCTTGGGCATCGTGCCGGCGAACGTGAGCCACGCGTAGGTCTCGGCCCACGCCTCGCCCGGGTCGTAGGCGTAGTGGTCGCCCTCGTCGCCGGGCACGAGCTTGTCGTTCAGCACGCGCGAGCAGACGTTCTCCCGCGAGGCCCAGTACTTGGGTCCGTAGTCGTGACGTGCTCGACCACGCGGTCGTGGACGACCGGCGGGGCGGGCGGGGCGACGTCGGTGAGGGTGCGAGCGCGAGCATCACCTCCATCGACGCGCGCCCGGCCCGCATGTAGCCGAAGAGCGTCCGAAGTTCTGGCGAAGAGGGCCTACCGGCGCTGGAGCACGATCTCCGTCCGCCACGTCGCGCCCGGCTCGGACCCCGCGAAGCGGAGCGTGACGCGGCGGGCGCGGAGCTTGGCGGGCGCGACGTCGATCGTCTCGGTCCGCGCCCACTCGGGCTCGTCGACGCCGCGCGAGCACTCCGAGCCGAGGTAGGCGTTCTTCAGCGTCGCGTGGACGGCGACGAAGCCGACCTGCGCCCGGCCGGGACGGCGCGGGTCGGGGGAGGCCGAGAGGTCGAACGGCGCGGGGGCGACGAGCGGATGCGCGGCGTCGCCGGTCTTGGCGGCGAACGCGCAGTGGCCGGGCGCCGGCGTCGTGACGTCGACGTCGTAGGTGCCCTTGACGTCGACGTGCCCGGTGCCGCTGTAGAGGCCGCCGGCCATCCAACTCATCCTGAACCTGGATCTGCGGCCCAGCGACCACCGGCTGGTGGACACGCCGTGGTAGCCGTCGGCGTCGGAGCGCTCGATGCGCGAGACGTGGGTGGCCTTGACGACCTGGTAGTCGACGGGGCCGGGCGGGGGCGGGGCGAGGAGCATGCCGACGATGGTCGGGGCAGGCCGTCGCGCGCGCATCGGGGACGCCCCGCGACCGGCCCCGGGTGCGGCTGCCCGCACCGTTCGGCGATACCCTCGTTTTCACATGCTGACCGCGACCGACCGCAGCACCGCGCCCGTCCGGCGCGTCCGGATCCTCACCGCCGGCGGCACCATCGCCATGATCGGCGAGGGCGACGGCGCGCGTCCGGAGCTGGACGCCGACGCGCTCGTCGCGTCGGTCCCGGGCCTGCAGGCGTTCCCGGACCTCGAGGCGATCACGGTCCTCAACAAGCCTTCCGCGCACCTGACGCTCGACGACCAGCTGCGGATCTGCCGCGCGGCGCGCGACGCGGCCCGGCGCGGCATCGGCGTCGTCGTCACGCACGGCACCGACGTCCTCGAGGAGACGGCGCTGCTGTGCGACGTCCTGCACGACGCGGACGCGCCGATCGTCTTCACCGGCGCGATCCGGCCGGCCAGCGCCGCGGGCGCCGACGGTCCGGCGAACCTCGTCGACGCGGTGAGCGTCGCGGCGAGCGCGCCCGCCGCCGGGATGGGCGTATTGGTGGTCTTCGGCGGCGAGATCCACCACGCCCGCTGCGCGCGCAAGACCGACACCACGTCCCTGGTCGCGTTCTCCTCGCCGCAGACCGGCCCGCTGGGCCGCGTCACCGAGGGCCACCCGACGATCTGGTCGCGGCTGCCGCGCAACCCGCCGCTCGACCCGCCGTCGCTGGACAAGCGCGTGCACATCATCCCGTCGAGCGCCGGCGACGACGGCACGCTCGCCCGCGCCGCGCTGGCCACCGAGCCCGACGGCATCGTCCTCGGCACGCTCGGCGCCGGCCACCTCGCGCCCGAGGTCCTGGAGATCTGGGCGCAGGCCGCGACCGACATCCCGATCGTCGCCTACTGCCGCCCCGAGCGCGGCGTCGTGCTGAACGCGACCTACGGCTACGCCGGGTCCGAGCGCGACCTGCGCGGGACGAAGATCATCCCCGCCGGCTTCCTCTCGCCGCAGGCGATCCGCATGAAGCTGCTGGCCTGCCTGTCCGCGGGCCTCGACGTCGACGAGACGCGCTGGGCCTTCTCGCAGGACGACGGCTAGCCCTGACCTTTCGTGCGTGTCGCCTCGTGGTGAGCAGTTCACCACGAGACGACACGGACCTCGGGCGCCGCATCTGAATCCGGATTCAGGTTAGGGTCCGGGCCATGCGCGCGCTGCAGATCACCGAGCTGACCGGTCCCGACACCGCCCTGAAGCTGGTCGAGGACGCCCCCGAGCCGACGGGGGCGCTGCTGACGCCGGGCTCGGGCGTGATCGTCGACGTCCACGCCGCGGGCGTCTCGTTCCCCGAGGTGCTGCAGACGCGCGGCGAGTACCAGGTCAAGCCCGAGCTGCCGTTCATCCCGGGCAGCGAGGTCGGCGGCGTCGTGCGCAGCGCGCCGGAGGGCAGCGGCTTCGCCCCGGGCGACCGCGTCGCCGCGTTCTGCATGCTCGGCGGCTTCGCCGAGGTCGCCGCCGCGCCGGACTTCCTGACCTTCAAGCTGCCCGACGCGCTGGACTTCGCGCAGGGCGCCTCGTTGGTCCTCAACTACCACACCGCCTACTTCTCGCTGGTCATCCGCGGCCGCCTGGTCGCCGACGAGTGGGTGCTGATCCACGGCGCGGCGGGCGGCGTCGGCACCGCGGCGATCCAGGTCGCCAAGGGCCTCGGCGCGAAGACGATCGCGGTCGTCTCGACCGACGAGAAGGAGCGGGTCGCGCGCGACGCGGGCGCCGACGCGGTCGTCCGCTCCGACGGCGCCTGGAAGGACGAGGCCAAGGAGATCTCCGGCGGCGGCGTCCACCTCGTCCTCGACCCGGTCGGCGGCGATCGCTTCACCGACTCCCTGCGCTCGCTGCGCGAGGAGGGCCGCCTCGTCGTCGTCGGCTTCACCGGCGGATCGATCCCCGAGGTGAAGGTCAACCGGTTGTTGCTCAACAACACCGAGGTGATCGGCGCCGGCTGGGGCGCCTACATCCTGCCCAAGCCCGACGTCAACCGCCGGATCGGCGCGGCGATCGACGACCTGATCGGCTCCGGCCACGTCCGCCCGATCGTCGGCGCGCGCTTCCCGCTGACCGCGGCCGCCGAGGCGCTGAAGCTCATCGACGGCCGCGGTGCGCTGGGCAAGGTCGTCCTCGACGTGCGCGAGGACGCGTAGACCTACACCTCGACCAGGACCGGCTCGTCGGCCTGCGGGGCCGGGGTGCCGGGCAGCGGCCGCGGCTTGTGGCGCGGCAGCAGCGACGCCGGGATGAAGGCCAGCAGCAGCACGGCCGCGCCGAACCAGAACGTGTGGCCGAAGGCGTCGGCGATCTTCGGCGTGATCTGCTCGCGCGCCGCCGGCGGGATCGACCGCGCCGCGCCCAGGCCCTGCTCGCCGGCGCCCGGCAGGCGCGAGGCGAGCTGGTGGGTCAGCACGACCGACAGGAACGCCGTGCCGATCGAGCCGCCGACGCGCTGGATGATGTTCAGCGCGGTCGTCGCGCGGGCGATCTGCTGGCGCTGCAGCGTCTGGTAGGCGGCGCTCATCGCGGGCATCATGGCCGCGCCCATGCCCAACCCCATCAGGAACTGGCAGCCGCCGAGGAAGACGAACGACGTGTCGGCCCCGACCTGGGTGAAGCCGAGCATGCCCAACAACAACAGCGTCAGGCCGCCGAGCACGATCTTGCCCGGGCCGATCTCGTCGGTCAGCTTGCCGGCGATGGGCATCATGATCGCCGCGCCCACGCCCTGGGGCGCCAGCAGCAGGCCGGCGTCCAGCGCCGACTTCTCGCGGACGATCTGGTAGTAGAGCGGCAGCAGGAACATCGCGCCGAACATGGCCAGCGCGAAGCTGAACGTCGTCAGCGACGACGCGCTCATCGTCCGGTTCTTGAACAGCTTGACGTCGATCAGCGGCCACGCGTGGCGCGCGGCGTGCGAGATGAACGAGCCGATCAGGATCGCGCCGACGAGCATCGGCAGCCACGCCTTCGTCGCGCCCAGGCCGCCGGACGACGAGGTCTCGGCCAACCCGTACACGAACGCGGCCAGGCCGGGGGAGAGCATCACCAGGCCGAGCCAGTCCAGCCGCTCGTGCGCGGCGGGCTTGTCGCGCGGCAGCAGGCGGGAGGCGGCGACCAGCGCGATCGCGCCGACCGGGATGTTCACGTAGAAGATCCAGCGCCACGAGACGTCGTCGACCAGCCAGCCGCCGAGGATCGGACCGATGATCGGGCCCATCAGCATCGGGACGCCGACGACGCCCATCACGCGGCCCATCCGCTGCGGGCCCGCGGCCTGCGAGAGGATCGTCATGCCCGCGGGCATGATCATCCCGCCGCCGAGGCCCTGCAGGATGCGGAAGCCGATCAGCGACTCGGCGTTCCACGCGGCGCCCGAGAGGGCCGAGCCGGTGAGGAACAGGCCGATCGAGAGCATGTACAAGCGCTTGGTGCCGAAGCGGTCGGCGGCCCAGCCGGTGAGCGGGATCACGGTGGCCAAGGCCAACATGTAGCCCGTCGAGACCCACTGGATCGTGGCCAGCGACGTGTTGAAGTCCTTCGACAGCGTGTTGATCGCCACGTTGACGATCGTCGTGTCGAGGATCGACATGAACGTGCCGAGGATGACGACGGCCGAGACGCTGATCAGGGCCTTGTCGAACACCTTGGCCGGCGCGCCGCCGGAGCCGGCGCCGCCGGCGGCGGGAGCGGGGGAGGAGGTCATGAGGAGCACCCGGGGGTGGTCGAGGGATCGGGGAGGAGAGGGGCCAGCGCGGAGCTGAGCGCGGCGCGCTGATCGTCGTCGAGGTCGTCGACGAGGCGGGCGAGACCTGCGATGCGGGCCTCGGTGATGCGGGCGACGGCGCCCAGGCCGGCGTCGGTCAGCGCGAGGCGCTTGACG
The DNA here is from genome assembly GCF_035685985.1 of Baekduia sp. Taxonomy (GTDB): domain Bacteria; phylum Actinomycetota; class Thermoleophilia; order Solirubrobacterales; family Solirubrobacteraceae; genus Baekduia. The sequence continues at coordinate 102,848 of NZ_DASRZV010000013.1, forward strand.
CGGCGGTCGGCGTCGTCGTCGCGGCGGGACACCAGCCCGGTGCGGGTCATGGCGTCCACGGCGCGGCCGGTGGCCGCGGGGGAGAGGCCCACGAACTGCGCCAGCTCGGACGGCGTCAGCTCGTGGTCGGAGTTGTCGAGGATGTGCAGGATCTTCAGCTGCGTCATCGAGAGCTCCAGCTCGCCGACGATCTGGAAGACCTCGGTCTGGGCGGTGCGCATCGCGCTCATGAGGAAGCTCGTGATCTGGGCCGCGAGCTCCGCCGATGACACGGAGTTCTCTTGCATCCGCGCAAATACTAACGGGGACGCAAACTTCGCGTCGGCGCTCGTCTTTGCGCGGACGCGAAGACTCTCAGGTTGGCGCGCACGCGCCCGAGGGGTACCTTCGTGTCGTGGGGCGTCGTACTCGTCGTCGCGAGCTGTTCCCCGCGGACCCTGGTCTCGTGGCCCGCATGGTGGTGGTGAGCGTCCTGACGCCGGTGGTCGTGATCGCCGCCTTCGCCGCCTGCGTCGCGCTGCTCCCCGTGAAGCTCCTGGCGGGCCTCGGCGTCATCACCGTGATCGGCGTCGCGCGGGCCTGGCCCCGTGGCGAGGGCGACGAGGCCGCGAGCCTCGCGCGCGGTCGGCGGGAGCTCGAGCTGCAGGCGATCGTCGCCCGGCTCTGCGTGGTGGGCGACCTCGAGCCGCCGGAGATCGCGGTCGAGGAGGAGCGCCAGGCCAACTCCTGGGTCATCGACGCACCGGGCAAGCGGCCCCGGCTGCACGTCACGCGCGGCCTGCTGGACCTGCTGGAGCCCGAGGAGCTGGAGGCCGTCGTCGCGCACGAGCTGTCGCACGTCGCGCACCGGGACGCGGCCGTGATGACCGTGGTCGGGCTCCCGGTCTGGGCGCTCCTGCACAGCAACGTGCGCGGCAACTGGGGCTGGTGGCCGCTGGCGGTCGGAGCGATCCTCGGCCGGGGCATCGCGTTCGTCGCCGGCTTCGGCAGCACCGCGCTGTCGCGCTACCGCGAGCTGACCGCCGACGCGGGCGCCGCGCAGCTCACCGGTCATCCGGCCGCGCTGGCCTCGGCGCTGCGGAGGATCACCGGCGAGCTGGCGCGGCTGCCGCACGAGGACCTGCGCGCGGTCGCCGGCCGCGACGCGCTGCACGTCGTCGGCGTCGAGGAGCCCAGCGGCCTGCTGAAGCTCCACGGGCACTCGCACCCGAGCATCGAGCAGCGCGTCGCCGCGCTGGAGCGGCTCGAGCACCGCATGGCGCACGGCCGCCTCGCGTAGCGCTGCCATAGGCTGCCGCGCCATGCCCACCCTGGATCGCGACGGCGACGTCTTCCTCTTGAACCTCGGCGACGACGAGAACCGCTTCAACCCCGAGTGGGTCGGCGCGGTCGGCGCGTTGCTCGACGAGGTCGCGGCCGCGCCGTCGCCGCGCGCGCTGGTGACGACGGCCACGGGCAAGATCTGGTCCAACGGCCTGGACCTGGACTGGATGGGCCAGAACGCGTCGGAGATCCCCGCGTTCGTCCCGACCGTGCACGCGCTGTTCGGCAAGATGTTGGCGTTGCCGGTGCCGACGGTCGCGGCGATCCAAGGACATTGCTTCGCCGCGGGCGCGATGCTGGCGGTCGCTCACGACTTCCGGGTGATGCGCGCCGACCGCGGGTTCTTCTGCCTGCCCGAGGTGGACATCAACATCCCGTTCACGCCGCCGATGGCCGCGCTGATCCAGGCGCGGCTGAGCAAGGCCGCCGCGCACGAGGCGATGACGACCGGCCGCCGCTACGGCGGGGCCGACGCGGCCGCCGCCGGGATCGTCGACGACGCGGTCGGCGAGGACGCGGTCCTGCCGCGCGCGATCGAGCGGGCGGCCGCGCTGGCCGGCAAGAACGGCGCGACGCTCGGCGCGATCAAGAAGGGGATGTACGCCGAGGCCCTGGCGCTCCTGCGCGACCCGACGCCGATCGCCTTTGGCTGACCCGCTCCAGCTCCTGCGCACCACGCTCGGCGAGCAGCTCGCCGGGCTGCGCGGGGTGGGCGTGGAGGAGCTGCCGCCGGCGCTGCTGGACGTGGCGGTGGAGCGCTTCGCGGTGGGCGGCGAGCGGGCGGCGTCGCGGGACGTGTCCTTGGTGCTGCCGCGCGACTGGGAGCAGCTGCGCCACGAGGAGGGCGGCGCGGGCCGGCCGATCCCGTACTGGGCGCGGCCGTGGCCGAGCGGGCTGGAGCTGGCGGGCGCGCTGGCCGACGACCCGACGATGGTGTCGGCGGGCGCGCGCGTGCTGGAGCTGGGCTGCGGGCTGGGCGCGCCGAGCGTCGTGGCGGCGCGGGCGGGCGCCGAGGTGCTCGCGACCGACGGCGCGCCGGACGCGGTGGCGTTCGCCGCGCACAACCTCGCGCTGAACGGGGTGACCGCCGAGGTCGCGCACGTGGACTGGGCGGCGCACGGCGAGGCGCTCGTCGCGCGCGGGCCGTTCGACGTGCTGTTGGCGGCGGACGTGCTGTACCTGCAGGCCAACGTCGAGATCGCGCTGCGGCTGTGGCCGCGGTTGTTGAAGGACGACGGCGTCCTGCTCCTGGCCGACCCGCGGCGGGCGGGCACGCGCGACTTCCTCGCCGCCGCGCGCGGGACGTTCGACCTGGTGTCCGAGCGACGCGGCGACGACGTCGCGCTGCACACGCTGAGGCCATGCCGCCCGCCGGCCCGGTGATCGGCGTGCTGCTCGCGGCGGGCGCGGGCGCGCGGTTCGGCGACGCCGGCGGGCCGAAGGCGCTGGCGGAGGTCGCCGGGCGCCAGCTGTACGAGTGGCCGCTGGCGGCGCTGCGCGAGGGCGGGGTGGACGACGTCGTCGTCGTGGTCGGCGCGGAGCCGTTCGAGCCCGACGGCGCCGCGGTCGTGCGCTGCGACGACTGGGCCGAGGGCATCGCCGCGTCGCTGCGCTGCGGCGTCGCGTGGGCGGCACGCGAGCGGGGCGCGGACGCGGTCGTCATCGCGCTGGCCGACCAGCCGCTGCTCGACGGCCGCGCGGTCGCCCGCGTGCTCGCCGCCCGTGCGCCCGGCACGGTCGCCGCCGTCCGCGCGACCTACGACGGCGTCCCCAACCACCCGACCGTGATCGAGTCCTCGCTGTTCGCCGCGGTCGCGCAGCTGCGCGGCGACCAGGGCGCCCGCCCGCTGCTGGGCGACGCGCGGCTCGTGCTCTGCGACGGCCTCGGCGCGCCGGACGACGTCGACACGCCGGCGGACCTAGCGCGGGTGGATCGGCTCCGACGTCCGGCGTAGCGGCGTGCCCGGGCGGCCGGTGCGGGTCGCGACGATCTCGGCCAGGACCGAGACGGCGGTCTCGTCGGGCGTGCGGGCGCCGATGTCCAGACCGCAGGGCGAGTGCAGGCGGGTGAGCTGGGCGGCGGTGGCCCCGGCGGCGCGGAGGCGGTCGCGGCGGCCGGCGTCGGTCCTGCGGGAGCCCAGCGCGCCGACGAAGCCGGCGTCGGAGGCCAGGCCGGCCAGCAGCGCGGGCTCGTCGTGCTTGGGGTCGTGCGAGAACACCAACAACGCGTCGGACGGCCCCAGGCCGGTGGCGGTCACCCAGGGCCCGGGCGCCGCGACCGTCACGTCGGCGGCGCGGGCGAAGCGGTCGGAGCGGGCGAAGGCCGAGCGGGGGTCGCAGATCGCGACGTCCCAGCCGATCGCGCGGGCCAGCGGCGCCAGCGCGGCGGAGAAGTCGGTCGCGCCGACGATCGCCAGGCGCGGCCGCGGCGCGCGGACCGCGAAGAACACGCGGACGTCGGCGCCGAGCGTCGAGCCGTCGGCGCCGTAGCGCCGCACGCCGGTGCGGGCCGCGCCGCGCAGGTCGCGGACGATGTTGGGGTGCAACGGCGCGCCGGTCAGCGTGCCGTCGACCAGGGCGAGCTGCGCGCCCGCCCGCGGGCCGTCGACCACGGTCGCCAGCGCGCCGGTCGTCGCCTCCAGGAACGCGAGCGCCGGCGCCGGGTCGGCGATCGCGTGGATCAACACCTCCACGATGCCGCCGCAGGTCAGGCCGACGCCGCCGGCCAACTCGTCGGAGATCCCGAAGCGGCGCAGGCGGGGACGCCGGTCGCCGTCGGCCGCGCCCAGCAGCGCCATCGCCTCCTGGGCGACCGCGCTCTCTACGCAGCCGCCGCTGACCGAGCCCTCGATCGCGCCGCCCGAGTCCACCAACATCGTCGCACCCGGCTCCAGCGGCGAGGAGCCCTCGACCGCGACGAGCAGGCCCTGCGCGACCGCGCGCCCGTCGCTCAGCCAGCCGCGGGCGACCTCGTCGTGGACCGCCGCCACGCTCACGCCCGCGTCACCACCCGCCCGATCGGCTCGCCGACCAGGGGCCGCGCGGCGTCTGCCCCGCGAGGGGCGAGAGCCGGCGGCGATCGAGGAGGTCGTCGGGGCGCACCATCCGATCCTGCCCGCGATCGAGCAAAGCCATGTCGGCCTCCGCGCTCGACGCGGTCATACGTCCTGCTCGAGCTCCGCCGCCAGCTCGGTCACGAAGGCGTGCAGCACGTCGACCGCCGCCTGCGCGTCGTCGGGCGCGACCGATTCGTCCGGGTGGTGCGAGAGCCCGTGCTCGCAGCGCACGAAGAGCATCGCGATCGGGCAGAGCGCGGCGATCGCCACGCCGTCGTGCCCGGCGCCGGACGGCAGCGAGGGCGCGCCGGGCGCCGCGCGCGCCAGGCGCCCGGTCAGCGCGGGGTCCATCGCGACCGCCGGGTTGTCCAGCCGCGTGTCCCACGCGATCTCCAGGGACCGCGCGCTCGCGATCTCGGCCGCGCGCGTGCGCAGGCGCTCGACCGCCGCGCAGCGGACCGCGTCGTCCTCGTGGCGCACGTCGAGGAACGCGGTCGCGGCGCCCGGGACGACGTTCGGCGCGCCGGGCTCGACGGCGAGCTGCCCGACGGTCGCCAGCAGCCCGTCGGTCCCGCGCGCCAGCGCCTCGGCGGCCAGGACCAGCTCGGCGACCGCCGGCGCGCAGTCGCGCCGCAGCGCCATCGGGACCGTGCCCGCGTGCCCGGCCTGGCCGGCGAAGCGGACCTCGGCGCGCGTCGCGCCCGCGATCCCGGAGACGACGCCGACGGCCGCGCCGCGCCGCTCCAGCACCGGCCCCTGCTCCATGTGGACCTCGACGTAGCCCAGCAGCCGCTCGCCGCGCCGCGACGCGCCGCCGTCGACCGCGCCCGCCGGGTCGCCGCCGAACCTCGCCAGCGCCTCGCGGACGGTGACGCCCGCGTCGTCGGTCACGTCCAACAGCCGCGCGTCGAACGTCCCGGCGACCGCGCGCGATCCGAGGTAGGCGGTCCCGAACCGCAGGCCCTCCTCGTCGGCGAAGCCGAGCACGTCGATCGCGAACGGCAGCACGACGCCCTCCTCGCGCAGCCGCCGCACCAGGTCGATCGCGGTCACCACGCCCAGCGGCCCGTCGAAGGCCCCCGCGTCGCGCACCGTGTCGAGGTGCGACCCCAGCAACAACGTCCCGGCCAGCACCGACGTCCCGGGCCGCCGCCCGACGAGGTTGCCGCCGACGTCCAGCCGCGCGGTCATCCCCGCCTCGCGCATCCACGAGCCGACGAGCGTGTTGGCGCGCGCCATCGCCGGCGTCGCGTAGCGCCGCGTCAGCCGTCCGTCCTCCTCCGAGACGCGCGCGAGCTCGCGGCAGCGGGCGACAATCCGCTCGCCGCTCACGACCCGCGGTCGGTCGAGCACGACCACGGCGCCGCCGGCCGCGGCACGTGGTCCTTCCGCGCGGTGACGAGCCGGCCGTCGCGCCGGAGCTCGGTCTCGACGCCCGCGGCCGGGCGCCCGCTCGCCACGTCGAGCACGTGGGTCGTCAGCACGTCGTCATTCAACCACCGCGGCTACCGCGCGGCGAGGTTGATGGCGATCCAGCGCTCCATCGCGGCGTCGACCGCGTCGCGGTCCTCCGTGGCCAGGAGGTCGAGCAGGAGCCCCCGGGTGACCGCGACGCCCAGGCGCGCGTGCGCGGTGGCGGTGGGCTCGTCCATCCCGTAGGCCATGTTGATGGCGATGACCGGAGGCAGCCACGAGTCGACGATGCCGTCCAGCAGCTCCTCGGTCCCCGGGCGTCGTTGCAGCGCCTGGCCGTACAACTCATAGAACAACCGCTCGTTGGGCCAGAACGACGGATCGGAGATGTGGCGCCACCAGGCGCGCATCGCGCCGGCCGGGTCGGCGATCGGGTCGGGGAGGAGGTCGGGCAGGTTCTCGCGCTGCCGGGCCTCGACGGTCCGGATGACCTCGACCCACAGGCCCTCGCGGGAGCCGAAGTGGTGGATGAGCATGCGGTGGCTGCTGCCGATCGCCGTGCCCAGCTCGCGCAGCGAGAGGTCGCTGATGCCCCGGTCGGAGATGTGGGCGATGGCGCGCTCCAGGAGCTGCTCGCGGGCGTTGCGCTTCGGCATGACCGTAGTGTACCGTCCGGTACATGACCCCTCGACCTGTCTCCGTCTCGATCGACGTCCCGCATCCCCGGGCGGACGTCTTCGACCACCTCGACGTGATGGCCAACCACGAGCCGTTCACGAACCACATGCTCACCGACTGGGAGTACTCCGGCCCGGCGCGCGGCATCGGCTCGAAGGCGCGCGTGAAGTCCTCGTTCGGCGCGCTGTCCGACCACGCCGACATCGAGGTCGTCGCCGCGTCCGCGCCCGCGTCGATCGTCGAGCGCAACGTGTCCGCCGAGGGCCGCCGGGTGGCGACCGGCACCTACCTCCTGGACGACCTGCCCGACGGCGGCACGCGCGTGACGTTCACCTACGCGTGGGAGCAGGCGCCGCTGTCCGACCGCGTGCTGTCGCCGCTGGTCCGGACCGTGCTGCGGCGCGGCAACACCACCGCCATGCGGCGCCTGCGCGAGCGGCTGGCCGGTGATCGCGCGCCGGCGTGATCGGGCCCCACGCCGGAAACGGCGACGTGTAGGTCTTGCTGGGCACGAGGCCTTCCACCACAAGCTCTGACAAGGACACCCTGGCGAGACGGGTTCCGAGGTCGTACGGTGGTCGTCATGGACGACGATCAGATCCGCGCGCGCATCGAGGAGCTGGAGGGCGAGGAGCGCAAGCTGCGCGACGAGGAGGGCGCGGCCGCCGAGACCAACCATCCGGAGGTCATCGAACGCGACGCCGATCGGCTGTCGGCGATCAAGGTCGAGCTGGACCAGCTGTGGGACCTGCTGCGCCGCCGTGAGGCCGCACGCCGCGCCGGCAACGACCCGGACGAGCAGCAGCTCCGCGGCGGGGGCACGGTCGAGGGCTACCTCGGCTAGCCGGCCGATCCCGCCCGCTCGCGGCGCGGGAACGACCGCGCAGCTTCCCGGCGCTCATGGCCGACCGGGAAGCTGCACGGCGCGCTCACCTCATCCGAGGTTCTTGATGTACTCGATCCCGTTCGGGGTGCCGACGCCGGTGATCGTGTCCCAGCCCGGCGCGGTGTGGATCGACTGGGCCTCGTCGTCGAGCGTGCGCAGCGACGTCGTGGTCCCGGCCGAGTCGTCGACCTTGTTGTTGTAGTCGACGCGCACGACGGCCTTCGGCGAGGCGGGCGGCACGATGTCGTGCACCGCGCTCGTGCCGTTCAGCGCGTAGATCTTCGGGTTGACGAACCCGTGCGCGCGGCCCCACGCCTGGTCGGCGATGGCCTCCAGGCCCGCGTACAGCGGGGAGGCCAGCGACGTCCCGCCGATCCGGTACTCGGCGTACTTCGCCGAGCCGTCGGGGAACGTCTGGGTCTCGCCGACGAGCATGCCGGTCTGCGGGTCGCCGTCCATCGCGATGTCGGGCGTCGCCCGCTTGCCGTGGGCGACCGCGTCCGGCACGACGCCCTGCTGGTACCACGGCTGGTCGAACAGCACCGACACGCCGCCGCCCGCGCCGTAGGCCCAGTCGCCCGGAGGCGTCGGATCCCAGCTCGTGCCGTCGGCCGAGAGCTTGCTCGTCCCGGTGGCCCATCCCGTCTCGAACAGGTAGTCGTCGTCCTGGCCGACGCCCAGCGACGTGCCGCCGACGGCGGTCACCAGCGGGTCGGTCGACGGGAAGTCCGCGGCGGGCGTGCCGTCGGCGGTCTGGGTGCTGTCGTCCCCCTCGTCGCCCGAGCTGAAGAACATGCCGATGCCCTCCAGGTCGGCCTGGATGAACGTCTGCTGGTAGGCCTTCAGGTAGTCGGCGGGCTCGTCCTCGCCGAGCGACCCCCAGGAGTTGGTCACGATCGTCGCCAGCTTGTTGTCCACGACGGTGTTCAGCGCGCCCTCGAGGTCCCCGTCGTCGCAGGACCGGCCGGCGACGTAGACGACCTTCGCGCCCGGGGCCATCGCGTGCACGGCCTCGACGTCGAGCGTCTCCTCGCCGTACCAGCCCTGCTCGCCGCAGAGGTCGCCGTTCTTCTTGTCGTTGTAGCCGTAGAGGTACTTCTTCGGCGTCACCTGCGAGAACTGGCCCTGGGCGAACGGCGCCTGGCCGTGGGCCTGGGCGTAGGCGTTGGCGTCCTGGAGGATCGTCGGCGCGGCGTACGCGTCGGTGATCGCGACCGTGATGCCGCTGCCGTCCAGGCCCTTGGCGATGGCCTGGTCGTTGCCGTAGGCGCCCTGGAACTGCGCGGGCGTGTAGCCGCACGGCGCGTAGGGCTGCTTGGACCCGTAGGCGTCGGGGAGGTCGGAGGCGATCTTCGCGCCGAAGTACTCCGAGCACGGCGGCGCGTTGACGAACGCGGGCGGCGGCGGGGCGCCCTGGCCGGCCTTCGCGCCGTTGTTGGTGTGCTTGGTGGCCGGAGCGGCGGGCGCGTTGGGCTTGGTGCCCTGGTAGAAGGCGTCGTCGCCGCGCGGCGGGACGCTCGCGGGCCGCGTCAGCGCGCCGGACTGGTCGACGCCGGACACGGCGAGGACCTTGCCCTGCAGCGCGGACGGGATCGTCAGCGGCGCGGTCGGGGCGTTGAGGACCTTGCCGCGGTAGGCGTACCGGTGGACGTCGACGCCGAAGGCCTGCTCGACCTGGGCCAACGAGCCGGAGGCCGCGATGCTGGTGTGGTTGGCGGGGACGTCGCCGACCGAGAGGCCGGCGCCCTTCAGGAACCGCTCGACCTGCGCGACGTCGGCGTCCGACGGCGCGAACCGGGAGCGGAAGTCCTGCGGCGAGAGGTACTGGCCGTAGGCCGCGCTCTGGGGATCCGAGACGTCGTGGACCATCGCCAGCGCCGTGTCGGCGTCGCGCAGCGGGAGGTAGACCTTGATGTCGACCGGGCTGCCGTTGTCGGCCGCGCCCTGGTCGCGGCCGGGCTGCGCCCAGCTCGGGGCGCTGCCATCGATGGTGGCGCGACCCGCGGGGGCCGCGTGGGCGGGGACGGCAGCCGCCGAGAGGGTGGCCGCCGTCGTGGAGGCGAGCAGCGCTCGCTGGAGTACTCGGTGCATGGCGGCGGGCCCGATACCCAGCCTCGCTGAAGGCAGAAACCGGTGAGCGTCGCGATTTGGCGCGATCGGACACCACCGCCGCGCCGATGCTCGGTCGATCGTCGGATCGCGTGCGGACGATTGCCGCGGGCCCTGTCCGGGCACTGACGAGCCATGCTCGCCGCGACCGACGTGCGCCTGAACACGAACGCGTTGGACTTCGCGATCCTGGGCGTCTACTTCATCGTCGTCCTCGGCGTCGGGTTCGTCGCCCGTCGCTACATCAAGACGTCGCTGGACTACTTCCTGTCCGGGCGGACGCTGCCGGCGTGGATCACGGGCCTGGCGTTCGTGTCGGCGAACCTGGGCGCGACCGAGATCCTGGGCATGGGCGCCAACGGCGCGCAGTACGGCGTCGCGACGGTCAACTACTACTGGATCGGCGCGGTCCCGGCGATGGTCTTCCTGGGCCTCGTGATGATGCCCTTCTACTACGGCGCGCGCGTGCGGTCGGTGCCCGAGTACCTGCTGATGCGCTTCGACAAGCGCTCGCACCTGTTCAACTCCTGGACGTTCGCGCTGGCGACCGTGCTGATCGCGGGCGTCAACCTGTTCGCGCTGGCGCTGGTGCTCCAGCTCCTGCTCGGCTGGCCGATCATCGTCGGCATCCTCGTCGCCGCCGTGATCGTGTTGGCGTACATCACGCTCGGCGGCCTGTCCTCGGCGATCTACAACGAGGTGCTGCAGTTCTTCGTGATCGTGGCGGCGCTGCTGCCGCTGACGATCGTCGCGCTGCACGACGCCGGCGGCTGGGGCGGGCTGAAAGGCCACCTCAAGCACTCCAAGATCGGCGAGGCCGGGCTGCACGCGTTGCAGGGCACGGGCGTCGGGAGCGTCACCAACCCGATCGGGTCGACGTGGATCGGGATCGTCTTCGGCCTCGGCTTCGTGCTGTCGTTCGGCTACTGGACGACGAACTTCGCGGAGGTTCAGCGAGCGTTGAGCGCCCGGGACCTGAGCGCCGGCCAGCGGACGCCGCTGATCGGCGCCTACCCGAAGCTGCTGATCCCCGCCATCGTCGTCCTCCCGGGCATGATCGCGCTGTGGAAGATCCCGGGCCTGGGCGGCAGCAACTCGGACCTGGCCTACAACAACGCGATCCCGCTGTTGATGAACGAGTACCTGCCCAACGGCATGCTCGGCATCGCGCTGACGGGCCTGATGGCGTCGTTCATGGCGGGCGTGGCGGCGAACGTGTCGGCGTTCAACACGGTCGTGACGACCGACATCGTCGAGCCGTACATCGCGAAGGACCGGGATGACGCGTTCTACATCAGGGTGGGTCGCTATGTGACGGTCGGCGGGATCGTGGTGGCGATCGGGACCGCGCTGATCGCGTCGGGCTACCAGAACCTGATGAACTACCTGCAGGCGCTGTTCTCGATCTTCAACGCGCCGCTGTTCGCGACGTTCATCATCGCGATGTTCTGGAAGCGGGTGTCGTCGACGGCGGGCCTGCTCGGCCTGGTCTCCGGCACGGTCGCGGCGCTGGTGACCTACGTGGGGTACAAGTGGCTCAACTGGTTCAACTTCGGGTCGGACCTGGACGAGTCGTTCTGGGGCGCGGGCGCGGCGTTCGTGGTCGACGCGATCGTGACGGTCGCCGTGACGCTGGTCACGAAGCCCAAGCCGGTGGAGGAGCTGCAGGGGCTGGTGTGGGGGATGGCCAACGAGGAGGACGCGGCGACGGCGTCGCTGCACCGAAGTTGGTGGGAGTCCCCGAAGCTGCTGGGGTTCGGGGCGATCGCCCTGGGCCTGGTCCTGACGATCATCTTCTTCTAGGGGTTGGTGACGATGAGCGATGAGTCGCGAGACAAGCGAGCGAACGAGTCCGAGGACCAGGGCACCGGGACGCGCGAGGCGCAGGCGGCGAACCTCTTCGACCTGCGCCGGATCATCGGCGGGCTGTTCGTGCTCTACGGCGTCGTGCTGACGATCGTGGGGCTCGGGGACAGCCAGGCGGAGGTCGCCAAGGCGGCGGGCGTGCGCATCAACCTCTGGGCCGGGTTGGGGATGCTCGTGCTCGGGCTGCTGTTCATCGCCTGGTCGCTGTGGCGGCCGCTGGGGCGCCAGCTCCAGGAGGAGGAGCGCAAGCGCGAGGAGCTGGGCGGCTCCTCGTCCTAGAGGAGCCGGGCCCCGGGACCGGGGCGGACCTCGTGCGCGTCGTCCGGGAGGGGCGCGCCGGGCGGGAAGAGCGCCAGGACGTGGCCGCCGAAGCCGCCGCCGACCATGCGGGCGCCGAGGGCGCCGGCGTCTTTGAGTCGCTTCACCGTCTGCTCCACGCGGTCGGTCGAGGCCTCGTAGTCGTCGCGCAGCGACCGGTGCGAGTCGTTCAGCAGCCGCCCGACCTGGGGCAGGTCGCCCGCGGCCAGCGCGGCTACCGTGGCGTCCACGCGCGCGTTCTCGGTCAGCACGTGGCGCACCCGCCGGCGCAGCGGCTCGGGCAAGGCGGCCGCCTGCTCCTCCGTCGCCTCGCTGATCGTCGCCACCCCGAGCCGCTCGGCCGCCTCGTCGCACTCCGCCCGGCGCTCGTTGTAGCCGTTGGCCGCGGAGAGCGAGTGGTGGTCGCCGGAGTCGACGGTGACCAAGACATGGTCCTTGAGATCGAGCGGGACGCTCGTCGTCTCCATGGTGGCGAAGTCGATCCGCAGCGCGTGGCCGTCGGTGGCGAGCAGCGAGGCGGTCTGGTCCAGGAGGCCGGTCTGGGCGCCGACCCAGTTGTTCTCGACGCGGGAGCAGAGCCTGGCCAGCTCGTCGCGGGGGATCTCGCGGTCCTCCAGGCCGAGCAGCGCGAGCGCGAGCGCCACCTCGAGCGCGGCCGAGGACGACAGCCCGGAGCCCTGCGCGAGGTCGCCGCGGATCTCGAGGCGCGCCGCGGTGGCGATCTCCAGCTCCGCCACGATCCCGCGCACGAACGGGCGCCAGCCGTCGGCGCCGCGCGGCGGGTCGGCGACCGGGAACGTGTCGGTCTCGCCGTCGAAGTCGTGGGCGACCGCGGTCACCTCGTCGCCCTCCGCCGCCTCCGCGACGACGGTCACCCCCTCGGCGATCGCGAAGGGGAGGGCGAGACCGCCGTTGTAGTCGGTGTGCTCGCCGATGAGGTTGACGCGGCCGGGCCCGAAGGCGGTGATCCTGGTCATGCCTCGACCTTCCGGTCGCCGCGCACGGCGACGTCCGCGCCGAACGTGACGTCGCCGGTGACCGTGAAGCTGCGGGCCTCGCGGAGGGACGGCGGGCCGTGGGGGAAGCGCTGCTCGAGATCCGACAGCGACTTGTAGAACTCGGGGTCGAGCGAGACGACCGGGGGCGGTCCGTCGAAGGTGGGGCGCATGGTGCCGTCGTCGTGGAGCTCGTAGGCGTCGGAGCGGACGACGAGCAGGTCGTCGGTGGTCTTGACCGGCGCGAAGCGCGAGCGCGGGACGAGGACCGCGCGGGCGCCTTCGATCGCGCCGATCGCCGCGCCCATCGCGGTCTCGAGCTGCAGCACCGGGGTGGATCCGGGGTCGCGCGGGTCGACGGTCTTGCGGTTGACGATCAGCGGGAGGCGCGGGCCGGCGGGGTCTTGTCGTAGGAGTTGCCGGAGCGCGCGGAGATCCACCCAGAGGTTGTTGGTGTTGTAGTAGCGCCACCGCTCGACGTCGGTGAACGAGTCGTCGTCCGGCGGCGTCTGGGCGGTCTCGCGCAGGACGATGCGCCCGTCGTCCCGCCGGCGGGCGACGTGCCCGCCCTTGCGGTCGGCCGGCGTGCCGCGGACGACCTCCATGACGAACGGGACGTCGTGCGCCTGCGCCCACGCCGGGATCCGCGCGTCGGGCGTGGCGCCCAGGTTGTCGCTGTTGGAGATGAACGCCCACGCGACGCCGTCGGCCAGCAGCTCGTCGAGCATCCCGGACGCCGCGAGCGAGACGTACACGTCGCCGTGGCCCGGGGGACACCACTCCAGCGTGGGGTCGGCGGGCCACGCGACCGGGGCGTGGTCGTCCTCGCGCAGCTTCGGCTCGCGCGACTGGAGGAACGTGCGCGCGTCGACGCCGGCGGCGCGGGTCGCCTCGTCGGTCGAGAACGAGTTCATGAGGACCAGCGGACGGCCGGCCGCTTGGCGCGCGATGACGTCGAGGAAGGAGTGGCCGGGCTTGACCTCGATCAGCGACTTCGGGCCGCGCAGGCCCATCGAGGTGCCCAGGCCGCCGTTGAGCTTGAGGACGGCGATGGCGGGCGCGCCGGGGTTGGCGTTGGCGTTGGCGCTGGCGTCTGGGTCGGCGTCGGCGTCCGGGAGATCCTCCAGCGCCGGCACATCCTCCACCGGCTCCAGGTCCGTGCCGCGCATGAACCCGGCCTCGGGATCGTCGAGCTGCGCGAACCGCCGCTCGAACGCGGCGACGACGCCCTCATCCGCGCCATCCGCGCGCAGCTTCTGCACGGCCTGTTCCAGAGCTGTGTCCGACACGTCCGGTGAAGGTACCCTTCAACGCGCGTTGTCCCCCAAGACCCTCGCCATCCTCTCCGTCGGGCTGATCATCCTCGGCTGCGTCATCGCGGCCATCTTCACCTCGACCACCCTCGACTTCATCGGGATCACCATCGGCGGCATCGGCGGCGTCGGCCTCATCTCCGCCGCCTTCTACGCCATCGGCCTCTCCGAGGACCGCGCCCGCGAGCGCGACGCTTCCGGCCCCTACCGCTAACATCCACCGCCCCGTGGCTGGGTAGCTCAGCTGGTTAGAGCGCACGACTCATAATCGTGAGGTCGGGGGTTCGAGTCCCCCCCCAGCTATACGTCGCGCTTGCAGGGCTTTCCGGGCCGCTCGTTCGTCCCGGATCGTCCCGCCTCCGGCCCTCGTCGCAAACGGGGTGCAAACGGGGCGCAAACAGGCCTCTGCCGGACACCGCTCGGCCTCGCGCCCCGGCGGTCACATGTCCGCTTCTCCTGACGGTCTGGCCGTCGTCCTGCCAGACGCCCTCGTAGACGAGCTGGTCGCGCGCATCGCCCGTCCCGCCGCGAGCCCTGAGTCGGCCGTCGCCGTCGCCGCGCATCTCGGACGCCGGCGCCAACCCATCTACGACCTCATCTCCCAGCGCGACCGCCGCGGTCGCCGCATCCCGCACCGCAAGGACGGCTCCCGGCTGTCGTTCCGGCTCTCCGAGATCGACGCACGGCTCGCACCACCGCGTCGAAGAGGCGCCTCCGGCTCGTCCCGACTCCACCAAGGAGATCGAGATGGCTAAGACCACGTTGGTCCACACCGACACGCCCGGCGTCTACAAGCGCGGCAAGAAGTACACCTACGTCTAACGCGTCGAGGGACGCCAGAAGTGGGCACCGCACCGACCCTCGCGGCCGCCCGGAAGGCGAAGCGCCAGGCCGACGCCGACGCCGACCGCGGCCTGATCTTCGACACCGAGGACATCAAGTTCGGCGACGACGCCACAACTGGATCGACAGCTAGCAGGGGAAGACGTCGGGCGGCTTCCGCGAGCCGACCCGCCGCTGGTATCGCCAAGTGCTGGAACAACGGATCATTCCGTACTTCGACTCCCGCCAGATCCTTCCCGGCGACATCCGTCCCACACCATGAACGCCTTCACACCGCGGCTGCTGGAGCAGGAAAGACCAGCGCCGCCCCGGTCGCAAGCTCTCCAAGGCCTCATTCCGACAGCACATCGCCGCGCTGCGCGATGCTCGCTGACGCGTCCGAAGACGACATGATCCGCACCAATCCGGCCAGCGGCGTCCGCGTGGCCGTGCCCGAGGGAGACGGCACCGGGCGCCCGCACTTCGAGGACAAGCGGCGATGACGGTCGTCCAGCTGGGCGCGCCGCTGGACGAGATCCTGCCGGAGCGGCGGCTGTCCTCGGGTTCATGGCCCACCCCGGCCTGCGGATCGGCGAGATGATCGAAGTCCGCCGTAGGCGCGATCTCGTCGTGAGCGCCGCGCCCGTCCTCCGCGTCCGCCGGCAGTTCGCAGACGGCCAGGTCCGGGAGCCGAAGGCCCACGGTAAGCGCGGCATCCCGACCTCTCCGCGCCTCCTCGGACGCCTGCTCGTCCCGGTCAACGCCAACCCGATCGACGGCGATCTCGTCCTCAGGACCAGCACCGGCACTCGCGTCGACCGCCCCAACATCTACGACCACGTCCTCGGTCCCGCCGCCAAACGCGCCGGCTCGACTGGATGACCCTTCCACACGTTCCGCCACACCTACGCCTCGCTCCTCTTCGCGCCGAGGACTGCGGGGGAGGAGAGGAGAGCGTGAAGCAGGTCCAGGCCTGGCTCGGGCACCACTCCGCTGCCTTCACGCTGCATCAGCACGTCCACTTCGTGGACGCCGGGATGGGGGAAACGGACTTCTTCGATGACTTGCTCAGCAGCTAGCAAACGAGCCCGCGCCGAATCCACCAAACCAGCCGACCCAACCGGTAAGGTTGCAGCGACATCCTTAACAAATCGCCCCCGCGCCGTTGGAGCGGCCGGGGGCACGGCCCAAGGAGCCTTACCTCCATGAGCACCCAGCAGCGTAATCGCGCCTGCGTGGTTCGCGTCGACCCGTCCACGGCCGACGTCCTCCGCACCCAGACCCTCGTGGTCCTGGAAGCCAACCACTACTTCTTCGAGGAGATCCTCGAGTTCGGCCCCGAGGCGCAACACGCGCTCTCGGTCATCTACCGCGACGCCTTTGCCGTCCTCGACGCCATCGGCTGGTCTCCGACCCCCGCCGCCGGCTCCATCGACGTCCCGCTGACCGACGGCCACATCGACCAGCTCCGCCGCTGCAGCTACGACCTCCGCGTCACCAACATCAATCGCAGCGACCAACTCGACGCCGTCACCGACCAAGAAGCCGCCGCCATCCGCGACGACCTCGCCGCCAACCTCGCAGCCGTCCACACCCTCGATCACCTCATCTCCAACTACGCCCAAGCCACCTCCGACTGACCCGTAACCCGTCCCACTCAGGCCTCTAGCTGCCGCTCGCCCAGCAGATCTGAACCTCAGGTCCGAGCGAGGCCGACCACCCGCTCTCGCCATCGCTACGAAGTACATGGTGTGAGTGGGTGGTCGGGCTCGCGGAGGGCCTGAGAAACCGTCGATTTGCAGGGCGAGCGGCAGCGCTATCCCTTCAACGGCCGAAGGGGGTGCTGAAGGGATAGAAACACGCCCCGAGGAACGGATAGCCGGCCGATCCCGCCGCCCGCGGTGACGCCCGACCGGCGGGGTCCAGGGGCGCAGCCCCTCTTAGCCGCCCTCACAGCGGAGGCGGTGCTGGTCGGTCAAGGGAAGTCCGTCAGGACCGCGCGAAGCGTGCCCGAAGGGTGACCTTGACGGACCACCACCGCCGGAGCTACAGCGCTCTCGCCAACGAGCTGAATCTCGGCTTGACCTGTTGACGACCAATGTTCTTGGACGCTTGTTGCCCGCGAGCTTTCAGACGAGTTACGGTCGCGCAGGACCGCTTGGCGGTGCCTCACGGAGGAGATAAGCGTTGTACTGCTGCCGCAGTTCCGGTTGTGGCACGATCCACGTGAGCAAACGATCACCGAGATGATCGGAGCAAGATTGGGCGCCTTTAGGCGGACTCAGGCGCTCGAACGAGTCGGGCGGGGCGCCGTAGCGCTCGATCCAGTCCTGGCGATACTTCGCGACAACTGTCGCCTGCTTGACAGGGACCTCGGTGTAGAACCAAACCGAGTCATGGCCGTTCCTTCGCAGTGGTGCGGCCATGTTGGACCATCGCAAATCTATGGACCACTCGCGTGTGTGACCAGGCTCAATCGGGGGGTCGAAAAGCACTAGGCCAGACCAGAATCCGTTGTCGTCGTCTAGTTCGAGCAATACCGCACCGCCTGATACCAGTTGCGGCTGAATCGCGGCTTTCTCGTTAGACGTCGAACCAACACGGATTCGTCGCCACCGGCACCGCTGGGTCCCGGTCGGGGTGGTGACGGCGCGCATCATGTAGTGGTCGGAACCGTCACCCGTGAGGGTCACGACGATCTCCTGTGTTTCCTCGACCTCGACGTCGTCCGCAAAGAAGCTCGTCAGAGCCGCGCGGTACTGCCGGGACGTCGTCAGAGCCGCCTCAGCCTCTTCCTGCTGCTCCTGCAGCCGGCGCAATGTCTCCTCTTGTCGTCGAGCGACCGCCGCCGCCGATCGGCGGACCAGCGACAGTGTCGCGACGGAGAACACTGCTGTCCCACAGGCAATTCCGGCCGTCGCTGACCAGCCGAGCCCGAGGCCAATGAGTGATGTCACCAAACCGATAAAGCCGACGGCGTAGGCAGACGTCTCGACCGGGGAGATCGTTGTGAACCTGCTGATCCGGGTGGCGAGTGTGGTTCTGGGCATGGTTCTGACTAGGTCCTTAACATGACTGGCGCGACGGCGCAGCCAACGACGAAGAAGCTTGGGATCCCGAGGCCGAACGCGACGAACGCCTGGAACATCATCGCGACGATGTACCACGCACGTCGTGCGTCGCCGCCCGCGACTGTGACGACGGCTCCAAGTTGGACAACTATGACGCTCCACGCTGCGGCCTGAGCGACGAGCGGTCTCCAAGAGCGAACCCAACTACTCAGCGCGCTATCTGATCCAGCGAGAATGTGGCTGAACGCTAAGCCATTGCGCCACACACTTGACCGAATCTTGTTCAGACTGGCGAAGAGGTAGACGAAGGACAGTGACGCGATTATTGCCTTGACTGCGGCTGAGGCCGCGGACGGCGACGCGGCCCCTAGAGCACAAAGCGTGACGAATACCCATAGCTCGGCGTCTGCGGTATCCAGGCCTTCCGGAGCATTGTGATACAAGATCGCTAGGCCGCATGACAGCGTCGCACCAGCAGCCGCAGCTGTTGGCCACGTCGGGGCGACGACCGTCCCGAGGGCCGCGACACAGACGAGAAGGCGAGCGCCTGTCGACGTTGGCAACCCAAGACCACGTCGAGCTGCGACGTGTTCCGACTGAATGACGAGAGCGGCAACACCAAGGAGAGCCAGCGAGAGACGCAGTGCGTCTTCAGAGCTGTCCATGTTTCCTTGACCGCGCGATATCGCGCTCGATGTGGTGCATGCGGATTCGGGGCCTGCTCAGGGGCCAGGTTCCGCCTGTCTTGGCCACGGTCCGCGGATCCATCGGCGGGTACCGAATCGCCCCGGGGTTGGGAGAAAAGACGTGTGAGTTCGGGAGTAGCGTCCTAAGCCAACGCGCGCGGAAGTCCCAGTCGAAGACTAGAAGGAGGTGGCGCAGCAGTTGAATTCCGACTAGAAGGCACGCGACACCGCCTCCGGCGTGCGTCACTCGAGGCCGCCGCGGCCGCCACCGCCTCCGCCGCCACCTCCGCCGACCTGACTCGAAGAGTCGGCGAGCGGTCCAACCACTCGCAAGATTGCCCGGCGCAACTTAGAGGTGCCGCCGCCGTCTGTGCCAGCCGGCGGGTTTTGAGACGTGCCTTGTGTCGTGCCCCCGCCGCCACCACCAACCTGATCCATGAGAACCCTCTCGTGTCGAGTGCGCTTCCAATATTACGGTGCAACGATTCTGTATGCGAGAGCGTTTCTGGAGGCGTCGCGGATTCGGTCCCGGTGCTGGCCGCTATCGCTGCGCGAGGCGGTGGTGCGACGCAGGTTCGTTAGCCCGGGCCGGACGCAATCTGAGTCAACGAACTTGGAAGCGGCACATGAGACGCCGCTCCCCAGGTGCTGCACCCATTCGATCAATCGCCGATCTGGCGTGGGGGCTCCTAGGCGCTGATGATCGGGCTTGAGCGGGTCGATTGGTCCGTGCGCACTAGCGAAGGCTGATCATAGTTGACTAGGATGCCGATCGATGGTGGAGACGGTCGAGGTCACAGCGGACCTCATCAGCGATGGGCTGGGGGCTTTCGACGAACTTGAGTTTCTCGGTCGGGGAACCTTCGGGACCACGTTTCGTGCGCTGAGGGGGGAGTCTGAGACGGCGATCAAGGTAATTCACCTTGTCGATATGCCTGCGTACTTGTGGGAACGCGAACTCACCTCGCTGGCTACTGTCGACCATCCTAATGTTGTCGGTCTCATTGGTTCCGGCACGTTCAAGGCCCTGGGGCGAGAGCTGTCGTTTCTTGAATGCGAGTACGTCAGTGGCGGTTCCGTCGAGGCGCGGGTTCGGACCGGAGAGCGACCTAGGAAGGACGAACTTCGAGCGCTACTCACTGGGCTGCTCGCGGGCATTGCGGAGATTCACGACCTGGGAATCATCCATCGCGACATCAAACCCGCCAACGTAGGGCTCCGAGATGGGGAGTGGGGGTCACCCGTGCTGTTGGACTTCGGGGTAGCAAAGGTGCTCGACATGACGTCACACACCGCGGTTGGTCAGATGGTCGGTACGGCTCCATACATGGCGCCCGAGCAACTGCGCGGGCGCCCAGCACGAACGCGTAGCGACCTCTTCGCCGTGGGCCTAGTGGTCTACGAGGCCGGTACTGGTCGACATCCGTTTCGCTCACCCGACGTGCAGACCGTCCAGTCGTTGTACGACCGGATCACCTCAGGACCGCCCGAGGACCCACGGGTCTCCGCTGATTGGCCCGATGACGTGGCTGAGGTCGTTCTTCGGATCCTGTCGGCGGAGCCACATGAACGCCTGAGCGTCGCTCGTGCGCTGAAGGACCTCGGGGCTCGCTGATGCCCACAGTCGCGCATGGATTCTTCATCCAGCCTGGTCAGGAGTCCTGGACCAACGTCAGTGACGTTCTGGCTGATCTAGCTGGTGTCGAGCCGGAATGGCGGATTGGTGCGGCTCTCTTGCTGCCCCGTCGCAAACTGGCCTTTTGGCAGAACGCTGTCGATGAGTGGAGCGGGGCAACGGACTTCATCCTTGCTGACCCGGAGTCCACGAGAATGGACAGGGCATACTCGGAACGCGGGCTCGGGCGGGCCGACTACCGCTACCTGGCAGAGAGTGATCCTGTGGCGAATCCGGAGCGATTCGTCCGCAATGCGCTCCAGGCACAGCAACACGCCGGAGCCACCACGCTTGTCTCGCCTTGGCTCCGGCATGGAGTGACGCAGACGGAACACGAACTGTCCGCAACGATTGCGTTCGCCACGCTTGCAGAAGCTATGGCTGGCGACTTTGACCTGCTCATGGGCGTGGAAGCGACGGAGGGCGTGTTCGGTTCCGACGAGGCGCGTAACGCGATGGTCAACGAGTTGATCGAGGGCCCCGAACTACCCGTGTATCTGAGGATGCACTTCTCAGCCCCCGCAGGGTACGGCCAGTATCGGCAACAGAAGGCGCTCGAAGGTCTGCGTGATGTGGTGCGCGCGCTGGACGCGAACGACCGCCCGGTCGTGATGCCACAGGCGGGAATGCTCGGGCTTCTCATGTCCGGCTTTGGAGCACGCTCTTTTGGCGCGGGGATGGCGGCTTCCCTACAACGCAATACGCCACCGTCCGGTGGCGGCAGCGGTGCTCCTCCGCTGCCGTGGTACTTCGTCCCGCAACTGCTGGGGTTTGTACTCGCGGAGGAACTCCACGACATCGCAGACGTAGAAGGCTTCGAGGTCTGTGACTGTCCCTACTGTGACGGCGCGTTGCCGGCGACGGGCGCTGCATTCGATCGTATGGCCGCCGGGAAGCACTTCCTCTGGACGTGCGCACGCCTTGCGGCAGGCCTCGATGAAAAGGACGCGTTCGGATCCGTCAAAAGGTTGATCGACGGCGCGGTCGACTTTGCTGACGCCGTGGCTGAAGATGGCGTGCCGTTGGATCCCCGCTCGGCGCCAGCGCACTTGACCGTATGGCAGGACGTGATGTCGGATTAGCTCTTTCCGCGGTGGCCTAGGAGAGTGTGGAGGCGTTCGGTGTCTGGTCCCGCAACGATCGGCTCCGAAGCAGCTGACAAACGGTGTCCGTGCGGAAGCCGACGCTCTGGCCGCTCGCTGGCCGGGGACCCTTTGAGGCGCGCGAGGGTACGTTCGCCGATGAGGCCGGCTTCAAGCCGATTTCTCGATCGCCGTGGTCGAGCACGAAGTACTCGCAACCAACGGTCTGGCCATAGTTCCAGCAAGCCGACGCCAAGGCGTTCAAAAGCGGCTGTTTGAGCGACGAACCGACGCTCAAAGCGGGCGTCGAAGGCGACGTATGTCTCGTCGGCCCACGCCCGGTGCCCTCTTGCCTGCGAAATCGCTCCTGTCGGGTCGTCTCGCTTTGCTTCGAATGTGATGACGCGGTCGATGAGGGGCTGCACCGGTGCGAGACGCCGGAACGCGTTAGGGCCACGGCGTTCGGCGTAGCCGTCAGCGACAAGACCTCGCAGCAAGTCTGAGCTGTGCCGCGGCGTGATGCTTAGACGTTGGGCGACTGCGTCGGCGCTGACGTTCCGGTCAGGCCGGAGCAAGCGCATGACCTGCAGCTCCGGCAAGGTCAGCGGCCGATCCCACCCACCGCCCAGACGGCGCTCAACGGATCGGACGTCCAGGCGGACTAATACGAGATCGGCGATTCGGCTATGTAGTTGTTGTTCTTCGAGCAGAACCCATGTGCGCTCCGGGTCCTCTCCGATCCATAGGGCCGCCGCGGCGTGGCGCAGGGTCGCCAGCATGTCTGACTCGGTGTGGAACTCGGCGGTCGTCGGCGCTGGATCTTGCTGCACATCGGTGCTCTTCGGGTGTTCAGTCGTATCAACTGAAGAAGGCAGGAGTGCGCCTGCGACTGTGCGAGCCGCACGCGCGGGAAGCGTGGCAACATCGAGAACACGCTGGCCCAAAGAGAACATCCTGCGGATACTTACAGCTGCCGCCCCGGAGCCCTGCTCGAGCTGAGGGCATCCACACGGAGGCATGCGTGCCCATGGTGTGCCGCTCCGTGGTGTCGTGAGCTAGCGCGGGACGGTGGGGCATGTGAACATCCGCGAACGTAACCCGCCGAGACGAGCCGAGATCGCCTCGTGACGGTGAGCCCGGGAAACCGCCAATTACCGGCGACTTCCCAAACACCACGAGCAACACCTAACTGATCAGGAGTCCCTCACAATCGTGAGGTCCAGGGTCGGGTCCGTCGGCCGTACGCACGGTAGGCCCGCTTCCTACGGGCCCTCGAGTTCTTGGCCTCCGGTCGACACGACGTACTGCGCCGCCCTTGGACGCCGAGAAGGACCGCATCGTCACGCTGGCTCTCGCTCCAGGTCGGGCAGAGATCGTCTACCGACGATCCAGCGAGCACCCGATTGTCTACGCGATCATGTTGCGGGTCAGGAAGAGCGACAGGATGGTCACGGTGGTCAGCATCGACAACAGCCACGAGCGGGCCGGCGTGGACACCCACACCTACACCGCTACCCACCGGAGCCGTTTCCTTTCTCCGTTGCCGACACCAACGACGCCATGAACAAGGCGATCGAATGGCTCGCCGACAGCTGGGAAGAGTTCGCATCATGAGCCCCCGCTACCAGCCCCAGCCGCGCCGCCCTCGAGGCGTTCAAGCAAGCCGTTGCTGAGGACTACGCCGGCGTTTCTCCTCACGGCGATGACTGCATCGTGTTTCCGGCCGACGTCACGTTCCGTGAGTTCGTCGACGCGATCGGCGATCGGCGTCGGCTGACGACGACGGTGGTCTTCGTACGCGAGGACGGAGCCCATCTGGTCGCCCGATGGCGTGAGCCGCGATCGCTGTGGGAGCGCCTGCTGTCCAAGATCGGTCGCTATCCGACCGACATCGAGATCTTGCCGTCGACCGGCGGCACGCTGTACCGCGACACCAACTCGCGCAGCAAGCGCGCGCTCGTGCGGTTCGAGCACCGCGCATTCGCGGGCGTGTCGCTGTAGACCTACACCCGCCCCGTCAGGCGAGCTTGGCCCTCGTCTCCGCGCGATCGGCGGCCATGAGCGCGGCGCGCAAGGATCCGCGGAAGCGCGGACCAGTCCTTGCGCAAATCGGTCGTGGCGCGGATCCTGAAGGCGTGACCCCAGAGACGTCCGCCAAGCCGGCCCGGCGTAGGAAGCCCACCTCCTCGGCGTTCGCCCTTCTCATGGTGATTGGGCTGGTCGCGCTGCTCGTCGCCGTGCCGCTCGTCGTCGTGCCGTACCTCTTCGATCACGCCACGTTCGAGCCGAGCCCGACGCAGCAGCATCCGTAGCGCGCGAGCGGGACGGCGGATCGTGGACGCGGCCACCGTCGCGGGTAGCATCGCGACCGTGACGATCCAGCGGATGGACCATGTTGGTGTGGTTGTCGACGACCTCACCGGCGCGATCGAGTTCTTCGAGGCGTTGGGGCTCCAGGTCGACGGGCAGGTGATGGAGCTTGGCGATGCGCGGGTCGATCGGATCCTGGCGCTGGAAGGCGTGAAGACGAAGGTCGCGTTCCTGCGGACGCCGGATGGGCATGGGGCGCTCGAGGTGATCGAGTACCTGTCGCCGAGGCACGAAGGTGAGGAACGGCGACACCCGGCGAACGTCCCGGGCCTGCGCCACGTGACCTTCGCCGTCGATGACCTCGAAGCCACGAAGGAACGGTTGCTGGCGAAGGGTGGGGAGATGGTGGGCGAGGTCGTCAACTACGACGACAGCTACCTGCTCGGCTACGTCTACGGCCCGAGCGGGATCATCGTGGAGTTGGCCGAGAAGCTCGGCTAGCGGTCCCGCGACCCGAAGGTGAAGGCGTCGGACAGGAGCGCCAGCTCGACGACGAGCAGGAGCGCGGTGGCCGCGATGGCGGTGGCCGCGAAGGCCTTGGCGTCGGCGAGCATGGCGCCGATGGTCGTGGCGCCGCCGAGGACGCCGGTCACGACGAGGGCGGTCATCCAGGAGCCCGGCCGCAGGAGGGCGGTGGGGAGGCGGTGGCCGCGGGAGCCGGCGAGCAGGAGCGCGAGGAGCGCGACGGTGGCCAGGAGCGTCGTGATGGTGGCGGCCGTCCGCACGCGACGTGGTCTACCCGCCGCGGGGCTCCGATACCGCGGCGGCCGCCGCGGAGCGCAGGGCGGCGGCCTGCTCGGCGTCGGCCCACAGCTCCCAGCGGCCCGACGCCGCGCCGCGGGGCTCGTTGAACCGGTACGGCCGGCGCCCGCCGAACCGCATCCGCCGCATCCTCGCCACGCCACCGAGGACCGAGGCGATGCGGCGCCGCGGCCAGCCGAGCGCGTCCTCGATCTCCGGGAACGCGCGGGGCGTGTCGGGCACGCGCGCCAGCTCGTCCAGCAGCGCGGCCATCAAGGGCGAGCACAACTCGCGGAAGGCCGCGATCTCGCCGCGGTCGTCCATCGCGTTGTCGGGCGCGTGCTCGCCTCGCACGCCCGCGAACGCTACCCGGGCAGGACCTGGATGATCGACAGCGGGTCGGACTGCGTCGGGTCGGGCTCGACGCCGGCGTCGAGCATCGCCAGCCGGCGGTAGAACGCCGCGCCCACGCGGTCGGCGTGGCGCTTGGCCTCGTCGGCCACGGGCCCGGAGAACATCGAGTCGACGGTCCCGCGCCACAGCCACAGCCAGCGCTCGAAGTGCGGCGCCTTCAGCCCGGCCTTGCGGTGCAGCGAGGCGTGCACGCCGAACGCGCCGCCGCCGTAGGACCGCGCCCCCAGCAGCATCGTCTCCCAGAACGACGTGATCACCGGGACGTGCGCTTCGAGGTCCAGCTTGGCGACGTCGGTGAACAGGAACCCGATCATCGGGTCGGTCATCGCCTGGTCGTAGAAGGCGCGAACCAGGCGCTCGACGTCGTCGCGGGTCTCGATGTCGGCCACGTTCCTCACTCTAGGACGTGCGCACGCGTAGACGAACGACGGCCGGGAACGTACGCTCGCGGACATGGCCACCATCCCCGCCTCGCACGACGCGCAGCAGGTCGATCGCGCCAACGCCTCCGGGCTCACCCCCGTCGTCTTCATCCACGGGCTCTGGCTGCTGCCCAGCAGCTGGGATCGCTGGGCGGAGGTCTTCGCCGAGGCGGGGCTCACGCCGGTCATGGCGCCGTGGCCCGACGACCCCGAGACCGTCGCCGAGGCCAACGCCAACCCCGAGGTCATGGCCCACAAGACGGTCGGGCAGGTCGCCGACTACATCGGCGACCTCGTCTCCAAGCTCGACAAGAAGCCCGCGATCGTCGGGCACTCCTTCGGCGGCCTGCTGACGCAGATCCTCGCGGGCCGCGGCCTCGGCTTCGCCTCCGTCTCGATCTCCCCGGCGCCCTTCCGCGGCGTCCTGCCGCTGCCGATCTCGGCGCTGAAGTCCGCGTTCCCGGTCCTCGGCAACCCGGCCAACCGCAACCGCGCCGTGCCGCTCACCTACGACCAGTTCCGCTATGCCTTCGCCAACGCGGTCTCCGAGGACGAGGCCAAGGAGCTGTACAACCGCTACGCCGTCCCCGCCGCCGGCATCCCGCTCTTCCAGGCCGCGACCGCCAACCTCAACCCGTGGACCGAGGTGAAGGTCAACTCCAAGAACCCGGAGCGCGGACCGCTGCTGATCGTCTCCGGCGCCCAGGACCACACGGTGCCGCCCGCGATCTCCAACGCGGCCTACAAGAAGCAGAAGAAGAACGACAACCTGACGGAGCTGCTCACGGTCGACGGCCGCGGCCACGCGCTGACGATCGACAGCGGCTGGCGCGAGGTCTGCGACCTCAGCCTCAAGTTCATCCAGCGCTTCCTGTAGGTCCGACGACGACCTCGCTGGGATCGCCGACGAACTCGAAGTGCTCGGTCAGCGCCGCCAGCTGCAGGAACCGCTG
Source organism: Baekduia sp. (assembly GCF_035685985.1). Taxonomy (GTDB): domain Bacteria; phylum Actinomycetota; class Thermoleophilia; order Solirubrobacterales; family Solirubrobacteraceae; genus Baekduia. Next base: position 129,041 of record NZ_DASRZV010000013.1, read on the forward strand.
AACCGAGTACGAGCCGCGCACCAGCACCAGGCGTCGCCCGCTGCGGCGGGCGCGCCGTCGCGCGGCCAGGATCCTCGACATGCCCGCCGAGTCGATCAGCTCCAGCCCGCGGAGATCGATCACCAGGCACGACGGCGCGTCGCGCTCCGCGTGACGCAGCTCGTCGTCGAACCGGTAGGCATAGGCAAGGTCAAGGGAGCCGTGCAGCGTGACGCTCACCGCTCCCGTCCCCATGTGCTGGACCGTCAACTCGAAGCCGTGCATAGGCACCTCTCCTCCATCGACGTTGCGCGCGGGGTACCCAAAGCGCCTCAGAGCAAACACGGATCGTTCTCACGGGCCGGAACCGGGTGTCCCGCCGCACCCGGGTAGTCTCCGCGCCCGCCCGTGAGCCCGCTGCTGCTCGGCATTCCCAACGTCTCCGAGGGCCGCGACCCGGCGACGGTCGCGGCGGTCGGCGCCGCCTACATGCGCGGGGGCGCGCGGCTGCTGGACACGCACAGCGACCCCGACCACCATCGCTCGGTGCACACGCTGGCGGCGCCGCAGGGCGCGCTGGCCGAGGCGCTCGTCAGCGGGGCGCGGGCGGCGGTCCAGGCCATCGACCTCACGCGCGAGCGCGGGATCCATCCGCACGTCGGCGCGATCGACGTCGCCCCGGTCGTCTTCCTCGACGCGGCCCGGCGCGGCGCGGCGTCCGCCGAAGCGCTCACGGTCGCCGAGCGGCTGGGGGAGGAGCTGCGGCTTCCCGTCTTCCTGTACGGGTTGCTGGCCGGCGGCCGGACGCGGGCCTTCCTGCGGCGCGGCGGGATCGCCGAGCTGGACCGCCGCGTCCACGCCGGCGAGCTGCGGCCCGACTTCGGCCCGCCGCGGCCGCACCCGACCGCGGGGGCCGTGCTGGTCGCCGCGCGCCCGCCGCTGGTGGCGTTCAACGTCGAGCTGGCGCGACCCGCCACGCTGGACGACGCGCGCGCGATCGCGGCGGCCATCCGCGAGGGCGGCGCCGCGGGCCTGCCGGGCGTCCGCGCGCTGGGCCTCGAGCTGACCCGGCAGGGCGGGACCGCCCAGGTCTCGACCAACGTGGAGGACCACCGCGCCGTGCCCCTCGCGCGCGTGGTGGAGGCCGTCGCGCGCCACGCGCGCGTGGCCGCGTGCGAGCTGGTCGGGCTGGCGCCGGAGGCCGCGTTCGACGGGTTCCCGGAGGACATCGAGGTCAAGGGCCGCCGGACCGTCGAAGATGCCCTCGCCGAGGCGGCGTAGATCGGTCTCCAGCGGCTATCGTCCAAGGCCATGGCCCAGACGAAGCGCAAGCGCCGGACCAAGCACCGCGGCAACGCCGCGGGCGTCGTCGAGGTGCGCGGTCGGACGGGCAAGCAGGTCAACCCGACGAGCGGCAGCAAGGGCAAGGGCGCGGTCCGCACCGACCGCCTCGACCGGCCGCCGACCTGGCGCTCGGCCGCCAACCGCTCGGCGATCGCCACCGTCCTGTTCGTGTTGGTCATCGCGCTGCTGCAGAAGAACGTCGCCGCGGCCGTCGCGATCGGCCTCGTGATGTTCTTCGTCTACACGGCGCTGGGCTTCTACACCGACAAGTGGATCTACGAGCGGCGCCAGGCCAAGAAGCGCGCGGGGAAGCTGTAGGCCATGGCGCTCGACGTCCGCATGTTCACGGTCGGCCCGGTCCAGGAGAACAGCTTCCTGATCCGGCGGGCGGGTGGGGGCGAGGACAACCGCGCGCTGCTGGTCGACCCCGGCGAGGAGGCGCCCAAGCTGCTGGGGGCCATCGAGGCGCTCGGCGTCACGCTCGACGCGATCCTGCTCACGCACTGCCACTTCGACCACATCGGGGCGGTCGCGCCCGTCGCGCGGGCGACCGGGGCGCCGGTCTACTGCCCGCAGCTCGAGGTCCCGCTGCTGCAGGACATCATGGCCTACGTCCCGTGGCCGGGCTTCGGGCCGTTCGAGAACCACGACCCCGAGCACACGGTCGCCGGCGGCGAGCGCCTCCAGCTCGCGGGCTTCGACATCGACGTGCTCTTCACGCCCGGCCACTCGCCGGGTCACGTCACCTACGCCTTCGACGGCGAGAGCGCGCTGTTCTCCGGCGACGTGCTGTTCCAGCAGTCGATCGGGCGCACCGACCTGCCCGGCGGCGACCACGCGACGCTGCTGGCGTCGATCGCGACGCTGCTGGAGCGCTTCGACGACGACACGGTCGTCCATCCCGGCCACATGGGGTTGACGACGCTCGGCGCCGAGCGCGCGACCAACCCGTTCCTGGGCGAGCTGTCGCAGTCGTGAGCGAGAAGCCGCAGGCGCCGCGCGGCACGTACGACGTGCTGCCGGAGGACGACGCGGGCCGTCGCGCGGTCGAGGCCGCCGCGAGGTCGATCCTCGGCGGGGCCGGCTACCGCCGGATCGAGACCCCGATCTTCGAGCACACCGAGCTGTTCGCCCGCGGCGTCGGCGCGTCCACCGACATCGTCCAGAAGGAGATGTACACCTTCAAGGACGCGGGCGACCGGTCGCTGACGCTGCGCCCCGAGGGCACCGCGCCGGTGATGCGCAGCTACCACGAGCACGGCATGCACAAGCTGCCGCAGCCCGCCAAGCTCTGGTACCTCGGCCCGTTCTTCCGCCAGGAGAAGCCGCAGGCCGGCCGCTACCGCGAGTTCTGGCAGGTCGGCATCGAGGCGATCGGCTCGTCCGATCCGGCCGTCGACGCCGAGGCCATCACCTTGCTGCACGCGCTGGCGACCGAGCTGGGCGTCACCGGCGTCCGGCTGCGCCTGGCGTCGCTGGGCACGCCCGAGACGCGCGCGGAGTACCGCGAGCTGCTGGTCGCCCACCTGCGCGCGCACGAGGACCAGCTGTCGGAGGAGGTCCGCGCGCGGATCGACCTCAACCCGCTGCGCGCGTTCGACGCCGACCACCCGGGCACCCGCGAGGTCATGCGGGCCGCGCCGCTGCTGATCGACCACCTGACCGACGAGGACCGCGAGCACTTCGCCGAGGTCCGCGCGCGGCTGGACGCGGCCGAGATCGCCTACGAGATCGACCCGACGCTGGTGCGCGGCATCGACTACTACACGCGCACGCTGTTCGAGCTGACCTCCGACGCGCTCGGCGCGCAGTCGGGCGTGGGCGGCGGCGGGCGCTACGACCGCCTCGCCGAGACGCTCGGCCTGCCGGACACGCCGGGGATCGGCTGGGCCGCCGGCGTCGAGCGCCTGCTGCTGGCGGGCGACCATCGTCCGCACCCGGAGCCGGTCTGCGACCTGTACGTCGCGGGCACCGACGTGGCCGCGTTCACGCTGACCGCCGAGGCGCGCCGCGCCGGGCTCAACGTGCAGCTGGAGCTGGCGGGCCGCTCGCGCAAGGGCCAGCTCAAGCAGGCCGACCGCTCGGGCGCGCGTTACGTCGCGATCTTCGGCGACGAAGGGATCAACTTGAAGGACATGGAAAGCGGAGAGCAGGAGACGGTGGCCGCCGACGCGGTCGTCGCACGTGTGCTGCGAGGGAGGCACCTGTCATGAAGCCGATCGTCAACCCCAACGGCTTCCGCGACACGTGGTCGGGCGCGCTGCGCGGGACGGATGCCGGCCGTGACGTCCGCGTCGCCGGCTGGGTGCACCGCCGCCGCGACCACGGCGGCCTGATCTTCATCGACCTCCGCGACCGCTCCGGGATCGTCCAGCTCGTCTTCCACCCCGACACCTCGGGCGAGGCCTTCGCGGCCGCCGAGCGTCTGCGCTCCGAGCACGTGATCTCCGCCCACGGCGCCGTCGTCGAGCGCGAGGAGGGCAACAAGAACCCCAACATCGCGACCGGCGAGATCGAGATCTCGGTCACCGACATGAAGGTCTTGGCCGAGGCCGAGACGCCGCCGTTCCCGGTCGACGAGGACGTCGAGGTCGACGAGACGCTGCGCCTGGCCAACCGCGCGGTCGACCTGCGCCGCGAGGTCATGTTGAAGACCTTGGAGCTGCGCAGCGACATCGTCAAGGCGATGCGCGACGTCCTGGACGAGCGCGACTTCCTCGAGGTCGAGACGCCGATCCTCACGCGCTCCACGCCGGAGGGCGCCCGCGACTTCCTCGTGCCCTCGCGCCTGCAGCCGGGCTCGTGGTACGCGCTGCCGCAGTCGCCGCAGCTGTTCAAGCAGCTGCTGATGATCGCCGGCTACGAGCGCTACTACCAGATCGCGCGCTGCTTCCGCGACGAGGACCTGCGCGGCTTCCGCCAGCCGGAGTTCACCCAGCTCGACGTCGAGATGGCGTTCGTGGAGGAGCGCGACGTCATCGAGATGATGGAGTCGGTCATGACGCGCGTCTTCGGCCTGGTCGACGGCTTCGACGTGCCGCCGGCGCCATGGCCGCACATGACCTACGCCGAGTCGATGCTGAAGTACGGCAACGACAAGCCCGACACGCGCTTCGGGCTGGAGATCCACGACGTGGGCGAGCTGCTGCAGGGCTCCCAGTTCAAGGTCTTCCAGTCGGTGCTGGACAAGGGCGGCGTGATCCGCGCGCTGAACGCGGGCGCGCGCGAGCTGTCGCGCTCGGAGCTGGACGGCCTCAACGACGTGGTGAAGGTCTTCGGCGCCAAGGCCGTCGCGCCGATCTACGTCGGCGGACCCGGACCCACCCACCCCTGGCAGGGCAACCTGGCCAAGTTCTTCACGCGCGAGCAGATCGACGCGGTCAACGCGGAGCTGGAGGCGTCGGAGGGCGACCTGCTGCTGTTCGTCGCCGACACCGAGCCGACGGCGGCCGCCTCGCTGGGCGGGCTGCGCCTGGAGCTGGGCCGGCGCTTCGGGCTGGTGCCCGAGGGTCGCCACGACGTCGTGTGGATCACCGAGTTCCCGATGTTCGAGCCGACCGGCGACGCCGCCCAGCCGTGGACGGCGATCCACCACCCGTTCACCGCGCCGACGTCGACGGACTTCAGCGACCCGGGCGCGCTGGGCTCGCGCGGCTACGACCTCGTGCTCGACGGCGTCGAGATCGGCGGCGGCTCGATCCGCATCCACGAAGAGGCCGTGCAGGAGAAGGTCTTCGAGATCCTCGGCATGGACGCCGCGGAGGCCGAGCGCCGCTTCGGGTTCTTGTTGAAGGCGTTGAAGCAGGGCGCGCCGCCGCACGGCGGCATCGCCATGGGCCTGGACCGCATCGTCGCGATCCTCGCCGGCCGCGAGTCGATCCGCGACGTCATCGCGTTCCCGAAGACCGCCTCGGGCGGCGACCCGCTCACGGGCGCGCCCGCGCCGGTGGACGGCACGCAGCTGCGCGAGCTGTTCGTGGCGTCGACGGCGCCGCCGCCGGCGGCGTCTGAGGGCTGAGCCCGGGCGATGCGGGTCACTGCGGACGTCTCCGTGACGTCGGCAGTGACCCGGATCCCGGCGCGAGGACGCGGGCGACGTCGGCGAGGGCGCGATCGGTCGCGGGACCGTCGCTCATGACGAAGCCGTGCTCGGTGCCGGGCTCGACGCGGTGGGTGACCGGCACGCCGGCGTCGGCCAGCCGGGCGGCGAGCGCGTCGCCCTCGGGGCGCAGGTCGTCGTGCTCGGCGGTCAGCAGGACGGTCGGCGGGAGGCCGGACAGGTCGGGCGCCAGCAGCGGCGAGGCCGCCCGCCGCGCGGCGGCGGTGGGCGCCCAGAGGTGCGCGCCCGCGACGATCTCGGGCCCGGCGACGTCGGCCGTGAGATCCGTGTTGGGGCAGAACATGATCAACGCGGACAACAAGGGCTCGGCCTCGTCGCGCGGCGCGAGCGCCGCCAGCGCGGCGACGCAGCCGCCCGCGCTGTCGCCGCCGATCCCGATCGCGGGCGCGTCGGTCCGCTCGGCGACCCAGCGCACGGCCGCGAGCGCGTCGTCGACGGCCGCGGGGTACCGGTGCTCGGGCGCCAGGCGATAGGCGACGGCCAGGACCTCGACGTCCGTCGCCGCGGCGATCTGCCGGCAGAGGCGGTCGTGGCTCTCCAGGCCGCCGACGATCCACATGCCGCCGTGCAGGTACACCAACAGCGGGCGCGGCTCGTCGACGGTGGGCCGGTAGCGGCGGGCCCGCACGCCGGGCGTGTCGGGCAAGATCAGGTCCGAGACCGACGCCGGCTCAGGTCCGCGCGGACGATCGCGGGCACGGGCCAGGGAGGCGGCGCGGAGGCCGGGGACGTCGACGGGCATCCGGGACAGGATGCCCGAGGCGGCCGGGGGCAACCCCGGCGACGCCCTACTTCTTGGCCGAAGAAGCGGCCTCGCGGCGCGCGTCGCCGACGGCCTGCTGGATCGACGGGGCGTCGACGAAGCCGGTCAGCGCGGTGGCCTTGCGATCGGCGCCGATGACCAGGACCGTCGGCGAGCCGTAGATCTGGACGTCGGTGGTGATCTTCTCGTAGTCGCCGACCTTGCCGATCGGGATGTACGCGGAGACCACGTGCTTGGGGTCGGCCTTGGCGGTCAGGTGGACGGCCCGGCGGGCCTCCTGGTCGTCGGTGCCCTTGCCCTCGAAGAGGACGACCAGCGTCTTGCCCTTGGCCAGGAAGGCCAGGAGGCGGTCGGACGGGTCGACCTTGTCGTCGGCGGCGGTGGCCGCGGTCGTCTTGGCCCTCGCCTTGGCCGGGGCGACGGCCTTGGCCTTGGCCTTGATCGGCGCGGCGGCCTTCTTGGTCGCGGCGACCGACTTGGTGGCCTTGGCCTTGGCCGGCGTGGGGGCGTTGCCCGTGGCCGACTGGATCTTGGCGTTGGTGGCGTCGGACGTGGCCGACGCGGCCTTGGCCTTGTCCACGGCCTTGGTGAGGCCCTTGACGCCCGGGGCGACCTTGGTCGAGGACGACGCCGTGGCGGCGGGCGCCGGGGTGACCGGCGTGTACGACGCGTGGTCGTCGGCGGGCTTGGGCTTGAGCACCGTGAACCACATGCCGGCGAGCAGCACGACGGCCACGAGGGCGATCTGCATGGGGCGACTGACCTGGTCCACGCCCTCGTTGTCGGTCGCTGTGGGCCTGAAGTTGAGCAGCCGGGTGGCCGGATGGACGCGCTCGCGGCTCGTACACTCGGGCGCGTCGCCATGCCCGACGAGCGCTTCGCCGAGCACCTCCAGCATCCCGTGGGCCGCGGCCACGCGCCCGCGGGCGGCAGCATGGGCGCCGGAGCGGCCGGCGGCGCGGCCTGCGGCGACCTCGTCACCGTGCGCGTGGCGGTCGCCGACGGCGTCGTCGTGGACGCCGGCTTCGACGCCTCCGGCTGCGGCGCCGCGCAGGCGGCGGCCAGCGCGGCGGTCGAGCTGGTCCGCGGCGCGACGATCCTGGACGCCGCGCGCGTGGGCAGCGCGGCGATCGCCGACGAGCTGGGCGGGCTCAGCGTCGGCAAACTCCACGCCGCCGACCTGGCGTCCGACGCGCTGCACCAGGCGCTCGGCGGCGCGGTGGCGCGCGCGGAGGTCACCGAGGTCGTGGCCGGCCGCACGCTGGTGGCGATGTCGGGGGGCGTGGACTCCACGGTCGCCGCGCTGCTGCTGGCCCAGGGCGGGGAGGAGGTCGTCGCGGTCACGCTGGAGCTGTGGCGCGACGCCGAGAACGACGCCGAGGCCTCGTGCTGCAGCGCGTCCGCGGTGCGCTCGGCGCGCGCGATCGCCCATCGGATGGGCCTGCCGCACTTCACGCTGGACCTGCGCGACGGCTTCCGCGACGGCGTCGTCTCCCCGTGGCTGGCCGAGCACGCCGCCGGGCTGACGCCGAACCCGTGCGTGCGCTGCAACGGCCATGTGCGCCTCGACGCGATGGTCGACTTCGCCGACCGCGTCGGCGCGACCGCGCTGGCCACCGGCCACTACGCACGGCGCAGCGCCGACGGCCTGCTGCGCGCGGCGGCCGACGACGCCAAGGACCAGACCTACATGTTGGCCGCGCTCGGGCGCCGGACGCTGGCGCGCCTGCGCTTTCCCTTGGGCGACCTCAACAAGCCGGAGGTCCGCGCGATCGCGCGCGAGCACGACCTGCCGGTGGCGTCCAAGCCCGACTCGCAGGACCTCTGCTTCCTGGCCGGCACCGGCCGCGAGCGCTTCCTGGAGCGCCACGGCGGCCTGACCGAGCGGCCCGGGGACGTGCTCGACGCCACCGGCACCGTGCTCGGCACCCACCGCGGGCACTTCCACTACACGGTGGGCCAGCGCCGCGGGCTGCCGGTCCAGCGGCCCGAGCCGCTCTACGTCGTCAGGACCGACGCGCGCGCGAACACGATCACGCTCGGCCCGCGGGCCGCGCTGGACGTCGACCGCGTCGCGCTGCGCGGGATCCGCCTGCACGGCGGGCGCGCGGCCTCCGAGGTCGACGGCGTGCGGCTGCGCTACCACGCGCCCGTCGTCCCGTGTCGGCTCGAACCGGACGGTGTCGCGCTCGCCGAGTCGTTCTCCGCGCCCGCCCCAGGCCAGACGGCCGTGCTCCTCGCGGGGGATGTCGTCATCGGATGTGCGACGATCGGATCGTGACGTCCGACGAGATCCGCGAGTCCTTCCTGTCGTTCTTCGAGAAGCGCGACCACAAGCGCCTGCCGAGCGCCTCGCTGGTCCCGGCCTCGTACGACCCCTCGGTCCTGCTGACCACGGCGGGCATGCACCCGCTCAAGCCCTACTTCCAGGGCCTCGAGGCGCCGCCGCACCATCGCCTCACGTCGTGTCAGAAGTGCTTCCGGACGCCGGACATCGACGTCGTCGGCACGACCACGCGCCACCTGACGTTCTTCGAGATGCTCGGCAACTTCTCGCTGGGCGACTACTTCAAGCAGGGCGCGGCGGAGTTCGCGTGGGAGATGTCGCTGGAGGGCTTCAAGTTCCCGGCGGAGAAGATCTGGGTGACGGTCTTCGAGGGCGACGAGGAGCTGGGCCTCGGCCCCGACGAGGAGGCCATCGACGCGTGGCTGAAGATCGGGGTCCCGCGCGAGCGGATCGTCCTCTGCCCGCGCTCGGAGAACTTCTGGCAGGCCGGGCCGACCGGTCCGTGCGGGCCGTGCAGCGAGCTGTACTACGACCGCGGGCTGGAGTGGGGCAAGGAGGACGACCTGCCCGGCGGCGAGAACGAGCGCTTCCTCGAGTACTGGAACCTGGTCTTCATGCAGTACAACCAGGACCCGGTCAACACGCTCACGCCGCTGCCCAAGCAGAACATCGACACCGGCCTGGGCCTCAACCGCATGGCCTTGATCCAGCAGGGCGTGGACTCGGTCTTCGACACCGACCAGTTCATCCCGCTGATGCAGCTGGGCCGGTCGCTGGCCACGAACGAGGTCGACGAGCGCGCGCTGCGGATCCTGGCCGACCACACGCGCGGCATGACGTTCCTGATCGCCGACGGCGTCGTGCCGTCCAACGAGGACCGCGGCTACGTGCTGCGCCGCCTGATGCGTCGCGCGATCGCCCAGGGCCATCGCCTCGGCATCGAGGGCGAGTTCCTCACCCAGTACGTCGACGTGGTGCAGGAGACGATGGGCGCGGCGTACCCCGAGCTGGGGCGGGAGCGCGACACGATCCTGCGCTGGGTGCGCGCCGAGGAGCAGGGCTTCGGCAGGACGCTGGAGACCGGGCTGTCGATGTTGGACGACCTGCTCGGCCGCGGCGAGGTCTCCGGCGAGGACGCGTTCAAGCTGCACGACACGTTCGGGTTCCCGATCGACCTGACGACCGAGATCGCCGGCGAGCGCGGCGTCGCGGTCGACATCGCGGGCTTCGACGAGCTGATGGAGGAGCAGCGCCTGCGGTCCTCCGCCGGCGCGGGCGCCCAGGAGCGCGTCGGGGCCAAGCAGGAGGTCATCCGCCGGCTCTCCGAGGAGCCGACCGAGTTCACCGGCTACGAGCACCTGGAGGAGCGCACGACGATCTCCGGCGTGATCGAGCAGGGCGGGCGGACGTTCGTCAAGCTCGCGACCTCGCCGTTCTACGCGCAGGGCGGCGGCCAGGTCAGCGACGAGGGCGTCGTCCTGGACGAGTCCGGCGGCGTGGTCGCGACGGTCAACGAGGTGCTCCGCGCGGGCGAGGACCAGGCGGTCGTCCTGGAGGGCGACGTGCCGCAGATCAAGGTGGGGGACACGGTCGTCGCGCGGGTCGACCGCCCGGCGCGCCTCGCGACCCAGGCCAACCACACCGCGACGCACCTGCTGCACGCGGCGCTGCGCCAGACGCTCGGCACGCACGTCCGGCAGGCGGGCTCCTACGTCGGGCCCGACAAGCTGCGCTTCGACTTCACGCACGGCGAGCGGCTGTCGGCGGAGGAGCTGAAGCAGGTCGAGGACCTCGTCAACGGCTGGATCCTGCGCAACGACCCGGTCCGCCCGATCACGACGACGCTCAAGGAGGCCCAGGAGCTGGGCGCCATGGCGCTGTTCGGCGAGAAGTACGGCGACGTCGTGCGGATGGTCCAGATCGGCGAGGGCGACCACTCCCGCGAGCTGTGCGGCGGCACGCACGTGCGGTCGACCGCGGAGATCGGCGTCTTCAAGATCGTGTCGGAGGGCTCCAGCGCCTCGAACGTCCGGCGCATCGAGGCCGTCACCGGCCCCGAGGCGGTCACGCTGCTGCGCAGCCACGACGGGCTGATCCGCGAGGCCGCGGCCGAGCTGCGCACGTCGCCGGAGCAGGTCCCGGCGAAGGTCGCCGACCTGCAGAAGGCGCTCAAGGACGCGTCCAAGAAGAGCGCGGCGTCCAACGGCGCGGTCGACGTCGCGGCGCTGGCCGGCGCGGCGGAGGACGTCGACGGCGCGCGCGTGCTGACCTCGCGGGTCGAGGTCGGCGACGCCAAGGCGCTGCTGGACGCGACCGACCGCGTCAAGAACGCGCTCGGCGACGCCGCGATCGTGCTCGGCGCGGTCACCGAGGGCAAGGTCGCGCTGATCGCGTCGGTCGCGCCGTCGCTGGTGCAGCGCGGGCTGAAGGCCGGCGAGCTGGTCAAGGTCGCCGCGCAGGTCGTGGGCGGCGGCGGTGGCGGCCGCGACACGATGGCCCAGGCCGGCGGCCGCGACCCCGAGAAGCTCGGCGACGCGCTGGCGGCCGCGCGGGCCCACATCGAGGCCACCCTCGCCGGATGACCTCATGAACCTCCACATTCCGGCTCAATCCTCGGCATCGGCCGGACGGCGGGGACGCCGGGCGATCCCCTAGCCTTCATGCGCGTGTTGGCGCTGGACTACGGCTCGGCGCGATGCGGCTGTGCGGTGAGCGACCCGACGGGCACGCTCGCGACGCCCATCGACCACATCGAGCGGCCAGGCACCCGCAAGGGCCTGGTCCGCGTCGCCGACCTCGCACGCGAGCGCGAGGTCGAGCGGATCGTGGTCGGACTGCCGCTCGGCCTGAGCGGTCACGACACGGACCAGACGCGCGAGACGCGCGCGTGGGCGGACAAGCTGCGCGAGCGCGTCAAGCCGATCCCCGTCGAGCTGTACGACGAGCGCTTCACGACCGCGATCGCGTCGCGCTCGGGCGACACGCGCACCTCCGAGGACTCCCGCGCCGCCGCGGTGCTGCTCGAGGACTGGCTGGCGCTGCACGGCGGCACGACCGGAGGCGACATCGCGTGAGCCCGCTGTTCGGCGGTCGCAAGGGCGGAGACTCCGCCAACGATCCCGGGCGGCCGCGCACCGCGGCCGACCGCGAGGCCGCGCGCCTGGAGCGCCAGCGCCGGCGCGCCGGGCGCGAGGGCCGGCCGTCGGAGGCGGCGCCCGAGGCGCCCGAGGCGCCCGCCGGCGAGCCGCTCCTGGACGTCCCGGCGTTCGACCCGGACCCGGAGCCCGCGCCGCGCGCACCCGAGCCGGAGATCCCGCCGGCCGCCGACGAGCCGCCCGCCTACGAGCTGCCGCCGGCCTACGAGGCGCCGGCCGAGCCCGAGTACGAGGTGCCCTTCGAGCCGGTCGACGAGCCCGCCTGGGAGCCCGAGCCCGAGCCGGTCATGGTCCCGGCCGACGATCGCCTCGGCGACGAGCACGACGACACGCGGGTCCACCAGGTCGAGGCGCCGGCCGGCGTGCGACGGGTCGCGTCGGTCTCCGAGCTTCCGGAGGTCGGCGGCCCGCGGCCGACGCCGCCGGGCCCCGTGCGCGGGCCCGCGGGCGACCGGCCCCGGCGGCGCGGCGTGCCGCGCTCGCGATCGCGGCGCGGCGCGGCGCGCGTGATCCCGCTGCTGGCGCTGATCGTGCTGATCGCGATCGGCTACTTCGCCTACCGGGTCTTCCAGCCCGGCCACGACGAGGGCGACGCCTCCAAGCCGGTCGTCGTCACGATCGCCCAGGGCGCGACCGCCGGCGAGATCGCCGACGAGCTGCACAGCAAGGGCGTCGTCGACTCCTCGTTCTTCTTCAACCTGCGCTCGCGCCTGGACGGCCGCCGCTCCGACCTCAAGGCCGGGCGGTTCACGCTCAAGCGCGACATGTCCTACGCCGCCGCGTTGGACGCGCTGACCAAGAACCCCGCCTCGGCGCCGGTCGTCAACGTCACGCTGCCCGAGGGCCGCTCGATCGGCGAGGCCGCCACGCTCGTCAAGCAGTCCGGCGTGTCGGGGTCCTACGTCAAGGCCGCGACCAAGAACCCGCGGTCGGTCAAGGGCTTCAAGGGCTACGGGATCCCGAAGGGCACGCGCTCGCTGGAGGGCTTCCTGTTCCCGGCGACCTACGAGCTGAAGCGGGGCGCCAAGACCGCGACGTCGTCCAAGCTCGTCCGCGAGCAGCTCGCCGCGTTCAAGCAGAACTTCGACGGGCTGGACCGCAAGGCCGCGCACCGCAAGAACCTCAGCGACTACGACGTGCTGATCATCGCCTCGATGATCGAGCGCGAGGCCCAGGTCGCCAAGGACCGCCGCCTGATCTCCGCGGTGATCTACAACCGCCTCAAGGACCACATCCCGCTCGGGATCGACGCGACGCTGCGCTACCGCCTCGACAACTGGACCAAGCCGCTCAAGCAGTCCGAGCTGCAGACGGACTCCGCGTTCAACACCAGGTTGCATCAGGGCCTGCCGCCGACGCCGATCGGCTCGCCCGGCGTGGCGTCGATCAAGGCCGCGCTGAGCCCGGCCAAGGTCGACTACCTGTACTACGTCGTCAAGGCCTGCGGCAACGGCGCGCACGCGTTCTCGTCGACCGACGCGCAGTTCGAGAAGGACGTCGCGGCCTACAACAAGAAGCGCGACCAGCTCGGCGGCAAGGACCCGTCGCACTGCTGATGAAGCGCCTCGGGGTCCTCGGGTGGCCCGTGGCGCACTCCCGGTCGCCGCGCATGCACAACGCCGCGCTGGCCGAGCTGGGCCTCAAGGACTGGCACTACCAGCGCCTGCCGGCGCCGCCGGAGGTCTTCGAGGAGACCGTCCGCGCGCTGCCCGCCTCCGGCTTCGTCGGCGCGAACGTCACGATCCCGCACAAGGAGGCGGCGCTGGCGCTGGCCGACGAGTCGACCGCGGCCGCGCGCGCGATCGGGGCGGCGAACACGCTGACGTTCTCGCACGACGGCGCGATCCACGCCGCCAACACCGACGCGCCGGGCTTCGTCGCCGCGCTGGCCGGCGTCGACGTCGACCCGGCGGGCCGGACCGCGCTGGTGCTCGGCGCGGGCGGCAGCGCCCGCGGGATCGTCTACGCGCTGCGCGAGGCCGGCGCGGCCCGCGTCAGCGTCTGGAACCGGACGCCCGAGCGGGCCGCCGCGCTGGCCGCTGACCTGGGCGTCGAGGCCGCGCATCGGCCAGCAGCGGCGGATCTTCTGGTCAACTGCACGAGTGTCGGGCTGGCCGACGGCGAGTTCAAGGAACTGCCCCTGGACGCCGATGCGCTGGGCACATACGCGACCGTGGCGGACCTGGTCTACAGGGACGGCGGGACCGGGCTGATCGCGCAAGCGCGACGCCGGGGATGCACGGTGGTCGACGGGCTGGAGGTCCTCGTCCGCCAGGGCGCGTTGAGCTTCGAGGCCTGGACGGGCCTCCCAGCGCCTGTTGACGCGATGCGAGACGCCGCTCGCGGAGCGAACCCCGACGCCCATGACCCCGGAACCAGCGACCCATCTGACCGCCGTACCGCCGATGCCCGGCGGCCCGGTCGCTGACCCGAACGCGGCGCCGCCCCTTTCGCCGCTGGCGCCGTCGGCCCCGCCGCCCTCCAACGAACGTCCAGCCGACTGGAACGGCGTCACGCCGCCGCGGCGGACCGGCGGGGGCAGCGCGCGCTTCCTGACCGACGTCATCGTCGAGCTGGGCTTCGTCGACCGCCCGCGGGTCGAGCAGGCCGTCGAGGCCGCGCGCGCGTCCGGCACGACGCCGGAGCAGGTGCTGCTCGACCAGGGCGTGCTCTCCCAGGAGAACCACGCCCGCGCGATCGCCGAGCGCCACGGCCTCGACCACCTGGACCTGACCGTCTACCACGTCGACATGTCGGCGGCCAACCTCATCAACCCGCAGGCCGCCAAGCGCTACGAGGCGATCCCGGTCGCGTTCGCCGGCGAGCGCGGGCTGCTGCTGGCGATGGCCGACCCGGCCAACGTCCTGGCCGTCGACGACATCGCGTTGATGACCGGCTACGAGGTCCGCGTCGCGGTTGCCTCGCGCGAGGACATCCAGGTCCTGATCTCCAAGCAGTCGCGGCTGGAGCACGTCGCGGCGACCGCCGAGATCGACCTGTCCTCCGACGACGACGGGCCCGGCGAGATCGTCGACCTGCGCGAGAGCGCCGACGACGCGCCGGTCATCAAGCTCGTCAACCAGATCATCGCCCAGGCCGCCGAGCAGGGCACGTCGGACATCCACTTCGAGCCCGAGGACGGCTCGATGCGCGTGCGCTTCCGCATCGACGGCGTGCTCGTCGAGACGATGACCGTGCCGCGGCGGATGGTCAGCGGCGTCGTCTCGCGCCTGAAGATCATGTCCGACCTGGACATCGCCGAGCGGCGCCTGCCGCAGGACGGCCGCGTCGGCCTGAACCTCGACGGCCGCCACATCGACCTGCGCGTCGTGACGCTGCCGTCGGTGCACGGCGAGAACATCGTCATCCGCATCCTGGACAAGTCGAACGTCGTCTTCGACTTCGAGAAGCTCGGCATGGGGGACCAGGACGCCGCGCGCTTCACCAAGGCGTTCCACCAGGCCTACGGCGCGGTGCTGGTGACCGGCCCGACGGGCTCGGGCAAGTCCACGTCCTTGTACGCCGCCGTCGGCGAGCTGAACACGCCCGAGAAGAACATCATCACGATCGAGGACCCGGTCGAGTACCAGCTCGAGGGCGTGACGCAGGTGCAGGTCAACAAGAAGGCCGGCCTGACGTTCGCCAACGGCCTGCGCGCGATGATGCGCGCCGATCCCGACATCATCATGGTCGGCGAGATCCGCGACGCCGAGACCGCCAAGATCGCGGTCGAGGCGGCGCTGACCGGCCACCTGGTGTTGAGCACGCTGCACACCAACGACGCGCCGACGTCGATCACGCGCCTGGTCGAGATGGGCATCGAGCCGTTCCTGGTCGCCTCGGCCGTCGACTGCGTCGTCGCCCAGCGCCTCTGCCGCACGCTGTGCTCGCACTGCAAGGAGCGCACGATCATCTCGGCGACGGTCCTGCAGGACCACGGCTTCCGCTCGCCGGTCGACATCGAGGCCTACGACCCCAAGGGCTGCTCGCGCTGCGGCGGCTCGGGCTACAAGGGCCGGATCGGCCTCTACGAGGTGATGACCGTCACCGACGAGATCCGCCGCCTCGCGATCGAGCGCGCGCCCGCCGACCGCATCGCCGAGGTCGCCATGCGCGACGGCATGCGCCGCCTGCGCGACGACGGCCTGGAGAAGGTCAAGCAGGGCCGCACGTCGATCGCCGAAGTGGCGCGCGTGACGGGCACGAACTAGTGTCGTGATTCATTCATTCGCCGGCCGCCTCCGGGCGCTCGCCGCCGCCATGCGGCTGCACGTGCAGCTGATGGTCCCGAGCGGCCGGCCGGCCCGGCACGGCCCGACGACATGGACCGGCCGACCCACACGGTGAAGTTGCCCAAGGCCAAGGCCTAGAGGTCGAGCGCCAGCACCTGGCCGGTCATGGGGATGCCCCAGTCGGCGTGGGGCTCCTCGGCGATCAGACGGAAGCCGCGGCGGTCGTAGAGGCGGCGCGCGGCCGTCAGCGGCGAGTTGGTCCACAGGACGACGCGGCGGTCGCCGTTGGCGCGGGCGTCGGCGACGACGGCGTCGATCAGCGTGCCGCCGACGCCGAGGCCGCGCGCCCACGGCTCGACGAGCAGGAGGCGGAGCTTGGCGTCGCCGGGCTCGTCGCCGCGGACGCTGAGGACGCAGCCGGCGGGCGCGCCGCCGGCGGTCGCGATCCAGGCGCGGTGGCCGGGCGTGGAGGAGGCGGCCGCCTCCGCGTAGTCGGCGACGACGCGCGCGCACAGCGCCTCGAAGCCCAGACCCCAGCCGAACTCGGCGGCGTACACGGCGCCGTGGCGGGCGACGATCCAGCCGAGGTCGCCGGGCTCGGGGTCGCGCAGGACGACCTCCGTCGCGCCCGCGCGGTCGTCGCCGAGGATCTCGCGCACCGCGCCCATCGCGCCGACCAGCCGCGCGCGCTCGCCCTCGCTGAGCGGGTCGAGCAGCTGCGCCCACTCCGTCGCCGAGCCGCGGTCGAGCTTGGCGAACGCACGCCGGCCCTGGGCGGTCAGCCGCAGCACCAGGCGGCGCGCGTCGCGCTCGGCCTTCTCGCGCACGACGAGCCCGTCGTCGTCCAGCCGCGCGAGCAGCCGGCTGAGCTGGCCCGCGTCCATGTCGAGCGTCGCGCGCAGCGCGGCGACCTCCGTCGGCCCGTCGGCGTGCCCCAGCTCGTAGAGCACGCGCGCCTCGGGCAGCGGATGGCGCGAGCCGTGCAGCCCACCGCGCAGGACGCCGATCCTGTTGGTGTAGAACCGGGTGAACTCGCGGGCGGCGTCGACGGTCATGGTCGTGCCAGCGTCCCGCGTTTCCTTGACCAAGTCAAGGAAACCTGCGCGCCTCACGAGCCGGGGCCGTCGAACTACGCCCCCGGCGTCTTCGCCCAGGCGCTGGCGGTGACCGACGTGAAGGGCGGGGAGGTGGTGCGGCTCGTGCAGCGCACCCCGGGCGGGGCCAACGCCATGGGGCCGTCGAAGCCGGCCGTGGTCGGGACGCAGTGGATCTCCAGCCCGGAGTACGACTACCACTACTACTTCGACATCTACACCAACTGGCGCACGGGCGAGGTCCGCCGGGTCAACCCCACCGACGGCACGGTGCCCGACCTCGACGCGGCGAGCGGGGCGGGGCGGCTCTGCGCGCCGTTGAAGCCGGTCGTCTCGCAGGACCGGGTCGACTGGGGCGGCGGGCCGAGCACGCTGCCCGTCACCGCGCGGGGCCGCTGGGCGCTGATCCAGGATCGCGCCGACCCGGAGAAGCCGCACTTCCGCCTCTTCCGCTGCGGCTCGGCCAAGGCGGTCGCGCTCCCCGCCGGCTTCACGCAGCCCGTGCTCGGAGACGGCTGGCTGGCGCAGGCCCGCGGCACGCGCGTCGACCTCCTGCGGCTCGCCGACCGCCGGGCGTTCCGCGTGTCGGCGTCCTCCTGGCCCGACACCCTGCACTTCACCCACGACCGGCTCTACCTGCGGTCGGGCCGCGGCACGCCGTGGCGGACGGTCCAGCTGCCCAACCACTAGCGTGCGGGCCATGCCCCTCCCGCGACGCACGCTCGGACACCATGGCCCCGGGGTCGGCGCGATCGGCTACGGCGCGATGGGGCTCAGCTGGGCGTACGGCAACCGCGAGGGGATGGATCCCGACGCG
The DNA here is from genome assembly GCF_035685985.1 of Baekduia sp. Taxonomy (GTDB): domain Bacteria; phylum Actinomycetota; class Thermoleophilia; order Solirubrobacterales; family Solirubrobacteraceae; genus Baekduia. Next base: position 146,832 of record NZ_DASRZV010000013.1, read on the forward strand.
GTGATCAACCGGGCGATCGACCTCGGATCCACGCTGGTCGACACCGCCGACGTCTACGGCCCGTTCCACAACGAGATCACGGTCGGGCACGCGATCAAGGGCCGCCGCGACGAGGTCGTGCTGGCGACCAAGGGCGGGTTGGTGCTCGACGACCCGGAGGAGCGCACGATCGAGCGCGACGGCCGGCCCGAGCACCTTCGCGAGGCGATCGACGGCTCGCTGCGCCGGCTGGAGGTCGACCACGTCGACCTCTGCTACCTGCACCGCCCGGACCCGGAGGTCCCGATCGAGGAGTCCGTCGGCGTGCTCAAGGAGATCGTCGACCAAGGCAAGGCCAAGCACATCGGCCTCAGCGAGGTCACGGTCTTCGAGCTGGAGAAGGCGGACGCGATCCACCCGATCACCGCCGTGCAGTCCGAGTTGAGCCTCTGGACCCGCGACCCGCTGACCAACGGCGTCAAGGACTGGTGCGCCAAGCACGGCGTCGCGCTGGTCCCGTACTCGCCGCTGGGCCGCGGGTTCCTCACCGGGCGCCTGCGGCACGACCAGCTCGAGGACGACGACGCCCGCCGCCGCTGGCCCCGCTTCCAGCAGGAGGCGATGGACGCCAACCAGCGGATCGTGGACGCGGTGGCCGAGATCGCCGCCCGCCACGAGGTCGCGCCCGGGCAGATCGCGCTCGCGTGGGTCCTGGCCCAGGGCGAGCACGTCGTCCCGATTCCGGGCACCAAGCGCCTGCCGTACCTGGAGGAGAACGTCGCGGCCGCCGGCGTCCTGCTCTCCTCGGAGGACCTCGCACTGCTCGACGACCTGCCCGCGCCGGTCGGCGGACGGTACTGAGCTAAAGGGTCCACCGGGGGGCCATGCGGCTCAAGAACCCGCTGCCACGAACCGACCATCGTGGCGATGCGGATCGACTTCGCCCAGCTTCTGCTCGACGTGCTCGAGCGTCGTGCCTCCGACCTGCACATCACGGCGGGATCGCACCCCAAGATCCGCGTCCGTGGCCGCCTGACGTCGCTGGAGGACTACCCGGTCCTCGACCCGACGGACACCCGGGAGATCGTCTACGGGATCCTCAGCAACGACCAGCGCCAGCGCCTGGAGACCGACTGGCAGCTGGACTTCGCCTACGCGATCCCCGGCACGGCCCGCTTCCGTGTCAACGCCTACCTCCAGCGGTCGGCGATGAGCGCGGCGTTCCGCCTGATCCCGTCGGTCATCACCAAGATCGACGACCTCGGCCTCCCGCCGGTCGTCCACGACTTCTGCAAGAAGCCGCGCGGCCTCGTGCTCGTGACGGGCCCGACGGGCTCCGGCAAGTCGACGTCGCTGGCGGCGATGATCGACGAGATCAACGAGACCCGCGAGGAGCACATCCTCACGATCGAGGACCCGATCGAGTTCCTGCACTCGCACAAGAAGTGCATGGTCAACCAGCGCGAGCTGGGCTCGGACGCCACCGGCTTCGGCGCCGCGCTGAAGGGCGCGCTGCGCCAGGACCCCGACGTCATCCTCGTCGGCGAGATGCGCGACCTCGAGACGATCTCGACCGCGCTGACCGCCGCCGAGACCGGCCACCTCGTCTTCGCGACGCTGCACACCCAGAGCGCGCCGCAGACGATCGACCGCATCATCGACGTCTTCCCGAGCCACCAGCAGGACCAGGTGCGGACGCAGCTGTCGGTCGCGCTGCAGGGCGTGATGACCCAGACGCTGATCCCGACCGCCGACGGCTCGTCGCGCGTCGTGGCCTGCGAGGCGCTGGTCCCGACCCCCGCGGTCCGCAACCTGATCCGCGAGGGCAAGACCCATCAGATCCTCTCGGCGATGCAGACCGGCGGTCAGACCGGCATGCAGACGCTCGACATGGCGCTCGCCTCGCTGGTGCGCGCCGGCCGGATCACCCAGCGCGCGGCCGAGGCGCGGTCGTCGACCCCGGAGGAGCTGAAGCGCCTCTCCGGCGGCATCGGCGGCCTCGGCGGCGGACTCCAGGCGGCATAGCGCGTCATGGCCACCTACGTCTTCAAGGCCATGGACCTCACCGGCGCGAAGGCGACCGGAGAGGTGGAGGCCGAGAGCAAGCAGGTCGTCACCGACCAGCTCAAGCAGCGCGGGCTGATCGTCCTCGACATCGCGGACAAGCACGCGTCCAAAGAGATCGAGATCCCGTTCCTGAACCGGATCAAGCCCGCCGACCTGACGATCATGACCCGCCAGCTGGCGACCATGGTCAACAGCGGCATGACGATCCTGCGCGCGCTCTACGTGCTGGAGGCGCAGACCGAGAACGAGAAGCTGGCGACGACGATCTCCGCGGTCCGCAAGGACGTCGAGGCCGGCCTGCCGCTCAGCGACGCGCTGGAGCGCCACCCCAAGGTCTTCAACCCGCTGTTCGTCGCGATGACCCGCGCCGGCGAGACCGGCGGCGTGCTCGACAGCGCGCTGATCCGGGTCGCCGACCAGCTGGAGTCCGCCGACTCGCTGCGCCGCCAGGTCAAGGCCGCGATGGCCTACCCGATCGTCGTCATGACGTTCGCGTTCAGCGTCCTGATCGCGCTGGTGGTCTTCCTGGTCCCGGTGTTCGTCGGGACGTTCAAGCAGTTCGGCGGCGACCTGCCGACGATCACGAAGTTCACCGTCGGCCTGTCGCACGCGATGACCGGCTACTGGTACGCCTTCATCCTCGGCGGCTTCGGGATCTCCTGGGCCTTCAAGAACTGGAAGCGCACCGACGGCGGGCGCAAGACGTGGGACACGTTCAAGCTCCGCATCCCGATGAAGATCGGTGACATCGTCCAGAAGATCGCGCTCGCGCGCTGGTCGCGGACGCTGAGCGCGCTGGTCAGCGCGGGCGTCCCGCTGATGCAGGCGCTGGAGATCACCGGCCAGACCGCGGGCAACTGGTGCATCGAGAAGGCGATGAGCGACGTCATCGAGTCGGTCCGCCAGGGCGGCACGATCGCCGATCCGCTCAAGGACGCGCCGGTCTTCCCGGGCATGGTCACGCACATGATCGGCGTCGGCGAGGAGACCGGCGCCATGGACACCATGCTGTCCAAGATCGCGGACTTCTACGAGGACCAGGTCGCGGCCGCCGTCAAGCAGCTCGCCTCGATCCTCGAGCCGGTGATGATCATCCTCGTCGGCGGCATGGTCGGCTTCATCGTCATCTCCATGTACATGCCGCTGTTCAAGGTCTACGACGCCATCAAGTAGCGTCGCGGGCCCGGACTTCGGGCCGCTACTCCCGCGGCGCCGTGGCCTGCTCGTGGGAGAAGCGCGCCTGCTCGGCGGCCGCGGCGGTGACGTCGGGGTCGCCGGCGGAGGCGGTGTCCTCGGGCGGCGGGGGCGAGGAGAGCTGGTCGTTGAGGAAGGAGCCGGCGACGCCGGCCGCGACGGCGGCCAGCGCCCAGCCCTTGCCGTGCCAGCCGGGGCTGACCGAGGGCCGCCCGGGGCCGGACTCGGCGAGGACGGCGACGGCGCCGATCAGCACGGCGTTGTACTCCCAGCCGCCCTCGGTGACCCACGGGCCCTTGGGCGCGTGGACCTTGCGGATCGCGGTCGTCATCGCGCCCGTCAGCGCGGCGGCCGCCAGCGGCGTCGCCGCGCCGAGGATCAGCAGCGCGCCGCCTCCGGCCTCGGCGGCGCCGGCCGCGATCGCGTGGCGCTTGCCGGGGCGCAGGCCGAGGCTCTCGAAGTAGCCGCCGGTGCCCTCGGGGCCGTGGCCGCCGAACCAGCCGAAGAGCTTCTGGGTCCCGTGGCCCACGAACAGCGAGCCGATCGTGCCGCGGAGGGCGAGCTTGGCGATGTCCATGACCTCGGCTTTGCCCGACGACGCGCGGAAGTGAACCCCTTTGCCAGACTCCCCGGCCGTGCGCAGACGGGTCATCGTCACGGTCCTCGCCGCTTTCGCGGCCGTCGTCGCGGCGGCCATCGCCACCAAGGCGGGCGACGACAACGACGTGAAGTCCTACGGGACGTTCACCGACTGCGCGTCGTTCGGCAAGCCGGTGGTCGTCGACGACCCGCGCGGCGACCAGCGGACGACCAAGGGGGAGAAGGTCGAGTCCTCGCCCCAAGGCGACCTCGTCCGCCTGCGCCTGGCCAAGGACGGCGGCGGCAACCGCCTGTGCGTGGAGTTCCAGGCGGCGGGCGCGGTCAAGCCCTACGTGGCCTACGTCCTGACGATGCGCCCGCAGGACCGCGAGACGCCGGTGGTCCAGCTGGAGACGACGGTGCTCGGCGGCGAGGCGCCCCGGGCGATGCTCGACACGACCGGCGCCGGCAAGGACTTCCGCCGGATCCCGGCGACGATCGGGATCAAGGGCGACCGCCTGTCGATCGTGGTCTCGCGCTCGGCCTTCGCCGCCCAGGACGCGGGCGCGATCTTCACCTCGTTCCGCTTCCAGGGCCGCTCGGCCGTGGCGGCCAAGGACGAGGGCCGGCTGACCGACTGCCTGCCGGCCTGCCAGTAGTTGGTGCAAACGCTCGCGTTCCCCACAGGCGGGCTGCAGCCCGGCACCGGAAAGCTGTGCAACTTCGCTCCGCCGGTCTCAGGACGGTGGACGCAACGACCGACCACCGGTACGTGGAGCAGCCCCCGGACATCGGCGTCGCGCCCCGCTCGTGGCTGTGCCCCGAGCCGGCCGACCGCGCCCGGGCGCTCGACATGGAGACGCGGCTGCGTCCGCTGCGGCGGCGCTCGTTCGTCGCGCTGGCCGTCGCGCTGCTGCTCTCCGGCCACTGGGTCGGCTGGTGGACGCTGATCCCGCTCGCGGTCGCCGTCGTGGGCTTCCGGCTCGTCGACGGGCGCATGGAGCGCGCGCGGCGGCCCGAGCTGACGATCGCCGCGGCCTGGCTGCTCTCGGAGCTGGCGATCGCCGGCTCGATCGCGCTGACCGGCGGTCCGCGCTCGCCGGCGCTGGCGTGGCTGGTGATCCCGCTCGTGACGCTCCCGGCGCGCTTCAACGCCCGCGCGGTCGCGCTCGGCGTGGCGCTCGTGTCGGTCCTGCTCCTGCTGGTGACCGTCGGCGTCGACGCCGCCTACATCGCCGACCACCCGCAGAGCATCATCATGCCGATCGCGCTGCTGGTCGCCGTCGCGCTGCTGACCTCGGCGCTGATGTCCTCCGACCGCGAGCACCGCAGCTCGTCGGTCATCGACCCGCTGACCGGCATGCTCAACCGCAATGCCTTGCAGACCCGCGTCGCCGAGCTGGCCCAGCAGGCCGCGATCCTGCGCGAGCCGGTCGCGCTGATCGTCGGGGACCTCGACCACTTCAAGGCCGTCAACGACGGCCACGGCCACGCCGTCGGCGACGTCGTCCTCAAGGACGTGGCCTACCGGATGCGCAAGGCGCTGCGCGCCTACGACCTCGCCTACCGCCTCGGCGGCGAGGAGTTCCTGATCGTGTTGCCGGGCGCGGACGCCGCGCAGGCCGCCGAAGTCGCCGAGACGCTGCGCGCGGCGATCGCCCGCGACCCGATCGCCGGGCTGCCGGTCACGATCTCCTTCGGCGTCAGCGCGTCGGCGGCCGGGCGCTTCGAGTACGACGCGGTCTTCGCCGCGGCCGACCTCGCGCTCTACCGCTCCAAGCAGGACGGGCGCGACCGCGTGCGGGTCTGCGGCGGCGGCGCGGTGGTGGCCACGACGAGCGTGGCGCTGGCCGCCTAGTCGGACTCGATCTGCAGCCGGTGGCCGGGCCCGACGCGCAGCGCGCGGCGGCCGTCCAGCAGCTCCAGCAGCTCGGTGCCGACGACCTCGCGCCGCCAGCCCTGCAGCGTGCGCACGTCGGGCTCGCCGGCGCCCTCGCGCACGGCGGTGACGATCTTCTGCAGGTCGGCGCGCGCGGCGATCAGCTCGTAGGCCAGCTCGGACTCCATCGCGCGCGTGCGGACCAGCGCCTCGCCGAGCGCGATCAGCGGCGCGTCCTCGGCGTCGGGCTGGGAGGGCCGGGTGCCCTCGACCGGGATGCCCTCGCGCTCGCGGCCGCGCGCGACCGCCTCGACGATCGACTTGCCGCGGCGGTGCAGCGTCGCGTCGTTGAGGCCGCGGATCTGGCGCAGCCGGTCGACGGACTGCGGACGGCGCTTGGCGATCTCGACCAGCGCGGCGTCGTGCAGGATCGAGGACACCGGCCGGTCGCCGCTGCGCGCGGCGTCCTCGCGCCACTCGACCAGCTCGCGCGCCACGGCGCGCTGGTTGGGGTCCAGGGAGTTGACGCGCGGCAGCTTGCCGAAGACGACGTCGAGGTCGCGGCGGTCGTCGATCTCCTCGAACGCGCGGCACTCCTCGCGGGCCCACTCGAGGCGGCCGAGGTCGGTCAGGCGGTCCTGGAGCGCGGTCGCCAGCTGCAGCAGGTGCAGGACGTCCTCGCGGGCGTAGCCGAGCTGCTCCTCGGTCAGCGGCCGGTCGTCCCAGCGCGTGAACGACGCGGACTTGCGCAGCCGCACGCCGAGCATCTCCTTCAACAACGGCTCGTAGCCGAGCTGGGCGCGCATCCCGGCGAAGCCCGCGGCGACCTGGGTGTCGAAGACGTTGCGGACCGGCAGGCCCCAGTCGCGGCGCAGCAGCGCGACGTCCTGGCGCGCGGCGTGCAGCACGATCTCGATCTCGGGGTCGGCGAGCACGTCGGCCAGCGGCGCCGGGTCGTACTCGTCGGTCAGCGGGTCCAGGACGATGACCTCCGCGCCGCCCTCGCCGTCGTCCAGCGCGATCTGGGCGAGGCAGAGCAGGGGCTGGTAGCGCCCTTCGCCCATGAACTCCGTGTCGATGCCGAGCCGCCCGGTCTCCCGAGCGCGCGCGGCGATGTCGGCGGTCGACCGCGGCATATGGCCGGGCACGCTATCCGGTCCAGAGCCCGGGCAGCGGTCCCGACGGCGGCGGGGCGAAGCGGTCGGGGTCGAAGCGGGCGGCCAGCTCGGCCGGGGAGGGGCGCTCGTCGTCGTCAGCCAGGCCCACCGAGACGGCCAGCCGCGCGCGGACCTCGTCGGCGGTCTCGCCCTGCTCGAGGCGGTCGGCGAGCGTCACCGCGCCGTGGCGCTTGGCCAGGCGCGCGCCGTCGGGGCCGAGCACGAGCGGGACGTGCGCGAACGTCGGGCGGGGGAGGTGGAGGCGGTCGGCCAGCCAGAGCTGCCGGGGCGTCGAGTCCAGGAGGTCGTCGCCGCGGACGATCTCGCCGATCCCCTGGGCGCCGTCGTCGACGACGACCGCCAGGTTGTAGGCGAACGCGCCGTCGTTGCGGCGCACGACGAAGTCGTCGACGAGCCCGCGCTGGGCGCCGTGTAGCCGGTCGACGAACGCGATCTCGGCCGCACCGGAGTCGACGCGCAGCGCCGGCGGGCGGCCGGACGCCTCGCGCTCGGCGCGCTGCGCGGCGGTCAGCCGGCGGCAGGTGCCGGGGTAGTGGCCCTCGGGCAGCGGTCCGTGCGGCGCCGAGGACGCCTCGCGGATCTCGGCCCGCGTGCACCAGCACGGGTAGACGATCCCGTCGGCGTCCAGCCGGGCCAGCGCGTCCTCGTACAGCGCCCGGCGCTCGGACTGGCGCACCGGCGCGCCGTCCCAGTCCAGGCCGAGCGCCGCGAGGTCGGCGAGCTGCTCGCGCTCGAAGCGCTCCCGCACGCGCCCGGTGTCGAGGTCCTCGATCCGCACCAGGAAGGGCGCGCCCTGGGCACGGGCGTAGAGCCACGCCAGCAGCGCGGTGCGCAGGTTGCCGAGGTGCAGCGTGCCCGTCGGCGACGGGGCGAAGCGCCCGGTGGCGTTCAGGCGAAGACCTCCGCGAAGCCGTCGCGCCACGCGCGGGGCGACCAGCCCGGCGCCGCCGCGCGGAAGCGCGCGTCGCGGTTGCCGGGCAGCGTCGTGGCGTAGTGGACGACGACGGGGCCCGCGAGCCGCCGCGCGAGCCACACCGGGGCATGCCGCGGCGCCTTGGCGCCCATCGCGGACGCGGCGGCGGGGATCCAGTCGCGGGCCGGGGCCGGCTCGTCGTTGGTGACGTTGTAGGTGCCGCTCGGAAACGCGCCGTCCAGCGCGCGCACGGTCGCGTCGACGGCGTCGTCTACGTGGACGAACGACGAGCGGCCCTCGCCGGAGCCGACGATCGGATAGCGGCGCTTGCGGATCATGGTGCCCAGGGCCCCGTCGGGCGCGTACCACGTGCCGGGGCCGTAGAAGAACCCATAGCGCATCGCGACGCCCTCGACGTCGCTCGCGTCGCGCACGGCGGCCTCCAGGACCCGCACGCCCTCGACGTTGGTCCGCTGCGACGGCTCGTCGAGCCACAGCGGCGCGTCCTCGTCGTGGACGGGGCGGCCGTCGGGCTTGGTGACGAACGAGATCGACTGCGCGATCACGCGTCGGGCACCGGCCGCGCGGGCCGCGTCCACGAGCGTCGGGACCGTCTCGCGCCGCAGCCGGGCGTTGACCGCGACGGCGGCCGCCATCGCCTTCGGCGTCGGGTCCTGGGGCAGCGCGGTGAGCTGGTGGACGACGACCTCGGGGCGCGCGGCCGCGACCGCGGCGTGCACGGCCGCGGCGTCGAAGGCGTCGACGACGACCGCCTCGGCGCCCTTCGCGCGCAGCGCGTCGGCCCGCGCCGGGTCGCGCGTCGTGCCGACCACCTCGTGGCCGTCGGCCAGCAGCCGGTCGACCAGCGGCCGGCCGATCGCGCCGGTCGCGCCCGCCAGGAACACCCTCACCGCGACGCCTCCCGGTAGAGCCAGCCGATCAGCAGCACGCCGAGCGCCAGCGAGACGAAGTCGAACGGCCCGACCCACGACGGGTCCGCCTTCCCGATGTCCAGCAGGTGGTTGAGCGCGTGCAGCGCGTACTGGAACCCGACCACGGCCAGCACCGGCGCGCGCCACGACGGCCGCCGCGCGGCGATCGCCAGCGCGATCCCCGACGCCAGGAAGTACGTGGAGACGTCGCGCAGGAAGTGGTCGTTGCGGGCGCCGAAGTGGGCCAGCACGTCGTAGAAGCGGCCGGGGAGCGCCGCCTGCCAGAGGCCGAGGAAGAGCTGGACGCCCGCCAGCGACCAGATCCCGGCCTCCAGCGCGGACGCCCGGGCCGCGGGGGAGGAGGAGGCGAAGGGCTGCATGGCGGCGACGCTATCGGCCGATTGGTCCGGCCGACAGGACCACTCCGAGGGGGTCGGACCGGACCGTTGCACGGGTACCGCCGGAGGCCGGACGGGGTTCGGCGACGCGCAGCCGCTACGCTCGCGACCTCGTGAGCGCAGACGAAGAGACCCCGGACGTCGACGAGCCCGTGACCTGCACGGTCTGCCGAGGCACCGGCACGCTCATCTCCAACCTCGGCGGCTCGCCGTCGAACGTGACCTGCTCGTGGTGCGAGGGCACGGGGACCTTCATCCCCGACCACGACGCGCAGGAAGCCGGGCGCCGCCAACGCGGCGAGCCTGCCTCGCCCGACGCCGCCTGAGGCGTCCCCATAGCGCCGAACGGCGCCGTTTCCTCCTGAAGCCGTGCCTCTGGGGTCCTCACCGTAGAACAGAGGTCCAGAGATCGGACATGCAAGCGAAAGCCCGGCCGGGTCACGCCGATCACCCCGACTGTGCGGTGACGGACCACCGGGCAACTGACGGGGCTTGCTGCCAAGACCTTGACCCCGGACGGAACTCCGCAGGGACGTCGGCCCTCCGCACGAGAAGGCCAAACGAACAGATCTCAACAGGAGGGATCGATCTTGCTCAACCGCTTCAAGAACGAGGACGAGGGCTTCACGCTCATCGAGCTCCTCGTCGTCATCCTGATCATCGGCATCCTCGCCGCGATCGCCCTGCCGAGCTTCCTCGGCCAGCAGAAGAAGGCCCAGGACTCCTCGGCCAAGTCCAACGCCCGCAACGCGGTCTCGCAGGTCGAGTCGTGCTACGCGGACTCGCAGGACTACTCGAAGTGCGATTCCAGCAGCACGCCGAAGGTTCTGGCCGGCACCGGTATCCCGACCTCCGGCGACGAGACGGTCACGGTCACGGCGAACGGCACGACGGGCTACACCATCTCGGCCAAGACCAAGAGCAGCACGACCAAGACCTTCGACATCACGAAGGCCGCTGACGGCACCACGACCCGCACCTGCGGCGACGGCTGCACCTGGTAAGCACCTCCCAACGCATCGAGCGTTCCATCGGGGCGGGCCTTCGGGCCCGCCCCGTTGTCGTTCCCGGACCGGCGGACATCGGTCCAGCAGGCCGGCTCATCGCTCAGGATCCCGGGGCGGGCGGCCGATCACCTCGGCGGACCGCGCCTCCGGGACTTGCTGCAACCTGACCTGGACGTCGCCGGCTCCCACGCCTACAACCGACGACCAGCCCAGGAGGGCAGGCACCTTGCAACCTTCGCTTCGCGAGGACGACGGCTTCACGCTGATCGAGCTCCTCGTCGTCATCCTGATCATCGGCATCCTCGCCGCGATCGCCCTGCCGAGCTTCCTCGGCCAGCAGCAGAAGGCCCAGGACACGAGCGCCAAGGCCAACGCGCGGTCGATGGTCACCCACGTCGAGGCCTGCGGGGCGGGCAACGCCGGCGACTACACCAACTGCGGGTCCGACAAGCTCGACCCGACCGGCCTGCCGATCGGCGACGACAAGGGCCAGGTCAACGTCTCGATCACCGACGCGGACGGCTACGTCGTGACCGCCCATTCGAAGTCCGGCGGCACCTTCACGATCACGCGCACGAGCACCTCGCCGCTGGACCGCGGCTGCTCCGGCGGCACGAAGGGCTGCAACGGCGGCCACTGGTAGTCCGGGCGGAGGACGCCCGCCGTCAAGGGCGCGGGGGCTGCTGCCGATCACGGTGGCGACATGGCTCCCGCGCTCGCACCGGCCGCGCTGTTCGGCCTCCTGATCGGCTCGTTCCTCAACGTCGTCGCCTGGCGCCTGCCGCGCGGCGAGTCGTTGGTCAAGCCGCGCTCGAAGTGCCCCGGCTGCGGCACGCAGCTGAAGGCCTACGACAACGTCCCCGTCTTCTCGTGGCTGGTCCTGCGCGGCCGCTGCCGTGGCTGCGGTGAGAAGATCTCCGCGCGCTATCCCGTCGTCGAGGCCATCACCGCGCTGCTGTACGCGGGCGTCGTGGCCGCCGAGCACGACCACGCCCTGAAGTGCGCGCTGGGCCTCGCGCTGGTCACGTTCCTCGTGCCGATCGCGGTCATCGACCTCGACCTCAAGCGGATCCCCAACGCGCTCACCGGCCCGGCCGCGATCGTCGCCGTCGTCATCGGCGCGATCCTCGACCCGTCGTTCCTGCCCGAGCAGCTCATCGCCGGCGCCGCGGCCCTGACGTTCTTCCTCGTGCCCGCGATGCTGTCCAGGAAGGGCATGGGCATGGGCGACGTCAAGCTCGCCGCCGTCCTGGGCCTCTACCTCGGCCGCGCCGTCGCGCCCGCGTTGTTCTTCGCCTTGATCCTCGGCGTCGTCGTCGGCGTCGCGATCATCGCCAACCAGGGCATGACCGAGGGCCGCCGCGTGAAGATCCCGTTCGGCCCGTTCATGGCCGTCGGCGCGGTGATCGCGTTCTTCGTCGGCAGCGGGCTCGTCGACTCCTACACGAGCTCGTTCTAGCCGGACGCCAGGCCCTCGGCGGCGCTCAAGAGCCGCCGCTCTTGGACGAACAACCGAGGGTGTCGGGGCGTGTGCTTCAGGCACCGCCGATCCCCGCCGAACCACTGCCTCGAACATGGCCAAGCGCGCATCCACCATCGTCGGACTCGAGATCGAGCCGTCCGCCGTCCATGCCGCCGCGGTGACCGTCAACGGTCACGTGTCGGTGAGGACCGCGGCGGTCGCCCCGCTGGAGACCGGCGTCGTCCGGGACGGCGAGGTCAACGACGTCGACGCCCTCGCTCAGGCGCTCAAGACGCTCTACCGCGAGAACAAGGGCCTCGACAAGAAGGTCCGCATCGGCATCGCCAACCAGAAGATCGTCGTCCGCGTCCTGGAGCTCCCGCCGCTCGAGGACCGCAAGGAGCTGGAGGCCGCGGTGCGGTTCCAGGCCCAGGACCAGATCCCGATGCCGCTGGACTCGGCGGTCCTCGACTTCCAGCCGCTCGACATCGTCGACAGCGAGAACGGCCCGCGCCAGCGCGTCCTGATCGTCGCCGCCCGGCGCGACATGGTCGAGCGCGTCATGGCCGCCGCCAAGGCCGCCGGGCTCAAGCCCGAGGGCATCGACCTGTCGGCCTTCGCGATGATCCGCGCGCTGCACCGCGCCGAGGCGACGACCGAGGCGGGCACGCCCGAGCCGGTCCTCTACCTCTCGGTCGGTGGCCTCACGAACCTCGCGGTCGCCGAGGGCACGACCTGCCTCTTCACCCGCGTCGTCGGCGGCGGCCTGGAGGCCATCGCCGTCGAGCTCGCCGAGCGCAAGGCGCTCACGCTGGAGCACGCGCGCGGGTGGCTGCGCCACGTCGGGCTCGTCGTCCCGCTCAGCGAGATCGAGTCCGACGACCAGGGCGAGATCGTCGAGGAGGCCCGCACGGTCCTGCTCGACGGCGTGCGCCGCATCGGCGGCGAGGTCCGCAACTCGCTCGACTTCCACCATGCCCAGGAGGGCATGAGCCTGCGCGTCCAGCGGGCCGTCCTCACCGGCGCGGCGGCCGGCATCCCCGGCTTCGACGACGCCCTCGCCGCCGAGCTCGGCCTGCCGGTCGAGGCCGGCGTGGTCGACGGCACGCCCGAGGGCCTGGATCCCTTCCTGCTCACGATCGCGGCCGGCCTGGCCGTCGAGGAGGCCCCGCACGCATGAGGGCTGTCAACCTCATCCCGTCCGACCAGCAGCGCGGCGCCGGCGGCGCGGCGGGCAAGTCCGGCGGCGGTGCCTACATCCTGCTCGGCGCCCTCGCCCTGCTCGTCGTCCTGGCCGCGACCTACGTCGTGTCCAACAAGTCGGTGAGCGACAAGCGCGACCAGCTGGCCGACGTCACCCAGCAGGCCGAGGCCGCCGAGGCCAAGGCCGCGGCGCTGACGAGCTACACGAAGTTCGCGTCGATCCGCCAGAAGCGCGTCGACACGGTCACGCAGCTGGCCGGCAGCCGCTTCGACTGGGCGCACGCGCTGCGCGAGGTCGCCCGCGTGCTCCCGCAGAACGTGTGGCTGACGTCGCTGACCGGCACGACCTCGACGACCGTGCAGCTCTCAAGTAGCGGCGGCGCCGGCGGCGGGTCGCTGCGCGGCTCGCTGAACGTCCCGGCGATCGTCATCAGCGGCTGCACGACCAGCCAGAAGTCGGTCGCCATGCTGATCACGCGCCTGCGCATGATCGACGGCGTCCAGCGCGTGACGCTGGAGGACTCCAGCCGGGCCGCGGACGCCAATCCGTCCGGCAGCTCGGCGACGACGGACTCCGCCGGCGGCAGCGACTGCCGCGGCGGCCACGCCAAGTACCCGATCTTCAACGCCGACGTGTTCTTCGAGCAGAGCGGCGCGGCCGTCAGCACCAGCACCGGCACCGCCGCGACCGCCTCGAGCGTCGCCTCCTCGGCCTCGCCGTCGAGCACCACGACCCCGTCCACGACCGCCTCGTCGACCGCCCCCGCCTCGGGGACGACCGGAGGAGCCTCCCAGTGACCGCGCGCGACCGCATCGTCCTGACCGTCCTCGGCCTGGTGGCCGTCATGGCCGCCTTCTGGTTCCTGGCCATCAGCCCCAAGCGCAAGGACGCCACCGACCTCAGCGGGCAGATCGCCCAGGCGCAGGCGCGCCTGGACACCGCCCAGCAGTCCGCGGCCACGGCGCAGGGCGCCAAGGACCGCTACCGCAGCGACTACGCGACGGTCGCCCGACTGGGCAAGGCCGTTCCGGTCGACGACGAGATGCCGTCGCTGGTCTACCAGCTCGAGCAGACCGCGAAGGCCAACCACGTCACGTTCAACTCCATCAAGCTGACCGGCTCCAGCGACGGCTCGTCCGCCGCGTCCGCGGGCAGCTCGTCGGAGCCGGGCAGCACGGTCGCCGCCGCGCTGCCGCCCGGTGCGACGGTCGGCACCGCGGGCTTCCCGACGATGCCGTTCACGTTCGACTTCACCGGCTCGTTCTTCAACATGCAGCGCTTCGTCAAGGCGCTCGACGACTACACGTCGGTCAACGGCAAGGCGATCAGCGTCAAGGGCCGCCTCCTGACGGTCGACGGCGTCGCGCTGCAGGCCGGGCCGAAGGGCTTCCCGCAGGTCGACGCCTCCGTGGTCGCCACCTCGTACCTGCTGCCGGCCGACGAGGGCCTGACCAACGGCGCCACGGCGACCGCCCCGGCGGGCGCCACCGGCACCAGCACCGCCACCGCGAGCCTGATCGGGAGCGACCGATGAGCTTCTTCAAGAACGTCCTGTCCGACCTGATCGAGAAGCGCCTGTGGCCGGTGGCCATCGCGCTCGTCGCCGCGCTGGTCGCGGTGCCGATCGTCCTCGGCGGCAGCTCGAAGGACGGCACCGGCACGCCGGTCGCGAGCGTCACGAGCACGCCCGGCGGCAGCGGCCCGTCGCAGGCCGAGGTCGTCAGCCTCGAGGAGCAGGCCGCGGGCAAGGTGCAGCGCAAGGGCTCGCTGAAGAACCCGTTCGTCCAGCACCACCAGCCGAGCACGACCACGACGGAGACCGAGACGACGACCTCGCCGGCGGCGAGCACGCCGTCGTCCTCGTCGGACAGCCCCTCGTCGGGCGGCGGCGCGTCCTCGACCGGCGGCACGAGCGACACGCCCGCGCCGACGACCCCGGCGCCGACCACGACGCCGACCGACACGAGCAAGGCCTCCAAGGAGACCTACCGCGTCAACTTCACGTTCGGCCAGGAGGGCTCGATGCGGACGTACGACAACGTCGCGCGCCTGACGCCGCTGCCCTCGTCGGACAACCCGTTCTTCGTCTACCTCGGCCTGGCCGAGGACGGCAAGTCGGCGGTCTTCCTGATCGACGCCACCGCCGAGCCCTCGGGCGACGGCAAGTGCACGCCGTCGCGCGACGACTGCGAGCAGGTCACGCTGAAGGCGGGCGACACCGAGTTCCTGGACATGCCGTCGGGCACCGCCGGCACGGTCGAGTACACGCTGAACGTCAAGTCCATCAAGAAGGCGACGACGTCGAAGGCCGTGGCCGCCAAGGCCCGCGCCCGTGAGTCCAAGGCCGGCCGCGAGGTCCTGCGCCAGCTCGTCTCCGACGACCCGTCGGCGCTCGACAACTGGAACTACTCGCGCTCGCTGGGCCTGCTGGTCAGCAAGGACCCGCAGGCCACGCCGGACGTCGCCAACGTGCCGTCCACGATCGCCGGATCGGCCGCCGGGCAGGCCGTCGGGTCGACCTCGACGGTGCTGACCGTCCCCGGCTCATAGACTTCGGCGCCGCATGGCGCTGAAGCTGATCACCGCAGGAGAGTCCCACGGCCCCGGTCTGACGACGATCGTCGAAGGGCTGCCGGCCGGGCTGGAGCTCGAGCAGGAGGCGATCGACCGCGACATGGCCCGGCGTCAGCTGGGCCACGGTCGTGGCGGGCGCATGAAGATCGAGAAGGACCACGCCAACGTCACGGCGGGCGTCCGGCACGGTCGCACGCTCGGCGGGCCCGTCGCGCTCCAGGTCCCCAACCGCGACTACGCGAACTGGGAGGAGCGGATGAACCCGTGGCCGGTCGAGGCCGACGTGCCCGAGGTGCACCTGCCGCGCCCGGGCCACGCGGACCTCGTCGGCGTGCAGAAGTACCGCTTCAGCGACGTCCGCAACGTGCTGGAGCGCGCGAGCGCCCGCGAGACCGCGGCGCGCGTCGCCGGCGGCGCGCTGTGCAAGGCGTTCCTCGCCGCCGTCGGCGTGGAGATCCGCTCGCACGTCATCCAGATCGGCGACGTGCACGTCGCGCCGCGCGAGACGGCGCTGACCGTGGCGGACTTCGAGGGCGTCGACGACGACAAGGTCCGCTGCCTGGACCCGGTCGCGTCGAAGGCGATGGTCGGGCACATCAACGTGCAGCGCAAGGCCAACGAGTCGATCGGCGGCGTCTTCGAGGTGGTGGCCTTCGGGCTCGTGCCGGGCCTCGGCTCGCACGTCTCCTGGGAGGAGCGCCTGGACGGCCGCATCGGCGGTGCGCTGTCCTCGATCCAGGCGGTCAAGGGCGTGGCCTTCGGCGACGGCTTCGACCTGGCGGGCAAGCCGGGGTCGCAGTCCCACGACGAGATCTTCTGGTCGCCGGAGCGCGGGTACTTCCGCGAGACCAACCACGCGGGTGGCCTGGAGGGCGGCATGACGACCGGCCAGCCGCTCGTCGCGCGCGTCGCGCTGAAGCCGATCCCGACGCTGACCAAGCCCCTGCGGTCGGTCGACATCGAGAGCCACGAGCCCGCGCAGGCGCTGCGCGAGCGCACCGACTCGTGCGTGGTGCCGGCGGGCGGCGTCGTCGGCGAGGCGATGTTGGCCTACGTGTTGGCCGACGCCTACCGGCGCAAGTTCGGCGGCGACCACATCGAGGACGTCCG
Source organism: Baekduia sp. (assembly GCF_035685985.1). GTDB lineage: Bacteria > Actinomycetota > Thermoleophilia > Solirubrobacterales > Solirubrobacteraceae > Baekduia. The sequence continues at coordinate 163,308 of NZ_DASRZV010000013.1, forward strand.
CGAGGCCGTCGCGCGGTACGTCGAGCGGATCGCGTGGCGCGGCTGACGGTCGTCATCGGCTTCATGGGCGCGGGGAAGACCACCCTCGCCCGGGAGCTGGCGGCCGCGCGCGGGGTGGGGCACGTCGACACCGACGACGTGCTGGTGGAGCGGTTCGGGCGCCCGATCGCCGACGTTTTCGCCACCGACGGCGAGGCCGCGTTCCGCGCGGCCGAGGAGGAGGCCGTCCTGGAGGTCCTGGGCGGCGCGCGCGGCGAGGACGTCGTCGTCTCGCTCGGCGGCGGCGCGGTGCTCAGCGAGCGCGTGCGCGCGGCGCTGGCCGACCACGCCGTCGTGCTGCTCGACGTGCCGCTGGACCTGGCCTGGGAGCGCGCCGCCGGCGCCGACCGGCCGCTGGCCGCCGACCGCGACGGCTTCGCGGCGCGCCACGCCGAGCGCGCCGAGGTGTACGCCGCGCTCGCGCACGCCCACCTGCCGCCGGTCGCGCTGGACCGCCTGGCCGCCCTGGACGCCGCGCTGCGCGTCCTGGAGTCCGCACCCGCGGGCACACGGATGACGTGGGCGAGCGCGGCGTCGGGCGAGTACCCCGTCTTCGTCGGGCCGGGCGTGCTGGCGCTCGCGCCGCTGGTCGGCACGGGCCGCGCGTTCTGCGTCACCGACGAGGCGGTCGCCGAGCACCACCTGCCGTCGCTGCCCGACCTCGCCGGGCTGATCGAGATGCCGCCCGGCGAGGAGCACAAGACGCTGGCCACCGCCGAGCGCATCTGGCACGCGCTCGTCGCCCAGGGCACCACGCGCGCCGACCACCTCGTCGCGCTCGGCGGCGGCGTCGTCGGCGACGTCGCGGGCTTCTGCGCGGCGACCTACCAGCGCGGGATCCCGGTCGTCCAGTGCCCGACGACGATCGTCGCGATGGTCGACTCGGCCTACGGCGGCAAGACCGGGGTGGACCTCCCCGAGGCCAAGAACTACGTCGGCGCCTACCACCAGCCCCTCGCGGTCCTCGTCGACACCACGACGTTGGCGACGCTCCCGGGCGAGGAGTTCGCCGCCGGCTACGCGGAGGTCGTCAAGACCGCGCTGATCGCAGGCGGGCCGCTGTGGGAGCGGGTCGCGTCCGGCGCCCTGCCCGACGACGACATCATCTTCGCCTGCGCCCGGACCAAGCTCGAGGTCGTCGCCGCCGACGAGCGCGACGGCGGACGCCGGCAGGTGCTCAACCTCGGGCACACGATCGGCCACGCGCTGGAGGTCGAGCTGGGCTACGGCACGCTGCGCCACGGCGAGGCCGTCGGCCTCGGGCTGCTGGCCGCGCTGCGGCTGAGCAGGCTGTCGGACCTGCGCGGGCAGGTCTCCGACCTGCTGGCCGCCGCCGGGCTGCCGACGACGCTCGACGCGGCGCTTCCCGGCGCCGACCCGGAGCGGATCCTCGCGGCCACGCGCCGCGACAAGAAGCGCACCGACACCGCGCGCACGCCGTTCGTCCTGGTCCGCGCGCCGGGCGACGTCGTCCACGGCCAGGACGTCAGCGACGACGACGTGGCGCTCGCCGTGCGAGAGTTGATCGCGTGACGACCCGCAATCGCGTCGACGTCATCCACGGCGTCAACCTCGACATGCTCGGCCGCCGCCCGGCGCGGCACTACGGCGACCTCACGTTCGACCAGCTCGAGCAGCAGATCGGGGAGTTCGCGCGCGAGCTGAACCTGGAGGCGCGGTTCTTCCAGACCAACCACGAGGGCGAGCTGGTCGAGCACCTGCACCGCCTGGAGGGCCTGGCCGACGCGGTCGTCATCAACCCCGGCGCCTGGACCCACTACGCGTGGTCGATCCGCGACGCGCTGGAGATCGCCGGCCTGCCCGCCGTCGAGGTCCACCTGTCCGACGTCGACGCCCGTGAGGACTTCCGCAAGGTGTCGGTGATCCGCGACCACTGCTTCCTCACCATCAAGGGCCAGGGCGTGGAGGGCTACCGCGCCGCCCTGACCGCCATCAAGGAGAAGCTGGACCTGTGACCACCATGGAACGTTCGGACCGTGTCAGCGAGACGCTCGCCGAGAAGGGCCTCGACGCGCTGCTGGTCACCAACCTCGTCAACGTCCGCTGGCTCACCGGCTACACCGGCAGCAACGGACTCGCCCTCGTCGGGCCGGGCGACCAGCGCCTCTTCCTGACCGACTTCCGCTACCTGACGCAGGCCGGCGAGCAGCTCGACGCCGGCTGGCGGCGCGAGATCGCCCAGGAGATCCTGCAGGCCGCGACGGCGTTCGTCGGCGGCGACGGCGCGGTCGTCAAGCTCGGCTTCGACGACGCGTCGATGAGCGTCAAGGAGCACGGGTCGCTGGCGGCCAAGGTCGCCGAGGGCGTCGAGCTCGTCCCGGCGGGCGGCCTGATCGAGGGCCTGCGCGCGGTCAAGGACGCCGACGAGCAGGCGAAGATCCGCGCGGCCGCCAAGCTCGCCGACGAGGCGCTGAGCGAGGTGCTCGCGCGCGGCCTGGCCGGGCGCACCGAGCGCGACGTCGCGCTGGACCTCGAGGTCACGATGCGCAAGAAGGGCGCCGAGTCGGTGTCGTTCCCGCCGATCGTCGCCTCCGGCACGCACTCCGCGCTGCCGCACGCCGAGCCGCGCGACGTCGAGATCCCCAAAAACACGCTGGTGACGATCGACTGGGGCGCGCAGCTGGACGGCTACGCCTCGGACTGCACGCGCACCTACGCGACCGGCCCGGACCTCGACCCGCGCGACCGCGAGGTCTACGAGGTCGTGCTGGAGGCGCAGCTGGAGTCGCTGGCCGCGGTTCGCGCGGGCGCTGGCGGGCGCGAGGTCGACGCGATCGCCCGCGACGTCATCACCGCCGCCGGCCACGGCGAGCACTTCGGCCATGGCCTCGGCCACGGCGTCGGCGCCGAGGTCCACGAGGGCCCGCGGCTCTCGCAGCGCTCGGAGGCGACGCTGGAGACCGGGCAGGTCGTCACGGTCGAGCCGGGGATCTACGTGCCGGGCGCGGTCGGCGTGCGGATCGAGGACCTGGCGATCGTCACCGACGACGGCGCCGAGGTGCTCACGAGCCTGCCGAAGGACCTGCAGGTCATCGACTAAAAGACCCGCCGTCAGCGCCGACCACGGTGGCGATGGGGGAAGCATCGCAACCGCGCTGGCCGTGGTGGGCGCTCGGCGCGCTCGGCCTCTGCCTGCTCACGGGCGCGCTCAACGAGGCCGTCGGGGCGCTCCCGCTCTCGGCCCGGATCACGCACCTGGTCGCCGACTTCGGCGCCGGGCTGGTGTGCGCGGCCGCCGCGCTGCGCCACCGCGGGCCGGCGCGGCTCGGGTGGCTGCTGGTCGCGGGCGGGATCGTCGCGTGGGCGGCGGGCGACGTGTACTGGACGCTCGTGCTGCTCGGCCGCGACGCGGTACCGGTCCCGTCCCCGGCCGACGTCGGGTACCTGCTCTTCCCGCTGCTGGCCTTCACCGGCCTGGCGCGCGTCATGACCGCGCAAGTCGCGGGCGCGCCGAGGCGGCTGTGGGTCGACGGCGCGCTGGCGGCGCTGGCGACCGCGGCGGTCGCGGCCGTGGCGATCGTGCCGTCGATCGTCGGCGGGGTCGGCGGGGACTGGCCCTCGGCGGCGACCAACGCGGCCTACCCGCTGAGCGACATGATCCTCCTGGGCCTCGTCGTCATCGCGATCGCGGTGCGCGGCTGGCGCCTGGACGCCATCTGGGGCCTGACCGCGGTGGGCCTCGTCGTCTTCTGGGCGGCCGACTCGCACTACCTGGTGGAGATCGCCCAGGGCGACGGCGGCTGGGCGGACCTGTTCAACGGCGGCTGGGACATCGCGTTCCTGACGCTGGCCGCGGCGGCGTGGGCACCGGCGCGGGCGGCGGAGGCGGCGGCCGCGACCGGCGGGCGGCGCGGGACGATCCTGCCGCTGGCCTTCGGCGCGATGGCGCTGGGCGTGCTGGTCTACGCGGGCCTGGAGCGCACGACGTGGGTCGCGGTCGTCCTGGCCGGCGTCGCGCTGGTGGCGGTCGGCGTCCGGTTGTTCATCGCCTTCCACGACAACGAGACGATGCTCGCCGCGACCCGGCGCGAGGCGCTCACCGACGCGCTCACGGGGCTGGGCAACCGCCGCGCGCTGCTGCACGACCTGGCGCGGCGCACGGCCAAGGCCGACGACGAGGACCCGGCCGTGCTGGCGCTCTTCGACCTCGACGGCTTCAAGCACTACAACGACTGCTACGGCCATCCGGCGGGCGACGACCTGCTCGTGCGCCTGGGCGCCAACCTCGCGCGCCACGTCGACGGGCAGGGCAAGGCCTACAGGATGGGCGGCGACGAGTTCTGCGCGCTGCTGCGCCCGCGCGGCGCCGATCCCGAGACCGTCGTCGCCGGCGCGGCGGCCGCGCTGAGCGAGCGCGGCGAGGGCTTCGCGATCGGCGCGTCCTACGGCTTCGTGGTCGCGCCGGTCGAGACCGACGACCCGGCCGAGGCGCTGCGCCTCGCCGACCAGCGGATGTACGCCCAGAAGCACGGCGGGCGCCCCTCGGCGGGCTCGCAGTCCCACGACGTCCTGATGCGCGCGCTGGCCGAGCGCGACCCCGAGCTGCGCACGCACCTGGCGTCGGTCGCCGACCTGGCGGTCGCGGTCGCGCGCAAGTTGGGGTTGAGCGCCGCCGAGGTCGAGCAGGTCCGCCACGCCGCGGACCTGCACGACGTCGGCAAGGTCGCGATCCCCGACGCGATCCTCGACAAGCCCGGCCCGCTGGACGCCGACGAGTGGGCCTTCATGCGCCGCCACACGATCATCGGCGAGCGCATCGTCGCCGCCGCGCCCGCGCTGAGCGCCGTCGCGCCGCTGGTGCGCGCCAGCCACGAGCGCTGGGACGGACGCGGGTACCCGGACGCCCTCGCCGGGGAGCGGATCCCGCTGGGCGCGCGGATCGTCGCGGTCTGCGACTCCTTCGACGCGATGATCGACCAGGACCGCGCCTACCGCGAGCCCATGGCCGAGGACGACGCGCTGGCCGAGCTTCAGCGCTGCGCGGGCACGCAGTTCGACCCGCGGGTGGTGGCGGCGTTCCGCGAGGCGCTCGCGGAGGCGCGGGCGGCGGCTGCCGCCGTGCCGCGGGCGGCCTAGCCTCAGCCCTTCCGCGCCCGGCACACGGTCCGGCCGTCCGACCGCTTGAAGCAGACCGGCGGCCTCGGCACCCGGCACACCGTCTTCCCGCCCGACCTGAAGCACACCCGCGCGCCCGCGCGCCGCCGGGCCAGGCGCTCCGCCACCTCGCGCTTGCGCGCCGCGACCCGCGCCGCGACGTAGCGCCGGTGCCGGCGCACGGACGCCGCGCGCAGGTGCGCCCGGCGCCGCTCCCGCGCCGCCGCGGTCAGCGTGCCCTCGGCGGTCCGCCCCTCCTCGGCGAAGGCGTACAGGTTGGTGTAGCCGACGAGGTAGATCCGCTGGCCGTCGGAGACCACCGGGTTGAACGCGCCGCGGCCGATCGACCAGACCGGCGCGCCGGTGGCGGCGCCGACCGCGGCCGTCGACTTGCGCGACAGGTTGGAGTAGAACACCAGGTCGCCGATCACGACCGGGCCGCCGGAGATCTTGCCGCCGCTGTTGCGCGACCACTTCACGTTGCCGGTCCGCGCGTCGAAGGCGTACAGCTTGCCGTCGTAGGACCCGGCGTAGACCGTCCCGCCGCGCACCGGCGAGACCGCGGGGGAGGAGTAGACGTAGCCGCCGGTCTTGTGACGCCACGCCAGGCGGCCGTCCTTGGCGCCGAAGGAGTACACGAACCCGTCGGTGTTGCCGATGAACACGCGGCCGTAGGCGACCGCGGCCGTCGCGTAGAAGTTCCCCGACCGCAGCCCGAAGGCGCCGCCGCTGGTCCCGGTCTTCCAGATCCGCGCCCCGTCCGCGCGCCGCAGCGCGGTCACCGAGCCCGAGTAGTCCCCGAAGAACAGGCGCCCGTCGCCGTCCTCGGCGATCGCGCCCTTGACCGCGCCGCCGGCCTTGTAGGTCCACTTCACGTCGCCGTTGGCGGTGTCCAGCGCGTAGACCGTCCCGTCCTCGGACCCGAAGTACAGCCGGTCCTGGAAGATCAGCGGCGAGGACTCGCTGCGGCTGGGCAGCTTGCGCGACCACATCGTCCGGCCGGTGTAGCCGCGCAGCGCGACGACGCGGCCCGCGCGGATCGTCTTGCCGCGCTGCAGCAGCACGCTGTAGACGACGCCGTCGTGGCAGGCGGGCGACGCCGCGGCCAGGTAGCCGAGCTTCTTGCGCCAGCGCACGTGGCCCGTCCGGCGCGAGATCGAATACAGCGCGCCGTTGTTCTTCAGCAGGTACAGCGACCGCCCGCAGATGACCGGCGGGAACTCCAGCAGGATCCGCCCCGTCACCTTCCAGCGCAGCGAGAACGGCGGGCGCAGCGGGCGGTCGAGCGGCAGGTAGCGCGCCCGCGTGTCCGTGTAGCCGTACATCGGCCATTCGAACCCGTCGTCGAACGGGTCCTTCGCTGTGGTGGTCGTCGAAGGCTGGGGCGTGGTCGCGGACGGCACCGTCGGCGGCGCCGTGTCGAACTCCACATCGGGGTTGGAGACGTCACCCTGGCCGCCCGTCAGCACCTTGACCGCGCCGGCGGCGAGCAGCAGGGCGAGCAGCGCCGGCAGGATCCACACCAGCCGACGGCGTCGGCCGCCGGAGGGACGGGTCATGGGCCAACAGGGTACGAGAGGCGGCGGCGTGGCAGGATCGCCGGCGGTGTTCAGCTCCCGACAGGCCCTCGAGGCGCTCCGCGCGCTGCCCTGCGGCGACCGCGTGCTCGGCGTGCTCGCCGAGTTCCCGGACGCGTGGATCGTCGGCGGCGCGGTCCGCGACGCGCTGCTGGGCCGGGAGACGCTCGATGCCCTCCCGGACCTCGATGTGACGGTCGTCGGCGACGCCGCCGCGGTGGCGCGCGCGCTGGGACCGGTGACCGAGGCCCACGAGCGCTTCGGGACCTACGTGGTCGAGACCGCCGAGGGCTGCGTCGTCGACGTCGTCACCGCGCGGACCGAGCGCTACGACGCGCCCGGCGCCCTGCCCGAGGTCACGCCCGCGGGCCTGGAGGACGACCTGCTGCGCCGGGACTTCACGATCAACGCGCTCGCGCTCAACGCCGCGGGCGTGCTGCACGCGGCGCCCGCGGCGCTGGACGACCTCGAGCACCGCCGCCTGCGCGTCTTCCACGCCGCGTCGTTCCGCGACGACCCGACGCGCCTGTGGCGCCTGGTCCGCTACGCGGTCCGGCTCGGGTTCACGCCCGAGCCCGCGACCGACCGGCTCGCCCACGAGGCCGTCCGGCACGGCGCGCTGCGGACCGTCAGCGGCGACCGCCTCGGCGCCGAGCTGCGCCTGGCGCTGCGCGAGCCCGACCCGCTGAGCGCGCTGCACGCCGCCCAGAACCTCGGGCTCGTCGACGGGCTGGCGCTGGACCCCGCGCTCGTGGCGCGGGCGCTGGCGATCCTGCCGCGCGCCGAGGGACGGGCCGACCTGACGATCCTCGGCGCGGTGATCCCCGACGCCACGTGGGCGGACGGCTGGGGCTTCGACGCGCGCGAGCTGGCGGTGCTGCGGGCGTGCGCGCAGGCCGTGCCGCTCGACGCCGCCGCGCCGCCGTCGGCGGTCGCGCGGCGGCTGCGCGCGCTGCCCGTCGAGGCCGTGGCGGTCGCGGGCGCGCGCGGCGACGGCGACACCGCGCTGCGCTACCTCGGCGCGTGGCGCCACGTGCGCCTGGCCATCGACGGCGACGACCTGATCGCCGCCGGCGTCCCGCAGGGCCCGGACGTCGGCCGCCGCCTGGCCGCGACGCTCGCCGCGCGCCTGGACGGCGCGCTGGGCGACGACCGCGACGCGCAGCTGGCCTTCGGGCTCAACTGCTAGAACGAGCACCGTGGCCCTCGACGCCATCGACCTCGAACTGCCCGGGGCGCGCGTGCGCTTCACCGGCCGCGCCGGCGGCGTCTCCGCAGGCCCGTACGCCTCGCTGAACCTCGGCCGCTGGACCGACGACGACCCCGCGGCGGTGGACGAGAACCGCCGCCGCGCCGCCGATCGCGCGCCGATCGCCTTCGCCCGCCAGGTCCACGGGACGCGCGTCGTCGCGCTGGACGCGGCGCCGTCCGGGAGCGAGATCCCCGACGCCGACGGCGTCGTCACCCGCGCCCACGGCGTCGCCGCGATGGTCCTCACCGCCGACTGCGTGCCGGTCGCGCTCGCCTCCGCCGACGCGGTCGCGATGGTCCACGCCGGGTGGAAGGGCCTCAGCGGCGGCGTCCTCGAAGCGGGCGTGGCGGCGCTGCGCGCCGCCGGCCCGGTCCACGCCGCGATCGGCCCGGCCGCCGGCGCCTGCTGCTACGAGGTCGGCCCGGAGGTCGCCGAGCGCTTCCCGGGCTGGGCGCTGGACGGGCGCCTGCTGGACCTCAAGGGCGTCGCGGCCCGGCGGCTGCGCGCCGCGGGCGTCGCGCACGTCCACGATGTCGGCCGCTGCACGATGTGCGAGCCCGACGTGTTCTTCAGCCACCGCGTCAGCGGCGGCGTCACCGGACGCCAGGGAGGGATCGCATGGCGCAGCTGATCGAGGGCCTGACCGTCGAGGGCGTGCGGGCCAACGTCGAGCGCGTGCGCGGCGAGATCGCCGACGCCGCCGCCCGTGCCGGGCGCGGCGCCGACGACGTCGGGCTGCTGGCCGCCGTCAAGTACGTGGCGATCGACGAGCTGCCGGTCCTGGCCGCGGCGGGCATCGACCTGGCCGGCGAGAACCGCGCCCAGGAGCTGGAGCGCAAGGTCACCGCGCCCGGCGGCGACCGCCTCACCTGGGACTTCATCGGCCACCTGCAGTCGCGCAAGGTCAAGCAGATCCTGCCGCTGGTCCGGCTGATCCACTCGGTCGGCTCCGACAGCGTCGTCGACCAGCTCGGCAAGCACGCGCCGCCCGGCACCGAGGTCCTCGTCGAGGTCAACATCGCCTCCGAGGAGGGCAAGAGCGGCATCGCCCCCGACCGCCTCGACGACTTCATCGCGCGCTGCCGCGAGGTCGGCGGGGTGGAGGTCGTCGGCCTGATGACGATGCCGCCGCTGGCCCGGACGGCCGAGGACTCACGGCGCTGGTTCGCCGCGCTCGCCGAGCTGTCCGCGCATCGCGGGCTGCGCGAGCTTTCGATGGGCACGACGCAGGACTTCGCCGTCGCCGTCGAAGAAGGAGCGACCATCGTGCGTGTGGGCACGAGGTTGTACCGGTGATTGCAGGACAATCACCGTCTTTGGCGTACAGTTGGAGACGTGGCCGTGAGCGACAGCTGGCATAAGGCGCTCGTGTACTTCGGGTTGGCCGAAGAGCGCGACAGCTATGCCGACGACGATGAAGACGATTACCGCGGACGTGACCGGGAGCCCGAGCCGGAGCCCGAGAGCTACCGCGAGCGGCCGAACGTGCGCCGCCTCTCGTCGCGCCGTCGTCGCGACGACTTCGACGACATCTTCGCCGACGACGAGCCCCCGACCCGCGCGAACCTCCGCCCGATCGGCGGCGGGGGCGGCGGTGGCGGCGGCTCCAAGGGCCGCAACGGCGGCTCGGTGAAGCTGCACCTGGTCATCCCCAAGTCGTTCAACGACGCTCAGCAGGTCGCCGACAAGTTCAAGGACGACATCCCGGTCGTGCTGAACCTCCAGTCGACCGACACCGACCTGTCCAAGCGCCTGATCGACTTCGCCTCCGGCCTCACCTACGCGCTGGACGGCGGCATGCAGCGGGTCGCCGACCGCGTCTTCATGCTCACGCCGCGCAACGTCGAGATCTCGGCCGAAGAGCGCGCGCAGCTGATCGAGAAGGGCTTCTTCAACCAGTCCTAGGGCGAAGCTCGCCCAGGGGGCGAGTTCGCCTTGCGGGTGTTCGCCCAGAGGGCGAAACCCGCCGCCGTGCGGGGCACTACAGTGTCGCGCGTATGCAGGTCGGATTCATCGGTGCGGGGAACATGGCGCGAGGGCTCGCGCGCGGCTGGGGGCGTCCGGTGCTCGCCGCCGATCCACGCGCGGAGGTCGCCCAGGCGCTGGTCGACGAGCTGGGCGGCGAGGCCGTCGCGAGCAACGTCGCGCTGGCCCAGAAGGCCGACCTCGTCGTGCTCGCGCACAAGCCGCCGCAGCTGCACGACGTGGCGCGCGAGATCGGCGACCACGCCAAGGCGGTGGCCTCGATCCTCGGCGGCGTCTCGCTGGCCGACCTGAAGGCCGCCTACCCGGACCGGCCCGTCTACCGCTTCCTGCCCAACACCCCGGTCGAGCTGCGCGAGGGCGTGGTCGTCCGCGCCGCCGACGGCCACCAGGACGCGCGGCTGGACCAGGACGTCCCGGCGCTGTTCGGCGAGCTGGGGCTGCTCGTCGAGGTCGCCGACGACCTGGTCGACGTCGCGATGGGGCTGATGAGCAACGCCCCCGCCTACGTCGCGCTGCTGGCCGAGGCGCAGGTCGACGCCGGCGTCCGCCACGGCCTGCCGCCGGACAAGGCGGCCGAGATGGTGGTGCAGACCTTCGCCGGAACGGCCGCGCTGCTGCGCGCCCGCGGCAACGACACGCTCGCGGTCCGCCGCGAGGTCACCTCCCCGGGCGGGTCGACGGCCCGCGGCCTGGCGGCGCTGGAGCGCGCCGGGATCCGCGCCGCGTTCCAAGACGCCCTGGACGCCGTCCTCGGAGTGCGTTGAAGATGCTCATCCTCGCCACCACGCGCGAATCGGTCGCCAACTTCGTCGAGGCGCTGCTGCTGGTCTACACGATCATCATCATCGCCTACATCTTCACGTCCATGTACTTCAACGTGGGCGGGCGGATCCCGTACTCGCGCTGGTCGCGCTCGGTGCTCGACTTCCTCCGGGACGTCAGCGAGCCGTACCTCTCGATCTTCCGTCGCTTCATCCCGCCGTTCGGCCCGTTGGACCTCAGCCCGATGATCGCGATCATCCTGCTGTGGGTGGTCGGCGACATCGTCGTCCAGTTGATCCGGGGGTGAGGGGCCGGACGCTCGTCCGCGCCGGGCTCGTCCTGGTGGCGGTCGTCGTGCTCGACCAGGTCACCAAGGCGCTGGTCCGCGGCGGCATCGACGTCGGCGAGGAGGATTCGATCCTCCCGGGCGTCTCGCTCGTGCACGTCCGCAACACCGGCGTGGCGTTCGGCGCGTTCTCCGGAGGCGGGATCATCGTGGTGGCCTTGGTCGCCGCCGCGCTGATCGCGTTGTTGTATTACTTCTTCACCCACCTCGACAAGCCGCTGGTGTGGCTGCCCACGGGCATGCTGCTGGGCGGGTCGATCGGCAACATCATCGACCGCGTCCGCGACGGCGCGGTGACGGACTTCGTGAAGCTGCCGGCGTGGCCGGCGTTCAACGTCGCGGACATCTCCATCACCTTCGGCGTGCTGGTGCTGCTGTGGGTCATCGAGCAGGACGGTCGCGGTGGAGCTGACGGCGAGCGCGGATGACGCGGGCACGCGCCTGGACGCGCTGCTCGCCGGGCCGCTCGGGTCGCGCTCGCGCGCGGCGCGGCTGATCGACGCCGGCGCGGTCACCGTCAACGGCCGCGCGCGGCCCAAGCGCCACAAGGTCGACGCGGGCGACGTGGTCGTCGTCGACGACGCGGCCGACGCGCCGCCGGTCCCCGAGGACGTGGGCGCCGCCGTCGACTTCGCCGTCCCGTTCGAGGACGAGCACCTGCTGGTGGTCGACAAGCCCGCGGGCGTCGTCGTGCACCCGTCGCGCGGGCACCTGACCGGGACGCTCGCCCAGGCGCTGGAAGGGACCGCCGAGGGCGGGGAGGAGGGCTGGCGCGCCGGCCTCGTCCACCGCCTGGACCGCGACACCTCCGGCCTGCTCGTCGTCGCGAAGTCCGACGCCGTGCACGCCGCGCTGAAGGACGCGCTGCAGCGCCGCGACATCACCCGCGAGTACACGGCGCTGGTCGAGGGCCGCCCGCCGGCGCGCACCGGCACGATCGACGCGCCGATCGGCCGCGACCGCCGCGTCCGGACCAAGCACTCCACCGACAGCGACACGCCCCGCGAGGCGCGCACCCACTTCGAGGTCGAAGAGGCCCTGCCGCGCCACACGCTGCTGAAGGTGACGCTCGAGACCGGGCGCACCCACCAGATCCGCGTCCACCTCCAGGCCATCGGCCATCCCGTCGCCGGCGACCCCGAGTACGGCCACGCCGGCCTCCTCGGCCTCACCCGCCAGTTCCTCCACGCCCGCCGCCTCGCCTTCACCCACCCGATCACCGGCGAGCACGTCGAGGTCGAGTCCCCGCTGCCGCCGGACCTGCGGGCGGCGCTCGCTAGAGCGCGCGCAGCAGGGTGACGTCGCCGCCGCCGAGCTTCGCGAGGCCGGCGTCGAACGTCAGCAGGCGGGCTTCCGCGCGCCGGGCGAGCACGAGCAGGTGGACGTCGGTCACCTGACGATGGCCGGCGATCGCCGGGACGTCGTCGTCGACGAGCGAGACGTCGTCGGGGACGAACCGGTGCGTCTCGGCCTGTCGCAACCCGAGGAGGACCTCGCGCGCGACGTCGACCGAGATCGGGTGCGGCAGCACCTTCGGGTTGGACGAGACCCGCACGAACCCGCTCTCGGTGATCGGGCAGGTCGCCCAGCCTCGGGCGGCGTTGGCCCGGAACCACCGCCGCATCACGTGATGGTGGACGTGCGAGTCCCAGGCCAGCGCGACCAGCGCGTTGACGTCGAGGATGTGCAAGGCCCGGCGTCAGTCCTCGTCGAGCGCGCGGCGGACCATCTCCGGCGTGATCGGCGCGCTGCCGGCGGGGACGCGCACGACCGGCAGGTCCGCGTCGGTCTCGACCCGGGCCGGCGTCAGCCCACGGCGCGCCAGCTCGGACACGACCGACCCGAGTGAGCGCCGCTCGGCGGCCGCTAGCTCCCGCGCCGCGGCGATCACGTCGTCGTCGAGGTCGATCGTGGTGCGCACCACCCTGATGCTATCGCATCACCGCATCACCGGCCAACTGCGTCGCGCGCCGCCGAACCGCGGGCGCCGACACGCGTCGTCTATCCTGAACGGCGTACCAGTTCCCTCGACCCCACCGGGTCACAGCGGAACGCGGTCCTGCCTGGGCGATTCGAGCCCGGGTCCCGCGCTCCGGCCGGTGGGTTTTTCCCCGCAAGCACCATCAAAAGGAGCACCTCCATGGCCGCGTCGACCGAAGTCGGCATTCGTGAGCTGCTGGAGGCCGGAGTCCACTTCGGCCACCAGACCCGTCGTTGGAACCCCAAGATGCGTCGGTTCATCTGGGGCGAGCGCGGCGGCATCTACATCATCGACCTGCTGCAGACCGAGCGTCTGCTGCGTCAGGCCCAGGAGTTCGTCGGCGACCTCGCCGCCCGTGGCGGCACGGTTCTCTTCGTCGGCACCAAGAAGCAGGCGCGCGACTCCGTCAAGGAGGTCGCCGAGGCCTGCGGCATGCCGCACATCAACCACCGCTGGCTCGGTGGCCTGCTGACGAACTTCCAGACGATCAACCAGCGGATCAAGCGCCTCCACGACCTCGAGCGCTACGAGGCCGACGGCCAGCTGGCGCTGCTGCCGACGCGCGAGCGCCTGGCCGCCGAGGCCGACCTGGCCAAGCTGCGCGCGAACCTGGGCGGCGTCAAGAACATGACCCGCACGCCCGACGCGATCTTCGTCGTCGACCTCAAGACCGAGGTCATCGGCGTCCGTGAGGCCCAGCGCCTGCGCATCCCGCTGATCGGCCTGGTCGACACCAACTGCGACCCGGACGGCGTCGACTTCGTCATCCCGGGCAACGACGACGCGATCCGGTCCTGCGACCTGATCACGCGCGCCCTGGGCAACGCGATCTCCGCCGGTCGCGCGCAGTGGGAAGCCGCCGAGCAGGCGCGCGTCCAGCGCGAGCAGGAGGCCGCCGCGGCCCGCCAGGCCGAGGAGCACGCCCGCCGCGAGGCCGAGGAGGCCGCGCGCCGCCAGGCCGCCGCCGACGCCAAGGCCGCCGAGGAGGCCGCCGCGGCCGCCGCCGCGGCGCCGAAGGCCAACCAGGACGAGGTCGCCGGCTCCCCGGCGCCGACCGCGCAGGACCAGACGCCCGATCCCGCCTCGACGCCGGAGACCCCGGTCACGGACGCGGTCCAGGGCACCGACGCGCCCGCGCAGTAGCACCGCACCCTTCCCGAACCTGACCCTGAAACGGAGCACACACCCGTGAGCACCACGATCAGCGCCGCCGACGTCAAGGCCCTTCGCGAGAAGACCGGCGCCGGCATGATGGACTGCAAGAACGCCCTCACCGAGGCCGGCGGCGACGGCGCCAAGGCCGAGGAGATCCTGCGCGTCAAGATGGGCAACAAGATCGGCAAGCTCGCCGGTCGCGAGACGTCCGAGGGCACCGTCCAGGCCTACGTGCACGCCACCGGCAAGGTCGGCGTGCTCGTCCAGGTCGAGTGCAACACCGACTTCGTCGCCAAGAACGAGGACTTCGTCGACTTCGCGAAGGACCTCGCCCTGCACATCGCCGCCTCGCCGCAGACGAAGTACGTCACGGAGGAGGAGATCCCGCAGGCCGACAAGGACGCCGAGGCGCGGGTCTTCGAGCAGCAGGCCGCCGACAAGCCGGAGAACATCCGGCCCAAGATCGTCGAGGGCAAGCTGAAGGCCTGGTACAAGGACGTCGTCCTGCTCGACCAGGAGCACGTCAACGGCGACAAGCACGACGGCAAGACCATCGAGCAGCTGCGCGCCGACCTCTCGGCCAAGACCGGCGAGAACGTCGTCATCAAGCGCTTCACGCGCTTCGCCGTCGGAGAGTGACGCTCGCCCCGGGGGCGAGGTCGATGGGGGCCCGCCCACCCGCTCGCGTGGCGGCTCCCTCCCGCGGCCCTGTCCGTTTAGGATCGGGCCGTGCCTGACCCCGTCTTCAAGCGGATCATGCTGAAGTTGTCGGGGGAGTCCCTCATGGGCTCCCGCGACTACGGCACCGACCCGGAGCGCATCCGGGCGGTCGCTTCGGCCATCAAGCGCGTCCACGAGCTCGGCGTCGAGATCGCCATCGTCGTGGGCGCCGGCAACATCTATCGCGGGATGAAGGGCGCGGCCGCCGGCATGGACCGCGCGACCGCCGACTACATGGGGATGCTCGCGACGATCCTCAACGCGCTGCCGCTGCAGGACGCCCTGGAGTCCACGGGCGTCCACACGCGCGTGCAGAGCGCGATCAAGGTCGAGGAGGTCGCCGAGCCCTACATCCGCCGCCGCGCCATGCGCCATCTGGAGAAGGGCCGCGTCGTGATCTTCGCGGCGGGCACCGGCAACCCGTTCTTCACCACCGACACCGCGGCCGCGCTGCGGGCGGTGGAGATCCACGCCGAGACCATCCTGATGGCCAAGAACGGGGTCGAGGGCGTGTACACCGCGGATCCGCGCGAGGATCCCGAGGCGATGCTGATCCCCGAGATCACGCACATGGAGGCGTTGCGGCGCGGCCTGCGGGTGATGGACGCCACGGCGCTCACGCTCTGCATGGAGAACCGGCTGCCGATCCACGTCTTCAACATGGACGACGAGCAGAACATCGAGCGGATAGTGTCCGGCGAGAGGGTCGGGACCCTCGTCAAGCCGGAGGCAGGAGAGTCATGAGCGAGCTGATCGACGAGCTGCTGGCGGACGCCGGCGAGCGGATGGACAAGGCGGTCCAGGCGACCCACACCCAGTTCGGGTCGGTGCGCACCGGCCGTGCGAGCCCGGCCGTCCTGGACCGGGTCGTCGTCGACTACTACGGCGCCCAGACCCCGCTGAACCAGCTCTCCACGATCTCGGTGCCCGAGGCACGGCTGATCACCGTTCAGCCCTACGACGCATCCTCGATCAAGGCCATCGAGAAGGCGATCATGGAGTCCGACGTCGGGCTGACGCCCAACAACGACGGCAAGATCATCCGGCTCCAGGTGCCCGAGATGAACGAGGAGCGCCGGCGCGAGATGGTCAAGGTCGCCCGCGGGATCGCCGAGGACGGCCGCGTCCAGATCCGCAACGTGCGGCGCGACATCATGCACGACCTCAAGGCGCTGAAGGACGACGGCGACGTGGGCGCCGACGACGAGCGCCGGGGCGAGCAGGAGCTGCAGAAGCTCACCGACGCCAAGGTCGCCGACCTCGACGCCCTGCTGAAGGGCAAAGAGGAAGAGATCCTCGAGGTTTGAGCGCCTCGGAGGACGGCGGCAGGGCCCGCTACGTCGCGATCATCACCGACGGCAACGGCCGTTGGGCGCAGTCGCGCGACCTGCCGGTCGCCGAGGGCCACAAGGCGGGCGCCGACGTCGTGAAGGCCCGGCTCCGCGACGCCGTGGAGCTGGGCGTCGAGGAGCTGACGGTCTACTCGTTCTCGACCGAGAACTGGTCGCGCAGCGCCGAGGAGGTCACGGCGCTGATGCGGATGTTCAGCGAGCGGATCATCGGCGAGACGCCCGAGCTGAAGGCCGAGGGCGTGCGGATGCGGTTCGTCGGGCGGCGCGACAAGATCGCCCCGGCGCTGCTGGAGCAGATGGACTGGGCCGAGGCCGAGACCGCGGGCAACGGCACGATCACGCTGTTCATCGCCTTCAACTACGGCGGGCGCGCGGAGATCGTCGACGCGGCGGCGCGCTACGAGGGCGGCGGGGAAGCGGCGTTCCGAGAGTTGTTGTACGCCCCCGAGATGCACGATCCTGATGTCGTGATCCGCACCTCGGGCGAGCAGCGCACGTCGAACTTCCTGCTGTGGCAGGCGGCCTACAGCGAGTGGGTGTTCCGCGACGAGCTGTGGCCGGACTTCTCGCGCGAGGCGTTCGTGGCGTCGCTGTCCGAGTACGAGGCGCGCTCGCGCCGCTTCGGGGGGCGCTGAGCGCGATGCCCCAGCCGCGGCGAGCGATGGCGCAGCGCCGGGCCGGCCGTGGCGGGACGCCGCGGACGCCGCGCGGCGACCGCGAAGGCGGCGGCCGCCGGGGAGGCGACCTCGGCAACCGCGTGCTGGTCGCGATCCCCGCGCTGGCCGTGGCGCTCACGATGGTCGCGCTCGGCGACTGGGTCTTCCTGGCCGGCGTCGCGGTGCTCGGCCTGATCTGCCTGCACGAGCTGTTTCAGATGTTCGAGCGCGCCCGGCCCGCGCGGCTGGCCGGGGCGGTGGGGCTGATCGGCCTGCTGCTCGCCGCGCACTTCGGCACGCGCGAGACCGTCCTGCTCGTCTTCCTGGCCTGCCTGCCGCTGACGTTCGTCGTGGCGGTCAACCAGCGTGGCGGCGGGGGCGCGCCGGGGATCAGCGTCACGATCCTCGGCCTGGCCTGGATCGGCCTGGCGCTCGCGCACGCGATCCTGCTGCGCGACCTCGACCACGGCGGCGGCCTGGTCTTCGCCGTGCTGCTGGGCACGTTCGTCGGCGACACCGGCGCCTACCTCGGCGGCCGCGCGTTCGGGCGCCGCAAGCTCGCGCCGACCATCAGCCCCAACAAGACGATCGAGGGCCTGGCGATCGGGATCGTGCTCGGCACGGCCGCGGTCTGGTGGGCGGGGCTGAGCCAGCCGTGGCTGGGCGGCGGCAACGGCGCGATCCTCGGCGTGGCGATCGCGATCGCGGCGCCGCTCGGCGACCTCTTCGAGTCCTACCTCAAGCGCGACGCGGGCACCAAGGACACCGGCACGCTCTTCGGCGCCCACGGCGGCGCGCTGGATCGCCTCGACGCGATCCTGTTCACCGCGGTCACCGGCTACTACGTGTGGCAGGCCCTGGTCTAGAGGGCTTCGCGCTGGGCGACGCGCTCGGCGTGCCGTGGATCGGCGTCCCGCCGCGGAAGATCACGCGGCGCAGGCTGCTGGACGACCTGGGGCCGACCGGTGAGGCGACGCGGGTCGCCCTGGCCGCCTCGGCATCCGTGTCGCCTGGTGGTGAGCTGGTCACCACGAGACGACACGGATCGCGGGGAGCCGACGCGCTGGCGCTGCCGGTGGCGTTCGTCCGCGGGCTGGGCCTGGAGGACGCGCGCGAGCGCCGCGCGGCGACGCTGCCGCTCGGCTTCGGCGCGGTCGTCGTGGCCGACCTCACCGCGTGGGCGCTGGAGGGACGGCCGATCTACCAGTACCTGATCGACCACGCCAACAAGTGGGGGCCGCCGTACGGCGGCGTGGCGATGGACCAGCGGTCGATCGTCGACTCGCTGCTGGCGACGCTCTCCCGCCACGATGAGGCGAGCGAGGGGATGCTCTCCGCGGTCCGGATCGGCGGGGACGGGGTGGCGGTGCTGACGGCGCTGGTCGGCGGCATCCTCGGGGCGAAGCGGCCGGTGGCGGTCGAGCGCGTCCCGTGGCGCGATCGCGTGACGCTGCCTTGACGCGCCCGTACGCTTGTGCGCATGAGCACAGTGCTGCGGGGCGGGAGGGTCGTCAGCGCGGACGGCGAGTACGACGCCGACGTGCTGATCAGCGGGGAGCGGATCGCGGCCGTCGGGGACGTCGCCCCGCCGGGCGACGCGACCGTGCTCGACGTCTCCGGCTGCTACGTGCTGCCGGGGCTGATCGACAACCACACGCACTTGAGCATGCCGTTCATGGGGATGATGAGCAGCGACGACTACAACACGGGCACGCAGGCCGCGGCGGCCGGCGGCGTCACGTGCCTCGTGGACTTCTCGATCCAGCGCGAGCCCGACCAGCTGCGCTCCGCGCTGGCCGAGTGGCAGGGGCGCGCCGAGGGCGCCGCGCACGTCGACTACGGCTTCCACATGGCGATCACCAACGCCAACGAGGCGACGATCGACGACATGGCGGCGATCGTCGAGGCGGGCGTCACGTCGTTCAAGCTGTTCATGGCCTACAAGGGCGAGCTGATGACGCGCGACGACGCGATGGTCGCCGTCCTGGAGCGCGCCCGCGACCTCGGCGCGCTGACGATGGTCCACTGCGAGAACGGCGACGTGGTCGACATCCTGGTCAAGCGCGCGCTGCACGCGAAGGAGACCGACGCGATCCACCACGCGCTCACGCGCCCGGAGTTCGTGGAGGCCGAGGCGACCTCGCGCGCCGCCCGGCTGAGCGAGTACACCGGCGCGCCGCTGTTCGTCGTCCACGTGACGTGCGAGCCGGCCGCGGCCGAGATCCAGGCCGCCCAGCAGCGCGGCGTCCCGGTCGCCGGCGAGACGTGCACGCAGTACCTCGTCAACACGATCGACGACCTGCGCAGCCCGGGCGTCGAGGGCTGCCGCTACATCTGCTCGCCGCCGCTGCGCGACGCGTCCAACCACGAGCCGCTGTGGGACTTCCTGCGCCGCGGCGTGCTGGAGTCGGTCTCGACCGACCACTGCCCGTTCACCGACGAGCAGAAGGCGCGGGGTCTCGACGACTTCAGCCTGGTGCCCAACGGGCTGCCGGTCATCCAGCACCGGCTGTCCAAGCTGTGGGACGAGGGCGTGGTCGCCGGGCGGATCACGCCGTCGCAGCTCGTGGACCGCTGCTCGACGACGATCGCGCGGCGGTTCGGGCTGGCGTCCAAGGGCGCGCTGGCGCCGGGCAAGGACGCCGACGTGGTGGTCTTCGACCCCGACGCGCCGCGCGACTACGGCACGCACACGTCGTTCATGAACGTGGACTACGACCTCTACGCGGGCGAGACCGCGTCGGGCTCGGTGCGCCACACGCTGTGCCGCGGGACCATGGTGTACGACCACGGCGAGATCGTCTCGTCGCCGGGGCACGGCCGGTTCGTCCGGCGGGAGGGGCAGGCGTGAACGTCGATGCCGACCGCGTGCTGGCCGACCTCCGCGAGCTGGCCGCGGCGTCGGGCGGCGAGCACGCGGGCGCCAAGCGCCTGGCGTGGTCGGCCGACTGGGTCGCGGCGCGCGACTGGCTGCTGGGCAAGCTCGCGGAGATCGACGGGCCGGTCGTCGAGCGCGACGAGGCCGGGAACCTGTGGGCGACGCTGGAGGGCGCCGGCGAGGCCGAGGGCTTCGTCATCGTCGGGTCGCACATCGACGCGGTGCCGTCGGGTGGCTGGCTGGACGGGTGCCTGGGGGTGGTGGCGGCCCTGGAGGTCCTGCGGGCGCTGGCCGCCGCGGACCCGCCGCCGGCGGTGACCGTCAAGCTGGTGGACTGGGCCGACGAGGAGGGCGCGCGCTTCGGGCGCTCGCTCGTGGGGTCCTCGGCGGTCGCCGGAACCCTCGACCCCGACGACGTCCGCGGCCTGCGGGATCCCGACGGCGTGACGCTGCAGGAGGCGATGGCGTCGGTCGGCGTCGACCTCGACGGCGCGCACGCGGCGCGGTCGCGGCTGGACGGCGCGCTGGCCTACGTCGAGCTGCACGTCGAGCAGGGCCCGGTGCTGCTGGACGCCGGGCGGCTGGCCGGCGCGGTCGCCGGGACGGTCGGCGACGAGCGCTACCTGGTCGCGTTCGGCGGCCAGGCCGCGCACGCGGGCTCGACGCCGATGCGGTTGCGGCGCGACACGCTGGCGGCGGCGGCCACGGCGGCGCTGGAGATCCGCGAGGTCGGGATCCGGCACGACGGCGTCACGACCGTCGGGGCGATCGCGTCGACACCCGCGGTCATCACCGCGGTCGCGGGGGAGAGCGAGATGATGCTCGACCTCCGCCACCTCGACGCCGACACGTTGGCCACCATGTTGGCCGAGTGCCTGGACGCCTGCGAGCGGGCCGCGGCGCGCTTCGACTGCACCGTGGAGGCGCGGCGCGTCTTCCGCGCGGCGCCGACGCCGTTTCACCCCGAGCTGGTCGCGATCGCGCGCGAGGCGACCGACGGCGGCGCGCCGATCCCGTCCGGTCCGCTGCACGACGCGACCGAGATCGGGCGCCTGGTGCCCACGGTCATGGTCTTCGCGCAGTCCGACCCGCCGATCAGCCACACCGAGGTGGAGGACTCGCCGCCCGAGGCGCTGCGGGCGGCGATCGCCGCCTACGGCGAGACGGTGGCCAAGACCATCGCGTTGGTCGCCGCCGGCGGCCTGCGCGGCGGGGTGAAGGCCTGATGGACTTCGGCGTGGTCCTGCAGACCGACCCGCCGGCGACGCGGGTCATCGACCTGGCCAAGCGCGCCGAGACCTACGGGTTCACGCACGCGTGGACGTTCGACTCCCACCTGCTGTGGGAGGAGCCCTACGTCATCTACAGCCGGATCCTCAACGAGACGCACAGGCTGATCGTCGGGCCGATGGTCACCAACCCGGCCACGCGCGACTGGACGGTGACCGCGTCGACGTTCGCGACGTTGAACGAGATGTACGGGAACCGGACGATCTGCGGCATGGGCCGCGGGGACTCCGCGGTGCGGGTCATCAACGGCGCGCCGGTCAAGCTCGCCGACATGAGGGCCTCGATCGAGGTCATCCGCGCCCTGGCCAACGGCGAGGAGGTCGAGCATCACGGCGCGCGGCTGCGGCTGCCGTGGGCGCCGGACTGCGCGCTGCCGATCTGGGTCGCCGCCTACGGCCCGCGCGCGCTGGCGCTGGCCGGCGAGGTCGGCGACGGCTTCATCCTGCAGCTGGCCGACCCGGCGATCGTCGCGTGGTCGATCGCCGCGGTGCGCGCGGCCGCCCAGGCCGCCGGCCGCGACCCGGACGCGATCGCCATGTGCGTCGCGGCGCCCGCCTACGTCACCGACGGCACCGACCTCGGCCTCGCCCACGGCCGCGACCAGTGCCGCTGGTTCGGCGGCATGGTCGGCAACCACGTCGCGGACATCGTCGCCCGCTACGGCGCCGACGGCGTCGCGGTCCCCGCGGCGCTGACCGACTACATCGAGAACCGGCAGGGCTACGACTACAACCAGCACGGCCGCGCCGGCAACGACCACGTCGCGTTCGTCCCCGACGACGTCATCGACCGCTTCTGCCTGATCGGCCCGCCCGAGGCCCACGTCGAGCGCCTCGAGGAGCTGCGCGCGCTCGGCGTCGACCAGTTCGCGCTGTACCTCCAGCACGACGACAAGGACGGCACGCTGCGGGCCTACGGGGAGAAGGTCGTCCCGGGCGTGACGACGCGGGCGGCGGCGAAGCGCTGACTCAGCGGCCGTCTGGAGAGAGGACGGTCCGATAGCCGCACTGCTCGCGTGCCGCAGGTAGCTGGAGCGCGCTCGAAAGGGTGCCGTCCACGCGCCGCCGCAGGAGCGTCCGGGGTGTCGCGTCGGCGGGCAGGACGACGACGCCGATGGCGGCGGCGTCCGACGTGCGCAACGCGGCGGGCAGCTTCAGCGTGCGACCGGCGACGGTGCGGCCGGACGCGGTGCGGACCGCGAGCCGGTCCGTCGTGTGGCGCAGGCCGCCGACCAGGACCAAGCGCCGGGGCGCGCAGACGACGGCCGCGGTGAACCAGGCGAACCCGAGCGGCTGGCACTGCGTGTCGACGTCGGCGCTGAGGACCGTCGCGCGGGTGTAGGCCTTGTCGGCGGCCGTCACGCCCGGAGCCAGCGCGGCGACGATCGGGCCCAGCCCCGGCGCGGCGTGGGCGAACAGGGTCCTGCGGTGCCGACGCGTCGGCGTCTCCAGGGCGTCGAGGTGGTCGAGTGCTCGGCCCGCGGCGTCCAGCAGCTGATAGCCGATCACGCGGCGCGCGCCGGGGACGTCGGCGGCGACCAGCGCGGTCGTCCCGGCGTACTGGCCGGTCACCGGCATCGGGACGACGTCGCGGTGCCCGCCGCCCTCCAGGGTGAGCCGCGCGAGCGCGACCCATGCCGGGACGAGGCCCACGACGTAGCGGCCGTTGGCGGTGGGCGTGGTGTCCAGCGTGACGTCGCTCGCGTCGGTCGGTGGGATCGCGCACCCCGCCGGCGGACGCGGCGCGCGGTCGATCGCGACGCACAGCCGCTCGCCGACGTCGGCGAGGTGCGGGGTGTGCGGGCCCGCGCCGAGCTGGCCGGAGCCGACGAGGCCGACCGCGTAGGTGATGATGGACGAGGCGGCACCCAAACATCCGCCGCGCTCCGGGTAGGCCGGCGCAGCGCCGTAGGGCAGGCGGTCGACCAGGCGGCCGTCGGCGCCCAGCCCGTCGACCCGCCGGATCGCGATCCCGGCGCCGAGGACCAGCACGCCCGCGCGCAGACCGTCGGCGTCGCCGGGCACGACGCTCAGCGGCACCGTGCGGCGACGGCCTGCGCCGTCGAGCACGACCACGCGGTGCACCGCTCGGCGCGCGAGGACCGACACGTAGGCGTCGATCGGCGAGCAGGCCTTGCCGAGGTCGACGAGCACCTGCTCGGCGTCGCGTCCCGGCTGATCGCACAGCTCGCCGCCGGTGCGACCGGCCGCGAACGTCGCGCAGGCCAGCGCCGCGCGGCGCTCCGGCACCAGCGGCGTCCCGACGATCGGATGGCCCAAGCGCGTGCGCAGCGTCCACGAGGTGCCGTGGAACGTGCCGCGCCGCAGCACCGGTCCTGGCCCCGGCCGCGGAACGTACCTGGTGGTCGAGGCGTGCTCGCGCGGGTCGGCGGGATCGAGCGCGCGCTGGACCGTCTCGAAGGTGTCGAGCAGCGCCAGCTCGTCGATCGCCAACGGCGAGGGAGCGGTCAGCACGTAGAAGCGCAGCGCGGCGGCGGGGCCGGGCAGCGGCGCGGCCCGGGTCGCGACGCGGGCGACGACCGCGCCGGCCTGGCGCAGCTGGACGACGGCGGTGGCGGCGCCGACCACGGCGATCTCGACGTAGCGCCCGTCGTCGTCGCGGACGACGATGACCCGCCGGCCGAAGGGGCCGAGGACGGGCGCGGCGTCGAGGCAGTCGCCGCCGTCGGGCGTCAGCGTCGTCGGCCTCGGGGCGCCGACGTCGTGGAACGCGGCGCAGAGGCGTTGGCCGTCGGCGAAGACGATCGCCTCCTGGCCGCTGTCCCACCAGCCGGGGATCGTCGGCGCATCGGCGGGGATCGGGATCACGCCGGTCTGGGCGCGGGCCGCCGCGGGCAGGAGCGCGCAGATCGCCGCGACGACGAGGACCAAGCACCGATGGAGCACGCTGCGCAATCTAGCTTCCGTCGCGGACGCCACCGTCCGTCCGTCCAGCTGTGGGCGGCGTCAGGAGAGGACGTCGGAGAGGAAGCCCGGCAGGTCGTCGTAGCCGCACTGCCGCGCCGCGGGCGGCAGGCCGATCGCCAAGCGCCGAGACGCGCGACCGCGGATGATCGCCGAGGCGAGGCCTTCGTCCGGGCGGAGCGTCGCCAAGGCGTAGTACCTGCCAGCCAACGCCCCGGCGGCCGCGGGGAGGCGCGCCGTCCGGGCCGTCACCTCGCGCCCGTCGGTCGTCCGCAGGACGAGCCGGTCGCCGCGGCGCGCAAGCACCGCGCTGACCAGGATCCGGCGCGGGGCGCAAGGCACGTGGACGGTGATGCTGTGGGCCCCGGTCGTGGTGGCGAAGCCGCCGCCGTCGCAACGCGCCGCGTCGCTGATCGCGCGGAATCCGATGCACGTCGCCCGGTAGTCGCCGCTGCGCACCGCGGAGGCGTGGACGGCGGGCACGCCTCCGGCGGCGGGCAGGACGGTCACGTCCGGGCCGTAGCTCACCTCGAAGCCGGCGTCGCCGTTGAGCACCCGGCCGCGGTCGTCCAGCAGCTCGATCCGGTCGACGGTGCGCGGGCCCGGCAGGTCCGCGGCGATCTGGCGCAGCGCGCCCGCGTAGATGCCGGCGTAGCCGGTCAGCGGCCCGGCCGCGAACGTCTGCGTGGTGCGGTCGTGCAGCGTCACGCGCGCGGCGGCGATCTCGGCCGGCACGACGCCGAAGAGGAAGCGTCCGGTGGCCGTCTTGTGCGTCGAGACGTACGTCACCGCCGGGTCGGTCGGCGGCAGCGCGCAGTCGTCGGGGATGCGCAGCGGGCGGTCGATCGCGTCGCACAGCTGCACGCCGTGGTCGGCGAAGCGTGCGACGAGCAGCGCGCCGGCGCGCGCGCCCGCGCCGAAGGGCGACAGCGCCACCGTCCGGCGCGCGCCGTCACCGGTGACCACCACGACGCGCCGGACCGCCGCCGCGACCAGGACCACGACGTGCGCGCCGACCTCGCAGTCGCTGCCGGGGTCGGCGAGCAGCGGCGTCCGCTCGTCGAGCGAGCCGGTGCACGGCCCGCCGTTGGACGCGCCGCCGTTGCGGGAGCGCACGACGAACACGAGGCAGCGCTGCGTGACGCGGCGCTCGGGCTCCAGCGGGGTCGCCGCGAGGTCGTTGGCGGTCGTGCCGCGCAGCTGCCAGGTCGCCGTGCCGACGCGTCCGCGGCGCACGAGCGTGCCCGCCTCGTCGAACGGGTCGCCGCTGAGGCCGCCGACCCGGAACCAGGTCGGGTCGTAGGCGCGCCGCACCACGCCGCCGGCGTCGGCCAGCGCGACCTCGTCGACCCGGGCGGTGGACGGCACCTCGGCCGCCCAGAAGCGCAGCCCGGCGGCCGGCCCGGTCAGCGGGGACGGCGTGGTGGAGACCTGCCCGGCGACGGCGCGCCGGCCTTGAACAGCACGGATCCCGTGTCCTCGCCCGCGACGCCCCAGACCAACGATCGCGCGGACGCCGGGTCGTCCGGTCGGAAGGCGCCGAGCGCGGCGCCGCCGAAGCGGGCCAGGACGGGCGTCGCGTCACAGCCGCCCGGCGCGACGTCCTCCTCGCCGGGGAGGCCGGTGAAGCTCGCGGCCCGGGTCGGCCGCGGTGTCCCGGGCCGCTGGAGCGCGGTGCACGTCGAGCCGCCGTGGACCCAGGCCAGCACCATGGCGCCCGAGGACGTCGTGGCGACGGCCGGCGCGTCGGCGGGGACGGTGACGGCGCGGTTGTCGGGGGCGGCCGCGCCGGCGGGGGCGGCGAGCGCGAACAGGGCGAGGACGGGCAGCAGCGCGCTGAGCGCGCCGCGACGACTGGACCGGTGCGACACGCTGCGCGACGCTACGCCGGAGACCGGTCGCGTCCACTCTTGAGGAGGTGTTGAGGATCGCGCAGCTACCCTCCAGCCAATGCCCCGCCGTCTTCTCGTGCTCGGGTCGACCGGGTCGATCGGGACCCAGGCGCTCGACGTGGTCTCGCGGACCGACGATCTGGAGATCGTCGGCCTGAGCGCCGCGCGCTCCTGGGAGCCCCTGGTCCAGCAGGCCATCGACCACGGCGTGCGCCGGATCGCGCTCGCCGACGAGGACGCGGCCGCGCGCGCCGCCGAGGCGTGGACCGACGGCGAGGTGCTCGTCGGCGCGCAGGGGCTCGTGCAGCTCGTGATGGAGTCGGGCGCCGACCTCGTGCTCAACGCGCTCGTCGGCTCGGCGGGCCTCGGCCCGACCGTCACGGCGCTGGGCGAGGGCATCGACCTCGCGCTGGCCAACAAGGAGTCCCTGGTCGTCGGCGGCGAGCTGGTCACGCAGCTCGCGGAGGCCACCGGGGCGCGGCTGCTGCCGGTCGACTCCGAGCACGCCGCGCTGCACCACCTCCTGCAGGGCGTCCCCGCGGGCGCGCTGGAGCGGATCACGATCACCGCGTCCGGCGGCCCGTTCCGCGGGCGCACGCGCGCGGAGCTGGCCGACGTCACCGTCGACGAGGCGCTCGCGCACCCGACGTGGTCGATGGGCGGCAAGATCACCATCGACTCGGCCACGTTGATGAACAAGGGCCTGGAGGTCATGGAGGCCCATCACCTCTTCGGCGTCGACTACGACCGCATCGGCGTCGTCGTCCACCCCCAGTCGATCGTCCACGCGACCGTCGAGACCGCCGACGGCGCCCAGCTCGCGCACCTCGGGCTGCCCGACATGCGCATCGCGATCGCCTACGCCCTGCACCACCCCGAGATCGTGCCGCTGCCCACGCGCCGGCTCGACCTCGCCGCCCTGGGCTCGCTGACCTTCGAGGAGGTCGACCGCGACGCGTTCCCGTGCCTGGACCTCTGCCTGCAGGCCGCGCGCGCGGGCGGCACCGCGCCGTGCGTGCTCAACGCCGCCAACGAGGTCGCCGTGCACGCGTTCATGAGCGGCCGCCTCGCGTTCACCGGCATCGCCGAGGTCATCGACGCCACGCTGCAGGCGATGCCCGGCGGCCCCGTCCACGCCTTCGACTCGCTGTTCGAGGCCGACCGCGAGGCGCGCGAGATCGCCGCCGAGCAGATCGGGGCGCGCGCCTAGATGAGCTGGTTCCTCGCCGCCCTCGGCTTCATCGTCCTGATCATCCTGCACGAGCTGGGCCACTTCACCGCGGCCAAGCTGGTGGGGATGCGCGTCGAGCGCTTCTCGCTGTTCTTCCCGCCGCTGCTCGGCAAGATCAAGAAGGGCGAGACCGAGTACGCGATCGGGGCGATCCCGGCCGGCGGCTACGTGAAGATCACCGGGATGAACCCGACGGAGGAGATCCCGCCGGAGCACGCCGACCGCGCCTACTACCGCCAGCCGGTCTGGAAGCGCGTCGTCGTCATCGCGGCGGGCCCGTTCGTCAACGTCGTGGTGGCCTTCGCGATCCTCTTCGGCCTGTTCGCCTTCAAGGGCCAGGTCGTCGCGAGCGACCACGTCTACGGCGTGCAGAAGGACTCCGCCGCCCAGGGCGTGCTGAAGCCCGGCGACAAGATCGTCTCGGTCGACGGCGTCGGCGGCGGCCCCGCGGACTTCCGCAAGCAGATCGGCACGCACACCTGCGCCGACGACGCGAGGACCGACGGCTGCGTCGCCGCCACCGCGGCGAAGGTGGTCGTGGTCCGCGACGGCCGGCAGCAGACCGTCGAGGTCCGCCCGCGCTACGACACCGCCGCCGGGCGCATGCTGATCGGCTTCACGTTCGACAACGCCTACGACCGGCTCGGGCCGGCCGACGCCGCGAGCCGCTCGGTCACCGGCATGTGGAACGTGACCAAGGGCACGGTCTCGGCGATCACCAAGATCTTCTACAGCAGCGAGGCCCGCAAGAACGTCTCCGGCATCGTCGGCTCCTACGAGACGACGCGCGAGTCCTTCAAGGCCGACGACATCGTCCTGTCGCTCCAGATCCTGGCCATCATCTCGCTCTCGCTCGCGATCGTGAACCTGTTCCCCTTCCTTCCGCTGGACGGGGGGCATATCTTCTGGGCGCTGGCGGAGAAGGTGCGAGGGCGCCCGATCCCGTTCCGCGTCATGGAGCAGGCCAGCTATGTGGGGTTCGTGTTGGTGATCATGCTCTTCGCGGTCGGGCTCACCAACGACATCAACCGGCTTGCAGGACCCGGGTTCGGCGTGAAGTAGCGCCCGGCCCGGGCAGGGCCACCCGAAGAGGAGAGGGTCGAAGTGGAGAGCAGCACCGCACCGACGCGCGGGGTGGACGCCGCGACGATCGCGCAGGCGTTCCGGATCACGGCGGCGCAACGGGCCGACGAGGTCGCGGTCCGCACCAAGGGCGACGAGGTCTCGTGGACGTGGGCCCAACTGCGCGAGCGGGTCGACCGCCTCGCCGGCGGCCTGCACGACCTCGGACTGCGCAAGGGCGACACGATCGCCCTGCTGCTGGGCAACCGGCCCGAGTTCCACCTCGCGGACCTCGCGGCGATGATGGTCGGGGCGACGCCGTTCTCGATCTACATGACCTACGCGCCCAACCAGATCGAGTACGTGGTCTCGGACGCCGGCGCGCGGATCCTCATCACCGAGCAGGCCTACCTGGCCAACGTCCTGGAGGCGCGGAAGGCCCTGCCGGACCTGGAGCACGTGATCGTCGTCGACGGCGAGCCGCCCGAGGGCACGCTGGCGCTGGCCGACGTCGCCTCCGACGGCTTCGACGTCGAGGCCTCGATCGCCCGGCTGCACGGCGACGACGTGCTGACGCTGATCTACACGTCGGGCACGACCGGCCCGCCGAAGGGCGTGGAGCTGGCGCACCGCAACCTGCTGACCGCGGTCTCGGGCATCGAGGAGATCGTCGAGTTCCCCGAGGGCGCGCGCGTGATCTCGTGGCTGCCCAACGCGCACATCGCCGAGCGCGCCGCGCACCACTACCTGCCGATCGTCTTCGGCTTCACGGTCACCTGCTGCCCGAACCCGCGCGAGATCGTGTCGTTCCTGCCCGAGGTCCGGCCGCACTGGTTCTTCGCCGTGCCGCGGATCTGGGAGAAGCTCAAGGCCGGCCTGGAGGCGATGGTCGCCTCCCAGCCCGACGAGCAGCGCGAGAAGGCGCAGGCGGCGCTGGCCGCGGCGCGCGAGAAGGTCCGGCTCGAGCAGGCCGGCGAGCCGGTGCCCGAGGAGCTGGCCGCGGCGGTCGCGCGGGCCGACGCCGAGATGTTCAGCGGCCTGCGGTCGATGCTCGGCCTCGACCAGGTCGTGGCGATCAACGTCGGCGCCGCGCCGACGCCGGTCGAGGTCCTGGAGTTCTTCCACGCCATCGGCCTGCCGCTGGCCGAGCTGTGGGGGATGAGCGAGACCTGCGGCGGCGGCGCGGTCAACCCGCCCGGCAAGATCAAGATCGGCACGGTCGGCCCGGCCACGCCCGGCGCCGAGCTGAGGATCGCCGACGACGGCGAGCTGCTGATGCGCTCCGGCATGGTGATGCTCGGCTACCGCGGGCTGCCGGACAAGACCGCCGAGGCGATCGACGCCGACGGCTGGCTGCACACCGGCGACATCGCGACGATGGACGAGGACGGCTACGTCAAGATCGTCGACCGCAAGAAGGAGATCATCATCAACGCCGCGGGCAAGAACATGTCCCCGGCGAACATCGAGGCGACCCTGAAGTCCGCTTCGCCGCTGATCGGCAACGCGGTCTGCATCGGCGACGCCAAGCCCTACAACACGGCGCTGATCGTCCTGGACGCGGACTTCGCGCCCGCGTGGGCGGCGCAGAACGGCATCGAGGACCCGTCCCTGGAGACGCTGGCCCACGACGACCGCGTCCGCGCGGCGATCCAGGAGGGCGTCGACGCCGCCAACGCCAAGCTCGCCCGCGTCGAGCAGATCAAGAAGTTCACGATCGTCGAGGGCGACTGGCTGCCCGGCGGCGACGAGCTGACGCCGACGATGAAGCTCAAGCGCAAGCCGATCGCCGAGAAGTACGAGGCGACGATCGGCGACATGTACGCCTAGGCCGGGAGGGGACGCGAGGGGCGGCGCTGTCGTCCGCCGCCCCTCGTCCCCCTCTTCCGCGGTGCTAGCTCGCGTCGTCGGAGCTGAGCGCCGCGCGCGAGCGCTTCGCCAGCTCGACCGTGGCCTGGCGCAGGCCGACCGGGTCGTCGCCGACCGGCTCGGCGAAGCCGACGCGGGCCGTCGCGGAGCCGCGCGGCGTCTTGACCTGGAGGTCGAGGCCGTAGCGGTCGGCGCCCGTGCACTCGGCCGCGGTCGCGTCCGGGTAGCCGCCGAAGGCCTGCGCCATCGCCAGCAGCGCGTCGGCGTGGTCCTCGTTGAGGTGCTTGACCGCGCCGATCGGCTTGCCGACCGGATCGGCCTCCGCGTTGGCGTAGGCCTCGGCGTCGGCCGAGTCCATGCGGCCGTAGCCGCCGACCCAGCGCACGCGCTCGACCTTCAACACGTACAACGAGAAGTCCGTGAAGTCGGCGTAGTACTTCGCGTTCGGCACGGCCTTCAGGTACGCGGCGCGGGCCCGGGCCTCGTCGTCGCCCTCGGGCGAGACGACGCGGCCGGCGATCGTGACGCGGCCGTTGGCCAGCGGGTCGGTGCCCGACGGCGTCTCGGCCACGACCAGGCTCGCGCGCTGGTCGCGCTTGAGGTTGCGGCCGTGCTCGGCCATCGTCGAGACGAAGAGGATCGGCGAGCCGTCCTCCAGCGACGCGTAGCTGACCAGCGACGCCCAGGGGCCGCCGTCGTCGCTCAGCGTCGCGAGCGTGCCCACGGCGGTCTGGGCGACGAGCGTGCGGGCCTCCTCGCCGGCGGTGCGCCGGCGGGTCGGCGGGACGTCGCTCAGCGGCGGGGGCGGGGGCGGCGGGGCCGCCGCGGCGGCGCCCTCCTTCACCTGGTGGTCGCCGAGCGGGATGGCGGAGATGTCGCTCACGAGGGGATGCTCACGGTCTTGGAGGACTTGGCGCCGGTCACCTTGACCTTGACCTTGCCGGACAGGGACGTCACCTTGCTGGCCAGCGTCACCTTGAGGACGCGGCCCTTCAGCGTGCCGGACGCCAGCTTCTTGTTCTTGGTCGAGTAGACGGTGACCTTGCGGCTCGCCGAGCCCTTGTACGGGGCCTTGGCCAGCACGGCCTGGACCGTGCGGATCGTCGTCGAGGCGCCGTCCTTGCCGTTGGCCCCCGCGGCGCCGGGAGCGCCCGCGGCGCCGGTGGCGCCCGTGGCGCCGGTCGCACCCGTCGCGCCGGCGTCGCCCTTCGGGCCCTGGTCTCCGCCGTTGGTCTTCACCGTCAGCGAGAAGGAGCCGAACGTGTTCGGCGAGCGGTCGGGGCCGGCGCCGACCGCGTAGTTGTTGGGGAACGCGGTCTTGGCGGTCGCGATGCTCGGGACGATCGGGCCGATGACGCGCGAGCCGTCGGCCTTGATCGTCACCGACGCGTCGCTGAGGTCGAGGTCGAACAGCGGCGCGCTGCGGTCATAGGTGCCCGAGTCGGTGCTGCCCTTGCCCGAGGCGTACAGCTCGCCGCTGAGGCCGTCGAGCACGAGCTGCGGCTGCTCGATCGAGATGTCGAAGCCGTGGCCGTCGGGCGGCGGGGGCGCGACGAACGACAGGCCGCCGTCGAGCTCGATGGTGCCCGTGCCGTCGGTCGCGTCGTAGCTGCCCGAGGTGGAGGGGAACGAGGTGGTGTAGAAGACGCTCGCGCCCTTGGGGCTGTCGGGCGTGACGGTGTCGCCGGTGGCGGGGGCGATCGGCGTCGCGGTGCCGAGCGCGTTGAGCGGGGCCTTGCTCGTCGCGTAGCCGAGCCACGTCTTGGAGCCGGCCAGGTCGTACACGTTGGCCTGCGTCCAGTCGAGGTGCGCGCTGGTGACCGTGCCCGCCTGGGCGGCGGCCGGCAACGCGGCGGCGCCGGCCGCGAGCGCGGCGATCGCCAGGAGGCGCGGGGTGGTGGTGGAGGTCAAGGGAGGTCCTTTCCGGAAAACGACAGCCCGCCGGTCTGGATGGGAACCGGAGGCTTAGGGGGCCCTACGAACTGTTAGGGTGGCCGAACATACCCGATTCCGGCCTCGCTCGTTAGGCCCCCCTAAACTCCCATGCCCCGCACGCTCACCGCCTCCCTTCTCGCTCTCACGCTCGTCGCCGTCCCCGCCGCGGCGCAGGCCAAGACCTACAAGCGCGTCGCCGCGCTCACGCCGTTCACCGCCAACACGCTGGCCGAGCTGGGCGTCCGGCCCGTCGCCATCGGCCAGACGCTCGGCGGCCAGGACCGCCTCGACCCCCGCCTCAAGGGCGTGCCGACGCTCGCGCTGTCGCACCCCAGCGGCCCCAACCTCGAGCAGCTCGCGGTCCGCAACCCGCAGCTCGTGCTGTCGGCGCCGATCTGGAAGAAGGGCGAGGCGGGCATGAAGCGCCTCGGGATGAAGGTCGCCTACAGCGACCCGCGCTCGGCCCACGACCTCATCGACGACACCAAGACGATCGGCGCCCTGGTCGGGAAGTCGTCGGCCGCCGCGCGCCTGGCGGCCCGCCAGCAGGCGGCGATCCGGTCGGCGTCCGCGGGCGTCAGGAAGCACCCGACGGTCCTGCTGATCATGGGCGTCGGCCGCACCTCCTACGCGATGCTCGCCAACTCGTGGGGCGGGGACATCGTGCGGCGCGCCGGCGGCCGCCTGCTCACCGGCGGGCTGACGGCGTCCGGCGGCTACGCCCGGATCTCCGACGAGGCCGTCGTCCAGCGCAACCCCGACGTGATCATCGCCGTCCCGCACGGCGCCCCGTCCTCGATCCCGTCGTTGGCCAAGTACCTGGCCAACAAGGCGGGGTGGAAGAAGACCAAGGCCGCGCGCCACAAGAAGGTCTTCGTCGCGACCGGCAACTCGTTGCTGCAGGCCTACACCGACCCGGGTCGGATCATCACCGACGTCCGCAAGAAGTTCCTTGGGAACTGATGCCGTGAGCGCTGTCGCCGCGCCCACGGCCCGGACGGCGACCGCCCCCGCGCGCCGCCGCGCGGCGCTGCGGCAGACGGCGGTCGTGGCGATCGCGGCCGTCGTGCTCCTCGTCGCGGCCGCGCTGTCGCTGACGCTCGGCGCCGTCCACGTCCCGCTGCACGACGTGATCGACGCGCTCACCGGGCGCGCCGAGGACGGGCCGCTGCGTGAGATCGTCGTGTCGCTGCGCGTGCCGCGGATGGTCGAGGCGATCGTCGTCGGCGCCGCGCTCGGCGTCGCCGGCGTGCTGCTGCAGGGCGCGCTGGGCAACCCCTTGGCCTCGCCCGACATCGTCGGCGTCACCGGCGGCGCGAGCTTCGGCGCGATCCTCGTGCTGCTCGCGTTCCCCAGCGCCGTGGCGCTGCTGCCGGTCGGCGCGCTGGTCTTCGGCGTGCTCGCCGGCGCGATCGTGCTGATGATCGCGTGGAGCGGCGCGAACGCGGGCGCGACGAGCCGGCTGATCCTCGCCGGCATCGCGGTCGCCGCGCTGTTCAACGCGGGCACGACGTCGTTGATGGTGGCCTTCAGCGACCGCGTCCAGTCCGCCGTGCTGTGGATGGCCGGCGGGCTGTCGTCGGACGGCTGGTCGGACATGGAGGTCGCGTGGCCGTACTTCGTCGTCGGCTTCCTCGGCGCCGTGGTCCTGGCCCGGCCGCTGGACCGCCTGGCGCTGGGCGACGACGTGGCCGAGTCGCTCGGCGCGCACCCCAAGCGGATCCGCCTGGCCGCGGTGATCGCCGCGACGCTGCTGGCGTCCGCCGCCGCGGCGCTCGTCGGCCTGTTGTCGTTCTTGGGCCTCGTCATCCCGCACCTGGTCCGCCTCGCGGGCGGGACCGCGTCGCATCGCTTCGTGATGGGCGCCTCGGCGCTGGTCGGCGCCGCGCTGCTGCTGGTGGGCGACACGCTCGCGCGCGTCGTGCTCGCGCCGATCGAGCTGCCCGTCGGGCCGTTCATGGTGGTGTTGGGCGTGCCGGTGTTCCTGTGGCTGCTGCGGGGAGCCCACTGATGCTCGCCGTCCACGACGCGGTCGTGAAGCTCGGCGGCGTCGAGATCCTGCACGGCGCCCACCTCGCCGCCGCGCCGGGCCGCCTGGTCGCGGTCGTCGGGCCCAACGGCGCCGGGAAGTCGACGCTCGTGCGCGCCGCGGCCGGGATCCAGAAGCTCGAGTCCGGCACGGTGCGGTGGGACGGAGTGGACGTCGCCGCGCTGCGCGGGCGCAAGCTCGCCAAGCTGCGCGCGTTCGTGCCCCAGCGGGCGCGCGTCCCCGACGGCGTGCGCGTCCACGAGGCGGTCGCGATCGGCCGCGCGCCGCACCTCGGCCCGCTTTCGCGCCCGACGCGCGCCGACCACGACGCCGTGGAGCGCGCGATGGGGCGGGCCGGCGTCCTCGCGTTCGCCGACCGCCGCCTGAACACGCTCTCCGGCGGCGAGCTGCAGCGCGTGCAGGTCGCGGTCGCGCTCGCGCAGGAGGCGCCCGCGCTGCTGGCCGACGAGCCGACCTCCGCGCTGGACCTCGGCGCCACCTCGACGATGGCCCGCCTGCTGCGCGGCCTGGCCGACGACGGCCTGACGGTCGTGCTCGTCGTCCACGACCTCGCGCTGGCCGCCGCCGTCGCCGACGAGGTCGTCGTCGTCTCGCACGGGCGCACGGTCGCCGCCGGGCCGCCCGACACCGTCCTCACCGAGTCCCTGCTGGCCGAGGTCTGGCAGGTCGACGCGTCGCTGGCCGGCGGCGCGCTGCACGTCGACTGGCTCGGCCGCACGCCTGGCCGCACCCCCACGAAGGAGCCCCTCGCATGACCCGTCGTCTCCCCGTCCTCGCCACCCTCGCCGTCGCGGCGGGCGCCGGCGCCGTCGCCGTGCCGTCGGCGGCGAGCGCCGCGTCCGGCACGTCGGCGCTGACGCTCAAGGGCGCCGCGGCGTCGTCGCTGTCGCGGGCGGGCGTCAAGGTCTCGGCGGTCGCGCCGGCCCGCGCCAAGGGCAAGACCATCACCTTCCCGGTCAAGGCCGTGACCGTGGGCTCGTCCGCGTCGCTGGGCCACTCCGGGGCGATCCGCTTCAAGAAGGGCTCGCGCACGCTGACGCTGAAGGCCCCGGCGCTGCGGCTGGCCGGCAGCGGCTCGCGGCTGACCGCCAAGGTCGGGAGCAAGACCACCACGATCCTCACGATCGACGCCAAGAAGCGCTCGCTGAACGGCACGGCCGGGACCGTCGCGCTGAAGGCCGGCTCGGTGAAGCTGACCGCCGCGGGCGCCGCGGCGATCCGGCGCGCGCTCAAGCTGAAGGCCTTGAAGGGCGGGACGCTCGGGACGCTGACCGTCGACGCGTCGCGCGGCGGCTCCGGCACGACCGGCGGCGGGTCGGGCGGCAGCGGCAGTGGCAGCGGCGGCGGCACGGGGACGACGGGCGGCTCCGGCT
Source organism: Baekduia sp. (assembly GCF_035685985.1). Lineage (GTDB taxonomy): Bacteria > Actinomycetota > Thermoleophilia > Solirubrobacterales > Solirubrobacteraceae > Baekduia. The sequence goes on from NZ_DASRZV010000013.1 coordinate 198,753, forward strand.
CCGGCTCCGGCTCCACCGGCGGCGGCTCGACGGGCGGTGGGTCGACGGGCGGCGGCGGCTCCACGGGCGGCGGCTCGACCGGCGGCGGCTCGACCGGCGGCAACACCAAGACCTGCACCAGCGGGCCCGTCGTCACCGCTCCGGGCGGGCCGAACGCGCTGACCGCGCCGCCGACCTCGGTCGCCGTCGCCGCCGGCTCGATCACCTGGCACGTGCGCGACTCGTTCATCCAGTACATCAACGCCGGCGAGGGCACCGCGGTCGCCAACGGCGCCACCGCCGATCCGGCGACCACGCAGCCGGGCAGCAGCGCGTCGCTGGTCTACCAGTTCCACTTCCCGTTCCAGGGCGGCTGGTATGACCCGGCCAGCGGCGCCACGCGCCTGACGTACGCGGGCACGGTGCTGTTCTGCTACGCCGGCCACGGGATCAAGCTGACGGCGTCCAACCCGGAGATCGAGATCACGGCCTCGGGCTCGCGCGCGGTCTTCACCACCGGCAACGTCGGCACCGCGGACAAGCGCGGCGTGCTCGTCAACCTGGAGAACGTGGCGCGCGCCGACGCCGGGACGACCCACACCTGGAGCCAGATGCCGGGCAAGATCCCCACCGACGTCGGCGACTCGACGTTCGCGGGCTACTACGCCGCGGGCGACCCGTTCGGCTGGATCACGGTGAGCGGGACGGAGTAGCCCCGCCCGCCGGGCCGGCCTACGGCCAGCCCGCGCCGGGCGTGGCGAGCCTCGCGGCGTCGCGCCCGGCGGCCTTGGCCTCGTACATCGCGCGGTCGGCCGCCTGCAGCAGCGCCTCGGCGCTGCGGTCGGGGCGGTCGGGCAGCGCGACGCCGATCGACGCCGTGACCTGCGCGACGCCCGCGGCCAGCGGGATCGGCTCGGCCAGCAGCATGCGCAGGCGCTCGGCGATGTCCATCGCCTCGTCGGCCGACGCGACGTCCTCGCAGAGGGCGACGAACTCGTCGCCGCCGAAGCGCGCGACGGTGTCGCCGGGACGCAGGTCCTCGTCGATCCGGGCCGCGGTCACGCGCAGCAGCTCGTCGCCGGCGTTGTGGCCGAGCGTGTCGTTGGCGTGCTGGAAGTTGTCCAGGTCGATGAACAGCACCGCGACGGTCTCCTCGGCGCGCTTGACGCGCTGCAGCGCGTGGCGCAGGCGGTCGGCGAGCTTCGGGCGCGTCATCAGGCCGGTCAGCGGGTCCTGCTCGTGGAACGGCGCCGGGAGGATCTCCGGACCGGCGTCGCCGGTGAGCGCGGCGGCGGCGTGGTCGGCCAGCAGGCGCAGCGCCTGGAGCGTCTCACGGTCGGGCAGCAGGCGGTCGCCGGGATCGTCGGCCCAGAGGACGCCGATCAGCACGCCGGCCTCGTCGCGCAGCGCGGCCAGCAGCCAGTGGCGCTCCCACGCGTACGGGCCGCGGCCGTTGGTCTGCGAGCGGTAGATCGTCGTCTGCAGGTGCAGCGTCGCCTCGGCGTCGTCGCGGGCGATCAGGTGGCAGCCGTGGCGCTCGTGGGCGGGCTGCAGGATCGGCTCCAGCTGCGCGGGCGTGAAGGCGGCGTGCGAGAAGACCGGGTCGTGCAGCGTCCAGCCCGCGGTGGCGACGGGGCGCAGCAGGCCGCCCTGCTCGGCGTGCAGGACCGCGACGCGGCCGAAGCCGAGCGTCTCGCGGACGGCGGCGCCGACGGCCTCCAGCGTCTGGGCGCGGCCGCGCGCCTGGCCGGTGCGGGCCGACAGCGTCAGCAGGCGGTCCATCGCGGCGCGGTGGCGGGCGCCGCGCTCGGCGCTGCCGGCCTGCTCGACGGCCAGGCCGGCCAGCTCGGTCAGCGCGACGAGGCGGTCGCGGTCGGCGTCGGTCGGCCGCAGGCCGCTCAGCGGCTCGTCGACCGAGACGATCCCGAGCACGTCGCCGTTGCCGCGGCGCATGACGGCCAGCAGCAGGTCGTCCGGATCCCACTGGTCGTCGGCCTGCGACGGCGCGCCGTCGGGCCGGTACATCGGCAGGCCGCCGGGACGGTCGGCCAGCGATCCCGCCGGGATGTGGTGCGTGCCGCGGCGCTCGAAGCGCGACGCGAGGTACGGCGCCCACTGCTCCCACGTGGAGGCCTTGCCGAGCAGCGCGCGCCGCGCCTCCTCGCTGCCGTGGACGGTCGTGGCCTCGAAGTCGTCCCACGCCGGCCGATGCAGGTTGATCGCGACGCTGCGGTAGCCCAGCGCCTGCGCGATCAGCTCCGCGATGCGGTCCAACGCGATCGTGAGGTCGTCACGAGACCGGACGCCACGGGCGGCGCTCAGCGCATCGCGCAGCGTGGCGATCAAGGAGAGGTCGGGGGAGTCGGACACGCTTGTCTCGGTTAACGGCCTTTGCGGGCTTCGGCTTGAGGCGAGCCTCCGGGCGCTCGCAGAGGATGCGGGTCACTGCCGACGTCACCATGACGTCGGCAGTGACCCGGGTCCTGGAGGCGGATGGCTTCGCGGGCTGTCAGATCACGTGATGCCGCGCCACGTGCGCCGGTGACGGCGCGCCGAGCAGCATCAGGTCCAGCTCCAGCTCGGCCTGGAGCGTGTCGAGGACCCAGCGTGCGCCGGCCTCGCCGTCCCAGGCCAGGCCCCACAGCATCGGGCGGCCGACGAGGACGGCCTTCGCGCCGAGCGCCAAGGCCTTCAGGATGTCGGTGCCGCGCCGGATGCCGCCGTCGACGAGGACCTCGGCGTCGCCGCCGACCTCCTGCACGACGTCCTCCAGCAGGTCGATCCCGGCCGGGACGCCGTCGAGCTGGCGGCCGCCGTGGTTGGAGACGACCACGGCGGAGGCGCCGTGCTGGAGCGCCAGGCGCGCGTCGGCCGCGGCGTGGACGCCCTTGACGATCACCGGCAGGTCGACCTGCTCGACGAGCTGCTCGAGGTCCTTCCAGGTCAGCGACGCGTCGACGAGGCTGAAGAAGCCCGCGGGGGTCAGGCCCGCGCTGTGCCCGGCCGCCGCGGTGACGCCCGGCATGTCGATGCCGGGCGGGACGGCGAAGCCGGTGCGCACGTCGCGCTCGCGGCGGCCGGCGCGCGGGGCGTCGACGGTGAGGACCAGCGCGCGGTAGCCGCAGTCGACCGCCTCGTCGATCAGCGCGTGCGTGACGCCGCGGTCCTTCAACACGTAGAGCTGGAACCAGCGCGGCGCGTCGGGCGCGGCCGCGTGGACCTCGCGCGCGGTGGCGGTCGCCAGCGTCGACACGCACATCAGCGTGCCCGCGCCCGCCGCGGCGCGGGCCATGCCGCACTCGCCGTCGGGGTGGGCCATCTTCTGCAGCGCGACCGGCGCGACGATCGCCGGCAGCGCGATCTCGGTCCCCAGGACCGTCGTGGCGGTGCTGACGCGGTCGACGTCGACGAGCACGCGCGGCAGCAGCTGCCGGCGCGCGAACGCGGCCTCGTTGTCGGCCAGCGTGCGCTCGTCGCCCGCGCCGCCGGCGAAGTAGCCCAGCGGGCCCGCGTCCAGCCGCGCCTCGACGAGCGCCGGCAGGTCGCGGAGGTTGACCGGACGGCCGGACGGGGTCATCGCGCCTCCTCCACGGGTCGGATGGCGATCCAGGACTTGGCCAGCGGCCCGAGGCGCTCGGCGTGCACCGCCGACGCCGGGAACAGCGCGCGCATCTCGCCGCGGCCGAGCAGGTGGATGTCCTCCCAGTAGCCCTGCGCGCCCAGCCGCCAGTACGGGCGCCGCAGCGTCGCGGGCAGCCAGTGGGCGAAGGGCAGCAGGCTGTGGGGCTCGACCGGGAAGCCGCGCGCGGGCGTCTGGACGTAGACGCCCCGCCCGACGCGGTTGACCTCGGCCGCGAACGCCGCGCGGCGCTCGGGCACGACGTGCTCGACGACGCTGGAGGAGTAGACGAGGTCGAACTCGCCGTCCTCGTAGGGCAGGTGCTCGGTCGCGTCGGCCTGCACGAACGGGCCGGGGTAGGAGGGACGCGGCTCGAGGTCGACGCCGGTGATCTCCAGCTCGGGCTCCAGCGCCCGCAGGCCGAGCGCGCCGCAGCCGACGTCGAGCACGCGCATGCCGGCGCGCAGCCCGGTCAGGCCGAAGAACTCGGCGTGCCGGCGCGTGCGGGCACGTGCCGCGAGCGGGGACGCGAGGCGCGCCCGGGTCTGACCCCGCGCGGTCCCGTAGACGTCGATGGGCGCCACGGGCCAGGAGTCTAGGTGGATTCGCGTTACTAGAATGGCCTCCATGGCCTCCGCCCGTCAGATCCACGTCGGCTCCGTCCCTGTCGGGGGCGGTGCGCCCGTGGCCGTCCAGACGATGACCAAGACGGAGACCGCCAACCTCTCCGCCACGATGGACCAGATCCGCCGGGTCGCCGAGGCCGGCGCGGACATCGTCCGCTGCGCCGTGCCGCGCGAGCAGGACGTCGAGGCGCTGAAGACGATCGTGGTGGAGTCGCCGATCCCGATCATCGCCGACATCCACTTCAACCACACGCTGGCGATCAAGGCCATCGAGGCCGGCGCCCACTGCGTGCGGATCAACCCGGGCAACATCGGCGGGCCGGACAAGGTCGCCGAGGTCGTGGCCGCCGCGAAGGCCGCGAACACCCCGATCCGCGTCGGCGTGAACTCCGGCTCGCTGCCCAAGCACCTGCGCGACCTCGAGTTCACCAACCCGGTCGAGGCGCTCGTCACCGCCGCGACCGAGTGGGTCGAGCTGATGCACACGCTCGACTTCTACGACTTCAAGGTGTCGATGAAGTCGACGTCGGTCCCCAACACGATCGCGTCCAACCGCCTGCTGGCCGAGAAGATCGACCACCCGCTGCACCTCGGGATCACCGAGGCGGGCACGAAGTGGTCGGGCTCGCTGAAGAGCGCGGTCGGCCTCGGCACGCTGCTGGCCGACGGCATCGGCGACACGATCCGGATCTCGCTCTCGACGTTCCATGCCGAGGAGGAGGTCAAGGTCGCCTGGGAGATCCTGAAGGCCTTGAAGCTGCGCGAGAAGGGCCCGGTGCTGATCGCCTGCCCGACCTGCGGGCGCCTGCAGTTCGACATGGACTCGGTCGTCATGGAGGTCGAGCGCCGGCTGGAGGCCTACGAGGACCCGATCGAGGTGTCGATCCTCGGCTGCGCGGTCAACGGCATCGGCGAGGCGCGCCACGCGGACTTCGGCATCACCGGCGCCAAGGACAGCGCGATGATCTTCTCCAAGGGAGAGCCCCTCAAGAAGGTCAAGACCGAGAACCTGGTCGACGAGCTGTTCGCCGAGATCGACAAGTACTACGCCTCGGGCAAGGAGGTCGTCGTCGACGACGCCGCCCGCGCGGAGGCCGCGCGATGGCTGGCCGAGAACGAGGACGACACGGCGATGACCCCGGAGCGCCTGGCGGCGCTGGAGGCCGAGCAGGCCCGCAAGGACGCCGACGCCATCGATGAAGCCGTCTCCCCGGTCGCCGGCCGCCGGTTCTCCCGCGCCTAGCCCTTGACTTCAAGCGTGGTTGAGGTCCGATCATGACGGACGTGAAGACACCTGCGCCCGCGGCCGCCGCCGCGCCACCCGCCCTGGAGATCACCGACCTGGTCAAGCGCTACCCGACCGGGACCGAGGCGCTGCGCGGCGTCTCGCTGTCGATCGGGTCGGGTGAGTTCTTCGGGTTGTTGGGCCCCAACGGCGCCGGCAAGTCGACGCTGATCCACTGCACGACCGGCCTCGCGGCACCGACGTCCGGCGGGATCCGCGTGTTCGGCCACGACGCGGTCGACGGCTACACCGAGGCGCGCGCCGCGGTCGGCCTGGCGCCGCAGGACCTCAACCTGGACCAGTTCCTCACGCTGGAGGAGACGCTGGACTTCCACGGCGGCTACTTCGGCATGCGCAAGCAGGACCGCCGCGAGCGGGTCTCCGAGCTGTTGGAGGCCTTCTCGCTGAGCGAGAAGCGCCACGACCGCACGCGGTCGCTCAGCGGCGGCATGAAGCGGCGCCTGATCCTGGCGCGGGCGCTGATGCACCGTCCGCGGCTGCTGATCCTCGACGAGCCGACCGCGGGCGTCGACGTCGAGCTGCGCCTGGAGCTGTGGCACTACGTCCAGCGCATCAACGCCGAGGGCACGACGATCCTGCTGACCACGCACTACCTCGAAGAGGCCGAGCAGCTCTGCGACCGGATCGCCTTCATCAACGGCGGGCAGCTCGTGGCGAGCGGGACGTCGCCGGAGCTGGCGGCGCGCTTCGGCGTCGCCGGGCTGGAGGACGCCTACCTGGAGCTGGTCGGGCGCAAGGAGCTGTCGCGAGGGCTGGTCGCGTGAGCGCGCTGTCCTCGGGGCGCTTCACGCTGACGCCCGCGCAGATCCGCTTCGCCTCGCTGCTGCGGCGCGAGGTCGCGCGGTTCATGAAGATCAAGCGCCAGACGATCGGCGCGCCGCTGCTGGAGACCTTCCTGTACATCTCGGTCTTCGGCGCCGCGCTGGGCTCGCGCGTCGGCAGGCTGCACGGCTTCGACTACGTGGTCTTCGTCGTCCCCGGCCTCATCATGATGGCCTGGGCGACCAACGCCTTCAGCAACAACTCGTCGAGCATCCTCCAGCAGAAGTTCCTGCGCGCGATCGACGACCAGCTGAGCTCGCCCGCCTCGCCCGCGGAGCTGCTGCTGGCCTTCACGCTCGGCGGCTTCCTGCGCGGCGGCCTGGTGGCGGTCCTGACGTTCGCGGCGGCCAGCGCGCTGGTCGGCGTCCCGGTCCACCACCCGGAGGTCCTGCTGCCCGCGCTGTTCCTCGTCGGCTTCTTCTTCGCCCAGCTCGGCGTGCTCATCGGCGTCCGGGCCGAGCAGTTCGACGACGTGTCGTTCGCCCAGACCTTCGTCCTGCAGCCGCTGCTCTTCCTCGGCGGCGTCTTCTACTCCGCCTCGCTGCTGCCCGAGCCGTTCGAGACGCTGACCCACATCAACCCGATCTACTACATGATCGGCCTGGTCCGCTACGGCTTCCTCGGCTACTCCGAGATCAACGTCGCCCTGGCGCTCGGCGTCCTGACGCTCGCCACCGCGGCGCTCTTCGCGGTCAACCTGAAGCTCTTCCGCTCGGGCTACAAGCTGCGCGCCTAGGCCTCGCCCGAGAACTCACACACGCAACCCAAGGGTTGCGGTACCCTCGGTCGCATGCCCGCCGACCGCGAAGCGCTCCTCCGTGAGATGTACGCGCTGTTCAACGCCCGGGACGTCGACGCGCTCCTGGCGACGATGGCCCCCGACGTCGACTGGCCCAACGGCTGGGAGGGCGGTCGGGTCAGCGGCCATGAGGCCGTGCGGGAGTACTGGACGCGCCAGTGGGCGGAGATCGACCCGAGGGTCGAGCCGCTCGCGTTCGCCCGGCGCGACGACGGCCGCGTCGCGATCACCGTCGAGCAGACCGTGCGCTCGCTCGACGGCGCGCTGATCGCCCAGGACACCGTGATCCACACCTACACCTTCGACGACGCGACCGGGCTGATCGCGGCGATGGAGATCGAGGCGCCGGCCTAGCCGCTCAGCTCCGCGGCTCCAACCGGTCGAAGGGCACGAAGATCTCGTGGCCGCTGGTCTCCGGTCGGTAGGCCTGGTCGAGGACGAGCAGGCCGAGGCCGTTGAAGCCGCGGCCGCGGATCTCCTCGGGCAGCTCGTCGTCGTCGCGCACGAGGTAGCCGGGCACGAAGTCCGGCAGCCAGAGGCTGACCTTCGGATGCGACGGGAGGTCGAGGTCGTCGAGGCCCGCCCGGACGCCGGCGTGGGCGGTGTCGTGGAAGACGATCGTCGTCGTGTGGCAGGCGTCGGCGTCCAGCAGCGAGCGGGCGTCGGCCTGAACGGCGTCGTAGGTGTGCAGCCCGTCGACCAGCGCGAAGTCGACGGCCTCGCCGCGCGCGTGCAGCTCGGCCAGGACCCGCGGGACCTCGACCGCGCCGTCGCCGAGGTGCAGCGTCGCGTTGTCCAGCGCCGCGGCGTGCGGCACCGAGCGCTCGTCGATGTCGAACGCGTGCACGTGCCCGGCGTGGGCGGCGATGCGCCGCAGGCTGCCGCCCTCCCAGGTCCCGATCTCGACGGCGATCCGCGGCGCGAGCTGGGCCAGCAGGCCCTCGAACGCGAAGCGCTCGCCCAGCTGCATCATCCAGTGCGCCTCGGAGGCGACGGCGGTCTCGTGGAAGCGGGTCATCGGCGCGGGGTCACCTGGAGGGCGTCGGAGGTCATGGTCACGGCCGGCGCGGGGTCGGTCGTCCGGTAGCGGTAGGTCGCGGCCTTGCCGATCGGCGGCGCGAGCGTCTTGACGAGCAGCCCGCGCGAGTCGGTGGTCAGCCGCGCGATCGTCACCCACGTCCCCGACGGCGAGCGGCGCTGCAGCGCGACGCGGTGCGTGGTGCCCGGGCGCACCTGGCCCCAGAAGCGCACGCGCGGCGCGAGCGTGGTCGCGTCGGCGAAGAACGGGTGCTCGAAGCCCGCCAGCGCGGGCTTGGGCCTGCCGTTCTTGTCCAACAGCCCGGACTGCCAGCCGGCGTACTTCTTGCGGCCCGAGCCGACGGACTTCGTCGGCTCGTCCTGCCACTCGTACTGCACGAGCGTCCGCACGCGCGGGTCGCGCCAGGCGATGTAGGCGGCCTCCTGCAGCCAGCGCGACTGGCGCGCGGGCGGGATGCCGTCGTAGGGGTCGGGTGGGTTGGTCTGGTAGCCGAACTCCGTCAGATGCAGCGGCGCGTGGGCGCCGGTCGGCGTCGTGAAGCCGCGCGCCCGCTGGACGGCGTCCAGCGTCTTCTCCAGCTTGCCGAGGTCGGCGAGGTCCGCGTCGTCGGTGTGGGGCGACGGCGTCGTCGGCGAGGCCTTGATCGAGTGCGGGTGGTAGGCGAAGCCGTCGATCCGCGCGGGCTGGAAGCCGCGGCAGCGGCCGGTGCGGACCGGCTTGAAGCGCTCGTCCACGCACCCGAACGCGCGGATGAAGGCCAGCGGGCGCAGCGGGCGGTTGCGCTGCAGCGGGTCGGCGCCGCGCGGCGCGAGCGTCCCGGCGATCACCTGCGCGCCCGGGTCCGCGCGATGGATCGCCGGATAGGCCGCGCGCACGAGCGCCCGGTAGGTGTGCGGCGCGACCGGCGTGCACTTCCTGCCCGCGACCGGGCACTCCTGCTGGGGCTGCAGCCACAGCGGCTGGTTGGGCTCGTTCCAGATCAGGTACTGCGTGACGACCCTGCCGTAGCGGCGCGCGACGGCCGTAGCGAAGTCGCCGAACTTCGCGGGATCCGGCTGGTAGCGCGGGTTGCCCAGCGACGGCACGCGGCTGGACCACAGCGGGCCCGAGCCCGTCACGCTGAGGATCGGCGTCAGGCCGTTGGCCACCAGCAAGCCCATCGCCTGGTCGAGGTAGGCCCAGTCGTACCGCGGGTCGTAGGGGTCGGTCGGGTGAAACCCGATCGGCATCGTCGGCGACAGCTCGTCGGGCGCGATCCCCGCCCAGCGGACCTGGACGCGCACGGTCTCGATCCCGGCGGCCTTCCACCGCGCGACGACCTCGGGGGCGCGCTCGGGCGAGTGCAGCAGCACGCCGTCGTCGGCGATCCCGACCCGGACCTGGGGCGAGGCGACGGCGGACGCGGCGGCGATCAGCGACAGCGCGAGGAGCGCCGCGGCGAGGGGGAGGGGGCGAAGCCGCGCCCAGAGGGCTCGGCTCGCGGAGCGGAGGGGCACGCCGTCATCGTGGCATGCCCCTCGCTCGGAACGACGCGTCCTACTTGGCGGCGGCGTACCGCTCGGCGACCTTGTCCCAGTTGACGACGTTCCACCAGGCCTTCAGGTAGTCCGGGCGCTTGTTCTGGTACTTGAGGTAGTACGCGTGCTCCCAGACGTCGTTGCCCAGCAGCGGCGTCTGGCCGTCGAGGACCGGGCTGTCCTGGTTCGGCGTCTTGGTGAGCTTCAGCGCGCCGCCGTCGAGCACCAGCCACGTCCAGCCCGAGCCGAACTGCCCGACGCCGTTGGCCTCGAACTGCTCCTTGAAGGCGTCGAACGAGTCGAACGCGCTGTTGATGGCGTCGGCCAGCTCGCCGGTCGGCTCGCCGCCGCCGTTCGGGCTCATCGACTCCCAGAACAGCGTGTGGTTGGCGTGGCCGCCGCCGTTGTTGCGGAAGACGCCCTGCTTGTCCTCCGGCAAGGACGACAGGTTGGCGAGGACCTCCTCGACCGGCTTGTCGGCCCACTCGGTGCCCTCGAGGGCGCCGTTGGCCTTGTCGACGTAGGCCTGGTGGTGCTTGTCGTGGTGGAGCTTCATCGTCGCCTCGTCGATGTGCGGCTCCAGCGCGTCGTAGGCGTACGGAAGATCAGGAACGGAGTAAGCCATGGGGTCTCCTTGTCGTCGTTGCGTTCTGGTCTACAACATCATCGGCCTTCAAGCGAGCTTGAAGTCAATCGAGATGCTGCGGAAGAGGGGCGCGGCAGGCGAAACATATCCCTACCCGCTCCGTTGCCTCGCAAGCCTTGCGCCGGCTGTCGGTTCGAGCCACGCCGCCGCGTCGCGCGCGTGGGCCGTATCGTCCGGCCCATGCGCATGAGCCAGCTCTTCCTGCCGACCGAGCGCCAGCCGCCCGCCGACGCGGAGGCGCTCTCCCACAAGCTGATGGTTCGAGCCGGCCTGGTGCGCCAGCTCGGCGCCGGGCTGTGGACGTGGCTGCCCGCCGGGTGGCGCACCCACCAGCGGATCGTGCAGATCGTCCGCGAGGAGATCGACGCGATCGGCGGCCAGGAGATGCTCATGCCCGTGCTGCAGCCCGCCGAGCTGTGGAAGCGCTCCGGGCGCTACGACGCGATCGGCGGCGAGCTGTTCCGCCTCAAGGACCGCAAGGGCGCCGACATGGTGCTGGCGATGACGCACGAGGAGGCCGTGACCTACCACGCGGCCCAGTCCGTGCGCTCCTACCGCGACCTGCCGATGATCCTGTACCACTTCCAGGTCAAGGAGCGCGACGAGCCGCGCCCCCGCGCGGGCGTCCTGCGCACCCGCGAGTTCATCATGAAGGACTCGTACTCCTTCGACCGCGACGAGGAGGGCCTGCAGGCCAACTACGAGCGCCACCGCGAGGCCTACGCGCGCATCTACGACCGCGCGGGCCTGGACTGGTACGAGTGCGAGTCCGACGTCGGGATGATGGGCGGCGCGCGCGCCCACGAGTACATGGCGCCGTGCACGGCGGGCGAGGACGACGTCGTCCTCGGCCCCAACGGCTACTCCGCCAACCTCGAGATCGCCACCGCCGACGCGCAGCCCGTGCCCGCGTTGCCCGACAGCCTCACCGGCACGCTGGACACGCCCGGCCAGACGACGATCGAGGCGGTCGCCGGCGGCCTCGGCGTCCAGCCCGGCAACCTGCTCAAGGCGTTCCCGATCATCGGCGAGGAGCGCGGGCCGATCCTCGTCTTCGTGCGCGGCGACCACCGCGTCGGCGAGATCAAGCTGAGCAACGCGCTGGGGGAGAAGTGGCGGCCCGCGCGCGACGAGGAGCTGCCGGGGCCCGCGGGCTACCTCGGGCCCAAGGACGGCGTGCTGACGTTCTTCGACCAGGCGATCGAGCCCGGCCGCTACGTCGTCGGCGCCAACGCCGTCGACCGACACGAGGTCTATGCCTACGAGGGCGGCCAGACGCTCGACGTCCGCTCCGTCGAGCCCGGCGACACGATCGGCGGCGAGGCCGTGCGCATCGAGCCCGCGATCGAGATCGGCAACATCTTCCAGCTCGGCACGCGCTACAGCGTCCCGCTCGGCCTGACCTACCTGGACGAGAACGGCAAGGAGCACCCGGTCGTCATGGGGTCCTACGGCATCGGCCCGGCGCGCATCGCGGCCGCGGCGGTCGAGCAGTACGCCGACGAGAAGGGCATCGCGTGGCCGAAGGCGATCGCGCCCTTCGACGTCGAGGTCGTCGCGCTGGGCAAGCCCGGCACGCCGGAGCTGGAGGCCGCCGAGCGCGTCTACGAGCAGCTCGTCGCGGTCGGCTTCAGCGTCCTGCTGGACGACCGCGCCGCCGGCCCCGGCGAGAAGTTCGCCGACGCCGAGCTGCTCGGCGCGCCGCTGCGGCTGACGATCGGCAAGCGCTCGCTGGAGTCCGGCGCGATCGAGGCCCAGCTGCGGCGCGGCATGCGGGAGGTCGAGGGTGGCATCCCGCTCAAGGAGGCCGCGGAGGGCGTGCGGACGCTGTGGCCGACGATCCCGTAAAGGCCTGGCGCAACCCGCGCCTGACGTTCCGGCGGCTGTCGGGCCTGGACCGCTCGGGCCCGCCGCCGCCGCAGACGCTCTCCGACGCGCCGTGGCACGTCTGGACGATCCCCAACGCCATCGGGTTCTTCCGGCTGGCGCTGATCGTCCCGCTGCTGATCACGGGCCTGTCGTCGGGCGACGGCGTCGGCGCGTGGCCCGCGATCCTGTTCGCGGTCGTCTCGTGGTCGGACTACGCCGACGGCATCGCCGCGCGGATCACCGGCCAGTACAGCCGCTTCGGCGCGCTGCTGGACCCGGTCGTCGACCGCACGCTGGTCATCGCCGGCGTGGTCATCTGCTGGCACTACGAGACGCTGCCGCGTTGGGGGATCGCGATCCTCATCGCGCGCGAGCTGTACCTGCTGGTCGCGGGCCGGATCGCGCTGAGCCGTGGTTTGGAGCTGAAGATCAACTGGTGGGGACGCTGGGGCGTCTGGCCGACCATGTCCTCGATCTTCTTCGCGCTGGCCGGCGTGGACGTCCTGGCCCACGTGCTGTTCTACATCGGGCTGGCGCTGTCGCTCGTCGCGGCGGCGGTCTACACGCGCGACGCGCTGTCCGCAACGCGCGCTGCACCCTCAAGTTCAGCTTGAGCGAAAGCCCTCCGCTGCTATTCTCGCCCGGCCCGTCCCCAGGAGGAGAAGGACCTCAGCATGGACACGTTCCCCGATCTCGGCTCGCTCTCTGACCAGGAGCTCAAGGACCTCATCCAGCAGCTCACCGAGGAGGAGGTCGACATCTCCTACCGCCGGCGCATCCTGCACGGCAAGATCGACATCCTCCGCGCCGAGCTGGTCAATCGCCTGCGCAAGCGCCACGAGGGGGGCGAGGAGGTCATCACGGGCGCCGACGTCCAGCGGCTGACCGACATCCTCGCGGGGCGCGCGGCCGGCGACGAGCCCGCGGCGGAGTAAGGCCGGCCGGGGACGTCGAGACGGCATGGCCCGCCACTGCCCCGAGTGCGGTTTCTCCAACGCGGAAGGCGCGAACTACTGCCAGCGCTGCGGCGCGTTCATCGGCGTGCCCGAGACGCCGGCGACGCCTGAGTCCTCCACGGCCACCTACCGCATCGACGAGACCGGCGAGCTGGTCCCCGTCGAGCTGGAGGACGTGGTCGAGCAGGGCGGCGGTGCCGCGCTGGTCGTGCGCGCCGGCGGCGGTCGCGTCGGCGAGAGCTTCCCGCTGGAGCGCGACCGCATGACGATCGGGCGCCGGCCCGACTCCGACGTCTTCCTCGACGACGTCACGGTCTCGCGCGACCACGCGCTGATCGTCCGGCGCGGCGACGAGTTCCACCTCGACGACCTCGGCTCGCTGAACGGCACCTACGTCAACCGGCGTCGGATCGAGTCGCATCCCCTCGCCGACGGCGACGAGCTGCAGGTCGGCAAGTACAAGCTCACGTTCCTCTCGCGCTGATGGCCGCCGTGGAAGAGGACCGCACCGCACCGACCGAGGAGCGCCCGAGCAAGGCGATGACGATCGGCGCGGTGTGCAAGGCGCTGCGCCAGGAGTTCCCGGACATCTCGATCTCGAAGATCCGGTACCTCGAGGACCAGAAGCTGCTGGAGCCGCGGCGCACGCCCGGCGGCTACCGCCTCTACGCCCAGACCGACGTCGCGCGCCTGCGCACGATCCTGCGGATGCAGCGCGACGAGTTCCTGCCGCTGCGGGTCATCCGCCAGGAGCTGGCCTCCGGCCGCGTGGACGCCGACCCGAGCGTCCCGGCGCCGTCGGCCGACGGCGCGGCGGCCGGCCCGCGGCGCCGCCCGAGCGTCAGCGTGACCGCCGGCGGCGGCGCGCTGTACTCGCTGGACGACGTCGTCGAGGACACGCGCGCCGACCCGGCCCTGGTCGCCGAGTTGGAGGACTACGGCGTCATCAAGGGCGAGCACCGCGCCGGGACCAAGTACTACGACGAGACCGAGCGCGAGATCATCCGCGCGGTCACCGAGCTGGCGCGCTACGGCGTCGGCGGGCGCAACCTGCGCGCGTTCCGGACGTCGGCCGACCGCGAGGCCGCGTTGTTGCAGCAGATCCTCGCCCCGGCGCTGCGGTCGCGCAACGTCGAGCGGCGCAAGGAGGCGGTCGAGGCGCTGGAGAACCTGGCGGCGGTCACGACGCACCTCAAGCACCTGCTGCTGATCCGCGATCTGCGCAAGATCGTCGGCTAGCGGATCCGTTCCCACCACCGCCCCCAACGCCATGACCGTCGACATCGCCTCCTACGTCCGGGACATCCCGGACTTCCCGAAGGCCGGGATCGTCTTCAAGGACATCACGCCGGTGCTCGCGTCGGCCGAGGCGCTGGACGCCGCCGTCCAGCAGCTGGCGGCGCCCGCGCGCGAGTGGGGGCGGATCGACGTGGTCGTCGGCGCCGAGGCGCGCGGCTTCCTGCTCGGCGCCGCGCTGGCGCGCGAGCTGGGCGCCGGGTTCGTCCTGGCTCGCAAGCCCGGCAAGCTGCCGCACCACACGGTCCGCGCCGAGTACCTGCTGGAGTACGGCACCGACGCGCTGGAGCTGCACTCCGACGCGGTCGCCCAGGGCGCGCGCGTCCTCGTGCACGACGACCTCCTGGCCACCGGCGGCACGGCGCGCGCGCTGTGCGAGCTGGTCGAGCAGCTGGAGGGCACGGTCGTCGGCTGCGCGTTCCTGATCGAGCTGGCCTTCCTCAACGGCCGGCAGCGGCTCGCGCCCTACCCGGTCGCGTCGCTGCTGAAGTACGACGACGCCGACGCCTAGAGGATGCCGACGACGACCCGTCGCGCGACGGTGGGCGCGCCGCCCGCGGTCGTCTGGCAGACGGTCGCCGACCCGCACCAGATGCCGCGCTGGTGGCCGCGCGTGGAGCGCGTGGAGGGCGTCAGCGGCCAGGGCTTCACGCAGGTCATGCGCTCCAAGCGCGGCGCGCTGGTGCGCGCGGACTTCCGGATCGGCCGGCGCAACAAGCCGCGCGTGATCGAGTGGTCGCAGGACCTCAAGGGCACGCCGTTCGCGGGCCTGCTGAAGGCGTCGGTGACGACCGTGTCGCTGGAGGAGGTCCCGGCGGGGACCGGGACGCTCGTGGAGCTGAAGCTCGTCCAGAAGCTCCAGGGCGGCAACCGCCTCGGGGGCTTCATGGTCAAGCGCGCGGCGCGGCGTCAGCTGGACGCCGCGCTGGAGGCGCTGGACGCGCTCAGCCGGTCAGCGACCCCTTGAGCACGATCGTCGTCGGCGCCTTGGGCGTCGAGGACGCCTCGCGCGTGATGAGCATCTCGCTGTAGGACGCGAGGTCGCTCGGGGCCTCGACGAGGCCCTGCAGGCGGCCCTTGTCGCTGCCCTTGCCGGTGACGATCGGGAAGAAGCCCAGGAACTTCACCTTGCCGCCGTCGCGCAGCCACAGCACGTAGTGGCCGGAGGCCGGCAGGTCCTGGCCGACGACGGCCAGCGCGCGCTTGCCGCTCTGCGAGACGAGGTTGGCGACGCCCAGGGGCTTGCTGCCGCCGTTGGGCGGGGTGAGGTTGAACTGCTTCTCGACCGTCGCCTGGGTGTTGGCGTTGGCGGTCGAGGACGCGTCGGTCGTCGTGGAGACGTCGGCGGCGTCCTTGCTGCCGTTGTCGTCGCTGCCGCCGATGACGCCGGTCAGCAGCAGGACGCCGCCGGCGAGGACGATCACGACGGCGGCGAGGATCAGCACGCCGCCCAGGCGCGAGGAGCGCTGCTGCTGGACGCGGGCCTCGCGGCGGGCGTGCAGCGCGTCGAACGCCTCGTCGACCTCGGCGGGGTCGGCCGGGATCTCCGGCAGCTCCTCGCCCGCGACGCCGGCGCCGCGCAGCTCGGAGGCGACCTGGCGGGCCCAGTCGCGTGCGGAACCGTTGGCCTCCAGGAAGTCGCGCGTCGCGGCCCGCTCGGAGGCGGACTGCTGGCCGAGGAGGTAGTCGCCGACCTCGTCCTGGCGCTCGTCGTCCAGGCCGGTCCCGGACGGCCCGATGGCGTCCAGGGCCGTGAGGGCGCGGTTCTGGACCGCGGCCTCGGAGATCTTGAGCAGGCCGGCGATCTCCGCGTACGTGCGCCCCTGGCGCAGCACGAGCTGGAGTACGGCCTTCTGGTCGGCGGGGAGATCGTCGAAGCGCGCCATGCGGCGCAGGAGGCTAACCGAAGCGCCACCGGTATCGTGCCGCACCCCGATGGAGCTTCAACTGCCGTTCACACTCGACCAGGGGTTCGACGCCCTCTACGGGCTCGTCATCGACGCCTACGACACCGACGCCGGCGTCATGACCGGGCACGTCGACGTGACCCAGAACCACCTCCAGCCGGCCGGGCTCGTCCACGGCGGCGTCTTCGCCTCGATCGCCGAGTCGATGACGTCGCTGGGCACCTGGGTCGTCGTGTCGGCGGACGGCAAGTCCGCCCAGGGCCTGTCGAACCAGACCTCGTTCCTGCGCCCGATCCTGGAGGGCACGATCCACGCGACCTGCCGCGTGCGCCACCGCGGCCGGACGACCTGGGTCTGGGAGGTCGAGATCGCCGACGACCAGGAGCGCCTCTGCGCCCTGGTGCGGATGACGATCGCGGTGCGCTGAGCGATCGGTCGGCCGTCGGCGCAGCGGCCCCGCTCGACCCGATCGCATCCAGTGGAAGGTTCGGGCCAGGACGGGTGGGCGGGTGGACGGCCGGTGCCACCGAGGTCGGTGGCGCGTGCTGCGGTGGGAAGGCGGCGAGGGGATGAGGCCGGGTCGGCGTGGCCGCCGCGTGGTGTCGTCCTCCGGCCGTGCGACGGGCGCGCGCCTCCGGGGCCGGGTTGCCGGGACCCCTTGCATCCAGACAGACCCTCGGCCGTCCCGGCGAGACTCGGCCGTCAGCGCTTCGCGGCGCTGGTGGTGGGGCCGGCGTCGCCCGGGAGTGCGACGAAACCGTTCCGGGTCGCCTTCTGACGCCTATACCGTCACCAAGCGACCCGCATCCCGTGGTTCGGCCCCGAAGCTCGCCCCTTATCGGCCGAGGGACCCACCCCCGCGCTCCGGCTAGCGTCCGAGCCAGTACTCCAGGAACGCCCGCAGCCTCGGGTCCTCCGCCGTCGTCGCCGTGATCGCGCGGCGAGGAGGTCGGCGGTCAGGTCCGAGCCCGCGACGTCCCGCGCCAGCACGCGCGCGGCGTCGAAGAGCGTCGCGTCGGCGGCGGTCTCGACGAGGAGGTTCCCGGCGCGCAGCTCGTCCTGCCAGGGGCGCGGGTCGGTCGCGGCCGCGCCTCACGACGGCACGACGCCGGTCGGGCGGCGGCGCGGGCCGGTGCGGCCGTAGCGGTCGTCGGCGCCGGTCGCCGCGCCGAGGTCGTCGATCGCCTCCTCCAGGTGCGTGGCGATGTCCTCCAGGTCGGGCAGCGCGTCGAAGTCCCCCAACAACCCGAAGCCGAGCCGGCCGTTGTAGGACATGATCGCGATCCCGAGCGCCTGCTTGAGCGCCAGCGGCACGACCGGGTACAGGCCGCGCAGGCGACGACCCAGCAGGTACAGCTCGAACTGCGGCCCGGGGACGTTCGTCACCACCAGGTTGAAGAACCGCTGGCGGGCCTGCAGCCGCGCGGCCTGGGACATGATCGTCGGCGGCGCGAAGTCGGCCAGCTGGGTCAGCGTCTCGGCGCCGACGGCCTGGCCGGACTCCTTCAGCCCCTTCATCGCGGCGTGGACGTCGTCGAAGCAGGCGATCGGATCCTCGACGCCGACCGGCAGCGGCGCCCACATCGTCGCCACGCGGTTGCCCAGCGCGCCGCGCTGGGCCTCGGCGCGCACGCTCACCGGCACCATCGCGCGCAGCTCGAGGCCCTCGGTGTCCTCGCCGCGGTCGCGCATCCAGCGACCGAGCGCGAGCGCGACGCTCGTCAGCACCACGTCGTTGACGGTCCCGCCCAGCGACGCCTTGATGGCCTTGAAGCGCGCGAGGTCCGCGTCGACCCACGTGTAGCGCCGGTGCGGCCCGATCGGCACGTTCAGCGGCGAGCGCGGGGCGGGGCTGAGGCTCGCGGCGGCCATCGAGCCGAGCCCGCCGACGCCGCGCGCCACGCGGCGGGCGACGAGCCGCGGCGCGCGGGTCAGCGCGCGCACGCCGCGCGCCGCCTCGGCCGGGACCGTCGTGCGCTCCAGCAGCGCCTCGGCCAGCAGCTCGGTCGCGGTCGGCACGGGACGGGGGAGCCACGGCGAGGCCGGCGGCGCGGGCGGCGCCGGCTCGCGCGCGGCGTCGAACAGCACCGAGACGATGTCGACGCCGCTGACGCCGTCGACCACCGCGTGGTGCGTCTTGCTGAGGATCGCGAAGCGCTCGTCGCTGAGGCCCTCGACCAGCCAGATCTCCCACAGCGGCTTGGCGCGATCCAGGCGCTGGCCGAAGATCCGCGCGGCCAGCCGCTTCAGCTCCTCGTCGCCGCCCGGCGCGGGCAGCGCGGTGTGGCGGATGTGGTACCCGGCGTTGAAGTGCGGGTCGTCGACCCACCGCGGCCGGCCCTGGCCGAGCGGGACGAACGCGAGGCGCTGGCGGTAGCGGGGCACGAGGTGCAGGCGCGCCTGGATCGCGTCCAGCAGCTCGTCGTAGGCGGGCGCGGGGCCGTCGAACGTCATGACGGCGGCGACGTGCATGTGGGCGCCGCCGTCCTCGAGGTGGAGGAAGGAGGAGTCCAGAGCGGTCAGGCGTGCGGGCACGGTCGCGATGCTCGCACCGCGCGGGATGCGCGGCAAGGTCCCGCGCGACAAGTTCTTGCAGGGAGACTGCACACTGTATGTTGCCAACCTTCAACACCGTGTGTAGGGTGCTGAGGCCACGGGTAGGCCACGTGACGTCGGCCTTTCCACCACGGACCCGGAGAACCGCCACATGGACCTCAGCGACCCCGTCACCTTCGGCCGCGTCTACGACGAGCATCGCCGCGGGGTCCACGCGACGGCCTACCGCGTGCTGGGGTCGACCGCCGCCGCGCAGGACGTCGTCCAGGACGTGTTCCTGCGGATGTGGCGCAACCCCTCCAGGTACGACGCGCGGCGCGGCGAGCTGGGCAGCTACCTGCGGCTCATGGCCCGCTCGCGGGCCGTCGACCTGTGGCGCGAGGGGCAGGCGTCCGGCCGCGCCGAGGACCGCCTCAAGGGCGCCGTCGCGCACGAGCCGCCGCGCCCCGACGCCCAGCCCGACCACCTCGCGCTGGAGTCCGCCGACCGCACGACCGTGCGCGCCGCGCTGAACCGCCTGCCCGCCGCGCAGCGCGAGGCCCTCGTGCTCGCCTACTGGGGCGGGCTGACCGCCGACCAGATCGCCGAGCGGTCGGACATCCCGCTCGGCACCGCCAAGAGCCGGATCCGGCTCGGGCTGGCCCGCCTGCGGACCGAGCTGGCCTCGCTGCGCGGAGCCGAGGCCGTCGCCGCGTAGAGTCCTGCGGCGTGCCCGTCCGTGGACTGCCCTACGACGACGTCGTCGACGACCTGCGCGACCGCGAGCTGGCCTGGCTGCGCGACGGCGCCGGCGCGGTCGAGTGGTTCGACGCCCACACGCACATCGGCCACCACGACCCCGACGGCTTCGAGGCCGACCCGCACGAGCTGATCGAGGCGCTCGACGCCGCGGGCCAGCGGCGGGCGCTGCTGTTCGCGATGCAGGAGCCCGACGGCTACCGCGAGCCCAACGACTGGGTGATCCGGTCGTGCGCGGAGTCCGGCGGGCGGCTGGTCGCGCTGGGCCGGATCGACCCCAACGCGCCCGACGCGATCGAGGAGGCCCACCGCGTGCTGGAGGCCGGCGCGCGCGGCTTCAAGCTGCACCCGCGCAGCGACGCCTTCAGCTTGCCCCACCCGGTCGTCGAGCAGGTCGTCGCGCTGGCCGGCGAGCATCGGCTGCCGGTGCTCTTCCACGCCGGGCGCGGGATCCCGGACCTCGGCTCCTCGGTGGTCGAGATGGCGCGCGAGCACCCCGGCGCGCGGCTGATCCTCGCGCACGCGGGGATCAGCGACCTCGGCCTGATCGCGCCGCACGCGCGCGAGTTGTCCAACATCCTGTTCGACACCTCGTGGTGGCACATCGCGGACATGCTCACGCTGTTCACGACGATCCCGCCCGGGCAGATCCTGTACGCCTCGGACATGCCCTACGGCGGCCCGCGCTTCCCGTCGTTCCTGATGCTGCGCTGCGCGCGCGCCGTCGGGCTGAGCCCCGAGCAGGCGCGGTCGATCGCCGGCGAGCAGACCGCGCGCGTGGTCGGCTCCGAGGACCTGGCGGACCTCGGCCCGGCCGTCGGCGACGGCCGCGTCGGCCGCCGCGTCCTGGCCTACGAGCGCGTGATCGGCTACCTCACCGCGGCCGTCCAGATGACGTTCCGCGGCGGCGATCCGACCGAAGCATTGTCCTTGGCGCGCCTGGGCTGCCAGGCGCCGGAGGATCATCAGCACCGCGCAGTGCTGAACGAGATCGACCGCTACCTCGCGCTCTCCCAACAGCGTCTCGCGGAGGGCACGGATCCTGTCGGGTTGATCTACCCGGCGATGATCGGCATGGTGCTCGCCGGCACCGCCGAGCCGCTGGCCGTGTGACCTCAATCACACAACATCCCGAGTTCGCGGGTACCTTGACGAACGCTTGTTCGAACGCCGAGCCGTCTCCGCCTGACATCACATAGGGAGACGGGCGGGGGACCCAACTGCCCGGTCGTGGGTGCGGACCGACCGGATTGGGGCGAATCGCGGGCCTGATGGCCCGGTAGCGACCGAGACGACGTCGCGGGCCAGCGCTGTCCATGAGCGAGGGCCGGCGCAGGGCGTCCTCGTCGCGAGCCCGTCAGCTAACCCCGTAGGCGCTGACTACAGGAGGTGCCTCCTTGAGGCTCTTGAACCTGCGCGTCCTGGGGCTTTCCGGCGCGCTGCTCAGCACGACCATCCTCACGGTCGCTCCGGCGATCGCGAACTCCGACACCCATTCCCCGGCTGCCGCTCCCGCGGCCGCCACGCCCGTGGCCTCCAAGGCCTCGTCCTCGCTGACGGTCTCGTCGGTGCGCCGCACGGTCATGGCCGGCAAGCGCGTCGTCGTCCGCGGCACGCTGCGTCCGGCCCCGGCCGGCCGCGCCGTCGTCTCGCTGCAGATCGGCAAGCGCGGCGGCGGGTGGCTGACGGTCGACCACGACCGCACCAGCAGCAAGGGGCGCTACGTCCTGGCCTGGCGCGCGTCGAAGACCGGCACGCGGCGCGTTCGCGTCCACTTCGGCGGCACGCGCCAGCTGTCCTCGGCCCGTCACCTGGCCGGGACGACGAGCATCTACCGCCGGGCGCTCGCGTCCTGGTATGGGCCGGGCCTCTACGGCGGGCATCTCGCCTGCGGCGGCACGCTGACGCCGGGCACGCTCGGCGTGGCCAACAAGTCGCTGCCGTGCGGCACCAAGGTGACGCTGCACTACCACGGCCGCACCGTCCGCGTGCCCGTGATCGACCGCGGCCCCTACGTGGGCGCCCGCGAGTTCGACCTGACCGCCGCCACGAAGGCCAAGCTCGGCTTCGGCTCGACCGGCACGGTCCTCACGACGCGCTGACCCACGGCGTCGTTCCCGGCCACCGCCCGCCGGGGCCGCGCGTCGCCGTCGCCGGCGCCGCGTACCCTGGCGGGCATGGCCAAGCGGGTCATCGCGCACCTCGACTGCGACGCGTTCTTCGCGTCGGTCGAGCTGCAGCGGCGTCCCGAGCTGCGCGGCCTGCCGGTGATCGTCGCCGGGACCGGACCGCGCGCGGTCGTCACGACCGCGTCCTACGAGGCGCGCAGGTTCGGCGTCGGCAGCGCGATGAGCGCGGCCGAGGCGCGGCGGCGCTGCCCGCAGGCGATCACGATCCCGCCCGACCACGCGGCCTACAGCGAGAAGTCGCGCGAGGTGTGGGGGATGGTGCGCGAGCGCCTCGCGGTCCTCCAGCAGGCCGGGATCGACGAGGCCTACGCCGACCTGACCGGGATCGAGGAGAAGCCGATCCCGTTGTTGAGGTCCTTGATCGCCGACGTCCTGGAGGCGACCGGCATCCAGATCTCGGCCGGCGTCGCGCCCAACCGCCTGGTCGCCAAGATCGCGTCGGACCTCGGCAAGCCCGCGGGCTTCGTCGCCATCGGCCGCGAGCAGTGCGCGGCGCACATCGCCGACCGCTCGCCGCGGATCGTCCCCGGCATCGGCCCCAAGACCGCGGCGCGGCTGGCCGAGATGGGCTACGCGACGCTCGGCGCGTTGCAGGACGCGCCGGTCCAAGAGCTTCAGGAACGCTTCGGCGAGCGCTACGGGCACGACCTGCACCGCCGCGCGCACCTGCACGACGAGTCGCCGGTCGAGACGACGCGCGTGGCCAAGTCGCGCTCGGTCGAGACGACGTTCGACACCGACGTCGCCGACCACGCCGAGCTGGAGTCGATCCTGCGCGGCCAGGCCAAGAAGCTCGCCGAGGCGCTGCAGCGCAAGGAGACCCGCGGGCGCAACGTCGCGATCAAGGTGCGGCTCGACGACTGGACCACGGTCACGCGCGCCCGCACGATCGACGCCTACGTCAACGACGAGGCCACGATCATCGAGGTCGCGCTGGCGCTCTTTCGCGACTACGCGCCGCCGCGCCCGGTCCGCCTGCTCGGCGTCCGCGTCGCCTCCTTCGAGGACGAGGCCGACGAGGCCGAGGCCGCGGGGCCGCCGCCCCGGCCCGTCCCGCCGGGCCAGCTCGTGCTGCCGATCAGCGTGTAGCGTCCGCGAGCATGTCGCACCTGACCGTCGGCGGGCGCCGCCTCTTCCACCAGCGGCGTGGCACGGGGGACGAGCCGCTGCTGCTGATCCAGGGCATGAGCGGGACGCACCTGGCCTGGGGCGAGCCGTTCGTCTCGGAGCTGGAGGGCGCCTTCGACGTCGTGGCCTACGACCACCGCGGGATCGGGCGCAGCGACCCGGTGACCGACCCGTTCACGATCCAGGAGCTGGCCGCCGACGCCGCCGGGCTGCTGGACGAGCTGGGGTGGGAGACCGCGCACGTCGTCGGGATCTCGATGGGCGGGATGGTCGCCCAGGAGCTGGCGCTCGCGCACCCCGAGCGGATCCGGACGCTCACGCTCGGCTGCACCTACTGCGGCGGCGAGGGCTCGGAGCTGGCGCCGCCCGCGACGATCGAGAAGCTCGCCGCCGGGATGCAGTCCGGCGACCGCGAGCTGGCGATCCGCAACGCGTTCGAGGTCAACGTCTCGGCGGCGTTCGCGCGGGAGCCCGGCGCCTTCGACGCGTTCCGCGCGATGGCCAAGTCGCTGCCCGCGCCGGTCCCGGTGATCATGCTGCAGATGCAGGCGATCGCCGGCCACGACACGAGCGCGCGGCTGCCGTCGCTGGAGTTGCCGACGCTCGTCGTCCACGGCGACGAGGACGCGATGCTGCCGGTCGGCAACGGGCGCATGATCGCGTCGCTGATCCCCGGCTCCCGGTTGGAGATCCTCACCGGCGTCGGGCACATGTTCTGGTGGGAGCAGCCGGTGCGCAGTGCGGAGCTGATCCGCGGCCACGCGCGCGCGGCGGCTGGCCGAATGGCGTAGCCGATCGGGGGGCATTCGCGCTCTGACATACAGTGAGCGCCGCTGCGTGCCGAAGGAACGGGCGACCATGTTCTCGTTCTTCCGCTCCAAGAAGCCGGACCCGGCGCTCGCCCAGCTCCAGTCGCGACTGGACTCGCTGGAGGCCAACTGCCTCACGTCCCTCGAGCGCGGTCTGGCCGACATGGCCGCCGGGACGCTGACGACGAGCGCCGAGGCCGTGACGCGGCCCATCGACCTGCACTCCGACGATCCGCAGGTCGCGCGACTGGTGGAGACGTTCAACGCGATGCTGCGCCGGGCCCAGAACGCGCTCACGGCCTACGAGCGCCATCGCGAGGAGCTGCGCGGCGCGCTCGGCGACCGCTCGTCGCTGCGGGACCTGCGCACGCGCCTGGTCTCGCTGGACGAGCACTGCCTGCAGGAGCTGGGCCTGGGCCTGCGCGCCGTCGCCGAGGGCGACCTGACGGGCGAGCTCGCGCCCGCGACCAAGCCGATCGAGGTCCCCGTCGGCGCCCACCCCGGCGACCTGGCCGAGACCTTCAACTCGATGCTGGCCCGCGCCCAGGGCGGCCTGGACCAGTTCAACCTCATGCGCGAGGAGCTGCGCGCCGCGCTGGGCGACCGCTCCTGCCTGACCGACCTCTCGGCGCGGCTGGACTCGCTGAACGACCACTGCCTGACCGCGCTGGAGGGCGGCCTGAGCGCGGTCGCGCGCGACGGCGACCTCGGCGTCGCCGCCACGCCGGTCACCACGCCGCTGGTCGCCCGCGCCGGCGACGACCTCGGCGCGCTGGCCCAGACGTTCAACGCGATGCTCGGCCGCGCGCAGACCGCGATCGAGGCCTACAACGCGATGCGCGCCGACCTCGGCGCCGTCGCCGGCACCGCGGCGCGCATCGCCGACGGCGACCTCACGGTCACGGTCGCGCCGAAGTCCGCCGACGACGTCCTGGGCAACGCGTTCGCGGAGATGACCGCGAGCCTGCAGAACGTCGTCTCGCAGGTCGCCGACACCGCCACCGGCCTGCGCGCCGCGTCGGTCGAGATGGCCCGCAGCTCGGAGGAGACGCACCGCGCGATCGAGGAGATCGCCCACGCGATCGCCGACGTCGCCACCGGCGCCGAGCGCCAGCTGGTGGTCGTCGGCTCGGCCCAGGAGGTCGCGGTCGACGTCGTCGGCGTCACCAGCGCGTCGGAGGCGACCGCCGAGGACGCCCGCACCGCCGCCGCCGACGCCCGCGCCGCCGCCGAGGAGGGCGCCCGCGCCGTCACGACCGCGACCAGGGCGATGGTCGCCGTGCGCGAGTCGTCGGCCGCGATCACCGAGACGATGGCCGACCTGGAGGCCAAGTCCCAGCAGATCGGCGGGATCGTCGAGGCGATCACCGGCATCGCCGAGCAGACCAACCTGTTGGCCTTGAACGCGGCGATCGAGGCCGCGCGCGCCGGCGACCAGGGTCGCGGCTTCGCGGTCGTCGCCGACGAGGTCCGCAAGCTCGCCGAGGGCTCCCAGCAGGCGGCCCGCGAGATCGGCGGCCTCGTCGGCTCGATCCAGGGCGAGACGCAGCGCGCGCTGAGCGTCGTCGAGACCGGCGCCGCGCAGACCGAGGACGGCGCCGCGACCGTCGAGCAGGCGCACGCCGCGTTCCTGCGCATCGACGGCTCGGTCGGCGACGTGCACGACCGCGTCGTGCAGATCACCGACGCCGTGCGCAAGATCTCGCTGTCGTCGGCCAAGGTCCAGGGCGACCTCGACGACATCGTGTCGGTCGCCCAGCAGTCCACGGCGGCCACCGAGCAGGTGTCGGCCTCCACCCAGCAGACCTCCGCCTCGGCCCAGGAGATCGCGACCGGCGCCCAGGATCTGGCGCGCCGCGCGGACGCCCTGGCCGACCTGGTCGCGACCTTCAAGGTCGCCTAGATGGCGTCCCGGAGCAGGGACCGGGTGTCGACCGTGTCCGTCCGGCGCGTCGCCTGAACGCGCGCCGGGCGGGTGCGAGGTCGGCGCGTCCTAGTAGAGCGCGCCGGCCAGGCGGCGGCGCGCGTCGCGCGCGAACGGGTGGTCGACGCCGAACGCGTCGAGGATCCCGACGACGACCTTGCGCAGGTCGTCCTTGGAGCCGTTGGCGTTGGCGATCGCCTCGATCAGCAGGTCGACGGCCTGCTGCGGGTCGCCGCCGTCCAGCGCTTTGAAGGCGTCCAGCGTCTTGGGGTCGCCCTCGCGCTCCAGGCGGATGCGGGCGGCGAGGCCGTCGGCCATGAAGTCGCCCTCGGCGTTGGCCAGCGTGGCCAGCGCGCCGTCCAGGTCGCCCTGCTTGCGCTGGAGGATCGCCAGCTTGACCTTCGCGTCGGCGCGCCCGGGCTCCAGCTCGATGGCGCGCTTGAGCGACTCCTCGTCGCCGGCCTCGACGAGTCCATCGGCCTCCGAGGGCAGCAGCCCGTCGAGGAACTGCTGGACGCGCGCGGGCGGCAGCGCGCCGACGAACTCGTCGACGACCTTGCCGTCCTTGAAGGCCTTGACCGCCGGGATCGACTGGATGCCGAACTGCGCGGCGAGGCGCTGGTTGGCGTCGGTGTCGAGCTTGGCCAGGACCATCTGGCCCTCGCGCTCGCCGACCTCCTTCTCGAGCACCGGGCCCAGCGCCCGGCACGGGCCGCACCACTCCGCCCAGAAGTCCACGACCACCGGGACCTCGTGCGACTTGTCGATGACCTGCTGCTGGAAGTCCTGCTCGGTGACGTCGATCACGGCCATGTGACCTAGGGTAGGGGGCGCGATGTTGTACGTGGAGCGAAGTGGGGAGGGAGCACCGGTGGTGCTCCTGCACGGGCTGACGGCGACCCACCGGTACGTGGTCATGGGGTCCAAGTCGCTGCAGCGCGCCGGGCATGACGTGGTGGCCTACGACGCGCGCGGGCACGGGGCCAGCGACCCGGCGCCGACGCCGGAGGCCTACGGGTACGAGGACCTGGCGCAGGACCTGCTGTGGGTCCTGGACCAGGCGGGCATGGAGCAGGCGGTGCTCGCGGGCGCCTCGATGGGGGCGCACACCGCGATCCGCCTCGCCCTCGACCACCCGGAGCGGGTCGCGGGCCTGGTCGTGATCACGCCCGCCTACGACCCCGAGAGCTGGCCCGGGAACCTGGAGCGCTGGGACGCGCTGAGCGCGGGCCTGCGCAAGGGCGGGGTGGACGGGTTCGTGGAGGCCTACGGGGACGAAGGCCCGGAGAAGTGGCGCTCGACGCTGCAGACCGTGTTGCGCCAGCGCCTGAGCGCGCACGAGCACCAGGCCGCCGTGGCCGACGCGCTGCGCGCCGTCCCGCGATCGCGCCCGTTCGCGTCCCGCGACGACCTCACGCGCATCGCCGCGCCCACCGTGGTCGTCGCCGACCGCGACGAGCCCGACCCCGGCCACCCGCTCGCCGTCGGCGAGGTGTACGCGTCGCTCATCCCGGGCGCGCGGCTGGTCGTCGAGGAGGAGGGCCAGAGCCCGATCGCCTGGCAGGGCGGGCAGCTGTCGAAGGTCATCGCGTCGGTCGTGGCGGAAGCCGGCCTGTCGGCGGCGTGACGCGCGCGACCCGCGCGGCTGGGGCTCGCGGGCGCTGCAGGCCGTCGCGATGACCGCGCTGTGCGCGCCGGTCTACGTCGTCGGCGACAGCGCGACCGGCTGGCTGAGGTCCATCGTCGTGCCCTGGATCGTCGTCGGCCTGCCGCTGGCCGGCATGTGCCTGCGGACCATGTTGGGGCAGATGGTCGAGGTCGGCGACGAGGAGTTCGTCCGCGCGGCCCGCGCCAAGGGCCTCAGCGAGCCCGCGATCCGCCGCCGCCACATCGCGCCCGCGGCGCCGGCGCCCACCGCCGTGCTCGCGTCCTCCGCCATGCCCGTCCTGATCACCAACGTCGTCCTCGGCGAGCGGGTCTTCTCGATCGACGGCGTCTTCCGCGACCTCACCCACTCCATCGGCACCGCCAACGTCCCGCTCATCCTGGACCCTCGTGTCCGCGCCGGTACCGCGGCGCCGTAGGCTGTCGCCATGAACGTCGACTGGGTGATCCCGTGCCGGTACGTGGAGGTCCACGACAACCTGGGATCGATGATCGGGGCGGGGATCGACACCTTCTGGGTGCCGGAGCTGCCGGCGGCGCTTCAGGTCCTGTGCGCGGTGCGGCTGACCGCGACCGCCGAGGAGCTGACCACGGGCATGACCCACAAGATGCGCAACGTCGTCACCGACCCGTCCGGCGAGATCGTCAGCGACGTCGGCGGCGAGTTCGAGATCGGCACCGAGAACCCGCGGAGGGAGTGGCTCAACGGCATCGTCCTGCCGTCCGCCATCCAGTTCGAGGCGACGATCGCCGGCAGCTACCAGCTCGAGCACATCGTCGACGCCGACTCCAAGTCGATCCCCCTGCACGTCGTCGAAGGTCAGCCGGAAGAGGAGGAAGAGGCGTAGGTGTCGGTCGGCTACAGCGGCACGCCGCTGGTCAAGAAGCTGGGCGTCAAGCCCGGGACGAGGATCGCGATCCTCGGCGCGCCGGAGGGGTTCGCGCTCGACCTGCCGGAAGGCGTCGCGGTGAGCGCGCGGCTGGGCGGCAGCAAGGACATGGTGTTGATCTTCGTGACCGCGCGGCGGGAGCTGGAACGGCGGCTGGACGCGCTGCGGAGGGCGATCGCGCCGGACGGGATGGTGTGGGTCGCGTGGCCGAAGAAGGCGTCGAAGGTGCCGACGGACATGACGGAGGACGTGGTGCGCGAGGTCGTGCTGCCCACGGGCCTGGTCGACGTGAAGGTCTGCGCGATCGACGAGACGTGGTCGGGGCTGAAGGTCGTCATCCGCAAGGAGCTGCGATGAGCGCGGACGCCGCGCCCGCCGTCTTCACCCCCGACGGCGACCTCCTGGTCCCGTCGGCCCACGCGCGCGGCCCGTGGGACCCGGACGCGATGCACGGCGGCGGGCCCGCCGCGCTGCTGGCGCGGGCGATCGAGGCGCTGGAGACTCCCGGCCCGATGCGCCTCGCGCGCCTGGCCGTGGAGTTTCCCCGGGCGGTGCCGCTCCAGCCCGTCCGGGCGACCGCCACGATCACGCGGCCCGGCAAGCGCCTGGCGCTGGCCACCGCGGAGCTGGCGCTGGCCGACGGCACGCCGGTCCTGCGCGCCAACGCGACGCTGCTGCGCCGCGGCGACGTCGCGATCCCCGACACCTCGCGCATCGACGACCCGCCGCCGCCCGGCCCGGACGGCGCGGAGCCGATCGCCTGGCGCGGGGCGGGGGAGGACGAGGGCTTCCACCTGACCGCGACCGAGATCGTCGTCCCCGAGCGCGAGGGCCCCGGCCGCCTCGGCTGGTTCCGCTTCGCGATGCCGCTCGTCGCGGGCGAGACGCCGACGCCCGTCCAGCGCGCCGTCGCCTTCGCCGACTTCGGCAACGGGATCTCCCGCACGCTCTCGTTCCGCACGCACCTGTTCGTCAACACCGACCTGACGATCCACCTCGTCCGCGAGCCCGCCGGCGAGTGGGTCGGCGTCGACGCCCGCACGGACTTCGCCGACGACGGCGTCGGCCAGGCGACCTCGGTGCTGCTCGACTCGGCCGGCGGCGGCCGCCTCGGCACCGCCGCGCAGTCGCTGTTCGTGGACGCGCGTTAGCCGGCGTGCCGGGCTCGCGCCGCCTTGACCGCGCGCTTCGGCGCGTCGACCACGTACGTCCGCTTGCCGGTCCGCTCCGCGAACCCGTCGCGCGCCAGCCGCTTCAGGACGACCGGGCACCGCTTGCAGCGCGGCCCGCTCTGGCAACACCGCTTCTTGGCCTTCACCTCACGCGGCGTCGCCATCGTCTGCGAGGCTAGCGAGCGGATGAGCGAGGACGTCGAGCCCGAGCAGCGCGTCACCGCGCTGGAGCTGTTCTTCGACCTCGTGTTCGCCTTCGCGATCGCCCAGGTCACCGCGTTGATCGCCCATGACCCGCGGGCGGTCCCCGCGCTTGCCGCGCCGGCAGCGGTCGCCGTGCTCACCTGCGCGCTGATGGCGTATGAGTTCGTGCACTTCCACGAGGCGCGCGAGCGCCTGCGCCACGCCCTGACATGACCGCCGATCCCGATCACCACCGCCCGCGCCCCGAGCGGCTGGCCCGCCTGCCCGAGCAGTACTTCAAGGGCATCCTGGCCGCCGCCGCGCACGCCGCCGCCCAGCCCGGACCCGAGTTCATCGACCTCGGCCGCGGCAACCCGGACATCGCGCCGCCGCCGCACGCGATCGACGCGCTGCGCGAGGCCGCCTCGCACACGGCCACTCCGCTGGTCCACGGCTACCCGCCGTTCGGCGGCCACCCCGAGCTGAAGCGCGCGATCGCCGAGCGCTACAAGAACGACCACGGCGTCGAGATCGACCCGGACACCGAGGTCGCGGTCATCCCCGGGACCAAGACGGGGATCATGCTCGCGACGCTGGCCGCCGCGGGCGACGGCGACGCGGTCCTGCTGCCCGACCCGGGCTACCCGGACTACCTCAGCGGCGCGGCGCTCGCCGGCGCTCAGGCGATCCCGCTGCCGCTGGACCCGGACGACGACTTCCAGCCCGACTTCGCCGCCGGCGCGGCGGCGAGCGCCGGAAGCGAGGTCGCGCTGGTCGTCCTCAACTACCCCTCCAACCCGACGTCGGCGACCGAGCGGCCCGGCACGTTCGAGGCCGCGGCGGCCTACGCCCGCGCCCGCGGGGCCTGGGTCCTCAACGACCTGGCCTACGGCTTCCTCGCCTACGACGGCACCCGCGCGCGCTCGATCCTGGAGGTCGAGGAGGCGCGCGACATCGCGATCGAGCTGTGGTCGCCGTCCAAGATCTACGGGATGGCGGGCTGGCGCGTCGGCCTCGCGGTCGGGGCGCCGACGCTGATCGCGCGCCTCCAGACGCTGCTGGACCACGCGACCGCCGGCGTCTGGACCGGCATCCAGCGCGGGCTGGTCGCCGCGCTGACCTCCGACCAGGCCGACGTCGCGCGGCGCCGCGCGATCTACGAGCGCCGCCGCGACCTGCTCACCGGCGCGCTGACCGCCGCCGGCGCGCCGACCGCGCCCGCCCGCGGCTCGTTCTTCCTGTGGTGGAAGCTGCCCGAAGGCCTCACGCCGCGGCGGCTGATCGAGGAGCACCGGATCGGCGTCGCGCCCGGCGAGGGCTTCGGCGCGACCGGGGCGGGCTGGGCGCGCCTGTCGCTCGCGCTCCCGGACGGGACGATCGCCGAGGCCGCGGCACGGCTCACCGCCGCCCTGGAGTAGGAATTCGTTCGAATCCTGCCGGGCCGGCACACGGCGGGGGCACATCGCGTTAGATTCAGGTGCATGGCCGAGGCCACCGTCCTCGTGGTGGACGACGACGCGGGTTTCCGCGCGTACGTGCGCGCCGCGCTGGAGGGCGACGCGTTCCGCGTCGTCGAGGGCACCAGCGCCCAGGACGCGGTCGACGTCGCGCTCCGCGAGCGGCCGCACGCGATCCTGCTCGACTGGCGCATGCCCGGCGGCAGCGGCATCGTCGCCTGCCGCAACCTGCGCGCCGAGGCCGACCTCACCGGCGTGCGCATCGCGATGATCACCGGCCTGGACGACGAGCGCGACCGCACGCTGGCCCGCCACGCCGGCGCCGACGCGTTCCTCGTCAAGGACGGCGATCCCGACGCGCTCACGCGTCAGGTACGCCGCCTGCTGGTCGCGCCGTAGCGCGCCGGCCACCAGCGAATGAATGAATCACGACACTAGGCTCCGAGGGGCATGACCGACACGCCCGATCCCCAGCACCTCGCGGCGATGCGCCGCAGCTACGAGCGCGGTGGCCTGGACGAGGCCGATCTGGCGCCGACGTGGAGCGCGATGCTGGGCCGCTGGCTGGCCGACGCCGAGTCCGGCGGGATCGGCGAGCCCAACGCGATGGTCGTCGCGACCGCCGACGCCGACGGGCGCCCGAGCGCGCGGACCGTCCTGCTGAAGGGGCTGGACGAGGACGGCATCACGTTCTTCACCAACTACGACTCGGCCAAGGGGCAGGACCTCGCGGTCAACCCGATGGCCTCGGCCCTCTTCCCGTGGGTCGACCTGCAGCGCCAGGTCCGGCTGACCGGCCCCGTGCGCAAGCTCGACGACGCGGGCTCCGACGCCTACTTCGCCTCGCGGCCCTACGGCTCGCGGATCGGCGCGGCCGCCAGCCCGCAGTCGCGGGTCGTCCCGGACCGCGCCGCGCTGGAGGCCGCCGAGGCCGCGCTGATCGCCGCGCACCCCGACCCGCCCGGCGACGTGCCGCGCCCGGCCTCCTGGGGCGGCTACGTCGTCCAGCCCGACACGGTCGAGTTCTGGCAGGGCCGCGCCAACCGCCTCCACGACCGCCTGCGCTATCGGCGGACGGCCGCGGGGGCGTGGGTGACCGAGCGGCTGGCGCCCTAGACCAGGTGCCAGAGCGCCGAGGTGCCGAGGGCCTCGCGGCGCACGCGGCCCTCGGCGGCCGCCCCGATGAGCAGCCGCTCGGCCTCGGCCTCGTCGACCTCGCCGAGGTTGGTGGTCATGCACGCGGCGACCTCGCGGGTGACCGGCGCGTAGGGGAGGGCCTGGAGCACCTCGACTGGGTCGGTGGCCGCCGGTCGGCGCTCCAGCGTCACGTCGAGGTTGGCCAGCGCCGTGTCATAGGCCTCGATCGGCTGGAAGCCGCCGACCTCCAGGCTCCGGCCGTCGGCGGTCTCGAAGATGATCGAGGGCGCGGTGTAGCGCACGGCCCCGTCGGTGTTGGCCTCGCGGCCCTGGGCCTCGGTCGGCTTGCCCGCGGCGGTCCGCGACAGCGCGCGGTCCTCCTGGTAGGCGGCCTCGACGTCTGAGTCGGTGATCGCGGCGGCCAGCGCCGCGGCGTCGACGCCGTCGATCGGGCGCTCCTCGAGTGCTGCCTGCAGGTCCCCGGGCGTGTCCAGCAGCAACGTGGTGGTGAACTGGGCGAGCTGGAGCGCGCGGAAAACCGCGAGCTCCACGTCGGCGCCGTGGCGCAGGCGCGCGGCGACGACGAGGCGGCAGGCCTCGCCGGTGCCGGTCACGCGCTCGCGCGGCTGGCCGCCGAACGGCATGCCGAAACGTCGCCCGAACGCGCGGTAGCCCTGAGCGCTGCGTGCGGCCGTGTAACCGGCCTCGAGGTAGCGGTCGGGTCCTTCGGAGAGGCCGATGAGCACCAGGCGCCAGTGCAGCTGGGCGCCGAAGCGCCAGCGGAGCACGGCGTGGGCGGGCGAGGCCGAGTACGCCCACGGGCAGTGGGGGTCGCTGAAGTGGGTGAGGGAGATCGTGGTGGAGGGCATCGACAGAGATCGTTGCACGAGCAACCGTCGCTGTCGAGGGACCGCTCCCAGACGTTCAAGCACAAGATCTTGCGGCGACTACTTGCACAAGAGACGACTTATAGGCAAGGATTTGCTGCAAGCACGGCGAACCCACCGCGCGACGCAGTCCAAACCACTACGAGGAGGCCAACCATGGCAACGGAGCGACCCAGCGGACTGAAGCAGCGTTCCTACCTGATCGGCGCCGACGAGATCAACTGGCTCGAGACGGCCGCCGGCAAGACGAAGCTGACCCAGAGCGACCTGGTGCGCCTGGCGCTGCAGCGCCTGCGCAAGGACCTCGGTGCTGCGCGCAGCCTGAAGCTCGAGGCGGTCGAGACGCTGGCCAAGGGCACCAAGTGGGCCCCGGTCAAGCGCGGCGGCCCCCGTCGCCGCTCGTCCTAGCGGACGCCGCGGGCACGACGCCACACTCCTGAGCGCCCCGGCGCCGCGGTGGACGGACGTCCGAAGACGGGCATCCACACTGCGGGGCCGGGGCGTGGCGGTCGATCCAAAGGGCGTCCATGTCTGCCGCCCCTGACCTCGACTACGTCCGCATCATCAACCAGGCCCGCCTGGAGCTGGAGACCGCGGGCAACCCGTCCTACGTCGTGGTCGTCGTCGACGGGGACAGCCAGGCCCATCTGGCGCCGATGGTCTACGCGACCGTCGGTCCGGCCTCGGACCACGCCAGCCGCCTGAACCGCGCCGCCTTCGAGACCGGCGAGCGCGTCGTGATCGTCAGCCGCTCGGCCGCGGGCCGGCGCGCGATGTTCACGGTGGTGGAGCCGCGCACGATGCGCAAGCTGCACCAGCGCCTCGAGGTGATCGAGGAGACCTTCGCGGAGATCGACGCCGCGATCTAGGCCTAGGCCTTGGTGGCGTCGCCGACCGCGTCGCGGTCGTCGCCACCGCCGCCGGCCGCCGGCTCGTCGCGCTCGTCGGCGACGGCCTTGTACCAGAGCAGCTGCATCGGCTCCTCGTCGGTGAACTGCCAGCCGGGCTCGCCGAACAGCAGCGCCAGCTCGTCGCGGATCGTCGCGTAGAAGCTGCGCCGGTCCGACCGCCAGGACTCGAGGTCGGCGACGCCGACGTCCTCGGGCTCCAGCCAGTCGTCGTCGACGTCCATGAACGGCACCGACGCCACGCCGGTCACCTCGACGGTCGCGCGCCGGCGGCCGAGGTGGTCCATCACCGGCAGGCGCTGGCCGACGCGCGGCGCGCCGCCCTCCAGCTCCCACTCGCGCGCGAGCGTGACCGACAGCGTCTTGGCCCCGGAGATCACGGCCTGGATGTTGCGCTCGCCGCGCCCGCCGTCCTCGGCGTGCCCGAACTCCAGGAACGGCTCGTTGGCGCTGCGCCACGGCGCCAGCGGGATGACCGCGGTCAGCGTGGTGCCCTCGCCGGGCGGGGAGTCGACGGTCAGCTCGCCGCCCAGCGCGGCGACGCGGTCCTTCAGGCCGGCCAGGCCGCTGCCGCCCGCGGGGTCGGCGCCGCCGCGGCCGTCGTCGGCGACCGTTACGACGGCCTCGCCGAGCAGGCTGGAGGCGCTCACGCGCACGCCCTCGGCCTGCGCGTACTTCACCGCGTTGGTCAGGCCCTCGGCGGCGAGGTAGTAGGCGGTCAGCTCGATCGGCGCGGGCAGGCGGCGGTCGGGCAGCGCGTCGATCCGCATCGGGATCGGCGAGCGCGCGGCCAGCGCCTCCAGCGCGGAGCCCAGGCCCTTCTCGGTCAGCCCGGCCGGGTGCAGGCCGCGGGCCAGCTCGCGCAGCTCGTCGGTGGCCAGCTTGGCCTCCTCGTGCGCGCGGTCCAGCAGTTCCAGCGCGGCGCCGTCGACGTCGTCGCCGAGCTTGCGCCGCGCGATGCCGATCAGGTGGCCGAGCGCGACGATCCGCTGCTGGGCGCCGTCGTGGAGGTCGCGGCCGATCCGCTGGCGCTCGCTGTCGGCGGCATCCAGGACGCGGGCGCGCGCGGCGGCGACCTCGGCGTCGCGGGTGCGCAGCGCGGCGGCGTGGCGGCGGCGCTCGATCTCGGCGCCGGCGCGCGCGGCGAAGATCCGCAGGACCGCCAGCTCGTCCTCGTCGGGCTGCATCGGCCGCGAGGCCATCAGCGCGACGTAGCCGACCTGCGCCTCGTCGGCGCCCGGCAGCGCGACGCCGAGGTAGGAGTCCAGGCCGAAGTCGCGGACGTAGCGGTCGCGCGGGTAAGCGTGCGAGGTCCCGATCGGCAGCACGAGCATCCCGTCGCGGCGCACGACCGAGCACGGCATCGTCTCGTCGAGGTCGAACTCGTAGCCCTCGGGCATCTCGACGCCGTCCTGCCAGCGCGCGAGGACGCGCACGCGGCCCTCGGCCGGGGCGGGCAGGTGCTCGCCGATGAACGCCAGCTCGGCGCCGAAGGCGGCGGCCAGATGGCGGACCATCGCGCGCAGGAAGGCGTCTCCGACATAGCCCGCGGTGCCGGCGGCGAGCCGGCGCAGCAGGTCGCGCTCTCGCGCGGAGGTCGGGTCGTTCGGGACGTCGGCGGTCGGCACGAGGGCCGGAATGGTACCCGTGCCGACCGCTGGGTCAGGTGCTAGCGCGTGTTCAACGCGACGCCGCGCGGGAGCGTGAACGTCGGGTAGGACCGCGGGTTGGACGCCTTCTCGCGGACGCTCGTCGCCAGCCGGTAGACCGCGGCGCTCTGGCCCTTGGGCGCCGGGACCGTGATCGAGAACGTGCCGTCGGAGCGCGGCTTGAAGCGCTTGACGAGCACGACCTTGTGGCAGGAGACGCGGCGCACGACGCGCACGTCGGACAGCGGCGTGGTCAGCGGCCGCACGACGCGGCCGGCGATCTTCACCGTCTTGCCGTCCTTGGAGGACGTCAGCGAGGACACCACCAACCGCCGCTGGAGCTTGAGCGGCAGCGACAGCTCCTTGCCGATCTCGGCGCGGTAGCGCAAGGTGTTGGCCTTGGTGTGCGAGGCCATGAGCGCCTTGGCGGGCAGCGGCGCGGTCGTCTCGAACGACCCGTCCTTCTTGACGGTCGCGTGCGCGACGACCTTGTTGCCGCGGCGCAGGCGGATCGCGACCTTCTTGCCGACGTAGCCGCGGTTGGCCGCGCCCAGGAGCTTGACGCGCCCGTTCTGCTCGAGCACGTCGACCAGGATCAGCTTGCGGTCGCTGCAGGCCAGCAGCTGGTCGGCGACGCTCTGGCCGGCGACCGCGCCGGTGCTGGTCTTGGTCGTGGTCGTCGTCGTGGTGGTGGTCGTGGTCGTCGCGCAGGCGCCCGCGGCCGCGCCGACCTGGGCCTCGCCGAGCGTCGCGTCGAGGATCGGCTGTCCGCCGAGCGAGATGTAGGCGTGCAGCGCGCGCTGGGTCAGCGTGCCGTCGGCGACCGTCTGCTCATTGGGCGAGAGCGTCACCTGGGCCAGCGCCGGCGGGATCGCGATCGGCGGGACCGCGGCCAGCGCGGACCGGACCTGGCTCAGCAGGGGGGAGAGCAGGTTGACGGCGATCGGCAGCAGGCCGGTCTGGTCGTAGGCGACCAGCTCGGTGAGGTCGATGTTCGTCAGCGAGATCGAGCGCGTGTCGATCAGCGGCAGGGCGGTGTTGACGACGCCGTCGGCGTTGACGCTCTGGCCGAGCACCTGGAGACCGGCGATCGTGCTCGCCCCGGTCAGCGCCGGGGTCCCGCTCTGGCACGAGACGCCCGCGGTCGACTGCAACACGTCGGCCGACAGCAACGCCGGGATCGAGTCCGGGATCAGGTTCAGCAGCGTCTGCTTGAGGTCGATCGTGATGCCGGTCACGGTCGGCAGCCCCGGGATCGGCAGCGCGGGCAGGCCGGGGACGGTGATCGGGGCCAGCGGCAGCGCGTCGATCGCGTCGACGACCTGCCGGCGGGCCATGTCGAGGATCTCGGGCGACGCGACGAGCTGCGCCGACGCGATCCCGCCGGTCGCCGAGCCGGTGGCCGCGTCGCCGTCGTAGGCGGTGCGGGCGGTCAGCGCCGAGGCGCTGAGCAGCGGCGGCAGCGTGACCCCGGGGATCGCCTCACCGGTGGCGCAGGCGCCGTCCCGACCCTGCACGACCGGCTCGATCGGCGTGGACCCGAGCACGGTCGCGCGCAGCGGCGACGCCTCGCAGTGGAACGCCGGAGCGGCTTGGGCGGCACCCGCGCCGGCAGCGGACAGCACGGCGCCCGCGGCTCCCGCGGCGAGCGCCCAACGGACCTCATACCTCATCAACGACCCCTGTCTTCCCCTTGTGGACCGGACGGGTGCCTCCCAGCACCCGGAATCCAGTGTTCCGAACCCGGCGCGGCCGTGCGCCAGTTGCACCTCCGGCCGGTCCGTTACCCGTCCGGCGCGGCTTCCACACCGCACCGGACGGATGAGCGATGACGGGGTTACTGCAGGAGCATCTTCGGCTCGCCGGCGCCGGTGAGCCCGGTCCCGGAGATCGTGCACGCGCCGCCCTTGGGCGTGCCGCCGTTGTAGGCCTGGCGGACGCAGTTGCGCAGCGCGAGCTGGCCCCAGTAGTTGGGGTGCAGCGACTCCTGGACCTGGTAGGGCCCGAAGACCGTCGAGACCGTGCGGATCTGGTTGACCCACTCCGTGTTGTCGACCGCGCCGGACTGCGTCCAGGACGTGTAGCCCTTCTCCTCCAGCAGGCCGACCGTGTTCTCGCACAGGCGACGGCCGTTGAAGGCCGACTGCAGCTCGAGGATCTTGACGTTCGACAGGCCGGTCGCCGTCGCGGCGCTCTTGACCGCGTTGTTGATGGTCGGCAGCGCGGTCGCGTTGGCCCAGTTGGCGTCGTTGTTCCAGAACCCGCAGCCGCCGGTGTTCTGGCGCGTGTAGCCGGTCTCGCCGTAGCGGAAGCCCGACCCGCTGGGGATCGGCGACTCGTAGTCCTGCACGACGATCGCGTACTGGCTGTCGGCGTAGCCCGCGTTGACCATGGCCTGACGGATGTTCAGGATGCCGTTCTTGATGGCCGTGGTCTGGGCGGCGATGTTGGCCGCCGTGAAGTTGGCCGTGACCGACGAGTCGTCGTTGCAGTAGTCCCTCCACCAGGACGGCGACAGCAGCCAGTCCTCGACGCAGGACTGCACGATCGACGCGAAGTTGAAGTTGTTGCCGCCGATCGACAGTGAGATCATCTTCACGTTGTGCGTGGTCGCGAAGCTCTGCAGCATCAACGCCTGGCCCTGCTTGGTGCCGCTGGAGTAGAAGTCCAGGCCCGGCTTGAAGCTGTCGCCGTCCGACGTCGAGGTCTTCGCGCCGCTGCAGGCGAAGTTGATGCCGTTGACGCCGCCGCCGATGTAGACCTCGGCCGACTTCGACCGGTGGCAGCCGCTGATCTGCTCGGCCGTGTTGGTGGCGTTGTCGTAGTAGGCGGTGCTGCCCAGCGCGTCGACGTAGGACGAGCTGGAGTTGGAGTTGCCGGCCCAGCGGCCGGCCTCACCGGAGATGTAGGAGTCGCCGACGCTGGCGACGTAGGGGCTTCCGACCCCGGGACCGTCCGCGCGCGCGACGCCGCCTCCGTGCAGGGCCAGCGCGCCGAGGACCGCGATCGCGACCACGGCTCCGTTCCGGCGCACGCTCGCGCGCGCCGTCGAGATGTACGACATGATGATGCTCTCCTCCTGGTTCGTTGGACCCGGAGAGCGAACCTAACCGGTGGGCGAGTGGCTGTGTGACAGATGCATGCCGGATGTCACGCGACCGACCGGTGTCAGGACGCTGCTAGCCTGAAGGGCGCGGTTGCGACACCGATGTCGCCCGCGAGGCAGCTACACGGGTCCCGCCAACGCCGGCGGTTCGGGTCAGCAGTCTCCCCCGAATCGTCCGCGGCCCTGAGATAGCCGCACTGGAGCACCTATGTCTTCGCAGTCCTTTGCCGACCTCGGCGTGTCCAAGGCCGTGTGCGCCGCGCTGGCCCAGCGTGGCATCACCGAGCCGTTCGCCATCCAGTCGCTCATCGTCGGCGACATCCTCGACGGGCGCGACGTGCTCGCGCAGTCGCCGACCGGCTCGGGCAAGACGCTGGCCTTCGGCGTCCCGATGCTCGACCGCCTCGACGCCAACGGCTACGGCCGTCCGTCGGCGCTCGTGCTGGCCCCGACGCGCGAGCTGGCCTCGCAGATCGTCGACGAGCTGTACCCGCTCGCCCACGCGCGCGCCCTGAAGATCACCGCCGTCTACGGTGGCGTCGGCATCAACAAGCAGGAGCGCGAGGCCACGCAGTCGCACATCGTGGTCGCGACGCCCGGCCGCCTGGAGGACCTCCTGCAGCGCGGCAAGCTCAAGCTCGACAACGTGTCGTTCCTGGTCCTCGACGAGGCCGACCGGATGCTCGACATGGGCTTCCGCCCGGCCGTCGACCGGATCGTCGCCAAGTGCCCGCGCGAGCGCCAGACGGTGTTCCTCAGCGCGACGCTCGAGGGCCCGGCGGGCGTCGTCGCCCGCGAGTACACCTCCGACCCGGCCGAGCACGCGATCGAGCCCGACGTCGACCGCCTCGCGGCGATCCAGCACCGCTTCGTCGCGGTCGAGCGCGACGACCGGCTCATGCGGCTCGTCCAGGAGCTGAAGGCCGACCGCGACCTCGCGCTGGTCTTCGTGCGCACCAAGCACGGCGCCGACCGGCTGGTGAAGCGGTTGGCGCGCGAGGGCGTCAAGGCGGTCGCCATGCACGGCGACAAGTCCCAGCGCCAGCGCGAGCGCGCCCTGGACCAGTTCGAGCGCGGCGAGGTCGACACGCTCGTGGCCACCGACGTGGCGGCGCGCGGCATCGACGTCCGCGACATCTCGCACGTCATCAACTTCGATCCGCCCGAGGACGGCGACACCTACACGCACCGCGTCGGCCGCAC
The DNA here is from genome assembly GCF_035685985.1 of Baekduia sp. GTDB lineage: Bacteria > Actinomycetota > Thermoleophilia > Solirubrobacterales > Solirubrobacteraceae > Baekduia. Next base: position 238,735 of record NZ_DASRZV010000013.1, read on the forward strand.
CGGCCGCGCCGGGCGCACGGGCTCGGGCATCACGTTCGTCGGCACCGAGCAGGCGGGCGACGTCCAGAAGATGGCCGGCCAGCTCGGCATCCTCGACCAGTTCGGCCAGTCTGGGCTGCTGCGCAGCGAGCGCGGCGGCGCCAAGCCGCCCGCCCAGGGCGGCGCGCCGCGCACGACCGGCGCGCGCAAGCGCAGCCGCTCGCGCTCCCGCAAGGGCAGCGGCTCGACCTCGGGCCGCCACGCGCGCTAGCAGCTAGCCCGTCCCGCGATGCGGGTCACTCCGAGCGTCACATGGACGTCGGGAGTGACCCGGATCGCCCGGCGATAGGCTCCGGGGCGTGCTGGGCGCCGTCATCCTCGGTCTCCTCGCCGGCTACCTCGGCCGGGCGCTGACGCCCGGCCCGGGGCCGACCGGCTGCTTCCCGACGCTGGCCATCGGCCTCGTCGGCTCGTTGGTGGGGTACTTCATCTTCACCGAGGCCCTGGGCATCGGCGACGCCGAGATCCTCGACCTCGGCGGCCTGCCCGGCGCGGTCCTGGGCACCATCCTGGTGTTGGTGCTCCTGCAGGCCATCGGCCGGGGGACGCGGCGATGAGCGAGTCGCGCGAGATCCCGATCCGCGGCGAGATGATCCGCCTCGGCCAGCTGCTCAAGCTCGCCGACGTCGTCGACGGCGGGGGCGAGGTCAAGGACTTCCTGGCCGAGCTCGGCGTGACCGTCAACGGCGAGCCCGAGGACCGCCGCGGCCGCCAGCTCCATCCGGGCGACGTCGTCGTGATCGACGACGAGGAGGAGCTGCGGATCGTCGGCGCCGGCTGACGCGGCGCGGACCGCTCGCGCGCGGTCGCGATGAGTTCTCCGCGGCCGGCCCGTCCGAGGGACATGCCCAGGATCGTCCCGAACCTCTGGTTCGACACCAACGCGCGGGAGGCGGCGGAGTTCTACGTCTCCGTGTTCCCCAACTCGCGCATCACCGGCACCAGCCACTACACCGAGGCGCGCCCCGGCCCGGGCGGGCCGGGCTCGCTGCTGACGATCTCCTTCGAGCTGGACGGCACGCCCGTGCTGGCCATCAACGGCGGGCCCGCGCACGCCGGCTTCACGGAGACGTTCTCCTTCATGATCGAGTGCGAGGACCAGGCCGAGATCGACGCCTACTGGTCCAAGCTCACCGCCGACGGCGGCAGCGAGGGCCCGTGCGGCTGGTGCAAGGACCGGTTCGGCTTCTCCTGGCAGGTCGTGCCCAAGGGCATCGACCGGTTCTGGGCCGACCACGACGAGGCCGCGGTCAACCGCGCGATGAGCGCGCTGTTCGAGATGCGGAAGATCGACGTCGCCGCCCTGCGGGCCGCCGCCGCAGGCGAGACGGCCCCGAGCGCCTAGTGTCGTGATTCATTAATTCGCTGGCCGCCTCCGGGCGCTCGCCGCCGCCATGCGCTCGTCGCTGATCCTCAACGACCCAAAGGGTCGCCTGCGGTCATCGACGACCGCCTGACGGGGCCGAGCATCCCGGAAAGCTGCGACCGAATCAATGAATCACGACACTAGAAGGCCAGCCGCAGCAGCGCGGTGACCGCCGCGGCGGCGATCACCACCCAGACCACGGAGACCTTGCGCCACAGCAGCAGGCCGGCGAACGCGACGCCGACCAGCCGTGCGTCGACGTCGAGGTCGCCGTCGGAGATCACGGTCTCGGTGACGACCAGCGCCGACAGCAGCGCCGCGGGCAACAGCGACAGCACGCGAACGGTCCGCGGCCCGAACACTCGCGTGCCGACGGTGAACGGCCCGAACGCCCGGATCGCGAACGTCGTGACGGTCAGCACCGCGACGGTGACCCAGGCCTTCTCGGCGGTGCTCACCGGCGCGCTCCGATCGCGCCGACGAACGCCACCGCCGACGCCGCGAGGATCCCGACGCCCGCGGGCGCCAGCAGCCCGAGGGCCACGGCCACGATCGCGCCGCCCGCGGCGACCGCGCCCGCCTCGGCGGTGCTCAACTCCCCCAACAACAGCGCCAGGAAGAACGCCGGGAAGATCGCGTCGACGCCGAGCGCCTCGGGGTCGGGCAGCGCGCCGCCCGCCACGACGCCGACGATCGTCCCGGCCAGCCACGTGACGTACTGCGGCGCGCTGGAGCCGAAGAGCGTGTGCCGGTCGAAGCGCCCGTCGCCGCGGTTGGCCAGCGCCCACGACGCGTCGACGACCGCCTGGCCCTCCAGCGCGCGCCGCAGCCGGCCGCCCTTCAGCGACGGCCCGAGCGCCACGCCCATCGCGATGTAGCGCGCGTTCATCAGCGCCGCGGCGACGACCGCCGCGACCACGCTGCCGCCCTGGCCGAGGATCGCCACCGCCGCGAACTGCGCCGAGCCCGCGTACACGAACGCCGACATGGCGATCGCCGCCAGGCCCGGGACGCCCGCCGCCCGCGCGCTGATCCCGAAGGAGATGGCCAGCACGAAGCCCGCCGCGGCGAACGGGATCGCGTCCCGGGCCGCCCGGCGGGCCGTGGGGGAGGAGCGCGGGGACGAGGCGTTCAGGCGGCCAAGCCTGCCACGCCGTCCGGCGGCGTGGCAGGCAGGTCGAACGCCTCGGCCAGCAGCTCGTAGGAGCGCCGCCGCGCCGCGTGGTCGTGGGTGATCGTCACGACGATCACCTCCTCGGCGCCGTAGTCGTCGGCGAGCTGCTCGACCTGGGCGCGGACCTTGTCGACGTGGCCGACGATCGTGCGGCGCCCGGGCGGGGGCTCGCCGACGGCCTCGCCCTCGGACTCCAGGAACCGCAGGGCCTTGTCGACCGGCGGCACCGCGATCAGCCGCCCGCGGCGCAGCATCTTGAAGGCCATGCGCGACGACGCCGCCAGCCGCCACGCCTCGGCCTCGTCGTCGGCGGCCAGGACCCACGCGGCGACCGCGGTCACCGGGAAGCGGTGGCGCTCGCTCGGCTGGAAGCGCGCCCGGTAGTCGGCGGCGATCGACGCGTTGGCCGGGGAGATGAAGTCCGCGAACGCGTAGGGGAGGCCGAGCTGGCCCGCCCAGATCGCACTCTGCGGCGAGGACCCCAACAACCACGGCTCCGGCGTCTCCGGCCGCCCGGGCAGCTCGGCGAGCCGCGCGAAGCGATGGCCGGCCGGAAACGACCCGCTCAGGTACGCGAGCAGCTCCACCAACTGGTCGGGGAAGTCGTCGGGCGCGGCGTCGCGCCGGTCGCGCTGCAGCGCGTACTGCGTCAGCGGATCGGTCCCGCTCGCGCGCCCCAGCCCGAGGTCGATGCGCTCCGGGAACAGCCCGGCCAGGACGCTGAAGCTCTCGGCGACCTTCAGCGGCGAGTAGTGCGGGAGCATGACGCCGCCGCTGCCGACCCGGATGCGCTCGGTCGCCGCGGCGATCGGGCCGATCAGCACCTCGGGCGACGGCCCGGCGAGCATCGGCCCGCCGTGGTGCTCGGCGACCCAGTAGCGGTGGTAGCCGAGCCGGTCGGCCAGCCGCGCGAGGTCGAGCGTCTCGCGCAGCGCCTGCGCGCCCGTGCCGCCCTCGCGCACCGGGGACTGGTCGAGGACGCTCAGACGGACCATGGTCCGACGGTAGCGTGCTGGGTCATGAGCGCCCGCGCCTGGACCGCCTTCGCCGCCGTGGCGACCCTCTGGGGCATCCCGTACCTGTTCGTCAAGGTCGCGGTCGACGGCGGCGTCCCGCCGTTCTTCCTGTCGTGGGCGCGGATCGTGATCGCCGCGGTCATCCTGCTCTGGCTCAGCCACCGCGCCGGCGTCCTCAAGCAGGCGCTGACGCGCGAGGCGCTCCCGTGGCTGCTGCTCTACGCGATCGCCGAGATGTGCGGCCCGTTCCCGCTGATCGCCGCCGGCGAGCGCCACGTCGACTCCAGCCTCGCCGCGATCCTCGTCGCCGCCGTCCCGATGATCGTCGCGCTGCTGGCGCTGCGCTTCGACCCGACCGAGCGCGTCTCGGGCCGCCGCGCGGTCGGCCTGGCGATCGGCTTCGCGGGCGTGATCGCGCTCGTCGGCCTCGACGTCTCGGGCTCGCGCGACGCGCTCTTCGGCGCGCTGGCGATCCTGCTGGCCACCGTCGGCTACGCGATCGGGCCGATGGTCATCAACCTGCGCCTGCGGACGCTGGACCCGCGCGGGCTGATGGCCGTCGCGCTGAGCATCGCGGCGGTGATCCTGACCCCGCCCGCGCTGCTGAACCCGCCGTCGAGCACGCCCGCCGGCGACGCGCTGGCCTCGATCGTCGTGCTCGGCCTGTTCTGCACCGCCGCCGCGTTCGTGCTCTTCGGCGCGCTGATCGCCGAGGTCGGCCCCGGTCGCGCGACCGTCATCACCTACATCTCGCCGATCGTGGCCGTCGCGCTGGGCGTCGCGGCGCTCGGCGAGCGGCCCGGCACGGGCGCCGTCGCGGGCCTGCTGCTGATCCTCGCGGGCTCGTGGCTGTCGACCGACGGGCGGCTGCCGCCCCGTCTGGAGCGCGCCCTGAACCGTCCGCGCGGTACAGTCAAGACCGCGATTCCCGATCGGCAAACGGACTTTGCCGGCGCACCATCCCCCGGAGCACGCCCATGAAGCCTCATCGCCCGCTGCTGGCGACGGTCCTGATCCCCGCGGCCTTCTTCGTCGCCGCCTGCGGGAGCAGCGACAACGACAACAAGTCCTCGGCCTCCACGCAGGCCGCCGCGACCACGACGGCCACGGCCGACACGAGCTGCGACAAGGCCAACCTGTCGCTCGTGAAGTCCGGCCAGCTGACGGTCGGCACCGACAAGCCCGCCTACCCGCCGTACTTCGAGGACGACAACCCGTCCAACGGCAAGGGCTTCGAGTCCGCCGTGGCCTACGCGATCGCGGGCCGGCTCGGCTTCGCCAAGGACGAGGTCAAGTGGACGGTCGTGCCGTTCAACTCCTCCTACGCGCCCGGCCCGAAGAAGTTCGACTTCGACGTCAACCAGATCTCGATCACGCCCGCGCGCCAGAAGCGCGTCGACTTCTCCGAGCCGTACTACACGGCGCCGCAGGCGGTCGTCGCGCTGAAGAAGTCCGGCGCCGCGAACGCCAAGTCGCTGGCCGACCTCAAGGACGCCAAGATCGGCGTGCAGATCGGCACGACGTCGCTGGACGCCGTCAACGACACGATCAAGCCGTCGTCGCAGCCGAAGGTCTTCAACGACTCCAACGACGTCGTCCGCGCGCTCAAGAACGGCGCCGTCGACGTCGTCGTCGTGGACCTCCCGACCGCGTTCTACCTCACGGCCGCGCAGGTCGAGGACGCCAAGATCGTCGGCCAGTTCAAGGCCCCGGGCGGCGACCAGTGGGGCGCACTGCTCCAGAAGGACTCCAAGCTGACCTCGTGCGTCAGCGACGCGGTCAACAAGCTCGCCGCCGACGGCACGCTGAAGAAGATCGAGGACCAGTGGATGGGCGCCGCCGCCGGCGCTCCGGAGCTGTCCTGAGCGCCACGACGCTCACCCGTCAGGAGGAGCGCGCCGCCGCCAAGCGGCGGCGCGCCCGCCGCGGCGCCCTGATCGCCGCGGCCTCGACGATCGCCTTCTTCGGGATCGTCATCGCGCTGGTCGTGACCGCGCCGGGCTGGGACGAGGTCAAGACCACGTTCCTGGACTGGCACGACTTCAAGAAGGCGCTGCCGGACCTGCTCAAGGGCTTCTGGCTCGACATCAAGCTGTTCGTGATCGTCGAGTGCTGCGTGCTGGTCCTGGCGCTCGTGCTGGCGCTGATCCGCTCGACGCGGACGCCCGCGCTGTTCCCGCTGCGGCTGGTCTCGACCGTCTTCACCGACGTCATGCGCGGCCTGCCGGTCGTGTTGTTGGTGTACACGATCGGCTTCGGCGTCCCGGCGCTGTCGCTGCACGGGCTGCCGACCGACCCGCTCGTGCTCGGCGGCATCGCGCTGGCGCTGGCCTACTCGGGCTACGTCGCCGAGGTCTTCCGCTCGGGCATCTCGTCGGTGCACCCGTCGCAGATGGCGGGCGCGCTGGCGCTCGGGCTGACGCGCGCGCAGGCGATGCGCCACGTGATCCTGCCGCAGGCGATCCGGCGCGTGATCCCGCCGCTGCTCAACGACTTCATCGCCTTGCAGAAGGACGTGGCCCTGGTCTCGTTCCTGGGGCCGATCGAGGCGTTCCGCGTCGCGCAGATCGAGGCCTCGTCGAACTTCATCTTCACGCCGATCGTCGGCGCCGGCCTGCTGTACCTGTGCGTGACGATCCCGATGACGCGCTGGGTCGACCACCTGCAGAACAAGGAGCGCCGCGTACGCGGGGTCGCCGAGGTGTCGGCGTGAGCGAGGCGCGGGTGCCCGTCCTCGAGGTCTCCGGCGTCACCAAGGCCTACGGCGACCGCCAGGTCCTGCGCGGCATCGACCTGGCGGTGGCCGAGCACGAGGCCATCGCCCTGATCGGCGCCTCGGGCTCGGGCAAGTCCACGCTGCTGCGCTGCATCGACCTGCTGGAGGAGATCGACGACGGCGACGTCTTCCTCGACGGCGAGGTCATCACCGACCCGAGCGTCTCGCCGCCGGGCGTGCGCAAGCGCCTGGGCATGGTCTTCCAGGCCTTCAACCTGTTCCCGCACATGTCGGTGCTCGACAACGTCGTGCTGGCGCCGACGCGCGCGCACGGCGCCGCGAAGGCCGAGGCCGCCGACCGGGCCCGCGAGCTGCTGGCCCGCTTCGGCCTGGAGGGCCGCGAGCACGACTACCCGGACCGGCTCAGCGGCGGCCAGCAGCAGCGCGTGGCGATCGTGCGCGCGCTCGCGACCCGCCCGCGGGCGCTGCTGCTGGACGAGATCACCAGCGCGCTGGATCCCGAGCTGGTCGGCGAGGTGCTGTCGCTGGTCTCCGACCTGAAGGACGGCGGCATGACGATGCTGATCGCCACCCACGAGATGGGCTTCGCGCGCGAGGTCGCCGACGAGGTCTGCTTCCTGCACGCGGGCGAGATCGTCGAGCGCGGGTCGGCCGACAAGATGTTCGGCGAGCCCGAGCACCCCGAGACGCAGCGCTTCCTGCGCCGCCTGCTCGACGCCGGTCGCCTGTAGGAACCCCACCGGGCCCGCGGGCCGGCACAGGCCAGCCGCTAAGTTGACGCCGTGTGAGCGCCGAGTTCGACGAGATCGTCCCGCACCCCGGCCGCGGCCGGGCCTTCGAGCAGGACGTGATCGCGGGCCTGGCCGACGCGGCGCCCGGCGGACGGGTGCGCCTGGACGCGCTCGCGCGCTGGCTGCAGGACGCGGCGCTCAACGACGTCGTCGACGCCGGCGTGGGGGACGTGGCGCTGTGGGTCGTGCGGCGCGCGCGGATCCGGGTGGACCGCTTCCCGCGCTTCGGCGAGCGGGCGACGGTGCGCACGTGGTCCAGCGCCACGGGGCGGATGTGGGCGCAGCGGCGCACGAGCGTCACGACGCCCGGCGGCGCGTCGGTCGACGCCGTCGCGCTGTGGGTCCACCTCGACCCGCGGACCGCGCGCCCGATGCCGATCACCGAGCGCGAGCTGGAGGTCTACGGGCCGTCGGCCGCGGGCCGCGAGGTCAAGGCCCGCCTGCGCCATCCGGCGCCGCCCGCCGACGCGCCGTGGCTGCCGTGGGTCTTCCGGCCGACCGAGCTGGACGTCGCCGACCACGTCAACAACGCCGCCTACTGGTCGCCGCTGGAGGCCGAGCTGCTGACCGAGGCGGCCGCCACGGGGGAGGAGCCCGAGGCGCTCGACGTCGAGATCGAGCACAAGACCCCGGCCCAGCCCGGCGAGCACGCGATCGTCGCCGACGGCCCGCGCCGCTGGATCCTGGACGACGAGGGCGAGGTGCGCGCGTCGTTCCTGCTCGACGGACCGCCTGACGCCTGACCGTCGGGCGCGCTTGACACGCGAAACTAAGATGCTTAGTCTGAGGGCTATGACCTCTCAGATCCATCGCGTCTGCCGGCTCGGCCTCGTCAACGCCTACCTCGTCGTCGAGGACGACGGCATCACGGTCGTCGACACCACCATCAAGGGCGGCGGCAAGGCCATCATGAAGGCCGCCCACGAGCTCGGGCAGCCGATCGTCCGCATCGCGCTGACCCACGCGCACGGCGACCACGTCGGCGGCGTCGACGAGCTGGTCGCCTCGCTGCCCGGCGTCGCGGTGCTCATCTCCGAGCGCGACGCGCCGCTGCTGACCAAGTCCGACATGTCGCTGCGCCCCGGCGAGCCTCAGGACAAGCTCCGCGGCGGCTACCCGGGCATCAAGACCGCCCCGACCGCGACGTTCGAGCCCGGCGAGCGGATCGGCTCGCTCGAGGTGATCGCCGCGCCCGGCCACACGCCCGGCCACGTCGCGTTCCTCGACACCCGCGACCGCACGCTGCTGTGCGGCGACGCCTACTCGACGCTCGGCGGCGTCGCGACGTCGGCCAAGGTCAACCCGCGCTTCCCGCTGGTGGGGGTGGCGACCTGGAGCCGCGCGACCGAGCTGGAGTCCGCCAAGGCGCTGCGCGCGCTGGAGCCCTCCCGGCTGGCGCCCGGCCACGGCAAGATCGTCGACGACCCCGTCGCGGCGATGGACGCGGCGATCGCGAAGGCGAGCTGAGGCGGTGCCGCGCGCGGGCCTCGGCCAGGCGATGGTCGTCGGGGCGGCCGCCGACCTGGCCGACAGCGAGGGCCTGGACGCGGTGACGCTCAGCCGCGTCGCCGCGGCCCTGGGCGTCAAGTCACCGTCCTTGTACAACCACGTCGAGGGCCGCGACGGCCTGATCCGCGGCATCGCGCTGCTCGGCCTCGCGGAGCTGGGCGCGAGCCTGCGCGACGCGGCCGTCGGCCGGTCCGGCGACGACGCGCTGCTGGCCGCCACGCAGGCCTACCGCGAGTACGTCAAGAAGCACCCCGGCCGCTACGCCGCCGGCGCGGTCTCCGCGCCCGCCGCCGACGACGCCGAGCGCCAGGAGGCCGCGGCCGCCGTCGTCGCCACGTTCGTGTCGGTCCTCCGCGCCTGGGAGCTGACCGACGACGACACGATCCACGCCGTCCGCGGCATCCGCTCCGCGGTCCACGGCTTCGCCTCGCTGGAGACGTCCGGCGGCTTCGGGCTCCAGCAGGACGTCGACGAGTCGTTCGGCCGCCTGATCGGCGCGCTGGCGGCGGGCCTCCGACCGGGCTAGACGCGCGGCCATCGCGCCTCAAGGAGCGCCGTCCGCGGCCGACCGCAGGGACGTGCCCCGTGTCGCCATCGTGCTGCTGGGGCTGTGCGCGCTGTCAGCCGTGACGTACGTCGGCCGGTCGCTCGGCGGACACGGCCCCGGCTTGGTCTACCTGTTCGCCGAAGCCGCGCCCGCCGCGCTGTGCCTCGTCGGCGCCGTCCGCCGGCCGCGCGAGCGGCTGGCGTGGGTGCTCATCGGCCTGTCGTCGGTGGGCCTCGCCGTCGGCGACGCCTACTGGCACTTCGTCTACGAGGGCGTCGCCGACCCGCCGTCGCCCAACCCGAGCGACATCGTCTTCTTCTTCGCCTTCGCCTGCGGCCTGGCCGGCGTCCTGCGGCTGATCCGCGACCGTCTGGCCCCGCTGCGCGCGCCGCTGGTGCTGGACGGCGTGATGGGCGGGATCACGCTCGCGGCGGTCGTGACGCTGGTCTTCTTCGGCTCGGCGCTGTCCGGCGACAGCGGCTCGGCGACCGGCGTCGCCTACATCGCGATGGACCTCCTCATGCTCGGCGTGCTGGGCGTCGTCCTGGCGACCGGCGGCTGGCGGCTGACGCGGGACTGGATCCTGCTGCTGGTCTGGGCGCTCGGCCACGTCGGGACCGACGTCTGGTTCACCTTCGCGCACGCGACCGGCGGCTACGTCCCGACGTGGGAGCTGGTCGGCAACCCCATCGCCTTGATCGCCGCCGCGGCCGGCGCGTGGCTGGCGCCCGCGCGCCGCGCGCGGGTGACCGACACGACGATGTTGATCGTGATGCCCGGCGTCCTGGCGCTGATCGACCTCGGGATCCTGCTGTGGGCCGCGCTGGCCGAGGCCCCGGACCTCGCCGCGGCGCTCGCCGCCGCCGCGCTGCTGGTCGCCGCCGTGCGGTCCGGGCTGACGCTCGCCGAGCACCACCGCCTGCTGCGCGCCAGCCGCCACGACGCGCTCACCGACGCCCTCACCGGCCTGGCCAACCGCCGCCGGATGGTCGACGACCTCGACGTCGCCGCCGCGGAGGCGGCCGAGGGCGTTCCCGCGACGCTGCTCTTCTTCGACCTCGACGGCTTCAAGGCCTACAACGACCGCGCCGGCCACGCCGCCGGCGACGCGCTGCTGGCGCGCCTCGGGACCCGGCTGGCGGCCGCGGTCGGCGACGCCGGCGTCGCCTATCGCCTCGGCGGCGACGAGTTCTGCGTGCTGCTGCGCACGTCCGCGGCCGCCGTGCCGGAGCTGCGCGAGCGCGCCCGCGCCGCGCTGAGCGAGGAGGCGATCGGCCCCTCGGTCGGCGCCGTATCGCTCCCCGACGAGACCACCGACCCCGAGGCCGCGCTGCGCCTGGCCGACGCGCGCATGTACGCGTCCAAGCGCGAGCGCCGCGCGGGGACCGGGGCCGACCGCCTCGCCGCCTGACGGCTCAGAGGTCGACGACCCGCAGCCCCGGCACCCGCGCGCGCAGGTGCTCGGCGACCGTGCGCCGATGGCAGATCGCCGGGTCGGCCTCCAGGCACATCAGCGCGGTCGGCGGCGCGCCGGAGCGCAGCTCCCGCGCCAGCGCGTCGAGGGCGGCGGAGCCCTCCTCGTGCTCGATGTGCTCCCCGAAGAGCGCGGCGCCCTCGGCCGAGCGCCGGTTCTTGTAGTACCAGCGGATGTCCGGCGGCGTGCCGAGCGCGCGGCGGTGCTCGTAGGCGATGCCGTGCTCGCCCAGCAGCTCGCCCAGACGTGTCTTCGACATGCCCGCGCGGCGCGACTGCGGCCGGTAGCGGACGTCGATCAGCCGCCGCACGCCGGCGTGCTCCAGCTCGGCGACCAGCGCGCCGGGCAGGAGCTTCTCGTAGCCGATCGTCCAGAGGGTGGGAGAAGACGTCACGACAGGAAGGCTAGGCCCCGCGCGAGTTGGGAACGCTGGGGAACATGAAGCAGCTGACGAGCCTGGACGCCCAGTTCCTCGCCGTGGAGTCCAGCCGCACCTACGGCCACGTCGGGTCGCTGTGCGTCTATGACCCCAGCACGGCGCCCGGCGGGACGCTGACCGTGAAGGACCTCTGCCGGATGGTGGGCGAGCGCCTGCACCTGCTGCCGCCGTTTCGCTGGAAGCTCGTCAACGTGCCGTTCGGCCTCGACCTGCCCTACTGGGTCGAGGACCCCGACTTCGACCTGGACTTCCACATCCGCGAGTCGGCGATCCCGCCGCCCGGCGACGACCGCAAGCTCGCCGAGACCGTCTCGCGGATCTTCGCCCGGCCGCTGGACCGCACTCGCCCGCTGTGGGAGCTGTACCTCATCCACGGCCTGCCGGACGGGCGGGTCGCGCTGCTGACCAAGGTCCACCACGCGGTCGTCGACGGCGTCAGCGGCAACGAGATCCTGACCGTCCTGCTCGACCCCTCGCCCGAGGGCAAGGAGATCCCGCCCGACGAGCACGCCGGCCGCCACGGCGAGCGCGTCCCGTCGGATCTGGAGATGCTCGCCCGCGGCGCCGCGGGCGTCCCGCGCCAGCCGCTGCGCGCGCTCCGGACGCTGCCGAGCACGCTGCCCGCGCTGACCGAGGTCCCGGGCGCCAACGCGTTCCCGGTCGTGCCCGCGCTGAGCAAGGGCCTGTCGCGGCTGCGCGGCCTGGCGGGGGCGCCGACCTCGCCCGAGATCCTGGAGATCACGTCCGCCCGCGCGCCCAAGACCTCGTTCAACGGCCGGATCTCGCCGCACCGCCGCTTCGCCTTCGGCTCGCTCAGCCTCGACGCCGTCAAGGCCATCAAGAACGAGCTGGGCATCACGGTCAACGACGTCGTCGTCACGCTCTGCGCGTCGGCCGTGCGCCGGTGGCTCATCGACCGCGACGAGCTGCCGCGCACGCCGCTGGTCGCGATGGTCCCGGTCAGCGTCCGCGCGCCGCACGAGGCCGGGACGTTCGGCAACCGCATCTCGGCGCTGATCGTCCCGATCCCGACCGACGTCGCCCACCCGCGCGACCGCCTCGTCCGCGCGCACGAGCTGCTGCGCGGCGCCAAGGCCAACCACGCCGCGCTGCCCGCGTCGCTGCTGACCGACGCCACGGCGTTCATCCCGCCGGCGGTCGCCGCGCTGGCCGCGCGCACGACGATCGACCTGCTCGGCCGCACGCGCCCGCCGCTGAACCTCGTGATCTCCAACGTCCCCGGCCCGCGCGAGTCGCTGTTCTGCGCGGGCGCGCGGCTGGAGAAGCTGTTCCCGGTCAGCGTCGTGGTCGACGGCGTCGGCCTGAACATGACCGTGATGTCCTACCGCGACCACCTCGACTTCGGGATCGTCACCGACCAGGGCCAGATCCCCGACGCGTGGCCGTTCATCGACCACCTCCACACGGCGCTGGAGGAGCTTCAGACCGTCCTGCACCGTGGCGGGCGCACGGGCGTCAGGCAGCGCCCGAGAAGCGGTCGCGCAGCTCCCGCTTGAGCACCTTGCGCGACGGCCCCAGCGGCAGCTCGTCGACGATCCGCACGATCCGCGGGCGCTTGTGGCGGGCGACGCGCTCGCCCGCCCACGCCAGGATCTCGTCCTCGGTGACGGCGCCTGCGCCCTCGCGCAGGACCACGACCGCGAGCACCTCCTCGCCGTGGGTCTCGTGCGGCACGCCGACGACCGCGGCCTGGTCGACGGCCGGGTGGCGGACCAGGACCTCCTCGACCTCGCGCGGGTAGACGTTGTAGCCGCCGCGCAGGATGAGGTCCTTCTTGCGGTCGACGATCCGGATGAAGCCGCGCTCGTCCTTGGTGCCGAGGTCGCCGGACCGGAACCAGCCGTCGACGATCGCGGCGGCCGTCGCGTCCTCGCGGCCGTGGTAGCCGGCGAAGACGTTGTGGCCGCGGATGACGATCTCGCCGACCTCGCCGACGGGCTTCAGGACGATGGCGTCGTCGACCTCGGGGTCGGCGATCTCGACCTCCACGCCCCAGATCGGATGGCCGATCGAGCCGGGCTCGACGCCGTACTCGAGCTGGTTGACGGTCGCGGTGGGGGAGGTCTCGGACAGCCCGTAGCCCTCCTGGACGGTCACCGAGAAGTGATCGTCGAACTCCTCCAGGACGCGCACCGGCAGCGGCGCCCCGCCGGACACGCACAGGCGCAGCCTCGGCAGCGGCCCGCCGTCGTTCTCCTTGGCCGCCGCCAGCAACGCCATGTACATGGTCGGCACGCCCAGGAACGCGGTGACGCCGTGCTCGACCATCAGGCGCAGCGCCTCCGCGGGCTCGAAGCGCGGCTGGAGGATCAGCGTGCCGCCGACCAGGAACGTCCCGTTCAGCGCGACCGTCTGGCCGAAGGTGTGAAACAGCGGCAGGCAGCCGAACATGACGTCGTCGGGCGTCAGCCGGTTGGCCGTGAAGGCGTTGGTGAACGCGTTCAGCACCAGGTTGAGCTGCGTCAGCACCGCGCCCTTGGGCCGGCCGGTCGTCCCGGAGGTGTAGAACACGACGGCCGGGTCCAGCGGCTCGCGCGCCTCGCGGTGGGGCTCGGGCGCGTCGGCGAAGGCGGCGCCGAACGGCAGCGCGCGCACGTCGGCGCCCTCCACGATCCCCGCGAGGTCGTCGGCGACCAGCGCGACCTTCGCGCCGGAGTCCTCGACGAGGAACGCCACCTCGTCGGCGACGAGCATCGGCGCGACCGGCACGACCACCGCGCCGCGCGCGAGGATGCCGTAGTAGGCGGTGACGAAGTCGATGGTGTTGAGGCCCAGCAGCGCGACGCGGTCGCCGGGCTGGACGCCCGCCTCGCGCAGCGCGCCCGCGCGCCGCAGCGCGGCGTCCCACAGCTCCGCGTAGGTCGCCCGGCGGTCGCCCTCGACGACCGCGACCTTGTCCGGCCGCCGCAGCGCCGACTCCTCCAACACCGACACGAGCGAGAGATGCATCAGGGCCCATCCTGCCACGGCGGGACGCCACGGCAGAGCAGTTGCACGTCGTGCGGCCCCGCCAGCTGGGCCGGCGACCGCCCGTCGGCCGCGCCGCGCACCCGCAGGCGCTCCAGCGGCAGCGGCCCGTGGCCGGCGACCAGCACCACGTTGCCCTGGCGGCGCCCGCGCAGCACCGGCCCGGCGGCGACGGCGGCGACCGTCGCGAACGTCTCGCGCAGCCCGGCGGCGATCGCGCGGACGTCGTCCAGCGGCGGGCTGTCGACCACGTTGATGGCCAACGCGCCGCCGGGCGCGACCGCCCGCGCGTAGTCGGCCAGCGCCTCGCGCGTCGCCAGGTGCCGCGGCACGCGCGCGCCGACGAACGCGTCGATCAGCAGCGCGTCGATCGAGCCGTCGTCGCGGCCGGCCACCCACGCGCGCCCGTCGGCGACCCGGACCTTCAGCCCGGGCGCGCGCCGCAGCCCGAAGTGCTCGCGCGCCATCGCCACGACGCCCTCGTCGACCTCGACGACGTCCTGGCGGCGCACGTTGCCGCGATCGGTCGCGTGCAGCGACCGCGCCAGCGCGCAGGCCGCGCCGCCGACGTGGACGATCCGCCGCGCGCGCAGCGCCTCGACGACGTCGCGCATCCGCCGCAGGTAGTCGAACTCCAGATGGCGCGGGTCGGCGAGGTCGACGTAGGAGGCGTCCATGTCGCCCTGGCGCAGCAGCCGCCCGGTCGGCCGGTCGGCGTCGCGCTGGACCAGCAGCTCGCCGTCCTGGGCGAGGATCTCGGGTCCGGATCGGCGGCGGCGCGAAGGCATGACGTCCCCGCAACGTATTCGCTCCCCGTTGCACATGGTTCCGGTGCGGACAGGGAAGGCCCTGCCCCATGGCCGCGACCACCCCGGACGTCCCACCGGCAGCGCCGCCCGCCGACGTCGCGCAGCTGCGTGCGCTGCTGGACGGCGAGCACGCCGAGATCCGCAACCTGTGCCGCGCCTGGCTGAGCCTGCCGGAGAACGCGCCGCGGCCCGACCTGCCGCTGGAGGAGCACCGCGAGCAGGTGCTGAGGTGGGCGCGCGAGCTGGCCGACGCGGGGGAGACCGCGCGCGGGTTCCCGGAGGAGTTCGGCGGCCGCGGCCAGGTCGGCGGCGCGGTCGCGGGCTTCGAGACGCTGGCCTTCGGCGACCTCAGCCTGCTCGTCAAGTGCGGCGTGCAGTTCGGCCTCTTCGGCGGCGCGGTGCTGCACCTCGGCACGCGCCGCCATCACGAGGCCTACCTGAAGGACATCACCTCGCTGCGGCTGCCGGGCTGCTTCGCGATGACCGAGGCCGGCCACGGGTCCAACGTCCAGGCCCTGGAGACGACCGCGACCTACGACGACGCCACCGGCGAGTTCGTCGTGCACACCCCGCACGACGGCGCGCGCAAGGACTACATCGGCAACGCCGCCCGCGACGGCCGGATGGCCGCGGTCTTCGCGCAGCTCGTCGTCGGGGGCGAGTCGCGCGGCGTGCACGCGCTGCTGGTGCCCGTGCGCGACGCGGACGGCACCGTCCTGCCCGGCGTCCGGATCGAGGACTGCGGCGCCAAGCTCGGCCTCGACGGCGTCGACAACGGCCGGATCTGGTTCGACCGGGTGCGGGTCCCGCGCGACCATCTGCTCGACCGCTACGCCTCGGTCGACGCCGGTGGCACCTACACCTCGCCGATCGAGTCCTCCACCAAGCGGTTCTCCACCATGTTGGGGACGCTGATCCAGGGGCGCGTGTCAGTGTGCGGCGCGTCGATCGGCGCCACGAAGGTCGCGCTGGCGATCGCGATCCGCCACGGCGAGTCGCGCCGCCAGTTCGGCCCTCCGGACGGGGAGGAGGTCGTGTTGATGGACTACCGCACCCATCAGCGCCGCCTGCTGATCCCGCTGGCCAAGACCTACGCCCTGCACTTCGCGCAGGAGGAGCTGGTCGCGCGGCTGCACCGCGTCTTCACCGCCGACGCGGACCTGGAGCGGGAGCGCCGCGAGCTGGAGACGCTGGCCGCCGGGCTGAAGGCGATCGCGACCTGGCACGCGACCGCGACGATCCAGGAGTGCCGCGAGGCCTGCGGCGGCATGGGCTACCTCAAGGGCCACCGCTTCGCCGCGCTGAAGGCCGACACCGACGTCTTCACGACGTTCGAGGGCGACAACACCGTGTTGCTCCAGCTCGCGGCCAAGAACCTCCTGACGGACTTCCGCGACCAGCTCGGCGAGCTGGACCCGCTGGGCACCGCGTCGTTCTACGCCAAGCAGGGCTACGAGGTCGTCGCCGAGCGCTCCGCGATGCGCGAGGTGCTCACGCGCCTGGCCGACGACTTCCTGCCCGGCCGCGACGACCAGCAGGACCTCGGGACGCGCGACGTCCAGCTGGAGCTGCTGCGCTGGCGGGCCGACCACGTCAAGGCGGGCGTCGCCCGGCGGCTGAAGGGCGGCATCGACGCCGGCCGCGACCCGCTCGCGGTCCTGATCGACGTCCAGGACCACCTGATCGCGGCGGCGCGCGCCTACGTCGAGTGCGTCGTGCTGGAGCAGTGCGCGGCCGCCGTCGGGCGCTGCGCCGATCCCGGGTCGCGGTGGCTGCTGGACCGGGTCTGCGACCTCTACGCCCTGAGCGCGATCGAGGCCGACCGCGGCTGGTTCCAGGAGCACGGGCGGCTCAGCTCGACGCGCTCCAAGGCGGTCATCAAGGCCGTCAACCAGCTCTGCGCCGAGTTGCGGCCCCACGCCCAGTCGCTGGTCGAGGCCTTCGGCGTGCCGGAGACGGCACTGGGCGACGCCGAGCCGGTGGCGGCCGCTAGACCACGACACTAGACCGCGATGAGCGAGCGGCGGCGGGCCTCGTCCTCGAGCTGGTCGCGCAGGGCGACGAACTCCATCGTCGGCAGCTCGTGGAAGGCGACGAGGGGCTCCTCGAAGCCGTCGACGACCTCGTCGACGACCTCGCCGAAGCGCACGACCAGGCCGACCGCCGCCAGGCAGATCGCCAGCGAGGCGACGTTGCCCAGCGCCAGCGGCGTGGCGTGGTAGCCCACGAAGTTCACGTAGGCCATGAGCGTGTTGACGGTGGCGCCGAGCATCCAGCCGAGCGCCGACTGACCCGCGGCGGAGCGCACGCGAAGCATGGCGTACAACTGCGGCAGGGAGGCGGCGAGGCCGATGACGATGGCGGCGGAGGAGAAGACGGGGAGCAGCGACATGATGGTGTTCGTTGGGGAGTTCGGACACCGTAGGAGGTCGCTTGAGGGCGTTGACGGTGATCTCGGTCACACGAGCCCGCGGCGGTCCCCCGGGCGGGTGATCCTCACGTCGTCGGGGAGACCGTGAGGCGCCTGCGATGCACGATCCAGGCCACCAACCCGGCCGGGAGCATGAGCCAGTAGCTGACCAAGCGGTAGGCCAACACGGCCACCGCCGCGTCGCCGCCGCTCACGCCGGCGAGCGCCAGCGTGGCGGTCAGCCCGGCCTCGACGACGCCCAGCCCGCCGGGCGTGAGCGGGATCTGGGCGAGCAGCTGGGCGGTGACGTAGGCCAGCAGGACGAGCGAGTAGCGCGGGCTCGCGCCGACGGCCTGGATCGCGAACTCGAGCGCGAGCAGGTCGAAGAGCCAGCGGCCGACCGCCGCCGCGCACGCCCACACGACGCGGTCGCCGAGCCGCTCGAAGACCTCGTTGCGCTGGGTGACCAGCCGCCCGGGGAACTCCGGCGACAGCGTGCGCTCGCCGGGCAGGCGGCGCGACACGCGCACGGCGAAGCGCCCGACGCCGCGCAGCGTCTTCTCGCTGCGCGCGACCCCGAGCCCGATCCCGAGCATCGCGAAGAACACGACGAGCGCGAGGATCGCCGTCTCCAGGAGCGTCGACGGCACGGTCAGCCCGAAGATCACCGCCGGGAGCGCCAGCACCGGCAGCACGCACAGCGCGGCGATCTGCAGGACGGTCGCGGCGGCCAGGCCGGTGGCGATCGCCGCGCGCGGCACGTCGGCCGCGTTGAGCATGTTGTACTGCGTGGCCGCCGCGGTGGCCGCGCCGCCGGGGATGACGCGTCCCAGCGCGCCGCCGGCCAGCTGCGACGTCGCGACCGCGGTCATGTCGCGCGTGCCGATCGACAGCGCCTGGAGCTCCCACAAGAACCAGCTCGACAGCACCTCGGTGAGCACCATCCCGGCCAGCCACCACGGCTTGAGGTTGGCGACCTTCGGCCACGCGCCCAGGACCTCGCCGATCGCGGGGGCGACGCCGTAGAGGACCAGGGCCGTCAGGCCGAGGAGCGCCGCGCGCCGGACGAGGGACGGCATCTTGTGCCGGAGCGTACCCGGGACGGCGGGCGTCAGACGGCCATCGCCGGCTGCCAGCCGGCGGCGCCGGGCAGGCGCGGGACCAGGACGCACTCGAACGCGCCGCAGTCCAGCAGGACCTCGGCGCCGAAGGCCAGGCCGCTGGTCTGCCAGGTCCGCTCGGGGCGCAGCGGGTGCAGGCCGAGCTGCGCGTGTCCGCGCCGGGACGCCGCCGTGCAGAGGGCGCGCTCGGCGTGATCCTGGGTCAGCCGCCAGCCGGCGGCGATCATCTGGGCGCCGTGCCACAGCTCCCAACGCCAGCGGCGTAGGCCGGCCCGGCTGGGCGGCAGCGAATGCAGCGCGTAGGCGAACCGAGGGCCGTCGACCGAGAGCGGCACGCCTCCAAGCTAGCGCGCCCGCGGCCGATACAGGACATATGGGGACCAATTCGCGGACCTGGATGGTGCCGCTCGGCATCGCGGCGCTGCTGGTGGCGGCGCTCGTGCTGCGCGCGCACCCGGCCTCGCGCGCGGGGGCCAAGCAGCAGGGCCGCGTGGTCGGACGGATCAGCGACGCCGAGCGCGCCGCGACGTTCACCTTCCCGCCCGGGATCGCCGAGCCTGACCGGCAGGCGATCCTGCGGGCGGTCGCCGACGCGCGCCCCGAGGCCCAGCGGCTGATCGCCGCCGTCGACGGGCTCGTCGACCTCCGGGTCGCGGGCACCCAGGCGGGCGTGGTCGGCGTGACGCAGCCCGCCGGCTCGCGCTTTGTCGTGACGCTCAACCTCGGGCTGGCGATGCGCATCCACGGGCAACGCGGGATCGACCGGCTCGTGCTGCACGAGCTGGGCCACGTGGTCGACTTCGCGCTGGTGCCCCCGGCGATGGACGCCCGGCTGGACGCGGAGATCCCGCGCGGCTACGGCTGCGAGGAAGGCCAGACCGGCGCCTGCGCCAACCCGCTGGAGCGCTTCGCCGAGACGTTCGCCAAGTGGGCGACGCGCGACATCGGCTTCGGCGTCGACCTCGGCTACAAGGTGCCGCCGCCGGACGACCTGGAGTCCTGGGGCGCCCCGTTGGACTCGCTGCTGAAGACGTAGAGCGTCAGCGTGCCGCGGCGGCCGGGCCGCAGCTCGGCGTCCTCCTCGACGCGCTCCAGCGCGTAGCCGCAGCGCTCGGCGACCGTGCGCGACCCCGTGTTGTCGGCGGCGATCATCAGCACCAGCCGGGCCAGCCCCTGCTCCAGCGCCCACGCGGTGAGCTGCCGGACGGCGGCGGTGGCCACGCCGCGCCCGCGGGCGCCCGGCGCGACGAGGCAGCCCAGCTCGGCCTCGCCCGTGGCGCGGTCGACGTCGACGGCCAGCGCGACGCCGAGCAGCTCGCCGTCGTCGCCCACGCCGTCGAGGATCGCGAACGCCTCCTTGGTGCCGTCGGCGCGGCCCGCGTCGTAGCGGGCCAGCCAGACGCGCGGGAAGTCCGGCTCGGGCGGATCGGGGAAGCGCGTGTAGCGCAGGACGTCCGGGTCGGCCGTCATCGGCGCGAACGCCTCCAGGTGGGCGGCGCTGAACGGGACGAGGCGGACGGCGGGCGGCATGGCCCCGATCCTAGGATGCCGTGCCGCCCGCGCCGCTCGTCGCCTCCCGACGAAGCGCTAGGCCTGGTCGCTGTGCCGGTCCTCGGACTTGGACTCGGACGGCTTGGGGTCCTTGCGGACGACCTTCTCGCAGGAGCCGTTGGGGTTGGCGGCCGTCGCGTCGGTGATCACGTCGACGTTGTCCAGCAGCGCGGTGTCGTAGCCGGGGCCGCAGGTGATGCGGTCGACCTCGCCGTCGCGGGTGTGGAACGTGTCGTTGCCGTTGCCGCCGTCGAGCGTGTCGCCGATCTGGTCGACCTCGCCGTTGGGGCCGGGGTGGACGTCGCCGCGGGCCAGCGCCCAGAGGTCGTCGTTGCCGTCGCCGCCGTAGGTGGTGTCGACGCCGAGGTTCGCGTAGATGCGGTCGTTGCCCGGGCCGCCGTCCTGGACGTCGTCGCCGGAGCCGCCCGACATGATGTCGTTGCCGTTCTCGCCGTAGGACTTGTCGTTGCCGCTGCCGCCCGAGATGTGGTCGCGCGAGTCGCCGCCGCGCAGCGTGTCGTTGCCCGCGCCGCCGAAGAGGTGGTCGAACGAGGTGCGGTCGCCGGCGTTGTTGGTGTCCCCGACGATCGTGTCGTCGCCCGGCCCGCCGTAGAGCCAGTCGTTGCCCTGCACGCCCAAGATCGTGTCGTTGCCCGCGCCGCCCCAGATGCGGTCGTTGCCGGGCCCGCCGACCAGCCGGTCGTCGCCGCCACGGCCGTAGATGTGGTCGTTGCCCGCGTTGCCGTCGATGACGTCGGCGAAGTTGGTGCCCTTGAGATGCTCGTTGCCCGGGCCGCCGGAGATCGTCGCGGCCAGCGCGCTGCTCGCCGGCACCAGGGCGAGCGCCGCGGTGGCGCCGATGATGGTCTTGCGCATGCGCATGGGGGTCATGGCCCACAGCCTGTCCGTCCACGCACCGGTTCTCAGCATGCTCTCACCCAGTCCTCACGCTCCGTGAGAGAACTATGAAGATCGCACCGGAATCCCGTGCGCGCACGGGAAGGTGCGTCATGCTCATGTCGATGTCCTTCCGCCACGTCCTGCCGCTCGTCATCGTCTCGCTCGTCCTCGGCGTCGTCGCCGCGGGCGTCGTGCACGCGCAGACCCTCATGGGCACGCCGCGCGCCGACGAGCTGCACGGCACGCCCGGCCCCGACGTCATCAACGGCCGCGGCGGCGACGACCACATCTACGGCGGCGCGGGCAACGACCGCCTCAACGGCGGCCCGGGCAACGACGTGATCGCGGGCGACGCGGGCAACGACCGGATCAACGGCGGCCCGGGCGACGACACGCTGCTCGGCGGGGCCGGCAACGACCGCATCACCGGCGGCCCGGGATCCGACCAGGTGTTCGGCGGCGCCGGGAATGACATCATCAACGTTCGTGACGGCGAGATCGACACGGTGCACTGCGGCTCCGGGCGGGATCGCGTGATCGCCGACCCCCAGGACGTGGTGGGTCGCGACTGCGAGATCGTCGAACGTGGCTGACCCGCGCGGCGACGTCCGCGGCGACCACGAGGCCCGCGGGCGTGGGTGACCTCCCGGCCGCGGGGCCGGTCGTCCTGCTCGTGGACGACGATCCGGCGATCCGGCGCGCGGTGGGCGCCGGGCTGGAGCTGGAGGGGTTCTCGGTCGTGCCCGCGTCGGGCGGGCGCGCGGCGCTGGAGGCCGCGGCGCGGGTCCATCCGGCCGTGATCCTGCTGGACCTCTCGATGCCCGACCTCGACGGCCTGGAGGTGCTGGAGCGGCTGCGCGCGTCCGGCGACCAGGTGCCGGTGTGCGTGCTGTCGGCGCGCGACGAGGTCGACGACCGCGTCGCCGGCCTGCAGGCGGGCGCCGACGACTACGTGGTCAAGCCGTTCGCGCTGGAGGAGGTCGTCGCGCGGTTGCACGCGCTGCTGCGCCGCCGCCCGGCGGGCGCCGACGAGGTGCTCACCGTCGGCGACATCCGGCTGGACCCGCGGGCGCGCACGGCGGTCCGGGCCGCGCGGGCGCTGGACCTGACGCGGCGCGAGTTCGACCTGCTGGCGCTGTTCCTGCGCCACCCGAACGAGATCCTGGACCGGGCGCGGCTGCACGAGGAGGTCTGGGGCTACACGTTCGACCCGGGCACCAACGTCGCCGACGTGTTCGTCGGCTACGTGCGGCGCAAGCTCGAGCAGGACGGGGAGCCGCGCGTGCTGCACACCGTGCGCGGCGTGGGCTTCGTCCTGCGTCCATGAGAACCTGAGCGGCCGTGCGCAGCCTCCGCGGTCGCCTGACGCTCGGCGTCCTGGTCGTCCTGGCCGCGGTGATGGTCGCCGCGGCGGCCGCCGCGTTCCACGAGATCGACCGCTCCGAGCGCGAGGCGCTCGACGACCGGCTGAAGCGCACCGCCGAGCTCGCGCGCCCGACGGCGGTGGCGGCCGTGCAGGACGAGGTCCCGGCCAACGACGCGCGGCTGAACGCGGTGCTGCGGGCGACGGGCTCGTCGCTGCGGATCCGGCTCGGCAAGGCGTCGCTCGTGGACGCGGGGCCGCCGCCGCCGCGCCACGCCCCGCTGCCGCGCGGGCTGTCGACGTTCACCTCCGACGGGCACCGCTTCCGCGCCTACGTGACGACGCTCAGCGATCCCGACCTCGGCGGCGTCGCGCAGCTGGAGGTGACGTCGAGCCTCGAGGGGTTGGAGCACCGGATCGACGTCCTGCAGCGCCGCGTGGCGCTGATCGGCGCTGGCGGCCTGGCGCTCGTCGGGCTGTTGGTGTGGTTGACCGCGTCGCTGTTGTTGAGGCCCTTGCGTCGCCTGCGCACGGTCACCGCGTCGGTCGCCGAGGACGAGGACCTCGACCGGCGCGTGCCCGCCGACTCCGGGCCGACCGAGCTGCGGTCGGTGGCGCGGTCGTTCAACGCGATGCTCGCGCGGCTGGGGCGCAGCGCGGCCGATCGCGAGCGCGCGCTGGACGCGACGCGGCGCTTCGCGGCCGACGCCGGGCACGAGCTGCGCACGCCGCTGACCTCGGTGCAGACGACGCTGTCGGCCCTGAAGCGCCATCCGGAGCTGGACGCGGAGCGGCGCGACGCGATGCTCGGCGACGCGCTGGAGCAGCAGCGGCGCCTCGTCGCGCTGCTGGACGGGCTGCAGGCGCTGGCGCGCGGGGAGGCCGGCCCGATCGAGCACGCGCCGGTCGACCTGACCGAGCTGGTCGACGAGGTCGTCACGCGCGCGGGCCCGCGCGTGACCGCGACGCTGCCCGAGGAGCCGGTCGTGGTCGAGGGCTGGGAGCCCGGCCTGCGGCTCGTGGTCGAGAACCTGGTCACCAACGCCGTGCGCCACGGGGGCTCGCGCGTGGCCGTGACCGTCGAGCGCGGCCCGGGTGGGGCGGCGCTCGTCGTCGACGACGACGGCCCCGGCATCCCCGAGACCGACCGCGAGCGGATCTTCGCGCCCTTCGCGCGGCTCGACGGCACCGTCGCGCCGGGGTCGGGGCTGGGGCTGGCCCTCGTCGCCCAGCAGGCCGGCCACCACGGCGCGACCGTCGCCATCGAGGACTCGCCGCTCGGCGGCGCGCGCTTCGCGGTGCGCTTCGGCGGGGACGGGGCCGGCCCCGCGTGAGCCCGCTCGGCGCCTACGCCGGCGCCGCCAGCCGCGTCGGCTCCGCGCGCCCGCGCAGCGTCTCCTCGCCGACGTCGCCCCAGCGCCGGCGCTCGTCGGCGTCGGCCCGCTCCAGCGCGGCGCGGGAGGCGAGGACGCGGCCGTCGTGCTGCTTGGCCAGCTCGGTCAGACGGGAGGCCTCGTTGACCGGGTCGCCGATGACGGTGTACTCGAACCGCTGCTGGGCGCCGATGTTCCCGGCGACGGCGAGGCCCGCCGAGACGCCGATCCCGACGTCGAGGTGGGGGACCTCCTCGGCCAGGCGCAGGCGCAGCGTTCGCGCGGCGCGCAGCGCGGCGCCGGCCGCGTCGTCGTGGTGCAGCGGCGCGCCGAAGACGACCAGCGCGGCGTCGCCGATGAACTTGTTGACCGTGCCGCCCTGCTCGTCGACGACGTCGATCACGACGTGGAAGAACTCGTTCAGCAGCTCGACGACCTCGGCGGGCGGCCGCTGGTGGGCCAGCTCGGTCGAGCCGACCAGGTCGATGAACAACACGGCGACGTCGATCTCCTCGCCGCCGAGCGTGATCCCGCGCTCCAGCGCCTGGCGCGCGACGTCCTCGCCGACCTGGCGGCCGAACAGGTCGCGCAGCTCCTCGCGCTCGCGCAGTCCCGACACCATGCGGTTGAACCCCGCCTGCAGCAGCCCGACCTCCGAGCCGTCGTAGACGTCGACCTCGGCGTCCTGCTCGCCGCCCTGCACGCGCCGGACCGCGCGGCGCAGGGACTCCAGCGGATCCGACAGCGAGCGCGCGGTGAGCGCCATCACCGCGACGCCGACGAGCAGCGCGATCGCGCCCAGGACGGTCGCCGTGATCGCCAGGCGGTGCGCCGAGGCCTCGACCGCGCCGGTCAGCTGCCCGGCCCCGACGAGCGTCACGCCGAGGACCGGGACCGCGCTGCCCAGCGCCCACGTCAGCAGCACGCGCGTCGTGATCCCCGGCAGCGCCGGGTCGTCGGGCACCGAGTCGGCCAGCGCCCGCGCGGCGACCGGGCGCAGCACGCGCTGCGCCAACAGGTAGGCGAACGCGCAGGTCGCCAGCGCGCCCAGCGCGATCGTGATCGCCGAGAGCACCGCCAGCTTGTGGCTGTAGCGCGAGTTGATGATGAAGAACAGGACGATGCTCAGCCCCCACAGCACGCCGTGCGCGACGACCTCGCGCGCGGGGGTGAGCAGCACGAGCCGCTGCTCCTCGGGCGTCGGCGGCCGGTCGGCGCGCAGCCACGCGAGCACCGGGCGCAGCAGCCACAGGACCCAGACGACGCCGACCGGCACCGCGATCGCCAGGTACCCGGCCAACCACACCATGTTGACCTGCGTGACGTGGTGCGGGTCGTCGATGTGCGGCAGCGGCAGCACGAAGCGGATCAGCGCGGTCACGATCACCGCGCCGACGATGTTCGCGCCGATCATCAGGACCGCGTAGGGGACGGCCAGCCGGCGCTCCAGGTCCGACAGCGATCCGAGCATCGGACCGGGAACCTACTTCCTGGCCCGGCCGGGTCGACGCGCCGTCCCCGCCGACCGTCCGGCTTGCCGGGCACCGGACAAGCGCGATATGTTGTTCGGCGGCCCTCACGGGCCGACCTATGCGCGATCGGATCTGACGACAGCTTTCCCCGCCGCACCCGGCGTCCGGATGACCTTGCTCTCCGGCCGGGCGTGAGCCGCTGCCGTCCTCGCACCGCCCGTTCGTGTCCGCCGTCCTCCACAGGAGCTCCCCACATGCCGTCGACCCTTCTCGACGCCCAGAAGATCACCCGCCATCACGGCGACCGCACCGTCCTGCACGACGTCGACGTGCGCGTCGACGCGCGGACGCGCCTGGCCATCGTCGGCCCCAACGGGTCCGGCAAGTCCACGCTGCTGCGCGTCCTCGCCGGGATCGAGCCGCCCGACGGCGGCACGGTCGCCCGCTTCGGCACGGTCGGCTACCTGCCGCAGATGGCCGACGCCGACGTCGCCGCCGGGCGCGAGGCGACCGTCCGCGCGACGATGCTCGAGCGCCTCGGCGTCGCCGCCGCGGCCCGCGACGTGGACCGCCTGGAGGCGCGGCTGACCGCCGGCGACCTCGACGCGGTCACGCCGCACGCGGCCGCGCTGGAGCGCTGGCTGGCGCTCGGCGGCGCCGACGCGGAGGCCCGCGTCGCCGCCGCGGCCGCCGAGCTGGGCCTGGACGCCGCGCTGCTCGACCGCCCGCTGGCGTCGCTGTCGGGCGGCCAGGCGGCCCGCGCCGGCCTCGCGGTCCTGCGCGCCGCGCGCTTCGACGTCGTGCTGCTCGACGAGCCGACCAACCACCTCGACCACGACGGCCTGGAGCGCCTGGCGCAGCTGCTGGCCCAGCGGTCCGGCGGCGTTGTGCTGGTCTCCCACGACCGCGCGCTGCTGGAGCGCTCGGCCGAGTCGCTGCTGGAGCTCGACGGCCGCACCGGCACCGCCACGGCCTACGCCGGCGGCTGGGAGGCCTACGAGCACGAGCGCGACGCCGCCCACGTGCGGGCGGTCGCCGAGCACGACCAGGCGCAGGCCAAGCGGGCCGCGCTCGACGACGCGATCCGCGAGACGCGCGCCCGCGCGCAGAGCGCCATGGGCCGCTCCAAGCACGCGGGCCACGACCACGACAAGCACTCGGCCGAGTTCGTCCGGTCGCGCGCGCAGGGCATGCAGCGGCGCGCGCGCAAGGTCGAGGCGCGGATGGAGCGCATCGACGTCCCCGACAAGCCGTGGGAGGAGCGGGCGCTGAAGCTCGAGCTGACCGCGGCCGAGCGGCGCGGCGGGCCGGTCGTGGCGCTGGAGGGCGCGGTGCTCCAGCGCGGCGGCTTCCGCGTCGGGCCGATCGACCTCGCGGTCTCCTACGGCGACCGGATCCTCCTGCGCGGGCCCAACGGCTCGGGCAAGTCCACCATCATGGCCGCGCTGCTGGGCGAGCTGCCGCTCGCGGCGGGCGCCCGGCAGGCGGCGCCCACCGCCGTCGTCGCGCGGCTCGGCCAGGCCCGCGACGTGCTGGCGCGCGACGTCCCGCTGGATGCGTCGGTCCGGGCGCTCACGGGCCTGGACCGCTCGGAAGCGCGGACCGCGTTGGCGTCCTTCGGCCTCGGCGCCGACCGCGTGTCGCGGTCCGCGGGCACGCTCTCGCCCGGCGAGCGCACGCGCGCGGAGCTGGCCGTCCTCGGCCACCGCCGCGCGTCGTGCCTGCTGCTCGACGAGCCCACCAACCACCTCGACGTTCAGTCGCTGGAGCTGCTGGAGCGCGCGCTGGACGGCTGGCCCGGCGCGCTCGTCGTCGCCACGCACGACGCGCGGCTGCGCGACGCGCTGGCGATCACCGAGGTGGTGGACCTGGGCTAGCCCTCGCCCTGATCCTCGCTCTCGGCCTCGGCCGCGGCGTCCTCCGGGAGGTGCGCGACGAACACCGCGGACTTCGCGTGGCGCAGCACGTGCTGGCTGACCGATCCGAACATGGAGCCGATCCGGCCGAGGCCGCGCGCGCCGAGGATCACGATGTCGTGGTCGCCGGCCTTGACCTGCTCGACGATCTCCGGGCCGGCGTGGCCGCGGCGCTGGACGGTCTCGACCGGCTGGTCGTCGGGCACCTCCTCCAGCGCGGCGCGCATCGTCTTCTCGGCGGCGGTGTCGGCGTCGCGCTGCATCGCGACCGGGTCGACGCCGGCGCCGTAGGCCATCGCGGCCGACTCGGTGACGTTCGGGATGACGGTCAGGACCGTCAGGCGCGCGTGGTCGCGCTCGGCCAGCGCGACCGCGACCGACAGGGCGAGGTCGGCGTGGCGGGAGCCGTCGACGGCGACGAGGATGCGGTGGAAGGTGGGGCGAGGCATGGTCGTCAGTGTGCCAACACTAGGCTTGGATCCGTGACGCCCGCGACAGGACGCGCCCCGCGACGCGACGCCCAGCGCAACCGGGAGCGGATCCTGGCGGCCGCGCGCGAGGTCGTCGCCGAGCGCGGGGTGGCGGCCAAGATGGAGGACGTGGCCGCGCGGGCCGGGGTCGGGATCGGCACGCT
Source organism: Baekduia sp. (assembly GCF_035685985.1). Taxonomy (GTDB): domain Bacteria; phylum Actinomycetota; class Thermoleophilia; order Solirubrobacterales; family Solirubrobacteraceae; genus Baekduia. The sequence continues at coordinate 266,364 of NZ_DASRZV010000013.1, forward strand.
CTACCGCTTCGTGCCGACCAAGGACGCGCTGTTCAGCCTGATCCTGCGCGAGGAGGCCGACCGCCTGGCGGGCATGGCGGGCGACGCGCTGGGGCTGCCGGCGGGCCGGTCCGCGTTCCACACGTGGATGGAGACCGCAGTCGCGTGGCAGGGGGCCAACCGCGCGTTCATCAACGTGCTCGCCGCGCGCGACCCGGAGGTGCCGGTCCCGCAGCTGCTGTCGCGCCGCCTGCGCACGCACCTGCGCGACCTCGTCCGCCGCGGCCAGGCCGACGGCGACCTGCGCGAGGACGTCACCGAGAGCGACGTCCTGATGGTGCTGCTCGCGGTCGGACGCGTCGGCGAGGGCACCGCCGGCGCCAGCCCGGCCTACGCCAAGCGCTTCCTGGCGCTGCAGCTCGACGCGCTCGCGCCCGGCGGCGCGCCGCTGCCCGGACGGCCGCTGACCGAGCGCCAGCTGGAGCTGACGCTCGACGCGCTGGCCCACGACCGCCACCGCGCGGCGGGCGGGAGCCGGCGGTGACCGGCGACGCCGGGTCCGGGCCCGAGACCGCGCGCGACGCGAGCTTCACCAGCGTCCTCGCCGCGCTGGCCGCCAACACCGCGATCGCGATCGCCAAGGGCATCGCCGCGGCGCTCACCGGCTCGGCGGCGCTGTTCGCCGAGACGCTGCACACGGTCGCGGACGCCGGCAACGAGATCTTCCTGTTCATGGCGATCAGCCGCTCCGAGCGGCCGCCGGACGAGAGCCATCCGCTCGGCTACGGGCCCGAGCGCTGGTACTGGGCGCTGCTGGCCGCGATCGGCATGTTCGTCGTCGGCGGCGCGGTGTCGATCTGGGAGGGCATCAACGCGCTCTTCCACCCGCGGGCGCTGGAGGCGTTCTGGGTCGGCGTGTCGATCCTCGTCATCGCGATCGTCCTCGACGGCACCTCGCGCGCGATCGCGGTCCACGAGCTGCGCGGCCGCGCTGCTCGCGCCGGGATGCCGCTGCGCCAGTTCATCGCGGAGTCGTCGGACCCGACGGTCACGACGGTCTACCTGGAGGACACGATCGACGTCCTCGGCGCCACGCTCGCGCTCACCGCGCTGATCCTGCACAAGGTCACCGGCATCGAGATCTTCGACCCGATCGCGACGATCGTCATCGGCGGCCTGCTGACCTACGTCGCGATCCGGCTGACCGGCCGCAACCGCGCGCTGCTGACCAACCAGTCCGTCGCGCCGCGCCATCTCGACGCGCTGCGCGAGGCGATCGAGGGCCAGCCGGGCATCGTCGCCGTCCGCTCCCTGGAAGCCGTCTCGCTGGGCCCGAGGTCCGCCATGGTCGCCGCCGAGGTCCAGCTGCGCGAGGGCCTGACCGGCGACGACGTCGCGACCACGCTCCAGGTCGCGCGCGACACGCTCTGCACGACGACGCCGGCGATCGCGCGGCTCTACCTCACGCCGGTGACGGTCGGCGCGGATCCGTCCCGCCCTCCGAGGACACCGCCCTCGCCGTGAGGTCGGCGTCCGCGGGGCCGGCGCGGCGCCCGCGTTTCTGAGAGGGTCGCGCGCATGTCCCGGATCGTCGCGACGCTCGTCGCCGTCATCGCCGCGGCGGCCTGCGCGGCCACCCCGGCGTCCGCCGCCGAGCCCGGCACCTGGGACGGCGTCCCCGGCGTCCAGCACCTGCGCTTCCAGACCGGCCCGATCCAGGTCAAGCCGGGGCAGAACTCCATCAACAACGTGATCGTCCCGGCGTCGCAGAAGCCCAAGGAGGACGGCTTCATCGTGCGCGCCCGCCCGGACCTCACCTACCTCGACGGCACGGTCCCGCCGGTCGACGTCATCCACCTGCACCACGGCGTCTGGCTCAACGGGTCGGGCGCGTCGCCGGCCTCGCCGGTCGGCAACATCCAGCCGATCTTCTTCGGCGGGGAGGAGAAGACGGTCTTCCGCATCCCGCGCGGCTACGGGTACGCCTACAAGAAGACCGACGGCTGGATCCTCAACGAGATGATCCACAACAACACGCCCAACGCCACCAAGGTCCGGCTCGTGTGGGACCTCGACTTCATCCCGGCGTCGTCGGATCTGGCCCAGGCCGTCACGCCGGTGATCCCGTTCTGGATGGACGTGCGCCGCGGCTGGGCCTACCCGGTCTTCGACGTCGCCCAGCACAGCGGCGGGGCCGACGGCCAGTTCACGTTCCCCGACGAGGCGGTCGACGACCCGTACAAGGGCGGCCCGCGCCAGAACGAGTTCTCGATGCCCTACGACGCGACGATCGTCGCCGCCGTCGGCCACCTGCACCCGGGCGGGCTGCGCGACGACATCGACGTCACGCGGGGCGACACCACCAAGTTGATCTTCCGCTCGCAGGCCAAGTACTACGACCCGGCCGGGCCGGTGTCGTGGGACGTCAGCCTGACGGCGTCCAAGCCGACCTGGCGCGCCGCGGTCAAGGCCGGCGACACGCTCTCGATCCACTCGACCTACGACGCCCGCCAGTCGTCCTGGTACGAGAACATGGGGATCGTCCTGCTGTTCGTCGCGCCGCACGAGACGACCGGCCCGGACCCGTTCGCGTCGACGGTCGACCCCGACGGCGAGCTGACCCACGGCCACCTGGCCGAGAACGACCACCACGGCGGCAAGGGCGTGATCTACCCGGACCCGCGGCGCGCCAAGGCCACCGTCAAGACCACGACGGTCAAGATCAAGGACTACCAGTTCCGTCCCGGCGACCTCGGGCTCCTCTACAACAAGGGCGCCAAGCTCCCGGTCGTCGCGCGCGGGCACTCGCTGACGTTCGTCAACCAGGACGACACGTCCTACGAGTGGCACTCGATCACGACCTGCCGCTCGCCGTGCAACCGGCAGACCGGGATCTCCTACCCCTTGGCCAACGGCGCGTTCGGCACGCAGTTCGACTCCGGCCAGCTCGGCTTCGGGCCGGTCGGCGCCTCGCCGGCGGCCAACCGCGCCACGTGGAAGACCCCGACGACGCTCGCGCAGGGCACCTACACGTACTTCTGCCGCGTCCATCCGTTCATGCGCGGCGCGTTCCGCGTGCGGTAGTACGGGCATCCGCACCCGGGGCAGGACTAGGGCGCTCCCCGATGCCGCGCGCGTCCGCGCGCGAGACGGTGGGTGCCATCATGCCCCGCTTCCTCATCGCCACGCTCCCCGCCGACGGCCACTTCTCCCCGCTGCTGCCGCTGGCGACCGAGCTGACCCGCCGCGGCCACGAGGTCTTCTGGCTCAGCGGCCAGGCCAAGCGCGCCCGCGTGGAGGCCACCGGCGCGGCGTTCCTGCCGTTCATCGACGCCTGGGACCTCGACTTCGGCAACCTCGACGCGACGTTCCCGGGCCGCGCGGAGGCCAAGGGCGTCGCGCGCTTCAAGTACGACATGCGCGAGATCTTCATCAAGATGGTCCCCGACCAGATCGCGGACCTGGAGCGCCACGTGGCCAACGTCCGGCCCGACCTGCTGATCGTCGAGCCGACGTTCGGCGGCGCCGCGGCCGCGCTGGAGGAGCGCTGCGGCCTGCGGTGGGCGACGTTCGGCATCGGCCCGCTGATGATGCCCTCGCCCGACGCGCCGCCGTTCGGCCTCGGCCTGACGCCGCTGGCCCACCGCACGCTCAACCGCGCCCGCAACCGCGCGCTCAACACGCTGATCGACCGCACGCTGTTCCGCTCGGTCGACGCCGACTACCGCGCGATGTGCGCTCGCGTCGGGATCTCGCCCAACCCGGGCGGCCTGTTCGCGGCCTCGCTCTCGCCGCACCTCTACCTGCATCCGTCGGTGCCGTCGTTCGAGTACCCGCGCTCGAACCTGCCCGCGCAGGTCTGCTTCGTCGGCCCGCACCTGCCCGCCGCGCCCGCGAGCACCGAGCTGCCGGAGTGGTGGGGCGAGATGCTGACCGACGAGCGCCCGGTCGTGCTCGTCACGCAGGGCACGGTGGCGACCGATCCCGACGAGCTGCTGACGCCGACGCTGCGCGCGCTGGAGCACGAGCCGGTCCAGGTGATCGCCGTCACCGGCGGGCCGGAGCCGACGCTGCTGCCGCCCGCGCCCGCCAACGCGCGCGTCGCGCGCTACATCCCGTTCGCGGCGCTCATGCCGCACGTCGACGTCTACGTCACCAACGGCGGGTACGGCGGCCTGCACTTCGCGATGAGCCACGGCGTGCCGGTCCTCAGCGTCGGCGCGACCGAGGACAAGCCGGACCTCGCCGCGCGCGTCTCGTGGTCGGGCGTCGGGATCGGGATGCGCGCGCAGTGGGCCAGGCCGGACAAGGTGCGCGCGGCCGTCCGGCGCCTGCTCGACGAGGACGGCTTCCGCGCGCGGGCCCAGGAGCTGGCCGACGAGATGGCGGCCTGCGACGGCCCCGCGCGCGCCTCGGAGTTGGTGGAGGCCTTGGCCGCGCGCCGCTACGCGGCGGCCGGCGCGGGCTCGGTCTCCGGCGCCTTGGCGGGCGTCAGCGCGTAGGCCGGGGCGTCGAACTCGCGCGTCTGCCGCCAGAAGCGGAAGGTGAAGTCGGGCCAGATGGTGGTGTTGCGGCCCTGGGCGTCGAGGTACCACGACGCGCAGCCGCCGGAGTTCCACACCGTCTTGCCCATCTTCGCCTGGAGATGCCGGTTGTAGGCCTGCTGGGCGTCGGCCTTGACCTCGATCCGGCCGGCGCCGCGGGCGCGCATCGCGTCCAGCGCGCTGAGCAGGTACCGCAGCTGGGCCTCGATCATGAACACGATCGAGTTGTGGCCCAGGCCGGTGTTGGGGCCGACCAGGAAGAACAGGTTCGGGAAGCCCGCGATCGCCGTGCCGCGGTAGGCCTGCGGCGAGCGCTGCCACTGCTCGGCCAGCGTGCGGCCGTCGGTCCCGGTCACGAGGTCGGCCAGCGGGATGTCGGTGACGTGGAAGCCGGTCGCGAAGATGATGGTGTCGGCCTCGTGCTCGACGCCGTCGGCGGTGACGTAGCCGGTGGGCGTGAAGCGCTCGATGCCGGAGGTCACGAGGTCGACGTTCTCGCGCGAGAGCGCCGGGTACCACTTGTTGGAGGGGAGGATCCGCTTGCAGCCGATCGTGTAGGTCGGCGTGACCTTGGCGCGCAGCTCGGGGTCCTGGACCTGCGAGTTGATGTGCTTGCGCGCGACCTTCTCGACCACGTTGAGCAGCTTCGGGTTGTAGGCCAACCCGGGGACGAGCAGCTCGCGGCTGAAGTAGACGCCGGCGCGGACCGCGCGCTGCAGCGGCGGGAACGTCTTGTAGAGCAGGCGCTCGACGCCGGTGATCGGGCGGTCGCGGTGGGGGACGACCCACGGCGGCGTGCGCTGGACGACGTCGAGGTGCGCGGCCTGCTCGGCGACGACCGGGACCGCCTGGATCGCGCTGGCGCCGGTGCCGACGACCGCGACGCGGCGGCCGCGCAGGTCGTGCTCGTGGTTCCAGGTCGCGGTGTGGAAGACCGTGCCTTCGAACTCGTCCAGGCCCGGGAGGTCCGGGATCGACGGCGCGCTCAGCGGCCCGGGCGCGGCGACGAGCACGTCGGCGGTGTACGGGCCCTGGGAGGTCTCGATGCGCCAGCGGGCGGCGTCCTCGTCCCAGGCCGCGGCGGTGACCTCGGTGTTGAAGCGCACGCGGTCGAAGACGCCGAACTTCTCGGCCGTGCGCCGCAGGTAGTCGCGCAGCTCGGGCTGCTTGGGGTAGGTGCGCGACCAGCTCGGGTTGGGCGCGAAGGAGAACGAGTAGAGGTGCGACGGGATGTCGCACTGGCACCCGGGATAGGTGTTGGCCCACCAGGTCCCGCCGACGCCGTCGGCGCGCTCGAGGACGAGGAAGTCCTCGCCGCGCTGCTTGAGCTTGATCGCGGTGCCGAGACCGCCGAATCCGGCGCCGAGGATGGCGATGTGCGTATGCGTCGGGGTCATGCGGGGCGCTCCGGGATCGCTCGAAGGAACACTTCTGTCTCAAGTGTACAATGTTGTCTCCATGAGTGTCCACCGCGAAACCTCCGGGGCCCTGCGCGTCCTGCCCCGCGGCCGCCACGCCGCCCCGCGCGAGGTCGTCGCCGACTCCCAGCGCGAGCGCATGCTGGTGGCGATGGCCGAGGCGTGCGCGACCAAGGGCTACGCCAACGTCGCGGTCGCCGACGTCATCGAGCGCGCGCACGTGTCCCGGCGGTCCTTCTACGAGCAGTTCTCCAACAAGGAGGACTGCTTCCTGGCCGCCTACGACGCGGGCGTGGCCGGGCTGTTGGAGGAGATCGCGGCCGCCGAGGAGGCGGCGCGCCCGTCCGGCGGGCTGCTCGCCGCGGCGCGGGCCGGGACGGAGACCTACCTGCAGCTGCTGGCCGACAACCCGGCCTTCGCGCGCACGTTCCTGATCGAGGTCTTGGGCGCCGGGCCGGACGCGCTGGCGCGCCGCGACGCGGTGCATCAGAGGTTCGCGGAGCGGCTGATGGAGGGGTTCGAGGCGGTGCGGGGCGGGGCGGGCGCCGGTGGCGCGGTTCCGGCGCCGGCGCCGTTCGTCTTCCGCGCGGCGGTGGGGGCGATCCACGAGCTGGTGACGCAGGAGCTGCTGGTGGGCGGGCCCGAGGCGCTGCCGGGCTTGTTGGACCAGGTGCTCGAGGTGGAGCTGCGGCTGCTGGGCGGGGGCGTCGGCGGCGTGGGGTAGGGCGCGGGGCGTTGGTGGCGGCGGGGCCGACATCACACCCGGCTCGGCTCTGCGCGGACGAGTGGCACATCGGGGTCGTCTGGCGACCCCGATGTGCCATCGATCTCGAGGGTGCGCCACACCGAGCCGGGATTCAGGTCTGGATGCGGGTCCCGCCCCCAGCGTCCCG
>NZ_DASRZV010000014.1:0-85540 GCF_035685985.1 Baekduia sp.
GGCCTTGCCGAGCAGCGCGGGATCGCCCTCCACGTCGAGCAGGTCGTCGACGATCTGGTAGGCAAGGCCGAGGTCCTGGGCGAACGCGGTCAGCGCACGCGCCTCGGGCTCGGGCGCACGGGCCATCACCACCGGCAGCTCGAAGGCGCAGACGATGAGCGCGCCGGTCTTCATCCGCTGCAGATGGGTGATCGCGCCCATGTCGAGGTCGGGCCGGTGCTCGGCGATGAGGTCGATCATCTGGCCGCCGACCATGCCCGACGCGCCTGCCGCGATCGCCAGCGCCGTCACCAGCTCGCACCGCACCGCCGGGTCGCCATGCGTGTCGGGCTCGGCCAGCACCTCAAACGCCCGGGTCAACAGCGCGTCGCCCGCGAGAATCGCGGTCGCCTCGTCATATTGCTTGTGGCAGGTCGGCCGCCCGCGGCGCAGGTCGCTGTTGTCCATGGCCGGCAGGTCGTCGTGGATGAGCGAGTAGGTGTGGATCAGCTCCAGCGCGGCGGCCAGCGGCAGCACGGCCTGGCGGTCCAGCCCGATCGCGCCCGCGGTGGCCAGCGCCAGGACCGGCCGGATGCGCTTGCCGCCGGCCAGCAGGCTGTAGCGCATCGCGTCCTCCAGCCCCTCGGTGCGCGGGGCGCGGGACGGGAAGCGCAGCGCGTCGAGGTAGACGTCGACGTGGGCGCGCAGGTGGTCGGGGTAGGCCACGACAGCCCCCGTCCCCACCTCCGCCTCGGTGTCAGCGGACGACGGCACTACAGCAGCGGGTCCTGGCCGGGGTGCGGCTCGGCCGCCGCGGCGCGCGACAGGCGCTCCAGCTCGGCCGAGGCCTGGGAGGCCAGCGACGCGGCGTCCTCGACCAGGGTCGCGGCCGCGTCGGGGGACACGTCGCCCGAGCGCAGCTGCTCGGCGGCGCGCTCCAGGCGCGTCACCAGCGCATCGAGCTGGGCGGCGGTCTCGTCGGTGGTGCTCATCTCCCCCGCATTGTGCCCTAGGGCGCGGCGGCGCTACCCGCGGGGTACGGGCCGCCCGGCGCGCAGGCGCACGACGCTCGGCATACTCAGGCCGCTCATGGCGACCATCGGCTCGGCACGCGCACCGCGGCTCTGGCGGCTCGTCGCCCTCGTCGCGGCGATCGGCGTGGCGATGGTCCTCGTGGTGCTGCTGGCGCGCGGTGGCCGGAAGGACGATCCCGACCCGGTGGCCGGGACGGCCCGGATCGTCGTCGATCGGCCGGGCCGGACGGTGCCGCGGTCGTTCTTGGGGCTGTCGGTCGAGTGGGACACGCTCGGCGCCTACGCGGGGCACCGCCCCGCCGCGCTGCTGGCGCTGCTGGCGCCGCTGCGCCAGGCGGCGGGCTCGCCGCTGCGGCTGCGGGTCGGCGGCGACAGCGCCGACCAGGCCTGGTGGAACCCGGGCGGACGCGAGCCCAAGCCGCCGACGGTCCTGCAGAACCTCGGGCCCGGGACGCTCGACGACGTCGCGTGGCTGGCGCGCGGCCTCGGCGGTCCGGTCTCGCTCGGGGTCAACCTCGCGCTGCGCGACCCGAGCAACGCCGTCGCGCTGATCCGCGCGGCCCGCCGGGAGCTGCCGCCGGGCTCGCTGGCCGGGATCGAGATCGGCAACGAGCCCGACTTCTACACGCGCGGGCGCACGTTCGTCCGCGGCGGCCACGTCCACCGGCGGCTGACCAAGTTCGCCAGGTACACGCTCGCCGACTACGCGCGCGACGCCGGCACCTACCTGCGCGCGCTGCAGCCGGTCGCCGGCGGCGCCGCGCTGACCGTCGCGGGCTTCGCCGCGCCGGCGTGGTGGCCGGCGCTGCCCGCCATGCTGCACCAGTGGGGCGGCCGCGCCGGCGCGCTCGCCGCCCACCTCTACGCCGAGCCCAACTGCGAGGCCCCGACGCCCAAGGCGTCCTGGCTGGCCGGCCGCGCGTCCAGCCGCACGCGCGTCGCGTCGCTGCGGCCGCTGCTGCGGATCGGCCGCGAGGAGCACCTGCCGGTGAACGTCTCGGAGCTGAACACCTTCGCCTGCGGCGGGCGCCCCGGGCTCAGCAACCGGCCCGTCGCGGCGCTCTGGACGGCGGACACGCTGATGGCGCTGGCGCGGGCGGGCGTGCACTCAGCGACCCTGCACACCTGGGCCGGCGCGGCCTACGCGCCGTTCGTCGTCCATCGCGACGGCCGCGTGACCGGCCGCCCGCCGCTGACCGGCATGCTCGCCTTCGCGCGCGCCGCGCCGTCCGGCAGCCACGTCGTGCGCACGATCACCACCGGCGCGGTCCGCGGCGGGTCGACCGTCGACCGCGACGGCACCGCCCGCCTCCTGCTCATCACCCGCCGGCAGGCGACCGCCACGATCCGCGTCACCCACGCCGGGTCCACGACCGCGCGGCGCACCGGCTGCGCCACCGCCTGGCAGGCGCCGCCGTCCGGCCGTCCGCGCACCTCGCGCGTCTGCCCCGGAGCCAACGGCACGCTCTCGCTCTCGATGCCCGCCACGTCGCTGGCGGTCGTCACGATCCCGCACGCGACGGCCGTCTAGCGGTCCGCGCGCGGACCGACGCCGTCGGGGGCGGGCGGATGCGGCCGTCCCGGGCGGGTGCGCCATACTGGTCGGCGGACCATGATCAGCACCAACCAGCTCAAGAACGGCAACCACATCGAAGTCGACGGCACCATCTACAAGGTCGTCGAGTTCCAGCACGTCAAGCCCGGCAAGGGTCCGGCCTTCGTGCGCACCAAGTTGAAGCGCGCCAGCGATGGCAACGTGATCGACAAGACGTTCCGCGCCGGTGAGAAGTTCCGCGCCGTCCGGACCGAGGCGCGCAAGATGCAGTTCCTGTACGCCGACGACACCGACGCGCACTTCATGGACACCGAGTCCTTCGAGCAGCTCGCGGTCCCGGCCGCCGGCGTCGCCGACGCGCTGCGCTGGACCAAGCCCTCCGACGAGGTCGACGTGGTGTTCATGGACGGCAACCCGTCCTCGATCCAGCTGCCGTCGTCGGTCGAGCTGGAGGTCACCGAGACCGAGCCGGGCGTCCGCGGCGACACGGCCTCCGGCGGCGGCAACAAGCCCGCGACGGTCGAGACCGGCGCCCAGATCATGGTCCCGCTGTTCGTCAACATCGGCGACCGCGTGAAGATCCAGACCGAGACCGGCGACTACATGTCGCGGGCCTAGCGCTTGTCCCGTCGTTCCGATCAACGCCGCGCCGCCGCGTTCGCCCTCTACCAGCACGACGTCACCAGCCGTGAGCTGGACGACGTCTTCTCGCGCGACGCGACCACGTTCACGCGCGCGCTCGCCTACGCGTCGGCCGACTACGCCGCCGACCTCGACGGGGTGATCGAGCGCCACGCCAAGGGCTGGACGATCGACCGCATCGCGCCGCTGGAGAAGGCGATCATGCGCGTCGCGCTCCTGGAGATGCTCCACCCCGACGCGGTCCCGGCCGACACGCCGATCCCCGCCGAGGGCGCGATCGACGAGGCCGTCGAGACCGCCAAGGAGTTCTGCGGGGCCGACGCGCCGAAGTTCGTCAACGGGATCCTGGCCGCGGCCTTGCGGGAGCAGCGCGCCGACGCGTAGCGTCCGCGCATGGCCGCTTCCGACGACGACGCCACCGCCGCGCCACCGACCTTCCCGCTCATCGTCCACGACGACGAGCGCGAGACGCTGCGCACCGCGCTGCGGACGTTTCGCGACGACCTCGGGCGCGAGGAGCACCGGATCGCCGCCGTCCTGGACGGCCTCCTGGGCCGCCTCCCCGACGACGAGGCCACGCCGCTGAGCGTGGACGCCGCCGAGATGAAGGTCACCCACAGCGCGCTGCACGCCGCGCTGGACGACTCGCGGCGCGAGCAGGCCGACGTCCGCGCCCACGTGCGCGCGCTGCTGGAGCGCCTGCCGGACGAGCCCGACATCCGCGCGATCGACCTCGAGGCCGAGCTGGACCGGCGCGAGCGCGGCGGCCGCTAGCTAGTTCTCGTACGTGCCCGAGCTGTACAGGCCGGGGAACGCGAAGATCACCGCGAAGGCCGCGGCGAACAGCACGAAGATCGCCAGGCACCCGACGACCTGGCCGCGCCGGCGGTCGCGCGCCGACATCATCACCGCCAGCCACGTGACGCCGGCCAGCAGGGCGAGGACGCCCTGAAGCAGCAGCAGCCCGTTGTGCGCACGCCACGCCCAGCCGTAGCCGTCGTCGTCGTGCGCGGAGCCGACCGCCATCCGCCATCCGGCGACCGCCATCCAGGCGATCAGCATGGCGTACCCCAGCTCGAGCCTTCCGAGGAGCCGCATGACGGCTCCAGTGTGCGACTAGAGCTGGTCGGGGTCCAGCCCGCGGGTCAGCTGCCACGCCTCCTCGACGGGCTCGCCCTCGGCCTCAGCGGGCGCGGGGACGAGGCCGAGCTTGCGGGCCTCCTTGCGCGCGTTCTTCTCCATGCGCTTCTCGCGCTGGCGGTTTTCGCGGTTGAGCTTCGCCATCGTCGTCTTCTTGTTGCGTGCGGCCATAGGAGATCCACCCTCCTGTCGGTGTTCTGCGAAACGCGGAGGGTGCACGAGGGCAACAACTGCGAAAGCGCCGGGCTCTCTCTAACCCTAGCCGCCGGAGGCTCCGCATCCGGCGCGGCCGTCACCATGGGCACGTGAGCACGAAGGACATCGCCGCCCGGATCCAGGAGCTGAGCGCGGAGGTCAAGCGCCTCAACGACGCCTACTACGGCGACGGCGACAGTCCGTTCCCGGACGCCGACTACGACGCGCTCAAGGACGAGCTGACCGCGCTGGTCGCCGAGCATCCGGAGCTGGAGCCCAGCGACTCGCCGCTGGGCAAGGTCAACGCGCCCGAGCAGCTGCAGGGCCCGACGGTCCGCCACGCGCGGCCGATGCTCTCGCTGGCCAAGGCGACGACCGAGGAGGCGATCGTCACGTTCTGCGAGCGCTTCCCGGGCCAGGTGTTCCGCGTGTCGGAGAAGCTCGACGGGCTCTCGATCTCGATCGTCTACGAGCACGGGAAGCTCGACTACGTCGCCACGCGCGGGACCGGGACGATCGGCGAGATCGTCACCGACAAGGCGATCCACGTGATCCCGGAGCTGCCGCGGACCGTGAAGCCGAAGGGGCGCGTCGAGGTGCGCGGCGAGGCGCTGATGGCGCGCTCCACGTGGCAGGCCTACAACGACACGCACCCCGACAAGCCGCTGACCAACCCACGCAACGGCGCGGCCGGCACGTTGATGCAGAAGGACGCGCGCGCCGCCGCCGAGGCCGGCCGCCTGCTGCGCTTCTTCGCCTTCGGGGCCGAGCACGACGGGGCCGACGTCGATCCCGAGCGGCTCGGCTTCGAGCTGGTCCACCAGACGCTGTGCGACACGACCGACGCGGTCATGGACGCCATCCACGCGATCGGCGCCCGCCGCGACGCGTTGGACTACGACATCGACGGCGCGGTCGTGCGGCTGCACGAGCCGGCGGCGTTCGAGGCCGCGGGCTTCAACAGCGCCGAGCCGCGCGGCGCGATCGCCTTCAAGTACCCGCCGGAGGAGAAGCTCACGAAGCTGCTGGCGGTCGAGTGGCAGGTCGGCAAGGTCGGGCGGATCGCGCCGCGCGCGAAGGTCGAGCCCGTGTTCGTCGGCGGCGTGACGGTCGAGAACATCACCTTGCACAACCCGCGGCTGATCCGGGAGCGCGACCTGCGGATCGGCGACACGATCGCGGTCGTCCGCCGCGGCGACGTCATCCCGTTCGCCGGGCGCTCGATCCCCGAGGACCGCGACGGGACCGAGGAGGTCATCGTCCCGCCGAAGTACTGCCCGTCGTGCGCGACCGAGCTGGAGATCCGCGGCACCGGCGAGGAGCGCTGGTGCCCGAACCTGCAGTGCCCGGCGCAGATCACGCGCCGGCTGATGCACTGGGCGTCGCGGCCGGCGGCCGACATGGAGGGCGTCGGCGACGTCTGGATCGAGAAGCTCGCCGAGGACGGGGTCCTGAAGTCGCGCGCGGACTTCTACACCAAGATCACGACCGACCTGCTGCTGGACTACGAGCGCATGGGCGAGGTCTCGGCGCGCAACATGGTGGACTCGATCGCGGAGTCCAAGGGCCTGGGGCTGCGCCGGGCGCTGATCGGCTTCGCGATCCCGATGGCCTCCGACGGGACGGCCAAGCGCCTGTGCCTGGCCGGGTTCGAGCGGATCGAGGAGATCGCCGCGGCGTCGGTCGACGAGCTGGTGGCGATCAAGGACATCGGCCCGAAGGTCGCCGAGTCGCTGGTCGCGTTCTTCCAGCGCCCGGAGGTCGACCAGGAGATCGCGGAGCTGCGCGCCGCCGGCGTCGACCTCACCGTCCACGACGAGGACCGCCCCGTCGACGTCGCCGCCGCCGGCGACTCGCCGCTGAAGGGCAAGACCGTCGTCATCACCGGCGCGTTCACCGACCCGCGCTCCGGCGCCAAGGTCTCGCGGCCGGACGTGACCCGGTTGGTGGAGCAGGCCGCCGCGACGGCGACCTCATCGGTGTCGGGCGACACGGACTACCTGCTGGCCGGGGCCAACACGGGCGCGGCGAAGACCAACAAGGCCGACAAGCTGGGCGTGCAGGTGGTGGACCAGGAGACGCTCTGGGCCTGGCTGGCCGAGGCGGGGGTGGCGTAGGGGCGGGAGCGGGCGGGGGCGCGGGCGCGGCGCCGGCGGCGGCGGCGGCGCTGACGCGGGCTTCGGGCCGGGTGGCGCGAGCGCTCGCGGCGCTGACGCGCTGGGCGTTGGCGGTGCTGCGGGGCGCTGGTGGCCAAGTCACCGAGGGGAGCGAGGCCGGGTTGGCGTGGCGACCGCCTGCGGTCGTCCGCGAGCGAGTCTCCGGGCTCAGGGCGGGTCGTTCGGGGCCGAAGCGACAACCAATGGCGCCTTCGTGTCGGATAACGACACGAGCGCGCCATCGGTCCGCCGGCGCGACGCGGGTCGGCCGGCGCGTTGAAGGGTCGGCCGGCGCGATGCGGGTCACTGCGAACGTCGCATGGACGTTCGCAGTGACCCGCGACGACGCTTCGGCCCCGAACGGCTCGCCCTGAGCCCGGCGCCGGGCCGGCGGAGAGCGACCCGGGTGGCGCTGCCAACCCCGCTCGTTCCCCTCGGTGACTCGGCCACCAGCGCGGAGCGGCACCACGAGCGCCGAGCGCGTCAGCGCCAAAGGCGCCCGAGACGCCCCAAGCCCCCCTCCTACACCGCCACCCCGCTCCACGCGTACATCTTGCTCTCGTAGTCCTGCAACATCCGCGTCGCCGAGAACCGCGGCGCGCAGGTCTTCAGCGACGCCTTGACCCGCGCCACCCACGCTCCGTTCCCCGCGTAGAACTCCGGCACCACCTCGTCCTCGAGCAACCGGTACAACATCGCCGCGTCCCTGGCGTCCTGGGCCTGGTGGTCGGCGTCGACCTCGCCGGGTAGCGCCCAGCCATTCGAGCCGTCGTAGGCCTCGGCCCACCAGCCGTCCAGCACGGACAGCTGCAGGCCGCCGTTGAGCACCGACTTCATCCCGGAGGTCCCGGACGCCTCCAGCGGCGGGCGCGGCAGGTTGACCCAGACGTCGCAGCCGCCGACCAGCCGCGCGGCGGACGCCAGGTCGTAGTCGGCCAGGAAGACCACGCGCCCCTCCGTCCCCGCCGCACCGCGCAGATGCAGCAGCTCCTGGATGAGCTGCTTGCCCGGGTCGTCCTTCGGATGCGCCTTGCCGGCGATGACGAGCTGGACCGGGCGGTCGCCGCGCAGGAGGTCCAGCGCGCGCTCGGCGTCGTGGACCATCAGCCCGAGGCGCTTGTAGGTCGCCACGCGGCGGGCGAAGCCGATCGTCAGCGCGTCGGGGTCGAACGCGGACTCGGCGGCCTCCACGAACGCGCGCTCCTCGCCGCGGACCAGGCGGTCGCGCGGGATCCGGGCGCGGACGAGGTCGACGAGCCCCTCGCGCTGCGCGCGCCGCACGGCCAGCAGCTCGTCGTCGGGGATCGCGTCGATGCCCTCCCACGTCGCCGGGTCGGCCGCGCGGGTGATCCAGCCGTCGCCGAGATACGTGTCGAACAGCGTCCGCATCGGCCCGCCGATCCACGTCGGGACGTGCACGCCGTTGGTGACGTGCGTGATCGGGACGTCGTCGACCGGCGTCCCGGGCCACAGCTCCTGCCACATCTCGCGCGCGACCTCGCCGTGGCGGCGGCTGACCGCGTTGGTCGCCCGCGACGTGCGGATCGCCAGCTGCGTGATCCCGAACGGCTCGTGCTCGTCCTCGGGATGCGTGCGGCCGAGCGCCAGCACCGCGCCGTCGTCCAGGCCGCGCGCCTCGATCTCCGGCTCCAGCAGCAGCGCGACGTCGCCGCCCGGGTAGGCGTCGTTGCCCGCCGGGACCGGCGTGTGCGTGGTGAAGACCGTGTGCGGCCGGGACGCGGCGACGATCTCCTCGACCGTCGCGCCCGGCTCCTCCAGCGCCCCGAACGCCGCGTGGCCCTCGTTGAGGTGGATGACCTCGGGCTCGACCCCCAGCGCGGCCAGCGCGCGCCGTCCGCCGATCCCGAGCAAGGCGTACTGGTCGAGTCGCACCTCGGGCGAGCCGACGTACAGCTGCGAGGTCGTGAAGCGCGCGAAGGCGGAGTTCTCGGGCCGCTCGGCGTCCAGCAGGAACAGCGGCACGCGGCCGACGTCCACCCGCCACAGCTGCGCGACGATCGTCTCGTCGCGCACCGGCACCGAGACCGTGAGCGGCCGCCCGTCGTCGCCGGTGACCAGCGCGGCGGGCAGGCGCTCGGCGTCGGTGTCCAGCCAGTACTCGCGCTGCCAGCCCGACAGGTCGATCCGCTGGCGGAAGTAGCCCTGGCGGTACATCAACCCGATCGCGACGAACGGCAGCGCCCGGTCGCTGGCCTCCTTGACCAGGTCGCCGGCCAGCGCGCCGAGGCCGCCGGAGTAGATCGGCAGCGACGCGTGGATCGCGTACTCCGCGCAGAAGTACGCGACCGGCGCGCCGGACCGCGACGGCGGCGCCGCGCGATGGTCGGCCAACCGCCGGTCCAGCGCGGCGGCGCGCTCCAGCAGCGCCGCGTCGGCCGCGGCGGCGGCCAGGCGCTCGGCGCTCGCCTCCTGCAGCAGCCGCACGGGGTTGCCCGCGCACGCGGTCCAGCGGTCCGGGTCGACGTCGCCGAACAGCGCGTCGCCGTCCGGGTCCCAGGACCACGAGTAGTCATAGGCGATCCGCGCGAGCACCTCCAGCTCGGCCGGCAGCTTCTCCGCCAGCCCGGCGATGGCACGGTCGATGTCACGGCGTCCGGCGTCGGTCATCAGCCCTCCACTACCCCGCGCTCCAGGGAAAACACGCGGCCCGGCGGACGCGAGCCCTGCCCGGACGCCGCGCCGGCGATCCCGTCCCTAGGTGCAGTCCCCGAACGGGTCCGGCCGTCGCAGCCAGGCCCGGACCTCGCCGGCCACGACGACGGGCTCCCCGTTGGAGGTGTAGCCCATGATCGGGAGGTCCTCGCGGGCGACGGCGTCGGCGACCCAGGACTCCTCCACGTCGAGCCAGGCGGCGACGTCGCAGGGGCGCAGCAGGGCGTCGTCGGAAGGGCCGTCGTCGCTCATGTTGCGTAGGTTACGGGTGGTGACGCCCGTCGCCGCGCGCAACCTCGTCAACCTCAAGGACGTCGCCAAGGGCTACGCCGCGCGCACGGTCCTGAGCGACGTCACGCTCGGCCTGGCCGAGGGCGATCGCGTGGGCGTCGTCGGTCGCAACGGCGACGGCAAGAGCACGTTGATGGCCTTGATCGGCGGCTCCGAGGAGCCCGACGCGGGCGCGGTCACGCGCTCCGGCGGCGTGTCGATCGGCGTGCTCGGCCAGGGCGACGCGCTCGACCCCTCCGCCACGGTCCGCGCCGAGCTGGTCGAGGGCCGCGCCGACCACGAGTGGCGCGCCGACGCCCGCTTCCGCACCGTGCTCGACGGGCTGCTGGGCGGCGTCGGGATCGACCGCTTCCCGCAGGGCCTGGACACGGTCATCGCCCCGCTGAGCGGCGGCGAGCGCCGGCGGATCGCGCTGGCCAAGGCGCTGATCGACAACCCGGACCTGCTGCTGCTCGACGAGCCGACCAACCACCTCGACGTCGAGGGCGTCGACTGGCTGGCCCAGCACCTCGCCGCCCGCCGCGGCACGCTGCTGGTCGTCACGCACGACCGCTGGTTCCTGGACGCCGTGTGCACGCGGACGTGGGAGGTCCACGACGGCGGTGTCGACCAGTACGAGGGCGGCTACGCGGCCTACGTGCTGGCGCGCGCCGAGCGCGACCGCCAGGCCGCCGCGCGCGAGGAGCGCCGCCAGCAGCTCATGCGCAAGGAGCTGGCGTGGCTGCGGCGCGGGCCGCCGGCGCGCACGTCGAAGCCGAAGTTCCGCATCGAGGCCGCCAACGCGCTGATCGCCGACGAGCCCGAGGCCCGCGACGGGGCCGAGCTGCTGCGCTTCTCCGCGCGGCGGCTGGGCAACAAGGTGCTCGAGGCCGAGGACATCACCTTGCGCTACGGCGACGCGCCGCCGCTCCTGCGCCACCTGACCTGGCGGCTGGGCCCCGGCGACCGCGTCGCGCTGGTCGGCGTCAACGGCAGCGGCAAGACCTCGCTGATCCGGATCCTGGCGGGCACGCAGGAGCCGACGTCCGGCGCGGTCGACCGCGGCCAGACCGTGCGGCTGGCCTACCTGTCGCAGGAGGTCGCCGAGATCCCCGGCGACCAGAACGTCCTCGAGTCGGTCGCCTCGGTGCGCGGGCGCACGCGGCTGGCCGACGGCGTCGAGATCACCTCCGGCCAGATGGCCGAGCGCTTCGGCTTTCGCGGCGAGCGGGCGCGAACGCTGGTCCGCGACCTGTCCGGCGGCGAGCGCCGGCGCCTGCAGCTCATGCGGCTGCTGATGGACGAACCCAATGTCCTCGTGTTGGACGAGCCGACCAACGACCTCGACATCGACACGCTCACCGCGCTGGAGGACCTGCTCGACGGCTGGCCCGGCACGCTGGTCGTCGTCAGCCACGACCGCTACTTCGTCGAGCGCGTCACCGACGACGTGTACGCCTTGATGGGCGACGGCGGGATCCGCCATCTCCCGGGCGGGATCGACCAGTACCTCCAGGCGCGTCACGCGGCCGACGCGGCGGCGGCGGCGACGCCGGCGCCGGCCACCGCGCCCGTCACCGCCGCGGACGCCACCGCGCCCGCCGCCCCCGCCCGCAGGCCCGGCGCCGGCGGCGCCGCGCGCGAGGCCCGCAAGGAGATCGCCCGGATCGAGCGCGCGCTGGACAAGCTCGCCACGCGCGAGACCGAGCTGCACGAGGCGATGGCGGGCGCGGCCACCGACTTCGACCGCCTGCGCGCGCTCAACGACGAGCTGGCGACCCTCACCGCCGAGCGCGACGACCTCGAGGCCGCCTGGCTGGAGGCGTCCGAGGCCGCCGAGGGCTGACGCTAGCGCCCGAGCCGTCGCTCCAGCTCGTGGGCCGTGTGCGGCAAGGGCCCCAACAACGCCCGCGTCTCCGCGATGCCCGCCCGGACCTCGGCGTCGCCGACCTCGACCGGCAGCATCGAGTCCTGCAGCTCGCCCAGCTCGGCGTCGGCCCGCTCCAAGGCGGCGACCGCGTTGTCGATGTGGTCCTTCGGCCGGTGCGCGTGGGGCGCGCGGCCGCCCGCGAACGCCCGCGCCGGGAACCCGTGGCGCTCGGCGAACTCCGCGTACGTCCGCTTCGCCCGCCCCGACGCGGCCTGCGCCGGGCGGAACAGCAGC
Organism: Baekduia sp.; assembly: GCF_035685985.1. Lineage (GTDB taxonomy): Bacteria > Actinomycetota > Thermoleophilia > Solirubrobacterales > Solirubrobacteraceae > Baekduia. The sequence goes on from NZ_DASRZV010000014.1 coordinate 11,809, forward strand.
TCCTCCAGCTTGTCGCCGGTCTGCTCGTCGAGCAGCTCGTAGGCCTCGCCGAGGGCGGCGATCGCGATCGCGATCGCGTCGGCCGCCCCGCCCAGGTCGTCGAGCAGCTGCTGCCGGCCCTCCGCGTTGGTGTACGCCATTGCCTCGCAGCCTATCCTGAGCCCGATGCCCCGACGCGGCAACGACTCCAGCATGGTCTGGTCGTCCTCCGACGGCGACCTGCGCAAGGCGCGCGACCCGAAGACGGTCAAGCGCCAGACGTCCGGCCCCGTGAAGGTCCGCCGCGAGATCGCGGGCCGCAAGGGCAAGGGCGTCACCACCGTCTTCAACCTGCCGCTCAACGACCTCGAGATCCGCGATCTCGCCGCCAAGCTCAAGAAGCGCTGCGGCGTCGGCGGCTCGGCCAAGGACGGCGTCATCGAGCTGCAGGGCGACCACCGCGACACCGTGATCGCCGCCCTGGAGGCCGACGGCTACGATGTCGTGCGCGCCGGTGGATAGCGCCGGCTAACCTCCCGGGCCATGGCCCCCAACGAGAAGCCCGAAGTCAGCGTCCCCGGCGGCGCGCCGTCCTACCAGCTGGAGATCGAGGACCTCGAGGTCGGCACCGGCGACGAGGCCGTCGCCGGCAAGATCGTCGACGTCCACTACGTCGGCGTCTCGTGGGCGACCGGCGACCAGTTCGACGCCTCCTGGGACCGCGGCGACACGTTCAAGTTCGGCCTCGGCAAGGGCCAGGTCATCCAGGGCTGGGACCAGGGCGTCGAGGGCATGAAGGTCGGCGGCCGGCGCCGGATCACGATCCCGCCGATGCTCGCCTACGGCAAGCGCGGGGCCCCGCCGGTCATCGGGCCGGACGAGACGCTCGTGTTCGTGGTCGACCTGCTCGGTGTGAGGTAGGGCCGTGGGGCCCCGCCGGTCGCACATCGCCGCGATCGCCGGGGCCGTCGTCCTCGCCCTCGGCCTCTGCCTGCTGATCCACCCGGTCCGCGAGGCGCTCGGCCACGCCGCCCACGGCGACACGACCGCGCTGCGCGAGCAGCTCCGCGGCACCGGCGCGGGCGGCGTGCTCGTGTTGTATGCGTTGATGATCGCCCACGCGGTCGTGGTCTTCCCGGCCGAGATCACCAACCTCGTCACGGGCTTCACCTACGGGATCCCGCTCGGGATCCTGATCTGCGCGACCGGCTGGTTCGCCTCGGGGATCTGCACGTTCTTCATCGGCCGCCACCTCGGCCGCCCGCTGCTCACCCGGCTGGCCGGCGACGAGCGCAGCGCGGCGATCGAGCACGCGGTGCAGCGCGGCGGCTGGACCGCGCTGCTGCTCCTGCGCCTCCTGCCGATCGTGCCGTTCAGCTTCGTCGGCTACGTGTGCGGGGCGACGCGCGTGCCGCTGACGCGCTTCGCGTGGACGACCGCGATCGGCCAGCTGCCGCTGATCGTCATCGCGGTGATCCTCGGCTCGCGCCTGGAGCACTTCTCGACCACCGACCCGCTGGTCTGGGGCACGATCGCGGTCTTCGTGATCCTGTTCGCGCTGTCGCACCCGGTCGTCAAGCGCCTGCAGCGAACGCGGCAGCGCGCGTAGGCCTACACGTCGCGGCGGTTGCGCGCCGTCTCGCGCTGCTGCTCGAAGCGGCGCCGGTCGCGCTTGGTCGGCCGCGCGCCGCCGTCGTCGTAGGTCGACCGCGGGATCGACTGCAGCTCCAGGCGCCGCCGCTCGCGGAACGCCTCGCGCGCGGCGATCGACTCGGGCGTCTCGTCGTAGAGCGTCGCCGCGACGGCCGCCGAGCCGCGCCGCTCGGCCGTCGCCGTGATCCGCACGACGGTCTTCACCGGGCCGTTGGTGTAGGCCAGCTCGTCGCCGGGCCTGACGTCCTTGCTCGGCTTGACGACCACGCCGTTGACCTCGACCCGCCCGCCCTTGGCGGCGTCGGATCCGAGCGCGCGGGTCTTGACCATCCGCGCGGCCCACAGCCACTTGTCGACCCGCACCGGTGCGGAGGCGTCGTGCATCGCGACGTATGGTGGCATGGTGCCCGCCGACGAGGTCCTGGACATCGACACGCCGCACGGCCCGGCCCGCGCCCACGTGCGCCACGCGCCCGCGCCGGTGGCGGCGCTGCTGCTCGGCCACGGCGCGGGCGGCTCGGTCGACGCGCCCGACCTGCTGGCGGCGACCGACGCCGCGCTGGACGCGCACGTGACCGTCGCGCGGATCGAGCAGCCCTACCGCGTCGCGGGACGGCGCTCGGCGGCGCCCGCCGCGCAGCTCGACGCCGCCTGGCTGGCGGCGCACGCGGCGCTGGCCGCCGGCGCGCTCGCCGGGCTCCCCACGCTGTCCGGCGGCCGCTCCTCCGGCGCGCGCGTCGCCTGCCGCACCGCCGCCGAGACCGGCGCGATCGGCGTGCTGTGCCTGGCCTTCCCGCTGCACCCGCCGCGGCGCGACCCCGACGCCGAGCCCAAGACGCGCCAGCCCGAGCTGGACGCGGTGCGCGTGCCGATGCTCGTCGTCCAGGGCGTCAACGACCGCTTCGGGATGCCGCCGGCCCGCCGCGGGCGCGGGCGCCGTCAGGTCGCGCAGGTCCCCGGCGACCACGCGCTCAAGAAGGACCTGCCGGCCGTGCGCGCGGCCGTCGCGGCGTGGCTGCCGAAGGTCCTGCCCGGCGCCTAGCGACGGCGCGGCGGCGCGACGGGCGCGACGGCGCGCCCCCGCGGCGGATCCGCCCGGAGCGCGCCCGACCACCACGCCTGGCCGATCGTCGCTAGACGGCCTCCAGCGACGCGTCCAGCGTGATCTCCGGGACGCCCGCCAGCGCCTTGCTGACCGGGCAGCCGGCCTTGGCCGCGTTGGCCGCCTCGACGAACTTGTCCTCGTCGAGGCCGGGGACGCGCCCGAGCGTCGTCAGCTCGATCTTGGTGATCGTGGGCGCGCCGTCGACCAGGCGCAGCGTCACGACCGCGTCGGTGTTGATCTGCTCGGCCGGCGTGCCCGCCTCGGCCAACATGTTGGACAGCGCCATCGAGAAGCACGACGCGTGCGCGCCCGCGATCAGCTGCTCCGGGTTGGCGCCCGGCCCGTCCTCGAAGCGCGACTTGTAGGAGTAGTCGCCCGAGATCGCGTCCCCCGCGGTGAACGTGCCGCTCCCGCTCTTGAGATCGCCCTTCCACTGCGCATGGCCCTTGGCCGGCATCCGGCTTCCTCCTGTGGTGGTTGACGGTGGGGTTGGCCTCAGCCTAAGGCCCGCAGACCCGGCGCGGCCAGGAGGCGTTCGATGCCGTCCAGCGCGCGCGGCAGCCGGCGCGCCTCCTGCGGACGCAAGATGGCGCGATCGAACGCGCGTCCCGCCCAGCCGAGCGCCGGGCGGGAGCGGACGATCAGCTCCACCCAGGTGCCGTCGGCACCGTCGGAGCGCAGCTCGAAGACCCGGTCGAACGTGCGCGCCAGCCGCGGATGCTCGGCCCGGTGGACCTGCCGGCGCGGCGGGTCGAACTCCACGATCCGCCACTCCCCCGCGCCGGTCTGGTAGCCGACGCCGAGCCCGGCCGGACCGCCCGCGTGCCGCACCGTCCGCGCCCACGGACACCAGTCGGGGTAGCGCTCAATGGCGCTCAGCAACCGCCAGACGTCTCGGGGTGCCGCGGCGATCCAGCGCCGGTCCCGCACTTCCGTCACGTGAAACTCCTCATCGGGGAAGGTCGCTCTGCGCTGCGGCCCACCCCCGGGAAGCTACCACCGACGGGGGCGGGTGCCCTCCCGACGGACCGTCGTCTTGCGACCCTTGATCGTCCGATGGCGCAGCGCGGCCACGACGTGATCGGCCGCCGCCTCGGGCACCTCGACCAGCGAGAACCGCTCGGCGATCTCGATCGCGCCGATCTGCCGCCCGCTCAACCCGGCCTCGTTCGCGATCGCGCCGACGAGGTCCTGCGGCCGGATCCCGCGCTCGCGCCCGGCGCCGATGAACAGGCGCGTGGTGGCCGGGCCGTCGGCGTCGCGGTGCTTCCCGCGCCCGCCCCGCTCCTTCGGCCCGCCGCGCTCGGGGCGCTCGCCGCGCCCACCGCGCTCGCCGCGCTCGCCGCGCTCCGGGCGCTCGCCCCGCTCCGGGCGCCGCTCGCGCGGCCCCTTCGCCGGCCGCTCCCGCGACGCCGACAGGTCCGGGATCTCGTCGTGCTCGGCGTCGGCCGGCGTGCCGCCGGCGCGGTGCGCCAGCGCCACGGCCGCCAGCGCGACCTCCATCGGGTCGTGCTCGTCGCCGAGCGTCTCGACGACCACGCGGAACGGGTCGAGCGCCTCGCCGCCCTCGGCCAGCAGCGTGGCCAGCGCCTCGGTCGTGGCCTCCAGGCGCCGCGCGCGCAGGTCGGCGACCGTCGGCAGCTTCTCGACGGCGATCGGCTGGCGCGTCACCCGCTCGATCGCCTTCAACATCCGGTGCTCGCGCGGCTGGGCGAGCGTGATCGCCGTGCCCTCGCGCCCGGCGCGCCCGACGCGGCCGATCCGGTGCACGTAGGCCTCCGGCGCCGACGGGACGTCGTAGTTGACGACGTGGGTGAGCACGTCGACGTCGAGGCCGCGCGCGGCGACGTCGGTCGCGACCAGCAGCTCGGTCGTCCCGGCCTTCAGGCGCCCGATCGCGCGCGTGCGCTGCTCCTGGCTCATGCCGCCGTGCAGCGCCTCGGCGCGCTGGCCGCGGCCGTTGAGCGTCTCGGTGAGCTGGTCGACCTCCGCGCGCGTGCGGCAGAAGACGATCGTCGCGCCGGGCGACTCGACGTCCAGGACGCGGCCGAGCGCGGCGGGCTTGTGCGCGCGCGGCACGACGTAGGCCTTCTGGCGGACCTTCGGCGCCTCGCCCGGCGCGTGGCGCTCGCCGCCGAGCCGGATCCGGACCGGGTCGTTGAGGTGCGAGTCGACGATGCGCGCGATGCGCGGCGGCAGCGTCGCGGAGAACAGCACGGTCTGGCGGTCGACCGGGGTGCCGGACAGGATCGCCTCGATGTCCTCGGCGAAGCCCATGTCGAGCATCTCGTCGGCCTCGTCGAGCACGATCGTCCGCAGGCCCTCCGGCTTCAGCGACGACCGGCGGATGTGGTCGAGCGCGCGGCCGGGCGTGGCGATGACGACGTCCACCCCGCGCTCCAGCGCCTTGAGCTGGCGGACGATCGGCTGCCCGCCGTAGATCGCGAGCGTCCGGACGCCGAGGTCGCGGCCGTAGCGGTGGACGGCCTCGGCGACCTGGGTCGCCAGCTCGCGCGTCGGCACGAGGACCAACCCGCGCGGATCGCGCGTCTGGCCGCCGTCGCGGCCCAGGCGCTGCAGGAGCGGCAGCGCGAACGCCGCGGTCTTGCCGGTGCCGGTGGCCGCCTGGCCGAGCAGGTCGCGGCCCTCCAGCAGCGCCGGGATCGCCTCGCGCTGGATCGGCGTGGGCTCCTCGTAGCCGAGGGTGGTCAGGGCGGCGACGAGCTCGGGCGCGAGGTCGAGGTCCGCGAAGCCGACGGAGTCGCCGTCGGAGGAAGTCGAAGTCATGCGGCGCGCCACGGTAGTGGGTCTGCCGACGTGAAGGTGTGTGAACCCCGGCCCGATCTCGCGCGCGCGTCCGCTACACGTGTAAGGGCGTGTCCGCCCTGCTCAGCGAACCTCGGACCCGGTCCTCGACTCCCGCACCGTCCGCGCCGCCCCTGCGCGCGGCGCTGCTGGCGCTCGCCCTCGGCGGGTTCGCGATCGGCACGACCGAGTTCGTGGCCATGGGCCTGCTGCCGCAGATCGCCCACGGCGTGAGCATCTCGATCCCGACCGCGGGCCATGTCGTGTCGGCCTACGCGGTCGGCGTCGTCGTCGGCGCGCCGGTGCTCGCCGGGCTCGGCGCGCGGTTCCCGCGGCGCACGCTGCTCGTCGCGTTGATGGTGGCCTACGCGCTCGGCAACCTGCTCAGCGCGCTGGCGCCGTCCTACGCGACGCTGATGGCCGCGCGCTTCCTGACCGGCCTGCCGCACGGCGCGTACTTCGGCGTCGCGTCGCTGCTGGCCGCCGACCTCGCGCCCCCGGGCCTGAAGGCGCGCGCGGTCGCGCGCGTGCTGCTCGGGTTGAGCGTGGCCAACGTGGTCGGGGTCCCGGCGGCGACGTGGATCGGCCAGGCGTTCGGCTGGCGCGTCGCGTTCGGCGTGGCCGCCACGCTGGCGGCGGTGACCGCGATCAGCGTGCTGCGCGTCGTCCCGCTGGTGGCCGCCGACCGCGCGGCGACGTTCCGGCGCGAGCTGACCGCGCTGCGCCGCCCGCAGGTCTGGCTGGCGGTCGCGACCGGCGGGATCGGCGGCGGCGGCATGTTCGCCGTGTACTCCTACATCTCGCCGATCCTCACCGACCGCGCGGGCCTGCGCGAGGCGCTCGTGCCGGTCGTGCTCGCGATCTGGGGCGCCGGGATGGTCGCGGGCAACCTGATGGCCGGGCGGCTGATGGACTGGCGCCCGCATCGGGCGATGCTCGGCGCGTTCGTGGCGATGGCGGCGATCTTCGGGACGTTCGCGTTCACGAGCGCCAGCCCCGTGCTCGCGCCGATCACCGTGTTCTTCCTGGGGATGGCGCTGATCCTCCCGACCGGCCTGCAGATGCGGCTGATGGAGGTCGCCGGCGACGCGCAGACCCTCGGCGCCGCGCTGAACCACTCGGCGTTCAACATCGCCAACGCGATCGGCGCGTGGCTGGGCGGCGTCGTGCTCGCCGCGGGCCTCGGGCTGACCGCGCCGATGGTCGTCGCCGTCGCGCTCGCGCTGGCCGGGATGGTCATCTTCATGGTGTCGCTGGCGCTCGAGCGCCGGCGTGCGGCGGTCCCCACCTAGTGTCGTGATTCACTCATTCGGTCGCAGCATTCCGGGATGCTCGGCCCCGTCAGGCGGTCGTCGATGGCCGCAGGCGACCCTGTGGGTCGTTGAGGAACAGCGACGAGCGCATGGCGGCGGCGAGCGCCCGGAGGCGGCCGGCGAATGAATGAATCACGACACTAGAGCCCGGACTGGGGTACCCCCCGATGCGGGCCCGCGCGCGCCGGAGGACAGTGCGTGCATGACCAGCCCTCTCCTCGCCGGCCCGGCCGCTGCCGACAGGCCCCTCGAGACCATCGTCTTCCCCAGCGGCCGGCTCCACGAGGTCGTGGCCGCCGACGACGACCACCTGGTCATCCAGCTCACGGTCGCGCCGATGGAGCGGCCCAACACGCCGCACGTCCACGACACCAGCGACGAGGTCTTCGAGGTCCTCGGCGGCCACGTCCTCTTCACGCTCGCGGGAGTCGCCCACCACCTCGCCGCCGGCGACTCGATCGTGATCCCCCACGGCGCGGTGCACTTCTGGCAGGTCGTCGGCGACCGCGACCTCACGGCCCGCGTGACGTTGACGCCGGGCTGTCGCCTGCATCTGCTCCTGCGGGACCTGGCGGCGCTGGAGGTCGCCGGCCGGGTGAAGGACGGTGAGAAGCCGGGGCTGCGGGACTTCGCGCTGCTGCAACGGCGCCACCGGCACGACGTGCGCTTCGCGACGATGCCGCGGCCGGTGCTGCGGATGGTCGTCTGCGCGGGCCTGGCGCTGGCCGCGGTGACGGGGCGACGGTTGCTGTAGGGGTCGGGACGCCGGGTGGCGGCGCCCGGGGCACGACTCGGGTCCACACCGCTGTCAACGCTGTTGACTTCCTCCCGACGCACCCCATAGGCTCGGCCCTCGATGGCCCCACGCGCCGCCTCCACGGCCCCCGAGAACCCCGCGGCGCCCGCCCGTCCGCGCCTCGACCGCGCCCGGATCCTCGACGCCGCGCAGGCCATCGCCGACGCCGAAGGCGTCGCCGCCGTCACGCTCCGCCGCATCGGCGCCGAGCTCGACGCCGACCCGACCGCGGTCTACCGCCACTTCCGCAACAAGGACGAGATCCTCGCCGGCCTCGCGGACCGCCTGTTCGGCACGCTCCCCGACCTCGACGAGACCGCGCTCACCTGGCGCGAGACCCTCAAGGCCGAGCTGCGCCACGCGATGAACCGCTACCGCCGGCACCCCGACCTGGCGCTGCTGCTCGCCGTCCAGCCCGACGACACGCCGAGCCTCCAGGCGATCGCCGACCGGCTCCTCGGCCTCCTCATCCGACGTGGCCTGCGACCCGAGCAGGCCGCCCGGTACCTCCAGGTCATCGAGAACCACGTCGTCGGCACCGGCCTCTACTACGCGGCCAACGGCCAGACGTTCCGCGACGCCGACGCGATGCGCCGCGCCTACGCGCTCCTGCCCGCGACCACGCATCCGCACGCCGCGCGGGCCGCGGCGCATCTCTTCCCGGACCTCGACGCGTCGTTCGACCTCGCCTCCGACGCGATCCTCGACGCGATCGAGGCCGTGGCCGACGCCAACCCCACCAACGACCCCGCGAAGAAGGACCGATGAGCAGCGAGCTGTACGCCATCTCCGCCACCGAGGCGCTGGAGCGCTTCCGCGATCGGAGCCTCTCCCCCGTCGAGCTGCTCGATGCGGTGATCGCCCGCGCCGAGGAGGTCGAGCCGACCGTCAACGCGCTCGTCCACGAGCGCCACGACGAGGCCCGCGTCGAGGCCAGGGCCGCCGAGCAGCGCTACGTCGCCTGGGCCGAGCGCGGCGGGCCCGAGCCGCGCGCGCTCGAAGGCCTCCCCCTGGCGATCAAGGAGGAGGAGGCCGTCGCGGGCCAGCCGTGGACCCAGGGCTCGCTGACCTACAAGGACCTCGTCGCCGAGCACTCCTCCAACTTCGCCCAGCGGATGCTCGACGCCGGCGCGATCGTCCACGCCCGCACCACCGCGCCCGAGTACTCGTGCGCGTTCTTCACGCACTCGCGCATCCACGGCGTCACGCGCAACCCGTGGAACCCCGCGTTCGGCGTCGGCGGATCCTCCGGTGGCGCGGGCGCCGCGTTGGCCTCCGGCACCACCACGCTGGCCTCCGGCTCCGACATCGGCGGGTCGATCCGCGCCCCCGCGTCGTTCAACGGCGTCGTCGGCTTCAAGCCGCCCTACGGCCGCGTCCCGCAGGAGGCGCCGTTCAACCTGGACACCTACTGCCACGTCGGCCCGCTGGCCCGCACGGTCGCCGACACCGCGCTGTACGAGAACGCGATCGCCGGACCGGCGCCCGACGACATCGCGTCCCTGCGCCCCAAGTACGTGCTGCCCAGCGACTTCGAGCCCGTCGAGGGCCTGCGCGTCGCCGTCTCCACCGACCTCGGCTCCTGGCCCGTCGACCCCGAGATCCGCGCCAACACGCTCGCGGTCGCCGAGGCGCTGCGCGGCGCGGGCGCGCTCGTCGAGGAGGTCGACCTCGTCGTCGACCGCGAGAAGGTCCGCCGCGCGACCGCGATCCACTTCCACCTCGGCTTCGGCGAGTGGATCGGCGCGGAGGCCGCCGCGCACGCCGACACCGTCACCGCCTACGCCGCCGAGTTCGCCCGGCGCATCGCGGGCTACGCGGCCGGCGGCACGCTGCTGGAGAAGCACACGCTGGAGGCCGAGCTGTACGCGCCCGTCGGCGCGCTGCTGGACCGCTACGACGCGCTGATCTGCCCGACGATGGCCACCCGCGGCCTGGTCGCCGGCGACGACTACATCGACACGGTCCTGACCGTCGACGGCGTCGACCTCGAGTTCTACTTCGACGCCGGCCTCACGCCGGTGTTCAACATCATGTCGCGCTGCCCGGTCCTCAACGTCCCGTCCGGCTTCGCCGACAACGGCGTCCCGACCGGCGTGCAGATCGCCGCCCGGACCTACGACGACCTCACGACCTTCCGCGTCGGCGCGGCGATCGAGGCCGCCCGCCCCTGGCCGCTGATCGCGCCCGCCCGCGCGTCGACCGGCGAGGTGGCGGCATGAACGAGCAGCTCGACCTCGCGCTCGTCAACGGCCGCGTCCGCACGCTGGACCCCGACCGGCCCGCCGCGACCGCGATCGGCATCAAGGACGACAGGATCGCCGTCGTCGGCGACGCGCGCGACGTCGCGGGCGCCGACGAGACGATCGACCTGAAGGGCGCCGCCGTCGTGCCCGGCCTGACCGACAGCCACGTCCACCCGTTCCTCGGCGCGCTGGACGCCCGCGGCGTCGACCTGCTCGACGTCCACACGCTGGACGGCGTCCGCGCCGCGGTCGCCGCCGAGCGCGCGCGGTGCGCGCCCGGCCAGTGGGTGCTCGGCTTCGGCCTGGACTACAACGCGTTCGCCGACAGCGGCATCGGCGGCGAGCTGATCGCCGACGCCGCGGGCGGCGGCCCAGCGCTGCTGACGTTCATCGACTTCCACACCGCGCTGGCCACGCCGCGCGCGCTGGAGCTGGCCGGGATCGACGGCCCCCGCCGCTTCGACGAGCACGCCGAGGTCGTCGTCGACGACGCCGGCAGGCCCACCGGCGAGCTGCGCGAGATGGGCGCGATGCGCCTGGCCCGCGCCGCGATGCCCGCGCTGACCGACGCCGAGGTCTACGCCTTCAACAAGGGCAACCTCGAGCGCTTCGCGGCGGCGGGCCTCACCGGCGTGCACGGCATGGACGGGACCGTCGCCTCGCTGGACACGCTGCGCGAGCTGGAGGCCAACGGCGACCTGCGCACCCGGATCGTCATGCCGTTCTGGTCCAACCCCGACACGCCCGAGGAGACCTGGGAGGAGTACGCCCGCCACCGCGACGCGCGCGGCGCCCGCTGGCGCGCCGGCGTCGCCAAGCTGTTCATCGACGGCGTCATCGACACCGGCACCGCATGGCTGGTGGAGGCCGACCGCGAGGGCGACGGCCTCGCCCCGTTCTGGCCCGACCCCGACAGGTACGCCCGCGCGGTCGCGTTCTTCGCCTCCCACGGCTTCCAGGTCGTCACCCACGCCTGCGGCGACCGCGGCGTCCGCGAGGCGCTGAACGCCTACAGGAAGTCCGGCGCCGCGCCCGGGATCCGCCACCGGATCGAGCACATCGAGACGCTCCAGCCCGACGACCTGCCGCGCTTCGCCGCCGAGGACGTCATCGCCTCGATGCAGGCCCAGCACATGATGCACCTGTCGCCCGACCGCGACGACAACTGGTCGCGGCGCCTGGGCGCCGAGCGCACCGCGCCCGGCCGCGCCTTCCCGATCCGCTCGCTGATCGCGTCCGGCGCGACCGTCACGCTGGGCTCCGACTGGCCGGTCGCGCGCTTCGACTGGCGCGAGGGCATGGGCGCCGCGCGCCTGCGCCGCCCGCCGGGCGAGACCGGCCGCGCCGCCTACGACGACCAGGCGATCGACGCGCTCACCGCGCTCGAGGGCTACACCGTCCGCCCGGCCGAGACCACCAACATGGCCGACCGCCTCGGCGCGCTGAAGCCCGGCCACCTGGCGGACGTCACGGTCCTCGGCGCCGATCCCGTCGACACCGCCGCCGACGACCTGCCCGCCGTCCCGACGGTCGCGACGATCGTCGGCGGCGAGGTGGTCTACCGCGCGCCGGACCTGGACTGAGCCTCGCGCACACGGGTACGGGGCGGACATGCTCTCGGTCCGCCCCGCTCCCGCCCTGCCCGCCGCCGCCGCGGCGCTCGCCCTCACCGGCGTCGCCTTCACCGCGCCCGCCGCCGCCTCCGCCGCCGGCCCCTCGCGCGCGGTCGCCCAGTCCTACGCGCACCGCTCCTACGTCGTCGACGGCACGCTGGGCAAGCGCCACTTCGCGCTGACCGGCCCGAAGGCCGTCGCCCGCGGCAGCGACGGCTCCACGATCACCGCCTTCGGCCTGGTCCTCGCGGACTCCGGCGACGGCACCGGCCAGGCCGTCCTGCTCTTCCGCGGCACGCGCTTCCTCGGCTGGGCCTCCGACCGCCTCCAGCTGCACCTCCGCGTCACCGGCTCCGGCCGCGCGATCAGCGTCAAGTACGGGGCCTACTCGGGCGACGACCCGTTCTGCTGCCCGTCGAAGACCAAGACCGTGCACTACCGCTGGCGCGCCGGCAGGATCGTCGCCGACGCCGCGCCGCCGCTGATCTACGGCAAGCGCGGCACCAAGATCCACCTGTCGTCGTAGGCGCTCAGCCCACCGCGGCGGCCACCCGCGCCGGGTCCAGCAGGATGTCCACCCGCGCGATCCGCTCGCCCTCGACGGCGAAGGCCAGGATCGTCACCGGCGCGCCGTCGGCGTCGAAGACCACGGCGCCCGGGACGCCGTCGATCAGCGCCCGCCGCGCCGAGCGCCCGGCCGCCTGGCCGCCGCGCCCGCCCAGCGACGCGCTGCGCGCCACGGCCTCCGCGCCGCGCACGATCCGCAGCGGCGCGCCGGGATGGGCGGGGTCCTGGTCCACCCGCAGCTCCACGTCGGGCGCCAACACGTTCAACAACCCGTCGAAGTCGCCCTCGCGCGCGGCGGCCAGGTAGGCGTCGACGATCGCGCGGCGGCGGCGGCGGAGGTCGCCGGCGGGCGCCTCGGCCCCGCGCACGCGCCGCCGCGCGCGGGACGCCAGCTGCCGCGCCGCCGCCGGCGTGCGGTCCACGATCGGCGCGACCTCCTCGAACGACAGCCCGAACAGGTCGTGCAGCACGAACGCCAGCCGCTCCGGCGGCGAGAGCTGGTCCAGCACGACCAGCAGCGCCGAGCCGACCGCGTCCGCCGCCAGCGCCTGCTCCTCGGGCTCCACCACCACCGTCGGCTCCGGCAGCCGCCCGTCGTCCAGGAGCGCCTCCTCGCGGCGACGCCGACGCGAGTCCAACATGTTGAGGCACACGCGCGAGACCACGGTCGTCAGCCACGCGCCGAGGTCGTCCACCTCGTCGCGGCGATCGCGGCTGGTCCGCAGCCACGCCTCCTGCAGCGCGTCGTCGGCCTCGGCCGACGAGCCCAGCATCCGCCGCGCCACCGCGTGCAGGCGACCGCGGTGCTCCTCGAAGCGTCGGGCCAACAGGTCGTTCTCGTCCATCGTTGTCACATTCTCCGCTCGCGCTCGGTCATAGGGGTGAGACCGACGCACACCCCCGGATGTGACAAGGAGCAACCCCACCATGTCGACCTCGACGACCCCTCTCCTCCCCCGCATGCAGAACCCCGTCCTCGTCCTCGAGGGCGCGCTGGAGGCCGCCCAGGCGCTGAGCAAGGCCGCGAGCCGCGCCCGCGTCCCGATCGACCTCGAGTTCCTCTCGCTGCGCGCCAGCCAGATCAACGGCTGCAGCTGGTGCGTGGACATGCACGCCAAGGCGCTGCGCAAGGCCGGCGAGAGCGAGGAGCGCGTGTACGGCATCGGCGCCTGGCGCGAGCTGCCGTACTACACCGACGCCGAGCGGGCCGCGCTCGCGCTGACCGAGGCGGTGACCCGGATGGCCGACCGGGCCGACCCGGTCCCCGACGCGATCTACGACGCCGCCGCCGCGCACTTCGACGAGCAGCAGATGGCCGCGATCGTCCTGGCGATCGCGGCCATCAACCTGTGGAACCGCGTCAACGTGACGACGCGGCAGGTGGTCAGCGCAGCGTGATCCGGCGCAGGACGTCGACCGCGACGTCCTGCAGCTCGGTCAGGTCACGGCCCTGGTCGAGGGCGACGAGGACGAGGTCCCGGAAGCCACCGGTGATGATCGTGGCGACCTCCAGCCCCAGCGGGCGCAGCGCGTCGTCGTGCCGGCGCGCCTCCTCGACCAGGCGCATGATCTGCTGGGCCCAGAGGTCGTTCATCGCGCGGTGTCGCGCGAGCCCCTCCGGGCCCAGCGACGCCGTCTCCTGGATGCACGCGCGCGTCAGCGTCGGCTCGGCGGCCAGCGTGCCGAGGTAGGCGGCGACGGCGCGCTCGGCGCGCCGCGCGAACGGGCCGTCGCCGGTCGCCGCGTCGGCGATCGTCTCCAGCAGCCGCGCGGAGACGACGTCGAACAGCGCCAGGAAGCACGACTCGCGGTCGTCGAAGTGCTGGTAGAAGGTCCGGCGGCTGGTGCGCGCGTGCCGGACGACCTCGGCGACCGTGACCGGCCGGAAGCTGCCCTGCTCGCGGATCGCCGCCGCCATGCCGAGCAGCAGGCGGTCGCGGAACCCGGCGGGCTCCGGGAGCAGGGCCAGCAGCGAGAGGTCGACGTCCTCGGTCACGCGGCCCGCGCGACCTCCTCCTCGGGCGCCTCGGGCTCCGGCCGCGCGACCGGCCCGCGACGGCGCGTGACCAACGCCCGCCCGCCCTCCTTGGGCGACCACGCGACGCCCTTGAAGTGCCACTGCTCGTCGGGCGCGTCGGTCGGCGCCAGCTCGACGCGCTCCAGGATCAGCCGCAGGACGACGTCCAGCTCCATGTGCGCGAACGTCGCGCCGATGCAGCGCCGGCGGCCGCCGCCGAACGGGATCCACGAGTAGGTCCCGGGGCGCACGCCGACGAAGCGGTCGGGGTCGAAGCGATCCGGATGCGGGAACAGCTCGGGGTCGTAGTGCGTCAGCCCGGCGCTGAGCCCGATCAGCACGCCGCGCGGGATCCGGTAGCCGCCGACCTCGAAGGGCTTCATCGTGTGGCGGCCGGCGAACGAGATCACCGGGCGCATGCGCTGGACCTCGAGGATCGTGGCCTCGCGCAGCTCCTTGCCGCCCGCGGCGGCCTCGTCCTGCAACCGCTTCAGGATCTCCGGATGGCGGCGCAGGCGCTCGATCGACCACGCCAGCGTGTGCGCGGTCGTCTCGTGGCCGGCGGCGAGCATCGTGACGAGCTGATCGCGGATCTCGGGGTTGGTCAGCTCCGTGCCGTCCTCGCGCCGGGCCTGGACCATCAGGGCCAGGACGTCGGGCCGGTCGGCCAGGTCCGGGTCGTTCTTGGTCTGGTCGATCAGGCCGTCGAGGATCTTGTCCACCTTGGCCCGCAAGCGCAGGAACTTGCCCCACGGCGACAGCGGGCCGAGGTCCTTGTGGATCTGCGGGAAGCGGCTGAGCGACTGCCCCATGTCGGTCCAGCGCGGGAGCAGCTCCTCCAGCTCGGTCAGCGTGGCGCCGCTGGCCCCGAACACCGCGCGCAGGATCGCGCGCAGCGTGATCGTCTGCATCGACCTGGCGGTCGCGAACTCGGTGTTCAGCGGCCAGCGCTCGATCTCGGCCGACGCGATCTCCTCGATCAGCGGCTCGTAGGCCTTCATCCGCTGGCCCTTGAACGGCGGCAGCAGGAGCTTGCGCTGCTCCATGTGATGGTCCTCGTCGATGCCCAGCAGCGAGTTGTCGCCCAGCACCTTGCGCAGCGGCGAGCGCGACCCGGCGTGCAGCACGTCGGGCGGCGCCATGAACGTGTGCTTGATGAGGTCCGGGTCGGCCAGGATCACCATGCGGCCGAGGCCGAGCAGGTTGATGGAGAACATCCGCCCGTAGCGGCGGCGCTGGCGCTCCAGGTACGGGCGCTGGCGCAGCATGATGCCCAGCGTCTGGAACGGCATCGGGGCCGTCGGCCCGGGCGGAAGCCCGTCGATCACGGTGGTGCTCACGATCCCCTCCTGACGACGCCCTCGAGGCGCTCGATGATGTCGAAGTACTTGGTCGGCGCGACCCGGACCAGCAGGTCCAGGAAGACCGCGTCCGGGCCGACCCGGATCCGCGAGCGGCCCTTCTCGATGCCCTCGTGGATGATCTTCGCGGCCTTGTCCGGCGACGTGCGGGCGATCGTCGCGAACTCGCGCGCCGCCGACTCGACGTCCTGGTGGTCGCCGCGGAAGTCCGAGCGGAAGCGGGCGTTGGACACGATGTTGGTCTTCACGCCGCCCGGGTGGACGACGACCGCGCGCACGCCGGTGCCCTTCAGCTCCTGGCGCAGCGCCTCGGTGTAGCCGCGCACCGCGAACTTCGAGGCGCAGTAGGCCGACTGGTGCGGGAAGCCGACCAGGCCGAAGACCGACGACGTGTTGGCGATCACGCCCGAGCGCTGCTCCAGCAGGATCGGCAGGAACGCGGTCACGCCGTTGACGACGCCGTGGAAGTTGATGTCCAACACCCACTGGTCGTCCTCGGGCGAGGCGTCGGCCACGCCCTGCAGCACGGTGACGCCCGCGTTGTTGAAGACCAGCCCGATCGGCGACGGCGCCCACGCCTTGACCTCGGCGGCCAGCGCCATCTGGCCCTGGCGGTCGCGGACGTCGAGCCTCTTGACGAGCACCGGCCCGCTGATCGACGCGGCCGTGTCGTTGAGGCCGTCCTCGTTCCAGTCGGCGAGCACGACCGGGCAGCCGTGCTTGGCCAGCCGCCGCGCCACCGCCTGCCCGATCCCGGACCCCGCGCCCGTGATCACCGCCGTCTGCCCGTTGATGGTGCTGCTCATGCGCCCGCCTTCGCCCTCTGGCTCGACCACGCTGGTACACGCACGTACCAGCCTTGACAGAGCGTCAGGATACCGACTGGTATCCGAAGTGCAAGGGGTGCCGGGCGACGGCCGCGCGGCCGCCGCCCGGATCACGGCGCCGAGCTAGCTGACGCGCGTCACGACGACGACCGTCTCGTGCGTGGTGCAGACCGCCATCACGACCTTCTTCTTGCCGCAGCTGCCGCCGACCTTGTCGGCCTTGCGGAACTTCTTGGACTTGCCCTTGGCGAGCTTGGCGACCTGCCGCGCCGCGCCCGGGAACGCCTCCTTCTGGAGCGGCAGCTCGGCGCTGCCGATCGGGACGCCGTACGGCACCGGGAAGAGCCGCGAGCACTCCTGCAGGACCTTGCGGCTGGGCGTGTTGCCCTCGACCAGCAGCGTCCCCTTGACGTTGAAGGTCAGGCGCGCGGCGGACCGGGCCGTGGTCGGCGACCCTGGGCAGGAGCTGCGGCCGACGTCGTCGGGCCTGGGCGTCTGGTCGGGGCAGTCGCCGAGCTCGGTGTGCGGGTCGCACGTGCCGCAGGCGCCGCCGGCCGACGCGGTGTGGACCTTGTACGTGACCAGGCGGCTGACGTTCGTCTCGCTCTTGGCGGTGATGCTGAGGCCGCCGACGGTGTAGCCGCCGCCGGAGGCGAAGATCAGCGGGCCGGACGCCCGGGCGCGGGCGCTGAGCTCGCCCTCGGCGTGCGTCCAGCTGTCGCAGTCGTCGGGGTACCCGCCCTGGTTGTAGGTGAAGGTCTCCCCGGTGGTGATCGCGACCTTGGCCGTGTAGCGCGGGTCGGCCGACGCCGTGGCCGCGGCGGCGACGGGCACGAGCAGCGCCAGGAGGACGCAGACGATGGTCTTCATGACCGGCACGATGGGCCGGGACCCGCCGGCGCGCATCAGGGAGTCCCCGGGTCTCGGCCTCGGCGCCGGGATCCCTAGGTACATCCCCGATGCGGTCCGGGAAGCCCGCCGGGAGCATCGCCGCCATGCTGAAGACCCCGCTCCCCGCGTTCGCCGCAGCGCTCTCCCTGGCGGCCCTCGGAACCGCCTCCGCCGGCGCCGCCGAGATCACCTACGTCGACCACGACAACGTCTACGTCGAGAACCTCGACGGCAGCCAGCGCCACGCGCTCTCGACCGACGGCACCCCGGCACGGCCCTACGTGCTGCCGACCGCCGACGAGGAGGGCTCGCTCGCCGCCTTCCAGGCCAACGCGACCACGGGGCAGCAGGAGATCGTCTACTGGGCCTACGGCACGGGCGCGCCGCAGCGCCACCTCATGCCGCGGTCGCCCGGCGACACCACGACCTCGCCGCCGACCAGCGCGCGGATGCAGCCCGACGGCGCGACCGCCACGCTCGGCTACACGTTCCTGGCCTTCGGCGACCCCAACCAGCCGCGCTACGGGCGCTCCAACCCCAACAGCCCGAGCGGCGCCGACGCGCAGGCGTCCATCGACTACACCGACCTGACCTGGTTCCGCGAGCGGCCGGTGGTCGCGCGGCCGGAGGGCACGATCTACTGGACCGGCGCCTCGCGGGTCATGCTGTCGCCCACCGAGCCCGGGTCGAAGCTCACGTTCGCCGAGATCTCGGCCGACGGCACGCGCGTCCTCGTCCGCGAGACGCTCGGCGACGGCAGCAAGCGCCTCGCGCTCTTCTCCTACGTCAACGACGCCCCGCCCTACGGCGACATCGACTCCGGGTGCGCGCTGCCGATCGGCGCGGGCTTCGAGCGCGGCGCGCTCAGCCGCGACGGCAAGAGCGTCGCCTGGGACGACGCGGCCGGCGTGCACGTCGCGCAGGCCGACCCGTACGCGTTCGACGACGACTTCACCTGCACGCTGAGCGGGTCGCGGCTGGTGTCGGGCACCGCGCGCATGCCGGCGTTCTCGGACGCCACGACGACGGCGCCCCCGGCCGGTGGCGGGACGCCGCCTCCGGGCAACGGCGGGACGACGCCTCCGCCCATCTCCACCCCGCCCCGCACGGACACGCCGCCCCCGCCCAAGTCGCCGTCGAGCACCAAGTCCTTCAAGATCACGCTGCCCACGAAGATCAGGGCCGCGGCCCTGCGCCGCGGGCTGAAGCTCACGGGTACCGCGCCCGCCGCGGGCAAGCTGACGGTCACGCTCAAGCGCGGCTCGCGCACCGTGGCCAGCGGGTCGGCCTCCGCCCGGCGCGCCGGCACGATCAAGGTGACGGTCAAGCCCCGTCGCGGCGCCAAGCTGAACGGGAAGCTCAAGCTCACCGCGACCTTCGCGCCCAAGTCGGGCAAGACGTCGCGGAAGTCGGCGACGGTGAAGGTCGCCTGAGACCGGGAGACCGGGACGGGAACCCGGGTCGGCGGCCTCACCATCCCCGAGGTCGCGGGCCCGGACCGCTCCCGCCCCTACGGCTCCGCAGCCCCGCGCAGCAGCTCCATCGGGTCGACGCCGAGCGCGGCGGCGATCTTCTGCACCGTCCGGATCGTCGGGCTCACCAGGCCCAGCTCGATCTTGCTGTAGTGCGACTGGCTGGTCCCGACCGCCTCGGCGACCTGCTCCTGAGTCAACCCCCGCGCGGCGCGCAGCTCGCGAAGCCTGATGTTGAAGTCGTCCAGCGGTTCTCCCACGGCGGGCGACCCTGGCCGCGACCCGCGAGGGCGTCCACGTCAGTTTTGACGTGATCTAGGACTGAAAGGGCCTAATCGGCCAGACGTCGGCCGAAGCTGCGGAGCTTCGGCCGCCGTCCGGGGCGGGACGTCAGCGACGCGAGCCACCGGTCACCGTGAACGAGTCCGTCAGGTCGGCCTTGGAGGAGTCGCCGGCGAACACGTCGATCTCACCGGGCTCGACCACGAACCTGCCCGCGTCGTCGGAGAAGCCGACGTCGGAGGCGTCGAGGCGGAACGTCACCGTCCGCTTCTCCCCCGGCTTCAGCGTCACACGCTGGAAGCCGCGCAGCCGCCGCACCGGCTGCGACAGCGACGCGACCGGGTCGTGGAGGTAGAGCTGCGCGACCTCGTCACCGGCCCGCGAGCCGGTGTTCGTCACGTCGACCGACACCTTCACGCTGTCGCGCGGCGACATCGACTTGGAGGACAACACCAGGTTGTCGAACTTGAACGTCGTGTAGGACAGCCCGTAGCCGAACTCGTACAGCGGATCGCACGAGGCGATGTCCCGGTAGCGCGAGTTGTACTTCTGCGACGCGTCGCACGGACGCCCCGTCGGCTCGTGGTTGTAGGAGATCGGCACCTGGCCGACCGAGCGCGGGAAGCTGACCGGCAGCTTGCCGCCCGGGTCGACCGCGCCGAACAGCACGTCGGCCAGCCCGTTGCCCGCCTCGATGCCCGGGAACCAGGCCTCGACGATCGCGTCGGCGTTGGCCGCGACGTCGGTGAGGTCCAGCGGACGCGAGTTGAACAGCACCACGGTCACCTTCTTGCCGGTGGCCTTGACCGCCTTCAGCAGGTCGAGCTGTCGGCCCGGCAGGTCGATCTTGGACCGCACCTCGGCCTCGCCGCCCTGCCCGCGGACCTCGCCGAGCGCGAGCACGACCTGGTCGGCCTTCCGCGCCGCCGCGACCGCGTCGGCGAAGCCGGAGTCGTCCGGGCACTCGTTCTTGGGGTCGTAGAGGTCGGCGTCGACCATCGGGCACCCCTGCGCGAACGTGGTGTCCGGGTCCTGGGCCTTGACGCCGGCCAGCAGCGAGACCGCGTCCTCGTCCTGGCTCTGGCCCCACCACGGCCCGAGCATGTCGTGCTGGTCGTCGCCCAACGGCCCGATCACCGCGACCGACTTGGAGGGGTCGATCGGCAGCGTGCCGTCGTCGTCCTTGAGCAACACCACCGACTTGCCGACCGCGGCGCGCGCCTTCGCGCGGTCCGCCGGCCGCAGCGTCCGCTCGGCGACCTTCGACCGGTCCGCGTAGGGGTGGTCGAACAGCCCCGCGCGGAACTTCACGCGCAGGATCCGCCGAACCGCGTCGTCCAGCCGCCTGATCGAGATCTGCCGGGAGGCCAGCAGCTGCTTGCCGTTGTCGCGGAGGTTGGTGGACACCATCTCGCTGTCGGTCCCGGCGTTGAGGGCCAGCGCGCCCGCCGCCGCCCCGTCGGCCGCCATGCCGTGCCCGCACGGCCCGTCGTCGGGGTTCTTCGGCGGGCAGGCCCGCAGCTCGGCCACCGCGGTGTAGTCGCTCTCGACGAACCCGTCGAAGCCCCACTCGCCCTTCAGGATGTCGGTCATCGTGTGCGCGTTGGCGCAGCCCGGCGACCCGTTGAGCGAGTTGAACGAGCACATGACGGTGTCGGCGCCCGCGTCGAGCGCCGCCTTGAACGGCGGCAGGAACAGATCGCGCAGGCGTCGCTCGCTGACGTCGGTGGAGTTGTAGTCGCGCCCGCCCTCCGCGGCGCCGTAGGCCACGAAGTGCTTGACGGACGTCACGACCTTGTCGTCGGCGGCGTAGTCGTCGCCCTGCGCCGCGCGGACCTTGGCCGCGGCCATCACGCTGCCCAGGTACGGGTCCTCGCCCGAGCCCTCGACGATCCGCCCCCAGCGCGGCTCGTGGGACACGTCGACCATCGGCGCGTAGATCTGCTTGATCCCGACCGCCGCGCTCTCGCGCGCGGAGATCGTGAAGTCGTCGCCGGCCACGCCCGGGTCGAACGACGCCGCCTCGGCCAGCGGCACCGGGAACGTCGTCCGGTAGCCGTGGATCGTGTCGTAGGCGAACAGGATCGGGATGTGCAGCCGCGACCGCTCCACCGCGATGTGCTGGTAGTGGTCGATCTTCGCGGGATCGGTCAGCGAGAAGACCCCGCCGACGCCCTTCTTCGCGTCGTCGTCGGTGATCTGCCCGTCGCTGAGCAGCTGGACCTGCTGCAGCTTCTCGTCGACGGTCATCTGCTTCAACAACCGATCGACCTTCTTCTCGACGCCGCCGTCGGCCGGACCGCGGACCGGTGCCAGCGCGTCGTCGTCTCCGGCGCCCGTGCCGGCGATCACCACGCCGCCGCCGAGCATGCTGGTCGCCACGATCGCACCGGCGATCGCGGCCTTCCGTCCCCGTCGTTGCACAAGTCCCTCCCGCGGAACTGGCTGTTGGACCCGACGGGCGCCGGTTCCCCACCCTGCCCGCACCTGAAACGCCGAGCCGGACTTGTTGTACGCCCCGCCGTGCCTACGCGTTCGGGGGCTTGCCGATCGGGGTGGCGGCCAGCGCCGCGGCCGCCCCGACCAACGCGTGGGCCATCGCCGCGATGCACGCGTGCGCGCCGTCCTCGTTGCCGGTGACGACGAAGCCCGCGACCTTGTTGAAGGCCATCGGCGTGCCGTCCTCCTGGGTCTCGGAGAGCAGCGCGTCGAGACGCTCCAGCGCGCCCTTGATGACGCTGCCCGGCTGGCCCATCCAGGTCGGGGTCGCGAAGATCACGATGTCGGCGCCGACGACGCGCTCGTGGTTGCGCGGCCAGCCGTCCTCGGGGTTGACGGCCTCGCTGACGACGCCCGGCGAGCCGCTCGCCGACGAACGTCGCCAGCGCGCCGGTGTCGGACTCCTCGGGTGACGGCTTCAGCGTGC
The DNA here is from genome assembly GCF_035685985.1 of Baekduia sp. Taxonomy (GTDB): domain Bacteria; phylum Actinomycetota; class Thermoleophilia; order Solirubrobacterales; family Solirubrobacteraceae; genus Baekduia. The sequence goes on from NZ_DASRZV010000014.1 coordinate 33,662, forward strand.
CGTTCAGGATCAGTGCCTTCGTGTCGACGGCCTCCCCCGCCAGGCGGCGGCGCGACGCACGTCTCGGCGCCCTTGACTCGTCGCAGGCCGTCTGACAACGTCGTTCGCATGGCGCGCACCCGTGCGCCATGCGAACACGAATCCGGGTCAGGGAGCACCGATACTGATGAGCACCGTCAGCACCGAGCAGCAGCCACTGCTCATCGGCGGGGAGTGGGTCGCGGCCGCCGCGGGCCGCACGTTCGAGAAGGCCGATCCGCTCACGGGCGAGCCGGTCACCGAGGCCGCCGCCGCCGACCGCGGCGACGCCGACCGGGCCGCGGAGGCCGCCGCCGCCGCGTTCCCGGCCTGGTCGGCGACGTCGCCCGACGAGCGCGCCGCCGCCCTCACCAAGGCCGCCGACCTCCTCGACGAGCGCGCGCCCGACGTCGCCGCCACGATGACCGCCGAGTGCGGCGCCACCTTCGGCTGGGGCATGTTCAACTGCATGTTGGCCGCCGGGATGCTGCGCCACGCGGCGTCGCTGGCCGCCCAGGTCGACCACGAGACGCCGATCGAGTCCCACGTGCCCGGGCTCGCCGCGCGCGCGATCCGCCAGCCGGTCGGCGTCGTCGTCGGCATCGCGCCGTGGAACGCGCCGGTCATCCTCGCCACGCGCGCGATCGCGACGCCGCTGGCCTTCGGCAACACGGTGATCCTGAAGGCCTCGGAGGAGTGCCCGCGCACGCACGCGGCGGTCGCCAAGGTCGTCGCCGACGCCGGCGCCCCCGCGGGTGTGATCAACCTCATCACCAACCAGCCCGCCGACGCGGCCGACGTCGTCGAGGAGCTGATCGCCCACCCGGCGGTCAAGCGCATCAACTTCACGGGCTCGACGAAGGTCGGCCGGATCATCGCCGCCAAGGCCGCCGAGCACCTCAAGCGCACGCTGCTGGAGCTGGGCGGCAAGGCGCCGTTCGTCGTGCTCGACGACGCCGACCTCGACGAGGCCGCCGCCGCCGCGAACTTCGGGGCGTTCATGAACTCCGGCCAGATCTGCATGTCGACCGAGCGGATCGTGGTCGACCGCGCCGTCGAGGACGCGCTGGCCGAGAAGCTCGTCACCCGCGCGCAGGCGCTGACCGTCGGCGACCCGCGCGAGCAGACCACGATGATCGGCCCGGTCGTCAACGCGGCCGCCGCGCGGCGCGTCGGAGAGCTGCTGGAGGACGCCAAGGCCAAGGGCGCGCGCGTGCTGACCGGCGGCGAGGCCGACGGCCTGCTCCTGCAGCCGACGATCGTCGCGGGCGTCACGCCCGAGATGCGGATCTACGCCGAGGAGTCCTTCGGCCCGATCGTCACGGTCATCGCCGCCGACGGCGAGGACGACGCGGTGCGGATCGCCAACGACACCGAGTACGGGCTGTCGGCCGCGGTCTTCGGAGCCGACACCGCCCGCGCGGAGACCGTGGCGCGCCGGATCCAGTCCGGCATCGTCCACGTCAACGGCGCGACCGTCCACGACGAGCCGCAGATGCCCTTCGGCGGCGTCAAGGCGTCGGGCTGGGGCCGCTTCGGCGGCGACGCGGCGCTGGACGAGTTCACCGAGCTGCGCTGGCTGACCGTCCAGGACGGCGGCCGGGAGTACCCGATCTAGCCCGGTACGGGGAACCGCACCCGGGGCCGCTCTCGGGGTCCCCGGGCCGGCTCGTCGCCAAGGGCTCCGGCCAGGCCGACAGGAGGGGCACGGCGACGGTCACGCTCCGGTTCACGGGCAAGGCCAAGCGGTCGCTGCGCAGGGCCGAAACCCTCAAGTTGAAGGTCTCGGGCGGCGGCGCCTCGGCGACGATCGCGCTGAAGCGCCGCTAGGTGGGCAACCCCACGTAGTTCTCGGCCAACGACCTCGCCGCCGCCTCCGACGACGTGACGTAGCGCAGTCGCGCGCGTTGGAGGCCGGCGTCGAAGTCGTCGCCGTCGAGGCGGTGCAGCAGCGTCGTCATAGAGGTGGAGAAGTCCTGGACGCGCCAGACCCGCCGCAGGCAGGTGTCGGAGTAGGCGTCCAGGCCGGTCTCCGAGCGCGACGCCCCGAAGAACGCGACCAGCGCGTCGGCCAGCACGCGGACGTCGTTGACGGCGAGGTTCAGGCCCTTGGCCCCGGTCGGCGGCACGATGTGGGCGGCGTCGCCGGCGAGGAACAGCCGCCCGCGGCGCATCGGCGCCGCGACGAAGGACCGCATCGGCGTGATGCCCTTCTCGACGATCGGCCCCTCGGTCAGCGACCAGCCCGGCGCCTCGAAGCGCGTGTGCAGCTCCTGCCAGATGCGGTCGTCGGGCCAGTTGTCGATGTGGTCGCTGGGGTCGACCTGGAGGTAGAGCCGCGAGACCGTCGGCGAGCGCAGCGAGTGCATCGCGAAGCCGCGGTCGTGGTAGGCGTAGATCAGCTCGTCGGTCGAGGGCGCGACGTCGGCGAGGATCCCCAGCCAGCCGAACGGGTACTCGCGCTCGGCGACGACCATCTCCCCCGCCTCGGCGACGGCCGGCCGGCAGATGCCGTGGAAGCCGTCGCAGCCGGCGATGACGTCGCACTCGACCTCCTGGGCGGTGCCGTCGACCGAGGTGTAGGTGATGCGCGGACGGTCGCCGTCGACGTCGTGGACCCCCACGTCGCGGCACTCGAACTCCAGCGGCAGGCCGGAGGCGACGCGCGCCGCGATGAGGTCCTTGACGACCTCCTGCTGGCCGTAGATCCAGATCGCGCGGCCGCCGGTGAGGTCGCTCATGGCAATGCGATGGCCTTGCCCGTCGAAGCGCAGCTCGATGCCGTGGTGGACGATGCCCTCGCGGTCCAGGCGCTCCGCGACGCCCGCGCCACGCAGCAGGTCGACGGTGTTCTGCTCCAGGACCCCGGCGCGCACGCGGTGCTGCACGTACTCGCGGTCGCGCGCCTCGAGGATCACGGAGTCGATCCCCTGAAGCTCCAGCAGCCGGCCGAGCACCAGCCCCGCCGGCCCCGCGCCGATGATCCCGACCTGCGTCCTCACGTCCTGGCCTCTCCCTCTCGCTGTGCCGACCGCGGCGGGTTGACGCCGCTCTCGCGGAGCATATACCGTGGTGTGCGCATTGTGAGCAACCGTACGCATGGCGCACACATCGTCCCTCTACGCGACGCCGTCGCCGATCTCGTCCACGACGGGGACGCGGTGGCGCTGGAGGGCTTCACCCACCTGATCCCGTTCGCCGCGGGACACGAGCTGATCCGCCAGGGCCGCAAGGACCTCGAGCTGATCCGGATGACGCCGGACGTCCTCTACGACCAGATGGTCGGCATGGGCTGCGCGCGCAAGTTGGTGTTCTCGTACGCCGGCAACCCCGGCGTCGGGTCGCTGCACCGCGTGCGCGACGCCGTCGAGCACGGCTGGCCGCATCCGATCGAGATCGAGGAGCACTCGCACGCGGGCATGGCCAACCGCTACGCGGCGGGCGCCGCGGACCTGCCGTTCGGGGTGCTGCGCGGGTACGCGGGCACGGACCTCGTCGCGCACACCAACGTCAAGTTCATCACCTGCCCGTTCACCGGCGAGGAGCTGGCGGCGGTCCCCGCGCTGCGCCCCGACGTGGCGATCGTCCACGCCCAGGAGGCCGACCGGCGCGGCAACGTGCAGCTCTGGGGCATCCCGGGCGTGCAGAAGGAGGCCGTGCTGGCGTCGGCGCGATCGCTGGTGACCGTCGAGCGCGTGGTGGACGAGCTGGAGCCCTGTCCGGGCGGGGTGGTCATCCCGGGCTGGTGCGTCGACGCGGTGGCGGTCGCGGAGCGCGGCGCCCACCCGTCCTACGCGCACGACCTGACCGACCGCGACAACGACTTCTACAAGCTGTGGGACGAGGTCTCCCGGGACCGCGACGAGTTCCGGGCCTACATGGAGGAGCACATCCTGTGAGCGGCGCGGGCGCGGGCTCGGGCGAGGTCCAGACGATCGTCGCGGCGCGCCATCTCGCCGACGCGCGGTCGGTGTTCATCGGCGTCGGACGCCCCTCGACGGCGGCGATCCTGGCGCGCGAGATCATCAACCCCGACCTGGTGTTGGTGTACGAGTCGGGGACGATCGGCGCCAAGCCGCGCAAGATCCCCTTGTCGATCGGCGACGGCGAGCTGGCCGCGACCGCCGACTTCGTGGTGTCGGTCCCCGAGATGTTCAACTACTGGATCCAGCCGGGACGGATCGACGTCGCGTTCCTCGGCGCCGCCCAGGTCGACCCGCGCGGCGCGCTGAACTCCACGGTCATCGGCGACTACGACGCGCCCAAGACGCGCCTGCCGGGCGCGGGCGGCGCGCCGGAGATCGCGCGCGGCTGCCGCCGGGTGATGGTCGTCGCGCCGCACACCAAGCGCACGTTCGTCGAGCGACTCGACTTCCTGACCACCGACGCGCGGCCGGTCGCGGTGATCACCGACCTCGGGGTGCTGACGCCGGACCCGGGCGACGGCGAGCTGATGCTGACGCGGGTCCACCCGGGCGTGACGGTCGAGCAGGTGCGCGACGCGACGGGCTGGGACCTTCGCGTCGCGGAGGACCTGACGACGACGGAGCCGCCGAGCGACGCCGAGCTGAACGCCCTGCGGGAGCTGCTGGCCCGATGAGCGACACCTACATCATCGACGCGGTCCGCACGCCCTTCGGCCGCTACTCGGGCGCGCTGGCCGGCGTGCGCCCCGACGACCTCGCGGCGGGGGCGCTGAAGGCGCTCCTGGCGCGCACCCCGGCGCTGGACCCGGCCGACGTCGACGACGTGATCCTCGGCAACGCCAACGGCGCCGGCGAGGACAACCGCGACGTCGCGCGGATGGCCGTGCTGCTCGCGGGGCTGCCGACGTCGGTCACCGGCGTGGCGGTCAACCGGTTGTGCGGGTCCTCGCTGGAGGCCACGATCCAGGGCTCGCGCGCGATCGCGGCGGGCGACGCGCGCGTCGTCGTCGCCGGCGGCGTGGAGTCGATGACCCGCGCGCCGTGGGTCCTGCTCAAGCCCGCCAAGGGCTTCCCCGCCGGGCACGAGACGCTGCACTCCACCACCTTGGGCTGGCGGATGGTCAACCCCGAGATGCCCGACCGGTGGACGATCTCGCTCGGCGCGTCGGCCGAGAAGCTCGCCGACATCTACAAGATCTCGCGCGACGAGCAGGACGCGTTCGCGCTGCGCTCCCACCGGCTCGCGGCCGCCGCGTGGGACGAGGGGATCTACGACGGCGAGGTCGTGCCGGTGCCGGGCGTCGACCTCGCGCGCGACGAGGGCATCCGCGCCGACACGTCGCTGGAGAAGCTGGCCAGGCTCAAGCCCGCGTTCGTCGAGGGCGGGACGGTCACCGCGGGCAACTCCTCGCCCTTGAACGACGGCGCGTCGATGGTCCTGCTCGGCGACGAGGCCGCGGCCGGGCGGCTGGGCCGCGACCCGCTGGCGCGCGTGGTCTCCCGCGCCGCGCACGGCGTCGACCCCGACGTCTTCGGCATCGGCCCGGTCGAGGCCGCGCGCAAGGCGCTGCGCGCCGCCGGGATCGGCTGGGGCGACCTCGCCGCGGTCGAGCTCAACGAGGCCTTCGCCTCGCAGTCGCTGGCCTGCCTGTGCGACTGGCCCGACCTCGACCCGGAGATCGTCAACGTCCGCGGCGGCGCGATCGCCATCGGCCATCCGCTCGGCGCGTCCGGCGCGCGGATCGTCGGCCGCCTGGCCCACGAGCTGCGCAGCCGCGGCGGCGGGTACGGTCTGGCCGCGATCTGCATCGGCGTGGGCCAGGGCCTCGCGGTGGTGTTGGAGGGATGAGACTCCGACGCCCAGCGTCGGCCAGGGCCTGGCGGTGGTGCTGCATGCGTGAAACGCTCATCGACGATGGCCACCAACTCGACATCCACCACCGCCGCCGCGGAGCCCGCGTCTGACGCGCTGCTCGGCCCGGTCTTCGCCCGCGGGGAGGCCGCCGCGGCCGTCGCCGACCGTCCGTTCCTGCAGGCGCTGCTGGACGTCGAGGCGTCCTACGCGCGCGCCCGCGCGGGCCTCGGGCTGATCCCGGCGGAGCACGCCGAGGCGATCGCCGCCGCCTGTGACGCCGCGCGCTACGACGTCGCCGCGCTGGGCCGCGAGACCGCGCGGCACGCCACGCCGGTCATCGGCCTGGTCGCCGCGCTGCGCGCGGAGGTCGGCGAGGACGTCGCGCCGTCGGTCCACGCGGGGCTCACCAGCCAGGACGTCGTCGACACCGCGCTGATGCTGTGCGCGCACCGCGCGCTGGGCCCGCTGCTGGACGACGCCGCCGCGGCCGCCGACGGCGCCGCGCTCCTGGCCGCCGGCCAGCGCCTGACGCCGATCCTCGGCCGCACGCTGCTGCAGCCCGCGCTGCCGACGACGTTCGGCGCCAAGGCCGCGGGCTGGCTGACCGCGTTGGACGAGGCCGCGCTGGAGCTCGCTCGGGTCCGGCGCACGGTGCCGGCCGCGCAGGTCGGGGGCGCGGTCGGCGATCGCTCGACGCTCGGCGAGCACGCGACCGCGCTCGCCACGACGATGGCCGACGACCTCGGGCTCTGCCACCCGACGCTGCCCTGGCACGGCGACCGCCGCCGGCCCGCGCAGCTGGCGAGCGCGCTGGCGGTCCTGGCGGGTACGTGCGCCAAGGTCGCCAAGGACGTCGTCCTGCTCGCCCAGGTCGAGGTCGGCGAGGCGCGCGAGAGCACCCAGGACGGCGAGGGCGCTCGCGGCGGCTCGTCGGCGATGGCGCACAAGGCCAACCCGGTGTCGGCGGTCAGCGCCGCGGCGTGCGCGGCGCGCGCGCCCGGCCTGGCGGCGACCATGTTGTCCGTGATGGACGGGGAGCACGAGCGCGCCGCCGGCGGCTGGCAGGCCGAGTGGGAGACGCTGCGCGCGCTGATCGCCGCCACGGGCTCGGCGGTCGCGTGGACGTGCGACCTGCTGGAGCGGCTGGAGGTCGACCCGGCGCGCATGCGCGCCAACCTGGACGCCGCGCTGGGCGACGACCTCGACCTCCGGGCCACCGAGGCCGCCGCGGGCGCGCTGGTCGACCGCGCGCTGGCGGCGCACCGCGCCCGGCGGGAGGACCGAGCATGAGCGACATCCTCAACCACGAGGACGGCGGGCCGCGCGACGCGCCCGCGCTGCTGCTGGCCGGATCCCTGGGCACGACGCTGCGGATGTGGGACCCGCAGGCCGACGTCCTTCGCAACGACCATGGGTTGCGCGTCATCGCCTACGACCAGCTCGGGCACGGGGCCTCCCCCGTCCCGGACGGCCCGTACTCGATCGCGCGGCTGGGCGAGGCCGCGCTGGCGCTGATGGACCACCTGGGCGTGCGGCGCGCCTCGTTCGCCGGCGTCTCGATCGGCGGGATGGTCGGCCAGTGGCTGGCCGCGCACGCGCCGGAGCGGATCGACCGCCTGGTCCTGATCTGCACGAGCGCGCACCTCGGCGCGCCCGATCCGTGGATCGAGCGGGCGCGGACGGTGCGCGAGGCCGGGACGGTCGGGGCGATCGCCGACGCGGTCGTCGAGCGCTGGCTGACGCCGCCGTGGGCCGCCGCGCACCCGGAGGCGCGCGACGCGCTGCGCGCGATGCTCGCCGCCCAGCCCGCCGAGGGCTACGCCGCCTGCTGCGACGCGCTCGCGCACCTGGACGAGCGCGCCGACGCCGCCGCGATCGAGGCCCCCACCTTGGTCCTCGGCGGCGCGCAGGACGCGGCGATCCCGCCCGAGCACCAGGAGCGCCTGGCGGCGTCGATCGCCGGCGCGCGGCTGGAGATCCTCGATCCCGGCGCCCACGTCGTCAGCGTCGAGCGCGCCGACGCCGTCATCGACCTGATCGCCGACCACCTCGACCGGGAGCGGTCCACCGCATGAGCGACGACCTGCACGACGACGGCATGGAGGTGCGCCGCGCGGTGCTCGGCGACGCCCATGTCGACCGCGCGATCGCCAACACCACCGACTTCACCGCGCCCTTCCAGGAGCTCATCACCAAGATGGCCTGGGGCAGCGTCTGGACGCGGGACGGCCTGGAGCGCCGCGAGCGCTCGATGATCACCCTCGCGGTGCTCTGCGCGCTGCGCTGCGAGGATGAGCTGGCCATGCACGTCCGCGCCGCGCTGCGAAACGGGCTCACGCCCGACGAGATCCGCGAGGTCCTCCTGCACACGGCGGTCTACGCCGGCGTGCCGCAGGCCAACACCGCGTTCGCGGCCGCGCAGCGGGTGCTCCGGGAAGAGGGCGCGATCGGTGAGTGAGACCGCGCCGCCCCGCGACCGCCAGTTCGTCCAGTCGCTGGAGCGCGGGCTGTCGGTCATCCGCGCGCTCAGCGCCCCCGAGCCGCAGACGCTCAGCGACGTCGCCCGCGCGACCGGCCTGACCCGCGCCGCCTCGCGGCGGTTCCTGCTGACGCTCCAGCAGCTCGGGTACGTGCATCTGTCCGGCACGCGCTTCGCCCTGACGCCGCAGGTGCTGGAGCTGGGCTACGCGTACTTGTCGTCCTTGACGCTGCCCGAGGTCGCCCAGCCGCACCTCGAGCGCCTGGTCGAGGAGATCCACGAGTCCTCGTCGGTCTCGGTGCTCGACGGCACCGACGTCGTCTACGTCGCCCGCGTCCCGACGCGGCGGATCATGCGCGTCGCGATCTCGGTCGGCACGCGCTTCCCCGCCTACGCGACGTCGATGGGCCGCGTGCTCCTGGCCGGCCTGGAGCCGGACGCGTTGGCCGACGTGCTCGACCGGACCGAGTTGGTGGCCTTGACGCCGGAGACCGTCCACGAGCCGCCGGCGCTGCGCGCCGAGCTGGACCGCGTCCGCTCCCAGGGCTACGCCCTGGTCGACCAGGAGCTGGAGGCCGGCCTGCGCTCGATCGCCGCGCCGATCCACTCGCGCGGCGGCGAGGTCGTCGCCGCCATCAACGTCTCCGCCCACGCGACGCGTTCGGTCGAGGACGTCAAGGCGACGCTGCTGCCGCCGCTGCTCGCGACGGCCGAGGCGATCGAGCGGGACCTCGCCGCGGCGCGGCCGCCGGCGGGGTAGGCGCCGGGGGCGCCCCGCGCCGCCGACTACCCCACCGCCGCCACCCCCGCCGGCAGCGTGAACCAGAACCGGCTCCCCTCGCCCACCGTCGAGTCCACGCCGATCGCGCCGCCGTTGCGCTCCACGACCCGCTGCGCGATCGCCAGCCCCAGCCCCGTGCCCTCGTACTCCGACGCGCTGTGCAGCCGCGCGAACGGCACGAACAGGCGCGGCCGGTCGGCGGGGTCGATGCCGATGCCGTTGTCGAGCACCGCGACGCGGAAGCTGCCCTCGACGGCCTCGGCGGTCACGGCCACGCGGGGCTCCTCGGCCGACGCGAACTTCACCGCGTTGGACAGCAGGTTGCGCAGCGCGGCCTCGACGTCGCGCGGCTCGGCGAGCACGCGCGCGCCGTCGGGCACGTCGACGAAGACCGCGGTCCCGCGCTCGGCGATCGTCGCGCGCAGCTCGGCCAACACGACCTCGACCGCGTCGGCGACGACGGTCTCGGCGCCGTCGTGGCGCGGCTCGGCCGCCGCGCGGGCGTAGCCGAGCAGGTCGTCGACCAGCCGCGACATCCGCACCGCCGCCGAGCTGACGTGTCCGAGGTAGCTGCGCCCGGCGTCGTCCAGCGCGTCGGCGTAGCGGTCGCGCAGCAGCTCGGCGAAGCCCGAGATCGTCCGCAGCGGCTCCTGCAGGTCGTGCGCGGCGACCGACGCGAAGCGGTCGAGCTCCTGGTTGGAGCGGGCCAGGCGCTCGTTGGCCTCCTGCAGCGCCTCATCGGCCGCCCGCCGCTCGGTGAGGTCGCGCGTGACCTTCGAGAAGCCGAGCAGCACGCCGTCCTCGTCGCGCAGCGCGGTGATCACCACGTTGGCCCAGAAGTGCGTGCCGTCCTTGCGGACGCGCCACCCCTCCTCCTCGTAGCGGCCCGCCGTGGACGCGATCCGCAGCTCCTCGGCCGGATGCTCACGGGCGCGGTCGGCGTCGGTGTAGAACGTGGAGAAGTGGCGGCCGACGATCTCCTCGGCCGTGTAGCCCTTGATCCGCTCGGCGCCGGCGTTCCAGGTCGTGATGCGCCCGCCGGGGTCCAGCAGGAAGATCGCGTAGTCGCGGACGCCGAGGACCATCCGGCGGAACTGCTGAAGCTCGTCGTTGGCGGCGGCCAGGACCGCCGCGTTGTCGCGCAGGTGCTGCTCGTCCAGGCGCCGCCGCGTGAGGTCGCGCGTCACCTTGCCGAAGCCCAGCAGCCGGCCGCCCTCGTCGCGGATCGCGGTGATCACGACGCTGGCCCAGAAGCGGGAGCCGTCGCGGCGCACGCGCCAGCCCTCCTCCTCGTAGCGGCCCTCGGCGCGCGCGGTCTCCAGGATCCGCGCCGGCCGGCCGGCCGCGCGGTCCTCCTCGGGGTAGAACGTCGAGAAGTGGCGGCCGACGATCTCCCGGCTCGTATAGCCCTTCAGCCGCTCGGCGCCCGCGTTCCAGGTCACGATCGTGCCCTGCTCGTCCAGCAGGAAGATCGCGTAGTCACGGATGGTGTCGACGAGCAGCGCCAGCTCGTGCGCGCGGCGGGCCGTGCCCGTCGTGTCGGCGGGGTCCGGCGCGTCCTCGCGCGAGGTCACCGGCCGTTGCCCGCCTCGGCGCGTTGGGAGATGAAGCCGACGAGATCCCCGAAGCGGTCCTTCAGGAAGTGGTGGGTGGCGCCCGCCTGCGCGAACTGGCGCTCGGCCCCCGGGACCGCCGTGAACGCCACGACCTCGACGTCGCTGTGCAACGCCTTCAGCTCGCGCGTCGTCGTGACCCCGTCCATGCCCGGCATGTTCTGGTCCACGACCGCCAGGTCCGGCGGGTCCTCCGCGGCGACCCGCAACGCCTCCTCGCCGCCCGAGGCCTCGAGCACCAGCACGTCGGCGCGGTCGCCGAGCATGGCCCGCAACAGCGCACGGATGTCCGGTGCGTCGTCGACGACGAGCACGCGAAGGGGGCGCTGTTGTGGCGTGGGGTCCACGGTCTTGTTCATCGGCTTCTCGCGCGGCGCCTTGGAGTCGACCGGTACGCCGCACGACAGATCACGGGAAGCTATCGAGGCCGCCCGATCGACGCGGTGCAAGAACGATGACCACGGATGGCGCACCGCTTCCCGGGGTACCGATCGGCCCGATGAGCACCCCTCCCGCCGGCTTCTCCCCGTTCCCCAACCAGGGTCCGTTCCTCGAGCACGTCGGGCCGATCTTCGTCAAGGAGGACAGCGCGGACGCGGGCGACGACCTCGTGCTCGGCATCCAGACCGAGGAGCGCCACGCCAACCATCGCGGCACGGTCCAGGGCGGGCTGCTGTCGACGTTCGCGGACTTCGCGCTGGGGCGCGCGATCGAGGCCGACGCCGAGGACGGCAAGGACCGCGCGACGGTGTCGTTGACCGTCGACTTCCTCAAGCCCGCGAGGCCCGGCGACTGGATCGAGTCGCGCACGCGCGTCGACCGCGTCGGGAGCACGCTGTCGTTCGCCGACTGCTCGCTCTGCGTGGACGGCAAGGAGATCGTGCGGGCACGAGCCGTGTGGGTGGTCGCGTCGTGAATTAGGCTTCCCTCATGCCTGATGACGCCGAAGACGACGTCGCCCGCCTCGCCGCCGACCTGCGGCTGACCGTCGGCCGCCTGATCCGTCGCGTCCGCGCCGAGAGCTCGCTGATGCCGGTCGGCCAGACCGCCGTGCTCGGACGGCTGGACCGGGAAGGCCCGATGACCACCAGCGACCTCGCCGCCGCCGAGCGCGTCCGGCCCCAGTCGATGGCGCGCACGGTGACGCTGCTGCAGGAGGAGGGCTTCGTGCAGGGCGAGGCGCACCCGACCGACGGCCGCAAGACGCTGCTGTCGATCGCGCCCGCGGGGCTGGAGAAGCTCCGCGCCCAGCGCGAGGGGCGCGAGCACTGGCTGGCCGAGGCGCTGGAGACCGAGCTGTCGGCCACCGAGCGCCGCACCCTGCGCAAGTCGATGCACTTGCTCGACCGGCTCGCCGACCACTGACGGACGCCGACCGCAACTTCGGCGGCGCGCGCGAGTCTCGAACGGCGATGCCGCGCCGACGCCGACGCCTGTCCCGCTCCGCCGCCGCCCTGCTGATGGCCTGCGCCGCCGCGGCGCTGCCGGCGAGCGCCGACGCCGCCAACCCGCGGGCGCCGAAGCTGGCGAACGTGCGCTGCGTCCCGGTGAAGGCGTCGACGTGCAGGTCCGGCGTGGCGGTCCGCGTGGGCAAGCAGGTCCAGCTGCGCGGGACCAAGCTGCGGCTCGGGATGCGCGTGACGTTCCGGTGGTCGAAGGGCGCGTTGGCCACCAAGTTGCACCACGGCAAGGCCGGCTGGGTCGCGCGCGTCCCGCCGGGCACGCGGCCCGGGTCGGTCCAGGTGACCGTCCGCGACACCGCCGGGCGGCGGTCCAACGTCATGAAGATCCGGGTGCTCGAGCAGCCCAAGCCGGTGACGCGGCCCGCGACGACCGGCGGCGGCCCGCTGCCGGACGCGTTCCGCGGCAACGGCATGTGGATCTGGCAGATGGAGAAGACCGAGGGCGGCAACGTCGACGCGATCGCCGCGCGCGCCGCGGCGGCCGGGATCACCACCGTGTACGTCAAGGCGGGCGACGGCACGACGCCGTGGGCGCAGTTCGGCCCGCTGCTGATCGGCGCGCTGCGCCAGCACGGCATCAAGGCCTGTGCCTGGCAGTTCGTGTACGGGAACTCGCCGGCGGGCGAGGCCAACGTGGCGATCGCCGCGATCCAGGCGGGCGCGGACTGCTTCGTCATCGACGCCGAGTCCGCCTACGAGGGCAAGTACGCCGCGGCCCAGAAGTACATGACCGCGATCCGCGCCGCGGTCGGCGCCAACTACCCGATCGGGCTGACCTCGTTCCCCTACGTCGACTACCACCCGGGGCTGCCGTTCTCGGTGTTCCTGGGTCCGGGCGGCGCGCAGGCCAACCTGCCGCAGGTGTACTGGAAGGACATCGGCGGGACGGTCGACGCGATCAGCGCGCACACGCTCGCCCACAACCGGATCTACCAGACGGCGATCGCGCCGCTCGGCCAGACCTACGACAACCCGCCCGCCGCCGACCTGCGCCGCTTCCGCCAGCTGTGGAGCGCCTACGGCGCCGAGGGCCTGTCGTGGTGGAGCTGGCAGGCGACCGACGCCGCGCACTGGAAGGTGCTCAACGAGCCCGCGCCCGCGGTGACGGCGGCCGAGCCCGATCCGGGGTACCCGGCGCTCGGCAAGGGCGCCAAGGGCGACGAGGTCATCTGGCTGCAGGAGCACCTCACGCAGACCTATCCGACCGTGACGGTGACCGGCAAGTACGACACGGCGACGATCGCGGCGGTCCAGGCGCTGCAGACGACCAACGGGATCCCGGTGACCGGCACGACCGACGCCTCGACCTGGCAGGCCGCGCTGAAGCTGCCGTTCGTGGCGGTCGACTGGACGGCGACCAGCGCGAAGGCCGCGGCGAAGGCGGCCGCCGTCCACAAGTCCGAGCTGCGCCGCCAGGACTCCGCGGAGCAGTAGGCCTGGTGATCGGGCAAGATGGTGGCCATGGCCTCCATCACGCCCGCCTACCGCTTCGTCATGGCCCTCTCGACGCCGGCCGTCAAGTGGTGGGGCCGGATGGAGGTCTCCGGGCTGGAGCACCTCCCCGCCGACGGCCCGGTGCTCCTCGCGGGCAACCACGACAGCTACTGGGACACGGTCGCGATCGGCGTGGCCGCGCTGCCCAAGCGCCAGATCAAGGCCTTGGCCAAGTCCTCGCTGTGGAAGCCCGGGATCGGCGCCGTCCTCGACGGCATGGGCCAGATCCCGATCGACCGTGGCAAGGGCGACCAGGGCGCGATCGCCCGCGCGGTCGAGGAGCTGCGAGCCGGCGCCTGCATCGGCGTGTTCCCGGAGGGGACGCGGTCGTTGGGCCGCGAGCTTCCCGCCCGGTCCGGCTTCGGCCGGCTGGCCGAGGCGGTGCCGGAGGCCGTGGTGGTCTGCTGCTCGGTGGTCGGGACGGTGGACGTGCCGAAGTTCCCTCGGTCCCGACCGCGGCTAGCGGTCCGGTTCTTCCCGCCGGCCGGCGGCGGACTCCAGCCCGGTGAGCCGCACCGGGACTTCGGAGCGCGGCTGCTGGCCGAGATCCGCGCCGAGGCGCCGCTGGCCCACGCGGGGCGCCGCAAGCCGGTGCAGCCGAAGGTGAAGTCGGCGGCTTAGGGCGCTGGCGCCGGCGACGGCGCTGGCGTTGGCGTTGGTGGCGTCCGGCGCGGGCTCTGCGGGTGGCGCGGGGCGCTGGTGGGCGGGACCCGCATCCAGACCTGAACCCCGGCTCGGTGTGGCGCACCCTCGCTTCGCGGCCGAACTCGGAACGGTCCTCGAGATCGATGGCACATCGGGGTCGCCAGACGACCCCGATGTGCCACTCGTCCGCGCAGAGCCGAGCCGGGTCTGATGTCTGGATGACAGAAGCACCACCCCCACCCCGGCCCCGCCGCCACCAACGCCCACGCAGGTCGCAACCCCGAGCCCACGGACGGCCCGCAGCGCCGGCGTCACCTCAAGCGCTCGCCCTCTCGATGAGCTTGCCCACCCCAAAAGCGCCACCAACAACAACCGCGCCGGACGCCACCAACGCCGGCGCCGGCGCCGGCGCCTAAACCGCCACCTTCTCCCGCTTCATCGCCTTGGCCTCCTGGCGCTCCGGCGGGATCACCACCACATCGCGCGCGAGCCCCACCCGCGCCAGCCCGCCGATGATCATCGCCGACAGGTCGATCTCCCACCGCTTCAGCCCGTGCTTCGCCGACCGCGGGAAGGCATGGTGGTTGTGATGCCAGGACTCCCCCAGCGACGGCAGCGCCAGCCAGAACACGTTCGTCGAGCGATCCTCGATGTCGAACCGGCGCGAGCCGAAGTAGTGGCAGACCGAGTTCACCGACCACGTCACGTGGTGCACCAGGAAGATCCGGACCAGGCCGCCCCAGACGTACCCGCGCACCGCGCCCTGCCAGGTGAACCCGTGCAGCACGAAGCCCAACGCCGTCGGGATCAGCAGCGACGCCAGCACGTACCACGGGAACCGCCGCCCGATCGCCTTCATCTTCGGGTCCTCGTACAGGTCGCGGCAGTACTTCTTCCAGTCCGCCTGACCCTGGGTCTCCATCAGCCAGCCGGTGTGCGCGTGCCAGAGCCCGGAGAAGCCGGACCCGTGCCCGACGTGCGGGGAGTGCGGGTCGCCCTCGACGTCGGTGTGCGCGTGGTGCTTGCGGTGGTCGGCGACCCAGTCCAGCACGCTGCCCTCGACGCTCAGCTGCCCAAGGCGCGCGAACGTGCGCTCCAGCCACGGGTCGACCGCGAACGAGCGGTGTGTCAGCAGGCGGTGGAAGCCGACGGTCACCCCGACCGCCGTGGCCAGGTACATCACGGCGAGGACCGCGAGGTCGATCCCGTCGACCCACGAGTTCCACAGCAGGACGATCGCGATCAGGACGCCCGCGAACGGGACGACCACCCCCGCGAGGTTGGCGTAACGCTCGGCACGGCTCATGTCTTTGCACTTTGGCGCCAACCGCGCGCGGCTTCTTGTGCGATGACCAGAGCCAGGCGGCAGGCTTTTATCACCAGCCCACAACACCGAATCCCGCAGGTCAGCGTGCGACCGTCGCATCGCGGGCCCCGGCACGCTAAACAGGACGTCCGTGCCACGCCGTCGCCGTCGCTCCATCTTCGCCTCGGCGCCACCGCGCTCCCGAGCGAGCGCGCCGTGGCTCGAGCCCGGGCACCGCGCGGGCGGCCGTGGCGGACGGCGCGGCGGAGGCCGCGGACGCCGTGGCGGCGGCGGC
Organism: Baekduia sp.; assembly: GCF_035685985.1. GTDB lineage: Bacteria > Actinomycetota > Thermoleophilia > Solirubrobacterales > Solirubrobacteraceae > Baekduia. Next base: position 49,537 of record NZ_DASRZV010000014.1, read on the forward strand.
TTCGGCGGCTACGCGGGCGGCGCCCGCCGGCGACGCAACCCGCTGGTCTACCTCGTCCCGCTGCTGATCCTCGGCGTCGTCGGCGGCGCGATCGCGCTCGTCGTCCACCACAACCGCCAGGTCGACCGCCAGCGCGCGGCCGCCGACCGCTTCATCAAGGCCTACGCCAAGCGCGACACCGCGGCCATGTGGGACGCGCTGGACCCCGCGACGCGGGCCAAGTACCCGCGCGCCCGCTTCGACGAGCTGATCAAGACCGCCGACGCCGCCGCGACCACGCGCGCCCGCCGCGCCGGCGCCGCGAGCAAGCCCAGCGGCGGCAAGGTGAAGGTCCCGGTCGCGGTCACCACCCACCTCTTCGGCACGCTGCGCGGGACGCTCACGCTCCCGGTCTCCCAGGACGGCGTCCGCTGGGACCCCGCGCTGCGGCTGCCCGGCCTGCGGACCGGCGAGACCCCACGCCGCCGCACGCTGCAGACCGCCGACCCCGGCACGGTCAAGACCCGCGACGGCTCCCAGCTGCGCGTCGACCCGACGCTCGGCCTCTTCTACAAGGGGTTGAACGCCCGCTACGGCGACCGCCTCTCCGGCCGCGACGGCGCCGAGCTGCGCTTCGGCAAGCGGCGGATCGTCCGCGTCGCGGCCACGCCGGGCAAGTCGGTGCACTCGACGCTGCGCCCCGGCCTGCAGCGGGTCGCGACCCAGGCGCTGGGCTCCAAGCTCGGCGGCGTCGCCGTGCTCAACCCGCGCACGGGCGACGTGTACGCCTTGGCCGGCATCGCGGTCTCGGCGCCCCAGCCGCCCGGCTCCACCTTCAAGATCATCACCTTGAGCGCGGCGCTCGCGAGCGGCAAGGCGACGCCCTCGTCGTCCTATCCGGTGCAGACCAGCGCGACGCTCTCGGGCGTCAAGCTCGCCAACGCCTCGGGCGAGTCCTGCGGCGGCAGCCTTGCCCAGTCCTTCGCCGACTCCTGCAACTCGGTCTTCGCCCCGCTCGGCGTCAAGGTCGGCGCCCAGCGCCTGGTCGAGCGCGCCGAGGCCTTCGGCTTCAACGAGACGCCGCGCGTCCCGGTCGCCAAGCCCAACACGATCCCCGCCGCCAAGGACCTGCCCGACGCCATCAACGTCGGCTCGGCCGCCATCGGCCAGAACAAGGACCTCGCCACGCCGTTGGGGATGGCGTCGGTGGCCGCCACGATCGGCAACCACGGCGTCCGCGCCAAGCCGCGCGTCGTCTCCGAGGACAAGATCATCAAGAACCGCGCGGTCAGCGCGAAGGTCGCCGGCCAGGTCCGCGACATGATGATCGGCGTCGTCCGCGGCGGCACCGGCACCGCCGCCGCGCTCCCCGGCGTGACCGTCGCGGGCAAGACCGGCACCGCCGAGCTGCGCTTCACCGGCAACGGCGGATCGGACCCCAGCAACACCGACGCCTGGTTCGTCGCCTTCGCCCCCGCGAGCGACCCGAAGGTCGCCGTCGGGGTCATGCTGGTCGGCGCGGGCGCCGGCGGGAAGGCCGCCGCGCCCATCGCGCGGAAGGTCCTTGCCGCCGCGCTCGGCTAGCGCTTAGTGTGCGACGCATGTCCCGACTGTTGCGTGCCGTCCCGGCCGCGGCGCTGTTCGCGCTGCTCGCGTGCGCCCTCCCCACGGCGTCGTCCGCCAAGACGACCTGGCTGTGCCGGCCGGGCCTCGCGTCCAACCCGTGCGCCGTCGGCGACGGGACGACGCTGCTGAGCCCCGACGGCGCGGTCAAGGGCCCCGTCGCCGCCCCGAAGCGCAAGGGCACCAAGTCGGTCGACTGCTTCTACGTCTATCCGACGGTCAGCGACCAGAAGACGCCGGAGGCCAACAAGCGGATCGACCCCGAGCTGCGGTCGATCGCGCTCTACCAGGCCGCCCGCTACAACTCGGCCTGCCGGATCTACGCGCCGGTCTACCGCCAGATCACGCTCCAGGGCCTCCTCCAGCCCGCGACGGTCACGACCAAGATGCGCGACACCGCCTACGCCGACGTGCGCGACGCCTTCCGCGACTACCTCGAGCACGACAACAAGGGTCGCGGCATCGTCTTCATCGGCCACTCCCAGGGCACCGCGGTGCTGCGGCGGCTGCTGGCCGAGGAGGTCGACCCCAAGCCCACCGTCCGCAGGCGCCTGGTCTCCGCGATCCTGCTCGGCGGCAACGTCACCACCAAGGACTTCAAGCACATCCCGGCGTGCCGGCGGAACACCCAGCTCGGGTGCGTCGTCGCGTTCTCCACGTTCGACGCCACCCCGCCGGCCAACGCGGTCTTCGGCCGCAGCGGCAGCCTCGGCGGCCTCGCCCAGAGCAAGGGCGGCACGGTGCTGTGCACCAACCCGGCGGCGCTCTCCAGCGGCGGCCCGGCCACGTTGACCACCATCTTCCCGTCCGCCCCGTTCGCCCCCGGCACGACGATCGGCGCGCTGACCACGCAGGTCGGGATGCCGATGCCCTCCGGCGTCTCCACGCCGTGGCTGCAGACCCAGGCCTACACGGGAAGGTGCGTCACCGAGAACGGCGCGCACGTCCTGAGGATCTCACCGCTGCCCGGCGCGCCCACGCTGAAGCCGAACCCCGACCCGTCCTGGGGCCTGCATCTCGTCGACGCCACCATCGCGCTCGGCAACCTCGACGACCTCGTCGTCGCGCAGGCGCTCAGGTACGTCGCTCGGGCTTGAGCACGAGCGGCTCGTCGAGCGTCCGGCGCAGCCGCAGGAAGGCGATCGTGCCCAGCAGCGTCGGCACCCAGAGCACGATCGCGTGGTAGACGAGGACGGCCGCGGCCGAGGACGTGGGGTCGGCGCCATAGAGGACCAGCGCCGCCGTCAGCCCGCCGTCCAACGCGCCGATCCCGCCGGGCACCGGGATGATGTTGCCCAGGTACCCGATGATGAACGCCAGCGTGAGCGCGCCGACCGGCGGCGCGTGCCCGAAGGCGCGGAACGCCACCCACAGCATCGCGATGTCGCACCACAGGTAGGCGACCGAGCCGCCCATCACGCGCCACGACGGGTGGCGGACCTCCTCCTTGGCGTCCTGCACGACCCGCGCGGTCGTGTGGATCCAGCGCACGATGCGCCCGGCGTCCTCGACCAGCGCGAAGCGATGGGCCGCGGCGGGCACGACCCAGAAGATCCCGATGCCCACGCAGGCGACCAGCCCCGGCACGAGCCCGAGCACGATCGAGTGCGGCGCGTGCAGCAGGCCGACGCCGACCAGGATCCCGGCCAGCGCGAGCGTCGCCGCGTTGACGCCGCTGGTCAGCAGGAACAGGACCGCCGAGCGCTCGATGAAGCGCCGCAGCGACCCGCCCTTGGCCTTGGTGACCCAGGCGCCGATCGCGATCCCGCCCGCGCCGCCCACCGGCAGCACGGCGCCGAAGGCCATCTGCGACAGCGCGGTGCGCACGGCCAGCAGCGTCGGCACGCGGTAGAAGATCCCGCAGAACGCCAGCGTGTAGCCGACGCAGGACAGGATCTCGAGCACGATCGCCAGGCCCACCCAGCCGGGCGCGACGTCGGAGATCTTGTCGGCGACGTCGCGCAGCCCGGGCACCGCCAGCAGCAGCGCCCCGACCAGGACCACGAGGATGACGAGCGAGACGATGCCGTTGCGCAGCCGCTTGCCCTCGTCGGCGCGCGTGTCCGCACGCAGCGTCTCGAACTCGGCCTGACCCGTCGGGTCGGCCTCGATCGGGGACGTGGCGGTGGTGGGCGTGCGATCCCGCACGCCCACCATCATGTCCGACTCGTTGCCGAGACAACCGCCCGGTGGTTATCCGCCGACCGCCGCGACGACCGGCGTGCAGAGCGTCGAGCTCGCGTGGGCCGGGTCCAGCGCGTTGAGGACCTCGCGCCCGACGACGTGGTCGTAGGGCATCGAGAGGTGGTCGCCGAGGTCCAGGATGCACTTGTTCTGGATCAGGATGTTGGTGACGTTGGACCCGCTGAGCCACGCCGAGGTGTAGGGCGTGACGACGTCGTCGTAGCGCGTCTGGATCACCGTGTACTTGACGCCCGGCACCGTGTCGCCGCCCGCGTTGAGCGCGGTCAGGAACGACGAGCCGACGACCTGGTCCTGGCAGGCCGGGCAGGCCGAGCCGACGAGGCTCAGCGCGCCGGGGATGTAGCCGGCGAGCGTGGCGAGGCCGTCCAGCGTCGTGCCGTGGTTGGACGGCGAGAGCCCGATCAGCGCGTTGACCTTCGCGGCGCCGCCGAGGTTCTTGAGGTAGTAGCGCGGCATCATCCCGCCCTGCGACCAGCCGACGATGTCGACCTTCGACGCGTGGGTGGACGCGAGGACGCTGTCGACCTCGGTCTTCAGCTCGCTCGCCGAGGCGGCGATCGGGCCCAGCGCGCCGACCTGGCCCAGGACCAGCGGCCCGCCGTAGTTGAAGGTGTACACGCAGTAGCCGTTGTTCTTCAGCAGCGGCGCGAACGCGTTCCAGCTGATGATGGCGTTGCTGAACGTGCCGTTGACGAGCACGACCGGGCGCGGATGCGCCGCCGACGGGGTGCACGCCACGTTGGCGCCCGCCGGGGTCCCGCCGGGGTTGGCCACCGAGGCGGCCAGCGCGGTCGGGAAGTTGTAGACGACGGGCAGGGCCGCGGCGCTCTGGGCGCCTACGGCCGCGCACGCCGCGACGGCAGCCAGGGCGGCCGCCGCACGCTTGATCTTCATCGGGTTCTCTCCTCCTGCGGATGGGGCGCCGCCGTGCTGCCGGTCGCGGCGCGATGACGCGCGCGACCCTCTCAGAAGTCCCCATCAAATCGCAACGCGAGAGGACGAATTCGCACAGAAAAACGTGCCCGTTCGTCCACGAAGCGACAGCGTGCGGCCCTGCTGGGCGCGTTCAGCGTGTCCCGGCGACCACGATCCGCACGGTCATCCCGAACGGATCGACGACCGCGAAGCCGCCCGCGACGTCCTCGGCGTCGAGGCCCGCCTGGCGCACGCGCGCGCGGACCTCCGCGACGTCGTCGACCGCGGCGAGCACGATCGTCCAGTGGCGCAGGCCGACGACGCCGGGCCGCTGCGGCGCCGCGCCGACGCCGCGCCAGGTGTTCAGGCCCAGGTGATGGTGGTAGCCGCCGGCCGAGACGAACGCGGCCGTCGGCATCATCGCCCAGACGTCGAAGCCGATCGCGTCGCGGTAGAAGGCCAGGGCCTCGGAGAGGTCGCCGACGTGCAGGTGCACGTGGCCGACGCGCAGCCCCGGCCGGACCTGCGCGGCGGCCGGGCCCTCGCCCTCGACCGTCGCCAGCAGCGCGTCGAAGTCCAGCGGCATCGGGCCGCCGCGCGAGAACTCCTCCGCCGGCGACGGCCACCGCTCGCGCGGGCGGTCGGCGGCCAGCTCGATGCCGTTGCCGTCGAGGTCGGGCAGGTAGATGGCCTCGTGGGTGCCGTGGTCCGAGGCGCCCTGGATCGGCGTGCGCATCGCGGCCAGGCGCAGCGCGGCGCGGGCCAGCTCCTCGCGCGTCGGGTACAGCAAGGCGTAGTGGTACAGGCCGGAGCCGCGCCGCGGCGGCGGCGTGGCGGTGGCGTCCTCGTGCAGGACGATCACGTCCTCCTCCCCCGCGCCCAGCGCGACGACGCCCACGTCCTGGCGGTGGACGTGCAGGCCGAGCGCGGCCTGGTACCAGGCGACCGAGCGGTCCAGATCGGTGACCGTGAGGTGGACGGCGCCCAGGCGCAGCGTCTCCGGCAGCGTGGAGACGCCCTCGGCGGCCGGGCCGGTGGTGACGTCGGCGAAGGGATTGGCCATGCCTTCAGTGTCGCCCGGCCGGACCGCCCCCGGTATGGGACAACGGCGCCGATCCATGGACTTCCGAGCGATAGGCCTGCGGCGCGCGCCCCGCGTAGCGCTTGAACGCGCGCGAGAAGTACAGCTGGTCGGAGTAGCCGACGCGGAAGGCGACCTCGCCGACGGTGAGGTCCGTGAAGCGCAGCAGCCGCATCGCCTCGGTCATCACGCGCTCGACGATCAGCTCCTTGGTCGCGCGGCCGGTGACGGCGACCAGCGCGCGCGACAGCGCCGCGGCGGGCACGCCGAGCGCGTCGGCGTAGTGGGCGACGTCGTGGTGACGCGCGTGGTCGCGCTCCAGCAGCTCGGCGAAACGGCCCTGCAGCGCGACGTCGGCGTCGTCAGCCTGCGGGCGCTCGGCGCGCGCGGCGTCCTGCCAGCGGGCCAACCACGACAACAACGTCGCGGTGAGGTGCCGGACGAGGTCGGCCGCGTAGGGATCGGGCGGGCGGCGCGTCTCGGCGTGCAGCGCGCGCAGGACCGACTCATAGCGGTCGCCCTCGCCGGGCGGCACCGCGATGACCGCCGCGCCGCGACGGCCCAGCAGCCGGCCCTCGGCGCCGCCGACCGCCGCGTCGGTGATCCGCAGCAGCCCGCCGCGCAGCCCGCGCGCGTGCTGGAACTGGTGGACCTGCCCGCGGGCGATCACGGTCACGGTGCCGGGGACGATCTTGTAGGCCTCGCCGTCGACGAGCTGGACGCCCTCGCCCTCGCGCAGCCACAGCAGCTCGTGGTAGTCGTGGCGGTGCGGGTCCCGGATCGGGCCCTCCCCGACCGCGAAGCCGTCCAGCAGGCGCACCTCGACGACGCCCTCGGTCGCCAGGCGATCGATCGCCAGGCGGCGATCAGGTCTCGACGGCGGCGGGCTCGGCGGCGGGGTGTTCGGGCTCTGGCTCGGCGGCGACACGGCTGGGGCGACCGTAGCGCGCGGTCTGGACCGCCAGCAGCCCGAGCCCGGCGACCAGGCCCCAGAACGGCGCGCTGATCCCCAGCGCGGTGACGCCCGAGGCCGTGACCGCGAAGGTGACGATCGCGGCGTCCCGACGCTCGTCGTCGTCGGTGGCGGCGCGCAGCGCGGCGCCGAGCGTGCCGAGCAGCGCCAGGCCCGCGACGCCCTCGATCAGCACCGGCGGCGAGGCGGTCAGCAGCGCGGTCGCCAGGCCCGCGCACGGGCCGATGACGAAGTAGATGGCGCCCGCGCTCGCGCCGGCCAGCCAGCGCCGCGCGGGGTCCGGGCCGGCATCCGGACCGGCGGCCATCGCGGCGGTGATCGCCGCGAGGTTGACGCCCTGGGCGCCCAGCGGCGCGCCCGCGACCGTCGCCGCGCCGGTGACCGCGAGCACCGGCCGCATCGGCGCGCGGTAGCCGTGGGCGGCCAGGACCGCCATGCCCGCGACGTTCTGGGACACCATCGTCACCACGAACAGCGGGAGCCCGAGGCCCAGCAGCGTGCCGAGGTCGAACGCCGGCGTCGTCCACGTCAGCTGCGGCAGCAGGTGCGTGCCGCCCGCGTGGTCGACGGGGTCGATGGCGACCGCGATCGCCGCGGCGGCCAGCGCGCCCGGGACCGCCCAGCGGCGCGCGACCTTCCACAGCACCAGCCAGACCACGACCATCGGCGCCGCGAGCTTGGGCACGTCGACCACCGCGTGGACGGGCGCCATGCAGACCGGCAGCAGCACGCCAGCCAGCAGCGCGCTGGCCAGCGCGCCGGGGATCATCGTCAGCAGGCGGGTCAGCGGCGCCCAGAGCCCCGCGATCACGATCAGCGTGCCCGCCAGGACGACCGCGCCCAGCGCGGCCGGGTAGCCGCCGGAGACCGGCCCGGCGGCGACCAGCAGCGCGGCGCCCGGCGTCGTCCACGCGACGCTCAGCGGCATCTTGTAGATGGTGGACAACGCGACGCCGGTGAGGCCCATCGCGACGCTGAGCGTCAGCAGCCCCGACGACGCCTGCGCGTCGGAGGCGCCGACCGCGTGCAGGCCGGCGAGCACGATCGCGAACGACGACGCGAACCCGACCAGCGCGGCGACGACGCCCGCGACGATCGGCTGGGCGGCACCGCCGTCCTTCACGGCCGCGGCTCCTCGCCCGTCGCGGCCTGGGGCGCGCTCGGGTAGATCATGTAGCACAACGCGCGCGTGTCGCGCAGCGCGTGGTAGTGGTGCGGGACGTCGGCCGTGAACCACGCCGCGTCTCCCGGCCCCAGCTCGGCCTCGGCGTCGTGGGGCCCGACCCGCACGCGGCCCTTGACGCAGACGATGACCTCCTCGGTGCCGGGCAGGTGGGCGCCGGTCACCTGGTCGGTCCCGCGCGGCAGGTCGAGGTCGAAGACCTCCGAGCGGTGCTCGTGCCCGGCGGAGTTGATCAGCCAGGCCGACATCCCGGACTCCGAGGCGATCGCCTCGCCCGAGCGCGACGGGACCGCCCGCACGCGCGGCCAGCGCACCGGCGGGCTCAGCAGCGCGCCGAGCGGCACGTCGAGCGCGCGCGACACGCGCCACAGCGTCTCGATCGACGGGTTGCCCTCGCCCCGCTCGATCTTGGCGAGGATCGTCTTGGACAGGCCCGAGGCGCGCCCCAGCTCGCCCAGCGACCACCGCTTGCCGTCGCGCAACCGCGCCACCGCGGCGCCGACCCGGGTCGACAGCGCCTCGAGGTCGTCGTCCAGCGGGAGCTCAGCGGCGGCATCCATAGTGGTCGATCGTCAACTCTAGATGACAGGTCAAGATCGTCGACCTCTCGGGCTTGCGTTTTGAACACAAGCCTGTGCAGGATTACCGGCGATGAGCAGCCTGCGCCCTCTCGCCGTCGCGGTCCTCGCCTTGGCCGTCACGGCTCCCGGAGCCGCCGCGTCGGTCAGCGTCGACCCGTCCACCCGCACGGTCACCACGCCACGCCTCACGGCGACCTTCGACGCCACCAACCCCGAGCAGCTGACCACGCTGCGGTGGCTCGGGATCGGCGACGGCGTCGACCTGGCGGCCGACGGCGGCGTCAGCGGCTGCGGCGACGCGCAGGAGACCTGGGGCCAGAGCTACGCCGAGCCCTCCCCGCGCGCCGACCTCGTCGCCGCCGGCTCGCGCGGCACCTGGCAGAGCCTCGGCGACGGCGTGGTCCGGATCGACAGCCAGGTCACCGAGGACGGCTGCGACGGCAACGAGGGCCGGCAGCCGGTCCAGACGACCTACCGCTTCACCGACGGCGACCAGTTCGCGGTCACGCGGCGCTTCGCGTTCGACCCCGACGAGCCCGCCGTCTTCACCCAGCGCCACCTGCGCCCCTACGTCCCGCGCATGCCGCGCTCGCCCTACAGCCACACGCTGTGGCCGAGCGACACGGGCTACAACGACAGCGTCGCCACGACCTGCAACATCAACTTCTGCGCGCGCGACACGTGGACCGGCACCTGGTACGCCCAGGACGACCCCGACTCCGGCCGCGGCCTGCTCGTCCTGCGCGCGCCCAGCACGGTGCCCGCGCGCCTGCTGATCGACAACGACACGCCGTCGGTCTCCAACAGCAGCTCCGCCGACCTCGTGCCCACCGTGTTCGACGGACCGGTCACCGAGACCGAGTACCTCTGCTTCTACACCGACCAGACCTGGCCGGTGGCCGAGCGCGAGGCCGCGCGGCCGCCCGCGTGGTGCGGGCCGTCGCTGTCGATCGCCGGGGCGACGGTCTCCGAGGCCGACGGCGTGGCGCGCCTGACCGTGACGCGCTCGCTGGTGGCCGACCCGGCGCCGACGTTCTCCGCCGTCGCCGAGGACGGCACGGCCAAGGCCGGCAGCGACTACGGGACGCCGGTCGCCGAGACGTTCGCGCCCGGCGCCGCGACGGCGCGGGTCACGGTCCCGATCGTCGACGACGACGTCCACGAGGACACCAGGTCGTTCACGGTCCGGCTCGCCGACGTGTCCGGCGCGACGATCGGCGCCGGCAGCGCGACCGTGACGATCCTCGACGACGATCCCATCGCCTCCGCCCCGCCGCCCGCGACGGACGGCGGCGCGCCGCCGCCGACCGGCGGCGGCGGACGTCCGGCGACGAAGCTGCGCGCCTCGCGGTTCGTGTCGCTGCCCGCCACGCGGTCCTGCCCCGCCAAGGGCCCCAGCACGCTGCGCATCCGCCTGCTCCGGCCCAAGGGCCACAAGATCACGCGGGCCGTCGTCAAGCTCGACGGCAAGGTCGTCAAGACCGTCCGCGGGACCGGGCCGATCACGATCCACCGGCTGCCCAAGGGCAAGGTCACCGTGTCGGTCGCCGTCAGGACGACGACCGGCGCGGTGGTGACCGCCGCGCACGCCTACCGGGCATGCGCGGCGGCCCCGGCTACGCGCTGAGCGTGAAGCGGCCGACGAGGCGCTCCAGCTCGGCGGCCGAGGCGGCCAGCTCCTGCGCCGAGGCGCTGGTCTGGCATCTTCACCTTCGTCTTCCGTCTTCCTTCGATCGTTGGAGCGATGTCTTCCGCTCCGGTGATCGACCGGCTCCACCGGTGAGTGGCTCACCCCATCGGGGGAACCATCTTCATCATGTCCGCCGACGGACGCTCAGCTGTTCTGCCGGGCGCCGGCCAACGCCAGCAGGCGCCGCGCGATGCCGCGCGCTCCGCGCAGCTCCAGGCCGACGCCCTCGGCGTGGGCGCGCAGCTGCTCGCGCGCGAGGAAGCTCGCCGAGACCGTCTCGACGAGGTCGACCGCGTCGAGGTCGATCGTCACGCGCTCGGCGCCGTGGGAGGCGATCAGCGGCCGCAGGACCGTGCGCAGGCGCCCGAGCGCGGCGAGGTCGAGATCGCCGGACAGGCGCACGCACGGGACCCCCTGCTCATCGTCGACGACGATCCAGAAGGTGTCGTCGGGCAGGCCGGAGGCGCGGTTCACGGTTCTGGAATACCCCTTTCCGCTTCGCGTACAACATGGACGTGGCGGAACCTGGCATGCTGCCCGTGGCTGTTGATCCAGGAAGAGGAGACCTGTTGACCACCACGCTCACGCTGCTGCCCGGCCGACTGGAGGCCTGGGCGGGCTCCTACGTCGCCCGCGCGCTGTTCAAGCTGCCGCCGAGTGTGCTGGCGCGCCTGGCCGGACGGCCGCCCGCGGAGGTCGCCGGGATCCACCCGGAGGCGCTGCTGCTGGGCAAGCTGGCGGCGATCACGCCCGACCGGATGAGCGACGCCGCGCCGGTGCCCGAGCAGCGGCGGCGGCTGGCGCTGCAGGCGCGCGGGCTGGCGGCCCCGACCAAGGGCCTGCCGCTGACGGTCAGCGACCACCGGGCGCCCGGGCGCGGCGGCGACATCCCGGTGCGCCTGTACGTGCCGGCGGCCGCCCCGTCGCCGGGGCCGCTGCTGGTCTACTTCCACGGCGGCGGCTGGGTGCAGGGCAGCGTCGAGACCCACGACGCCGGCTGCCGGATGCTCGCGCACCTCAGCGGCGTGCGGGTGCTGTCGGTCGACTACCGGCTGGCCCCGGAGCATCCCTATCCCGCGGCGGTCGAGGACGCGGTGTCGGCCTACGCGTGGGCGGCCGACCACGCGGCGTCGCTGGGCGCGGACCCGGCCCGGCTGGCCGTCGGCGGCGACAGCGCGGGCGGCTGCCTGGCGACCGTGACCGCGCTGCACGCGCGCGACGACGAGCGGCTGCCCGACGCGGTCTTCCAGCTGCTGCTGTACCCGGCGACCGACGTCGCCGGGACCTACCCGTCCCACCGGACGTTCGCCAAGGGCTACCTGCTGACCGCGTCGGGGATGGACTACTTCTTGGGCAAGTACCTGCCGGACGTCGATCGGCGGACCGAGTGGCGGGCGTCGCCGCTGCGCGCCGAGACGCTGCGCGGCCTGCCGCCCGCCTACGTGGCGACCTGCCTGCCCGACGTCCTGCGCGACGAGGGCGACGCGTACGTGGCGCGGATGCGGGAGGAGGGCGTGAAGGTCGCCGCCCAGCGCCACGACCAGCTGCACGGCTTCTTCAACACCGCGGGCGTGCGCAGCAGCGGCCGGGCGCTGGCCCAGATCGCCGGTGCCCTGCGGCAGGGGCTCGCACACCGCTGAGCGTCCAAAATCCGACACGCGACGTCACCGCGTCCCGGTAGGCTGGAAGCAGCGATGCCGTCCAAGTCCTCCAGCCACTCCACCGCACCCGGTCTCGAGCATGCGCCGTGCATGGAGCTGACCGAGGGCGAGGCCCGCTACCTGCTGGCGCTGCGCGACCTGAACGCCGGCGGCGCGCCGCCGTCGCAGGCCGCGGTGGCCCGCAAGGTCGGGGTCTCGCACCCGACGGCGCTGGAGATGATCCGGCGCCTGCGCGCGCTGGACCTCGTCTCGCCGGACGCGCTCACGCTGACCGCCAACGGCACCTCCGCGGCGCTCGTCCTGACCTCGCGCCGCCACGCCGCCCGCGTGCTGGCCCATGAGGTCCTCGGGCTCGACGACGCGCAGGCCGACGCCGAGGCCGACGCGCTGGCGACGTCGCTGTCCCCCGTCCTGGCCCGCCGCCTCGTCGCGTGGCGGACCCGGCGGGACACGGGCCAGCAGTAGCGCCTCGCGTCGCCGCCACGCGCGGCGAACATGAGACCTGGTCTCTTTTCCCTATACTCGCCGGGTCGTGCCCGCCCCCTTCGACCTGCCCTTCGTCCAGCGCGCCGTCGTCGAGATCGTGCTCCTGGCCGTCGGCTCGGGGATCCTCGGCACGTGGATCGTCCTGCGGGGCCTGAGCTTCTACGCCCACGCGGTCGGGACCGCCGCCTTCCCGGGCCTGGTGCTCGCCGACGGGCTGGGCTTCTCGCCGCTGCTCGGCGCGCTGGCCACGGCCGGGCTGGTCGCGATCGGCGTGACGGCGATCGCCGCGCGCGGGCGCGCCGAGTACGACTCGGCGACCGCGCTGGTGCTGGTCGGCGCGCTGGCCGCGGGCGTGATCCTGGCCAGCGACGTCTTCCACTCCCAGGCGAGCGTCGAGCGCATGCTGTTCGGCTCGCTGCTGGTCATCGGCTCCACCGACCAGGTCGTCGCGGCGGCCGTCGGCGTCGCCGTGCTGCTGGCGGGCGCGCTGCTGGGCCGCCGCTGGCTGGCCGCCGGCTTCGACCGCGACTCGGCGCGGGCGCTCGGCGCGCGCTCGGCGCTGCCGGACTTCGTGCTGCTGGCCCTCGTGGCCGCCTGCGCGGTCGCGGCGCTGGACGCGATCGGCGCGCTGCTGTCGACCGCGCTGCTCGTCGTGCCCGCCGCCACCACCCGCCTGGTCGTCGACCGCCTGCGCCCGTGGCAGGCGGCGACCGTCGCGCTCGTGCTCGTCGAGGGCGTCGCGGGGCTGTGGATCTCGGTCGAGGTCAACGCGCCGCCCGGCGCGACGATCGCGGTCGTCGGCGGCGCGGTCTTCGCCGCGACCGCCCTGGCGCGCGGCGCCCACCTGCGGCTCGGGACGGCGACGTCATGACCGATGCGCTGCTGGAGGTGGCCGACCTGGCCGCCGGCTACGGCGGTGAGCCGGTGCTGCGCGACGTCGCGTTCACCGCGCGGCCGGGGCAGCGGATCGCCGTCCTCGGCCCCAACGGCGGCGGCAAGACCACGCTGTTCCGGGCGCTGCTGGGCGAGCTGACGCCGTCGGCCGGGACGCTGGAGCGCCCGGCGCGGATCGGCGTCGTCCCCCAGACCGAGCGCTCGCGCCTCGACTTCCCGGTCTCCGCGCTGGACGTCGCGCTGATGGGCACGCTCTCGACGCTGCCCTGGTGGCGGCGGCCGAGCCGCGCCGACCGCGCCCGCGCGCGCCAGGCGCTGGCCGACGTCGGCCTCGCCGAGCGCGTCGACGCGACGTTCGGCGACCTCAGCGGCGGCCAGCGCCAGCGCGTGCTCGTCGCCCGCGCGCTGGTCCAGGACGCGCCGGTCCTGCTGCTCGACGAGCCCTACGTCGGGCTCGACACGCCGTCGGCCGCGCTGCTGGACCGGCTGCTGCTGGACCTCGCCGCGTCGGGCCGCGCGCTGCTGATCGCCACCCACGACGTCGAGCAGGCCCGCGACTGGGAACGCGTGCTGTGCCTCAACCGGCGCCAGATCGCCTTCGGCGCGCCCGACGACGTCCTCACGCGCGAGACGCTCGCGCTGACCTACGGGACCGAGCTGGTGGAGCTGCCCGCGGGCGACCGGTGCGTGCTGCCCGGCCACCACGCGCACGACCACGGCGCGGCCTGATGCTCGCCACCGTCTGGCACTCGCTGGTCGAGCCCTGGCAGCAGTCGATCGACCGCCGCGCGTTCCTGGAGGTCGTGCTGCTCGGGCTGACGGGCGGCGCGCTGGGCTGCTGGATCGTCTTCTACAACTTGTCGTACTCCACCGAGTCGCTGGCGCACGCGCTGCTGCCGGGCCTGGTGCTCGCCGCGCTGACCGGCCTCCCGCTGATCCTCGGCGGCGCGGCCGGCCTGGTCGTCGCCGCGCTGGCGATCGCCGCCGCCGCGCGGACGCCGGTGCTGGGTCGCGACACCGCGGTCGCCGTGGTCGTGACGGCGTTCCTGGGGCTCGGGGCGCTGCTGGCGCTCTCCCCCAGCACGCCCGCCGGCCTCGGCGAGCTGCTGTTCGGCGACGTCCTCGGCGTCTCGGACACCGACCTCCTGCTGGCCGGCGGTCTGGCCGTCGTCGTGCTGGCCGCGCTGACGCTGCTGCACGGGCGGCTGCTGCTGGTGGGCTTCGACCGCCTCAACGCCTCCGCGCTCGGCGTGCGCGCCGGGACCGTCGACGTCGCGCTGCTGCTGCTGATCGCCGGCGCGCTGCTGGTCGCCGTCCAGGGCCTGGGCAACCTGCTCGTCGTCGCCGTCCTCGTCGGCCCCGCCGCCTGCGCCCGCGCGGTCACCCGGCGCATGTCCACCATGATGCTCGCGGCCGCGGCGATCGCCGTCGGCGCCGGGATCGGCGGGATCTACCTGTCCTACTACGCGGGGACCGCGGCCGGCGCGTCGATCGCCGCGGTCATGGTCGGCGCCTACGCGGTCGCGCTGGCGCTCGGCGCGTCTAGCGGGCGCAGTCTCGGCACGCGCCGTGGAGCACCACGTCGTGCTCCGCGACCGTGAACGCGACGCGATCGGCCAGCGCCTCGATCGACCGCTCCAGGTCGGGATCCTCGAACGGGATCACCTGACCGCAGTCGTCGCAGACCATGTGATGGTGATGGTTCTCCTCGCGCGCGGCCTCGAAGCGCGCCAGGCCCTGGCCGACCTCGACGCGCGTGATCAGCTTCAGCGCCTCGAGCTCCTCGAGGATCCGGTAGATCGACGCCCGCGCGACCGGACGGCTCGCGCCGCCCTTGAGCTGGTCCTCGATCTCCGCCGCGCTCAGCGCGCACGACTGCGCGTCGAGCAGCCCGATCAGCGCCGCGCGGGCACCGCCACGCCGGTAGCCGGCGTCGGCCAGCGCCGACGCGGCCCGCTCGGCCCACGGCTCGCCGGTGGCGCCGTGGTCGTGACCGTGGCCGTGGTGGTTCGTGCTGCTGGGACCCATTCCCATCTGAGGGTATCGGGCGGCGCTCGGCGTCGGGCCGCGGAGCGCGCCCGGGCGCCGTCCCCTAGGACTCCAGCTTCGACGCGACCTTCGACAGCGGCTCCGCCAGCGCGTCGACCAGCTGCGACAGCTGCTTGCGCTGCGCGCTGTCCACCGTGTCGTAGCTCGGGAACGTGCCGCCCTGCTTCAGCTTGTCCAGCGCCGCGTTGACCGCGTCGAAGCGCGAGGCGATCGTCGTCGCCAGCGCCGGATCGGACTTCTTCAGCGCCGGCGCGAGCAGCCCGAACGCCGACTCGGAGCCCGCCACGTTGGCCTCGAAGTCCGAGAGGTCCGTGTGCGAGTAGCGGTCCTCCTCGCCGGTGATCTTCGACGCCGACACCTCGTCCAGCAGGCCGTTGGCGCCGTTGGCCAGCTCCTCGGGCTGGTAGGTCAACCCGGTGGTCTTGGTCTGCAGGCGCTTGACGTCGACCAGCAGCTTGTCGGCGATCGGCTCCAGGCCCTTCGTGGTCTTCTTGACCCACAGGCCCTGCTCGATCCGGTGGAAGCCCGTCCAGGGCGTGCCCTTCGCGACGTCGTTGACGCGCGCGTCGATCTCGGGGTCGAGGTTGCCGAAGGACTCGGCGACCGGCTCGATCGTCTCGTACGGCGCGCGCGTGGAGGCGAACAGCGACTTGGCCTGCTCGAGGTCGCCGGCCTTGACCGCGTCGACGAACTTCTGCGTGCGCGACACCAGGACCTTGGTCTGGGCGGTCACGTAGGAGGCGTAGGACGCCGTGGCCGACTTCAGCAGCGGGTCGTCGGACCCGGCCGCCGCGACGGCGCTGCCGCCGACGGTCAGGACGCCGGTCGCGTTGGTCTTGCCGCCCGGGCAGGACAGCGCGTACTCGCCCGGCTCGAGGTTGACCGTGAACGAGCCCGACAGGCCGGCGACGAGGTTCTCCTTCTCGCCCAGGATGCGCGAGCCGCTCAGGACCTCGAACTCGCTCACGCGGCCCGTGCCGCCGTTGGTGACCTTGAACTCCACCCGGCCGGCGTCCAGCTTCATCTGCGCCGGCTCGCAGCCCGCGTCGGTCAGCTTGACCGCGACCTGCTTGGTGCTCCCGCCCCCGGCCGCGGAGCCGGACGACTTGTCCGAGCCGCACGCGGCGAGCAGCAGGGCGGCGGCGATCACGAGCGTCGACGCGATGACGGTGGACTTCATGCGGCCCTCCTTGGCGGGCTTCTTCTTGCGCGCGGGCCACAAGATGTAGGTGATGGCGGGGACGGCGTACAGCAGGTAGCCCACGACCTCGACCGTCGTCGGCTGCGGCTGGAGGCCGAGCATCCCCGTGAGGAGCGCCGCGGTCCACGTGCCGGGCACGACCAGCCAGGTCAGGTCGAGCGCCTGGTCCTGGCCGAAGTTGATCCAGCCGGCCTCGTGCGCGGTGTGCAGCGTCGAGGCGACCAGGCCGGCGGCCACGAGCGCGAGCACGAGGCCGGTGAAGCGGAAGAAGCGGGTCAGGTTGAGCTTGATCCCGCCGCGGTAGATCGCGAAGCCGATGACGATCGCGGCCAGCAGGCCGAGGATCGCGCCCGTGCCCGCGGTGGCCGGGTCGTCGGTGTGCTGGAAGACGGCCAGCAGGAAGACCGCGGTCTCCAGGCCCTCGCGGAAGACCGCGAAGAACGCCATGCCGATCAGCGCCTTGACCGAGCCGTCGCGCAGCGCGCTGGCGGTGTGCTCGCGCAGCTCCTTGCCGAGCCCGGCCGCGTTCTTGCGCATCCAGACGAGCATGAACGTGACGATGCCGACGGCGACCGCGCCGACGATCGTCTCCAGCCCCTCCTGCTGCTTCTGGGGCAGGTCCTCGTCGATGATCTGCAGGATCACGCCGATCGCCAGGCAGATGGCGCCGGCGGAGAGCACGCCGACCCAGACCCAACGCAGAGCGTCCTGGCGTCCCTCCTGGCGGAGGAAGGTCGCGATGATCGAGACGATGAGGGCGGCCTCGACACCCTCGCGCAGGCCGATCACGAACGTCGGAAGCATTCGCGAGATCTTAGGGACACCTAAGCGGCGATGTCGGGTTCCCTAATAGGTGGGCGCGATAGCGTGCGCGCGATGACGCGGATCGTGGAGCACCCGCTGGGGCTCAGCTGGGTCATGGAGGAGCCGATGCAGCGCGGTTCCCACGCCATCGTCGACGCGGGACGCGTCTGGCTGGTCGATCCCGTCGACGACGCGCGGGCGCTGGGCCGGGTGGCGGAACTTGGCGCGCCCGCCGCCGTGGTCCAGCTGCTGGATCGCCACAACCGCGATTGCGCGGCGATCGCGGCGCGGCTGAACGTCCCGCACCTCAAGGTGCCCGACGCGGTCCCGGACGCGCCGTTTCAGACGCTGCGCGTGATCCGCAACCGGTTCTGGCGCGAGGCCGCGCTGTGGTGGCCGGAGCGTCGCGGGCTGGTCGTCGCCGAGGTGCTCGGCACCGTCCCGGCCTTCGCGGTCGGCGACGGCGCGGTCGGCGTCCACCCGATGGTGCGGATGACGCCGCCCGGCCGACTGCGCGGGATGGCGCCCGAGTGGCTGCTGGTCGGCCACGGGCCACCGGTGCACGGCCCGTCGGTGGCGGCCGACGTCGACCGCGCGATCGCCCGCTCGCGCCGGGACGCGCCCAAGTTGGTGCTGAAGCTTCCGTCGCTGATCCGAGACGCCCGCCGGTAGGCGTCTCCCCCAACCCGAACCAACCCAACCCGATCGAGAGAGGCCCGATGTCCCCTGCCCTGTCCCCCGTCGCCGACGCGTTCCGCCTCGACGGCAAGGTCGCCGTCGTCACCGGCGCGTCGTCCGGCCTCGGCGTCGCGTTCGCCCAGGCGCTGGCCGAGGCCGGCGCGGACGTCGCGCTCGGCGCCCGCCGCGCCGATCGCCTGCAGGACACCAAGAAGCTCGTCGAGGACGCGGGCCGCCGGGCGATCACGGTGCCGACCGACGTGACCAGGCCCGAGGACGCCCAGCGGCTGATCGACGAGACCGTCGCCCAGCTCGGCCGCGTGGACGTGCTGGTCAACAACGCGGGCATCGGCACCGCGGTCCCGGCGACGCGCGAGACCCCCGAGCAGTTCCGCGACGTCATCGACATCAACCTCAACGGCGCCTACTGGTGCGCGCAGGCCGCCGGCAAGGTGATGGAGCCGGGCAGCAGCATCGTCAACATCTCGTCGGTGCTCGGGATCACGACCGCCGGGCTGCCGCAGGCCGCCTACAGCGCCTCCAAGGCCGGGCTGAACGGCCTCACCCGCGACCTCGCCCAGCAGTGGACGGGCCGCAAGGGCATCCGCGTCAACTCGATCGCTCCGGGCTTCTTCGCGAGCGAGATGACCGACCAGTACCCGCCGGAGTACCTCGAGATGATGAAGTACCGCATCCTCGCCGGCCGCACCGGCGACCCCAAGGAGCTGGCGGCGACCGTCGTCTTCCTCGCCTCGCCGGCATCGGGCTACATCACGGGCCAGACCCTGCCCGTCGACGGCGGGCTGACGATCACCTAGGACGCGCCGGCCGACGGTCGGCAGGACGTTGCGCGCGATCCCCGGACTCGTCGCGCGCCCGGAGCAGCCACGCCTGGGCGAACGTCTCGGCGTGAGGTCGTGGACGGCGTCGGGTCGCGCGTCTGGCGTGGCAGCCCGGCGAGGATGCGCGCGGCGTGACGGTCGTGGAGCGCGCGGCCGCCGGCCGCGCCGCGTTACGCCGACGGCACCCAGCCTGCCGGGAACGCGCCGACCGGCACGAGGCCCGGCCGCTCGTCGAACCACCTGCGGGCGACCTGCTCGGCCGGGCGGCCGTCGATCAGCGCGCGGACGTCGCCGACCGTGCGCAGGACCGCCAGCGTCGAGCCGATCTGCAGGTCGGCGGCGTTGGGCTGCTCGCCGGCGAGGACGCCGTCGGCCACGTAGGCGTCGACGCGGTCGAGCTTCGCGGGCAGCCCGGCGAGGTCGTCGGCCAGCCGGACCGCGGTGAGCTTGTGGTACTTCCACGTGCCGCGGATCAACTTGATGGCGAAGTCCGTGCCCGCCGGGTCCAGGGGCGGCGCGTCGTGCGCGGCGAACGTCCCGGCCGCCTCGGGGCGGAAGTGCAGCGAGCCCCACGGCAGGCTGCGGCCCAGCGGCTGCAGCTCGGCGTCGCCCCAGGCCATCGCCTCGACGACCCGCTCCCCCAGCTCGCCGTCGGGGAACAGCGACGGCTCGGGCGCGATCGCCTCCAGCCGCTCCAGGATCGCGTTGGAGCCGTGGACCGGCTCGTCGTCGATCACCGCGCCCGGGACCGTCGTGCGCTCGGCGCCGTAGATCTCCGCCATCCGCTCGACGTGCGCGCCGGGCTGCAGCTCGACGCGCTCGTAGTCGAGGCCCTTGAGCTTCAGCGCCGCCTCGACCGCGGCGCAGGGGTGCGACGGCCCGAGCAGGTGGAAGACGATGCGCGGCTGCGTGGCGGACATCCGCGCATCGTATGGGGATCTCCTAGAGCAACGCCATGTCCGGGTCGTGCAGCATGAAACCCGCCGCGTCGAGGATGCCGCGCGCGTCCAGCCGGCTCAGGCGCGCGGTCAGGTCGGTGTCCGCGCTCTCCCAGGCCGCGACCGACGCGGTCTCGTCGATCGGCTTGAGCCCGGCGTCGGCGGGGTCGTCCAGCGCCTGGCGGAACCACGCCAGGTCGTCGGAGATCCGCCGCGGGCGCTGGGCCAACGCCCGCGTGTCGGGGTTCCACGGGTCCTCGCCGCCGCGGCGCTCGGGAACGCCCGGCGGTCGCTGCAACGCCATCCCGAGCGCGCCCATCCAGTCCGGCCGCGGCTGCACCAGCTCCAAGATCGCCATGCGCCCGGTCCTTCCCGTTGCGACGGGAAACTGAGCATCGGATGTCGGCGGTCAGCGCTCGAGGTACAGGCACAGCTCGCCGGCGCGCGTCGACCACCACGTGTGCTCGGCGCCCGGCGGGACCGCGATCGTCCCACCCTCCTCGACGACGTTGAGCACGCCCTCGACCACGATCGCCATGCGCCCGCGCAGGACCGTGAAGCGCTTGGCGGCCTCCGGGTCGACCTGCGGCTCGCGCCGTCCGCGCCCGGCGCCGAAGACGCGTAGCTCGGCGCGATGGCCGTCCAGCCAGGTCAGCTGCTCGCCGTTGGCCGGGTTGGTGACGATGCGGGCGGGCGACATGGTGTCCTACACGGCGGCGGCCTCGAACGGCGGATCCCCCAGCAGCTCCACGCCGTTGAGGAACGCGGTCTGCTGGACGGCGATCGCGGCCGCCGGATGCGGCGGCGCGGTCGCGGGCGGCGGCAGCTTGCGGCCGGGCGCCGGGACGCTCAGCGCCCGGAAGTAGCGCTCCTGGCCGGCGGGGATGCCGAAGATGATGAGCTTGACGTCGTCCTCGGCGCGCAGCGCGTGCGGCGTCTCGCGTGGGATGAAGACGATGCCGCCGGCGCCGACGGCGTGCTCGTCGCCGTCGATGTGGACGACCAGCGTGCCGGACAGGACGTAGAGCGTCTCATCGTCGAAGGGCTGGCGGTGCAGCGGCGTGTCGGCGCCCGCGGGCATCTCGATCTCGACCAGCGAGATCCGCTCGCCGGTCTGGGCGCCGGTCAGGCGCAGGTCCACGAGGCGGTCGCGGTACCACCGCAGCTCGCCGTCGCCGGGGAGCGCGACGGTCGGCACGGCCTCGGGAGTCGGGGAGGTCGGGGAGGTCGGGGAGGTCGGGGAGGTCGGGGAGGGAGCGGTCATGGCGGCAACTGTGAACGTCGGCCCTTGCCGCCCCCTTGCCATCGGCGAGCCGGCCCCCGCACCCCGCTTGCCGCTCACTTGCCGCAGCGGTGAAAGCCCTGCAAATCGAAACTACAGGCGACCGTTCGGCGGCACCGGCGCGCGCGGAGCCTGGCTCAGGCGCCGACCGCGCCGAGGGCCTCGACGGCAAGCTCGTGCTGCCGGGGCGTCAGCCGGATGTGCGACTGCTGGGACATCGAGCGCGGCGGCACGCCGATCGCCTCGACCGGCGGCGCGTTCTCCAGGTGCGGGATGACGACCAGCGGCTCGATCGCCACCCACCACGGCCACCGCTGGGATCGGGGAGCGCCGCCGGGCGGCGCGGCGTCGGAGGGCTCGGTGGTCACCTCGGCGATCGCGAACACGCGCTTCCAGACCGACGCGTACAACACGAGCCGATCGCCCGGGCGCATCCGCGGACGGCGCGGGAAGCCGGTGCGCGAGAGCCGGACCGCCGCGCGCTCGGGGTCGGCCAGCCAGGCCTCGGGCAGCGGGCCCTTGGCGTGGCCGACGGCCTTCAGCCAGTGGCCGCGCGGCTCCGGCGTCAAGGCCGGACGGAGACACCCGCCGCGACGAGGCGCTGCTTGGCCTCCTGCACGGTGTGCTCCCCGAAGTGGAACAGCGACGCGACCAGCGCGGCGTCAGCGCCGGCCTCCAGCGCGTCGACGAGGTGGTCCAGCGAGCCCGCGCCGCCCGAGGCGATGACCGGCACGTCCACGGCCTCCGCGATCGCGCGGGTCAGGTCGAGGTCATAGCCGTCCTTGGTGCCGTCGCGGTCCATCGAGGTCAGCAGGATCTCGCCCGCGCCGCGCCGGACGCCCTCGACCGCCCACTCGACGGCGTCGCGCCCGGTCGGCGTGCGCCCCCCGGCGACGAAGACCTCCCAGCCGTCGGGCTGCGAGGCGTCGACCCGGCGCTTGGCGTCGATCGCCAGCACGACGCACTGGGAGCCGAAGTGCTCGGCCAGCTCGTCGATGAGCTCGGGCCGCGCGACCGCCGCGGAGTTGATGGACACCTTGTCGGCCCCCGCGTCCAGGACGCCCTGGGCGTCGGCGACCGAGCGGATGCCGCCGCCGATCGTGAACGGGATGAACACGTTGTCGGCCGTCCGACGCGCGAGGTCGACGATCGTCTCGCGCCCCTCGTGCGTGGCCGTGATGTCGAGGAAGATGACCTCGTCGGCGCCCTCGGCGTCGTAGCGCTCGGCGAGCTCCACCGGATCGCCCGCGTCACGCAGCCCGACGAAGTTGGTGCCCTTGACGACGCGGCCGTCGGCGACATCCAGGCACGGGATCACGCGCTTGAGGTGCATGTCCCGCGGAGTCTAGGCGCCTGACGCGCACACGGCCCTCCGCGATCCGGGTCACTCCCGACGTCCATGGGACGTCCGCAGTGACCCGCATCTCGGTGCGCCCCGCGAGGCGCGCGCGGGCGCGCCCGGCGGTCAGTCGTTGGCCGGCACCGCGCGGTAGGGCTTCTTGTCGGCCTTGTCGGCCGCCTCGGGCTGCAGCGCCTGCTGGCCCTCGGCGATCGTGAAGCGACCTTCGTACAGGGCCTTGCCGGCGATGACGCCGCCGAGGTTGACCTGGCGCAGGTCGCGCAGGCCGCGCAGGTCCTCCAGCGAGCCGATGCCGCCGGAGTAGATGAAGCGCCCGCGCACGACCTGGGCGATGCGCTTGACCGCCTCGAAGTTGATGCCGCCGAGCATGCCGTCGCGGTCGACGTCGGTGTAGACGAACGAGCGCACGCCGCGGTTCTGCAGGCGCTCGATGACGGCCGCGGCCGGCATCTGCGTCGTCTCCTGCCAGCCGGACGTCGAGACGTTGCCGCCGCGCGTGTCGACCGACACGATCGTCCGGTCGCGGAACGCGCCGAGCACGTCGTCGAGGAAGTCGATGTCGTTGAACGCCGCCGTGCCGAGGATCACGCGCTCGGCGCCGGCGCGCAGCGCGTCGCGGACGGCCGGCAGCGACCGCAGCCCGCCGCCGTACTGGACGGGCACGTGCAGCTCGGAGGCGATCCGCTCCAGGTGATCCAGCGACTTCGGCGAGCCCGTGCGCGCCCCGTCGAGGTCCACGACATGCAGGAAGCGGGCGCCCGCCTCGACCCACGCTCGCGCCGCCTCGAGCGGCGAGTCCTCATAGACGGTGACTTGGTTGAAGTCACCCTTGACCAGCCGGACCGCCTTGCCCTCGCTGATGTCGATCGCCGGATACAGGATCAAGCTGCCGTCGCCTCCACTGACGTACAGACCCGCACGAAGTTCGCCAGGAGGGCGATGCCGTCGCGCGAGGACTTCTCGGGATGGAACTGGGTGCCGAACACGTTCCCGCGGCCGACCACGGAGGCGAACTCGCTGCCGTAGTCGCTGATGCCCAGGGCGATCTCGCTGTCGAGGTCGATGCCGGGAACGAAGCTGTGGACGTGGTAGAACGGCGCCGGGTCCGGCAGGCCCTCGCTCAGCGGCGACGGGCGCGACCAGCGCACGTTGTTCCACCCGATCTGCGGGACCTTCTGCCCGCGGGTGTCCAGCGGCACGATCTCGCCGGGCAGCAGCCCCAGCCCCTCGTGCTCGCCGAACTCATAGGACTTCTCGAAGAGCAGCTGCATGCCCAGGCACGCGCCGAGCACCGGCACGCCCTCGGCCGCGCGCTCGCGGATCAGCGCGGTCAGCCCGCTCTCGTCCAGCGACGCCATCGCGCGACCGAACGCGCCGACGCCCGGCACGACCAGGCCGTCGGCCGCGCGCAGCGCGGCGTGGTCGCCGGTGAGCACGACCGTCGCCCCCGCCCGCTCCAAGGACTTCTCCATGGAGCGGCGGTTGCCCATGCCGTAGTCGACGAGGCCGAGCGTGACGCCCGCGGTCATGCGCGCGCCTCCGTCAAGAGGTCAGCGTCCCCTTGGTCGACGGGACGCGGCCCTGCTCGGCCGGGTCGATCGCGATCGCCGCGCGCAGCGCCCGCGCGAAGGCCTTGAAGATCGCCTCGATCATGTGATGGGCGTTGGTCCCCGCCTCGAGCGTGACGTGCAGCGTCATCTTCGCCGCCGACGACACGGCGCGGAAGAACTCCTCGGCCAGCTCGTGGTCGAAGTTGCCGGTGCCGCCGCCGGGCAGGTCGACCTCCCAGGCCAGGAACGGCCGGCCCGACAGGTCCAGCGCCACCGACGCTCGCGCCTCGTCCATCGGCACGACCGCGTGGCCGTAGCGGAAGATCCCGGCGCGGTCGCCCAGCGCCTGGTCGAGCGCCTGGCCGAGCACGATGCCGGTGTCCTCGACGGTGTGGTGCGCGCCGGTCTCCAGGTCCCCCTGGACGTCCACGACCAGGTCGAGCCGCCCGTGCCGCGCCAGCAGGTCCAGCATGTGGTCGAGGAAGCCGACGCCCGTCTCGCGGGTCCCGGCGCCCTCGCCGTCGAGGCCGAGCGTCAGGCGGACGTCGGTCTCCTTGGTCTGGCGGGCGATCTCGGCGGTGCGCGTCATCGCGGGGGATTCTCTCGAACCCGCATCGACTCCGCGTGCCGGGTGAAGCCCTCGGCCTCCGCGATCGGCACGCCCGCCTTCGCGAGCGCGCCCGCGGCGCCGTCGATCCGCACCACGCTCATGCGCCGGCGGAACTGCCGCGTCGACAGCCCGGACGTGAAGCGCGCCGCGCCGCCGGTCGGCAGCGTGTGGTTGGACCCCGCCACGTAGTCGCCGAACGCGGTGCCGCTCTCGCGCCCCACGAACACGCAGCCCGCGGAGCGCACCTCGTCGACGACCGCCTCCGCGCCCGCCCCCACCAGCTCGAGGTGCTCGGGCGCGAACGCCTCGGCGACCAGCAGCCCTTCCGCGATCGAGGACGCCAGCACGACCGCGGTCGCCGCGTCCCCCTCCTGGCCGGCGGCCAGCCGCGCCGCGACGTCGTCGGCCAGCGCCGCGTCGTCGGTCACCAGCGCCGCGATCGTCCCGACGCCGTGCTCGGCCTGCGCGACGAGGTCCGCCGTGACCAGCGCCGCGTCCGCGTCGGCGGAGGCCAACACCAGCAGGTCGGACGGGCCCGCGAAGCCGTCGATGCCGACGTCCCCGCTGACCTGGCGCTTGGCCTCCTGCACGTACAGCGAGCCCGGGCCGGCGATGACGTCCACGCGCGGGACCGAGTCGGTGCCGTAGGCGAACGCCGCGATCGCGTGGGCGCCGCCCATCCGCCAGACCTCGTCGGCGCCGCACAGCGCGGCCGCCGCCAGGATCGTCGGGTGCCCGCCCGGCGCGCAGACCGCGACCTCGTCGACGCCCGCCGCCCGCGCGGTGACCACGCCCATGACGACCGTCGACGGGTACGGGTTGCGCCCGCCCGGCGTGTAGATCGCCGCGCGCCGCACCGGCGTCTCGCGGATCGTGACCGTCTGGCCCTGGGGCAGCTCCACCAGCTTGTCCGCGGCCAGGCCCGCCTCGGCGACCGCGCGCACGTTGGCGATCGCGACCTCCAGGCCGGCCCGGACCTCCGGGTCCAGCTGCGCCAGCGCCGCCTGCAATTCCTCGTCGGAGACCCGCAGCGCGCCGGTGACGCCGTCGAAGCGCTCGACGTACTCCAGCAGCGCCTGCTCGCCGCGGGTGCGGACCGACGCCACGATCTCGTTGACGGTGCCGGAGACCGACACGCCCGCCGGCGCCAGGGCCCGCAGCGCCTCGGCCGCGGCGGTCGCCCCGCCGCCGGCCTCGACCTCGAAGCGCTCGACGCTCATGCCGCCGAGGCCGAGGACGTCGGGGCGACGGCGTCGCGCATGCGGCGCGTGAGCTCGTCGATGGCGGCGGACTTCAGCTTGTGGGCCACGGGGTTGGCGATCAGGCGGGCGGTCGAGGCCAGGATCTCCTCGCGGATCACCAGGCCGTTCTCCTTGAGGGTGGTGCCGGTCGCGGTGAGGTCGACGATCGCCTCGACCAGGCCGGTCAACGGCGCCAGCTCGACCGACCCCTTCACCTCGACGATCTCGACCGCGCGGCCGGTCTCCTCGAAGTAGCGCGTGGCGATCTTGTAGTACTTGGTGGCGACGCGCATGACGCCCAGGCGGCGCAGCGCCTCGGACGCCGGGTCCGGCTCGCCCTCCGGCGTGGCGACCGTCGCCAGGATCATCCGGCAGGGCCCGAGCCCGAGGTCGAGCAGCTCGACGACCTCGCGCTCCTCCTGCTCGGTCAGCACGTCCTTGCCGGTGATGCCGACGTCGGCCGCGCCCGCCTCCACGTAGGTCGGCACGTCGGACGGCCGCATCGTGACGATCCCGACGTCCTCGAAGAGCAGCTTGCGGTCGTTGGCGCGCACCTCGGCGGTGTCGACGCCGACCGCGTCGAGCAGGTCGAGCGTCTCGCGCAGCATCGCGCCGCGCGGCACCGCGATCGTCAACCGGTCCGGATCGCGAGTCATGCGACCGCCTCCTCGCCCGCCAGCGCCAGGTGCACGCGGTCGACGTTCAGCGCGAAGCCGACCGCCGGCAGGTCGCGCCCGAAGCGCGCCAGCAGGTCGTCGTAGCGCCCGCCGCCGCCCAACGGCTCGCCGAGCGCCGGGTCCAGCACGTCGAAGACCGCCCCCGTGTAGTAGCCCAGGCCCCGGGCCAGCCCGAGGTCCAGCACGATCCGGTCGGCGACCGCCGCGGGCAGCCCGGCCACGATCGCCCGCAGCCCGTCGGCCTCGCCGCCGGTGACCTCGTCGAGCACCCCGGGACCACCGCGCAGCTGCGGCACCCGCACCAGCGCGTCGTTCAGCCCGTGCTCGCCGACCAGCCGCTCGAGACGGACGAAGTCGCTGGCGCCCAGCGCGGCGAGCAGCCCCTCGCCGACGTCGGCGGGCACGTCGAAGGTCTCCATCAGCGCCGGGTAGAGCGACGCGCTGCCCAGCGCGATCCGGTAGCCGGTCAGCCCGGTCGCGTCCAGCGCCTCGCACAGCAGCGTGAGCGCCTCGACGGTCCCGTCCGGCCCCTCGGAGCCGAGCAGCTCGACGCCCGCCTGCAGGAACTCGCGGTTCTGCCCACGGTGCGGGCGCACGCCGCGGTAGACGTGGGCGAAGTAGCAGAAGCGCAGCGGCGGATCGGCGTGCGCGTAGCGCGTCGCGGCGACCCGCGCGATCGGCACGGTCATGTCCGGTCGCAGCGCCATCACGTGCCCGTGGTCGTCGAAGACGCGGTAGGCCGGGTCCACCCCGGTCTCGCCGCGCCGCAGGACGTCCTCGAACTCGATCGTCGGCGTCCAGACCTCGCCATAGCCCCGATGCTCGAACACGCCCCGCATCGCCTCGGTGATCGCGCGCAGCTCGCGCATCTCGTCGGGCAGGACGTCTCGCGTCCCGTTGGGGATCGGGTGGATCATCGGAGTCCGCAGACTACGAGACCACGTGGCCCGGAAGACGCGCGGGGTGTGACAGAAGTGCGAACTTCGCCGCGGGCTAGGCCAGCGCGGGCTGCTCGGCCACCCGCTCGATCGACGCGCCCAGCTCGCGCAGGCGGTCGTCGATGCGCTCGTAGCCGCGGTCGATCTGGCGGATGTTGCCGATCTCCGTGCGCCCCTCGGCGCACAGCGCGGCCAGCAGGACGGCCATGCCCGCGCGGATGTCGGGCGACTCCACGCGCGCCGCGCGCAGGCGCCGCGGCCCGTGGATCAGCGCCCGGTGCGGGTCGGCGATGAAGATGTTGGCGCCCATCGCGATCAGCTTGTCGCAGAAGAACAGGCGCGACTCGAACATCCACTCGTGGACCAGGACCTCGCCCTCGCTCTGCGTCGCCAGCGCGACCGCGATCGACGTCAGGTCGGCCGGGAACGCCGGCCACGGCCCGTCCTGGACCTTGGACGTGTGCTCGCCCATGTCGCGCTCGACGACGAGCTTCTGCCCGCCGGGCACGATCACGTCGGCGCCGTCCAGCTGGGTCTCCAGCCCGATCCGCTTGAAGACCAGGCGGATCATCCGCAGGTCGTCGGGCTCGGTGTCCTTGATGCGGATCTCGCCGCCGGTCATCCCGGCCATCGCCATGAACGACCCGATCTCGATGTGGTCGGGGCCGATGTCGTGCGTGGTCCCGCCGAGCGCGTCCTGACCCGTCACGTGCATGACGTTGGAGCCGATGCCGCGGATGTCGGCGCCCATCTTCACGAGCATCCGCGCGAGGTCGACGACGTGCGGCTCGGAGGCCGCGTTGAAGATCTGGGTCTCGCCCGGCGTCAGCGCGGCGGCCATCAGGGCGTTCTCGGTGCCCATGACCGACGGCTCGTCCATGAAGATCTCGCCCGCGCGCATGGTGCCCGCGAGCTTCAAGATGGTGTGGTCGTGCTGCTCGATGCGCGCGCCCAGCGCCCGGAAGGCGTCCAGGTGCGGGTCCAGGCGCCGGCGGCCGATGACGTCGCCGCCGGGCGGCGGCATGTCGGCGCGGCCGAAGCGCGCCAGCAGCGGGCCCGCGAGCAGGAACGACGCGCGGATCTTGCTCGAGATGCGCGGATCCACCTGCGAGTCCGCGGTGATCCCCGCGGCGCAGATCGCGACCTCGTGGTCCCCGCGCCACTCCACGGTGGCGCCGAGGTCCTCCAGGAGGTCGAGCATGGCCTGCACGTCCCGGATGCGCGGGACGTTGCGCACGACGACCTCCTCCGAGGTCAGCGCGGAGGCGGCGAGACAGGGCAATGCGGCGTTCTTGTTGCCGGCCGGGACCACGGTCCCGGACAACGGCGCGCCGCCGTCGATGACGAACTTCTCCATACGGTCGAAGCGCCCGGATCGGCTCGATGCGGCGGTCGCGGGGCGCTGGGCTAGGGTAACAGCCATGTCGTCGCAGCTTTCGCGGGAGGACGCGTGGGACCTCCTCACGGAATGGGTGCAATCGCCGAGCCTGCGCAAGCACTGCCTGGCCGTCGAGGCCTCGATGGTCGCCTACGCGCGCAAGAACGGCGAGGACGAGGAGCGGTGGGCCGTCGCCGGTCTGCTTCATGACGCCGACTACGAGCGCTACCCCGACCTCGACGACGCCGAGAACGGCCACCCGCGGACGATCCTGCGCACGCTGCGCGAGCGGGACGTCGACCCCGAGATCGTCGACGCGATCGCCGGCCACGCGCCGTTCTTGGGCGTGGCGCGCGAGACGCCGATGGCCAAGACGCTGTACGCCGTCGACGAGCTGTCGGGGTTCATCGTGGCCTGCGCCTACGTGCGCCCCGAGGGCATCCACGGCATGACGCCCAAGTCGGTCAAGAAGAAGCTCAAGACGCCGGCGTTCGCCGCGGCCGTCAACCGCGACGAGGTCCGCGAGGGCGCCGAGGAGCTCGGCGTCGACTTCGACGAGCACATCCGCACGATCATCGCCGCGCTGGAAGACCGGGCCGACGAGCTCGAGCTGCACGGCAAGAGCGCCGCGGAGCCGGACCCCGCCGCCTGAGGCCGCGCGAGTGAACGGCGCCCGCGAGCGCTACGCGCGCGTCCTGCGCGTGCCGCACGCCCGTGCGCTGCTGCTGGCCGAGCTGCCCGCGCGGCTGCCGATCGGGATCAACGGCCTGGCGATCGTCCTGTTCTGCCGCGAGCACACCGGCTCCTACGCGTCGGCCGGCGCGGTGGCCGCCGGCTTCGGCGCGGCCGTCGGGCTGTCGTCGCCGCTGATCGGGCGCCTGATCGACCGCCGCGGGCTGGCGCCGGTCGTCGTCCCGTTCTCGTTCCTGCACGCCGCCGCGATGGCCGGGCTGGTCGCCCTCGGGCTGGCGGGCGCGCCGCTGGGCGTGCTGATCGCGCTGGCGGCCGCGGCGGGCGCGTTCATCCCGCC
This sequence comes from Baekduia sp., assembly GCF_035685985.1. GTDB lineage: Bacteria > Actinomycetota > Thermoleophilia > Solirubrobacterales > Solirubrobacteraceae > Baekduia. The sequence continues at coordinate 79,386 of NZ_DASRZV010000014.1, forward strand.
GCTGGGGTCGATCTCGCGCGCGATGTGGCCGCGGATCCTCGCCGACGAGGAGCCCGGGCTGCTCTCGACCGCGCTGGCGTTGGAGGGCGTCCTGGTCGAGCTGATCTTCGTCAGCGGCCCGCTGCTGACCGCCGCGCTGGCGGCGCTGCTGGACCCGGCCGCGGCGCTCGTGCTCTCCCCCGTGCTGTTGTTGGTGGGGTTGGCCGGGTACATGGTGCAGCCGCCGGTTCGCGCGTGGGTCGTCAGCGCGCACGCGGCGGCGCACGGCCCGTGGGGCGCGCTGCGCTCGGCGGGCATCCGGACGCTGATCCTGACGACCGCGCCGATGGGCTTCTGCTTCGGCGCGATGGAGGTGACGCTGCCCGCGTTCAGCGAGCACGAGGGCTGGCGCTCGCTGTCCGGCGTGCTCGTCGCGACGTGGTCGCTGGGCAGCGCGCTCGGCGGCCTGGCCTACGGCGCGCGCTCGTGGTCGGGGTCACCGGGACGGCGCTACGCACGCTTCGCCGCGCTGCTGCCGCTCGGGTACCTCCCGCTCGCGCTCGCGCCGTCGATGGTCGTCATGGGCGTGCTGGCGCTGATCGCCGGCTGCTGCATCGCCCCCACGCTGACGGCGGCCAACCAGATCGCCGGCGACGTCGCGCCCGCCGGAGCCGAGACCGAGGCCTACACCTGGCCGACGATGGCGCTCGTCGCGGGGATCGCCGCGGGCAACTGGGCGGCGGGCGCGATCGTCGAGGGCGTCAGCTGGCAGTGGGGCTGCCTGGCGGCAGCGAGCGCGGCGGGGGTCGCGGCCGCGCTGGCGGCCACGCGCTGGCGCACGCTCAGCGCTCAGGAAGCGGCTTTGTAGCGGCCGCCGCCCTTGGCCCAGGCCTCGAGATGCTCCAGGCGGCAGAACGCGTCGCCGATCCGGTGCTGCCCGCGATGGCGGACGACCAGGATGCGCTCGACGCCGAGCGGATCGCCGCACAGCGCGCAGCGGCCGAGGGCGTCGTCGGGCTCGCCGCTGGGGACGATCCGGCCCTGGTCCCACGCGGGACCCTGGATGATCCACGGCACCATGTGCTCCAGGCGGCAGAAGACGGCCTTGCGGCGCTCCTCGGGCTCGGCGACGCGGAAGCCGTCGTCGGCCGGGACCGGGGTGCCGCACCAGCTGCAGGGCTCGGGCATCGCTGCCATGCAGGGTAGCCGCGCCGCCGTCGGACCGGCACAGTGGCTACTTTGGGTGCGTGTCCAACGAACCGCTGACGATCACCATCCTCGAGGGCGACGAGACCGGGCAGGAGCTGCTGGAGCAGTCGCTGCGCGTCCTGGACCCCGAGGTCGTCGGGCTGCCGATCGAGCTCGAGCGCTTCGACCTGTCGTTGGAGCGCCGGCGCGAGACCGGCAACGGGATCGTCGAGGAGGCGGCCGCGGCGATGCGCGCGTCCGGCCTGGGGATCAAGGCCGCGACGGTGACGCCGGAGGGCAAGGACGACGTCGGCTCGCCGAACCGGATCGTCCGCGAGGGCGTCGACGGCAAGGTGATCATCCGGACGGGCCGGCGCATCCCGGGCGTCACCCCCGTGGCGGGCGTCTACCTGCCGATCAGCGTCGTGCGCATGGCGGTCGACGACGCCTACGGCGCCAAGCAGTGGCGCGAGGGCGACGAGGGCGCGCCGGACGAGATCGCCTACCGGACCGAGAAGATCTCGCGCTCGGTGTGCAGCGCGGTCGCCGAGTACGCGTTCCGGACGGCCAAGAAGACCGGCGGCAAGGTGTACGGCGGGCCGAAGTGGACGGTCTCCCCGGTGTACGAGGGGATGCTGAAGGAGGAGATGGACCGGGCGGCCGAGCGCCATCCGGACGTCTGGTACGAGCCGGTGCTGATCGACGCGACCTACGCGGGCCTGATCTCCGGCGCCGCCGACTCGCCGCTGGTGATCCCGGCGCTGAACCGCGACGGCGACTGCCTGAGCGACCTCGTGATGCCGATGTTCGGCTCGATCGCGGGCGCCGAGAGCGTGCTGCTGGCCTTCGACGAGGACTTCCGGACGACGGTCGCGATGGCCGAGGCGCCGCACGGCACGGCGCCGGCGCTGCAGGGCAAGGACATCGCCAACCCGATGGCGATGCTGCTGGCGTGCGGCGCGGTGCTGAACTACGCGGGCGACCGCGGACACGCGGGCGCCGAGCGCGCGTCGCGCGCGGTGTACGAGAGCGTGCTGGAGGCGGTCGCCTCGGGCGTCCGGACGCACGACCTGGGCGGCGCGGCGGGGACGACGGAGTTCACCGACGCGGTGGTCGAGCGGGTCAAGACGAAGATCGAGGTCTGGTCCTCGCTGGGCTCGACGGTCTAGCGCGCGGCCGCGCGGAGCGGCCGGCCCCGCAACTTCTGTTGCAGGATTGTCGCGCAAATTCCGCATTCCCAAGCCAAATCTTGGCGCTTTCGCCAGGCGAACACGTGTTCTGGCCGGTTCCGTCCGACCGCCCGAATAGCTTGCCGAACACATGTTCTCCCCAACCGCAGATCCCCGGACGGCGCAGCGCTCTTGGCGTGGGACCGTCCGGCGTGCCGTCGACCTGGTCGTCGCATTCGCCACGCTCGCTGACGAGCTGCCGCCGCGCTTCCACGCCGACGACCTCGCGGAGGCCCATCCTCACCGCCGTCCGCTCCGCGCGCCCTCACGCGCGGGTCGCCCCGGCGGGGTGCCTCAGCGAGCGCACTCCTGCACGACGCCAGTGGCCTCGCGCCCGCGGCATCGCGCTCGAACCAGCGTGCGGTGACATCCTCAGGTAGTTGTCGTACTTGCGCCCCAGCTGGGAGGCCGTGGGCGCACCGGGAGACGATGGGCAAACAGCGAGCGGGCCGCCAACAGGCGGCCCGCGGCGCGTTTCACGCGGCCTCCGATTGACCGGCAAGTGCCACCTTGCCTATCGTCCGGCGGCGTGGGAGACGCCTTCAGAGCCCTCGCGGATCCCACGCGCCGAGCGATCCTCGACGAGCTGACCGACCGCTCCGGGCAGACGCTGTTCGAGCTCCGCGCGCGGTTGACCATGCGCCATGAGCGGTCGCTGTCGCGCCAGGCGATCTCGCAGCATCTCGACGTGTTGGAGCGGGCCGGGCTCGTCGAACCCGCCGCGAGGGCCGATGCAAGTTCCATGACCCGCAGCCGGCGCCGCTGGCGACGCTGACCGACCGCTGGCTGCGCCCGACCGAGACGGAGGAGCCGTGAAGATCAACCTCACCAGCGTCCTGGTGGACGACCAGGACAAGGCGCTGAAGTTCTACACCGAGATCCTCGGCTTCGAGAAGCGCACCGAGATCCCGCTGGGCCCCACGCACCGCTGGCTGACGGTCGTCTCGCCCGAGCAGCCCGACGGCGTCGAGCTGGTCCTCGAGCCCGACGCGCACCCGGCCGCCAAGACGTTCAAGGCCGCGTTGGTGGACGACGGCATCCCCTACACCTCGTTCGCCGTCGACGACGTCGAGGCCGAGCACGCCCGCCTGACCGCCCTCGGCGTCGGCTTCACGCAGCCGCCGACGACCATGGGCGCGGTCGTGACCGCCGTGCTGGACGACACCTGCGGCAACCTCATCCAGCTGCACCAGACAACGAGCTGAGCGCGGCGGTCAGACCGACCGGTAGTGGTAGCTGTGCGCGACGTGCAGGCGCCGTCGCGCATACAGCGTGAGCGCCGCCTCGTTCTCGGCCTCGACCTGCAGGTACACGCCGCGCGCGCCCGCTTCGGCGCCCCAGTGCTCCAACGCATCCATGACCTTCGTCGCGATGCCCTGGCGTCGAGCGGCCGACGCGACCGTCAACGAGAACACGCCCAACCACCCTTCGTCGACCATGCCGATCCCCACGGCGACCGGCGCTCCGTCCGGCGTGTCGACCATGGCGAACCGTGCGCGCCCATCCAGCTGCGACAGCACCAGCTCCGCGGTCGCGCGGGCACCGTCCCCTCCCCCGACCGCCTCCCAGGCCTCGACCCACGCGCCGTCCAGCGCGCCCAGCCGGACCCCCTCGACCCGACGACCGCACGCGATCGCGCCGGCCAACACGAACGTCCGGCCCCCGAACGTCATCCCGCGGTCCTCCAGGGCCTCGTCCAACCGCAGATGCACCTCCGCCGGCGACACCTGCACGACCCCGTCGAAGCCCAACTCCTCCGCCGTCGCCAGCGCAAGCTCGACCGTCCTCACCGCCCTCCCCGAGTCCACCGGCGGCAGCAGCGAGTTCGACCGTCGCCTGTCCACCCCCTCCGTCCGGCGCAACCACCACCCCTCGACCTCTTCCACCTCTTCCGCCGGCCACGCCCGCCTCGCCACCCTCTCGATCGCGAACGACACCTCCGGATCGAACCGACTCCTCAAACCCGTCATCACCCGCACGCTATCCGGACGCCGAAGCGCGGAAGAGGGATCCGCGCCACACGCCCTCACCACGGGTTGCAGTCACGTTCGAGTCACCTCACCGGCGCCATACGGGCGCAACAGCTCGACTTCACTTCAATTCCGCCACGCCGGGCGATGACACAAAACACCACGCCGAGCGCCCGGCGACCAGCATGCGACCCCGATCACGTCCAGGTTGAAAGCCGGTGACGACCCGACCGACGTTCCGGACTCCGGCAGGCCTGGCACGTACAGGCAGAGGGCAGCGCTCGTCGGGCGCGAATAGGCCGGGCGCTGGACGGGCCACGGGCGGACGACCTGAGCCCGCAGGCGCGTGCGCGCTAGACGGGATCCGGACAGACGCGCGATCCGCGCACGCGGTGAGCCACGTCCACAGCCGGCGTCGGCGAGCGCACATGGCTGCCCCAAGCGACCGGGCCAACAGCACAGCAGGGCAGCGCGGGCGCCAAGAGCAGTGACGCCACGGACGGCCGGGGCGTAGCCCAAGCCGAGGAAGGTCGGCAATCTGTGACGTCGTCATCCGACCGCAGCGTCAGCAGCAGGATCGGTGCCAACGACGCCCGCCAGCCGCGGGCAGCGACAACGGCGCGCAACGCTCGCGGCACCGCGAGGAAGCGCGACCCGGAGTGGCGGTGGCGATGTCACGAAGTGACGACCGGCCCGCAGCGACGGCACCACCACCCTCACCCCCGCGACGACAGAGCGCGACCGCGACGCAGCAGCGGTCAGCAGCAACGCTCTGCGCCCGAGGCGGGAAGCTGCAGGCGGGGCTGCCAGGCCTGAGGCGGCGCGAGAAGCGGGACTCCGAACGAGCCCGCGCGCAGCGCGGCGGGACCGCAGGCGCGACATGGGGGACAAGGCGCGCCAGACCGCAGGCGCGACGTCGTGAGGAACAAGGCGTGCGGGACCGACGGGCACGGGAGGCCTCAGGCACGCGGGGCGCGAAGGCACGCGGGGCGCGAAGGCACGCGGGGCGCGAAACGCGACGAGCCGCCCGAGGGTAGCCGAAGCGTTAAATGCGACGAGCCGCCCGAAGGCGGCTCGTCTGACATTAAACCGGCGGCGTCCTACTCTCCCGGGCCCTTGCGGGCCAAGTACCATCGGCGCTGAGAGGCTTAACTTCTCTGTTCGGAATGGGAAGAGGTGTTTCCCTCTCGCCAAAGCCACCGGAAACTCACGAGAGTCCCGGCGGCCCCTCAAAACCGCACAGCCCACCACATTGGTAATTCACAGACGAAAGAAAATAAAACCGTCAAGCCCTCGAGCCATTAGTACCAGTCTCCTTCGCACGTTACCGCACTTCCAGATCTGGCCTATCAACCTGGTGGTCTACCAGGGCTCTTACTCTCTCAAGGAGATGGGAGAGCTCATCTTGAGGCTGGCTTCCCGCTTAGATGCCTTCAGCGGTTATCCAATCCGCACGTAGCTAACCTGCTATGCCCTTGGCAGGACAACAGATACACCAGAGGTGCGTTCACCCCGGTCCTCTCGTACTAGGGGCAAATCCTCTCAACTCTCCAACGCCCACGGCAGATAGGGACCGAACTGTCTCACGACGTTCTGAACCCAGCTCGCGTACCGCTTTAATGGGCGAACAGCCCAACCCTTGGGAGCGACTCCACCCCCAGGATGCGACGAGCCGACATCGAGGTGCCAAACCGGGCCGTCGATGTGGACTCTTGGGCCCGATAAGCCTGTTATCCCCGGAGTACCTTTTATCCGTTGAGCGACGGCACTTCCACTTGCTACCGCCGGA
>NZ_DASRZV010000015.1:0-339644 GCF_035685985.1 Baekduia sp.
GGCGGCCTCGCGCGCGGCGGCGGCCTCCTCGGCGGCGACGAAGTCGGCGTCGGTGTGGACGACCGGGCGCGTGGCGTCGGCCTGCTCCTGGGCCTCGGTCGTGCTCGCGGGCGTGGCGGTCGGCGGCGTCACCGACGGGCCCGGGGCCTCGGTGGGCGGGGGCGCGACGGGCGGCGCCGCGGGCGGCGCGACCGGCGGGGTGGGGGCGGCGCTCGGCGCGGGCGCCGGCAGCTGCGCGGCGCGGCGCTTCTTGAACATCGCGGCGCCCGCGGCGAGCAGGCCGCCGAGGACGAGCAGTCTCTTGGGGATTCGGGGCATGACGGAATCCGTACCCGATCGCGCCCGTCGGGGAAAGGCCTGCAAGACGGACGGACGACGCCGACGGGCCTCAGCGGGTGACCAGCCGCGCGCTGCCGGGCCACAGCGGGTACCGGCCGAGCGCCGCGAAGACGTACCAGGCCGACAGCGCGCCGGCGTCGTCGTTGCCGGGCAGGCCCTGGGGCGTGGCGTCGAAGAGCGCCATGGCGCGCGCGACGGCGTCGGCGGTGAGGTCCGGCCGGCCGATCGCGGCGCCGATCCACGGGATCGCGAACGACGGCTCGTTGCCCAGCCCCGCGTAGGGGTCGAACGGCCCGCCGTCGAGGCGTCGCAGCACCTGCTCCAGGCGCGCGACGGTCGCCGGGTCGTCGTCGACCGCGAACGGCGCGCCGAACGCGTACTGGCCCGCGCTGCCCTCGACCAACCCCTGCGGCGCGGCCGGGTCGCGCGCCGCGAGGTCCAGCCCGCGGACCGCCGCCGCGGCCCGGGCGCGCAGCGCCGGATCGCCGGCCACGCGGCCGACCGCGTCGTCGGCGATCGCGCGCTCCAGCACGCCGCTGTCGCCGCCGTCGGACGAGCGGCACGGCGGCTCGAGCGTCCGGCGCGCGACGGCCAGCGTCCGCGCCCGGTCGATGCCCGGGACGCGGAACGCGAGCGCCTCGGCCAGCAGGATCGCGCCGGGCTCGCCGACCATCACGTCGGCGTCGCGCCCGCCGATCGCCCAGCGCGGCGCGCAGCTCTGCCGCGTGAGCGTCCGCACGACGTCGCGTGCCTGCTCCGGGTAGGACATGGACAACAACGGGAACTGCGTGCGGTACACGTCCCAGCCCGAGATCGTCGACCGGGGCTCCCAGCCACGGCGGGGGTCCACGTCGGCGATCACGTTGGGATGCAGCAGCGCGTGGTAGAGCGCGGTCGCGAAGACCCGGCCCGGCGGTCCGTCCACGCGCTCGAGCTGCCGGGCCCACGCCGCGCGGGCCCGCGTCCGCAGCGTCGCGAACGCCACGCGCGCCGGCGCCTCGGCCGCGAGGTTGCGCCGCGCGCCCGCCACGCCGGTCAGCGACACGCCGAGCCGGACCTCGACCGTGGAGCCCGGGGCGAAGCGCAGGTAGGCGCCCGCCCGCGCGCCGCGGATCGGCTCCGCGGGCAGCCCGCCGGGGACGAAGCGCCGGCCGGTCGCGCGCCGGGCGTCGCTCGCGCGCGCCGACCCCGCGCGCACCGCGAAGGGCCCGCCCTCCGCGCCGGGGGCGCCGGTCGCGCGGCGCCACGTGCCCCACGCGCGCGGCCGCGCGTCGAACCGCGCCACGACGTGGATGTCATAGGCATTGCCCGCCGCCCCGCAGAAGCGCCCGGACCGCGCGGTCGCGACGACCTCGCCGCGCTTCGGGTCGATCCGCACGGTCGCGCGGTCGGTGCCGTTCTGCGAGCCGCCCGCGTCGACCAGCACGGTCGCGGCCCTGCCGCGCGGGAACGTCATCCGCATCGCGCCGACGCGCGCCGTGGCGGTCAGCGCGACCCGCACGCCGCCGACCGTGACCGAGTACGCGCCCGCCGCCGCGGACTCGCCGGCGTGCGAGAACGTCGGCCGCCGCGTGGGCGGGGCGGAGGCCGCGCGCGCCAGCGGCAGGATCGGCACGTCGCCGAACGCCGCGCAGCCGGTGCCGCTGACGTGCGTCGGGCTGAAGCCGCGGATCCGCGTGTCGTCGTAGGCGTAGCCGGCCCCGAAGGCGTTCAGCGCGGGCGCGGTCTCGGGGCTCATCTGCACGAGGCCGAACGGCACCGCCGCGCCGGGGACGGTCGCGCCCGCGCCGCCGCCGCGCTGGATGCTCGGCTCGCGCGAGCCGGTCCCGATCAGCGGGTCGACGTTGTCCACGGCGACGGCCCGCGCGCCGTCGGCCGCGGCGAGCGCGGCGAACGCCGTCGCAACGGCCATGACGGTCGCCCCCGCTCGCATCGCCGCCACGCTAGCGGGGTAGGGCCGCGACCATGAGCGAGCATCACGGAGCCGACCGGGTCGGCGGCGGCGAGGCGTCGCTGGGCGACGCGCAGGCGTCCAACCCGCCGGACGACGACGACATGATCTACCCGGACGCCGAGCCGCTGGACAGCGACACGGACTTCGAGGGCGACGGTCCCGAGGGGCAGGACGAGCGCGACAACGAGGATCCGGCCCCGAACGCCCCGTAAGGCCGCGTCCACAACTGGTCTAGCCCACCGGCCAGATAGGTCCGGGGGGCTGACCACGGGCCGGTTGACGTGTATGTTCCCGGCGTGTTCACGCCGGTCCAGACGCGTCGAACCTTCGAGGAGGCGGCCGAGCAGATCGCGGACAAGGTCCGCGTCGGCGAGCTGCGCGTCGGCGACAAGCTGCCCGGCGAGCGGGCGCTGGCCGCGCAGATGCAGATCAGCCGCCCGACGCTGCGCGAGGCGGTCAAGGTCCTGGTCGACGCGGGGCTCCTGGAGGTCCGCCGCGGCCCGGGCGGCGGGATGTTCGTCGCCACCGACGTCGTCGGCGTCGAGCTGGTCCGCCAGCGCTCGACGCTGCGCCTGGGCGAGGTCGCCGGCGTGCTGGAGGCGCGCCGGATGCTCGAGCCGCGCGTCGCCCAGCTGGCCGCCGTCCGGGCCACCGAGGAGGACTTCGCGGCCCTGCAGCGCTCGATCGATGCGATGCGCGCGCTGGTCGACGCGGGCAAGGCGCTCAAGCAGGAGGACCGCTTCCTGCAGCTCGACGTCCAGTTCCACCTCGCGCTCGCGCGCGCGTCGGGCAACGCGACCGTCGAGTCGCTGATGCGCGTGCTCTTCCGCCAGCTGGAGATCGCGCGCGACATGGCGATGCACCTGCCGCTGGTGCCCGCGTGGACGATCCAGATCCACGAGCGGACGCTCGCGGCCGTGCGCTCCGGCGACCTCGACGAGGTCGAGGCGGTCATGGACGAGCACGTCGGCCAGCTGGAGCGCACCTGGGAGGAGGAGACGGCGCGGGCGCTCGTGCGGCCGCTGCCGGAGTTCCTCCTGCCCGCCTCGGCGCGGACCAAGGGCGCCGTCTAGGCGTCCTCGCGACTGACCGTTCGTTTAGAACCTTCGTCCCGGTGGTAAGGTCTCTTGACCCATACCGGGTCGGGTACCTGGCCAGCGAGGAGAGGGGATGCCGGACGTGCCGCGCACGACGGATGGGATCGCCAACGATCGGGAGACGACCACGCCCGGCGCCGCCGCGCCGCGGACCGGACCCCGGCGGCCGGTCAAGCTGCACCGCCCCGACGTCGCGCTGACCGACAAGTACCTGCTCGAGCAGGGCACGGTCTTCCTGTCCGGCACCCAGGCGCTGGTGCGCATCCTGCTCGACCAGGTCCGCGCCGACCGCCGCCGCGGCCTGCGGACCGCCACGTTCGTCTCCGGCTACCAGGGCTCGCCGCTGGGCACCGTCGACAAGGAGATCCTCGGGCTCGGGGAGATCGCGCCCCGACACGACCTGCACTTCACCGCCGGCCTCAACGAGGAGCTGGCGGCCACCGCGGTCTACGGCTCGCAGATGGCGCCCTCGTTGCCGGGCGCGCGCGTCGACGGCGTGACCGGCGTCTGGTACGGCAAGAACCCGGGCCTCGACCGCGCGATGGACGCGCTGCGCCACGCCAACTTCGCGGGCACCCACCCGCGCGGCGGCGCGCTGGCCCTCGTCGGCGACGACCCGTCGTGCAAGTCCTCCACCTTGCCCAGCGCCGGCGAGGCGACGCTGGCCGCGCTGCACATGCCGACGTTCTTCCCCGGCACGCTGCAGGAGGTCCTGGACTTCGGGGCGCACGCGATCGCCTGCTCGCGCGCGTCGGGCCTGTGGAGCGCGCTGAAGATCGTCACGAACATCGCCGACGCGGCGGGCACGGTGGCGGTCTGGCCCGAGCGCGTCGGCCCGGTCATCCCGACGGTCGAGCACGACGGGCGGCCGTACGTGCACGCGCCCGACGGCAACCTGCTGGCGCCCGCCTCGATGGAGCTGGAGCGCACGCTGTTCGGCCCGCGGACGGAGATCGCCCGCCAGTACGCGGCGCTCAACCAGCTCAACCCGCAGACGGTCCCGACGCGCGACGCCTGGCTCGGCGTCGTCGCCGCGGGCAAGGTCTACTACGAGCTGGTCGAGGCGCTGCACGGCCTCGGCCTCGACCAGCGCGCGCTGGAGCGCGCGGGCATCCGCCTGATGAAGGTCGGCATGCTCTACCCGCACGACCGCGACGCCTTCCGCTCCTTCGCCCGCGGCCTCGACGAGGTGCTGGTCGTCGAGGAGAAGCTTCCGTTCCTGGAGACCGCGTTGCGAGACGCGCTCTACGGAACGCCCGACGCGCCGCGGATCGTCGGCAAGCGCGACGAGCACGACGCGCCGCTGCTGTCGCCGGAGTCCGACCTGGACGCCGACGCGATCGCGGTGGCGCTGGCTTCGCGTCTGCGCGCCGGCGGCCGCGGCGCGCCGGACTCGGTCGACGCCCGCGTGGCGCTGATCGAGGCGCGCCGGGCGACGATCGCCCGCACGCCCGCGACGCTCGCGCGCACGCCGATGTTCTGCTCGGGCTGCCCGCACAACACCTCGACGGCCAACCCCGACGACACGCTGTTGGGCGCCGGCATCGGCTGCCACACCATGATCCTGCTCTCGCCCGAGGGCAAGGGGACGATCACCGGCATCACGCAGATGGGCGGCGAGGGCGCGCAGTTCGTCGGCATGCAGGACTTCACCGACGACCGGCACTTCGTCCAGAACGTCGGCGACGGCACGTTCCACCACTCGGCGTCGCTGGCGATCCGCTTCGCGGTCGCGTCGCGCGCGAACATCACCTACAAGCTGCTCTACAACCGCACGGTCGCGATGACCGGCGGCCAGGACATCGTGGGCGGGATGACCGTGCCGGAGCTCACGCGCTGGCTGGCGCTGGAGGGCGTCGGCAGGGTCATCATCACGACCGAGGACACCAAGCGCTACAAGAAGGCGGGGCTCGACCCGATCGCCGAGGTCCGCCACCGCGACCGGCTGCCCGAGGCGCAGGCCGAGCTGGCGCGCACGCCGGGCGTGACCGTCCTGCTGCACGACCAGCACTGCGCGGCCGAGCTGCGCCGCGCGCGCAAGCGCGGCAAGGCGCCCGAGCCCGCCCAGCGCGTGGAGATCGACGAGCGCGTCTGCGAGGGCTGCGGCGACTGCGGGACGAAGTCCAACTGCATGTCGGTGCTGCCCGTCGAGACCGAGTTCGGCCGCAAGACGCAGATCCACCAGTCCTCGTGCAACAAGGACTTCTCGTGCCTGAAGGGCGACTGCCCGTCGTTCCTGACGGTCGTGCCGGCCAAGAGGCGGGCCGGGGCGAAGGCGCCGACGCCCGCCGGGTTCCCGCTGCCGCCGCGCGACGCGCTCCCCGACCCCGCGCCGAAGGTCCCGCGCGACGACTTCCTGATGCGGATGCCCGGCGTCGGCGGCACCGGCGTCGTCACGGTCTCGCAGATCCTGCAGATGGCCGCGATGCTCGACGGCAAGCACTCCTACGGCCTGGACCAGACCGGCCTGGCCCAGAAGGGCGGCCCGGTCGTCTCCGACGTGCGCATCGCGCGCGACCCGATCGAGGGCTCCAACAAGGCCTCGGCCGGCGCGGCCGACCTGCTGCTGGGCTTCGACGTCCTCGGCGCGGCCAACCCGCGCAACCTGCTCGTCGCCGATCCCGCCCGGACCGTCGCGGTCGTCAACACGCACGCGACGCCGACGGCGGCGATGGTCACCGACACCGGCGTGCGCTTCCCGGCGCGCGACCGCAACATCAAGGCCATCGAGGCCGCCACGCGCGCCGGCGAGGACGTGTTCTTCGACGCCGAGGCGTTGTCGATCGCCCTGTTCGGCGACCACATGCCCACCAACACCTTGTTGATCGGCGCCGCCTACCAGGCGGGCTGCCTGCCGCTGAGCGCCGACGCGCTGGAGCAGGCGATCCGGCTCAACGGCGCGGCGGTGGAGAAGAACCTGGCGGCGTTCGCCTGGGGCCGCGCGGTCGTGGCGGCGCCCGAGGCGGTCGCGGCGGCGACCTCGCCGGAGCGCCCCGAGGCCGTGCGGCCGGCGCTGGAGGGCGCGGCGGCGGCGATCGTCGAGGCCGCCGGCACGACCGGCGAGCTGCGGCGCCTGCTGGAGGTCCGCGTCCCCGAGCTGATCGCCTACGGCGGCGTCGCCCTGGCGCGCGAGTACGCCCAGGACGTCGTCCGCGTCGCGGCCGCCGAGGCCGCCAAGGGCGCGCCCGGCGAGACCGCGGTCGCCGAGGCCTACGCCCGCGGCCTGCACAAGCTGTTGGCCTACAAGGACGAGTACGAGGTCGCGCGCCTGCACCTCGAGGGCCTCGCCGCGCGCGACGCCGCCGACGGCAAGGTGTCCGTGATGCTCCACCCGCCGCTGCTGCGCGCGATGGGGCTGGACCACAAGGTCAAGCTGCGCCGCGGCGTCGCCGTCCCGCTGTTCAAGGCGCTGCGCGCGACCAACGGCCTGCGCGGCACCCGCCTGGACCCGTTCGGCCGCGCGCACGTGCGCCGGATCGAGCGCGCGCTGCCGGGCGAGTACCAGGCCTTGGTCGACCGCGCCCTGGAGCGCCTGACGCCGGTCACGCACGCCACCGTCGCCGCGATCGCCGACCTGCCCGACCTGGTCCGCGGCTACGAGGACGTCAAGCTGGCCAACGTGGAGGCCTTCCGGCAGCGGGCCGCCCGGCTGGAGGACGAGCTGGCGCGCGGCGCCCAGAGCGGCGGGTTCACCCTCCCAGTGATCCAGGGCTGACGCGCGCGAACAGCGCCCGCGCGTCGAGGTCGTCGAGCAGGCCGATCGCGCGCGGGTCGCCGTCGTCGTCGACGACGATCGCGCCGCCGGGCCAGTAGGGATGCGGCGCGCGACGGTGGTGCAGCAGCAGCGGCTCGTAGATCCACGAGCCGCTGTTGGCCACGCGCGTCCGCCCGTCCGACCCGGTCCACAGCGCCGCGTCGTCGCCCGCGCGCGGGCCGCTGCGGTGGACGTGGCCGAAGACGATCCAGTCGGCGTCGACGCCGATCCGCGCGGCGGCGTGCAGGAGCGCCGGGATCGCCGAGCGCTGCATCTGGCGGCCGAGCAGCGGCCGCATGACCGGCGCGGCGCGGTGGGCCTGCAGCTGCCGCGCGCTCGGCATCGACCACGCGCGCAGCAGCTCGGCGACGTTGTCGACCAGCGTCGCCAGCGGACGCGGGAGGGAGCGCGTCAGGCGCGCCTCCAGCCCGGCGCGCGGGCGGCGGCGCCGCTCGTAGGCCGCGGGGCCGACCACGGGCACCGCGCCCAGCGGCGCGCTGCGGACGGCCCGGCGCGGAAGGCCCCACGCCGACTCGGGCAGCAGGTGGCGATCGAGATGATGGCCATGGGTCGCCCACACGCGATCCGACACCCAGAAGCCGGGCGCGCGGACGGTCACGCGCGCCGGGGCGAGCCAGGAGGTCAGCTCGGCCAGCGTGGGCGAGGCGTCGTGGGGGACGAGCGTGTCGAGCGTCAGCGCGTCGCCGCGCTCGCGCACCCAGCGCCGCGTGAGCCGCGCGTCGTGGTTGCCGGGGACGACCACGACCTCGCCGTCGCGCGCGCCCAGCGCGGCGCCCAGCGCCCGCAGCACCGGCTCGGCGACCGCCATCGCCTGGCGCGGGCGGCCCTCGGCCAGCTCGACCGTGTCGCCGAGCAGCACCAGGCGGTCCACGGCGAGGTCGTCGAGCGCGGCCAGCAGCCGATCGAGCGCCTCGCGATGGCGCAGGACGTCGCGGCCGAGGCGAGAGCCGAGGTGCAGGTCGGAGATGATGAGCGTGCGCACGTCAGCGCATCAGGCTATGACGCGCGCGGCGGGTCCACCGGGTCCAGCAGCTCCCACAGCAGCGTCGACCACCCGAAGTCGCGCGCGCCCATGCCGTAGCCCAGGCGCGACTCGTAGTACTCGCGGAAGCCCTCCCGCGCCACGACCGCGGCCAGGCGCGCCGCGAGCGCGTCGGCCTCGGCGTCCAGCCCGAGGCGGCGCAGGCCGAGCGAGACGAGCCACGCGCTGTTGACCCACGACGGGCCGCGCCAGTGGCGGTGGCGGCCCCACCACGTCTCGCGCGAGGTGTGGGTGGGGTCGTCGAGCGCGACGGCGGGCAGCGGGACGCCGTCGGCGAAGCCGGGCGCGCGCAGGACCTCGTCGACCAGGCGCTGGGCGATCGCGTCGGGGAGGTCGGGCAGCGCCAGCGGCGCGAGCGTGTCCCACGTGCGCGGGCGCGCCGCCGGCGGCGTCGGCCGCACGGCGTTGACCACGTCGTCGGCGAAGCGCCCGGCGCGCCCGTCCCACAGGCGCTCGATCAGCGCCGGGGTCGGCGACGGCCGCCCGAGCGCCCGCTCGCTGAGCGACCACACCACGTTGGTCAGCACCTCGCAGACCACGGGCCGTCCGGCCGCGCGGATCCGCCGCGCGTCGAAGCCCAGCCGCCGGTTGCGCGCGATCAACAAGGGGAACGACGGCCGCCCCTGCGCCAGCCGGCCCCAGACGTGGTCGAACTTCGGCGAGGCGTCCATGCCGGACTCGTCGGGCTGGATCAGCCACAGCAGCCCGTCGTCGGTCAGCGCGCGGTGCTCGCGCAGCCACGCGTGGTGGGCGTCGATGCGCGGATCCGCGCCGCGCGGGTCCCCGACGGCCCACGCCCACGCCCACGCCAGCAGCGGCGGCTGGATCGTCCGCGTCATCAGGTCGGCGCGTGAGGCGATGTTGTAGCGGACGGCCCGCTGGAGGTCGAGCGGGTGGCCCCAGAGGACCGTGTGGCCGATGAAGCCGTCGGGATCGGCGGCGTTCAGCAGCGTCTCCAGCTCGGCGCGCGCGCCCGCCGGGTCGAACCGCCGCCGGACGATCGCGTGGAAGCCCGAGTCCCAGTACCACTGCCACGGATAGGACCGCGGCGAGGGGACCGAGAAGGCGTAGCGGCGCCCGCGGTACTCGCCCTCGCGCCAGTTGCGCTCCAGCAGCGCGCGCGCCGCCGTCGCGACGTCGAACGTCACGCGTGCTTCTTGGCCTTGGCCTTGGGCTTGATGTAGGGCTTGATCGTCAGCTTGGCGGTGAACGTCGTGACCCCGATCCGCATCGTGACCGTGACCTTGACGCCCTTGGACGGCGCCTTGCGCAGCGCCGTCTTCAGCTTCGCCGAGGCCGTGACCGTCAGCTTGGCCTTCCCGCTGGACGGGATCGTGAACGATCCGCTGCCGCCGCTGGTCTTCTTGCCGAAGCTGAGCTTGACCGTCCCGCGCGTCTTGGTGGGCGTCGCGCGGAACGACAGCGTCGCGCGGCCCTTGCGGTCCAGGCGCAGCGTCTTGGCCAGCCCCTTCACGGTGGCCTTGGGGACCTCGAACGTGATCGGCTTCTCGGAGCTTCCTCCGCTGCTGCCGCCGCCGTCGGAGCCGCCGCCGACCCGACCGCCGTCGGTGCCGCCGCCGCTGTCGCCGCCGCCCCCGGTGCCGCCGCCGTCGCCGCCACCGCCACCGCCGCCCTGGCCGGGGTCGCGCTGCTGGGGCTCGGAGCCCGCGACGAACACGCGGTCGGCGCCCGCGGCCACGACCTGGCCGCCGCGCAGGAGCACGACGCGCGTGTGGTAGGTCCGGCCCGGCGCCAGCCCGCCGGTCGTCACGGTGTAGGCCTGCAGCCCGCTGCCGGCCGTCAGCGTCACCGCGGGGGAGCGCGCGCCGTAGGCGTCGGTGGCGCCCAGCTCGAAGGCGACGCTCGTGGCGCTCGCGGGGCCCGGGTCGACGCGCGAGCGGAACGTCGCGGTGTCCTGGTCCAGGCCGGTCGGCTGGTCGGTGATCGCGCAGGCTGGGGCCGACGTGTCCAGCGACCACGACGTCAGCGTGCCCGCGTTGTCCTGCTCGCCGTCGGTGATGCGCAGGGTCCACGTGCCCGCGCGGTCCTCGCCGGCGAAGCGCGACAGCGGCTCGTTGGGCTCGAACAGCCCGCCGACGGCCACGGCGGCGTTGCCCAGCTCCTGCACCGGCCGGTCGGAGGCGTCGTCGAGGATCAGCGGCGTCGCGGGCCGCAGCCGGTTCGGCGAGTAGTTGGAGGACGTGCCGACGCCGGGGCGCTCGAGCAGGTCGACGGTCGTGCCGCTCGGCGAGGTCAGCCACGCGTGCAGGTCGCCGACCCAGTCGTGCGTGGCGGCCAGCGTGACGCGCAGGTGGCCGACGCGGCCGTGGGTCGGGACCGTGAGCTGGGAGACCAGGCCGGTCGCCGGCTGGTTGTCGGGGATCGCGGCCGGCGTCGCGTAGCCGCGCGTGCCGACGGTCGTCGTGCCGGTCCCGATCGGCAGGTTGTAGGGGATGCTCCGCGTGCCCTGGTCGGACGTGACCGTGAGCGTGAGCGCGGCGACCGTGCCGCAGCCCGCGGCGGCCGCCGTGCGCAGCGCGAACGCCGCGGGCCGCGAGGCGCCCGGGGCGACCGTGCCGAGGCTCGCGGTGGCCTGGGGCACCGACACGCCGCCGGTCTGCGCGGACAGCGTCGCGCGCACGCCGGTCAGCGGCGTGGTGGACGGGTTGACGATCGGGATCGTGACCGGCGTGTCCTGCTCCAGCGTCAGCGCGCTCGCCGACGGGACGCCGGCGTCGGCGACGGGCGGCAGGTCGAAGGCCTCGGTGGCGTGCGTCGCGTTGGGGGAGCTGACCGACGCGCTGTAGCCCATGCCGCGCGCGGCGAAGACCGACCAGATGTCCTGGTGGTGCGCGCCGCCCGCGGCGGTGTCGGCCGCCAGGATCGCGTCGCGCATGTCGAGGAACGACGGCTGCTTGGGCGTGATCCGCAGCGCGGCGGTGATCAGCGCGCGGGCCGGCCAGCCGCCGATCTTCTCGCGCAGGTCCCACAGCGTCTCGGCCCAGATCTCGCCGTCGGCGTGGACCTCGAAGGTCGGGTGGTCGGCCGAGTAGGCGGCGACGCGGCCCAGGTCGCCGAACGTGAAGCCGCCGGGGCCGGCGGTCGTCGAGCCCGGGCAGTGCTCGGGGTCGGCGACGTCGCCGACCGGGCAGTCGAGCGCGTTGTGGCGGATGCCGGTGTCGGCGTCGTCGGTGACGTAGGCGCCCATCACCACGTCGCCCGGCGCCGCCGTGTCGTCGACCAGGCGCTGTCGGACGAGGTAGTCCATCGCGTAGAAGTCGCTCCAGCCCTCGCCCATCGCCTGCGACTGGCGCGCCAGCAGGCCGTTGGCCTCGCCGTCGCCGCCGACGAGGCGGTTGGTCATGCCGTGCGTGTACTCGTGGTAGACGACCGACGCGTCGTCGCCGCCGTTGACCGCCGGGTAGGGCGTGCTCCACAGGTACATCTGCATCTTGCCCGGCTGGCCGTCGGGCGGCGTGGAGAAGTTGGCGTTGTTGATGCCGTCGTAGTCGTCGACCTCGGCGTCGATCGGGTCGGTCGTCTCGAAGTTGTAGGAGTCGGCGGTGAAGCCGATCGGGGCCCGCGCCAGCCAGTCGTGGTACTGGTTGACGTAGTAGAAGACCTGGGCGCCGACCTGGCCGACGTTGTCGGCCGCCGTGTCGGGGTCGGCGCCGTCCCACGTGCAGTCGTGGGAGAAGACCGACGGGCAGCGCGCGCCGCGGGCGGCCGTGGCCGGGACGACGTCGTAGAGGAACTCGCTCGTGTCGGGCGTGCTCGGGACGATCTCGCCGTCGGGGTCGATGCCGTCGGGCTCCTCGCGGTCGGCGTAGACGTGGGCGTTGGGGCCGTCCAGGCGCGTGATCGGCGTCGTCGTCAGCCACGACCCGCCGGGGCCCGCGAGGTCGGCCTCGTGGTCGGTGCCGTCGCCGGGGTGCAGCTCGTGGACGTTGGCGGGCGCCTCGGCGAAGTCGGTCAGCGAGTGGCGCGTGAGGATCGCGCCGGTGGCCGCGTCGACCAGGACCTCGTAGACGTACGGCGCCTGGCCCGCGACGGTCAGCCGCCAGGCGAGGTGGTCGCCGCCGGGGTCGGCCAGCGTGGTCAGCGTCGCGACGTCGCTCGTGCCCGGGAACGTCGTGGTGCGCGCCGCGTCGGCGCCGACGTCGCCGACGATGCCGTCGGGCGTCACGCCGAGGTCCTTCTGGGCGGCCGCGCGGGCGGCGGCGGGACCGATCGGCGGGTCGGTCGACGGCGGCTGGAGGTCGTGGACCGGCGCGCCGCCGACGGCCAGCAGGCGGCCGTCGGAGGTCACCGACGCGGTCAGCGCCGAGTCGTAGGCGGCGACGCCGCCGTCGCGCTGGGCGAAGGCGAGGTGGGTGACGCCGTCGGGCGAGGTCGAGCGGTTGGTCAGGTGCAGTTGGCCGAGGTCGCCGCCGTCGAGGCCGAACGCGTCGACGTGGGCGCGCACGTAGGCGAGCGCGACGGCGCCGGCGTCGGCCCGCGACGGGCCGGTCAGGAAGCCGTCGGTGCGCAGGACCGAGCGCAGGCCGCCGGTCACCGGGTCGGCGTCGACGGTCGCCTCCGCGCCGAGGCCCTTGGCGAGCGTCGCGCGGGCGTCGGAGACCGCGGCCGGGACGGCGGCGCGGTCGCCCGCGCGCGCGTCGAAGTCGGGGCGCGCGCCGGTGCCGGAGGACGGCGCCACGGCGAGGGCAGGGGCGGCCGTCAGCGCCGTCGCCGAGAAGACGGCACACGCCGTCAGAACCGCAAGCCGATGCCTGCTGCGCCTGCCCACCAGTGCAGGTTCTATCGGCCGGCGGGCCGTCCCGCCTGAGAGATCTCGTGCAGCTTGCCTCCCGCTTTTCGGAGCGTCGTGACGGTTCGGGGCCGATCCGGGTTCGGATTCGGACATGTCGGCGCGATCGGGTACACCATCGGCGGATGGCCGACGATCCGATCGACCAGCTCTACGGGCTCCCGCTGGAGGAGTTCGTCGCGGCACGCGACGCGCTGGCCAAGGAGGCGCGGGCCGGCGGCGACCGCGAGCGGGCCGCCGCGATCAAGAGGCTCGCCAAGCCGACGCGCGCGGCGTGGGCGGTCAACCAGCTGGCGCGCTCGCACGCCGACGAGGTCCGCGCGCTGGTCGACGCGGGCGCCGCGCTGGCCGGCGCGCAGGAGGAGCTGCTGGGCGGCGCCGAGCCGGGCGTCCTGCGCCAGGCGGCCGAGGCGGCCCGGGCGCTGGTCGACGCGCTGGCCGCCCAGGCGCCGGTCGACGGCGCCACGCGCGACAAGGTCCGCGCGACGCTGCACGCGGCGACCGTGGACGCCGAGGCGCGCGCGGAGGTGGCCTCGGGGCGCGTGCTCAAGGAGCGCGCGGCGTCGGGCTTCGGCGGGCTGGACGGGCTGGTGGGCTCGGGCGCGGCCGCCACCGCCGCCGCCGCGCCCGCGGCGCCGCCCGGGCCGGACCCGCGGGAGGTCCGCCGCCGCCGCGACGCGCTGCGCCGCGCCAACGAGGCCGAGGCCGAGGCGGAGTCCGCGGTCGACGGCGCGCGGCGCTCGCTGGAGCAGGTCGAGGCGACGGTCGCGGCGCGGCGCCGCGAGCTGGAGGAGGCGCGGACGGCCCTGGCCGAGGCGCGCGACCGGCGCGAGCGCGCCGAGCGCGCGGCGGCCGAGCTCAGCTGACGATCGCGTGGGCGGCGACCGTGGCGCCGGACGCGACCGTCGCGCCCGCCGTCAGCGCCGCCGACGGACCGATGCGCACGTCGTCGCCGACGCGCACCGGCGCGGCCGTCAGCCCCTGCTCGCGCAGCGGCCGCTCGACGTCGGCGGTCACCGGCGCGGCGTCGACCAGCACGACCTCGTCGCCCAGCACGCAGCGCTCGCCGATGGCGATCGCGCGCCGCGCGGTGAGCACGCAGCGGTCGCCCAGCCACGTGCCCGCGCCGACGGCCACGGTCGCGCCGGCGGCGACGTGGAAGCGGCAGCCGTCGCCGAGCACGGCGCCCGCGCCGAGCGTCACGCCCCCACCGCGCGCGACGTCGAAGACGACGCCCCGTCCGACGACCACGCCGGCGGACGCCCGCACCCCGCGCCGCCGCGTCCGCAGGCGGTCGCGCCACCCCGCCGCGCGCGGCAGGGCGGACGGCGGGGCGACCGCGTCCGGATCGGAGGCGAACGCGGCCTCAGGACGACGAAGGGCGGCGCACATGGCGCCGCCCATCGTAGGCAACTTCTATGACTCGGTGAGGCGGCGGACCCGTCGGGGCCGCCGTCGTCCGATCAGGCCGCGACGCGGAGCGACTTGACGTCGCCGTCGGCCGCGAGGCGGCGCAGCGCGCGCTCCTCGGCCTGGCGGGCCTTGGAGGGCGGCATGCCCAGACGGCGCGCGGCCTGGACGAGCGTGTGCTCGCCGTCGCCGCCGGTGCCGAAGCGCAGGTGGATGACCTCGCGCTCGTCCTCCGGCAGGCGGTTGACGGCCTCGCGCAGCGAGGACGCCTCGGTCTCGCGCTCGACCTCCTCGTCGACGGTCTCGCCGTCGGCGGGGAGCAGGGCGCCCAGCGCGGTCTCGCCGTCGTCGCCGACGGTCTGGTCGAGGGACGCCAGGGCGCGGTCGCGCTCACGCAGCAGCGCGACCTCCTCGATGTCCAGCTCCGCGGCCGCGGCGACCTTCTCGTCGCTCGGCGGCTCGCCCAGCTCGGCGGTCAGCTCGCGCTCGACGCGGGCGATGCGGCGGGCGCGCTGCGACATGTGCGAGGGCAGGCGGATCGTGCGACCCGTGTTGTCCAGCCCACGCTGCAGCGCCTGGCGGATCCAGATCGTGGCGTACGTGGAGAAGCGGTAGCCCTTGCGGTAGTCGAACTTCTCGACGGCGCGGATGAGGCCGAGCATGCCCTCCTGGACGAGGTCGTCCAGCGTCAGGCCCTGGCCCACGTAGTGCCGCGCCACGGAGACGACCAAGCGCAGGTTCGAGTTGACCAGGAGGTCCTTCGCGTCGAGATCGCCGCGCTCGATGCGCTTGGCGAGGTCGATCTCCATGGTCGGGTCGAGGAGCTGGTACTGGCTCGCGCGCCGCAGGAGCTGATCCAGCGGGGAGGCCAGGACGTCGTTGGTGAACGTGGGGGTGAGGGTGGAGGGGGTCAACTAAGGTCCTTTCCCGGGCAAAATCCCGATAACTGCACTCGGAATTCTACGCCAGATTCGTTGCTTGTGCAACTGTGCAACGGGTCACAATCGCACGGCTGCGGTGGGGAGAGACAGGGGAGGGGTCGGGGTCACCCCGACGAGCGACACCGAAACCTTCCCAACCTCAGGTGAAGCGCGCCTAAGGAGTGAGGTGGTGCCCTCTTCGGGCCACATTGATACGTCTCCTGCCCGTGGTCAAACGTTACGGTCGGCCGTTCGGCGGCGGTGATCCCGCCACAGATGTCCGATCTGGCGCGTCGCCGCGTAGCGCAGGTCGGACCGCGGTCCGGTCCGTGGCGGGGCCAACTCGGCCGGATCCCGGCCCAGCTCCAGCGCCCGCGCCGCGCGCCGCGCGATCTCCAGCTGACCGAGCGCCGTGGGGTGGACGGCGTCGGGGAACCACTGGCGCCAGCCGCCGAAGTCGTCCAGCGCGACCACCGCGAAACCGCATGTTTGCGCGGTTTGACGCACGATCGCGTTCAGCTCGGCGACCTTCGCGCCCGCGCGCGGCCGGCCGAGGTCGAGCGGCACGGTCGCGACGCAGACCCGCCGCGCGGCGACGCCGACCGCGCTCGACAGGGTGTCGAGCGCGCGCGTATAGCGGGCCGGATCCCACGCGATCGAGCGCACGTCGTTGGTGCCGATCCCGAGGCAGGCGATCGCATAGTCGTCTCGGATGCGAGACAGATCCCGAGCGACGAGATCTGGCGCAGAAGCACCCGGTCGGGCTATTCGGTGAAACGGGAGGTCGAGCAGCTCGGCGATCCACTGCGGCCACGCCCGTGGAGGAACACCATAGGCGCCCTCCTCCGGCCCGCACATGATCGAGTCGCCCAGCGCGAGCACCGCGCCGCGTTCGTCACCGCTTCGCACGTCGCCCCGCTTGCTCGGTCGCCGCGCGCAGCCGCCGCGCGTGGGACGCCGTCAGCTGCCCCGCCTCCAGGCGGAACTTCCACGCGCCCCCGGCCGTCCCCGGCAGGTTCATCCGGGCCTCGGAGCCCAGGCCGAGCACGTCCTGGACCTGCAGCATCACCAGCGGCGCGACCGAGGACATCCACAACCGGATCAAGGCCCAGTCCATGTCGTCGTCGACGATGCCCGCGTCGCGCACGGCCCGCTCGGCCTCCCGGCGCCGCGCGGGCTCCAGCGCGTCGAGCCAGCCGCGCAGCGTGTCGGTGTCGTGCGTGCCGGTGTAGGCGACGACGTCCGCGCGGTGGTGCTCCAGCCGGTGCGGGCCGCGCGGGTCGTCGGGGTCGAAGGCGAACTGCAGGACGACCATCCCCGGGTAGCCGAGCGACCGGCGCAGCCGCGTGACCGGCGGCGTGATGACCCCGAGGTCCTCGGCGATGAACCCGCCGTAGTCGTTCCACCCCAACTCGCGCCGCGCCGCCTCGAAGACCGCCCGCCCGGGCCCGCGCCGCCACGTGCCCCCGCGGGCGTCGCGGTCGCCCGCGGGCACCGCCCAGTACGCGACGAACCCGCGGAAGTGGTCGATCCGCGCGATGTCATACAACTCGGACACGCGCCGGAAGCGCTCGACCCACCAGCGGTACCCGCGCCGCCGCAGCGCCGGCCAGTCGTAGAGCGGGTTGCCCCAGCGCTGGCCCGCCGCCGTGAACGCGTCGGGCGGCACGCCGGCGACGACGCCGTCGACGAACAGCTCCGGCCACGCCCGCTGGTCGTAGCCGCCGGGCGCGACGTAGATCGGCACGTCGCCGATCAGCCCGACGCCACGCTCCCGCGCATAGGTCCTCAGCGCCGCCCACTCGCGCTCGAAGCGCACCTGGTCGGCCCACATCCGCCGCGGGAGCGACCGCGCCCAGAACGCGTGGCGCTCCCCGAACGCGTCGAGCTCCTCCGGCGCGACCTCCGCGGCGGGCGCCTCCAGGAACCCGTTCCAGGCCGCGAACGCCGACGACGCCTTGTACGGCGACCCGTAGCGATCCGGCGGTCCCAGCGGCAGCATCTGCCACCACGACTGGCCGGCCTCGGCCAGCCAGTCCACGAACCGCCGGGCCTCCGGCCCGAGCCGGCCGCCGGGCAGCGACGTGAGGTGCAGCTGGACCCCGCTCGACCGCGTGGCGGACAGGTTCGTGCGTTCGGTCACTGGATGTTTGCGTTCGTCGGGGGCCATTCTGGGAAGAGTCGCCACTACGTGCCCGCTCGACCCGTCGACCAACCCACCGAACCCCCCTCGCGTCTCGTGAAGCAGAACGGCGGTGCCTCCAAGCGCACCAAGGCGGCGGCCCCGCCGCGCATCGTGATCCTCGAGCCCGCGCCGCTGATCGACGGCGGCCGGTACGCGCCCAAGCGCACGGTCGGGGAGGAGGTCGCGGTCAAGGCCACGATCTTCGCCGACGGCCACGACGTCCTGAAGGCCGTCGCCAAGGTCAAGGCGCCCACAAGCCGCAAGTGGGTCGAGTACCCGCTGAGCCACATCGATCGCGAGATCGCCGGCGACACCTACGCCGGAACGTTCCCCGTCGAGGCGCTCGGCCGTCACCAATGGACGATCGAGGCGTGGATCGACGCCTTCGCGTCGTGGCGCGAGGAGCTGCGCCGCAAGGTCGACTTCGGCCAGACCGACCTGGCCGGCGAGCTGAGCGAGGGCGTGCTGCTGCTTCAGGACGCCCAGGAGCGCGCCAAGGGCGGCGACCGCAAGGTCGTCAAGGCGGCGTTGGACACGCTGCGGGACCCGGACATCGACGAGTCGCTCAAGCACCAGGCCGCGCTGGAGCCCGAGCTGGCCGCGGCGATCGACCGCCACCCCGACCGCTCGCAGTGCGCGACGCTCGACGCGCCGCTGACGCTCGACGCCGACCGCGAGCGCGCGCGCTTCGGCGCCTGGTACGAGCTGTTCCCACGCTCGTGGGGCGGCTTCCAGGGCACGGCCGAGGCCGTCCCGCAGATCGCCGCGCTGGGCTTCGACGTCCTCTACCTGACGCCGATCCACCCGATCGGGATCACCAACCGCAAGGGCCCCAACAACGCGCTGACCGCGCGGGAGGGCGACCCCGGCTCGCCGTGGGCGATCGGGCTGAAGGGCGTCGGCGGCCACGAGGCCGTCCATCCCGAGCTGGGCACGCTGGAGGACTTCGCGGCGCTGGTGGCCACGACGAAGGACCACGGCATGGAGATCGCGATCGACTTCGCGATCCAGTGCAGCGCCGACCACCCGTGGCTGACCGAGCACCCGGAGTGGTTCCACCACCGACCCGACGGCAGCCTCAAGTACGCCGAGAACCCGCCCAAGAAGTACCAGGACATCTACAACGTCAACTTCCAGTGCGAGGACTGGAAGGGGCTCTGGAACGCGCTGCGCGACCTGATCCTGCTGTGGGTCGACCGCGGCGTGAAGGTCTTCCGCGTCGACAACCCGCACACCAAGTCCTTCGCCTTCTGGGAGTGGGCGATCGCCGAGGTCCGCGCCAAGCACCCCGACACGGTCTTCCTGGCCGAGGCGTTCACGCGCCGCGCGGTGATGCGCACGCTGGCCAAGCTCGGCTTCAACCAGTCCTACACCTACTTCACCTGGCAGTACTCGCGCTGGGAGCTGGAGCGGTACGTCGAGGAGCTGGCCTACGAGACCGCCGACTACTACCGCCCCAACTTCTTCGCCAACACCCCCGACATCCTCACCGAGCAGCTCCAGCACGGGGGCCGCGCGATGTTCGAGGCGCGCCTGGTCCTGGCCGCGACGCTCAGCCCGACCTACGGGATCTACTCGGGCTACGAGTGGGTCGAGCACACGGCGGTCAAGCCCGGCAGCGAGGAGTACCTGGACTCCGAGAAGTACGAGGTCAAGGAGCGCACGCTGGACGGCGCGCCGCTCAACGGCCTGATCCGCCTGCTCAACGAGGCGCGCCGCTCGCACCCGGCGCTCCGGCACCTCTCCAACATCACGTTCTTGAACACCGAGAACGACGGCCTCATCGCCTACCTCAAGCAGACCGGGGACGACGCGATCCTCGTGGTCGTCTGCCTCGACCCCCAGTGGGCCCAGGAGGGCTCCGTGCACGTGCCCGACCACCTCGGCCTGCCCTGGGACTTCCAGGTCCAGGACCTGCTCGACGGCAGCCGCTACGACTGGCACGTCGGCCCCAACTACGTGCGGCTGGCCCCGGGCGACCGGCAGGCCCACCTCTTCCGCGTGGTGCGGGGGTGACCGAGCGCATGACGACCGAGGCCCGCGAGGTGGCCCAGGACGACACGCCGACGCGCTTCGAGTCGGCCGAGGGCACCGTGCCGCCGGCGAGCGAGTCGCCGGCCAAGCCCGAGAAGGAGCTGCATCCCGCCGACCCGTCGCACTGGTTCGAGCGCGACCCGCTGTGGTTCAAGCGCGCGCTGTTCTACGAGATCCACATGCGCGGCTTCTACGACGGCAACGACGACGGGTCGGGCGACTTCGTCGGGCTGACCGAGAAGCTCGACTACCTGCAGTGGCTGGGCGTCGACTGCATCTGGCTGCTGCCGATGTTCGCCAGCCCGCTGCGCGACGGCGGCTACGACATCGCCGACTTCTACGCCATCCACCCCGACTACGGGACCGTCGAGGACTTCGAGACCTTCATGTTGGCCGCGCACGAGCGCGGCATCCGCGTCATCGCCGACCTGGTGATGAACCACACCTCCTCCGACCACCAGTGGTTCCAGGACGCGCGCAACGCGCCCGCGGGCTCGCCCGAGCGCGACATGTACGTCTGGTCGGACACCGACGAGAAGTACGCCGACGCGCGGATCATCTTCACCGACACCGAGACCTCCAACTGGACCTGGGACCCGGTCGCGGGCCAGTACTACTGGCACCGCTTCTTCTCCCACCAGCCCGACCTCAACTACGACAACCCGGTCGTCCACGAGCGCATGCTCGACGTGCTGCGCTTCTGGCTGGACCGCGGCCTGGACGGCTTCCGCCTCGACGCCGTGCCCTACCTCTACGAGCGCGAGGGCACCAACTGCGAGAACCTGGAGGAGACCCACGAGTTCCTCCGCAAGGTCCGCGCCACGGTCGACGACGAGTACCCCGACCGCGTCCTGCTCGCCGAGGCCAACCAGTGGCCCGAGGACGTCGTCCAGTACTACGGCAAGGGCGACGGCGACGAGTGCCACATGGCCTTCCACTTCCCGGTCATGCCGCGCATGTTCATGTCCTTGCGCCGCGAGGACGCCACGCCGATGGCCGAGATCCTGCAACGGACGCCGTCGATCCCGCGCACCGCGCAGTGGGGCCTGTTCCTGCGCAACCACGACGAGCTGACGCTGGAGATGGTCACCGACGAGGAGCGCGACTACATGTACGGGGAGTACGCCAAGGACCCGCGCATGAAGATCAACGTCGGCATCCGCCGGCGGCTCGCCCCGCTGCTGGACAACGGCCGCGACGAGATCGAGCTGATGACCGCGATCCTGTTCAGCCTCCCGGGCTCGCCGGTGCTGTACTACGGCGACGAGATCGCGATGGGCGACAACATCTACCTGGGGGACCGCGACGGCGTGCGCACGCCGATGCAGTGGACGGGCGATCGCAACGGCGGCTTCAGCCGCGCGGACTTCGCCCAGCTCTACGCGCCGCCGCTCATGGATCCGGTCTACGGCTTCCAGGCCGTCAACGTCGAGGCGCAGCTGCGCACGCCGACGTCGCTGCTGCGCTGGCTGCACCGCTTCATCGCGCTGCGCAAGGCGCACCCGGTCTTCGGCCTGGGCGACTACACGCACCTGGCCACCGACAACGCGCGGATCTTCGCCCACCTGCGCACCTACGCCGACGACGTGATCCTGTGCGTGCACAACGTCGCGCGCTCGGCGCAGGCCGTCGAGCTCGACCTGTCGGCCTACGAGGGCCGCATCCCGGTCGAGATGTTCGGGCGCTCGCGCTTCCCGCGGATCGGCGAGCTGACCTACCTGCTGACGCTCGCCCCGCGCGGCTTCTTCTGGTTCATCCTGGAGAAGCCCGCCGAGGAGGACGAGGACGACCGGGAAGGGGGAGGGGCATGAGCGCGTCCGCCCGCGAGCTGCGCCTGCCCGACGAGGGCGCGCTGCGCGAGTTCGTGCTCGCGCAACGCTGGTTCGGGTCGAAGTCCCGGGAGGTCGCGCACTTCCGGCTGCTGGAGACGATCCCGCTGACCGAGCAGCCGCTGGGGCTGTCGGTGCTGGAGGTCGAGTTCCTGCCCGGCACGCACGAGCTGTACCAGCTGCCGATCGGCGCGCGCCCCGAGGGCGAGTGGGCCGAGGGCGTCATCTGCGTCAACGAGGGCATGGCGATCTACGACGCGATGGGCGACCCCGAGACCGCGCGGGCGCTCATCAGGTTGATGGCCAACGACACCGAGCTGGAGACGGCCGCCGGCGTCGCCGAGTTCCACACCGTCGAGGGCTCGACCCTGCCCGCCGAGATCGGCGCGGTGCGCCCGATGGGCGCCGAGCAGTCGAACTCCTCGATCGTCATCGACGAGCGCCTGGTCCTCAAGGCCTACAGGAAGCTCGGCGCCGGCCCCAACCCGGAGCTGGAGATCCTGCGCTTCCTCACCGAGCGCGACTTCCCGCACATCGCCGCGCTGCGCGGCTGGTACGGCCACAGCGGCCGGCTGATCGACGCGACGCTCGGCATCGTCCAGGACTTCCTGACCGGCGCGACCGACGGCTGGGACCTCGCGCTGGCCGACCTGCGCGAGGACCC
The DNA here is from genome assembly GCF_035685985.1 of Baekduia sp. GTDB lineage: Bacteria > Actinomycetota > Thermoleophilia > Solirubrobacterales > Solirubrobacteraceae > Baekduia. The sequence continues at coordinate 22,060 of NZ_DASRZV010000015.1, forward strand.
GCGGCGGTTCGTCGCGCGCGCTCGCGCGCTGGGCGAGGTCACCGGCCGGCTGCACACGACGCTGGGCTCGGAGAACGCCGACCCGGCCTTCGCGCCCGAGGACACCTCGGCCGAGGCGCTCGGCCTGCTGACCGCCACGGTCGACGAGGAGATCGAGCGGATGTTCGTCGACCTGCCCGACGACGACGAGGTCCTGGAGCCGATCCGCGGGCGCGGCCAGGAGGTGCGCGACCAGCTGCGCCGGCTGACGCAGGTCGGCTCGGCCGGGCGCGTGATCCGCCACCACGGGGACTTCCACCTCGGCCAGGTCATGCACGACGCCGACGGCGACTGGGTCGTGCTCGACTTCGAGGGCGAGCCCGCCCGCACGCTCATCGAGCGGCGCCGCAAGCGCTCGCCGCTGCGCGACGTCGCGGGCATGCTGCGGTCGTTCGCCTACGCGGCGACCGCGTCGGAGCTGCTGCACGCCGCGCCCGCGCCCGAGGGTTGGGAGGACGCCGTGCGTCAGGCCTACCTGGACGGGTACCTCGAGGAGACCGACCAGTCGCTGCTGCCGCCCGGACGGGCCGCGGTGGAGCGGCTGCTGGCCGTCTTCGAGCTGGAGAAGGCCGTGTACGAGCTGCGCTACGAGTTGGACAACCGGCCCGACTGGGTGAAGATCCCCGTGGCCGGGATCGCGCGGCTGCTGCAACCCGAGACGACGGAGCCGGAGGCATGACGCGAGCGATGAGCGACGAGCGCTTCACGAAGGCCTGGCAGCGGGACGCCGACGCGTTGGCGGCCGGCGAGCTGGCCGATCCGCACGCGCTGCTGGGCGCGCACTCCGACGGCGACGGCGGCGCGATCGTGCGCGCGTGGCGCCCCGGCGCCGAGCACGTGACGATCCAGGTCGTCGACGGCATCGACCACGGCGCCGAGCTGGTGCACCCGGCCGGCGTCTGGGCCGCGCACGTCGACGGCGCCAAGCCGCCGCTGCGCTACGAGGTGCGGACGCGCTACCCGGACGGGCTCGACGTGACGGTCGCCGACGCCTACAACTTCCCGCCGACGGTCGGCGAGCTGGACCTGCACCTGGCGGGCGAGGGCCGCCACGAGGAGATCTACGAGCGCCTCGGCGCGCACCCGCGCGAGGTCCGTGGCCTGGCCGGGACCGCGTTCGCGGTCTGGGCCCCGGCGGCGCGCTCGGTCGCGGTCGTCGGCGACTTCAACTCCTGGGACGGCCGCCTGCACCCGATGCGGTCGCTGGGCTCGTCCGGGATCTGGGAGCTGTTCCTACCCGGCGTGGAGCCCGGGGCGCTGTACAAGTTCGAGATCCGCACGCACGGCGGCGCGCTGCGCGTCAAGACCGACCCCTACGCGCGGCAGGTCGAGATCTCGCCCAAGACCGCGGCGATCGTCGCGCGCTCCGGCCATGCGTGGCAGGACGACGAGTGGTTGGAGGCACGCGGGCGCCAGGTCCAGCACGAGCGCCCGATGTCGATCTACGAGGTCCACCTGGGCTCGTGGCGGCGCGACCCCGACGACCCCGAGCGCCTGCTGTCCTACGCCGAGGTCGCCGACCAGCTGGCCGCCTACGCGACCGACATGGGGTTCACCCACGTCGAGCTGCTGCCGGTGATGGCCCACCCGTTCACCGGCTCCTGGGGCTACCAGGTGACCGGCTACTTCGCGCCCGACCCGCGCCTCGGCGGTCCCGACGACCTGAAGGCCTTCGTCGACCGCATGCACGAGCACGAGGTCGGCGTGCTGATGGACTGGGTGCCCGCGCACTTCCCGCGCGACGACTGGGCGCTGGCGCGCTTCGACGGCACCGCGCTCTACGAGCACGAGGACCCGCGCCGCGGCGCGCACCCGGAGTGGGGCACGTTGGTGTTCAACTTCGGGCGCAACGAGGTCAGGAACTTCCTCCTGGCCTCCGGGCTGTTCTGGTGCGAGGAGTACCACGCCGACGGGCTGCGCGTGGACGCGGTCGCGTCGATGCTGTACCTCGACTACTCGCGCAAGGCGGGCGAGTGGATCCCCAACGAGCACGGCGGGCGCGAGGACCTCGAGGCGGTGGACTTCCTCAAGGAGTTGAACGAGACCCTCTACGCGCGTGAGCCCGGCATCATCTCGGCGGCCGAGGAGTCGACGGCATGGCCGGGCGTGTCGCGGCCGACCTACGTGGGCGGGCTCGGCTTCGGGTTCAAGTGGAACATGGGGTGGATGCACGACACCCTCAACTTCTTCGCGCACGACCCGATCCACCGGCGCTACCACCACCACGAGCTGACGTTCTCGTTGATGTACGCCTTCAGCGAGAACTTCATCCTGCCCCTGTCGCACGACGAGGTCGTCCACGGCAAGGGCACCATCTACTCGCGGATGCCCGGCGACCACTGGCAGAAGATGGCCAACGTGCGCGCGCTGTACGCCTACCAGTGGGCGCACCCGGGCAAGCAGCTGCTGTTCATGGGCCAGGAGTTCGCGCAGACCCAGGAGTGGAGCGCCGAGCGCTCGCTGGACTGGCATCTGCTGGAGGACGACCCGACGGCGGACGGCGAGGGCGGGACCCACGTCGGCGTCCAGAACCTCGTGCGCGACCTCAACCACGCCTACCGCGACGAGCCCGCGCTGTGGCAGCGCGACGGCGATCCCGAGGGCTTCCATTGGATCGAGGCCAACGACGCCGAGAACTCGGTGGTGGCCTTCGCGCGCGTCTCGTCGGAGGGCCGCGTGCTGGTCTGCGTCATGAACCTCACGCCGGTCCCGCGCGAGGGCTACCGCGTCGGCCTGCCGCGCGGCGGGCGCTGGCGCGAGGTCCTCAACACCGACGCCACCCAGTACGGCGGGTCGGGCGTCGGCAACTTCGGCGGCGTCGAGGCGGAGGACCTGCCCTGGCACGCCCAGCCGCACTCGGCCGCGATGACGCTGCCCCCGCTGGGGGTGCTGTGGATCGCTCCCGAGAGTTGAGGGCGTCGCGGTTCTTCGCGCTGCGCGAGCGCGGCACCGACGCTCGCACCGAGGCGCTGGGCGGGCTGGCGACGTTCCTGACGATGTCCTACATCGTGTTCGTCAACCCGGCGATCCTGTCGAGCGCCGGGCTGCCGTTCGACGCGGTCGCGGTCGCCACCGCGCTGGCGGCGGGCGGCTTCACGATCATCATGGGGCTGACGACGAACCTGCCGTTCGCGCTGGCCTCCGGCCTGGGGATCAACGCGGTCGTCGCGTTCGACATCATCCTGGGCCGCAAGGTCTCGCCGGACGTCGGGATGGCGTGCATCGTGCTCGAGGGCCTGCTGGCCGTCGTGCTCGTGCTGGCCGGCATGCGCGAGGCGGTCGTGCGCGCGGTGCCGACGTCGCTGAAGCTGGCGATCGGCGTCGGCATCGGGTTGTTCATCGCCCTGGTCGGGCTGCGCGACGGCGGCATCGTCGTCAACGACCCGTCGACGGGCATCGCGCTCGGCGACCTGTCGACCGGCCCGGCGCTGATCGCGCTGGCGGGCATCCTGGTGGCCTTGGGCTGCGCCGCGGCCAACGTGCGCGGCGCGATCCTGATCGGCATCGCGACGTCGACCGTGCTGGGGCTGGTCTTCGGGGTGCTCGACGGGCCCTCGGCGGTCGCGCGCTGGCCCACGTCCGGCGACTTCTCGACGATCGGGGACGGCCTCGCGCCCGGCGCGCTGCGCGACGCGCTGACGTGGGCGCTGGTGCCGATCATCTTCAGCCTGTTCATGACCGACTTCTTCGACACGGTCGGCACGGCCTACGCGGTGACGAGCGCCGGCGGCCTGCTCGACGAGCGCGGCGAGATCCCGAAGGTGCGCAACCTCCTGCTCGTCGACTCGGCCGCGGCCGCGGGCGGCGGCGCGATGGGCGTCTCGTCGGTGACGACCTACGTCGAGTCCGGCGCCGGCGTCGCGGAGGGCGCGCGCACCGGCCTGGCGTCGGTCGTCACGGGGCTGCTGTTCGCGCTGACGATCTTCTTCGTGCCGTTGATCGCCGTCGTCGGGCAGGGCGTGACGGTGGGCAAGGACACCACCCTGCACCCGGCGATCGCGCCCGCGCTGGTGATGGTCGGCTACCTGATGATCCAGCTCGTGCGCGAGATCGAGTGGGACCGGCCCGAGGACGCGGTCCCGGCGTTCCTGACGATCGCCGGCATCCCGCTCACGTTCTCGATCTCGGCGGGCATCGGCCTCGGCGTGTTCGGCTACGTCGTGACGATGATCGCCCGCGGCCGCGTCCGCGAGATCCACCCGATCATGTGGATGCTGGTCCCGATGTTCGTCGCGTTCTTCGCCTCCAACTGGCTGTCGGCGCATGTCTTCTGAGACGACCCTGCCGTGGGAGCGGCCGCTGGGCGCGGTCCCGCTCGGCGACGGGACCGTGCGCTTCCGCGTGTTCTCGCTGGACCACGAGCCGACGCTGACGGTCGGCGGGCGCGAGCACGCGATGGAGCCCGAGGGGCACGGCACGTACGTCGCGACCGTCGAGGCCGCGGCGGGCGAGGACTACCGGTACGTGTTGGACGGCCGGCGGCTGCCCGACCCGCACACGCGCCTGCAGCCCGAGGGCCTGCGCGGGCCGTCGCGGATCGTCGACCCGGCCGCCTGGACGTGGCACGACCAGGCCTGGGGCGGCGTCGCGCTGGAGGACCTCGTGGTCTACGAGCTGCACGTCGGCACGTTCACGCGGGAGGGCACGTTCGACGCGGTCATCCCGCACCTGCGAGGGCTCGCCGAGCTGGGCGTCACCGCGATCGAGCTGATGCCGGTCGCCGACTTCCCGGGCCGGCGCGGCTGGGGCTACGACGGCGTGTACTTCTGGGCCGCGCACGAGGCCTACGGCGGTCCCGACGGCCTGCAGCGCCTGGTCGACGCCGCCCACCGCGCGGGGCTCGGGGTGATCCTCGACCTGGTGCTCAACCACGTCGGCGCCTCCGGCGAGAAGGCGATCCGCGCCTTCGGCCCCTACTTCACCGACAAGTACTCCACCTTCTGGGGCCAGGCCATCAACTACGACGACGCGTGGTCGGGCCCGGTCCGGGAGTGGGCGGTCCAGGCCTGCGAGATGTGGGTGGCCGACCTGCACCTCGACGGCCTGCGCCTGGACGCGATCCACGCGATCTTCGACGCGTCGACCGAGCACGTCGTCGCCGAGGTCGCCCGTCGCGTGCACGCGCGCGACGGCCGCGCGCTGGTGATCGCCGAGTCCGGCCTCAACGACCCCAAGGTCGTGCGCGAGGCGAGCGCCGGCGGCTGGGGCTGCGACGCGGCGTGGGCCGACGACGTCCACCACGCGCTGCGCACGCTGGTCACCGACGAGCGCGAGGGCTACTACGCGGAGTTCGGCACGATCGGCGATCTCGTCCACGCGCTGCGCGACCCGCACGTCCACGACGGCCGCTGGTCGGAGTTCCGCAAGCGCCGCTTCGGCGCGCCGGCGCAGGGCCTGCCGCCGGAGCGCTTCGTCGTCTTCGACCAGAACCACGACCAGGTCGGCAACCGCGCGCTGGGCGACCGCCTGCCGCGCGCGGCCCGGCCGCTGGCCGCGTTCGCCACGCTGCTGTCGCCCTACACGCCGATGCTGTTCATGGGCGAGGAGTACGGCGAGGACGCGCCGTTTCAGTTCTTCACCGACCACATCGACGAAAAGATCGCGGTCGCCACGCGCGACGGGCGCCGGCGCGAGTTCGCGGCGTTCGCGCGGTTCGCGGGCGAGGAGGTGCCCGACCCGCAGGACCCCGCGACGTTCGCGCGCTCCAAGCTGACGCGGATGGAGGATCCTTCGCTGCGTGCGTTGTACGCGAAGCTGCTGGAGGCGCGCCGCGCGCTGCCGCGCGGGCCGGTCGACGACGTGCGGGCCGACGCGCAAGCGCGTTGGCTGCGCGTCCGTCGTGGGGACTACACCTTGCTCATGAACTTCGCCGACGTCGAGCAGACGCTGTCGAACCCGCCCGCCCCGGGCTCTCGCCGGATCGTGCTCGCCACGCACGACGGCGTCGCGCTGCGCCCCGACGGCCACGTGACGCTGCCGCCGCTGGCCGGCGCGCTGGTGGCCGGCGTGCGCCCGGACGACAGCGTCGCGACCGGAGGAGCGCGCGCATGAGGCGGAACGCTCGCCCAGAGGGCGAGGTTCCGGGCGCGTGCTCGCCCGGAGGGCTCGCTCGCGCGCTGCAGGAGGGCACCGATGTCGCGTGAGGCGTGGCCGGGCGAGCCGTTCCCGCTCGGCCCGACGTGGGACGGCCAGGGCACGAACTTCTCGATCTTCAGCGAGGCCGCCGAGCGCGTCGAGCTGTGCCTGTTCGACCGCGACGGCCACGAGGAGCGCGTCGAGGTGGTCGACCAGACCGCGCACAACTGGCACTGCTACGTGCCCGGCGTCGGCCCCGGCCAGCGCTACGGCTACCGCGTCCACGGCGAGTACGACCCGGCGCGGGGCAAGCGCTTCAACCCCAACAAGCTGCTGATCGACCCCTACGCCAAGGCGATCGACGGCACGATCGACTGGGACGCCGCCAACGCGCTGCCCTACACGCCGCCCGACGGCGAGATCACCGACGACGCCGACTTCGAGTTCGACGACGAGGACAGCGCGCCCGCGATCCCCAAGTGCGTGGTCGTCGACGAGTCCTTCAACTGGGAGGACGACCGCCACCCGCGGATCCCGTGGACCGAGACCGTGATCTACGAGACCCACGTCAAGGGCCTCACCAAGAAGTTCCCGGGCCTGCCGGGCGAGCTGCAGGGCACCTACGCGGGGCTGGCCTCCGACGAGCTGGTGGCCTACCTGAAGGACCTCGGCGTCACCGCGGTCGAGCTGCTGCCCGTGCACCACATCGCCGACGAGGCGTTCCTGCACGAGCACGGCCTGTCCAACTACTGGGGCTACTCGACGATCGGCTACCTCGCGCCGCACTCGCCCTACGCGGCCAACCGCGACCCGGGCGAGAACCTCAAGGAGTTCAAGGGGATGGTGAAGGCCCTGCACCGCGCCGGGCTGGAGGTCATCCTCGACGTCGTCTACAACCACACGGCCGAGGGCAACCACCTCGGTCCGATGTTGTCGTTCAAGGGCGTCGACAACCAGGCCTACTACCGCCTGTCGCCCGAGGACCCGCACTTCTACATGGACTTCACCGGGACGGGCAACACGCTCAACGCGGTGCAGCCCGCGGTGCTGCGGTTGATCATGGACTCGCTGCGCTACTTCGTCCTGGAGTGCCACGTCGACGGCTTCCGCTTCGACCTCGCCTCGACGCTGGCGCGCTCGTTCTACGACGTCGACCGCCTCTCGTCGTTCTTCGACACCATCCACCAGGACCCGGTGCTCTCGCAGGTCAAGCTGATCGCCGAGCCGTGGGACGTCGGGCCGGGCGGCTACCAGGTCGGCAACTTCCCGGTGCTGTGGAGCGAGTGGAACGGGATCTATCGCGACACGATGCGCGACTTCTGGCGCGGGCAGGCGTCGGTCGGCGACTTCGCGGCGCGCTTCGCGGGATCCAGCGACCTGTACGCCGACGACGGGCGGTCGCCGTTCGCCTCCATCAACTTCATCACCGCCCACGACGGCTTCACGCTGCGCGACCTGGTGTCGTTCAACGACAAGCACAACGACGCCAACCAGGAGGGCAACCGCGACGGCACCGACGACAACCGCTCCTGGAACTGCGGCGCCGAGGGCGACACCGACGACGAGGGCATCAAGGCGCTGCGCGCCAAGCAGCAGCGCAACTTCCTGACGACGCTGCTGCTCAGCCAGGGCGTGCCGATGATCCTCGGCGGCGACGAGCTGTGCCGCACGCAGGGCGGCAACAACAACGGGTGGTGCCAGGACAACGAGATCTCCTGGTACGAATGGGAGATCGGCGACGAGGGCCGCGCGCTGATGGAGTTCACGCGGCGGCTGATCGGCCTGCGCCGCGGCGAGCCGGTCTTCCGGCGCGAGCACTTCCTGGCCGGGGAGCAGGCCGAGCCCGGGCTGCCCGACGTGTGGTGGTTCCGCCTCGACGGCCGGCGGATGACGCGGCGCGACTGGGAGAACCCCGACCACCGCTCGCTCGGCGTGTTCCTCAACGGCCAGGCGACCGCCGCGCGCGACCGCCACGGCCAGCCGGTGCACGGCGACTCGTTCCTGGTGCTGTTCAACGCCCACCACGAGGACCAGGTGTTCCGGATCCCGGCGCAGCGCTTCGGGCGCCAGTGGGCGGTCGAGCTGACGACGGCGGCGCCGCGGATCGAGGCCGGGGCGGAGGGCTACCGGGCGCGCGGCGACTGCTACGTGTCGTCGCGGTCGATCACCGTGCTGCGGAGGGCGGCGTGAGCGGCGCGCGGCGCGCGCCGCTGCGCGCCACCTACCGGCTCCAGCTCGGCACCGACCTGGACTTCGCGGCCGCGAAGGAGCTGCTGCCCTACGTCGCCGACCTGGGCTGCTCGCACCTCTACCTGTCGCCGTCGTTCCAGGCGCGGGAGGGCTCGACGCACGGCTACGACGTCATCGACCCGGGGCGCGTCAGCGACGCGCTCGGCGGGGAGGAGGGGCTGCGCGCGCTGGCCGCCGCGGCCCACGAGTTGGACATGGGGTTGATCCTCGACGTCGTGCCCAACCACATGGCCGCCGACGACGCCAACCGCTACTGGAGCGACCCCGAGCTGCGGGAGCGGTTCTTCGACGTCGACCCGGTCTCCGGGCGGTGGCGCCGGTTCTTCGACATCGACGAGCTGGCGGGCGTGAGGATCGAGGACCCCGAGGTCTTCGAGGCGATGTCGGGGTTGGCCATCAGGTTGGTCGAGGAGGACGTGGTCGACGGGCTGCGGATCGACCACCCCGACGGGCTGCGGAACCCCTTGGAGTACCTGCGGCGCCTGCGCGAGCGCGGGGTCGAACAGGTATGGGTGGAGAAGATCCTCGACCCCGGTGAACCCCTGCGCGGCGACTGGCCCGTGTCCGGGACCGTCGGCTACGAGTTCGCCAACGACGTCGCCGCGCTGTTCGTCGACCGTCGCGCGGAGGAGACGCTGACCGACCTGTACGTGTCGCTCACCGGCGACCCGCGGCCGTTCGGCGCGCTGGCCGACGAGGCCAAGCTCCAGCAGGCGACGACGTCGTTCACGCCGGAGGTGGAGCGGCTGGCGCGGCTGTGGCCCGAGGTCGCCGACGCGCTGCCGGGCGCGCTGAGCGCGTTGCCGGTCTACCGCACCTACGTCGAGCCGGATACCGCGCGCGTGGAGGGCGCCGACCGCGAGGCGCTGGTCGACGTGCCCGACCGCGTCCGCCGCGCGCTGACGCTCGACGACCCGTCGGTGCCCGCGGAGTTCGTCTGGCGCTTCCAGCAGACGACGCCGGCGGTGATGGCCAAGGGCGTCGAGGACACGGCGTTCTACCGCTACGTCCGGCTGCTGGCGCTCAACGAGGTCGGCGGCGACCCGTCGCGCTTCGGCATCGACGTCGACGCGTTCCACCAGGGCAACGCCCGGCGGTTGCCGTTCAACCTGCTGGTGTCGTCGACCCACGACACCAAGCGCTCCGGCGACGTCCGCGCGCGGCTGTGCGCGCTGACCTGGATGGCCGAGGAGTGGGCGGGCGCGGTGCGCTCGTGGTTCGAGGTCAACGCGCAGCTGCGCGACGCGCGGCTCGGCGCGCCCACGCCCGCCGAGGAGTACCTCGTCTACCAGACGCTGATCGGCGCCTGGCCGATCGAGGCCGACCGTCTGGAGCCCTACCTGGAGAAGGCGCTGCGCGAGGCCAAGGTGTCGTCGAGCTGGATCGACCCCGACGTGGAGCACGAGGCGGCGGCCAAGGCCTTCGCCGTCGACCTGCTCGACCACGGCCCGTTCCGCTACGGCTTCGACGTGATCGCGTCGCGCGTGGCCGACCTCGGCGCGCGCGTCGCGCTGGCGCAGACGCTGTTGAAGCTGACGGTGCCCGGCCTGCCCGACGTCTACCAGGGCGACGAGCTGTGGGCCTACTCGCTCGTGGACCCCGACAACCGCCGGCCGGTCGACTGGGCCGCGCGGCGCGAGGCGCTCGCGGCGCTGCGCGACGGCGCGCCGCCGACGGCCGAGACCGTCAAGCTGCACCTCGTCGCCGCGGCGCTGGAGCTGCGCCGCCGCCGGCCCGAGGCCTTCGCGGCGTCCACCTACACGCCGGTGCCGGCCGGCGACGACGTCCTCGCGTTCCTGCGCGGCGACGCCGTGCTCGTCGCGGTGACGATCCGCGACGGCGCGACCGGCGCCGGCGGCTGGGAGCTGCCTGCGAGCGCCGCTGGCCGCTGGCGCGACGTGCTCGGCGGCGAGGAGTACGAGCTGCCCGACGGCGCCACGCTCGGCGGGATCCTCGGACCGACCGGCCGGGCGCTGCTGGAACGCGTCGCCTGAGCGACGTGCCGCGCGGGACGGCGAAGTCGCATCCTGGCCAGTCGGCCAAGTAGCCTGTGCGGCAGGTGCCGCTGCGTGTCCTCGTCGTCTCCTGGGAGTACCCGCCGATCGTCGAAGGCGGGCTGGCGCGCGCTGTCCGCAAGCTGAGCGAGGCCTTGGTCGCCGACGAGGACGTCGAGGTCCACGTCCTCACGCGCGCGGGCGAGCACGGGCCGCTGGACGAGATCCGGCACGGCGTGCACGTCCACCGCGTGCGCGAGCCGCACTACCCGTCGGCGCTGCCGGAGTTCGTGCAGTGGGTCGGGCGGATGAACCACGACCTGCTGGAGCGCGGCGCCGCGCTGGTCGCCGAGCACGACTTCGACCTCGTCCACGGCCACGACTGGCTGGTCGCGGTCGCCGCCAAGCGCCTGGCCGACCGCGCCGGGATCCCGTTCGTGACCACGGTGCACGCGACCGAGCACGGCCGCCACCAGGGCTGGGTCCACAAGCCGCCGCAGTCCGACATCCACCGCACCGAGCGCTGGATGGTCCACGTCGCCGACCAGGTGCTCGTCTGCTCGCACTACATGCGCGGGCACGTCGCCGACGTCTTCGGCATCGACGAGGACCGCGTCGTCGTGGCGCCCAACGGGATCGACCCCGGCGACCTGCAGCCGGTCCAGGACCTCGACGCGCTGCGCGCCCGGTTCGCCCGGCCGGACGAGAAGTTGGTGCTCTTGGTCGGCCGGCTGGTCTACGAGAAGGGCTTCCAGCACGCGCTGGAGGCGCTGGCCGGCGACGACGGCGTGATCGCGCGCGTCGGCGGCGTGCGCTTCCTCGTCGCGGGCTCGGGCACGCACGAGTGGGAGCTGAAGGACCAGGCGCGCCGCCTCGGGCTGACCGACCACGGCACGTTCATGGGGTGGATCGGCGACGACGTCCTGCACTCGCTCTACCGGATCGCCGACCTCACGGTGGTGCCGTCGATCTACGAGCCGTTCGGGCTGGTGGCGCTGGAGGCGATGGCGAGCGGCTGCCCGTGCATCGTCGCCGACACCGGCGGGCTGCGCGAGGTCGTCCCCAACGAGCGCGTCGGCCTGCGCTTCCAGAGCAAGGACCCCAAGTCGCTCGGGCGCATGATGGAGCGCGTGCTGACCGACGACGCGCTGCGCGACCGGCTCGTCGCCGAGGCCTCCGAGCACGTGCTGCGCTTCGACTGGTCCGACGTCGCGCGCCAGACGCACGCGGCCTACCGCTCGCTGTTGCGCGGCGTGCCCGTGGCGTAATCCTGTAAATCCCACAGAGATTGTGTAGAATTGCCCGTGATGGCCGATCACACGGGCACCATGGTCGCCACCGACGTCCACCAGCACCTCTGGCCGGAGGACTTCGTCGCCGCGCTCGCGCGCCGCGACGTCGCGCCTGCCGTCCGGCGCGAGCGCGACGGACGCGGCTGGGTCGTCGCGGTCCCCGGCGAGCCCGACAGCCCGTTCGGCGACGCCACGCACGACCCGGCGGTCCGCGCCGCGAGCCTGCGGGCGTCCGGCCTGCGGCGCGCGCTGCTGTGCATGTCGACGCCGCTGGGGGTGGAGGCGCTGGACGAGGACCAGGCGCGCCCGCTGCTGGACGCGTGGCACGACGGCGTCTTCGCGGCCGGCGACGCGTTCGGCGTCTGGGGCGCGCTGCCCGTGCACGGCGCCACACCCGCCGACGTCCACGCGCTGCTGGATCGCGGCGCGGTCGGGATCTCGCTGCCCGCCGCCACGCTGGCGTCGCCCGCGCTGGTCGCGGCCGCCGGCCCGGTCCTGGCCGCGCTGGCCCGGCGCGGCGCGCCGCTGTTCGTCCATCCCGGCCCGGCCGGGCCGCCGCCCACCGCGCGCGACGACGGCGACGCGGCCTGGTGGCCGGCGCTGACCACCTACGTCGGCGACGTCCACCTCGCCTGGCACGCGTTCCTGGGGTGGGGGCGACCGGACCATCCGACGCTGCGCGTCTGCTTCGCGATGCTCGCCGGGCTGGCGCCGCTGCACGCCGAGCGCCTCGCGCTGCGCGGCGGCCCGGCCGCCGCGATCAACGACCCCAACCTCTTCTACGACACGTCGTCCTACGGCCCGCGCGCGATCGCGGCCATGGCCGGCGTCGTCGGCGTCGACCAGCTGGTGACGGGCTCGGACCGTCCCGTCGTCGACCCGCCGCTGGTGCCGCCGCTGGGCGCGCCGGCCGAGGCGCTCATGACCACCACCAACGTCCAGCGGCTGCTGGGCACACCGCGCGGGAGGCGCGCATGATCCGTCGACCCCACCACGACCGTGACCTGTCCCAGGCCGAGCTGGAGCTCGCCGCCGTCGACATCCTCAACCGCCCGGAGGCGTGGCGCGACCACGTCCACCACGACCCCTCGGGCCTGCGGACCTACCACCTGCTGGAGAAGGACGACCACCTCGAGGCCTGGCTGATCTGCTGGAACGACGGCAACGACACCGGCTTCCACGACCACGACGACTCGCACGGCGCGGTCGGCGTCGCGGCCGGCCACGTGCGCGAGGAGACGCTGGCGCTGGGCGGCGATCCGGTCGTCCGCGAGGTCGGCCCCGGCGGCGTCTTCTCCTTCGACGCCACCGACATCCACCGCGTCCTGCACATCGGCGACGAGGCCGCGGTGACCATCCACCTGTACTCGCCGCCGCTGCGCCGGATGGGGGCTTACGAGGTCCTGGAGGACGGCCGCCTCGCGCGCCGCTCGATCCCGGCGGCCGAGGAGCTGGTCGCGCCCGCACGCTGAGGCGGGCGCGTTCGTGGTTGACTTGCCGGCATGGCCGACCGGCACGTCGAGCACCTGCTGATCGGGGGTGGGATCGCCTCGGCGACCTGCGCCCAGGAGCTGCGCGCGGAAGGAGCGCCGGGTGCGATCCTGCTCGTCGGGCGCGAGCTGGACCCGCCTTACCACCGCCCGCCGATCACCAAGGGCTACCTGGGCGGCCAGGAGAGCAAGGACGATGCCTCGATCGAGCTGCCCGACGACGTCGAGGTCCTGACGCGGACGTCGGTGATGGCGCTCGACCCGGCGGCCAGGACCGCGACGCTGTCGACCAAGGAGACCGTCTCCTACGACACGGCGCTGCTGGCGACCGGCGCGATGGTGCGCCGCCTGCCGATCGACGGCGCCCAGCTCGAAGGCCTGCACTACCTGCGCGCGCTGGGCAACGCCGACGCGCTGCGCGCCGACGTCCAGGCCGAGGGCGCCGAGCGCGTCGTCTGCGTCGGCGGCTCCTACATCGGCTGCGAGTCGGCCGCGACGCTGACCACGCTCGGCAAGCAGGTCACGGTCCTGCTGCTGGAGGAGGAGCCGCTGGAGCGCGCGTTCGGCCTGCGGGCCGGGGCCTGGGTGCGCTCGGTGCTGGAGGCCCACGGGGTGGAGGTCCGCGGCGGGGTCGAGGTCGAGCGCTTCGAGGGCGACGGCGACCGCGTCCAGCGCGTGGTCCTGGCCGGCGGCGACGTGGTCGAGGCGGACACCGTCGTGATCGGCGTCGGGGCCCAGCCCGACGTCATGCTGGCGCGCAAGTCCGGGCTGGAGATCGGGCCGCAGGGCGGCGTCGTGGCCGACGCGCGCCTGCGCGCCGCCGGGACCGAGGGGCTGTACGTCGCCGGCGACATCGCCGAGTACGACTCGGTCGTCCACGGGCGTAGCGTCCGGATCGAGCACGAGGAGGTTGCCGCCGCGCACGGGCGCACGGCCGCGCGCAACATGCTCGGCGCCGACGCGCCGCACACCGAGGTGCCCTACTTCTTCAGCGACCTGGCCGATTGGGCGTGGCTGGAGTACGTCGGCCCGGCGCACGGCTGGGACGACGAGGAGGTCGACGGCGACCTGCCCTCAGGGCAGTTCGCGATCACCTACCGGCGTGACGGCGAGGTCGTGGCGTACCTGAGCGCCAACGGCCACGGCGACCTCGACGCGGCGCGGGCGCGGATCTCGGGCGGCTGAGCGGCGGCGGGGGCGGCGCGCTTAGACGCCGCTGGCGTCGCGATCGCCCTCGAACAGCTCCAGGTTGTCCTGGTGCTCACCGGCGGACTGCGCGAGCGCGAAGCCGATGAGCCCGTGCAGGAGCACCGGGAACAGCACGAAGAAGACGACGACGAGGCCGAACGTGGCCTTGAAGGCCGTGAGGGCGATGACGAGCGACATGCGTCCCGGATATTACTTGGGAGAGGGGCAACCGCGCGGTGCGACGGACCCGCCGCGCGGAGGCAGGCGGATGATCCGCTGGCCGATGTTGTTGTCCTCGTGCTGCTCGATGATCTCGCCGAGCGGGTCGGCGCGGTGCACGAACGCGAAGCAGCCGCGCAGGTGGGTGACCGAGATCCAGTTCTCGTGGTAGGTCGACGGGTAGATGTCGGCCCAGCCCGGCGAGACGCCCAGGCGCAGCTCCTTGCGGCCGAACGTCTGCGAGCAGCCGGGGAAGACGCGGTCCTTGGGCGAGCGCTTCCATGACCGCACGCGCTTGAGGTCGCGGAAGCAGTAGGACAGCTTCGGGCCGGTTCGCTGGAGCTTGTCGCGGGTGCCGTCGGCGTTGAGCGTCCACAGCTCGAAGCGCGCCGCGCGCCAGTACTTCCAGTAGTGGCCCTGGCCCGGGATCGCCTTCCAGTAGATCCAGCCGGCCATCGGGAAGAAGACCGGGTCGCCGGAGCGGTCGCGGATGACCTGGGTGGCCTCCGCGAAGCGGTAGCCCGCGGTCTTCGGGTCGCCGGTGTGCTCGGCGCGCAGCTCCAGCGCGCCCTCTCCCACGTTGACGATCCGGTTGGTCGCCATCAGCCGCACGACCTTGCCGACCTTCTCGACGTGCAGGTCGGTCGGCGGCGCCATCCGCAGGTCCGGGCAGACGAGCCGCAGGACGAGGTCGTTGCACGGGTTGGTGTCCGGCGGCTCCGGCGTCTCGGGGGCCGCCGGCGTCTGTGGCGTCGCCGGCGGCGGCTCGTCCTGGGCGACGCCCGTCGGCGCGGCGGCGGCCGCTCCGGCGAGCACGACGGCGAGGACAGCGGCGAGGGAACGTCGGACCGGCACGGCGCGGCAGTCTGTCACCTGGCGGCCAGAAACCCGAGGGTTCGCCGCCAGGCGTCGGCCGAGGCCTCGGCGAACTGGTCCTGCTTGCGGTCGAAGAACGAGTGCGGCGCGCCGTCGTAGACGTGGATCTCGTGCTCGACGCCGGCCCGTCGCAGGTTGCGCTCGAACTCGATGCGGTCGCCCACCGGGATCCCCTCGTCGGCGCCGCCGAAGAGACCGAGCACGGGCACCCGCGCGCGGGCGATCTCCGCGCGCGGCGCCGGGATGCCGAGCCGGTCGCCGCGCAGCGCGCCGTAGAAGCCGACCACGCGGTCGATCGGCAGGTCCGGGTTGATCGCCGCCAGGAACGCCTGCGCGCCGCCGAAGCAGAAGCCGACGACGGCGACGCTCGTCACGCTCGCGCCGGCGCGCTCGCGCAGCAGCACGATCGCGCCCGCGACGTCGGCCTGGATCTGCGCCGGCGTCGTCTCGCGCACGTGCGGCCAGTAGTCCCACTCGCCCTCGCGCTCGCCGGTGCCCGCCGTGCGCCCGAACGGGTCGATGGCCACCGCGTGGTGCCCGGCGGCCGCGAAGCGCTCGGCCAGCTCGGCGTAGAAGCGGTACAGGCCGCGGACGTCGGGGACGATCACGACGGCGGGACCCTGTGGCTCGGGCGACAGCGCCAGCGCGACGCTGAAGCGCGTGCCGTCGGCCGAGGTCGCCTCGGTCAGCTCGGCGGCGGCGCCGCCCGCCAGGCGCGGGACGTCGGCGGGCAGGTCGGGTGGCAGGGCGTCGTGGTCGAAGCACATGGCGCTGTTGCTCCCCCTGGGCCGTTCTCCCCATGCACGTCCTGGCGGTTGGGCTTCCTAGCCCTCCTGGTTGGCCACCGCCGCCATCAGCAGCATCCCGCCGTCGACCACGTAGGACGCGCCGGTCACGTAGGACGCGCCGTCGGAGGCCAGGAACGCGATCGTCGCCGCGATCTCGTCGGGCGCGACCGCGTTGACCGTGATCCCGTGCTCGGCCAGCTCCAAGGCCATCACCTTGGTCAGCAGGCCGAGGCCGCCCTTGGCGGCGCAGTAGGCGGCCGATCCGCGCAGCGGGACGTGCTCGTGGACCGAGGTGACGTTGACGATCCGGCCGCCGCGCCGTGCCGCCACCATCAGCCGCGCCGCGGCCTGGGCACAGAGGAACGCGCCGGTCAGGTCGACCTCCAGCACGTGGCGCCACGTCGCCGGCTCGACCTCCAGGAACGGCGTCGAGTCGCCCGTGCCCGCGTTGTTGACGAACGCGTCGACGCCGCCCAGCGCGCTCGCCAGCCCCGCGACGACCGGCGGGCCGGCGGACGCGTCGCCCAGGTCGAGGTGGGCGATCTCGCAGCGCCGTCCGGCGCCCTCGATCTCCGCGGCGGTCGTCCGCGCGCCGGGCTGGTCGCTGCGCCACGTGATCCCGACGTCGAACCCGTCGTGGGCGAGCCGGACCGCGGTGGCCCTGCCGATGCCGGAGTCCCCGGCCGTGACGATCGCCGCAGGCATGCGTCAGGAGCTGCCCGATCGCCGGTGGCGGCAAGCTTCTCCGACCTACGCGGTAGGATTAGACGCGATGATCTTCACGACCAAGGCGGAGTACGGCGTGCGGCTCCTCGTCGAGCTGGGTCGCCAGCACGACGGCGCCGGCGCTCCGACTCCGGTGTCGCTCAAGGCGATCGCCGAGGCGGAGGCCCTGCCGCTCGCCTACCTCGAACGGATCGTCGCCCTGCTGAAGAAGGCCGGCCTCGTCGAGGCCACCCGCGGCGCGCACGGCGGCTACCGCCTCACGCGCCAGCCCTCGGAGATCACGATGGACGAGGTCGTCCTCGCCCTCGAGGGCGTCGTCGCGCCGATGACCTGCTTCGTGGCCGAGGACGGACAGTCCTCGCACGGGCGCGTCGTCTGCAACCACGAGGCCGACAGCGGCCATGGCTGCGCGACGAAGCTGCTGTGGACACGGGTCCAGGGCGGCGTCGTCAAGGCGCTGGCCCAGACCACGCTCGCCGAGCTCGTCACCTTCTCCAACCGCCCCACCCAGACCCAGACCGCCGAGGCCGTCGCGGACGCCGCGGCCGTCGCCTGACCCCGACCGCACGCATCAAGGACTACAAGAACGCTTTATGGCTGCCGAGCTGGAAATCCGCAACCTCCACGTCCAGGCCGGGGACAAGCAGATCCTCAAGGGCCTGGACCTCACCGTCAACAAGGGTGAGATCCACGCGCTGATGGGCCCCAACGGGTCCGGCAAGTCGACGCTGGCCAACGCGATCATGGGCCACCCGGGCCTGGAGGTCACCGAGGGCCAGATCCTCTTCAAGGGCGAGGACATCACCGAGGCCGACCCCGACGAGCGCGCCCGCGCCGGGTTGTTCATGGCCTTCCAGTACCCGGTCGCGATCCCGGGCGTGACGATCACCAAGTACCTGCGGATGGTCCTCAACGCCCACCGCGAGGCCGCCGGCGAGCCGGAGATCTCGCTGAAGGACTTCCGCAAGACGGTCGAGGCCGCGATGGAGCTGACGAACGTCCCCAAGGAGTTCGCGGCCCGCTACCTCAACGACGGCTTCTCCGGTGGCGAGAAGAAGCGCCTGGAGACGCTCCAGCTCGCGCTGCAGAAGCCGGCGATGGCGATCCTCGACGAGACCGACTCGGGCCTCGACATCGACGCGCTCAACGTGGTGGCCAACGGCGTCAACACGATCGCCAAGGGCTCCGGCATGGGCGTCCTGATCATCACCCACTACCAGCGCATCCTGCACCTGGTGCAGCCCGAGCGCGTGTCGATCATGTTCAACGGCCGCATCATCAAGGAGGGCGGCCCGGAGCTGGTCGAGCAGCTGGAGCGCGAGGGCTACGCCAACATCAAGGAGGAGGCGGGCGTCAGCGCCTAGCCTCGCTCGTCGGGAGTCGTTCCAGACCATGGCCGCCACCACCCAGCTCGACGTCCGCTCGCGGTTCCCCACGCTCGCGCGTGAGGGCGTCGCCTACCTCGACAGCGCCGCGACGTCGCAGACGCCCGACGTGGTGCTGGCGGCGATGGACGACTACTACCGCCACCACCGCGCCTCGGTGCACCGCGGGACCTACCCGCTGGCCGTCGAGGCGACCGACCTGTTCGAGGGCGCCCGCACGCGGATCGCGCGGGCGCTGAACTGGGCGGCGCGCGACACGGTCTTCACGCGCAACGCGTCGGAGGCGCTGAACGTCGTCGCGCACGGCTGGGGCCGCAGGCACGTCGGTGCGGGGGACCGGATCCTCGTCACCCGGATGGAGCACCACTCCAACTTCGTGCCGTGGTGGATGCTCGCCCGCGATGTCGGCGCCGAGCTGGTCGAGGTGCCGGTCGACGCCGAGGGCCTGCTGGACCGCGCGGCGCTGAGCGCGCTGCTGCCGGGCGCGAAGGTGCTGGCGGTGGCGCACGTGAGCAACGTCGTCGGGACGATCAACCCGGTCGCCGAGATCGTGCGCGAGGCGCGCTCGCACGGGGTGGTCACCGTGATCGACGGCTCGCAGGCGGTGCCGCAGATCCCGGTCGACCTCGGCGCGATCGACGCCGACTTCTACGCCTGGACCGGCCACAAGGCCTACGGGCCGACCGGCGTCGGCGTCCTGCACGGCCGCCACGACGCGCTGCTGGACACCGAGCCGCTGATCGGCGGCGGGCACATGATCTCCAGCGTGTCGTTCGACGACGTCAAGTGGGCCGCGCCGCCGGCGCGCTTCGAGGCCGGCACGTCGGCGATCGCCGAGGTCATCGGCCTCGGTGCCGCGATCGACTGGCTGTTCGGCGAGCTGGGCATGGAGGCGGTCCGCGCGCACGAGGCCGAGCTGACCGCGTACGCGCTGGAGCGCCTCGGCGCCGAGGACGACGTCACGATCCACGGCCCGCGCGACGTCGAGGCGCGTGGCGCTTTGGTGTCCTTCGCGCTGAATGGCGTGCACCCGCACGACGTCTCGGAGATCCTGGGCCGTCGCGGCGTCTGCGTCCGCGCCGGCCACCACTGCGCCCAGCCGCTCATGCAGCACCTGGGCGAGTCGGCGACGACCCGCGCGTCGTTCGCCGTCCACACCACGCGCGAGGAGGTCGACCAGCTGGTCGACGGCCTCGCCGAAGTCCGCCGCATCTTCGCCTAGCCCGGGAGGCTTTGGTCCCTATGGACGACCTGTACCGCGAGGAGATCCTCCAGCACTACAAGCGGCCCCACAACTGGGGTCCGATGGAGGCCCCCGACCTCGAGGCCGAGGACCACAACCCGCTCTGCGGCGACCAGCTCAAGGTGATGCTGAAGGTCGGCGACGACGCGCGGGTGGAGGAGGTCCGCTTCGAGGGCCACGGCTGCGCGATCTCCCAGGCCAGCGCCTCCATGGCCTCCGACGAGGTCGTCGGCATGCCCGTCGAGGAGCTGCTCAAGCTCGACCGCTCCTTCATCCTCGACCTGCTCGGCATCGACATCTCCGCGACGCGGATGAAGTGCGCCCTGCTGTCGCTGAAGGTCCTGAAGTCCGCCGGCCTCGGCCACGAGGTCGACTGGGAGCCCGAGACGCCGGACGCCGCCGCGCCGGCGGACCCGAACCGCCTCTAGACGGTTGCTGCGAAATTCCGGCGGGCGTGCTCGCACGCCCGGCGGCGCTGGATCGCCACGCGATGCCTTGCCGATCCAACCAGGATCGGCTGCGGCACCGCGCGGCGCCCAGCATCCGCCGGGCGCACGATCACGCCCGCCGTCGATTTCGCATCAACCATCCAGCGCTCAGCGAACCGCACCGACCGGGCGACATCCACGACGAATGGGGAGTTCCCCGGCATCGGCGCAGCGATTACGGTCGCGCGGTGCCCCGTCTTGTCGTCGTCGCGCTGGCGGTCGCCACCGCCCTGGTGGGTCTGCTGCTGCCCGCCTCCGTCCTCGCCAACCCGTCGATCGCCACGGGCTACGGCCCGTCGTCGGCCACCGACCGCGACGGGACGACCCACCTCGTCTGGGGGGTCAAGTCCGACACCGGCAACGACCAGATCGGCTACTGCCGGATCGCGCCCGGAACCGACACGTGCCAGGCCGGCGACACGCGCTTCTTCACGCTGCCACCCAACTGCTTGCGCGGCGAGACCGATGAGAGCTACGGCGCCGGCCCGCGCCCGGTCGACCGCCCCAAGGTCCTGATCTCGCAGTTCGGCGACGTGATCCTCGTGACGCACGCGCTCTGCGACTTCTCCTATCCCAACGGAAACGACGACCTCGTCGTCTACCAGTCGACCGATGGCGGCACCACGTTCGCGGCGCCGGTCAAGCTCGCGCTGCGCAGCTCGATCACGACGAGCGAGAACGGCACCTACCGCCGGGTGAGCACCGACTCGATCCTCGACCTCTCCGACCGGCGGATCGTCACGGTCACGTCGCAGGACTGGGGCTTCGGCGACGGGTCGCAGTACGGCGGCGTCTTCGTCCAGGGCGCGCCGCTGAGCGCCGAGGGCGTGACGTACACGGGCGTCCGCGCGCAGCTCACCGATCCCACCGACGCCCGCAACCGCAACGGCGGCGGCTACCACCCCTCGGTCGTCCAGCGGGGCCCCGGCTCGTTCATCGTCGCCTGGGACGACCCGGACCACCACATCCAGCTGCGCACGTTCGACATGCCCGGCGCGCCGCTGACCGCGATCAACGACAAGGCGAACTGGCACGCGATGGGCGGGCCGGGCGAGACCGGCGTCAACCGGCCGCAGCTCGTCACCGGGCCGCTGGGGACGTTCCTGATGTACCGCATCTCGGACTTCGACGACGATCGCGTCCCGTCGACCTGGTGGCTGCGGCGGATCGACGGCACGACGCTCGGCGCCGCCCATCAGATCCCGGAGCCCGACCTGTCCGTCGCGGGCGGCAACGACGTGCGGTTCTGGGGCTATGACCCCAACAGCTCGGCCGCGCTCGTCGAGGACCAGGCCAACGGGCGCCTGCACTTCGCGCGCTGGCTGCCGTCCATCAGCGGCGGCTACAACCACGTCCAGTACCAGACCTCCGACGACGGGATCGGCTGGAGCAAGAACGTGCTGCCGCCGGGCGCGCGCGACGACGGCAACCACCACGACCTCGGAACCGCCGCGTACTTCGGCGACAACGGGGATCCGTGGCTCTCCGAGGCGACCGGCACGCAGGGCTTCAACGGCATGGTCGGCCAGCCGGTCGACCCCTACGGCTACACGTTCGGCGGCCTCGTGCTCCCCGGGACGTCGCCGCCCCCGACGACCGGCGGCGGCGACGGCGGCGGTGACGGCGGCGGTGACGGCGGTGGCGATGGCGGCGGTGGCGGTGGCGGCACCCCGCCGCCGAGCGGCGGCGGCGACACGCCCCCGCCGCCGAGCGGGGGCGGTGGCACGCCGACGCCCGCGCCCACGCCGCCCGTCAACCCCGACGACCGGCGCTGCCGCGTCCTGCAGCTCGCCGCGATCGACGTCGTCGCCGACGCCTGCCTCACGCAGGACAAGGGCGTCTTCATCGCCAAGGGCAACGTGAAGGTCAACGGCCTGAGCATGGCCGGCGCCGAGATCCGCTTCGACCCCACCAAGCTGAAGGTGACCTCGACCGGGCCCGTCGACATCTCGATCGGCGCGACCAAGCTGTTCCACGGCACGATCGACTGGACGATCCCGAAGGGCAACGTCTTCCCGCTCGGCGACCTCAACGTCGGCAAGCTGGGGTCCAAGGTCTTCGGCTTCAAGCTGGTCGGCGACGCCGACGTCCAGCTCGTCCGCGGCGCGGTCGAGGTCCACGCCAACATCGGCCTGCCGGACCTCCTGGGCGGCGTCAGCGCCGCGCTCGTCATGCGCGCCGACAACATCGCGGGCCTGCACGTCCGCGAGCTGCACTTCGGCTTCTCCACGGCCAAGCTCGGCCCGCTCGAGCTGGCCGACGCCGCGCTGGGCTTCGACGCCGACGCGAACCTCTGGTCCGGCTCCCTGAAGCTGAACGTCCCGCCGGGCATGGCGCTGTCCGCCTCGCTCGGCATCCGCGACGGGACGATCGAGCACCTCAGCGGCGAGTTCGTGCCGCCCGCGCCCGGCTACCCGCTCGACCCGTTCTCGGTGGCCTACCTCACCGCGATCCGCGGCGGCGTGTCGTTCTCGCCGCTGATCTTCAGCGGCGGCGTGACGCTCGGCGCCGGGCCGCCGATGAAGGCGAGCGGATCGGACCGCTTCGTCAAGGTCGACGGCGACGTGAAGGTGACGCTGCCCGACGACAAGCCGGTGACGATCCGCGGCGACGGCGTCGGCAGCGTCCTCGGGATCCCGCTGGCCAAGGCCTACGTGCAGTTCATCACCGATGGGCACATCAGCGCGGGCGGCAGCGTCAAGGCCGGGTTCGGCCCGGTCAACGTGGAGGGCGCGATCGACGGCTGGTTCTACAAGGGCGCGTTCAACCTGGAGGGCAGCGCCGACGTCTGCATCGGGGTCTGCATCGGCGGCAGCGTCCTGGTGTCGTCGAAGGGCTTCGCGGCGTGCGCGCGCACGCCGATCCTCGACATCGGCGCGGGCATCACCTGGGGCAACGACCTCCTCGCGGGCCTCGTCAACCCGGTCGTCCTGCTGAGCCGGATCGACGTGATGCCGACCGGGTGCTCGGTCAGCGGCTACCGCGCGACCGCGGCGGCCGCCCAGGTGGGCGGCGAGCGGTCGGTGACGTTCAGGGCCGGCCTACCCGCGGGCGTCGTGGGCGTCATCGGCCAGGACGGGCCGCCGCACGTGGCGCTCGTCGGCCCCGACGGGACGCGCGTCGAGCCGCAGCCCGGCGCGCCGGTCAACGACGGCAAGGCGTTCGCGTTCCAGGCGGTCGCCCAGCGGCTGACGTGGTTCGCGGTCAAGGCGCCGAAGGCGGGCCGCTGGAAGATCGTGCCCGAGGCCGACTCGACGCCGATCGTCAGCGTCCGCCAGGCCGAGGGCCTGCCGAAGCCGCAGGTGTCGGCCGGCGTCCGGCGGGGCCGGGGCGGCCGGCGCGTGTTGTCCTACAAGATGACGCCCCGGCCCGGCCAGCAGGTCACGTTCGCCGAGGTCGGCAAGGGGACGGCGGCGCAGATCGGGAAGCCGACGCGCGCCGCGACCGGGACGTTCGCGTTCACGCCGACGACCGGCGAGGGCGGGACGCGCAGGATCGTGGCGACCGTCACCCAGAACGGCATGCCGCGGGTCAACCTGACCGTCGCGCGCTACGTCGCGCCGCCGCGGGCGCACCCGGCCAAGCCGCGGGTGACCGTGAAGCGGACGGGCTCCAAGCTCGTCGTCCGCTGGCACCGCGACCCCCTCGCCAAGCGCTACGAGGTGCGCGCGCGGCTGACCGACGGGCGCGTCCTGCTGCTGTTGCTGAAGAAGCCGCAGACGACGATCGCGGCGGTCGCGAGGACGACCACGGCGACGGTGACGGTGCGCGGCATCGACGCGGCCGGCGTGGCCGGGCCGCGGGCGCGCGCGGTCGATCGGGGCAAGAAGGCCGGGAAGGCCGCCGCCGCGCGCGCCGGCGTCTGGACGGCGGGCCGGCGCTAGCGCGGCGCCGCGCCCTGCTTGGCGCGCCGCGCCGCCTTCTGGCGCTCGTTGGCGTCCAGCGCCCACTTGCGGATGCGCACGGACTTCGGCGTCACCTCGACGCACTCGTCCTCGCGCAGCCACTCCATCGCCTGGTCGAGCGACAGCACGCGGGCGGGCACCAGGCGCTCCAGCTCGTCGGCCGTCGAGGAGCGGACGTTGGTCAGGTGCTTCTCGCGGACGATGTTGACGTCGAGGTCCTCGGCGCGCGCGTTCTCGCCGACGACCATGCCGCCGTAGACGTCGTCGCCGGGGGACACGAACAGCGTGCCGCGCTCCTGCAGCTGGAAGCACGAGTAGGACGTGACCGCGCCCTGGCGGTCGGCGACCAGCGCGCCGTTGGGGCGCGTGCGCAGCTCGCCGTGCCACGGCTCCATGCCGTCGGACACGCTGTGCGCGATGCCGGTGCCGCGCGTCTCGGTCAGGAACTCCGTGCGGAAGCCGATCAGCCCGCGCGCCGGGACGCGGAACTCCATCCGCACCCAGCCCGTGCCGTGGTTGGTCATCTGCTCCATGCGCCCCTTGCGCAGCGCGAGCATCTGCGTGACCGCCCCGACGTAGTCCTCGGGCACGTCGATCGACATGTGCTCCATCGGCTCGTGGACCACGCCGTCGACCTCGCGGGTGACCACGCGCGGCTGGCCGACGAGCAGCTCGAAGCCCTCGCGGCGCATCGTCTCCACGAGCACGGCCAGCTGCAGCTCGCCGCGACCCTGGACCTCCCACGCGTCCGGGCGCTCGGTCGGCACGACGCGGATCGACACGTTGCCGATCAGCTCCTGATCGAGGCGCGCCTGGATCTGGCGGGCGGTCAGCTTGTTGCCGTCGCGGCCGGCGAAGGGCGAGGTGGAGGTCGCGATCGTCACGCCGATCGACGGGTCGTCGACGTGGATGACCGGCAGCGGCCGCGGGTCCTCGGCGTCGGCGAGCGTCTCGCCGATCGTGATCTCCGGGATGCCGGCGACGGCGCAGATCTCGCCCGGCCCGGCCTCCTCGACCGGGACGCGGTTCAGCCCGTCGGTGACGAACAGCTCGGTGATCTTCGCGCGGGTGACCGTCGGGCCCTCGGTCTCGTCCTCGCGGCACCAGCCGATGTCGCCCTTGCGCAGCGTCCCCTGGCGGACGCGCAGGATCGCCAGGCGGCCGAGGTAGGGGTCGGCGTCGAGGTTCGTCACGAGCGCCTGCGCCGGGTGCTCGGGGTCGTAGGCCGGCGGCGGCACGGTCTGCACGAGCAGGTCGAGCAGCGGGCGCAGGTCCTCGCCGGGCTTGGTGGCGTCCAGCGACGCGGTCCCCGCCTTGGCGTTGGTGAAGACGATCGGGAACTCCAGCTGGTCCTCGTCGGCGTCCAGGTCCAGGAACAGCTCCTCGACCTCGTGGACGACCTCGTCGATGCGCGCGTCCGGGCGGTCGATCTTGTTGACGACCAGGACGACCGGCAGCTTGCCCTCCAGCGCCTTGCGCAGCACGAAGCGCGTCTGCGGCAGCGGGCCCTCGGACGCGTCGACCAGCAGCAGCACGCCGTCGACCATCGTCAGCCCGCGCTCGACCTCGCCGCCGAAGTCGGCGTGGCCCGGCGTGTCGATGATGTTGAGCTTCGTGCCGTCGTACTGGACCGCGGTGTTCTTGGCGAGGATCGTGATCCCGCGCTCGCGCTCCTGGTCCATCGAGTCCATCACGCGGTCCTCGACCGCCGCGCCTTCCCGAAACGCGCCGGACTGGCGCAGCATGGCGTCGACCAGCGTGGTCTTGCCGTGGTCGACGTGGGCGATGATCGCGACGTTGCGGAGGTCGTCGCGCGTGGCGGTGTTCTGGGGCATGCGCGGCCGAAGGGTAGGGGGTGCGCGCTCGCGATACGGTCCGGGCCATGGCCGAGACCATCGACGTCTGCCCGCTCGACGACCTGCCGCCCGGCGCCATGCGCGTGTTCGAGTGGGAGGACCTCGAGATCGCCGTGGTCAACTGCGCGGGCACGTTGTACGCCATCGAGGACCGCTGCTCGCACGACGACGGCCCGCTGGCCGAGGGCGAGCTGGACGAGTCGCGCTGCACGCTGGAGTGCCCGCGCCACGGGTCGCTCTTCGACCTGCGCAGCGGCAAGCCGCTGACGCTCCCGGCCTACGAGCCGGTCGACACGTTCCCCGTCGCCGTGGGCGACGACGGGGTCGTGCGCGTCGAGGTCGAGTGAGCGCCTAGCGGCGCAGCTTGCGCCGCTCGGCCTTCGTGGCCAGGTTGCCCGTGCCGTCCTTGGCGGCGATCTCGACGATCACCGTCGACCGGGCCTTCAGCTTCTTCTTGGTCTTGAGATGCACGGTCACCGTCTTGCCGGCCTTGCCCGTGAACGACTTCGAGGCCAGCAGCTTGCGCTTGGTGCTCCGCACGCGCGCGGTGCCCTTGCACGCCTCGTTGCACTTGAAGCGCACGGTCACCGACCGACCCGCGACCGTCACCAGGCCGGCGATCGTCACCTTCGGCGCGACGGTGTCGCGCGGCGGGGCGGGGGCGGGAGGCGTGACGATCGGCGCGGGTGCCGGCGGCGGCACGGGCCGGACGTAGGAGGCCGCCGCGTTGACGGCCGCGGAGGCGTCGATGCGTCCCGCGCCGAACTGCGGGTCGGGGCCGGCGCTGCCGAGGTCGCGAGCCGTGCCCTTCAGGATCGCCTCGACCTCGTCGGGGGTGAGGTCCGGGCGGATCGACTTCATCAGCGCGACGAGGCCGGCGACGAGCGGCGCGGACATCGACGTGCCGGTCTCGACGTTGTAGTTGCCGGCGCTGCCGTTGAACGACATCTTCGGATCGCGCGCGTCCCACGTCGAGAAGATGTTCGTGCCCGGCGCCGCGACGTCGACCCAGTTGCCGTTCGAGGAGCTCGGCGCGATCGTGTCGTCGGCCTGCGTGTTGGCGATCGCGATCACGCCCGGGTACGACGCCGGGTAGATCGCGGCGTTCGGGTTCGTCTGCTGGAAGTTGCCGGCGGACGCGATGACCGGGATGCCCTTGGCGCGGACGGCGGCGATCGCGTCGGCCAACGGCTGGTGCGGGCGCGTGCCGCCGAGCGACATCGTCACGACCGAGACCGGCTGGTTGGCGATGTAGCCGAGCGCCTCGGTGAGGTCGGCGACGAAGTTCGAGTCCACCGGATTGCCGTTGCCGGGGTTGAAGGACGTGTTGATCTTCACGGGCACGAACGTGGCGTCGAAGCCGGCGCCGGAGACGCCGACGCCGTTGTCGGTCACGGCCGCCGCGATGCCCGCCACGTGCGTGCCGTGCAGCTCGTTGGGCGACTGCGCCTGCACGTCGCCCGTGTGGTACTGGGCCGAGCCGCTGGACACGTTGTAGGGGTTGCGGACCTTGGCCTGCAGGTCGGGGTGGTTGGTGTCGAACTCGCTGTCGATGATGCCGATCGACGCGTTGGCGCCGGTCGAGCGATCCCACGCCGCCGGGAAGTTGGCCTTCGCCAGCTGCCACTGCGCCTGCTCGCCCGTCTGCAGCACCGCGCCGGGATCCCAGGCGGGATCGCGCGGCGTGAACTGCGGCTGCACCGTCTCGCCGGGCGCGACGGTGTCGGTCGCCTCGACGTCGGCGTCATGGCTCAGCGCGTCACGGGCCGGCGTGGCGTCGGTCGTCCCGGGCGGCGTCGCCAGCTCGTACCAGCCGATCCACGGGAAGCCGCGGGAGACCGTGAGGCCGTGGCGCGCGGCGACGGCCTGCGCGACGGCCTCGGAGGCGGTCTTCACGAGGACGGTCGGCGACGACAGCTCGGGCGCCGGCGCGGGCGTCGCGGGAGCGGCCGGGAAGACGCTGGGACCGGTCGCGGGCACGATCGGGGCCGCCGAGGCGGGCGC
Organism: Baekduia sp.; assembly: GCF_035685985.1. Lineage (GTDB taxonomy): Bacteria > Actinomycetota > Thermoleophilia > Solirubrobacterales > Solirubrobacteraceae > Baekduia. Next base: position 49,878 of record NZ_DASRZV010000015.1, read on the forward strand.
GACGGACACCGCGAAGGCGGCCAGGAGCGCTGATGACAGGAGAGCAGGACCTGGAGAACGCATGACATCGCACCGTAAGCCGGTGCGCGAAGGTCGACCGGGTGAATGCTCTGCCCAACTACGTAGGAACTACGTACCCCTCGGCCGAACGAGGTGACATGCCCCGTCTCGCTAGACTGGTAACACCGACTGCGAGAGTAGGGATTAGATTGGCCGCCACACCTGAAAGCACCAAGATCCTCACGCCCGAAGAGGCGGCGCTGCGCACCCTGGGCTCCGACTACACGGAGCGCTACGGGTTCCACGAGGCCGACAACTACCTCTACAAGGCTCCCAAGGGGATCAACCGCGAGGTCGTCGAGACGATCTCGCGCATGAAGAACGAGCCCGAGTGGATGCTCGAGTTCCGCCTCAAGGCGCTGCAGAACTTCCTCGACCGTCCGCAGCCGACGTGGGGCTCGCCCATGCTGGCCGAGGTCGACTACGACGACATCCACTACTTCGTTCGCTCCACGGAGAAGCCGTCGCGCTCCTGGGACGACGTCCCGGAGGACGTCAAGCGCACGTTCGACCGCCTCGGCATCCCCGAGGCCGAGCGCAAGTTCCTCTCCGGCGTCGGCGCCCAGTACGAGTCCGAGGTCGTGTACCACCAGGTGCGCGAGGACCTGGAGAAGCAGGGCGTCATCTTCATGGACATGGACTCGGGCCTGCGTGAGCACGAGGACATCGTCCGCGAGCACTTCGCCACGATCATCCCGCCGAACGACAACAAGCTCGCCGCGCTGAACAGCGCCGTGTGGTCGGGCGGGTCGTTCGTGTACGTCCCGAAGGGCGTGCACGTCGAGATGCCGCTGCAGGCCTACTTCCGGATCAACACCGAGAACATGGGCCAGTTCGAGCGGACGCTGATCATCGCCGACGAGGGCTCCTACGTGCACTACGTCGAGGGCTGCACGGCGCCGACGTGGTCGTCGGACTCGCTGCACTCCGCGGTCGTCGAGCTGATCGCCAAGCCCGGCGCGCGCATCCGCTACACGACGGTCCAGAACTGGTCCAACAACGTGTACAACCTGGTCACCAAGCGCGCGATCGCCGAGGCCGACGCCACGGTCGAGTGGGTCGACTGCAACCTCGGCTCCAAGCTGACCATGAAGTACCCGGCCGTCTACCTGATGGGCGAGCGCGCCCACGGCGAGGTCCTGTCGATCGCCTTCGCGGGCGACGGCCAGCACCAGGACGCGGGCGCGAAGATCGTGCACGCGGCGCCGAACACGACGTCCAACATCTTCGCCAAGTCGATCTCCAAGGACGGCGGGCGCTCCTCGTACCGCGGCCTGCTCGAGGTCGCCAAGGGCGCGCACGGCTCGAAGTCCAAGGTCGTCTGCGACGCGCTGCTGCTCGACGAGCACAGCCGCTCCGACACCTACCCGACGATCCGCATCGGCGAGGACGACGTGGACGTCGGACACGAGGCGACGGTCTCCAAGGTCGGCGACGAGCAGCTCTTCTACCTGATGGCCCATGGCCTGACGGAGGAGGAGGCCGGCAAGCTGATCGTCAACGGCTTCATCGAGCCGATCGTCAAGGAACTGCCGATGGAGTACGCGGTCGAGATGAACCGCCTCATCGAGCTTCAGATGGAGGGATCCATTGGCTAACGCGGTCGCGGCGAGCGTGCCGCAGGTCTCGGTCGAGATGCCCACGCACAAGGGCGTCCCCGGCTGGGAGTTCACCCCCATCGACAAGCTGGACCTCGAGCGGTTCCCGGCCGCCCCGGCGGCCGTGGGCGCGGTCAACGGCCTCTTCAAGCCGGAGGGCGCGGTCATCGCGTCCGCAGGCGAGATGACGTCCGAGGGCCCGATCGTCGCGCCGCTGCGCGTGGCGCTCGAGCAGCACGCCGAGCTCGTCGGCCGCCACTTCGGGACGGTCGTGCGCCCGGGCTACTTCGCCAAGGCCAACGCCGACCAGTGGACGGACGGCACGCTCGTCTACGTCCCGCGCAACGTCAAGGTCGACGCGCCGATCCTGATCACGACCGTGCAGGAGCGGGCGGGGACGTCGCTCCATCACCGCACGCTGATCGTGCTGGAGGAGGGCGCCGAGGCCGAGGTCTGGGACCAGGTCTCCAGCGCCCACGACGAGGAGGCGGTCGTCAACGGCGTCGTCGAGATCGTCGTCGGCCAGAACGCGAAGCTGAGCTACATCGGCGCGCAGTCGGTCAACGAGAAGACGTGGGTCTTCGGCGCCCAGCGCGCGATCGTCGCCCGCGACGCCGAGCTGGACTGGACGACGCTCGCCTTCGGCGGCGCCAACGGCAAGGTCTTCCTGGAGTCCACGCTGGACGGCCAGGGCTCGACCGCCAAGGTCACCGGCGCCTACGCGACGCGCGGCCGCCAGCACGTCGACTACGACACGCTCCAGGAGCACGTCGCGGCCGACACGGTCTCCGACCTGGCGTTCCGCGGCCTCATCGCCGGCCGGTCGTCCACGGTGTGGCGCGGCATGATCAAGGTCGACGAGGGCGCCCAGCGCACCGACGCCTTCCAGGAGGCCCGCAACCTGCTGCTCGGCAAGAAGGCCCACGCCGACGCGATCCCCGGCCTGGAGATCCTCGCCGACGACGTCCGCTGCACCCACGCCGCGGCCATCGCGCAGATCGATCCCGAGCAGATCTTCTACCTGCGCTCGCGCGGGTTGAGCGAGACCACCGCCGCGCGCCTGATCGTCGAGGGCTTCCTCAGCGCGATCGTCGAGCGCTACGACGAGGGCCCGCTGCGCGACGCGATCGCCGAGGCGATCGAGGGCCGCCTGAGCGAGGTCCTGGCCTAGGGCCTTTCGTGGTCCGTGTCGTCTCGTGGTGAGCTAGTCACCACGAGGCGACACCGGCCCGCCGGGCTCCGGCAGCGCCGCCAGCGTCGCCGACAGCTCGTCGGCGTCCACGTAGTCCAGGCCCAGGGCGTGGATCTTGCACCAGGCCACGGTGCCGGTCTCGTCGACGATGAACGTCGCGCGCTGGGTGCCGAGCACCGGACGCGTGACGCCGTACATGCGCGCGACCGCCTTGTCGGGGTCGGCCAGCAGCGGGACCGTCAGGCCGTGGTGGGACGTGAACTCGCGGTGGGACCGGACGTCCTGGCCGGAGATGCCGACGATCGTGGCGTCGAGCGCGGCCATGTCCTCCGAGCGATCCCGGTAGGAGCAGAACTGGCGCGTGCAGACCGGCGTCTCGTCGCCGGGGTAGAAGAGCAGCACAACGCGCCGCCCGCGGTGCTCGGAGAGCGTGAAGCGGCCCTCGGTGCCCTCGAGCTCGAAGTCGGGGGCGATGTCGCCCACGCGCGGTCCCTTGGCCATGACGTGCAACTCTAGGGATCCCGTGCAGAAGTGGATCGTCGAACGTGCAGGTTCCATCGCCGAGCGCGCCGTGCGGCACCTGGAGGCCCTCGTCGGGATCTCCTCGCCGTCGGGCGACGTGGAGGGCGCCAACGAGGCCGCGGCGATCGCGGCCGCGCTGCTGCCCGACCACGCCGTCGTCGAACGCCCGCCGTGCTCCTCGCCGAACCACGCGCCGGACCTCCTCGCGCGCGTCGCCGGGACGGGCACCGGCCGGATCCTGCTGCTCGGCCACCTCGACACGGTCGTCTCCCACGAGCACCACCGGCCGATCGAGCCCGACCCCGAGAACGCCGACCGCCTCTACGGCTCAGGCACCGTCGACATGAAGGGCGGCGACGTCCTGGCGCTCGGCGTCCTCAACGCGCTGGCCGCGCGCCCCGAGCTGTTCGCCGAGGTCGCGCTGCTGCTGGTCATGGACGAGGAGTGGCGCGTCGGGCCGTTCTCGCACGTCGAGCGCTTCGCGGGCTTCGACGCATGCCTGTGCTTCGAGGCCGGCGAGCTGGCGCCCGGCGGCGACGACGCGGTCGTCGTCAAGCGCAAGGCCGCCGGGACGATCGAGGTCGTCGCCCACGGCCGCAGCGCCCACAGCGGCGCCGCGCCCGACCGCGGCCGCAACGCGCTGCTGGCGCTCGCCGCCGCCGCGCAGGCGATCGCCGCCCAGCACGACCCGCAGGGGCCCGACCACCTGACCGCGGTCCCGACCGTCGTGCGCTCCGGCGACGCCTTCAACGTCGTGCCCGCCGAGGGCACGCTGATCGCCGACGTCCGCGCCGACCGCCTCGACGCGTTCGCGCGCGTGCTCGACGCCGTGCCCGCCGAGGTCGGCGGGGCCACGCTCAGCGCGCGCCTGCAGCGCGAGTGGCCGGGAATGGACGCGCGCGCGAGCACCGCGCCGCTGCTCGAACATGCGTCCAGCCTGCTCGGACGCCCGATCGTCGCCGCCGACCGCGGCGGCGCCTCCGATGCCTCGCACTTCGCCTCCACGATCCCGTTGACCGTCGACGGCCTCGGCCCGCGGGGCGGGGCGGCGCACAACCCGGGCGAGTTCGTGTCGATCTCCTCGCTGCGCACCCGCGCGGAAGTCGCGCTGGCGCTGGCCCTGGCCGTCTTGACCCCGACGGCGTAAGCAGCCGGACCCTCATCAAGACGACATAAGTCCGGGAGCTGCGCTACGCTCCCGCGGTCGTTTTGCACCAGCCGAATCTCCGGTGAGCCATCACCGGGGGGCGGGGGACCCATGGGTCCCGGGAGACCGGGACCAGGGGCGAATCATCGCCTTTCACCAGGTGAAGTAGCGCCGCTCTCTTGGCGCGAGCCCGACAGCTAACCCCGTAGGCGCCTTGTCAAAGAGAGGGCCCAAACGTTTTGCTGTCGTACCGCTCGTCCCTAGCAGGCCTGGCCACCACCGTGGCGGCCGCCTGCTCCCTGTACGTCCCCGCGATGGCCGCCGCGGACACGTCCACGGTCACCGCGAGCACCGCCCCGGCGGCCGTCGCCGCCAAGAAGGTCGGCAGCAAGACCCTGCGCAAGGGCATGCGCGGCCCGCGGGTCAAGGCGCTGCAGACGCTCCTGAGCACCGCCGGCTTCAAGACCGCCACCGACGGCCAGTACGGCTCGTCGACGGTGGCGACCGTCAAGCGCTTCCAGCGCGCCGCGAACCTCAAGGCCAGCGGCGTGGCCGACGGCAAGACCATCGTCTCGCTCGTCAACGCCACCGACGGCTCGGCCGCCAACACCTCCGGCGGCTACGACGTCCGCGCGATCGGCACGAGCTCGCGCCATCTCGGCGACCGCATCCCGCTGCGCAAGGGCATGAGCGGCCACGACGTCAAGATCCTCCAGGACTTCCTCCAGCGCACCGGCTACGCGACCTCGGTGGACGGCGAGTTCGGCTCGGGCACGGTCAAGTCCGTCAAGAAGTTCGAGACCGACCAGCAGGTCGCCCCCGACGGCGTCGTCGACGCGGCCGACATCGACCTCCTGCGCTCGCTGGTCGACGGCGAGGACAGCGGCGTCTCGGCCACGCAGCCGGCCGCCACGACGCCCGGCAGCAAGGCGACGGTCGGCTCCGACGGCCTCGCGATCGCCCCGGCCGACGCGCCCGACGCCGTCAAGCAGATCATCGCCGCGGGCAACGCCATCGCCAAGCTGCCCTACATCTACGGCGGCGGCCACGGCAAGTGGGAGGACAAGGGCTACGACTGCTCGGGCTCCGTCTCCTACGCGCTGCACGGCGCGAACCTGCTCGACCAGGCGCTCCCGTCCGGCAACTTCACCTCGTGGGGCGAGAAGGGTCCCGGCCAGTGGGTCACCCTGTACGCCAACTCGACCCACATGTACATGGTGATCGCCGGCATCCGCTACGACACCAGCGGTCGCGCCCAGGACGGCTCGCGTTGGCACACGTCGATGCGCTCCTCCAGCGGCTACACCGCCATTCACCCGCCCGGGCTCTAGCCCCGGCGACCACACTCCTGGCAGGGGTGCGAGAAGCAGGGCGGCGGGCGGCCGGAAGGCTCGTCCGCCGTCCGAAGTGCATGCTGTGGGCCGATGACGCCGCCGACGCCCAAGCGCCCGCACCCGCCCGCCACGCCCGACGAGGAGCTGTTGGGCACCAAGCGCCGGGCGGTCATCGCCCAGCGCAGCGAGGCCGAGCGCCTCGACCACATCGAGGCCGACCTGGCCGCCGGGTTCGCCGCGCTGCGCGACCTCGGGCCCGCGGTCACGTTCTTCGGCTCGGCCCGCGTGCCCGCCGACGACCCGCGCTACGCGGCGGCCCGCGACCTCGCCCGACGCGTCGGCGAGTGCGGCTTCGCGATCATCAGCGGCGGCGGTCCCGGGCTGATGGAGGCGGCCAACCGCGGTGCCCAGGACGCCGGCGTCACCTCGGTCGGGCTCAACATCGAGCTGCCGTTCGAGCAGCGGCCCAATCCGTATCAGGACGTCGCGCTGACGTGCTCGTTCTTCTTCACGCGCAAGATGATGTTCGTGCGCTACGCGACCGCGTTCGTCGTCCTGCCCGGCGGGTTCGGCACGCTCGACGAGCTGTTCGAGGCGCTGGTCCTCGAGCAGGTCGACAAGATCCGCGACTTCCCGATCATCCTGTTCGGGACCGAGTACTGGGGCGGGCTGGTCCGGTGGATCGAGGAGCGCCTGGTCGCCGACGGCATGGCGCGCCCCGACGAGGCCCGGCTGCTGGTCGTCACCGACGACCCCGACGAGGTCGTGGCGCGGGTGTGCGCGGCGCGCGACCTCCAGGAGCAGACGGCCGCCTGAGCCGCCGCGCCGCCCGCGCGCGGCGCTAGATTCGGGCGTCCGCCGCCCATGCCCGAGGACGCCCTGCACCCGACGCGCTCCGTGCGCATCCCGCTCGACGAGGTCGTCGTGCGCGCGTCGCGGTCGTCCGGGCCGGGCGGCCAGCACGCCAACGTCACGTCCTCGCGGATCGAGGCGAGCTTCGACGTCGCCGCCTCCGAGCACCTGACCGACGACCAGAAGCGGCGGGTCATGGCCAAGTCCGGCCCGGTCGTCCGCGCGATCTCCCAGGACGCGCGCTCGCAGATCCGCAACCGCGAGCTGGCGCTGCGCCGCCTGGAGGAGCGCCTGGCCGAGGCGCTGCACGTGCCGCGCCCGCGCCGCGCGACCAAGCCGACCAAGGCCTCCAAGAAGCGCCGTCTGGAGGCCAAGGCGCAGCGGTCGTCGGTCAAGCGCGATCGGCGGCGGCCGACCGGCTCGGACGACTGACGATCGCGCCGTAGGCCGGTGCGTCGGCGACCAGCAGCGGCGTCAGCTCGGCGGCGAGCAGCGCCGGCGCGAACAGGAAGCCCTGGCCCAGGCCGCAGTCGAGATCGGCCAGCGCGCTCAGCTGGTCTGTGGTCTCGATGCCCTCCGCGACCACCGGCAGGTCGAACGCGCGGGCCAGCCGGACGACCGCCTCGACGATCGGGCCGCCGCGGTGGGCGATGTCGGCGACGAACGAGCGGTCGACCTTCAGGCCGCCGATCGGCAGCTCGGCCAGCCGCGCCAGCGACGACCAGCCCGTGCCGAAGTCGTCCAGGACGAGCGCGACGCCGAGGTCGCGCAGCCGCTCCAGCAGCGCCACGCGGTCCACGCCGCGGTCGATCAGCGTGCCCTCGGTGATCTCCAGCGTCAGCGCGCCGGGCGGGGCGTCGCCGAGCGCCGCCTGCACGGTCTCGACGAGCGTCTGGTCCAGCAGCTGGCGCGGCGAGAGGTTGACGTGGACGGGCAGGACCGGGCGGTCGGGGCCGCGCGCGGCCGACCACGCGGCGCCCTGCGCGCAGGCCAGCTCCAGCACGCGGCGGCCGAGCGGCACGATCAGCCCGCTGTCCTCGGCGACGCCGACGAACGCGTCCGGGCCGAGCAGCCCGCGCTCGGGATGCTGCCAGCGCACCAGCGCCTCGACGGCGGCGATCGACCCGTCGCGCAGGTCCACCACCGGCTGGTAGCGCACCACCAGCTCGTCGTCGGCCTCCAGCGCGCGGCGCAGCGCGGTCTCGGTGGCCAGCCGGTCGACGGCCCACGCGCGCATGCCCATGTCGAAGACCTCGATGCGCGAGCGCCCCGCCTCCTTGGCGCGGTACATCGCGGCGTCGGCGTCGCGCAGCAGCGCGTCGGGGTCGAGGATCGCGTCGTGGCCGGTGTCCATCAGCGCGACGCCGATCGACGCGCCGAGCACGTGGTCGTCGCCGCCGGCGCGGAACGGCCGGGCGAACGCCGCGGCCAGGCGGCCGGCGATCGCGCGCGCCATCGCCTCGTCGGCGACGTCCTCGCACAGCACGACGAACTCGTCGCCGCCGAAGCGCCCGACGGTGTCGACCGGGCGCACCGCGGCGCGCAGGCGGTCGGCGACCTGGCAGAGCACGTCGTCGCCGGCGCGGTGGCCGAGGCTGTCGTTGACGAGCTTGAAGTGGTCGAGGTCGAGGAAGAGGAGGGCGACGCGGCCGCGCTCGGGGCCGCGCTCGGGGTCCACGCGCGCGACCGCCTCGGCGAGGCGCTCGAGCACGAGCGCCCGGTTGGGCAGCTCGGTCAGCGGGTCGTGGAGCCCGCGGTGGCGGATCTCCTCCTCGCCGGCGAAGCGGTCCAGCGCGTCGCCGAGGACGTTGGCCATCGACTGCAGGAACGTGACGTCGTCGGGGGTGAACGCGCCGGGCCGCGAGGCGTAGGCGGCGAGCACGGCGTGCGTGCGGCCGTGGCCTCCGACGACGACGCTGACGCCGCTGATCGCGCCGAGGTCGCCGACGAGCGCGGCCTGGACGAAGCGGCGCTCGCGGCGCGCGTCGTCGACGATCACGGGCTCGCGCCGGATCAGCGTGAAGCCCTCCTGGCCGTCGGCCCAGCCCGCCGGGACCGTCGCGTGGCCGACGTAGTTGTCCGGGAACCCGGCGCCCGCCCCGAGCGCGAGCATGCGGCCCTCGTCGACCAGCTCGAACAAGGCCACCAACTCGACCTGAAGGGTTTGACGCACCATCTCGACCGCGCGGTCGGCCAGCGCGCTCGGGTGCTCGGCCTCCAGCGCGCGCTCGCCCAGCGCGGCGACCGCGGCCTGCTGGGCGGCCTTGCGCTCCAGCGCGGCGATCAGCGCGAGGCGCTCGCTGAGGTCCTGGTAGACGGCGACCATGCCCTTCATGCCGCCGTCCTCGTCCTCGACGGCGACCGTGTGGATGTGGCCGTCGAACGGCTCGCCGCCCTTGCGGCGCAGGCGCCACGGCGACGCGTGGCGGCCGTCGGCGACGACCGCGTCGAAGGCCTCGGCGACGCGCTCGGGCGGCTCCGCCGAGAACAGCTCCAGCGGTGAGCGGCCGAGCACCTCGGCCTCCGCGTAGCCGAACATCCGCTCGGCGGCCGGGTTGAACGACGTGATGGCGCCCTCGCCGTCGACCGCGCAGACCGCGGCGTCGACGTGCTCCAGCGTCGTGGCCTGGACGCGCACGCGCTCGTAGAGGCGCGCGTTGTCGAGGACGAGGCCGACGCGCGCGGCGACCTCGCCGAGCAGCGCGAGGTCCTCGCGCCGGAACGCTCGCCGGGGATCCTCGTGCTCGACGGCCAGCACGCCGAGGACGCGGCCGCGGCTGCGCAGCGGCGCGACCATCCGGCCGCCGTCGGCGACCGCGGCGTGGCGCTCGATCGCGTGCTCGGCCAGCGCGCCGTCCAGGCGCGGGACGGAGGGCGCGGACCCGGCGGACCCGGCCGCCTGCTCGCGCGCGTGGGCGTGCGGACCGGGCTTCAGCGTGTCCTGGTCGTGCGGAAGCGTCCACACGCCGGCGCGGTCGCCGAGGACGCGCGTGCACCAGCGGACCGCGACCTCCAGGACCGCGTCCGGGTCGAGGCTCGCCTGCGTCGCCTGCCGGAGGAGGTCGGCGAGCGCGGCGGCGCGGCCCTCGGGCGAGAGGGCGCGTGGGGTGGACGGGACCGGCGGCACGTGCTTCATCGATCGATCGGGGTGCTTACCGGAAGCCTTGAGCAGCAATGCCAGGATCCGGACACCGTTTACCGGTCCGTCCGCTCGGGAACATGACGCCCATGACGTCCGTGACCACGACGACCCGCTCCGCATCCCGAGAGGCCGCGATCCCCGCGCCCCGGACCGACGCCCAGCTGCTCGCCGCGTACGCCGAAACCCGCGACCCGCACTTGCGTGAGGCGCTGGTGGAGCGGTTCCTGCCGCTGGCGCGCTCGATCGCCAAGCGCTACCGCAAGGCCGAGGAGCCCTTCGACGACCTGCTGCAGGTCGCCAGCCTCGGTCTGCTGAAGGCCGTCGATCGCTTCGATCCCGCCCGCGGCATCGCGTTCTCGTCCTTCGCCGTGCCGACGATCGTCGGCGAGCTGCGCCGCCACTTCCGCGACCGCTGCTGGTCGGTCCGCCCGCCGCGCGAGCTGCAGGAGCGCGCGCTGGAGGTCGACAAGTACCGCACCGAGCTGACCTCGCGCCTGGGGCGCTCGCCGTCGGTCCGCGAGATCGGCCAGGCGCTGGAGCTCGCGGACGAGCAGGTGCTGGAGGCGCTGCAGGCCCAGCAGGGGATGCGGGCCGCGTCGCTGGACGCCCCGCGCGGCAACGGCGACGACCAGGACGCGACGCTGGCCGACGCGCACGGCATCCTCGACCCGGAGCTGATGCGGGCCGAGCACCGCGCGACGATCTCGCGGCTGTTCGAGCGCCTCGACGAGCGCGAGCGGCGCGTGCTGCGCCTGCGCTTCCAGGAGGACATGACCCAGGAGCAGATCGGCAAGATCGTGGGCGTGTCGCAGATGCAGGTGTCGCGCATCATCCGCGGGGCGATCGCCAAGCTGTCGGCCGCGCGCGGGGACGTCTGAGCCCGGGCCTGGGGCCGGGCCGTCCGGAAGTGACGAACGAGTCAGTTCCCGTGCGGGCGGATCGGGGATAGGGTCTGCCCATGAGCGGCAACCTCGCCTCGATCCTGACCGATTCGGCCGCCGCGTTCGGCGACCGCCTGGCCATCAAGCTGGATGACGTTGAGTTCAACTACGCGTTGCTCGACCAGGCCGCGGCGCGCGTCGCGGCGATGTTGAAGGCCAAGGGCCTGAAGCCCGGCGATCGCGTCGGGATCATGCTGCCCAACGTCCCGTACTTCCCGGTCGCCTACTACGGCGTGCTGCGCGCCGGTGGGGTCGTCGTCCCGATGAACGTGCTGCTCAAGGCGCGCGAGGTCGGGTTCTACCTGAAGGATCCCGAGGCGAAGATCGTCTTCGCCTGGCACGACTTCCTGGACGCCGCCCAGACCGGCGCCGAGGAGGCGGGCGCCGAGGTCATCGACGTCAAGCCGGGTGAGATCGAGCCGCTGATCTTCGAGCACGAGCCGGACTTCGACGTCGCCGAGGTCGCCGACGACGACACCGCGGTCATCCTGTACACGTCGGGGACGACCGGGCAGCCCAAGGGCGCGGAGCTGACGCACGCCAACCTCAAGCGCAACGCGGAGGAGGCGGCGTCGCTGTTCGACCTGCGGGAGACCGCGGTCGTGCTGGGCGCGCTGCCGTTGTTCCACTCCTTCGGCCAGACGTGCGGGATGAACGCGACGATCTCGCGCGGCGGATGCCTGTCGCTGATCCCGCGCTTCGACCCGGCCAAGGCGCTGGAGATCATCGCGCGCGACAAGGTCCAGGTCTTCGAGGGCGTGCCGACGATGTACGGCGCGATGCTGCACCTGCCCGACCGCGAGCAGTACGACACGTCGTCGCTGGAGCTGTGCGCGAGCGGCGGCGCCGCGCTGCCGGTCGAGTTGTTGAAGGGCTTCGACGAGGCGTTCGGGTGCAAGGTGCTCGAGGGCTACGGGCTGAGCGAGACGTCGCCGGTGGCGTCGTTCAACCACCCCGACAAGGAGCGCAAGCCGGGGTCGATCGGCACGCCGATCAACGGCGTCGAGATGAAGGTCGTCGACGAGGACGGCAACGAGGTCCCGGTGGGCGACGTCGGCGAGATCGTCATCAAGGGCCACAACGTCATGAAGGGCTACTGGAAGCGGCCCGACGCGACCGAGGAGGTCATGCGCGGCGGGTGGTTCCACAGCGGCGACATGGCCAAGATGGACGAGGACGGCTACTTCTTCATCGTCGATCGCAAGAAGGACATGATCATCCGCGGGGGCTACAACGTGTACCCGCGCGAGATCGAGGAGGTCCTGTACGAGCACCCGGCCGTGCGCGAGGCCGCCGTCGTGGCCGTGCCGCACGACGACCTCGGCGAGGAGGTCGGCGCCGCCGTCGTGCTCAAGGACGGCGAGAGCGTGAGCGCCGAGGACCTCCAGGCCTACGTGAAGGAGAACGTCGCGGCCTACAAGTACCCGCGCGCGATCTGGTTCGTCGACGAGCTGCCCAAGGGCCCGACGGGCAAGATCCTCAAGCGCGAGATCGAGGTGCCGGCCAAGGCCGATCAGGCCTAGGCCGGGCCCCTCGCGCGCCTAGCACACGCTCGGTCAAGCGCTGAGCTTCACGGTCCATTCACTGACGGACGTTGTCGTTCCTGGTACGTTGCGCCCGACCGGCCGGGGATGAGATCCGGCGAAGCAGTGTTTGGAGGAACTCGCTGACATGGCCAGCGGAACCGTGAAGTGGTTCAGTGACGACAAGGGCTTCGGCTTCATCACGCCCGACGAGGGCGGCAAGGACCTGTTCGTCCATCACACCGCCATCGTCGCCGATGGCTACCGCTCCCTCCCCGAGGGCGCGCGCGTGACCTACGAGGAAGAGGCCGGGGACAAGGGCCCCAAGGCCGTCAACGTCCAGCGCTCGTAGGTCTCACCCACATCATCCCGCTCACCGCTAGGTGAGCAGGATGACGAGGATGATGATGATCAACAGGGTGCCGAGTCCGATGTACATGGACTCGGTGTACCCCTGTGCCCGGACCGCCACGCGAGGTTTCGGTCCGGAAAGATGAGTGGCGTCGGCTAGTGCTCGGCGACCGGCGCGCCCGCCGGCTCGACCGGCAGTCCCTGCGCGTTCCAGTCGAGCAGGCCGCCCGTCAGGTTGTAGGCCTCGATGCCGGCCGCGCGGAACGCCTGAGCGGCCATGGAGGAGCGGCCGCCGGAGCGGCACTGGAAGACCACCGGCTTGTCGGTGGGGATCTCCCCGGCGCGGGCCTGAAGCTCGCCGAGCGGGATGTGCTTGACGTCGCCCGGGATGCGCGAGACGTCCCACTCGGACTGCTCGCGCACGTCGACGAGCTGGACCTCGCCCGCCTCGAACTTCGCGCGCGCGTCGGCGGGGCTGATCTCGATGTCGTTCTCGTTGTCGGCCATCGAGCTGGAGTCTACGTCGTGATTCGTTGATCCAGGACGACGGAAAGGGGCGGGACGGCATCCCCAGGGTGCCGCCCCGCCCGGTCCCCCCGTCACTGGGTCTTGGACTACGCCGAAGGCTCGAGCACGAACCGCCCGGCCAGGCGGTGCAGCTCATCGGCGCTGCGCGTCAGCTCCTGGGCGGACGCGACGATCTGCTTGGTGGAGGCCACGGTCTGGGCGCTGGAGGCCGCGACCTGCTGGGCGGCGGCGCTGGACTGCTCGGCGACGCTCGCGACCTCGCCGACGTCGGCGTCGACCTTCTGCGAGCTCGCGGCGATCGCGCCGATCGACGCGGCGATCTCCGCCACGCGCCCGGAGGTCACCTCGACCGCCTCGCCGATCTCGGCGAACGACGCCCGCGCGGCCTCGACGGTCGCGACGCCGTCCTCGGTGCGCGCCGCGCCGTCCTCGACGACGGTCAGCGCGCGGCCGGTCTCGGTCTGGATCTCGGCGATCAGCCCGGCGATCTGCGACGCGGCCTGCTGCGACTCGTCGGCCAGCTTGCGGACCTCCTCGGCGACGACCGCGAAGCCGCGGCCCTGCTCGCCGGCGCGGGCGGCCTCGATCGCCGCGTTCAGCGCCAGCAGGTTGGTCTGCTCGGCGATCCCGCCGATCGTGTCGACCATCGAGCCGATCCGCGACGAGCGCTCGCCGAGCGAGCGGATCGTCGACGTCACCTCGGCCGACGCGCCGCTGACGGCGAGCATCGCCTCCGACGCGGCGCCGACGGCGGCCGCGCCCTCGTGGGCCAGCTCGCGGGCGCGCCCCGCCTGGCCGGCGGCCTCGGCGGCGCCGGACGCGGAGTCCTGCGTGGCGTGCGCCACGCCGCTGCTCAGCCCGCGCACCTCGACGACCGCGGCGACCTGGCGCTCGGCGCCCGACGCGACGTCGCCCACGGCGCGGGCGATCTCGTCGACCGCGCGGCCGGCCTCGTCGGCGTCGACGACGACGCGGCCCGACACCGACGCGACCGTCTCGGCCGCCTCGGTCAGGTCGGTCACCATGCCGCGCAGGCCGGTGGTCATCGCGGCCAGCGAGCGGCGCAGCGCGTCGCGCTCGGAGCGCGGCCGCAGCTCACCGGACAGGTCGCCCTCGGCGATCCGGCCCGCGTGGGCGGCGATCTCGCGCAGCTCGTCGAGCATCCGCGCGACGGCGCCGGCGCTGCGGCCGACCTCGTCGTAGTCGTGGACCCGCAGGTCGACCCGCGGGTCGAGGTCGCCGTCGGCGATCGAGTTCGCCGCGTGCGAGATCTCGCTCAGGCGCTTCTTGATCTCCAGCTGCGACCACAACGCCATCGCGGCGACGCTCAGCAGGAAGAAGATGGTGCCGCCGAGGAACCACAGCTTGGCGGCGTGGATTCCGTCGGACGGATGCTGCGGGTCGATGCCGGAGATCTTCCCCAGCACGATCGTGATCTCCGCGCCCGTGAACACGAGCAGCGCGACGACGGCCAGCACGAGACGCGTCCGCGTGGACGCCAGACGGCTGACCTGATGGGTCCCCTCCACCTCGGTCATGCTCAGCTGGTCGGCCAGCGGGCACGACTCTTGAGCGGTGGGGGACGGGTGTCTAGCCCCAGAACAGGTTGAACAGCCCGAACTGCCGCTCGGGACGCCACGCGACGGGCTTGCCGAGCCGCATCCGCAGCGCGTCGTTCAGGCGCACGAAGCGCCACGCGTGCAGCGCGTCGGTCGCCGCGAGGTTGCCGTCGGGCACGATCAGCGTGCCGGCGGCCGGGCCCGACGTGGCGGCGGCCATCAGCGCGACGCCGACCTCCGGCGCGTCGGCGGCGATCGCCGTTCCCGCGCCCCACGGCGAGGCGATCGCGTAGCCCGCCAGCCCGTGCACGCCGCCGGGCGCGCCGACGCCCGCCAGCGGGTGGATCGCGTCGAGCACCGCGTCGCGGCGCTCGCCGGTGGCGCCGAAGTCGAGGCCGCGGATCTTGCCGCGGTCGATGTCGGCCAGCCGCTGGAGGTCCAGCGGCGGAGCGGCGCCGGCGACGCCGCGCCAGGCGACCGCGCGCTCCTCGGCGACGAAGCCGAGGCGCTCGTAGACCGGGCGCCCGGCCTCGGTCGCGTAGAGCAGGACGGACTGGGAGCCGCGGGCCCGCAGCCAGCGGACCGCGGCCTCGGTCAGCGCGGTGCCCAGGCCCGCGCGGCGCGCCTCGGGGGCGACCCCGACCGCGCCGATCCAGCCGGTCATCGCGAACGCGGCCGTGCAGGCGACGCCGACGACGCTGTGGCCCGGGCCCTCGGCGACGAGGATCGCCGCGTCGGGCGAGCGGCGGGGGTATTCGATCAGCCGCGCGACCTGCGAGCCGAACCCGGCGCGACGCAGGACGTCCACCGCGAGGGGCACCTCGCGGTCCATGGCCGGTCGGATGGCCGAGGCGAGCCGCACCGGCCGGAATCTACCCAGCGCGGCTCAGTAACGCGGTGGCGGGTCCGTGTACTGGTCGCGGCGTACGACGGTCTCCGAGCGGCGCGGCGCGAGCATCAGGAACAGCGAGATGACCAGGCCGACGATGCCGACGATCATGAGGATGAGGCCGACGGTCGACAGGTTCACGCCGCTGAGCGAGTCGGTGACCGCGTATTTGAGGATCGCGCCCACGGCGATCAGGAAGAGGGACGTTCCAAGGCCCATGAGGCTCGGTGTACCCCCGATCAATACGCTTCAACGCGCTATGAGCACGACCGTGAGCGACGTCTACGACATCCCGCAGGAGCTGAAGGACTTCCGCGACCTCGTCCGGCAGGTCGCCGTCGAGCGCGTGGGCCCGCGCGCCGCGGAGATCGACGCCAAGGACGAGTACCCGTGGGACCTGCGCAAGCTGCTGGCCGAGAACGACATCCTCGCGCTCCCGTACGCCGAGGAGCACGGCGGGACCGGCACCGGCACGCTGATGCTCCAGATGGCGGTCGAGGAGCTGGCCAAGCAGTCGGCCGCGGTCGCGCTGATCCTGATGGTCCAGGAGCTGGGGTCGCTGCCGATCGCGCTGTTCGGCTCCGACGAGCTGAAGGCGCGCTTCCTGCCGAGGTGCGCCACGGGCGAGTTCTCGCCGGCGTTCTGCCTGAGCGAGAGCGAGTCGGGCTCCGACGCCGCCGGGATGCGCACGACCGCGCGCCTGGACGGCGACGAGTGGGTCATCAACGGCACGAAGTCGTGGATCACCAACGCCGGGATCGCGGACTTCTACGTCGTGTTCGCGGTGACCGACCGCGAGAACCGGCGCGTGACGGCGTTCGTCGTGGAGAAGGACCGCGAGGGCCTCAGCGTGCCGAAGTACGAGCACAAGCTGGGGATCCACGGGTCGCCGACGGGCCAGCCGGTCTTCGAGGACGTGCGCGTGCCGCCGGAGAACGTGATCGGCGAGGTGGGGCGGGGGATGAGCGTCGCGCTCGGCACGCTGGAGCGGACGCGGCTGGGCGCGGCGGCGCAGGCGGTCGGCATCGCGCAGGGCGCGGTCGACTACGCGGTCCAGTACGCCAAGGAGCGCACGGCGTTCGGCAAGCCGATCCTCGAGCTGCAGGGCCTGCAGTTCAAGCTGGCCGACATGCAGACCCGCACGGCCGCGGCGCGCGAGCTGCTCTACAAGGCCTGCGCGAAGATGGACCGCGGCGAGAGCGACAAGGCGATGTACTCGTCGATGGCCAAGCTGTTCGCCAGCGACACCGCGATGTACGTGACGGTCGAGGCGGTCCAGGTGCTCGGCGGCTACGGGTACGTGACCGAGTACCCGGTCGAGCGCATGATGCGCGACGCGAAGATCACCCAGATCTACGAGGGCACCAACGAGGTCCAGCGCGTGGTGATCGCGCGCCAGCTGGCCAGGTAGTCGTTCGGTGAAGCGGGAGCGGGCGCAGTAGGCTGATCTGCCAGAGACGCCATGAGCCTGCGCCGCACCCTCTTCGCCGCATTGATCGCCACGAGCATCGGGCTGACGGCGGTCGTGCTGTTGGAAGGCCGGTTCTCCACGATCCGGGTGTTCCGGATCGTCGAGGGCCTCGGGATCGTCGTGGTCGCCGCCTCGGCGCTGCTCGGCGCCATGGCCGTCGTCGGCGTGAAGCTCGCCGGCTGGTCGGAGCCCGAGTCCGAGGCCGACTTCGACCGCGTCGTCCTGCGCGCCGAGCGCCTGGCCCGCGACGGCACCGCCGCCGAGCCGACCGAGGACGAGTTCATGCAGCTCGACCCCTACGACGACCGCGACTTCGAGGAGCTCGTCCGCGACGCGATGGACGACCTCCCGGACCTCCTGCGCGCCGCGCTGGACCGCAACGTCGCCGTCGTGATCTCCGACCAGGGCCGGCGCCACGGCGCCTACGGCCTCTACAACGGCGACGGCGCCACCCGGGACGACTACCCGGACAAGATCATCATCTTCCGCGACACGCTGCGCCGCGACTTCGGGCACGACGCGGACCTGCTGCGCCACCAGGTCACGGTGACGGTGCGCCACGAGCTGGCGCACCACATCGGGTTCGACGAGTTGGGCGTGCGGGACCTCGGCCTGTGATCTGAGGGGCGCCTCGCCGCCGCTCGCGGCGTCATCGCACCGGACAGGTGCTTGCGCACGATGTCCGGCGCTCTTCCTGGCGAGCGACGACGATCGATCCGCGCCTCGGATCGCCGGTCGTCGTCGGTACTTGACAACTGTTCTGAACACCGGAACACTTCCGGGTCATGCCGGTCGAGCGCTCGAACGTCCCCGAGCAGGTGTTTCGTCAGCTGGTCGCGGCCGTCCTGGAGGGGCGGTATGAGGCGGGGGAGCGGTTGCCGCCGCAGCGGGCGTTGGCGCAGGATCTCGGCGTCAACATGGCGTCGTTGCGGGAGGGCATCAAGCGGCTGGAGCAGCTGCGGCTCGTCGAGGTGCGTCACGGCGACGCGATGCGCGTCACGGACTGGAAGACGACCGCGGGCCTGGACGTGCTGGCCCACGCGGTCGCCGACGATCCGGCGCTGACCGGGCCGCTGTTCGAGGCGCGCAGGCTGCTGCTGCGCGAGGCGGCGCGGCTGGCGGCGCAGCGGCGGACCGACGGGCACGTCAAGGCGCTCGACTCGCTCGCCGACGGCGTCGCCAACGCGCCCGACGACGCGGCGGCGCAGATGGCCGACCTGATGTTCATGGCGACGATCATCGACGCGTCCGACAACCTCATCTTCTCGTTGATCCTCAACTCGATCCGCGAGCTGTACCTGTCGCAGCTGGATCGCTTCGCGCCGTTGGTCGCCGACCGCGACGAGCTGATCCCGCTGTACCGGCGCGCCGCGAAGGCGATCGCCGACGGCAGCGCGGCCCGCGCCGCCACCGCGATCGAGCGCCTCGCCGCCGAGCAGGAGGCGCGGATGGTCGGGACGCCATGACCGGCGCGGCCGTCCTCTCGCCGCGCGAGGCTCGCGTCTTCGCGTGCCTGGCCGACACGCTGCTGGCCCCGGCGCCGCCGCTGCCGCCGATCGCCGACACGGACGCCGTCGCCGCCTTCGACGCGTGGCTGGCGACCGCGCCGCGCCTGAACCGGCTCGGCGCGCGCGCCGTCCTGCTGGCGCTCGGCGCGCTGCGCTGGTGCCGCCGTCCGCCGCGCGAGCGGCTCGCGTCGCTGGAGCGCGTCGCGCGCGCCGGCGCCGCCGGGCGCGGCGTGATCGAGGCCCTGCGCGCGGCGGCCGCCGTCTCCTACTACGGCGACCCGCGCGTCTCCGAGCTGTTGGGGTACACGCCGCGATGACGCTGCTGGCCGAGCCGCGCGCTCCCGCCGGCGGCGTCGTCGACGGCCGCCGCGTCACCGGCGAGCGCCACGTGCGCGCCGACGTCTGCGTCGTCGGCTCCGGCGCCGGCGGCGCGCCGGTCGCGCGGCTGCTGGCGGAGGCCGGCGCGCGCGTGGTCGTCGTCGAGGACGGCGAGGCGTTCGCGACGACGCGGCTCACCGCCCGCCCGCGCGACATGACCGCGCTGCTGTACCGCGACGGCGGCCAGTTCGCCACGCTCGGCACCCCGCCGATCATGCTCCCGACCGGTCGGGCGCTCGGCGGCACGACGCTCGTCAACTCCGGGACCTGCTTCCGCGCGCCCGACGCCCTGCGGCAGCGCTGGCGCGACGAGCTGGACCTCGAAGACCTCGACCCGTACTACGAGCGCGTCGAGCACGTCCTGGGCGTCGCCCGCGTCCCGGCCGAGCTGGCCGGCGCCAACGCCCGCATCGCCCGGCGCGGGGCGGAGGCCCTCGGCTGGTCGGGCCGCTTCCTCGACCGCAACGCGCGCGGCTGCGTCGGCTCCGGCGTCTGCGCCTTCGGCTGCCCGACCGGCGCCAAGCGGCACGCGGGCGAGGCCTACATGAACGCCGCGCACGCCGCCGGCGCGACCACCTACGCGTGCGCGCGGGCGACCCGCGTCGCGATCCGGCGCGGCCGCGCCACCGGCGTCGAGGCCCGCACGCGCGGCGGCGGTCGCCTCACGGTCACCGCCGGCGCCGTCGTCCTGGCCGCCGGAACGCTCCACACGCCGCTGCTGCTCGCCGCGTCGCACGTCGCCAACCCGCACCTCGGCCGCCACCTGACGATCCACCCGGCCACCGCGGCCTGGGCGATCATGGACGAGGTCGTCGACATGGCGCGCGGCGTCCCGCAGTCCTACGGGATCGACGAGTTCGCCGGCGAGGGCCTGATGCTCGAGGGGATCGCCGGACCGCCGGACTACCTGGCGATGGCGGTGCCGTTCAGCGGCCCGGCGCATCGCGAGCTGATGTTGAGCTACCGCCACGTGGCGCAGTTCGGCCTGATGCTGAAGGAGACGTCGCGCGGGCACGTGGCGACCGGGGCGCTGGCGCGTCGCGGGCGCCCGGTCGTCCGCTACGACCTGAACGAGGCCGACGCCGCGACGATCCGTCGGGGCGTCGAGCGCCTCGCCCAGCTGCTCTTCGCCGCCGGCGCCCGGCGCGTGATCCTGCCCGTGGCGACCGTGCCCGAGCTGCGCGACGGCGACCTCACGCCGCTGCGGGAGGCCTCGGTGGAGCCACGTGACCTCAAGTTGATGGCCTTCCATCCGCTCGGCACGGCGCGCATGGCGCGGACGGCGCGCGACGGCGTCGTCGATCCGCACGGCGCGGTCCACGGCGTCCAGGGCCTGCACGTCGCCGACGGCGCGGCCGTCCCCGGCCCGCTGGGTGTCAACCCGCAGCTGACGATCTTCGCCCTCGCCACCCGCCTGGCCGACCGCCTCATCGCGAAAGGACCGACATGTCGTTCTTGATCGACCCGCCCTGGTTGTACGCCAACGGCCGGCTGCTGGCCGCGCGCGTCGAGCCGCCCCGGCGCGACCGGCTCGCCGCCGCCACGCTCGGCGTCTTCGTGGTCACCAGCGTCTCGCTCTACCTCGACGCCCGGTGGACCATGCCGATCTGGCGCCTGTGCCGCGCGCGGTCCGGCCGGGACTGGATGCTCAACTCGGGCGTCCTCAGGCTCGACCCCGAGCAGGCCGGAACGCCCACCCACCTGTTGTCCGGAGCCCTCTTCGCCACCTATCCTCTCTGGCTGTGGCTGGGTCTGCGACACGGTCGGGGCTGACCGCCCGCTTTCCGTCCTTCGGCGCCGACGGCGGCTATGAGTCGTTCTACGTCCGCGCGGTCGACCCCGAGCGGCCGCGCTCGGTGTGGCTGCGCCACACCGTCCTGCAGGCGCCCGGCGGCCCGCCGATCGGCTCGTCCTGGCTGACGATCTTCGACGCCGACCAGCCGGAGGTGGCGGCCTACAAGGCCTCCGAGTCGGACCCGTCGACCGACGGCTGGATGCGCGTGGGCGACAGCGTCTTCGGCCCCTCCGGCGTCCACGGCGCGGCGGGCCCGGCGGAGTGGGACCTGGACTGGCACGGCTCGGAGCCGGTCCTGCGCCACCTGCCCAAGTCCTTCATGTACGTGGCGCCGCTGCCCAAGACCAAGCTCGAGTCGCCGCATCCGGCGGTCGCGGTCTCCGGCCGCGTGACGCTCGGCGAGCGCACGGTCACGCTCGACGGGTGGCCGGGCATGGTGGGGCACAACTGGGGCGCCCAGCACGCCGAGCGCTGGATCTGGCTGCACGGCACGCTGTTCGAGGACCGCCCGGACGACTGGCTCGACCTCGCGCTGGGCCGCGTCCGCGTCGGCCCGGTGCTGACGCCGTGGGTCGCCAACGGCGTGATCTCGATCCGGGGCGAGCGGCTGCGCGTCGGCGGGACCGCGATCCCGCACGTCCACGAGCAGCCGTCCGCGCTGGACCTGCGGGTCGGCGGGCCGGACGCCGACGTGCGGCTCACCGTCCACGGCAACCGCGCGCAGACCGCGGTCTGGCGCTACGCGGACCCCGACGGCCACGAGCACCACGTCGCCAACTGCTCGATCGCCGAGCTGGAGGCGGTCGTCATCCCGCACGGCCGGACGTCGCAGGTCCTGCGCACCGCGCACGGGGCGACGTACGAGCTGGGCGCACGGGAGGCACCGGCGGGCCTGCCGGTGCTGCCGTTCTCCGATCCGTGAGCGACGCCGACGACTCGTCCGTCGCTAAGTGTGCTCGCCGGCTTCCGCATCCGGCGAGCACCGCCTCGTCGCGCTGGTGGATCGCGGCAAGGCCGCGGCCGCACCAAGTGCCCGGCCCGAGGTTGCGAGGCCTCGGCCCGGTGGTCCTAGATGCTCTTGGGCGACACGATCGTCCAAGGCTTTCCATCGATGTTCTGACTGTAAGGACACCGTAAGTCCGACGTCAAGGGCAGATTCTGCCATCGGATCGCTGTTAGGAGCGCTGAACGGCGCTAAGCGTTACGGCGTGGTACCGCTTTCGGCACGAAGCCATGCCAGCACGGCAAGAACGCGGAGGTTGCCGCCCGCCGCGGTGTGCACCCCGAGCTTCCCGAAGATGTTCGTGACGTGCTTCTCGACCGCGCCGTCGGTCACGACGAGCTTCTGCGCGATCGCGGCGTTCGAGAGGCCCTGCGCCATCAGCTCCAGCACCTCGCGCTCGCGCGGCGTCAGCTCCTGCAGCGGGTCGTCGGCGCGCCGTCTTGCCAGCAACTGGCTCACCACTTCCTGGTCGATCGCCGTTCCGCCCGCCGCGACGCGGTCGACCTGGGCGACGAAGTCCGACGGGTCGGCGACGCGGTCCTTGAGCAGGTAGCCGACCGCGCCGGTGCCGTCGGCCAGCAGCTCGGCGGCGTAGGACTCCTCGACGTACTGCGACAGCACGAGCACCGGCGTGCCCGGCACGCGCGCGCGGGCCTCCAGCGCCGCGCGCAGGCCCTCGTCGCGCTGGGACGGCGGCAGGCGCACGTCGACGATCGCGATGTCGGGGCGGTGCTCCTCGATCGCCTCCACCAGCGACGGGCCGTCGCCGACTGCCGCGACGACCTCGTGGCCGTGGGCGTGCAGCAGGCGCACGAGCCCGTCGCGCAGCAGCACCAGGTCCTCGGCGATCACGATCCGCACGGCAGCTCCGCTCGCAGCAGCGTGCCCTTGCCGGCCGGCGAGGCGACCAGCAGCTTGCCGTCGAGCGCCTCGACGCGCCCGCGCAGCCCGAGGATCCCGGTCCCGCGCGCGGCGTCCAGGCCACCGACCCCATCATCATGCACCTTGACCACCAACATGCCTTGGTCGATCCTCCCGCTGATCTCGCAGCGCGTGGCGCCGCTGTGCTTGGCGACGTTCGCCAGCGCCTCGGCGATCGTGAAGTAGGCGGCCGACTCGATCGCCGCCGGCATCCGGTCGGGCACGTCGAGCGAGACCGTGCACGGGACCGGGCAGCGCGCGGCGAGCGCGCTGACCGCCGCGTCGAGGCCGCGGTCGGTGAGGATCGCGGGGTGGATGCCGCGCGCGAGGTCGCGCAGCTCGACCAGCGCGGTCTTGGCGTCCTCGTGCGCGTTGGCCAGCGCGGCGGCCGCCGCCTCCGGGTCGCGCTCGATCTGCTCGCGCGCCATGCCGATCTCCATCGCCAGCGCGACCAGCCGCGCCTGCGCCCCGTCGTGCAGGTCGCGCTCGATGCGGCGCAGCTCGATCGCGGCCGCGTCCACGGCGCCCGCCCGGGACACCTGCAGCTCGGCGATCCGCTCCTGCTCGTTGCCCTCCAGCAGGACCTCGATCAGCTTCGCCTGGCCCCACGCGCTGCCGCGCAGGCCCCAGGCGCCGAGGATCGCCAGCGGCGGGCCGGTGATCGCGGCGAAGACGATCATCCACCACACCGAGTGCATCGTCGCGACGCCCAGCTCGACGCCGTCGGGCAGCGCCCAGCCCCAGAGCGGCAGGGTCAGGAAGCCGAGGCCGATCGACCACGCGGTCACCCCGGCGACGAAGCACGCGGTGCCGACGCCGAAGGACAGCGCCAGCCACACCAGCTCGCGCCACGTCATCGGGTCGGTGAGCGCGCCGCGCAGCCGGGCGAGGAACCCGTCGCCGGCCCACGTGCGATGGGAGCGCTCGACCGGCACGCCGGCCAGCCCGCCGCGCAGCCGCTCCAGGTCGCACCACCAGCGCGTGATCCAGACGTCCCCGTAGAGCTTGGGGATGCCGATCAAGGTGATGATCAAGCAGAGCGACAGCACGGGCCCGACGAAGACCCACGTCAGCCCGAAGATCCCGGACGCCAGCCCGAGCGAGACGTAGGCGAGGTCCTTCCACGGGGTGGCGGTGAGGGGCAGCTTGGCGATCCGGGACAACACTGTGGTCCAGCATGACCGGCGCGGCGGCGTCGCGCCATGAGGACGACTGCCGAGCGCGAGCGGGGGAAATCCGCAGCGTCCGGGCGCCAACACCCTCTACCCTTCGGCGCTCGCCCATGAGCGACCGCGAGGACCTCACCCCACGCGTCGTCGAGGCCGTGGAGGCGCAGCTGCGCCGCCGGGTCTCGCCCCGAGTCCTGCGGGCCGCCTACCGCGCGGGCTACCTCGTCCTGCGCCCGTGGTGGTTCGTCACGCGCCCGCGCACGCAGGGGATGAAAGCGGTCGTCCGCTGTGGCGACGAGGTCCTGCTCGTGCGCCACACCTACGCGCGGCGCGGGCAGTGGGACCTGCCCGGTGGGTTCGTGCGCGGCGGCGAGGAGGCCGAAGCGACGCTGCGGCGCGAGCTGCGGGAGGAGCTGGGCGTCGAGCCGGGGCCGGTCACGCCGATCGCGCTGACGCCGTCGCGCTTCGACCACAAGCGCGAGGTCATCCACGTCTTCGCCGTCGACGTCGCGCCCGGGTGCGCGGTGACGCCGTCGGAGGCCGAGATCGCGTCGGTCTGCTGGGCGCCCCACGACGCGCTGCCCGCGCCGGCGACCACGTTCACGCGGCGGATGGTCGCGCGCGCCTACTGGGACGAGTTCCGCTAGCGGGCCGCGCCGCGCCGGCCGCATAGCCCGATCGGGCTATGGACCGCTATCCTTGATGAACACGTAGGCCCCGTGGAGTGCGACCGCCGGGGGATAAACCTGCCCGTGGTGTGCGACCGCCGGGCTTCATCTCCGAGAGGACCCATACCGAAATGCCCGAAGCCGTCATCGTCGACGCCGTCCGGACGCCCGTCGGCCGAGCCTTCAAGGGCTCGCTCGCCTCGCTGCGCCCCGACGAGACCCTCGCGTTCGTGGTCGACCAGCTGCTGGAGCGCAACCCCGACGTCGATCCTTCGAAGGTCGAGGAGCTCATCGCCGGCTGCGGCCTCCCGCAGGGCCTGCAGGCCAACAACATCGCCCGCATCGCGGTCCTGCTGAGCGACAAGCTCGGCCAGGAGACCAACGGCTCGACGGTCTCGCGCTACTGCGCGTCCGGCCTCGACGCCATCCGCAACGCGGCCAACGCGGTCGTCGCGGGCCAGGGCGACATCTACATCGCGGGCGGCGTCGAGTTCGTCTCGCGCTACAACGCCGCGCAGGAGGCCGCCCACCCCGAGGACCAGAACGAGAACCTCCAGGGCAACGACGGCCGGCCCAACGCCTACATCGCGATGGGCCTGACGGCCGAGAACGTCGCCGAGAAGTACGGCGTCTCGCGCGAGGACCAGGACCGCTACGCGCAGCGCTCGCAGGAGCGTGCGGTGGCCGCCCAGGAGGCCGGCGTGTTCGACCGCGAGATCGTCCCGGTGACGCTCGCCGACGGCACGGTCGTCTCCAAGGACGACGGCCCGCGCCCGTCCTCGACCTACGAGAAGCTCGCGTCGCTGGAGCCCGCCTTCAAGGAGGGCGGCACGGTCACGGCCGGCAACTCCTGCCCGCTGAACGACGGCGCCGCCGCGGCGCTGATCATGTCCGCCGAGAAGGCCGCCGAGCTGGGCCTGAAGCCGCGCGCCCGCGTCATCACCGCCGCCACGTGGGGCAACGAGCCCGAGTACATGGGCGTCGCGCCGATCGGGGCGATCAAGAAGGCGCTGGACCGCGCCGGGATGTCGGCCTCCGACATCGACGTCACCGAGCTCAACGAGGCGTTCGCGGCGCAGGTGCTGCCGATCGCGTCGGAGATCGGGATCGACCTCGACGCGCTGAACCCGCACGGCGGCGCGATCGCGCTCGGCCACCCGTTCGGCATGACCGGCGTGCGCATCATGACGACGCTGCTCAACGACCTCGAGACGCTCGACAAGACGATCGGGTTGGAGACCATGTGCGTCGCCCAGGGCCAGGGCGAGGCGCTCATCGTGGAGCGCCTGAACTAGCCATGGCCTACGCGTTGAAGCCGATCGGCGACGAGTGGTTCGAGACCGCGCCGCTCGTCGTCCCCGCGACCGTCGAGCTCGACGCGCCCGTCGAGCGGGTGTGGGAGGCGCTCGGCTCCGACGCGATGTGGTCGTGGGCGCCGATCATCGACCGGGTGGAGTGGATCACCCCGCGGCCGCACGCCGCGGGGTCGATCCGCCGCCTGCGGATGTTCAAGGTGAACACGATCTCGGAGGAGTTCTACCGCTGGGACGAGGGCGTCCGCGCGACGTTCCGCGTGACCCACCAGACGCGGCGGATGCTCGACGGCCTGGCCGAGGACTTCGCGCTGGAGGCCCGGCCCGGCGGCGGCACGGCGCTGACGTGGACCATGGCCATCGGGTTGAAGGGCGCGCCCGCGCCGCCCGCGTTCCTCAAGCCCGCGCTGATCAAGGGCAACGCCGTCGCGATCGGCGGGATCAAGAAGATCTTGTAGGTGTCGGTTCCGGCGGCGGCGGCGGCGACGACGCGCCTCGCCGCCGCCGGCCCGACGTCAGGCGATCATCGCGGCGCCATGCGGATGGCGCCGTCCAGCCGGATCGTCTCGCCGTTGAGCATGGGGTTGAGCACGATCTGCTCGGCCAGCAGCGCGTACTCGGACGGCCGGCCGAGGCGCGGCGGGAACGGGATCGTCTTGCCGAGCGACTCGCGGGCCTCCTCGGGCAGGGCGGCCAGGAGCTGGGTGTCGAAGAGGCCGGGCGCGATCGTGTTGACGCGGATGCCGTACTGCGCGAGGTCGCGCGCGACCGGCAGCGTCATGCCGACGACGCCGCCCTTGGAGGCCGAGTAGGCGACCTGGCCGATCTGGCCGTCGAAGGCCGCGACCGAGGCGGTGTTGACCAGCACGCCGCGCTCGCCGTCGGCGTTGGGCTCGTTGCCGATCATCTTCGCCGAGGCGAGCCGCAGCACGTTGAACGTGCCGATCAAGTTGATGGCGACGATGATCTCGAACGGCTGCAGCGGGTGCGGGCCCTTGGAGTTGGCGACCTTCTGCGCCCAGCCGGTGCCCGCGCAGGTGATCGCGACGCGCAGCCCGCCGTCGGCCTCGGCCGCCGCGTCGACCGCCGCCTGCACCTGCTCCTCCTCGCGCACGTCGACGCTGACGAACCGCGCGCCGAGCTCGTCGGCGACCGCCTGCCCGCGCTCGGCGTTGACGTCGGCGATCGTCAGGACCGCGCCCTGCTGGGCCAGCCGCCGCGACGTCGCCTCGCCCAGCCCGGACGCGCCGCCGACGACGAGCGCTCCACTCCCGTTGATGTCCATGCGCGCACCCTAGTGAGGCGGCGTCCGCGTCACCTTCGCGACCGCTCGCGCCTTGAGCGCGATGCCGAGCTGCTCGCGGTCCTCGGCGCGCAGCGGGTCCAGCCCGGTCAGCTCGTGGATGCGCTCCAGGCGGTAGGCGACGGTGTGGCGGTGGGACGGCATCGCGGCGGCCGTCGCGTTCATGTTGCAGTCGTTGGCCAGGTAGGTCGTCAGCGTGCGGCGCTGCTGGGTGGCCTGCGGCGTGCGGTCGTCCAGCAGCGGCCCGAGCGTGGCGGCCAGCGCGCGCACGTCGCCGGGCGCCCGGACCGCGTCGCGCAGCAGCAGGCGCCAGGTGCCGCGCGCCGCGTCGGCGGGGGAGACCGCGCCGTCGGCGACCAGCGCGGCGCCCAGCGCCGCGACGTCCAGCGCGAAGCGCGACGGCCCGCCCTCGGCGGTCGCGGCCGGGGCGCCGAGGCGCTCGTGCAGCGCGGTCGCCAGCGCCACGCCGTCGGTCTCGGCGGGCAGCAGCGTCCACAGCCGGTCGTCGCGGACCGCGCGCGCCGCGCCCGGCGCGTGGTCGGCGATCGCGGCGAGGACGCGCCCGGTCGGCGCCGCGCCGAGGAGCACGACCAGCGCGCTGCCGCCGGCGTAGGCGGCCGCACGGGCGCTCGCGTCGGCGACGTCGTCCAGCACCGCCTCGACGACGCGCGCGCCGGTGTCGTCGCGCGGCTCGTCGTCGCGCAGCAGCGCGACGTAGGTCAGCGTCGCCATCGCCGCGGCGTGCAGCGCGTCGGCGGCGCCCGCGCCGGGCTCGCCGTGGCGCGTGACCGTCCCGACGACGTCGCCGCCGGTGACGATCGGCACCTTCATCGGAGCGCCGTCCCCGGCGCCGCCGGTCGCGGCCAGCCCGTCGCGCGCGAGGTCGACGACGACCCGACCGCCCGCGGCGCGCGCGGCCAGCTCGGCTACCGCGTGCAGCCCGCCGCCGTCGAGGAGCGCCTGGACCATCCGGCCGTGCAGCTCCTGCAGGCGCGACGGGTCGTGAAGACGCGGGACGGCGGACATCCGACAGGTGAGTCTTCGTTACCCATTGACTCTATAGAGAATAGCAGGTCGGATTTCACGGGTATCGCCCGCGCCGGCCGGCGACGACCTACGGCGTCGGCGTCGGGGCCCGGACGAGGCCGTCCTTGCCCGCCGCCTTGGAGCCGCGCAGCGCCTTGTCGGCGCGCTCCAGCAGCTCGGCCGGCCCCTCCGGCTCGACCCACTCGGCGACGCCGCAGGACACCGTGATCCCCTCGTGGGTGCCGTCGGGGCGCTCGATGTGGATCTCGCGCAGGACGGTCAGCGCGCGGGCCGCGGCGATGTCGGCCCGCGGGCCGCGCACGTTGGGCAGGATCACCACGAACTCGTCGCCGCCGTAGCGCGCGACCTGGTCGAAGGAGCGGTACTCGGCGCGCAGCGCCTCGGCCACGTGGCGCAGCAGCGCGTCGCCGGTCGGATGGCCGTAGGTGTCGTTGACGCGCTTGAAGTCGTCGAGGTCGAGGATCGTCACCGCCAGCGGCGTCCCCTGGCGTCGGGCGCGCGCGATCTCCTCGGCCAGGCGCTCGCGCATCGCGCCGTGGTTCAGGCAGCCGGTCAGCGGGTCGATCGCCGCGGCCAGCCGCGCGTCGCGCAGCGCGAGCGCCGTCCCGGCCAGGTCCGCCAGCGCGGCCGCCGCGTGCAGGCACTCGGCCGTCCAGTCCCGCGGCGACGCCGACCCCAGGACCACGACCGCGCGCACCGCGTCGCCGGCGCGCAGCGGCAGCACCGCGGCGCTGGCCGGCCCGTGCGCCTCGACCAGCTGCGCGGGCAGCGCGCCGTCGACCGTCGCGTCGGCGATCGTCGCGGCCTGCCCGGCGTCGGCGACCCACCGCAGCGCGTCGGTGCCGTCCTCGCGGCGCAGCACGTACTCGGCGCAGCCGCCCTCGCCCCGCACGACCACGCCGTAGGCCGGATGGCCGCCCGACAGGACGATCACGTGCGCCTGGTCGACGGCGCAGATCGCCACGAGCTCCTCGCCGAGCGCGCGTTGGACCGCAGGCAGACCCGCGTCGCGCTGGGCGAGACGCGCAAGCCGCTCGACGCTCTGCAGGAGCCGCTGCATCAGGTTCTCTTCCGCTGTGAGGCGGCCGCCGCGGGCATCAGGTCGTCCGTGCCTGGCGCGGCTGGGCCGGAGCGCGACAGTCTAGATGTGGAGCTTCCCCGTGGGAAGCCCAGCTTTATGGACGATCGTTCAGGTTCCGGGGCGCGCGAGGTTCAGCGCGAAGAGGCCGTCCTGATCGGTCAGCTGGTCGACGAGCTCCAGGCCGGCGGCGGCCAGGTCGCCCTCGATCCGCTCGCGCGTGAACTTCGCGCTGATCTCGGTGCGCAGCTCCTCGCCGGCGGCGAACGTCAGCCGCAGCCCGAGCCGGCCGACCGTCACGCGCTGGGGCCGCTGGGCGCGCAGGCGCATCTCGATCCACTCGCGGTCGCGGTCGAAGAACGCCACGTGGTCGAAGGACTCCGGGACGAAGTCGGCGTCCAGCTCGCGGTTGACGACGTTCAGGACGTTGCGGTTGAACGCCGCGGTCACGCCCGCGGAGTCGTCGTAGGCGGCCTCGATGATCTTGGGGTCCTTGACGAGGTCGGTGCCGATCAGCAGGAAGTCGTCGGGGCCGAGCAGCCGCGCCAGCGTGCGCAGGAAGCGCCGCCGCGAGCCCGGCGTGAAGTTGCCGATCGTGCCGCCCAGGAACGCGACGATCCGCGGCACGCGGTCGACCGACGGCGGGACGCGGTCCAGGTGGCGCTCGAAGTCGCCGACGATCCCGTGCACGCGCAGGCCGTCGAACTCCTCGACCAGCCGCGTCGCCGACGCGCGCACCATCGACTCGGTGACGTCGATCGGCACGTAGCGCTCCAGCGTGCCGGCGTCGTGCATGGCCGCCAGCAGCAGCGCGGTCTTCGCCGCGGTGCCCGAGCCCAGCTCGACCAGCTCGCCGGCGCCGGTCAGCGACGCGATCTCGCCGGAGCGCGTGGCCAGGATCTCGCGCTCGCAGCGCGTGGGGTAGTACTCGGGCAGCTCGCAGATCCGGTCGAACAGCTCGGCGCCGACCGAGTCGTAGAAGTGCTTGGGCGGCAGCTCCTTGAACGGGCGCGTGAGCCCGTCCAGGACGTCGTCGGCCAGCGTGCGGTGGTCGCCGCCGCCGAGGAACGACTCGACGACGACGCGGTCGGTCGTGGCACGGGTCTTGATGATGCTCATCGGGGGAGTCCTTCGGGGTCGCGGGCCAGTCGGACGCCGGCGAACAGCTGCCGGCGCTGGGGGAGGTCCCAATTGCGGAAGGTGGTGGTGGCGACGCGGGGATGGGTCGCCCATGAGCCGCCGCGCAGGACGCGGTACTCGCTGTCGAAGAAGACCTCGGAGTACTCGCGATACGGGTGCGCGACGAAGCCGGGGTAGCCGCCGAACTCCGAGGCGGTCCACTCCCAGACGAGGCCGACGCCGTCGAGGCGCTCGCGGGCCTTCTCCCATTCGGGCTCGGTGGGGAGCCGTGCTCCGACCCACCGGGCCAAGGCCTCCGCCTCGAACCAGGACACGTGGCAGGCCGGGGCGTCCTCGTCGCCGGCCTCCACGCTCGCGTGATGCGTGATGTCGTACTCCTCCTTCCACGCCCAGCCCTCGTCGGACCACCACTCACGACGCTCGTAGCCGCCGCCCTCGACGAACCGCATCCACGTGCCGTTGGTGACCGGGCGGCGGGCGATCGAGAACGCGGGGAGGTCCACCGCGTGCCGCGGGCGCTCGTTGTCATAGGAGAAGCGGCCGTCGGGGGCGCCGAGGCCGAACGTGCCGGCGGGGACGTCGAGCCACTCGTCGGCGGCCGGCCCGGGGCCGAACGACGGAAGGCGCGGCTCGCCCGGCGGCAGCAGCCCGGCGATGCTCATCGCCTGGCGCATCGTCTCGGTGTGCTGCAGCTCGTGCCGCAGGACCATCTCGTGGATGACCGGGTCCGGGCCGACGCGGTCCAGCGCGGCCAAGGTGCGCGCGCGGACCTCGGCCATGTAGGCGACGGCCTCGTCGAGGCCGAGGATCTCGAGGTCGCCGCGGACCGCGCGCGGCGTCTCGAACGCGTCGTAGAGCGCGGCGAGGTCCGGGCGCAGCAGGTCCAGGCCCGCGTGCCGGTGGACGAGCCACAGGTCCTCGTAGGCGGCGATGTGCCCGAGGTCCCAGACCAGCGGCGACATGATCGGCGCGATCTGCCGCTCGACGTCGGCGCGGTCCAGATGGGCGACGAGGTCCAACGTGCGCCGCCGCGCGGCGGCGAGATCCTCGGCGAGGGTGGCGGTGTCCGTGACCGTCATGATCGGGTCCGTCCTGCCCAACGGCTCAGACGTTACACCTGAGCTTGCGGCTTCTGGCGCACCCGGTGCGGGTGAGTGCCGGGCGGCGGGTCGGCCGGGCGGTCGGCGTCTGTGACATGCGTGTAACAGACCTGATACGGTCGCGTCACGATGACGCCGACCACCACGCTCTTGGACGCCGACCGCCTCGCGCTGCTGCGCGACCGCCTCGGCCACCGCGACTGGCGCGAGGTGACGGTCGCGGAGATCGCGGAGGCCGTCGGCGTCTCGCGGATGACCCTGCACCGCCACGGCGTAGGCAAGGACGATGTGTTGGTCGCGCTCGGGCAGCTGCTGGAGACCGAGTTCCGCGAGGCCGCGCTGCCGGCGCTCGCCGCCGCCGGGTCGGCGCGCGAGCGGCTGCGCGGCGCGCTGGCGGCGATCTGCGCGATCGACGAGCGCTACCTGGGCGTCTTCGCCGCGCTGTCGACCGCGCTGGAGCAGGTCTTCCACGAGCGGGGCGATGGCGCGGTGCTGACGCGCGAGCCGTTCACCGGCGTGTTGGCGCGGCTGCTGGAGGCGGGCGCGCGCGACGGCTCGATCCCGCCGCAGGACGATCCGGCCGAGACCGCGACGCTGCTGTTCAACGCGGCCGGCCACACCTACCGCCACCTGCGCACCGGCCACCGCTGG
Source organism: Baekduia sp. (assembly GCF_035685985.1). Taxonomy (GTDB): domain Bacteria; phylum Actinomycetota; class Thermoleophilia; order Solirubrobacterales; family Solirubrobacteraceae; genus Baekduia. The sequence continues at coordinate 82,061 of NZ_DASRZV010000015.1, forward strand.
CCGGCCGAGAAGGCGCGCGAGCGCGTCGTCGCGCTGGTGGTCGACGGCCTCGGTCCCGGCCGATGAGGCCGCTGGATCGCCGCCGGCTGGGGCTCCTGGCCGCCGGCCACGGCGCCGTGGACTTCGGGCAGGGCGCGGTGCCCGCGCTGCTGCCGTTCCTCATCGACGCGCACGGGCTGAGCCTCGCGTCGGCGACCGCGCTGCTGACCGCGGCGACGATCGGCTCGTCGATCGTCCAGCCGCTGTTCGGGCTGTGGGCCGACCGCCTGTCGTCGCCGCTGCTGCTGCCCGTCGGGCTGGCCGGCTCGGCGGTCGGCCTCGGCGCGGTCGGCCTGTGCGACTCCTACATCCTGCTCGCGCTGGCGCTGGTGGTCAGCGGCCTGGGCGTCGCCGCGTTCCACCCGGAGGGCGCCCGGCTGGCGGGCGCGGCGTCGGGCGACGAGCGCGGCAAGGGCATGTCCTACTTCTCGGTCGGCGGCAACGCGGGCTTCGCGTGCGGCCCGCTGCTCACCGCGCCGACCTGCGCGCTGCTCGGCCTGGGCTTCACGCCGCTGCTGGCGCTGCCCGGGCTGGTGGCCGCGGTGCTCACCTGGCGGCGCCTGCCCGCGCTGACCGCCGACGCGGGCGCCGTGGCGCCCCGGGCCGTGACCGACGACCCCGAGGCCGCCGCCTGGTGGCCGTTCACGCGGCTGGTCTCCGCGGCCGTCTCGCGCACCGCGGCGTTCTTCGCGCTGCAGGCGTTCATCCCCGTGTGGGTCGTCCACCATCTCGACGGCAGCAAGGCGGGCGGCGACGCGGTGCTGGCCGTGATGCTCGCCGCGGGCGCGGCCGGGACGCTGATCGGCGGGCGCTGCGCGGACCGCTTCGGGCGCCGCTCGGTGCTGGTGACCGCGATGGCGCCGCTGGCGGTCGTCCTGCTCGCGCTGCCGCACGTCGGGCTCGTGCCGTTCGTCGTGCTCGTCGCGCTGACCGGCCTGGCGATCGACGGCCCGTTCTCGACGACCGTCGTGCTCGGCCAGGAGTACCTGCCCGGGCGCCACGGCCTGGCGTCGGGCATCACGCTCGGGCTGGCGATCGGGCTCGGCGGCCTGGCGGCCGCGGCGCTGGGCGCGCTGGCCGACGCGACCTCGCTGACGACGACGATGGAGGTCCTGCCCGTCTTCGCGCTGCTGGCCCTGGTCGCGGCCGTCTCGCTCCCCGAGCCCCGCCTCTCGCGCGAGGCCGTCGGGCTCAGCCGACCGGGTTGGCCTGCTCGTCGCGGATCACGTGCATGACCGCGTTGATGAGCGCCAGGTGCGTGAAGGCCTGCGGGAAGTTGCCGAGGTGGCGGCCGGTGGACGCCTCCAGCTCCTCGGCGTAGAGGTCCAGCGACGACGCCAGCGACAGCAGCCGCTCGCACAGCTGCCGGCCCGCCTTGCGCTCGCCGATCTCCAGCAGCGCGGACACCAGCCAGAACGAGCAGATCAGGAACGTGCCCTCCTCGCCGGTGAGCCCGTCGTCGGTCTCGTCGGTGCGGTAGCGCAGCACCAGGCCGGCCTCGGTCAGCTCCTCGGCGATCGCCAGGACCGTCCTGCGCACCCGCGGGTCGTCGTGGGGGAGGAAGCGGACGAGCGGGATCAGTAGCAGCGACGCGTCGAGGTTGTTGGACCCGTAGTACTGCGTGAAGCGGCCGTTCTCGTCGACGCCGCGCGCGAGGATCTCGGCGTGGATCTCGTTGGCGACCTCGCGCCAGCGGTCGGCGAGGTCGTCCTTGCCGCGGCGGGCGGCCAGGCGTGCGCCGCGATCCAGCGCGACCCAGCACATCAACTTGCTGGAGACGTAGTGCTGGGGGTCGCCGCGCGACTCCCAGATGCCCTGGTCGGGCAGCCGCCAGGACGCGATCGCCTGCTCGACCTGGTCGTGGATGACCGGCCACAGCCGCGCGCTGTTGTGCCCGTACTCCTTGGCGTGCAGCCACAGCGAGTCGAGCACCGCGCCGAAGACGTCGTTCTGGCGCTGGCGGTAGGCGTCGTTGCCGACCCGGACCGGGCGCGCGCCCTCGTAGCCGGTGAGGTGGTCGAGCGTCTCCTCCTCCAGCACGCGCTCGCCGCCGATCCCGTACATGATCTGCAGCGCGCCGTCCTCGTTGCGGCCGAGGTCGGCGACGAACTGGATGAAGTCGTCGGCCTCCCAGTTCAGCCCGAGGGAGTGCAGCCCGGACAGCGTGAACGTCGCGTCGCGCATCCACGTGTAGCGGTAGTCCCAGTTGCGCACGCCGCCGGGCGTCTCGGGCAGCGACGTCGTCGGCGCCGCGACCAGCGCGCCGGTCGGCGCGTAGGTCAGGCCCTTCAACGTGAGCGCGCTGCGCTCCAGGTGGTTGCGCCAGCGGTGGTCGGGGAAGTCGGCGTCGGCCAGCCAGCCGCGCCAGTACTCGCTGGTGATCTGCAGCGCGTGCTCGGCGTCGGCGGCGGTCCGCGGGCCGTCCAGCAGCCGCGACCACGACAGCGCGCAGAACCGCGTCTCGCCCTTCTCCAGGCGATGGCGCGCGCGGGCCAGGCCGCCCTCGATGCCGAGGTTGAGGTCGCTCATCAGCCGGACGGTCCGGCCGCCGTCGGTCGCGTCGAAGGCGTAGGGGTCGTTCGGGACCGTCGACCACGTCGCGGGCACGCGGCCGTAGTCGAACATCGGCTCGCACAGCAGCTCGATCTGGGCCTGACCGTGGATGCACGTGATCGTGCGCACGAGGACGTGGTGGGCCTCGTAGTCGGTCGGCGGGCGCGTGTGGGCGGTCGTCGAGCCCTGGGTGCGCTCGCGCCACGGGCCGATGACCAGCGCGTCGCGGACGACCACCCAACCGGTGGGGGTCATCCACGTGGTCTCGAGGATCATCGTGCCCGGCTCGTAGCGGCGGCCGGCGGGGACACCCATCGCGGACGGCCCGAGGCGGAAGCCGCCGGCGGAGCGGTCGAGGATCGCGCCGAAGACGCTCGGCGAGTCGAAGCGCGGCGGGCAGAGCCACTCGATCGTGCCGTCGGGCGCGACCAGCGCGCCGGTGTGGCAGTCGCTCAGGAAGCCGTAGTCGGCGATCGCGGGGAACGCCGAGCTGACCGGCGTGCGCTCGACGAACGGCGTGGTGTCGCGGACCTCGACGAAGCCGGGGTCCATCGCGCCGGCGCGCGGCGGATGGCCATCGGCGGGGGTCGGGCCGGGGGCGGAGGCGATGTCGAGGTTGGGGTCCATGTCGAGAACGGCCCAGAGTAGCGGCGCGACCTCAGAATCCCAGCAAGAACGCTCCCTCAGAACCTGTCCAAGGGTTCAGACCCGACGAACCCTTACGGGTGGGGATTCCCCCACGACCAGACGGCAGTCCCCCGCATGGCGCACGCGGGCGCCTCCGACGATGCTGCCGCCATGACCCCTTCCCACGCGCCGCATTCCCCCAGCCTGGCCGCGCGCATCGGCCGTTGGAGCACCCGGCACCGCGGCTTCGCGATCGTCGGCTGGCTGGCCTTCGTGCTGGCCGCCCTGCTCGTCGGCAGCGCCGTCGGCACCGTCCACCGCAACGACGACGGCAGCCAACACGGCGACTCCAAGATCGGCGACCAGCTCACCAGCAAGGCCTTCCCGGACCGCGCCGACGAGACCGTCCTGGTTCAAGCCAAGGACGGCTCCAGAGCCCGGGTGACATCACCCGAGTTCCGGGCGACGGTCGGCGACGTCGTCCACGGCGTGTCCGGCAAGCCCGGCGTCGTCGACGTGCAGTCGCCCTACGCGCCCGGCAACGGCGGCCAGCTCTCCAAGGACGGGCGCAGCGCGCTGATCACCTTCAAGATCGACGACCAGGACAACAAGGCCGAGGACCGCGTCGACGCGGTCGAGGACGCCGTCAAGGCCGCGGGCGCCCGGCACGAGGCGCTGTTCGTCGGCCAGTTCGGCGACGCGTCGGCCGACAAGGCCCTGTCCAAGGCGTTCAGCGATGACTTCGGCAAGGCCGGGATGCTGTCGGTCCCGGTGACGCTGATCATCCTCGTGGTGACGTTCGGCGCGCTGATCGCCGCGGGCGTCCCGCTGCTGCTCGGCGTCACGGCCGTGGTCGGCACGATCGGCCTGCTCGGCCCGATCAGCCACCTGTTCGCGCTGGACGAGTTCATCAACGAGGTGGTGCTGCTCGTCGGCTTGGCGGTCGGCGTCGACTACTCCTTGTTCTACCTACGGCGCGAGCGCGAGGAGAAGGCCCGCGGACGCACGCCCAAGGACGCCGTGGCGATCGCGGCGGCGACCTCGGGCCGCGCGGTGCTGATCTCCGGCTTCACGGTGATGGTCGCGATGGCGGGCATGCTGATGGCCGGCGACTCGACGTTCACCGCGCTGGGCATCGGCGCGATCCTCGTCGTGTTCGTGGCGATGATCGGCTCGGTCACGGTGATCCCGGCGCTGCTGTCGGGCTCGGGCAAGTGGCTGGAGCGCGGCAAGATCCCGTTCCTGGGCAAGCGCATGGCCGCGTCCCGCGCGCGGGACGTCGAGACCGGCTCGCGCGGCTGGTCGCTGATCCTGGACCGCGTGCTGCGCCACCCGGTCGTGGCGATCGTCTCCGCGACGGCGCTGCTGCTGGCGATGGCCTCGCCGCTGCTGCACATGCACACGGCCGACAGCGGCACCGAGGCGATCCCGCGCTCGCTGCCGATCATGAAGGTCTACGACAAGATGCAGGCCGCGTTCCCCGGCGGCGAGATCCCGGCGGGCGTCGTGCTCCACGCCAAGGACGTGACGTCGCCGAAGATCACCGCGGCGGTCGCCCGGATGAAGCGGGACGCGTTGGCGACCGGCCAGGTCAAGCAGCCGATCACCACGCAGGTCAGCAAGGACAAGACCGTCATGGACATCTCGATGCCGATCGTCGGCACCGGGACCGACGACGCCTCCAACCGCGCGCTGGCGACGCTGCGCGGCGACGTGGTGCCGAGGTTCGAGCACCGCGCCGGCGTCGACGCCTACGTGACGGGCATGACCGCGGGGTCCAAGGACTTCAACGACCTCATGAAGGCGCGCTGGCCGCTCGTGTTCGCGTTCGTGCTCACGCTCGCGTTCGTGCTGCTGTTGATGACCTTCCGCTCGGTCGTCATCCCGCTGAAGGCCATCGTGTTGAACCTGCTGTCGGTCGGCGCCGCCTACGGCGTGCTGACGTGGGTCTTCCAGGACGGCCACGGCGAGGGGCTGTTGAACTTCCACTCGACCGGGTCGGTCACGAGCTGGCTGCCGATGTTCCTGTTCGTGATCCTGTTCGGGCTGTCGATGGACTACCACGTGTTCATCCTCAGCCGGGTCCGCGAGGCCTACGACCGCGGGATGAGGACCGAGGACGCGGTCGCGCATGGGATCAAGACCACGGCCGGGACGGTGACCAGCGCGGCGATCGTGATGGTCGCGGTGTTCGGGATCTTCGCGACGCTCAGCTACCTCGACTTCAAGATGATGGGCGTGGGGCTGGCGACGGCGATCCTGGTCGACGCGACGATCGTCCGGGCGGTCCTGCTGCCCGCCACGATGAAGCTCCTGGGCGACTGGAACTGGTACCTGCCCACGTGGCTGGAGTGGCTGCCGTCGCTCGGCCACGAGGAGCCGGCGCGCCCGCGGCCCGGCACGCGGCGCGCCGACGAGCACGACGCCGAGCGCGAGCTGGTCGGCGTGTGATCGCGCGACGCGGCGCGGGTACGGTGCGGTTCGCATGTCGAGCGAGCTGCCACCCCCGCGCCGCGTCGAGCCGCCGTCCGGCACGGCGCCGCCCACCGCGGCGCCGTCGCCGTCCGGTGACGGCTCCGAGATCGACCTGTACGCCTTGGCGGCCGCGACCGTGCGGCGGTACTACGTCGAGTTCGCCGACGAGGACGCCGTCTACGGCGAGGTCGGCCGGCTCTGGTGCCAACACGACCTCCAGCACCTGCTCAACTGGGCGGCGCTGGACGTCGCCGGCCACGTCGCGCTCGACGACCAGGTCGCCTGGCTGGCCCGCATCCTCGAGTCCCGCTCGTTCCCGATCCTGCGCCTCGCCCGCTCGCTGGAGCTGGCCGCGGACGTCGCGCGCGACGCGCTGGGCGCCGACACGGCCGCGCCGATGGCGTCCCGGCTCGACGCCGCGGCCGCGATGATCCGCGCGCGCGGGAGCTTCCTGGAGGGCTAGCGCGGAGGGCTAGCGCGCGTGCTTGACCGCGTAGAGCTCGCGGTCGGCGCGCTGGATGCAGGCTTCCAGCGGCTCGTCGGTCTGCCATGAGGCCAGGCCGGCGGACCAGGCGACGGGGTGGGAGTCGCGGAGGCGCTCCAGGACGGCGGCGGCCTCGGCGGAGGAGGTGTTGGGCATCAGGACGATGAACTCGTCGCCGCCGACGCGGGCCAGGACGTCCTCGTGGCGCAGGACGGCGCGCCAGGCGGCGGTCGCGTCGGCCAGGAGGCGGTCGCCGGCGGCGTGGCCGGTCTGGTCGTTGACGGCCTTGAAGCCGTCGAGGTCCAGCGCGGCGACCGTGACCTGGCGGATCGTGCGGCGGCGGCGCAGGTGCAGGCGCCGGGCCGCCTCGGCCAGGCCGCTGCGGTTCAGCGCGCCGGTCAGCGCGTCGGTGGCGATGTCGCGCTGCATGATCCGGCTGACCTGGCTGACGACCGCCGCGGCGGTCATGACGCTGATCGTCAGCAGCAGCCAGGCGGTGAACATCCCGGGCAGGTCGGTGAACAGCAGCGCGATGCCGAAGCTCGCCGAGACCAGCGTCGCGAAGGCCAGCCACCACCTCGGGAAGAACGCCGCCGTGTAGACGGCGAGCCAGATGTAGGCGAACGCGTCGATCACCGCGCCGCCGGTCGTCGCGGCCCGCGTGACGAGGAAGCTGTTGATGATGGTGATGACGCTGCTCTCGACGACCAGCGTCCAGCGCGGCACGCGGTCGCCCAGCCAGTACGTCCCGCACGCGAGCACGACCGCCAGGCCGAGCGTCCACCAGCCGATCGTGACCGGGGCGCGGGCGCTCATCGGGAACAGCACGGCGGCCAGCAGGCATGCGGCGGCGCCGCACAGCAGCGCGGTGAGCGCCTTGACCTCAGGGGATCGAGAGCCGGTGGGGCGCGGGTCCGTCATCAGCGGATCGATGGGAAGGTCGGCGGCGACGCAGGCCATCTTCTCCGGTGATCGTCCGGGCCAAGCGGAACTTCAGCGGCCCGTCTGGGCCCGGACGGGGGCCCGTCAGGCCGCGATCAGCTGCGGGCGCGCGAACGCCGCCGCGCCGGGGACGATCGGCGCCGCGTCGACGCCGTACCACTGCTCCAGCAGCGAGCAGTAGACGCCGCGGAAGTCGCTGGTGACCTTCAGGTTGGACTGCCCGTCCAGCGACGTCAGGCCCGGGAACTCGCCGACCATCGACCCCTTCACCTTGGTGCCGATGAGGAACGAGGCGCCGGCGGCGCCGTGGTCGGTGCCGCCCGCGTTCTCCTGCGGGCGGCGGCCGAACTCGGTCCAGACGTGGACCAGGACGCGGTCGGCGATGCCGCGCGCCTCGAGGTCGCGCTGGAAGGCCAGGATCGTGTCGAACACGGCCTGGACGTCGCGCGGGATCGTCGTCGCCTGGTCGGCGTGCGAGTCCCACGAGCCGGGCGCGTCGACCGCGACCGCGCGCACCGGCAGGCCCGCGGCGAGCATCGCGCCCAAGACCTCCAACTTGCGCGCGAAGTCGCCGCCGGGGTACGACGCGCTGTGCGGCACGCCGGACGTGCCCTGGAAGGGCAGCAGCGTCGTGCGGATGCTGTCGACCTCGGTGGCGACCAGCCGCGCCTGGCCGATCGCCGCGTCGTCGGAGGGCAGCGCGCCGAGCCCGCCGATCGCGCCGTACAGCGGCGCGAGCATCGCGTTGCCGACGCCCGGCACGTAGAGCCCGAACTGGTCGGGCCGGTACACCGCCGCGACCGGGACCCGCGCCGCGGCCAGCCCCGGCGACAGGTACGAGTTCATCGACAACCCCTGCAGCGGGTTGTCGGCCACGCCGTGTCGGTCGAGGAAGCGCCCCAGCCACCCGAAGTTGCCGTCGACGCTCAGCTCGCCGACCTCCCAGAAGTGGCGGCTGGTGAAGTGCGACTGGTTGGGGTGGTCGTAGCCGATCGCGGGCATGACCGTGACCTTGCCCTCGTCGTAGAGCGTCCGCAGCGCGTCGGCGGAGGACGACCACTGCAGCGTCGGGTCCTCGGCGAACGCGCGCGTGCCGTCGAGCGGCTGGGCGAGCGTCGGGCGCAGCGCCGCGTACTTGGCGTCGCCGGTCGGCGCGAGCACCGACAGCCCGTCCATGCCGCCGCCGAGGAAGACGCTGACCAGCACGCGATCGGTCCGGCCGGACGCCGCCGCCTGGGCGATCCCGGCCTCCAGCGCGTCGACGCCGAGGCGCGAGCCGCCGTAGACCGCCAGCGCCGCGCCCAGCGACCGCGACAGGAACGTGCGGCGCGACAGGCCGGTGCCGGCCGGGGCGGGCATCCCGGCCTCGATCGCGGGCAGGCCGGAGCCGGCCGCGGCGGCGTCGCGCCGCAGGAAGCGCGCGCGGGTGAACTCGTTGCAGCAGGTGCGCGGGGCCATCGCGGATCGGTCCTCTCAGCAGGTCTGGGCGTCGGCGGAGGTCAGGATCAGCAGGCGCAGCGCGTTCTGGCGCATCGCCCGGTAGGTCCGCTTCTGGGTGGCGTTCATCGTCGCCGGCAGCGCGCCGTCGGCAAAGGACACCAACTTGCCGTACGTCTCGCCGGTCAGGCGCGGCGCGCCGACCGCGGCGAGCGCGCCGCTCACCGCGGTCGCGCCGTCCTCGACGTCGCTGTAGGTGCTCGGCGCGCTCGTCTTGACCTGCGACGGCGCCAGCGCCACGCCGGTCACGTGCCAGCGCCCGCGCCACGTGTTGGTGTCGATCCAGCGGTCGTCGTCCCAGCCCGAGACGTTGGGCGGGAAGAACAGCGTCTGGCCGGTCTCCTCGCTCAGCCAGGCCCAGTCGTCGGTGTCGACGTAGCGGCCCAGGCCGCGCAACAGCCCCGCGTTGGCGACCACCGGCGGCTTGACCATCGCCGGGCCGTCGAGGAAGACCGGGTGGCGGAAGATCAGCTCCAGCACCGGCGCGACCGCGTAGCCGTTGTCGAGGTAGGCGCGCTGCAGCGTCGCCTGCGTGGCCTCGTCCGGCGGGACCGGCACGAAGTAGGACCACAGCTTGGTCACGAAGAACGAGGCGTGGTACGGGTTCTCCAGGCAGAGCCGGCAGACGTCCGGCCAGGACCAGCTCCCGGTGTGGCCGAAGACCGTCTTGTTGGTGGTGTCGTGGCGCGAGGCGACGAAGCGGAAGTTCGTCATGCCGACGCCGTCGACCCAGTCGGCCGTCCAGCCGGTCAGCGCCTTGGCGGCGGCGCGGATGTCGTCCTCGACGTAGGCCCCGCGGTCGGCGCCGAGCGTGAACAGCTCCATGACCTCGCGGGCGTAGTTCTCGTTCGGCGACCCCCGGCGGTTGTCGATGCCGTCCAGGAACACCAACATGGCCGGATCGACCGTGACGTCGCGCAGGAGGTTGGCGAACGACCCGAGCCCGGCGCGGCGGAACAGCGCGTTCTGCCCCAACATGAGGTCGACCTGGACCTTGTCGCGCGAGCACGCGAACCAGTCGTGCCAGACCAGCGCCATGCGCTCGACCAGCGGCTGCGAGGAGCGCACCATGCGGTCCAGCCACCAGAGGTGGTCGTGGCCCCAGAGGTCGTAGGGCTGCAGCGCGTTGCCGTCGTCGTCGTGCGGCGCCGGGCCGTCCAGCACCGGCTCGCCGACGGGGTGGACCAGCTCGGCGATCGCCCCGTCCAGGCCCATCACCGCGAAGCGCTGGACGTCGCCGGGGCGCGGGCCGAAGCCCGCGCGCCACAGCAGGCGCTCGGCGCGCGCCTCGCTCATCGGCGTCGGCGGCGGCGTCCAGGAGCCGATCGGGTCGACCGGCGCCGTGAGCGACGGGCCGGCCGGGGTGGGCACCGGCGTCGAGGGCGGGAACGCGGGCGCGGTCGGCGTGTAGCCGACCGGCGTGGCGGCGGGCGTGCGCGCGGCCTTCTTCTTCTTCTTGACCGGCGTGCAGACGCGCACGTGCTTGCGCTTGCCGTGCACCTTCTTGGTGACGACCTTGCACGTCCGCTGCTTGGCGGTCGAGTGCTTCTTGGCCTTGACCGGCTTGCGCTTCTTCTTCGCGGCATGGACGGTGGGCATGAGCGCCGCACAGTGTCCATACGCGGACATTCCGCGTCGTACGGACGTCCACTCAGAAGTTCCAAGCGCGGATGACCCGGACCTCGCGCTCGGTGCCCAGGCGGCACAGCGCGCCGGTGTCCAGGGCCAGCCGCCCGGCAAAGCTCGCGGGCTCGCCGGCCCAGCGCGCGCCGATCACCCGCAGCACGTGGCCGTGGGCCACCAGCGCGACGTCGCCGTCGGCCGCCGCCGCGGCGGCCTCCTCCAGGATCCGGTCGGCGCGGAGGCCGACGTCGTCGGGCGACTCGCCGTTGGGGACGCCGTCGCGCCAGAGGAACCAGCCCGGGCGGCGCTCGCGGATCTCGGCCGTGGTGATGCCCTCGTAGTCGCCGTAGTCGTACTCGGCGAGGTCGTCGCGGACCTGCGCTTGCTCGCCGAGCCCGGCCAGCCGCGCGGTCTCCCGCGCGCGGCCCAGCGGCGAGACGAAGACCGCCGCGAACGTCACGTCCTCCAGCCGCGCGCGCAGCTGCTCGGCGTGCGCCCGGCCCGCGTCGGTCAGCGGCACGTCGGTGCGACCGGTGTGCTTGCCGGCCTTCGACCACTCCGTCTCGGCGTGGCGGACGAGCCAGATCTCGGACATCAGGACGGCGGGGCGGCCGCGTAGTCGGCCATGACCAGCAGCTTGGCGCGGTCCAGCAGCGACGCGGGCGTGCCGCGGTCGGGGCCGGCCTGGACGCGGGCCAGCGCGTCGGACTTGCCCTCGCCGGTGACCAGCAGGACGATCCGGCGCGACTCGTTGAGCTTGGGCAGCGTCAGCGTGATCCGCTCCGGCGGCGGCTTGGGCGAGTCGGAGATCCCGGCCGCGACGCCGTGGGCGTCCAGCAGCGGGTGGTCGGGGAACAGCGACGCGGTGTGCCCGTCGGGGCCCATGCCGAGGTGCGTGATGTCGAGGATCGTCGGGCCGAGCTCGCGCCCGTACTCGAGCGCGCCCTCGGCCGGGCCGAGCGTGCCGGGCATCGGATGCCACGTCGCGCCGCGGGCCTTCAGGCGCTCCTTGACCTGGCCGTGGTTGGACTCGGGGTCGTCGTAGGGGACGCAGCGCTCGTCGCCGTACCAGAGGTGCACGTTGGTCCAGTCGTCGAGCTGGCCGTCGAGCAGCTCGTAGCAGCGCATCGGCGTCGAGCCGCCGGCGAGGCAGACGTGGGCGACGCCGCGCGCCTCGCGGGCCTGCTGGATCGAGGCGACGAGGTCCCGCGCCGCGTGGCGCGCGAGCGATTCGGGATCGGGCTGGCGAACGAGCTGGAGGGGCACACCGACATCTTCGCGCACCGCGCCCGCGTCCTGGCCCTTTCTCCGATCCCGGTGGTCAGTGGGCGATCCGCCGGCCGGCCGCCACCGCGGCTCCACCGACCGCGTGCTGCCGGCGGCGGTGCTAGCGCAGCAGCCCGTTGGCGCAGGCCAGCGCCGGGCCGTAGGTGCCGTCGCGCAGCAGCGCCTGGCGGATGCCCTCGCCAAGGATGCCCGCCTCGCCGCGCGAGGCGCCGAGGATCGTCCAGTCGCGCGTCTCGCCGCGACGGTTCTCGAAGTGGGCGCGCAGGCCGCCCGGCCCGCGATCCAGCGAGTAGGTGCGGCCCGAGGCGGTGGAGATCGTCAGCCCGGCCAGGCCGCGGACGTGCTGCTTGGCGTCGGGCTCCAGGCGGACCTTGACGTCCTGGCGGCGCGCGCGGACCTTGCCCTCCAGGACGCCGCCGCGCCCGGCGAACAGCGGGTCGATGCGCCAGCCCAGCCGGGAGGCCAGCCAGCCGACGAGCAGCAGCGCCGCCGCGGTGCTCTCGGGGTGGTGGCGGATCGTGATCCCGTCGATGGTGTTCAGCTCGGGCCGGACCGTGTCGGGGTCGAACGTCGCGGCCAGCCGCTCGCGCCAGGGCGTCGAGCGCAGCCACGCGAGGTCGACCACGTAGGCCTGCTCGGACAGGTCGCGCGCGCGGTGCAGCGCCTCGGCCGGGTCGGGCTCGTCGACGCTGTCCAGCAGCACGATCTGCGACAGGTCCAGCAGCGAGTCCACCGCCTCGCCGTGGCCGTGCGGCGCCCACACGCACGTCAGCAGGTCGGTGACGACCAGCGGGTCGACGATCCGGTCGAGGTTCTTCAGGTGCTGGGTGCCGCACTCGACGACGACGGTCTCGCGCAGCAGCCCGATCTCGCCCTCGCGCACCTCGCTGGGCGCCGCGATCGTCGCGACCGCGTCGAGCGTCGTGCGCTTGGGGTCCACGCTGCAGACGATCGTGCGCGACGGGTGGTAGCGCCCGACGCGCCGCAGCCGGTTGGCGATCTCGCCCGAGTACTGCTTGTCGACCACGCAGACGAGGTTGAGCACGCGCGCGGGCACGTAGCCCGCGTTGTCGCGGTGGATCTGCGCCAGCGACGCGCGCAGCGCCGCGTCGATGTCGCCGGGCTTGGTGTCCCGGGCGCGCCAGACGGTGTCGATCGTGGCCATGCCTACAACGACCCCGGCACTAGATCGCGCGCCAGCGCGCGCCGTGCTCCAGCAGCTTGTCGGCCTCGGCCGGGCCCTGCGTGCCCGCCTCGTACTGCGGCAGCGGCCCCGGCGTCGCCTCCCACTTCTGGACGATCGGGTCGCAGATCTCCCACTGCGCCTCGACCTCGTCGTTGCGCGTGAACAGCGTGGCGTCGCCGCGCATCGCGTCGAGGATCAGCCGCTCGTAGGCCTCGGGCGACTGCGACATGAACGACGTGCCGTACAAGAACTCCATGTTGACCGGCCGGATGCGCATGCGCGTGCCGGGGATCTTGGCCCCCAGCGACAGCGACACGCCCTCGTTGGGCTGCATCGTCAAGATGAGTTGGTTGGGTCGCACGCCGACCGAGCCCTCCTGCTGGAAGGCGAGGTGGGGGACCGGCTTCAGGGTGATGGCGATCTCGGTGACCTTGCGCGCCAGCGACTTGCCGGTGCGCAGGTAGAACGGCACGCCGGCCCAGCGCCAGTTGTCGATCTCCAGCCGGATCGCCGCGTAGGTCTCCGTGTTGGAGTCGCTGGGGACGCCGTCCTCCTGGAGGTAGCCGCGCACGGCCTCGCCGCCGATCGTCCCCGCCGCGTACTGCGCGCGGACGGCGATCTGATCCACCGTCTCCGCCGTCGGCTTCAACACCGACCGCAGGACCTTGACCTTCTCGTCGCGGATCTCGTCGGCCTCGAAGTGCACCGGCGGCTCCATCGCCACGTTGCACAGGAGCTGGAGCATGTGGTTCTGCACCAGGTCGCGCAGCGCGCCCGCGCGGTCGTAGTAGCCGGCGCGCGTCCCGATCGTCAGGTCCTCGGCCGCGGTGATCTCCACGCGGTCGATGTAGTTGCGGTTCCAGACCGGCTCGAACAGCCCGTTGGCGAAGCGGAACGCCATCAGGTTCTGGACGGTCTCCTTGCCCAGGTAGTGGTCGATGCGGTAGAGCTGCTTCTCCGCGAAGACCGAGAGCACGCGGCGGTTGAGCTCGCGCGCCTCCTCCAGCGTCGTCCCGAACGGCTTCTCGATGACCGCGCGGACGTCGGAGCCCTCGTGGTCGTTGAGCCCGTGGTTCCCGAGCTGCTCGATGATGACCGGGAAGAACTCCGGAGCGGTCGACAGGTAGAACACGCGGTTGAGCGGCTGGCCGGCCTCCTGGTCGAAGCCGTCCAGCAGCTCGCCGAGGCCGTCGTAGACCGAGTCCTCGTCGAACGTCCCGGCCACGTAGCGCATGTTGGCCAGCAGGACCTTGAGGACCTGGTCGTCGGCCGGGCGGCGGCTGAACTGGCGGATCGCCTCGGCCGCCTGCTCGGCGAACTCCTCATGGCTCATCTCCGAGCGCGACGACCCGATCAGGTTGAAGCGCTCGGGCAGCGCGCCCTCGTGGGCGAGGTTGTAGATCGCCGGCAGCAGCTTGCGCCGGGCGAGATCGCCCGTCGCGCCGAAGATCACCAGCGTGGTGGGGTGGACGGGCAACCGCTCCAGGCCCTCGACCAGGGGGTTGGCCCCCTGGCCCGGCGTCTGGCCCAGCTTGGCTTCGGTGGTCGTCGCCATCGAGCGCCGATCTAGCCGTCCGCGCGCCGCTGCACCGCGTGCCCGCCGAACTGCGCGCGCAGCGCGGCGTTCACCTTCGCCGCGAAGTCGCCGCGGCCCTGGGTGTCGTAGCGCTCGAACAGCGCCGCGGTGATGACCGGCACCGGGATCCGCTTCTCCACCGCGTCCTCGACCGTCCAGCGACCCTCGCCGGACTCGGCGACGACGGGCTCCAGCGCCTCGAGGTCGTTGCCCTCCTGCTCGAACGCGTTGGCGGCCAGCTCGCACAGCCACGAGCGGACGACCGAGCCGCGCATCCAGAGGTGCGCGATCTTCGCGTTGTCGAGCTTGAACTCCGAGGCGTCGAACAGCCCGAAGCCCTCGGCGTAGGCCTGCATCATCCCGTACTCGATGCCGTTGTGCACCATCTTGACGTAGTGGCCGGAGCCGGTCGGGCCCATGTGGCCCCAGCCCGGCCCGTGCTCCTCGTCGGGCGGCGGCGCGAGCACGTCGAGGAACGGCTTGAGGCGCTTGATCGCCGGGTTGGGCCCGCCGACCATCATGCAGTAGCCGACCTCCAGGCCCCACACGCCGCCGGACGTGCCGACGTCGACGTAGTGGATCCCGAGCTTCTTGAGGTCCTTGGCCCGCGCCATGTCGTCGGTCCACTTGGAGTTGCCGCCGTCGACGATCGTGTCGCCCTTCTCCAGCAGCTTGGCGAGCTTGTCGACCGTCTGCTGGGTCGCGTCGCCGGCGGGGACCATGACCCACACGGTGCGCGGCGCCTCGAGCCTCTTGACGAGGTCGGCGAGCGACTTCGCGCCCACGGCGCCGTTCTTCACCGCCTTGTCGACCGCGCCCTTGTCGAAGTCGAAGGCGATCACCTCGTGCTCGGAGTCGCGCTTGATGCGATGGACCATGTTGCCGCCCATCCGCCCGAGGCCGATGAAGCCGATCTGCGCCATGAGTTAGAGGTTCTCCTTGAGGGTGCGCAGCGCCGTCGTGGGGTCGCCGCGCAGGACGATGCGCTCGGCGGGCAGGCCGTGCTCACGCAGGATGAGCAGGTCGCCGTCCGCCTGGGCGCGCTTGAGGGTCTCGAAGGACGACGGATCCCCACCCGGGATCGACACGTCGTCGTCGGCCACGTGCAGGAGCTGCAGGAACCGGCCGTCGGGCTTGCCGCCCTTGTGCAGCTGGCCGGTGGAGTGCAGGTAGCGCGGGCCGTAGCCGAAGGTGGTGGCCATGGTCGTGCGGTCGCGCAGCTGCTCGCGCAGCGCCTCGACCTCGCCGTCGAACTCCGGCGACGGGGCGACGTAGCCCTGGATCGCCAGGTACGAGGACGGACCCGCGTCGATCAGCTTCGCCAGCGCGGCGGCGTCGGCCTCGGCGATCTCCGGCGGGGACGCCATGGCCAGCACCTCCTTGGTCCTGTCCTTGGCCGCCTGGACGTTGGGCTGGTCGAACGGGTTGATCGCCAGCACCCAGCCCGCGACCGCGGTCGCGAACTCGAAGAGGTACATGATGCGGCCGAGGTCGCTCGCGCCGTGGGTCGGGATCGTGATGACCGGCTGGCCGGCCTCGGCCAGGCGCGCGACGGCGGCGTCGTTCTCGGAGCCGCCCCGGTCGTGCAGGTGCACGAAGACGCGGTCGTTGCCGTAGGCCTCGGGCGCGCCGACCGGCTCGTCGGCGACCGGCAGGATGCCCGTGCCGTGCTTGCCGGTGGACTCGGCGATCAGCTGCTCGACCCACAACCCGTAGGACTCGATCGGCGGGTCGACGACGAACGTCAGCTTGTCGCGGCCGGCGATCGCCAGCTCGCCGAGCACGCTGCCCAGCCAGAGGCCGGGGTTGGCGTCGGCGTCGGCGCCGGCCCGCAGCGACTCCTCCAACTTGGCGGCGCCGCCCAGCAGCCCGCGCAGGTCGGCGCCCAGCAGCGCGGCCGGGACCATGCCGAAGAACGACAGCGCGCTGTAGCGGCCGCCGATGTTGGGGTCGTTGACGAACGCGCGCCGGAAGCCGCGCTCGGAGGCCAGCGCCTCCAGCGAGGTCCCCGGGTCGGTCACGGCCACGAACTGCGCGCCGTTGCCGCCCGTCCGCTCCCAGAAGTAGTGGAAGGCCGACAGCGTCTCGACCGTGCCGCCGGACTTCGACGACACCACGAACAGCGCCTTGCTGACGTCGATCTCGGCCTCGACGTCGCGCACGGCGTCGGCGTCGGTGGAGTCCAGGACGTGGAGGATCAACCGGTCGGCGCGCGTGCCGAACGAGCGCCGGAAGACCTCCGGCGCCAGCGACGATCCGCCCATGCCGAGCACGACGGCCTCGGTCAGGCCGTCGGCGTGGGCGGCCGCGGCGAAGGCCTCCAGGTCGTCGGCCTGGGCCAGCAGCCGGTCGTGGACGTCCAGCCACCCGAGGCGGTTGGACACCTCGGGCTGGCCGGCCTCGCCCCAGAGCGTGTCGTCGTGGTCGAAGACGCGGCGCGCGACCTCCTCACGGCCGGCCCGCTCCAGGCGGCGGTCGATCGCCGCCTGGTACAGCGACGGGATCGAGGCGGTGACGCCCTCGGTCTCCGCGCTCACGCGTCGGCCCTCCCACCGCTGTGCGAGCGAGCCGCCAGGCGAGCTCGCGCCCGGGATCCGAGCCGCCAGGCGAGGTGTCCCGCCATTACGCGACCGCCTTCGCCTTCGTCCCCAGGGCGTCCAGCAGCTTCTCCATCGGCGTGACGAACGCGTCGACGCCGTCCTTGAGGAGCTTGTCGGTGACGTCGTCGAGGTCGATGCCCGCGTCCGCCAGCGCCTCGAGCTGGTCGGTGGGGTCGATCGTGACCGTCGGCTCGGTGACCGCGCTCTGCTCGCCCGCGGCCTCCAGCGTCGCGACCGGCATCGTGTTGACCGTCTCGGGGCCCGCCAGGCCGTCGACGTAGAGCGTCGCCGGGTACTTGGGGTTCTTGACGCCCGTCGACGCCCACAGCGGCCGCTGCACGCTCGCGCCCTTCTCGGCGAGCTTCGCGAAGCGCTCGCTGTTCTTGACCGCCTTCAGGTAGGCCTGGTAGGCGGCGCGGGCGTTGGCCAGGCCGGCGGTGCCCTGGAGGTCCTCGTGGTCGGTGCCCTCCAGGCGCTGGTCGACCTCGGTGTCGACGCGCGAGACGAAGAACGACGCGACCGAGTGGATGCGGTCGATCGGCTCGCCGGCCGCGACGCGGCGCTCGAGGCCGGACATCCACGCGTCCATGACCTTCTCGTACTGGCCGACCTTGAACAGCAGCGTCACGTTGACGTTGATGCCCGCGGCGATCGACGCGGTGATCGCCGGGAGGCCCTCGTCGGTGCCCGGGATCTTGATCATCAGGTTGGGGCGATCGACGCGCTCCCAGTACTCCTGGGCCTGCGTGATCGTCTTGTCGGTGTCGAACGCGAGGTCGGGGTCGACCTCCAGCGAGACGTAGCCGTCGTAGCCGTCGGTGGAGTCGTAGACGCCGCGCAGCACGTCGGCGGCCGACGACACGTCCTGGATCGCGATGGCCTGGTAGATCGCGCGCTGGTCGCCGCCCTCGTGGGCCACGGCGGAGATCTGGTCGTCGTACTCCTCGGAGCCGAGGATCGCCTTCTCGAAGATCGCGGGGTTGGAGGTCATCCCGCGCAGGGACTCCTCCTCGATGAGCCGGGCCAGCTCACCGCCCTCGACGAGCTTGCGCTCGATCTGGTCCAGCCAGATGCTCGTGCCCAACGCGGTGAGCCGCGCGAGGCGCTCGTTGACGGATGCTGTGTCGCTCATGGTGGTTGCCTCCTGGTTTCTCTCTCACTCGATCCTACGACCGTCGTAGCAGGGGCAACCGGTCAATTCACGAGTTGAGCACTTCCTGACCAGCCAATAGGGCTGCTCCGCGCACGCCCGCGCGGGGTCCGTAGCGCGCCAGGCGGATCTCCGTGCGGGTACCCACGCCCGGCAGGACGAACCGCCGGGCGACCTGTCGCGCGGGCTCGAGCAGCAGCTCGCCGGCGGCGCTGACGCCGCCGCCGATGACGACCTGCTCCGGATCGAACACGTTGATGGCATTGGCGATGCCGACGCCGAGACGCTCGCCGAGGATGCGAACGGCCTCCAGGGCAGAGGCATCCCCCGCGCGGGCCGCCGTCACCACGGCCGGTCCGTCCGGGAACCCGCGCTCGCGGCCCAGCGCGTCCAGCGCGCGGCCCGCGGCCAGGCGCTCCAGCGAGCCCGGCTGCGGCGCCTCGTCGGAGTGCGGCGGCGCGCCGGCGCCGAGGTCCGCGCCGATCAGCTGGTGGCCCAGCTCGGCCGCGCCGCCCGTCGCGCCGCGGAAGATGCGCCCGCCGATGACGATCCCGCCGCCGACGCCGGTGCCGATCGTGAACAGCACCAGCGACTGCGCGGCCTGGTGCAGCTCGTCGTCGTGGGCCTCGGCCAGCGCGGCGACCGTCGCGTCGTTGTCGACGAACACCGGCATCTTCAGGCGCTCGGTGAGCAGGCGGCGCAGCGGCACGTCCCGCAGCGGGACGTTGACCGAGTGACGCGCCGTACCGGTGGCGAAGTCGACGACCGACGGGACGCCGATGCCGACCGCGTCGGCGGGCCCGGCCTCCTGGATCAGCTCGGCGAGCTGGTCGACGAGCCGGTCGCTGCTGTCGAGGACCGTCGGCCGCAGCGTCGGCTCGCTGAGCTCCTTGCCCTCCAACACGGCGACCGAGACCTTCGTCCCGCCCACGTCGACCCCGATGAACCGCTGCGTCATGTAGCTCCAGACCCTCTCACGCGAACTTGCCCGACCGCGTGCAGGCTATTGTCGCCACGGATGCCGTCCCTCCAACCCAGCGACGACGAGAGCCTCGTCGACCGAGCGCGGGACGGGGACGAGGCCGCGTTCGCGGCGCTGGTCCGGCGCTACACGCCCATGTTGATGCGGTTGGCCCGGATGTACGTGCCGACCGACGCGCTGGCCGAGGACGTCGTGCAGGAGACGTGGGTCGCGGTCGTGCGCGGGCTGGAGCGCTTCGAGGGGCGCTCGTCGTTCAAGACCTGGTTGTTCCGGATCCTCGTCAACCGCGCCAAGACGCGCGGCGTGCGCGAGCACCGGTCGATCCCGTTCGCGTCGGTGGGCGGCGGCTCGGACGGCGCCGGGATCGAGGCGGAGGACGGCCCGACCGTCGACCCGTCGCGGTTCACCAGCGAGGGCGCGTGGACGAGCGCGCCCGCCGACTGGCGCGACGACCCCGAGCGGTCGCTGGAGTCCGACGAGGCGCTGCGGATCGTGCGCGCGGCGATCGACGAGCTGCCCGAGCGCCAGAAGATCGTGATCACGCTGCGCGACCTGGAAGGGCTGTCGTCGGACGAGGTGCGCAACGTTCTCGACGTCAGCGAGACCAACCAACGCGTTCTTCTGCATCGGGCGCGCACGAAGGTGCGCCAGGCGCTGGAGGACTGGATCGCCGCATGAGCTGCCCGTCTGACCTGATTCCCTGCCGCGACGTCGCCGAGTTGGTGAGCGAGTACCTCGACGGCGCGCTGGACGCCGAGCGCCGCGCCGCCGTCGAGGCGCACCTGGACCGCTGTGGCTGGTGTCGCGCCTACTTGGAGCAGATCCGCATCACCGTGCGCGTCGTCGGAGACATCCCTCCGGAGTCGGTGGACCCCGCCCTCGAGCGCGGGCTGCTCGACCTGTACCGGAAGCTGACGAAGGACGACGAGGGTTGAGCGAGGTTCACGAGGTCGACGTCGTGGTGCTGGGCGCGGGCCCGGCGGGCGAGGTCATCGCCGGGCGGCTCGGGCAGCACGACATCCGGGTGGCGGTCGTCGAGGACCGGCTGGTCGGCGGCGAGTGCTCGTTCTGGGCGTGCATGCCGTCCAAGGCGCTGCTGCGCCCGGCGCAGGCGCTGGCCGAGGCGCGGCGCGTGCCGGGCGCGCGCGAGGCGATCGCCGGCGACCTGGACGTCGCCGCCGCGCTGGAGCGCCGGACCGAGGTCGTGCACGGCTGGGACGACGCGGCGCAGCTGCCGTGGCTGGAGGAGCGCGGCGTCCTGCTGTTCCGCGGCCACGGGCACCTGGCGGGCGAGCGGGTCGTCCACGTCGGCGACGTCGAGCTGCGCGCGCGCCGCGCGGTGGTCGTCGCGGTCGGGACCGCGCCGACGATCCCGCCGATCGAGGGCCTGGCCGACGCCGATCCCTGGACCAACCGCGACGCGACGCAGGTGCGCGACGTGCCGGGCTCGCTGGTCGTCCTCGGCGGCGGGCCGGTGGGGTCCGAGCTGGCGCAGGCCTTCGCGACGCTCGGCGCCGACGTGACGCTGCTGGAGCGCGAGTCGCACCTGCTCGGGCGCGACGAGCCGTTCGCGGCGGCGCTCGTCCAGGAGGGGCTGGAGCGCGACGGCGTGAAGGTCCTGCTGGACGTCGTCGCCGAGCGGGTGGAGCGCGGGACCGACGGGCGCGTGACCGTGACGACCTCGACGCACGGCGTGGTGGAGGCCGACGAGATCCTCGTGGCCGCGGGACGCCGGCCCCTGACCGACGACCTCGGGCTGGAGCAGGTCGGCCTCGGCGACCGCGCCGGCGACGCGATCGAGGTCGGCGACGACCTGCGCGTCGCGGGCCACGACTGGCTGTTCGTCGTCGGAGACGCCAACGGCAAGGCGCTGCTGACCCACGAGGGCAAGTACCAGGCGCGGGCGGCGGCCGACCAGATCCTGGGGCACGCCGACGCGCGGATCCGCGAGGACCGCGGTCCGGCGCCCCGCGTGACGTTCACCGAGCCCCAGGTCGCGGCCGTCGGCCACACGCTCGACAGCGCGATCGCCGCCGGGCTGCGCGTGCGCGCCGTCGACGTCGGCACCGAGTCCACCGCCGGCGCGTCGTTCCACGGCAAGGGCGCGGGCGGGACGTCACGGATCGTCGTCGACGAGGACCGCCGCGTGATCGTCGGCGCGACGTTCGTCGGCCCCGACGTCGCCGAGTGGGTCCACGCCGCCACGATCGCGGTCGTCGCCGAGGTGCCGCTGGACACGCTCTGGCACGCGACCCCCGCGTTCCCGACGCGGTCGGAGATCTGGTTGAAGTTCTTGGAGGCGTACGGGCTGTAGGGTCCGCGCCTCCCCACATGAAGATCGCCTTCCTGGTTCCCGCCTACAACGAGGCCGCGACGATCGGCGACGTCCTGGAGCGCATCGACGCCCTGGGCATCGACCGCCAGATCGTGGTCGTCGACGACGGCTCGTCCGACGACACCGCCGCGATCGTCCGCGCCTACGCCGCCGAGCACGACGGCGTGCTGCTGCTGGAGAAGCCCAACGGCGGCAAGGGCTCGGCCCTGCGCCACGGCATCCCGCACGTCGACGCCGACGTCGTCGTCATCCAGGACGCCGACCTCGAGTACGACCCGGCCGAGGTCCCGCACCTGGTCGCGCCGATCGAGTCGGGCGCCGCCGACGTGGTCTACGGCTCGCGCCTCAGCGGCGGCCGCGCGCAGCGCGCGTACCTGTTCTGGCACATGGTCGGCAACCGCTTCCTGTCGCTGGTCGCCGGCGTGCTGTTCAACACGACGTTGAGCGACATGGAGACCGGCTACAAGGCGTTCCGGACCGAGATCCTGAAGTCCCTGCCGCTGACCGAGGACGCGTTCGGGATCGAGCCGGAGATCACCGGGTGGATCTGCCGCCGCCACCTGCGCATCTACGAGGTGCCGATCTCCTACTACGGGCGCACCTACGCGGAGGGCAAGAACATCACCTGGCGCGACGGCTTCCGCGCCGTGTGGGTGCTCCTGCGCGTGCGGGTCACCCGCGCAGGGTGAGGCGGAGCCACCCGCCGGGCCGAGAGGGTCGCCGGCATGGCCGGCCAACCCTTCAACGGCGTGATCAACCTCGATGTCCGCGACTCGACGCCGGACTGGACCCCGTACCTGCCGCAGGACGCGCCCGAGGGCGCGCCCAACGTGCTCGTCGTCCTCTACGACGACACCGGCCTGGCCGCGTGGTCGCCCTACGGCGGCGGCATCGAGATGCCGACGATGCAGCGGCTGGCCGACGGCGGGCTGACCTACTCGCAGTGGCACACGACCGCGCTCTGCTCGCCGACGCGCTCGTGCTTCCTGACCGGCCGCAACCACCACACCAACGGCTTCGCGTGCATCACCGAGGGCGCGATCGGCTACCCGGGCGGCCACGCGCGGCTGCCCGAGAGCTGCGCGCCGCTGGCCAAGGTGCTGCAGCGGCGCGGGTGGAACACGTTCTGGATCGGCAAGAACCACAACGTGCCGTCCGAGGAGGTCCACGCGGGCGCGCCGAAGCGCTACTGGCCGCTGGCCCAGGGCTTCGACCGCTTCTACGGGTTCCTCGGCGGCGAGACCAACCAGTGGTATCCGACGCTGGTCGAGGACAACCACTTCATCGACCAGCCCGCGCTGCCGCAGGACGGCTACCACCTGTCCAAGGACCTCGCCGACCAGGCGCTGTCGATGCTGCGCGACACGCGCCAGTCCGCGCCGTCGCGGCCGTGGTTCATGTGGTTCTGCCCGGGCGCCAACCACGCGCCCCACCACGCCCCGCAGGAGTACATCGACAAGTACAAGGGGAAGTTCGACTCCGGCTACGAGGCCTACCGCGAGTGGGTCCTGCCGCGGATGGTGCAGCGCGGGATCGTGCCCGAGGGCACCGAGCTGACGCCGCTGAACCCGATGCCCGAGGGGACGCACTCGCCGCTGGACGACGTGCGGCCGTGGGCGGAGCTCGACGACGACGAGAAGCGGCTGTTCGCGCGGATGGCCGAGGTCTACGCGGGCTTCAGCGAGTACACCGACGCGCAGGTCGGGCGGATCGTCGACCACCTGGAGCAGACCGGCCAGCTCGACAACACGATCATCCTGTACTGCGCCGACAACGGCGCGTCGGGGGAGGGGTCGCCGAACGGCTCGGTCAACGAGAACAAGTTCTTCAACGGCTTCCCGGACGAGATGGCCGACAACCTGGCCCACCTCGACGACCTCGGCTCGCCCAACACCTACAACCACTACCCGACGGGCTGGGCGGCGGCGTTCTCGACGCCGTTCAAGATGTTCAAGCGCTACTCCTACGCGGGCGGCACCTGCGACCCGCTGGTGATCCACTGGCCCGCCGGGATCCGGGCGCGCGGCGAGGTGCGCACGCAGTACCACCACGTCACCGACGTCGTGCCGACGCTGCTGGACTGCCTCGGGCTGGGCGAGTTCCCCGCCGAGGTGGGCGGCGTCGCGCAGGAGCCCCAGCCGGGCGTGTCGATGCGCTACACGTTCGACGACGCCGCCGCGCCGTCGCGCAAGGATCGCCAGTACTACGCGATGCTCGGCACGCGCGGGATCTACGCCGACGGCTGGAAGGCCGTGGCCGTGCACGGGCCCACGTCCGGCCTCGGGCACTTCGACCAGGACGCGTGGGAGCTCTACCACCTCGCCGAGGACTACTCCGAGGCGCGCGACCTCGCGGCGGAGCTACCGGACAAGCTGAAGGAGCTGGTCGGGATCTGGTTCGAGGAGGCCGAGAAGTACGACGTGCTGCCGCTCGACGACCGGCGCCCGGCCGAGATCCTCGGCGACCCGCGCCCGCAGCCCGAGCCGCCGCGCGACACCTACATCTACTTCCCCGAGACGGCGGAGGTCCCGGAGGCGGTCGCGCCGAACATCCGCGGGCGGTCCTACCGGATCCTCGCGGAGGTCGAGATCGCGACGCCCGAGGCGGGCGGCGTCCTGTTCGCGCAGGGGTCGCGCTTCGGCGGGCACGCGCTGTTCCTGCGGGACCGCAAGCTGCACTACGTCTACAACTTCCTCGGGATCCCGCCCGAGCAGGTCCTGGTCGGCGACGACCCGGTCGCGCCCGGCCGCCACGTCCTCGGCGTCGCGTTCGATCGCCGCTCGACCGGCGAGCACGGCGAGACGCACGGCACCGCCACGCTCTACGTCGACGACCGGGCGGTCGCCCAGGAGGACGTCCGGACGCAGATCAGCAACTTCAACCTGTGCGGCGACGGGCTCTGCGTCGGGCGCGACTCCTCCGACGCGGTCACCGCGCTGTACACGGCGCCCGCGCCGTTCGCGGGCGGCCGCATCCTCCAGGTCGAGGTCGCGCTGGGCGACGACCAGTACATCGACCTCGAGCGCACCGCCGAGGCGATGCTGGCGCGGGAGTGATCGGTCCGGTACGATCGACGGCCTGATGCAGGTCCTCCGAGTAGCGATCGCCAGCGCCCCTTAGCGGCCCGCGGAACGCGGGTCCGGCGGCTGGCCGTCCCGCATCGCTTCTCGAATCCTTTCCTCGGAGGTCCCCCTGATGTCCACGTTGTCGTACACCGACGACCTGCGGACGGCGCCGACGACGTTCCGCCCGTTCCGTCCCGATCCCGTCCAGCCGACCGTCCTGAGCGCCGCGCTGGAGCGCGCGCGCCTGGCGCAGTGGCGGCTGATCACGGTCACCGACCCGGCCACGCGCCAGGAGATCCGCGACGCGCACCTGCCGCACTGGCGCGCGCACCTGGCCGAGACCGGCGGCGCGCGCATCCTCGCCGCCGACGCCCCGGCCCGGCAGGCGCGCGACCTGCGCGTCGCCGACACGTTCGCGCTGCGGCTGCACGAGGCGCCCGTCCACCTCGTCCTGCTCGGCCGCGCCTGCGGCTCGCTGCGCACGACCGCGCTGACCGACCTCGCCGACGGCCTGCGCGCCGAGGGCATGGACGCCGCGCCGCTGCCGTGCGCGCACCGCGCGGCGGCCGAGATCGGCGCGCTGCTGGAGCTGGAGGACGGCCTGGTGGTCTCCGGTGTGCTGGCCGCGCGGCCGGTGCGATGACGGGCGAGAGCGCTCCGCAGCTCGGCGCCGCGCCGCCGCCCGCCGCGGCGCGGCTGCGCGACGTCGCCTCCTCGCCGGTCCGCGAGATCCTCGCGCTGACCCAGCGACCGGGCGTGATCTCGTTCGCGGGCGGCCTGCCGGCGCCCGAGCTGTTCGACGCGCCCGGGCTGCGCGCGGCGTTCGCGCACGCGCTGGCCGACGACCGCTTCGGCCACACGCTGCAGTACTCGACGACCGAGGGCGACCCGAGCCTGCGGGCGGCGATCGCGGCGCGCCTGGGCCGACGCGGCCTGCCGACCGCGGCCGACGACGTCCTCGTCACCTCCGGCTCGCAGCAGGCGCTGACGCTGATCGCGGCGGTCCTGATCGAGCCCGGCGACACCGTGCTCGTCGAGGAGCCGTCCTACCTGGCCGCGCTGCAGTGCTTCCAGATGGCGGGCGCGCGCTGCGTCCCCGTGCCCTGCGACGACGACGGGCTGGACCCCGACGCGCTGGCCGCGCTGATCCGGCGCGAGAGCCCCAAGCTCCTCTACACGGTCCCGACGTTCCACAACCCGACCGGCCGCACGCTGACGCTGGAGCGCCGCCGCGCGCTGGCGCAGGCCGCCGCGCGCCTGGGCCTGTGGATCGTCGAGGACGACCCCTACGGCGAGCTGCGCTACCGCGGCGAGCCGATCCCGCCGGTCGCCGCGCTGCCCGGCGCCGAGGACCGCACGATCGCGCTGTCGACGTTGTCGAAGGTGTTGGTCCCGGGCCTGCGGATCGGCTGGCTGCGCGCGCCGCAGGCGCTGCGCCGCGCGCTGGTCGTCGCCAAGCAGGCCGCCGACCTGCACACGTCCACGATCGACCAGGCCGCCGCCGCGCGCTGGCTGGCGACCTGCGACCTCGACGCCCACATCGCGGGCCTGCGCGCGGTCTACGCGCCGCGGCGCGACGCGCTGCTGGACGGGCTGCCCGACGCCCTGCCCGAGGGCTCGCGCTGGACGCGGCCCGACGGCGGCATGTTCGTCTGGGCCCGGCTGCCCGACGGCTGGGACGCCGAGGAGCTGCTGAAGCGCGCGCTCGACCGCGAGGTCGCGTTCGTCCCGGGCTGGCCGTTCTTCCCGTCGGTCCCCGACCGCGCGACGCTGCGGCTGTCGTTCACGAGCCACACCGAGGCCGAGATCGCCACCGGCCTCGACCGCCTGCGTCAAGCGGCATTCGACAGCCGCCGGTAGCGCCGTCACCCTTCCGTGGTCGATGGAGCCGCTGGAAGGGATCGCCGAAGCCGACGCGCACCTGGGCCGGCCCGTGCCGCTGCCGCGCGTCGCGCTGCCGCTGCCGCGCTGGGTCGACGTGCACGCGGTCGGGCCGGAGGGCGTCGAGGTCGCCTGGAACCTGGACGACTCGCGCGCGGGGGAGCCGGGGCGCTTCGCGCTCTACGCCGGCGCGCAGCCGCCGCCGGCGCGCGAGCTGCCCGACGCGACCGCGCCGCACGCGGTCGCCGACGGGCTCACTCACCGCGAAGCGCCGCTGAGCGAGGCGCAGGCGTCGCTGAAGCCGGTCCACGAGCTGACCTGGGTGCACGACGGCCTGCACCTGCGCCTCACCGCGCAGGGACCGTGGACCGTGGCGGTCCTCGTCGCGATCGCGCAATCGGTGGGCTGAATCCATAGGCTCCGGCCTCATGGCCGACCACACGCACCCGGATCGCAACCTCGCGCTGGAGCTCGTGCGCACGACCGAGGCCGCCGCGCTGGCCGCGGCGCGCATGGTCGGCCTCGGCGACAAGAACGGCGCCGACCAGGCCGCGGTGGACGCGATGCGGCTCGTCCTCGACACGGTCTCGATGGACGGTGTCGTCGTCATCGGCGAGGGCGAGAAGGACGAGGCGCCGATGCTCTACAACGGCGAGCACATCGGCAACGGCACGCCGCCCGAGGTCGACATCGCCGTCGACCCGCTGGAGGGCACGACGCTGGCCGCCAAGGGCATGCCCAGCGCGCTGGCCGTGATCGCGCTCAGCCAGCGCGGCACGATGTTCAACCCGGGCCCGATCGTCTACATGGAGAAGCTGGCCGGCGCCGAGGACATCGCCGACCTGCTCGACCTCGACCGCCCGCTGACCAAGACCATCGAGCTGGTCGCCGAGCGCCGCGGCGTCGAGGTCGGCGACATCATGATCGTGTCCTTGGAGCGCGACCGCCACACCGAGCAGCTGCAGGCCGTCCGCGACCTCGGCGCGCGCGTGCGCCTGATCCAGCACGGCGACGTGTCGGCCTCGATGCTGGCGGTGAGCGACCGCTCGCCGGTCGACCTGCTGTGGGGCATCGGCGGCACGCCGGAGGGCGTCATCTCCGCGGCGGCGATCAAGTGCCTCGGCGGCGGCCTCGTCGGCAAGCTGTGGCCGCGCGACGACGAGGAGCGCGACGCGGCGATCGCCGAGGGCTATGACTTGAGCAAGCAGCTCAACCAGGATGAGTTGGTCAAGGGCGACGACTGCTTCTTCGCCGCCACCGGCGTGACCG
Source organism: Baekduia sp. (assembly GCF_035685985.1). Lineage (GTDB taxonomy): Bacteria > Actinomycetota > Thermoleophilia > Solirubrobacterales > Solirubrobacteraceae > Baekduia. The sequence goes on from NZ_DASRZV010000015.1 coordinate 109,632, forward strand.
ACGGCGACGTGCTGCAGGGCGTGCGCTACCAGGGCGCGCGGTCGGCGACGACCGAGTCGCTGGTCATGCGCTCGCGGTCGGGCACGGTGCGCCGCATCCACGCCCGCCACGACCGCACGAAGCTGCGCTCGCTGGTCTCCGGCCGCTACGGCTGAGCCTTGGAGGCGACCGCGCCGCCGCCGCGCTCGTCGCCGGCGGCGCGGCGCCGGTACTTCCCGGTGACCGACTCGTCCAGCTCGCGGTGGGCGACGCGGCGCAGGAAGCCGTGCGTCACCAGCACGTGGATCCGCGACTGCGTGTTGGTGTAGAACCAGCGGCCCAGGCGGTTGGCGATCTGCGGGTAGAAGTTGGCGACCTCGACCTCGACGTTGATGCGCTGCTTGCCCGGGACGTCGCAGTCCAGCCGGCGGACCTCGATCTCCAGGAAGCCGTCGCGTCCGCGGCCGCGCTGGGCGACCAGCAGCCCCTTGTCGATCCGCCAGCGCACGACGCCGTGGTCGGCCACGGTCCGGTACTCGGGCGCCGCGAAGGTCAGCAGCTTGAAGCGCTTGAACAGCAGGCAGACGTAGCGCTCGCCCTCGGTGTAGTGCACGCGGATGACGCCGAGCGTCACGTAGGTCAGGTAGGACCAGTAGGTGCGGGCGAGGCGCTCCAGCGTCTCGGTCGACCACAGCTCGCCGAACAGCCGGTCGGGCAGGACGATGTCCGCGCCCTGGACCGAGCGCACCGCGCCCGAGCCGTCGATCCGGGTGTCGTCGGTCGGGTCGCGGACGATCACGCCCGCGACCTCCATCGGCCCGCCGAGGCGGCGCACGAGCGTGATCGCGAGCGCGAGCGCGGCCACGACGACCACCACGAGGACGATCAGCCACACCATCGTGAACGTGACGTTACCCCGCCAGCGCCGCGCGCACCGCGTCGTCGAAGCCGATGGGCGCGTCGTTGAGCCCGGGCGGGGGCGGCGTGCGGACGACGGTCTCGGCGTGCAGGCCCTCGACCAGCGGCTGGACGACGCCCAGCTCGACGGGCGTGACGAGCGCGACCCAGTAGGACGACAGGCGCGGCGTGAACAGCGGGACCTTGATCAGCAGCGGCCGGCGGCGGCCGGCGACGCGCGCGAAGCGGCGGATCATCTCGCGGTAGGTGAGGACGTCGGCGCCGCCCAGCTGGACCTCGGCGGGCGGGTCGTCGTGGGTGGCCAGCGCGGCCAGCGTCTTGGTGACGTCCTCGATCGCGACCGGCTGCGAGCGCGTCTCCAGCCACTTGGGCGTGAGCATCAGCGGCAGGTGCTCGACCAGCCCGCGCAGCATCAGGAAGGAGGCCGAGTCGGCGCCGACGACCATCGCGGCGCGGACGTGCACGGCGCCGGGCGCCGTCCGCGCCAGCACGTCGGCGACCTCGGCGCGGGAGCGCAGGTGCTCGGAGTCGTGGCCGCCCTCCAGGCCGCCGAGGTAGACCGTCCGTCCGACGCCGTGGCGAGCCATCGCCTCGCCGAACGCGCGGGCGGCCTGACGGTCGCGCCGCGCGAAGTCCTTGCCCGCGCCGCCGCCCATCGAGTGCACGAGGTAGTACGCGACGTCGGCGTCGCGGGCCGCCTCGTCGAGCCCCTGGCCGGTGACCACGTCGCCCGCGACGACGGTCGCGGCGTCCGGGAGGCGGGCGCGGGCGCGGGCCGGGTCGCGCACCAGGCAGCGGACCTCGTGGCCGGCGTCGAGCAGGCGGGGGAGCAGGACGCCGCCGATCGAGCCGGTGGCGCCCGTGAGCAGGATCGTCCGGCGAGCGGGCACGCGACCGGTACGAGCCACCTCGTCCGATCGATGAACTCGGTGACGTCGGCGTCCGTACATCGAGGACGAGGTGCAGGGAACGCTCAACAGGCCGTTGAACCTTCTCGCACGCCATCCATGAGCACCGATCTCGCCATCAAGGACGTCGCGGAGCGCACCGGCATCGCCGCCGGGACGATCCGCATGTGGGAGCAGCGCTACGGCTTCCCCGTCCCCGAGCGCACGCCGTCGGGCTACCGGCGCTACACCGAGGACGACGTCGACACGCTGCGCAAGGTGATCGCGCTGCGCCAGCGCGGGCTGTCGGTGCCGGCCGCGATCTCGCGCGCGCAGGACACCGGCGGCGCGTCGGACCACCCGTCGATCTACGCCGCGGTCGCCGCGCAGGACCCGTCCACGCGGCCGCACGTGCTGCGCAAGCGGACGCTGATCGCGCTGTCGCGGGCGATCGAGCACGAGGCGCTGGCGCTGGCCGCCGCGCCGGTGGTCTTCGCGGCCTTCCAGGAGGAGCGCTTCTACCGCGACGTCGAGGCGCGCTACCGGCGGCTGGCCGCCCACGCCGACGCGGCGGCGGTCTTCGCGGACTTCCCGGGCGGGCTGCGCCATCCCGACGGCGGGCCGGTCGAGATCCCGGTCGCGTCCGACGCGGCGATGGGCAACGAGTGGGCGGTGATCGTCGACGCGCCGGGCTACGCGGCGTGCCTGCTGGCCTGGGAGCAGCCCGACGACGCGGGGCGGACCGGATCCGACGGCGACCGGCGCTTCGAGGCGATCTGGACGATCGACCCGGAGGCCACGCGGCGCGCGGCGCAGGTCGCGGCGCGGCTGGCGGGCCGGGCGGACCCGGCGTTCGGCGACCGCCTGGGCGAGCTGCTGACCGACCGCCCGCTGGCGCTGGACGAGCCCGCGCCGGCGCTGAGCGCGCTGACCAACCGGATCATCGCCTACCTAGACGGGCTCTAGGACGACGGTCGCGCCCGCGGGCAGCTCGCCCTCGCCGCGCGGGACGATCGCCAGGCCGTCGGCGCCGAGCAGCGAGGACAGGACGTGCGAGCCCTGCGGCCCGGTCGGCTCGACCGTGCCGTCGGGGGTGCGCCGGACGCGGATCAGCTCGTCGCGATCGGGGTTGCGCGGGACGGCGGCGGCGAGCCTGGCCTCCGAGCGCGGGACGGCGGCGTCGGCGCCCTGCAACGCGTTGAGCGCGGGGCGGGCGAAGAGCAGGAACGTGACGTAGGCGCTGACCGGGTTGCCGGGCAGGCCGAGGACGAGCTTGCCGTCGCGCTCGCCCAGCCAGGTCGGCTTGCCGGGCTTCAGCGCGACGCGCCAGAGGATCTCGCGCACGCCGAGCGCGTCGAGCGACGCCTTGACGTGGTCGTGCGGGCCGACCGACACGCCGCCGGCCAGGACGAGGACGTCGGCGGCGTCCAGCGCCCCGGCGATGACGGCCTGGGTCGCCTCGGGGTCGTCGACGGCGTGGCCGTGGCCGACGACCTCAGCGCCCGCGCGGGCGGCCAGCGCGGACAAGGTCGGGCCGTTGGAGTCGTGGATCTGGCCCGGCCGCAGCGGGGTGCCGGGCGGGACGAGCTCGTCGCCGGTGGTGACGACCGCCAGCCGGGGGCGGGGGTGGACCAGCAGCTGCATGCGCCCGGCGCCGATCGCGACGCCCAGCTCGGCGGGGCCGACGCGCGTGCCGGCCCTCAGCACGCGCGAGCCGCCCTTGAGGTCGTCGCCGGCGGCGCGGACGTTGCGGCCGGCGGGCACGTCGTCGCCGAGCGTGACCGTGTCGCCGTCGTCCTGGACGCGCTCGAGCTGCAGCACGCCGTCGGCGCCGTCGGGCAGCGCGGCGCCGGTGGAGATCCGGACGGCCTGGCCGGGCTCGACCGTGCCGTCGAAGGGCGTGCCCGCGCGGGACTCGCCGACGACCCGCAGGCGCTCCCCGGCGCGCCCGCCGCGGGTCGCGAAGCCGTCCATCGCGCTGTTGGCGAAGGCCGGGACGTCGTGGGCGGCGGTCACCTCCTCGGCGAGCACGAGGCCGAGGACGTCGGCCACCGGGAGGTTGACGGGGGCGAGTGGGCGGACCGCGGCCAGGAGCGCGGAGCGGGCCTCGTCGACGGACGGAAGCGGGGGCACGAGGGCATTGTGCCCATCCGGTCGTTCAGGTTTGTCCCTGGTCCTTCACCAAACCGTCATCTTCTGGTGCAAAGATGCGCGCTCCATGGATGGAGCTGTTCCACTTGGCCGCCGGCCGCGGCCGGTCGCGGACGCGCCCACGGTCGATGCCGCGGGCGTCGCCAAGGCGTGGCTCCTCTCGCTGGTCGCCGACGCCCCGTTGGCGCAGGCGGGCAACGTCCCCGCGGCCGAGCTGGCCCGGGGCGGCCCCGCGCTGTGCAGCGCGATCCTCGCCGCGCTGGGCAGCGACCGCGAGCTCGAGCGTCTGGTCGTCGGCGCCGACGGCCGCGCGCCGCTGGGCGCCTCGGCCGCGCGGCTGACCGGCGCGCGCACGCCCGCGGCGCTGACGGCGGGCGTCGAGGCCCTGCGCGCCGCGACCTGGCGCGCGCTGCGCGCCGAGCTGCGCGAGGCCTACCCCGAGGTCGTCGCCGACGTCTCCGACCGCCTCGCCTACGTGTGCGCGCGCGTGGTCGAGTCCGCGCTGGCCGAGCCGGTCGCCGACGGCGCGGGCCGCGCGGAGGGGCCGCTGGCCGAGGCGCTGGCCGCCGCGCCGCCGGAGGCGCCCGGCGCCCGCACGGCGGCCGCCGGCGCGGAGGGCATCCGGGCCTACGCGCCCAGCCCGGCGGGCAGCGTGCGGCCGATCGAGCCGACGACGCCGGCGCCGGACGGTCGCTTCCCCGCCCACGCGCGCCGCGACGCGCCCGCGCCGCCGCCTTCGCACGTCCCCGCGCCTGAGGACGAGCCGCTCGCGCCGCCGCCGGCGGGCGTCGAGGTCGTCGACCTGCCCGGGCCGCGGGAGGAGCAGGCGCACGACCCGCTCTCGTCGCTGGCCGAGGAGCTGGCCGCCGCGCCGCCCGCCGGCGTCAACGGCACCGCCGCCGACGACGAGATGTACGCGTTGCCCGCCGACGCGCCGTCGGTCACGCGCCTGCGCCGCATCGACACCACCTGGGAGGCCACGCGCGACGCCGGCCCGCCGTGGCTGGCCGCGATCGCCCGCCGTCTCGAGCGCCGCGAGCAGGACGGGCTGCCGTTCGCCGTCTTCGTCGTCGAGGTCGACGACCTCGATCGCCTGCTGGCCGCCCAGAGCGGCCGCGAGGTCGCGCTGGCCCTGGAGACCGCCGAGCGCGGCCTGACCGCCGAGCTGGCGCCCGCCGACCTGATCGTCCGCGAGCGCCTCGGCCGCTGGTGGCTGACCAGCCCCGACCGCGACCCCGCCGGCGCCCGCGACCTCGGGTCGCGCGTCGCGGCCGCGATCGGCGGCGCCGACGTCGGCGGCGTGCCGCTGGCGGCGTCCATCGGCCTCGCGGTCTGCCCGGACGACGGGGAGACCATCGACGCGCTGTCCGGCCGGGCCGACGAGGGCATGTTCGCCGCGCGCGCCGCGGGCGTGCCGCTGACCTAGCGGCGGTGGGCGCCGGCGCCTGTGGCGCCGAGCGCGGCCGCTGGTGGTGCCGCGAGCCGGAAGGAGCCGGATGCGGGTCGGTCTATGACTGCATAGCCGTCATAGACCGACCCGCATCATGAAGACCGCCTGAACAACCTGCTCGGGACTTGCAGCTAGCGCGCGGCTGCGGCGGCCGGCGACGCCGCGCGCACCGCGCCGATCGTCGCGGTCGCGCGCACGCCCAGCGCCTGGGCGGTCGCCGCCGTGAGGTCGTAGCTCGTGCCCTTGCGGAAGGGTCCGCGGTCCACGACCGGCACGGTCACGACCGAGCCGTTGTTGTACAGCTCGACCAGCGTCCCGCAGGGCAGCGTCTTGTTGGCCACGCCGAGCAGCTTGCGCGACATGCGCTTGCCGCAGGCGGTCTTGCGGCCGTAGAAGCCGGGGCCGTACCAGGTGACGCGCGCCCGCTGGTAGAGCGTCAGCGCGCGCCCCTCGACCACGCCGGTCGCCGAGGCGGCGGCCACGCGCGTGGCGGTCGTCGCGTTCCCCGCGGCCAGCACCGCGCGCACGGTCGTCTTGCCCGAGTGGGCGGGCGTCCAGGTGGCGCTGTAGCGCCCGTCGCCGTCGACCACGGCCGTCGCGACCGTCGCCCACGCGCGGGTCGCGTCGACCTGCTGCACGGCGATCGCGTCGCCGGGCTTGCTGCCGGCCACGGACCCGCTGACGGAGACGGCGCCGCCGAGCATCTGGCCCAGCGGGGCGGTCAGCGTCGAGCCGTCGGCGAAGACCGTCGGCTCGGTCGGGTCGACGTAGGTCATCCCGCCGGCCGCCGGAGCGGCCGCCGGCGCGGCGGCGTCGGCCGACGCTCCCGCGACGGGCCCAGCGATGGAGAGAGCGCCCAGGGCGGCGCCCAGCTTCAGAAGGTTCCTGTATGGCACGTGCGTTTTCGGTCCTCATCCAACGGCCTACGGGGTGAGCTGACGGGCTCGCGCCGGATGACGGCGCTACGGCTTAGATGGACCGATTCGCCCCGGTGGGTCGCAACAGCAGACGCGTCCCACAGGTGGTTCCCCCGCTCCGTGCGCGCTGAGGTGGCGCACGAACTCGGCTGACGGCGCGGGAGCATAACAACGTCACGCCGCATCGGCGAGCCGGCGTTCGCAGGAATGCTGCCGCCTGGCTCGAACCACGAGCGCTGCCGGGCGTCGGCGATGCGGCGGACCCGGCCTTTCATCATCCAGAATCCGGAGGAACATTGATCAGGCAGGCAGGGACGGCGTTCGCCATCACGGCGGTCGCCATCGTCCTCGGCGCGACCGGGAGCGCCGGGGCGGACACCTACACGGTGCGTGGGTGCGCCGCGGGCTGGGAGGCCCACGCCGACACGGGCTCGGCGGCCACCGACACGTGCTCGACCGGCGGCGGCCTCACCGCGGCGCTCGTCGGCCCCGGGCCGTGGGACGGCGGCACGTTCGCCTACCACCGGTTCACCGCCCCCGCGGGCACGCGGATCTCGCGCGTCACGCTCGGCCGCGTCACCCAGGGCATGCCGGTCGGCACCGTGCGCTCGTTCTCCTACGCGGTGAGCGCCGACGGCAAGACCCTCGAGGCCTGCGCCCCCGGCCCGACCGACACGTGCACGGGCAACGTCACCGGGAAGTTCGACGCGGTCGGCCTCGACGCCGGCTCGGTGCTGTTCTCGTTCGGCTGCGGCGCGGACGACCCGAACGTCTGCAGGGCCACGCAGGGCACGCCGAGCGCGACGGTCACCGACCCGCGCGTGGTCCTGCACGACACCGCGGCGCCGACGATCGCGTCCAAGGCCGTCGCCGACGACGGCGCGTCGTCGGGTCGCGTGAGGCTCAGCTACGTCGCCAACGACGTCGGCGGCGGCGTCTACCGCACGCTCGTGCGCGTCGACGGCAAGGTCGTGAGCTCCGATCCGGTCGGCGGCGCGTGCGCCGACGTCGACCCGACCGACGACGACCCCTACGAGTTCGCGGCGCCCGCGCCGTGCCCGGCGTCGGCGACCCGCGCGGTCGACTTCGACGTCCTCAAGCTCCCGCTGGCCGAGCACTCGGTGCAGATCGACGTCGAGGACGCCGCCGGCAACGCGACGCCGGTCTACGGCCCGGTCGTCCTGCCGAAGGCCAACGGCTCGGTGCCCGGCGCCAAGAACACGGGCAGCGGCGGCGCGGGCGTCGACGGCGCCTCGACGCCGGCGACCGGCAAGGACGCCAAGCTGAGCGCGTACTTCGTCAAGAACCACAAGACGGCGTACACCAACCGCTACGGCAACCGCGTCGTGATCCGCGGTCAGCTGCGCACGAAGGCCAAGAAGGCGGTCTCGGGCGCGCGGCTGGACGTCTACCACCTGGTCGGCGGCAAGCTCCGCCGCCTGGGCAAGACCGGCCTGAAGACCCGTCCCGACGGGCGCCTCACGCTGATCCTGCCGCTGAACCTCGACACCCGCCGGATCGTGCTCGCCTACCGCGCGTTCCGTCCCGGCCCGATCACGAGCCAGATCACGCTGAAGCTGACCGTGCGCGACCGGCACGGCAAGCTGGTGCAGCAGGTGAAGTAGCGCTTGCGGCGGCTAGGGGCGAGGCAGGCGCGACAGCGCCTGCTTGAGCGCCTGGCCGCCGTAGGTCAGGCCGATCTGGGCGATCTCGCCGACGGCCTGGATCGCGGTGCCGATCAGGTCGCCGCCGCCCTCGCGCTCGGAGCCGCGCTCCGGCTTGGGCGTCGCCCAGCCCGCCGCCGGCGGGGGCGGGGAGGAGGCCGGCGTGCTCCGCGGCGCGGCCTCGGCGGCGGCGCTCGCGCTCGCGCGGGCCTTGGGCGCCGGCTTGGCCGCCCCGGCCTTGGCGGGCGCCTTGGCGGCCGTCGTCCGCTTGGCCGGCGTCGCCTTCTCGGCCGTCGCCGTCGCCGTCGCCTTCGGCTTGGCCGCCGCCGTCTTCTTGGCCGCCGCCGCCGTCGCCGCCTTCGCCTTCGGCTTGGCCGCGCCCTTGGGCGCCGCCTTGCTCGTCGCCGCGGCCTTCGCGGGCGCCTTGGGCGTCGCCTTGCGCGCGGCCGGCGCCTTCTTGGCGGCGGGCTCGGCGCCCGCGGCGTCGGCCCGCTTGGCGCTGCGGCGCGTCGGGCGCTTGCTCGGAAGGCTCGACAGGACGTCGCGCTCGGCGGGGCTCATGGGCCCATCCTACGCGCGATACGCGCCAGTTCCCCGCTCGTCCACCGTTTGAGAGAGCGCTGTCGCGACTCCAGGGTCGGCACCGGTACGCCGATGTTCCACTCACACCCGAAACCGAAACGAACGAGGACGTTCGGCGTAGATGTCCCAGAGGAGCGGCGAATCTGTGTGACGGCGGTCACACACCGTTGCCGCGGTCGAAAACAGCGACTACCCTTGGTCCTACGCTCGGACAGTAGCGTCGCTATAGCTGACGCCCGGCTGTGATCCGAAACGCGTCCTCCGAAACCCGATAACCCCCCAGCCGGCGGCGCCTCGCCGGCAAACCCGAACGGACGTCGATGTCAGTAGTTGAACTGCAGGAACTCGAGGAGATCAAGGGCCTTCTGGCTCGCGGCCAGGTCACGGGCGTGCTGACCTTCGCCGAGATCGCTACGGCGGTCTCAGAGCTCGACCTGGACGAGTCGGACGTCGAGGACCTCCACGGCTTCCTCGAGAAGAGCGAGATCGAGCTGGTCGAGGAGATCGACCCGGCCACGACCGCCGCCAACGAGGTCGAGCGCGCCCCGGACAAGCGCGGCGGTCGCCGCACGAAGGCCAAGGCGCTGGATCTCCGCCCGGACATGACGACGGACAGCCTTCAGCTGTTCCTGAAGGACATCGGCAAGGTCCGGCTGCTCACGGCGCAGGAGGAGGTCGACCTCGCCAAGCGCATCGAGCGCGGCGACCTCGACGCCAAGCAGAAGATGGTCGAGTCGAACCTCCGCCTGGTCGTCTCGATCGCCAAGAACTACCGCAACCAGGGCCTGCCGTTCCTGGACCTCATCCAGGAGGGCACGCTCGGCCTGGTCCGCGCTGCGGAGAAGTTCGACTACCGCAAGGGCTTCAAGTTCTCGACGTACGCGACCTGGTGGATCCGCCAGGCGATCGCGCGCGCCCTGGCCGACAAGGCCCGCACGATCCGCATCCCGGTGCACGTCGTCGAGAAGCTCAACAAGATCGGCCGCGCCGAGCGCAAGCTCGTCACGGAGCTGGGTCGCGAGCCCACCGCCGAGGAGATCGCCGAGGTCACGGGGATCGACCCGGAGGAGGTCGACTCGATCAAGCGCTCCGCCCAGGCGCCGGTCTCGCTGGAGAAGCCGGTCGGCGACGAGGAGGAGTCGGAGTTCGGCCAGTTCATCGCCGACGAGCGCGCCGAGTCGCCCTACGAGCGGGCCGCCGAGATCCTCACCAAGGAGGCGCTGCGCGAGGCGCTGGAGAACCTCTCCTACCGCGAGCGCCGCGTCCTGGAGCTCCGCTACGGCCTCGGCGGCGAGCACCCGCGCACGCTCGACGAGGTCGGGCGCACGTTCAACGTGACGCGCGAGCGCATCCGCCAGATCGAGAACCAGTCGCTGAAGAAGCTGCAGTCCCTCGCGGAGGCCCAGAAGCTCCGCGACGTCGCCTGATCACGGCCCAGGGGGCCGCGATCAGGTCGCGACGTTCGCCCAGGGGCGAAGTCGCACGTCTTCGGGAAGGCCCGCGAAAGTGGGCCTTCCGCGTTCCTGGGCGGTTCGTCCAACGACCGCTCTGCGACCTTCACCCGATCGAGGGAGCTGCCGATCACAGGAGACGTGTCCTTCGACCTCCATCGCGCGCTGATCAAGCTCATCGAGATGCAAGGCTCCGACCTGCATCTCAAGGTGCCGTCGCAGCCGCTGTGCCGCGTCGACGGCGAGCTCGTGCCGATCGCCGGCACCGAGCCGCTGCGCTCCGAGGACACCGACGGCGCCGTCCGCATGATGCTCGGCGAGGACCAGGTCAAGATCGGCGAGTTCGACGCCGAGGGCGAGGTCGACTTCGCCTACGCCGTGTCGGGCCTGGCGCGCTTCCGCGTCAACGCGTTCCGCCAGCGCGGGAGCGTCTCGATCGTGATGCGCGCGATCCCCTACGGGATCAAGACGATCGAGGAGCTCGACCTGCCGCCGGTCATCCGCGAGCTGGCCGAGGAGGAGCGCGGGATCGTGCTGCTGACCGGCACGACGGGCTCCGGCAAGTCGACGACGCTCGCGTCGATGATCGACCACATCAACTCGACGCGGTCGCGGCACATCGTGACGATCGAGGACCCGATCGAGTTCCTGCACGTCGACAAGCGCTCGGTGATCAACCAGCGCGAGATCGGCATGGACACCACGAACTTCAAGTCCGCCCTGCGCCGCGTGCTGCGCCAGGACCCGGACGTGATCCTGATCGGCGAGATGCGCGACGAGGAGACGGTCCAGACCGCGCTGAGCGCGGCGGAGACCGGCCACCTCGTCTTCTCGACCGTCCACACCGTGGACGCCGCCGAGACCGTCAACCGCCTGATCGAGTTCTTCCCGCCGCACATGCACAACCAGGTGCGCGCGATGATCGCGGGCACGCTGAAGGGCGCGGTCTCCCAGCGCCTGGTGCCGACCTCCGACGGCAACGGCCGCGTCGCGGTCTGCGAGGTCCTGCGCATGACCGGCCGCGTCAAGGACATGATCATGGACCCGCAGCAGACCGGCAAGCTGCCCGAGGTCATCGCCGACGGCGGCTACTACGGCATGCAGACCTTCGACCAGGCGTTGTTCCACCACCTGAAGGCCGGCCGGATCACGATGGACGAGGCGATGAACTTCGCGTCCTCGCCGCACGACTTCAAGCTGCTGGTCGCCTCCGACGGCCGCAAGGGCACGACGATGGACGACCTCTCGCAGGCCGAGGACCAGCGCTCGACGCCGCAGTACGGCTCGGCCCTGCGGTAGTCGCACTGGGGAAGTCCCCAGTCTTGCCGCCCACGTACGGCTAACCGCCTTGCCGGGCCGGCGGCGGTCCGGAACGCTGCCGTGCGACATGCAGACGACACTCGCGCAGTACAACGAGACGCCGTCGACCGACACCTTCACCCTGCAGAGCTCCAAGCTGCTGAAGGTGTCGCTCGCGGGCCGGACGATCCAGGCCAAGGTGGGGTCGATGGTCGCCTACCAGGGCGAGGCGAGCTTCGAGCACGCGGGCTCGGGCGGCATGAGCCGGATGCTGAAGAAGGCGGTGACCGGCGAGGGCCAGGAGCTGATGAGGGTCACCGGCAACGGCGAGGTCTTCCTGGCCGACCAGGCCCAGGACATCCACCTCGTCTACCTCGAGGGCGAGAAGATCACGGTCAACGGCCCCAACCTGCTGGCCTTCGACGCCGACATCGACTGGGACATCGAGCGCGTCCAGGGCGCGTCGAACATGATGGGCGCCGGGCTGTACAACACGTCGCTCCAGGGCACCGGCTGGGTGGCGATCCTGAGCGACGGCCCGCCCGTCCTGCTCGACGTCGCCGGCGCTCCGACCTACGCCGACGCCCAGTCCGCCATCACCTGGTCGGCCGGCGTCACGACCGCGGTGCGCACCGACTTCAAGATGAAGAACCTGATCGGCAAGGGCTCCGGCGAGTCGATCCAGATGGCCTTCTCCGGCACCGGCTGGGTCCTCGTCCAGCCCTCCGAGGGCCGCGTCACCTCCGCCTCCTCCAGCTCCTCCAACTCCCCCCTGGGGAACCTGCTCGGCGGCTGAATCCCGCCGAGCGGGCACGCGCGACACCGGCCGGCGGCGAGTTCAGGCGCCGTCGGCCGGCGCGCAGCGCGTGCGCGGGGTTCATGGCTTGACGAATATTCGAATATTCGCGTAAGGCCGTCGCGTGCTGTTCGCGACGCCACCGGCGTGCCGGGCCCGTGGCTCGGGCAGCTGCGCCGGCAGGCGCGCGCCGAGTCCGTCGGAAGCTCGGTGTCGATCGAGGGCTTCTCGGTCGACGGCGAGCTGGAGGTCGCGCTGGCCTCGGGCGACACGCCGCCCGATCCCACCGACGACGACCAGTTGGCGGTCGCCGACTACGGGCGCGCGATGGATCGCGTGGGGACGCTGGGCATCGACCCCTGCTTCTCGTGGTCCGAGCGGCTGATCAAGGACCTGCACTTCGACGTGTGCGCCTTCCAGCGCGACCGGTCGCCCGGCCTGTGGCGCACCGGGCCGATCTCGGTCACCGGCTTCGGCCGTGACGCGCCGCCGGCCTACGTCGGGCCGGACGGCGACGACGTGCCCCGGCTGATGGGCGAGGTCGTCAGGTGGCTCAACGAGGGCGACCTCGACGCGCACGTCGCCGTGCGCGCCGCGATGGCGCACCTCCACGTGGTCTCGGTGCATCCGTTCCGCGACGGCAACGGGCGGATCTCGCGGATCGTGCAGTCGCTCGTGCTCGCGCGCGAGGGCCTGCTGCTGCCGGAGCTCGGCTCGATCGAGGAGCATCTCGGGCGCCACACCGGCGACTACCACCGCGTGCTCCAGCAGGTCCAGGGCGGCCGCTACCGGCCGGAGCGCGACGCGGGTCCGTGGGTGCGCTTCTGCGTCGCCGCGCACGTCGAGCAGGCGCGGCGGCGGCTCGACCAGGTCGCGCAGGCGGCGGCGCGCTGGGCGGCGCTCGAGCGCCTGGTGGGGGAGCGCGGGTGGCCCGACCGGCTGGTGGTCGCGCTGGAGCAGAGCCTGTTCGAGGGCGTGGATCGCGCCGGCTACGCGCGCGAGGCGGTGGTCTCCCTGCCGACCGCGACGAACGACCTGCGGCGGTTGATCGACGCGCGGCTCGTGGTGTCGGAGGGCCAGACGCGCAACCGCCGCTACCGCGCGTCGGAGGCGCTGCGGAAGGCCGTCGCGGCCGGATAGCCGCACCGGCAGGTGCGCTTCACTCGGTATAGTTATGGGCCGAATGCCCGTGGATCCCACCTGTCCGGTCTGCCAGACGGCGGACATCATCTGCGGGAAGTGGACGCTGTTGCTGATCCGCGACCTCGCGGAGGGGCACAGCCGGTTCTGCGAGCTGGAGCGGTCGTTGGCGGGGATCTCGCCGCGGACGCTGTCGCTGCGGCTGCGCGCGCTGGAGGACGAGGGGATCGTCGAGCGGCAGACGTTCGGCGAGGTTCCGCCGCGGGTCGAGTACGCGCTGACGGCCAAGGGCCAGGCGCTGCTGCCGATCATCGAGGACATGCGGTCCTACGGCGAGCGGTGGCTGGGCGCGGAGTGCGGCGGCGGCGAGACCGCCGCGGGCGACGACGTGCCGGTCGTCGCGGTCGTCGCCTAGCCCGAGCCGGGCGGAGCGCCTCATCCTCACGATGGTGGGCGACGGGCCCGCACCCGTCGCCGTGGTCCACCATCGCGGACGTACCCCTTGCGTCCTGCTCTCGGGAAGTCTCAGAAGCGGCAACGCGCTTGTGTCCCGGAACTTGCGGTCCCAATCGCATCGAATCCGGAACTCGTGGGTTCCGGTCTCGGATGGGACGCGCGCACCGCACGGCACGGAACCCTGCAAGCCTTGAAGGGCAAGGGAGCGCGGTTACCCTCGGAGTCGTGGACGCCCCGTCGCTCACGCGGCGGCGTGCCCTCGCGCTGGGTGCGGCCGCCGGCCTGTCCTCCGTCCTGTCCCGTGCCGTCCCGTCGGCCTGGGCGCGCACGCCTGCCGCCGCGGCGGCGCCGCGCGGCTTCGGCCTGACCGTCGCGCGCGGCGCGTTCGACGCCCAGGGCCGCACCGGCGTGCTGCGCGCGCCGCGGCGCTTCGACCTGCTCGGCGTCCGCGACGGGCTGGCCGGCGCGGCGGCGGCGCTGGAGGTCCGCGTCCGCAGGCGCGGCGGCCCGTGGTCGCCGTGGGTGCCGCTCGGCGCCGGACACGACCACCGGCCCGACACCGGCACCGGCGCGCACGCCTCCGACCCGGTCTGGGCGGGCGGCGCCGACGAGCTGCAGCTGCGCGTCCCGCACGGCTCCCGCGCCGCCGTCAAGCGCGCGCTGCGCGTCCACTTCGTCGCGGTCCCCGCGGCCGCCAAGCGCCGCGGCGCGCGCGCCGCGATCGCCGCCGCCCACGCCGCCCAGGCCGCCGGCGGCGGCGCGCAGCCGGCGATCATCCCGCGCTCGGGCTGGGGCGGCGACGGCGTCAAGCCGCGGGCGGCGCCCGACTTCGGCGACGTGCAGGTCGCGTTCGTCCACCACACGGTCTCGGCCAACGACTACGCGCCCACCGACTCGCCCGGGATCGTGCTGTCGATGGCCAAGTACCACCGCGACGTCAACGGCTGGAACGACCTGGGGTACAACTTCGTCGTCGACAAGTACGGGCAGATCTTCGAGGGCCGCGCCGGCGGGATCGACCAGGCGGTCATCGGCGCCCAGGCCCAGGGCTACAACAGCCACTCGACCGGCATCGCCAACATCGGGACGTTCACCGGCGTCGGCCAGACCGACGCGGCGCTGGACGCGATGGCCAGGCTGATCGCGTGGAAGCTCCCGCTGCACGGCGCGCCCGTCACCGGCGAGGTCGTGCTCACCAGCGCCGGCGGCGACACCAACCGCTACAGGTCGGGCACGCCGGTGACCCTGCAGCGGATCTCCGGCCACCGCGACGGCGACCAGACCGAGTGCCCGGGCGACATGTTGTACGCCCAGCTGCCGGAGCTGCGCCGGCGCACCACGGCGATCGCACCGGCGGTCACGCCCGCGGCGGCCGTCGCGATCGCGCTCGACGGCCTCGCCAAGGACGTGGTCTACGGCGACGACCTGACGGTCTCGGGCACGATCCGGCAGGCCGACGGCACGCCGATCGCCGGCCGGCGCGTCCTGGTCCAGAAGCAGGGCAAGTCCGGCTGGGTGACCGTCGCGCGCGCCGACACCGACGACGCGGGCGCCTGGACGGCGAACGCCACCTGGCGCGCCGCGGGCAAGGTCCGGGCGCGCGTGACCGTGCCCGGCAGCGGGACGACCGCCACCAGCGGCATCCAGGTCGGCTGCACGCCGCTGCTGACCGCCAAGGCGACGACCACGCGCGTCAAGGCCGGCCGCGCGCTGACCGTGTCCGGGTCGATCCACCCGATCGCGCCCGTCTCGGTGAAGGTCGAGCAGCAGGGCAAGGACGGCAGGTGGCGGACGATCCGCACGCAGAAGGTCACGCCCAAGACCGCGAAGTTCACCGCGCGCGTGCCGCTGAGCAAGCCCGGGCTCTACCGCGTCACGCCGCACACCGGCAGCGGGAAGGCGAAGGCGTCGGCCGCCGCGCTCTACGTCCGCGCGGTCCGCAAGACCTCGTCGCTCAGCTCGCGCTCGGGCGCGGGCTCGACCCCGGCTCCGGGCCCGGGCCCGGGCGGGACGCCGGCGTGAGCCGCAGCACCGGGATCGTCCGGCCCGTCGCGCCCGCGCGGTCCTCGTAGCCCGCGTACCCGGCGAAGACGCCGCAGGCGCGGTCGTAGAGCCGCCGGCGCTCGTCCGGGTCGACCACCTCGACGACGCGGTAGTCGCCGCCGCGCGCGCCGACGCGGAAGTCGACGACCTCCGCCGCGAGCGCGTTCAAGTACCACGCGGGATGCCGCTCGCGGCCGTAGGAGGACGCGATCAAGACCACGTCCTCGCCCTCCGTGAAGTACAGCAACGGCGTCGTGCGCGGGACGCCGGACCTCCGGCCCGGCGCGGTCAGCAGCGCCACCCGCGCGCCCGGGAACGACGCGAAGCGCCCGCCGGTCGCCTTCATCGCCATCAGGTCGAGGCGCGGCGCGACGTGGATCGCCACCCAGCGGCCCGGCCGCGTCTGGGCGAAGGCCTCCGAGGCGCGGTAGGCGCGCGAGCGCGGCTGGTCGGGGTCGAACGGCGGGACGCGGCCCATGGCGGGGCGCGAGCCTACCGGGGCGGGCGGGCGGCCTACAGCCCGTCCGGGTGGCGGACCTTGAAGCCCTTGGACGACCGCGGCGCGGCCTGCCAGCGGGAGCCCGCGGCCTTGGCGCCCGACGTGTCGAAGCGCACCCCGGCGACGATCAGGTAGGTGTGCGTCTTGTTGGCGTAGATCGTGATCCACGTGCCGGCGCCGCTGAGGCCCCACTTCGACAGCCCGGTCGAGTCGAGCGTCGCGTCCAGCAGGCCCGCGCCGTGCAGGGCGTAGGACACCGAGCCCGAGCAGTCGTAGGCGGTGTCGTCGAAGGAGCCGTGCCCGCCGCCGAAGCGGTACGGGGTGGAGGCGATGACGTTGCCCGCCGCGATCAGCGCCGCGACCTGCGGCGGCGCGCCCGCCGGGGCGACCGCGAGGCCGTCGTCGCCGACGGTCGCCGTCGGCAGCGGCGCCTGGGCGCGCTTGGCGGTCCCCGGGCTCTTGGTGCTCTTCGGCGTGGCCGGCGGGGTCTGGTACGCGGTGCCGCCGGTCGGCGCGCTCGCGGCGTCGGCCCGCGCCGGGATGACCACGAGGGCGGCGGCGAACAGCAGCGCGATGAAGGACCGGAGGGACATCAGCTCCCCCTTGGTCTTCGGCGGCTGCCGGGACGGACCCACCCTTGCAACGGCTCGTGCGTGATGCAGGACCGGCGTGCTAGGGAACGAACCGACGGCACATGCGCAACCGCTCGCTGCACGCCGCGCTGGCCGCCTTCGCGGAAGAGGCCGCCTTCACGCTCGCCGCCGACACGGCCGACGGCGCCGAGGTGCCGTTCGAGGTCGTCGAGCTCGGCGGCAGTCGCCGCGAGGCCCCGCTGTACTGCTACCGCCCGCTGACCGCGTCGTTCATCGACGAGCGCCTGTCGATGCTCGGCCGCCTCGCCTCCTACCTGCCCGCCGTCCACGCGCTGGCCGCCTGCGGCGGGATCGACACGTACCTGGTCGCCCGCGGCGAGGCGCAGGTCCCGGCGCAGCCGCGCGCCCGCGCCGAGGAGGCGCTGCGCCACTTCCTCACGCGCGTCTTCGAGGAGACCACGGACTTCGAGCTGCACCCCGACCGCCTCGCCCGCGCCTACGAGGAGCTGGAGTCGCTGGTCATGGACGGCCGCGCGGTGACCGAGGTCGTCGCGCCGATCATGGGCCTCGCGCTGATGAGCGACGAGATCCCGCTCGGCGACGGCCTCAGCCTCGTGCGCGCCGACCGCTGCGCCGAGGCGCCCGCCGAGGCGTGCCGCCCGCTCGACGACGACGATCACCAGGTCGTGCTCGCGCGCCTGACCTGGGAGGCCGCGCCCGGCGACGAGGCGCCGCTGCGCCACGCCCAGGTGCGCCTGCGCCGCCTGCTGACCGGCCTGCGCCTCTACGACTCGGCCGGGATCGTCCTGGCGCGCACCGCCTGGACCCGCACCGGCGGCAACCCGTGGCAGCCGTTCGCGATCTCCGCCGGCGCCGCGATGCGCGGCGTCTGCGTGATCCCGGTCCAGCAGGAGGACGAGCTGCGCGCGTTCCTGTCGCTGATCTCCCGCCGGACGCCGCGCGCCGGCGAGCTGGCCTGGGCGCTGGGCCGCTTCGAGCTGGCCACCGAGCGCCCGCGCCCGTCCGACGCGCTGACCGACGTCCTGCTCGCGCTGCGCGCGCTGCTGGAGCCCGAGGGCCTGTCGTCGGGCCGCCTCGCCGGCCGCGTCGCCGCGCTGTGCGCGATCCCCGAGTCGCGCGCCCAGGTGACCGAGCGGATCGCGCACCTCGTCGCGCTGGAGCGCTCGGTCGTCGCGGGGGTCGCGCCCGAGGACCACGCGCTGGAGCCGCTGGTCGACGAGCTGACCGGCTGGCTGCGCGCGCTGCTGCGCGACGTGCTCTGCGGCCACCTCGACTCCGACCTGCGCGCCGTGGCCGACGAGCTGCTGGCGGAGGAGGACGCGCGCCAGCGCACCATCGTGTAGGCCTTGGTCTCCGGGCGTCCTGACGCCCGGCTCTGGCGCCCCACCGCCGACCGTCGTACGGTCGACGGCCTGATGTGGGGAGTGCAAGACAAGGACATGGCTTTGCCCGGCGACGCCTTCGAGTGGTGGCCCGTGCGGCTGCCCGACGGCGGCGTGCTCGCGGTGATGGGGGCCGGGCCGTGTCACGCCCAGACGGCCTACGCGCGTGTCCTGCCGGATGGCCGGTGGTTCCATGCCCCGACCGCGCCGGAGGCGATCGCGACTGCCGCGGGCCTCGACCTCAGCGCGGGACGGGAGCTGTTCCTCGCTGGGTGAGGGCACGGCGCGCGACATGGGTGGCGATCTCGCGCGCCGCGCCGCCGATCCGGTGGCCCCGGTCGTACTCGGGCTCGTAGGCCGTCAGCGCCGCCGCCCGCACGGTCCCGCAGGCGAACGCCGCGTCGATCGTCGCCAGCAGCTCCTCCAGCGACGGCCCTCGCGGCGCGGCATGGCGGTTGGCGTGGCCGACCGACGTGTCGAGCGCGTCGAGGTCGACGTGCAGGTACAGGTCCCGCGGCAGCAGCGGCAGCGCGGCCGCGTCGGTGTGCACGCCGGACGCCGCCACCGCGTCGCGCTGGTGGTCCGCCAGATCCCTGGCGTACAACAACGCCACCGCGTCCTCGCGCACCGGACGGAAGCCCGGGATCGTCGCCGCCGCGGCCTGCCACGCGCCGCCGGTGACGATCGCCAGGGCCATCACGTCGAGGTTGCCGGAGAGGTTGCTCTCCGGCGTGTCGAGGTCGGCGTGCGCGTCCAGCCAGACGACGCCGCGCGCGCCGCAGCCCGCGACCGTGCCCGCCGCGCTCAGGCAGCCGCCCGCGAGCACGAGCGGGAACGCGCCGCGCCGCACGGCGCCGCGCACGGCCTGGGCCTGCGCGCGCAGCAGGTCGAACGTCCGCGCGACCTCGCCCAGCGACGGGTCGGCGGCGGCGACGCGCTCCAGCGTCGGCGCCCAGCCGACGTCGGCCAGCAGGTCGTGCAGCGTCGTGTCGGCGGCCAGCAGCGACGCGCCCGCGCCCATGGCGTGGTCGGGCCGCGCCTGGTCGAACGGCCAGCAGATGACCGCCAGCGGCGGGTCGCCGGCGCCGGTCAGAACGCCGCCTCGCTCAGCAAGCGCGCGCGCTCGTCGCCGACGGCGAAGAGATGGCGGTGGATCGCGACCAGGCCGTCGACGTCGTGGACGTCGCCGGCGAGGTGGGGGACGATCACGGGATCGTCGTCGCCGACCGCGCGGCGCAGGCGGTCGATCGCGGCGGCGTCGCGCGCGGCGAGCGCGCGGAGCTCGGCCAGCGTGCGCAGGGCCTTGCGGGCCAGCGGCGCGTCGAGCCCGTCGACCTCCCCGTCGGCGTCCGGCTCCTCGTCGGCGAGCGGGTGCACGCGGTTGACGACCAGCCCGCCGAACGGCATCCGCGCCTCGCGCAGCTTGTCGCGGAAGAAGATCGCCTCGGCGACCGGCTCGCGCTCGGGCGAGGTGACGATCAGGAACGTCGTCGCGTCGTCGGCCAGCAGGGCCTTGACCGCGGTCGCGCGCTCGCGGAAGCCGTCCAACACGGTGGACAACGCGGCGAAGAAGACCTTCAGGTCGCTCATCAGGTCCACGCCGGTCAGCCGGCCGAGCACGCTGAAGATCACCGCCGTGCCGCGGCCGACGACGCGCGCCGCCAGCCCGGAGGGCGCCAGCAGGACGCGCAGCGCGCGGCCCTCCAGGAAGCCCGTCAGCCGGTCGGGCGCGTCGAGGAAGTCCAGCGCGTTGCGCGACGGCGGCGTGTCGAGCACGATGACGTCGAAGCGACCCGAGCGTTCCAGGTCATACAACTTGGCGACCGCGGTGAACTCCTGCGAGCCCGCCACCGCGCCCGACAGCTCGCGGTAGATCCGGTTGTCGAGGATCTCGTCGCGCGTCGCCGCGTCGGGCGCCAGCCCCTCGATCAGCTCGTCGAACGTCCGCTTGGGGTCGAGCATCATCGCCCACAGCTGGCCGTTGGTCGTGATGCCATGCCCCGCCAGCCGCCCCGCGTCGACGCGATGGGGGACCGAGCCGAGCTGCTCGATGCCCAGCGCGTCGGCCAGCCGCCGCGCCGGGTCGATCGTCACGACGCAGACGCGCGCGCCGCGCGCCGCCAGGCCCATCGCGATCGCCGCCGAGGTGGTGGTCTTGCCCACGCCGCCCGAGCCCGCGCAGATCACCACGCGCTTCTCGGCCAGCCGATCGAGGAGATCGCCGCTCATCGCACGAGCTCCTCGCCCAGCCGCGCGACCGCCGCGCCGTCCAGGTCGCCCGCGTCGCCGAAGACGAACGGCAGCGTCCGGACCGGCACGTCGCCGACCGAGCGCCGCAGGCGCGCCAGCTGCGAGCGGTGCGCGCGCGCCCGCGCCGCCTCCGTGCGCGCCGCGCGGACGGCCCGCGACGGCGGCGCCGCCTCCAGCGCCCGCAGCTCCGCGCCGCGGAAGCGGTTGGGCAGCACCCCGTTGACGACGACGGCCGCCAGGCGCTGGCGCAGCGGGTCGTCGGCCAACGCGTCGCGCAGCGTCAGCGTCTCGTTGACCGGCATCTCCTCGGCCCGGGACACCGCCACGATCGCGGTGCGCTCGGGGTCGGCGAGCATCGCGTGGATCTTGCCGCCCTGCCGCGCGACCGGGCCCATCCGCGCGGCGTCGGCGAACGTCCCGGGGGCCGTCAGCACGCCGACGCCGTGGCCGGTGGCCGGCGCGTCGAGCACGACGAGGTCGTAGGGGTGGGCGCCCGGCGTGCGGCGGTCGGGCTGGGCCAGCTCCCAGACCTTGCCGACGGTCAGCAGCTCGCGCAGGCCCGGCGTCGCCGCCACGAGGTAGGCGAACATCCGCGACGAGGTCAGCAGGTCCGAGACCCCGCGCGGCAGCTGGTCGCGGACGTACTCCTCCAGCGCGGACTCCGGGTCGATCGAGATGTGGTGCAGCCCGTCGCCGAGGTCGCGCTCGACGAACGTCGTGCCGGGCGCCGGCGCGTCGGTCGCCAGGGCGCGCGAGACGTCGTCGCGCGCGCTGACCTCGGCCACGATCGTGCGCAGCCCGCGGCTCGCCGCGGCCATGCCCAGCGCGGCCGCCACGGTCGACTTGCCGACGCCGCCCTTGCCGGTGACGACGACCAGGGGCTTGCTCAACAGATCCCGCATCCGGAGCGTCTGACCCTACTGCCGTCCAGCACGGCATGACCGCGCTCAAGGCGCGCGTCGAAGCGCTCGATGCCCCGATGACCATGTCTCTTTCGCCCAGCTTCCCGCAGGGAGCACCGACGCTGGCCGAAGTGCTCCTGCAGCGCGCCTTCGCCCGGCCGCCGCAGCCGTTCGCCGACGGCGAGCTGCTGCAGGCCCTTGCCCATCCGGCCAAGCCGGCGGATGCCGCGCCTTCTCCCGACGCCGTGGCCAAGGCCAAGCCGTCGGGCTCATCGTCTTCGTCGTCCTCCGACACGGGGTCGGGCTCGGCGTCCGGGGATGACGCCTCCGCCTCTTCGTCGGCCGGCGCGACGAGCGGACGCAGCGTCGACGTCCGCGTCTAGACAGACGGACGAGGCACCACGGGCCGTCCCGGCGTCCGGAGCCGGGGCGGTCCATCCGTGGGCGCCGCCACGGAGGAATCCCGGCGGGCGTTGCGAATACCGGCGTCGATGGGTCCGCAACGACCTCGACTCCGGCCTTCCGTGCAGAGGGAGACAGCAGCGTCATGAAGGTGATTGCCTTCGCCAACCAGAAGGGCGGCGTCGCGAAGACGACGACCACCCTGAACCTCGCCGTCGCGCTCGCCGAGAAGGGCCACCGCGTCCTCTGTATCGACATGGACCCCCAGGGCAACCTGACCATGTCGCAGGGCATCGATCCCGACACGGTCGAGACGTCGATGTACGACGTGCTCGTGCACCACGTGCCGATCCGCGACGTCATCCGGACCCGCGAGGTGGACGTCGCCTGCGCGTCCATCGACCTCGCCGGCGCGGAGATCGCGATGTCCGCGCAGATCGGCCGCGAGCGCTCGCTGGAGAAGGCGCTCAAGGCCGTCGCCGACGACTACGACTTCGTCTGCATCGACACCCCGCCGAGCCTCGGGCTGCTCACGATCAACGCCCTGACGGCCGCCGACAAGGTGATCGTCCCCGTGCAGTGCGAGTATCTGTCGATGCGCGGGCTCATCCAGCTCCAGAACACGCTGCAGATGATCCGGGAGAACCTGAACCCGGACGTCCAGATCGAAGGCATCCTGCCTACGCTGATGGACACGCGCACGGTTCACGCAAAAGAGGCCATCGAGATCCTGGAGGAGAACTTCGGGGACCGGGTCTTCGCGTCGCGGATCAAGAAGACGATCCGGTTCGCGGAGGCGCCCGTCAAGGGCATGTCGGTCCTGAAGTACGATCCGGACGGGGTGGCCGCACAGTCCTATCGCGATCTCGCGACGGAGGTTCTCGCCAATGGCCAGCGGTAAGCGCGCCAGCATGAGGGAGGGCCCGTTGGCGGCGCTCTTCCGTCGTACCGACGAAGACGCGCCCGAGCAGGCGACGCCGAGCACGCCGGAGGCGCAGGCGCCGAAGGCGCCCGAGCAGGCCCCCGCGCCCGCGGACCTGGAGACGCCGGCCGCCGCGCCGCGCGCCGAGGAGCCCGCCGCCCCCGCGCGCCCGCAGGCCACCCAGCAGCCGCCGCTGCCCGAGGCGCCGTCCGCGCGCGTCGAGCCGCCGGCGCCGCCGGCCGTGCCCAGCGAGCCGCAGGCGACGCAGCAGCCGCCGCTGCCGGAGGCCCCGGTGCCGCCGGCGACGCCGGCCGCCCAGCGCCGCCACGAGCCCGACCCGCTGATCGACGAGGGCCCGTCGGACCCGCCCGCGCACCCGCGCGAGACGGGCTACCCGCACCCGTCGCTGGACTCCGAGCGCGAGGCCCGTCGGGCCGAGCGCGCCGCCGGCCGCACGTCGGCGCAGGACCGCCTGCGCCACGCGTTCGGCACCGACGACCTGCCCGACGACATCCTCGCGCCGTCCGTGCCGGAGAACGCTCCGGCGCCGGCCGCCCGCGCTCCCGAGGTCACCCCCGAGCCCGAGCCCGCCCCGGCGGCGCCCGCCGCTCCGGCCGCGCCCGCCGCGGACCCGTTCGCCCGCAGCGCGCCCGGCCACGACGAGTCGCCGTGGGGCGCGAAGGTCGCCGGCTCGCCGGTGATCCGCGTCGTCGGCGTCGGCGGCGCCGGCGTCAACGCGGTCAACCGCATGGTCGAGGCCGAGGTCCAGGGCGTCGAGTTCCTGGCCATCAACACCGACCTGCAGTCGCTGCAGCAGTCGACGGCCGACATCACGCTCCACATCGGGCCGCAGGTCACGCGCGGCCTCGGCGCCGGATCCAACCCGGACCTCGGCCGTCAGGCCGCGATGGAGGAGTACGACCGCATCAAGTCCCTGCTGAAGGGCAGCGACATGATCTTCATCGCCGCCGGCTCCGGCGGCGGCACGGGCACGGGCGCGGCGCCGATCGTCGCGCGCATCGCCCGGGAGATCGGCGCGCTGACCGTCGGGATCGTCACGAAGCCGTTCGGCTTCGAGGGCTCCCGCCGCTCCCAGCAGGCGACGGCGGGCATCGAGCACCTCCACAACGAGGTCGACACGCTCATCGTCGTGCCGAACAACCGCCTGCTGAGCGTGCTCGACAAGCACACGTCGATGGTCGACGCCTTCCGCGTCGCCGACGACGTCCTGCGCCAGGGCGTGCAGGGCGTGTCGGACCTGGTGACGCTCCCGGGCATCATCAACCTCGACTTCGCGGACGTCCGGACGATCATGTCCGAGGCGGGCGCCGCGCTGCTGGGGATCGGCATGGGCGTGGGCGACAAGCGCGCGCTGGAGGCGGCCGAGCAGGCCGTGTCCTCGCCGCTGCTGGAGACGAGCATGGACGGCGCCCGGTCGATCCTGCTGTCGATCACCGGCGGCCGCGACCTGTCGCTGTGGGAGGTCAACGAGGCGGCCAAGGCCGTCGCGGCGGCCGCGCACCCCGACGCGAACATCATCTTCGGCGCGATGGTGGACGAGAAGCTCGAGGACCAGGTCTGGGTGACGGTCGTGGCCACGCGCTACGGCGACGCGCCCAAGCGCCGTCCGTCGCAGCCGCTGGAGGAGCCGGCGGGCGAGCCGCGTATAGAGCGCCGCACGCCGTCGAGCCGCGAGGCCGCCGCTCCGCCGCGCGAGCGGATCACGGCGAGCCGCGGGGGCGTCGTGAACGACCTCGACGTCCCGGAGTTCCTGCCGCGTCGCTAGCCGGCGACAACGCGACCGAGGTGCAGCACTTCGAGGGCCCGCGCCGTGCGCGGGCCCTCGTTCGTCGTTGGGGGCCGTGGCTGGCTCGCGGCCGCGGTGGCGCCGCGCGCGCTGCCCGGCCCGCGGCCGGCCGTCCACGGCGGCGCGCGGATCGAGGTGATGGCTGCCGGCCGAGGAGGTCGCGCGGCTGGACGCGGCCGGGTTGCGGCGCGCGCTCCCGTGCCGCGCCGTCGACACGCGCTCCGGCGCGCAGGGCTCGGGCCTGTTCTCCCGGTTCCCGCTGGAGCGCCGCAAGCCCTACAACTCGCTGAACCAGAACGGCGAGCCGCGTGCGCTCATCCGGATCCCGGGCGCGGAGCCGGTCGACGTCCAGGTCGTCCACCCGCCGCCGTTCATGGCGATCGACCACGTGCTCGTCGACCCGCGGATGCGGGCCGACGCCGTGTCGGTGCACACGATCCCGGACACCGACCACCGCGCGGTGGTCGCGACGCTGATCGTGCCGAAGCTCCGGCCCTAGGCCGCGCGCCCCGAGCGGGTGGCCAGCCAGTCGCCGAAGGCGGGCGCGGGCATCGGCCGGCCGATCTGGTAGCCCTGGCCGAGGTCGCAGCCCGCGTCGCGGACCGCGAACCAGGCGCGGGAGGAGGCGACGCCCTCGGCGACGACGGTCAGGTCGAGCGCGTGGGCCAGCGCGACGATCGAGCGGACGATCGCGGCGTCCTCGGCCGACTCGGCCATGTCGCGCACGAACGAGCGGTCGATCTTCAGCGCGTCGACGGCCAGGTGCTTCAGGTAGGCCATCGACGAGTAGCCGGTGCCGAAGTCGTCCAGCGACAGGCGCACGCCCAGCTCCTTGAGCTCGTGCAGGACGCCGATCGGCCCGACCGCGTCGGCCATCACCACGTCCTCGGTGATCTCCAGCTCCAGGTGGGCCGCGTCCAGCTCGCGCTCGGCCAGCAGCGCGGCGATCTCGGCGGGCAGGTCCGGGTCCATCAGGTTGGTCACCGAGAGGTTGACCGCGACCGTGAGGTCGTGGCCGTCCGCGCGCCACGACGCGCACGCCGCCATCGCCTCGTCGAGGACCATCAGCGCCAGCGGGCCCATCAGCCCGGCGCGCTCGGCCAGCGGCAGGAACGCCGCCGGCGGCATCAGCCCGTGCTCGGGATGGCGCCAGCGCACGAGCGCCTCGGCGCCGGTGACCGCGCCCGTGCGCGTGTCGGCCTGCGGCTGGAAGTGGACCTCGAGCTGGCCGCCGTCGATCGCGCCGTGCAGCTGGGAGGTCAGCGCCAGGCGCGCGGGGGAGTGGCGGTCGCGCTCGGGCGCGTAGACCTCGATCCCGGTGCGCTGCGTCTTGGCCAGGTGCATCGCGACGTCGGCGCGGCGCGCCAGGCCGGTCGCGTCGGTGGCGTGGCGCGGGGCGAGCGCGATGCCGATGTTCGCGCCGAGGCGGATCGCGAGGCCCTCGACGTCCAGCGGCGCCTCCAGCAGCGTGCGGACGCGGCGGCCGATCGCGTTGGCGTCGTCGGCGCCGTCGCCGGTCAGCAGGACGGCGAACTCGTCGCCGCCGACGCGCGCCAGCAGGTCGGCCTCGATCGCGACGTGCTCCAGGCGCTGGGCGACGAGCCGCAGGACGCGGTCGCCCGCGTGGTGGCCGAGCGTGTCGTTGACGTCCTTGAAGGCGTCGACGTCGAGCAGGACGAGCGCGGCGCGGGCGCCCGGCTCGGCCAGCGCGGTCTCCAGGCGCTGGTGCAGCGCGCGGCGGTTCGCCAGGCCGGTGAGGTCGTCGGTGTGGGCGCCGTGGCCGGCGACGTCCAGCTCGCGCGGCGCGGCGACGCCGGCGATGGCGGCGGGGGCGGCGGCCCGCGGCGGCGTGGGGAGCGGCACCTCGGCCGAGGTCGGGTCCCGCGCGGTCCGGTGTCCCGGGACCAGCTGCTGGACGGCGAGGCCGAGGGCCAGGGCGATCGCCGCGCCGGCCACGGTGGAGCGGAGGAGGGCGCCGAGCGCGAGCGCGGCGAGGACGGTGGCGGCCAGGAGGAGGGGAGGCCACCACCTTCGTTGTCGAAGGGGAGAGGACATCACACCAGGATCGCGCGAAGTCGTCGCGCGGGCCACCGGCGGGGCAGGCGGTTGACGGCGGGTGTGCGACCTCCACCGATCGGAGGAGCGCGAGGGTCAGCCGATCGGCAGGCGCGCCACGACCGTCGTCCCTCCACGGTCTCCGCGACCGAGCGTCAGCGTGCCGCCCACCGCCTCGATGCGCTGGGCCAGCGACGCCAAGCCGATGTGACCGTTGAGCGGTGCGTTCTCCACCGCTCGGGGATCGAGGCCGACGCCGTCGTCGACGACCTCCAGCCGCACCGCGCCGTCGTCGCGCACGACGTGCACGCGAACGGTGTGCGCCTGTGCGTGCTTGGCCGCGTTGTTCAACAGCTCGCGCGCCAAGGACATCACCAGCTCGTCGCGCAGGCCGGTCGCCTCGGGCTCGACGACGACCGCCGCGCGGAAGCCGCCCTGGCGCGCGGCCTGGTCGGCCGCCGCCTGCATGGCCGCCTCGAGGCCACCGTGCTGGAGCACGACCGGGTGCAGCGCGTGGACGGCCTCGCGCAGGAGCTTGACCGCGCGCTCGACCCCCTCGCGGGCGTAGCCGAGCATCTCGGTGCGCATCTCGTCGCCCTGGGCGGTCGCGGCCTCGACGAGGTCCTGGCGGGCCGCCAGCAGATCCTGCAGCGCGCCGTCGTGCAGCTGCTCGGAGATCCGCTGGCGCACGCGCTCCTCGGCCTCCAGGTTCTCGGCCACCAGCCGGCCGCGCAGCGTCGCCAGCGCGGCGATCTCGGTCTCGTGGCGGGCGCTCTCGATCGCGGTGGCCAAAAACGAGCCGAGCGCGTCGAGGAACGCGATGTCGTTGACCGGGTCCTCGACGCCGGGCGTCAGCGAGTGGGCGGTCAGCGCGCCCCACGGCGCGTCGCGGCCGCGGATCGGCAGGATCATCGAGCAGCGCACGTCGTGCTCGGCGATCGTGTCGGTGTAGGGGTACTCGTCCTGGGCGTGCCAGTCCTCGACGATCATCGGCTCGTCGGCCGCGACCGCGTGGCGGACGATCGAGTCGCGGGCGGCGTCGATCGCGGTCCCGCCCGAGACGTCCGGGATGCCGAGGCTGGCGGCGCGCGCGTAGCTGCCGTCGTTCTGCAGCGCGAGGATCGACACCATGTCGGTGTCGAGCACGTCGAGCGTCACGCGGCACACCTCGTCGAACAGCAGGCGCAGGTCGGTGCCGCCGAGCGCGAGCTGGCCCAGGCGCGCGATCTCCTGCTGCTGGCGGCGGATGCGGCGGTCGCGGGTGACGTCCTGGACGGTGCCGCGTACGATCGGGTCGCCGGCGTTGTCGTCGGTCTCGCCGCGGCTGAGCAGGGTGCGCTGCCGGCCGTCCTGGTCGCGCCACGGGTACTCGAGCTCCCAGCGGGTGACGTGCTCGTCCTCATGGCGGACGATCCGGCGCAGGCCCGCCAGCTCCTCCGGGCCGAAGCCCGCCCAGAAGGCCTCCATGTCGATCGGCCCCTCGGCGGGGTCGCGGTCGTAGACGCGGTAGGTGCCCGGCGACCAGACGACCGCGCCGGTGTTCTGGCGCAGCTCGAAGCTGCCGATGCCCGCCACGCGCTCGGCGGCCTCCAGCCGTCGCTCGTTCTCGCGCAGCACGGTGACGTCCTGGGTGGTCCCGCGCAGGACGATCGGCTCGCCGGCCGCGTCGCGGTCCAGCTCCAGCACGGTCCACAGCACGCGCCCCTCGGGCTCGACCAGCTCGTACTCCAGCTCGTGGGGCACGCCCGGCCGCGACCACAGCCGCTCGACCGCCTCGTGCACGCGCGGGTGGTGCGCGGGCAGGATCCGCGGCAGCAGCGCGCGCATGCCCAGGGGCTCGTCGCGCTCGGGGTCCAGGCCCATGATGTTGTACATCTCGGGCGAGTAGGTGAGCCGGCGGGTGCGCAGGTCGCGCTCCCAGCTGCCGACGTGCGCGACGCGCTGGGAGCGCTCCATCCGCGCGATCGCCTCGCGGGCCTCCTGGATCGCCTCGCGCTCGGCGGTGATGTCGTGCGCGGCGACGTAGGTGAACCCGTTCTCGCGGCGGGCGACCGAGCTCCAGCGCAGCCAGCGCCAGCTGCCGTCGGCGTGGCGGTAGCGGTTCTCGATCGGCGGCAGGTCCATGTCGCCCTCGCGGAGCTGGTCGATCATCCGCTGCGTGCGCTCGACGTCGTCGGGGTGGACGAGGTCGATCAGCTGGGTGCCGATCAGCGACTCCGGGCTGCGGCCCAGCACGCGCTCCCACGCCGGGTTGGCCGCGACGACGCCCTTGCCGTGCTCCAGGATCGCCAGCAGGTCGCGGCTGACCTCGAAGAGGCTCTGGATCTGCTCGGCGGTGCGGTTCTTCACTCCAGCAGTCCTGCCCGCATCGCGGAGGCGACCGCCGCCGCGCGGTCCGACACCCCGAGCTTCTCGTAGAGCGACTGGAGGTGGGTCTTGACCGTGGACGGGCTCAGATGCAGCTGGCGCGCGATCTCGGGCGCCGAGCCGCCTTCGGCGATGAGGCGCAGGACCTCCTGCTCGCGCGGGGAGAGCACCGGCCGCGACTCGGTCTCCCGCAGCTGGATCTGGGCGGCCAGCCCCGACTGGATCTCGGGCGAGAGCACGGTCTGGCCGCGGGCGACGGCGACGACCGCGTCGAAGATCGTCGCCCGGTCGGCCTCCTTGGAGAGGTAGGCGGCGGCGCCGAGCGCGACCGCGCGGTAGACCAGCTCGGAGTCGACGTGGGCCGACAGGAACACGACCCGGGTGGAGATCCGCTCGCGGGCGATCGCGTTGAGGACCTCGGTGCCGGTCAGGCCGGGCATGCGCACGTCCAGCACGGCGACGTCCGGCGTCAGACGCCGGATCTCGGGCAGCGCGCTGCGCCCGTCGGCGGACTCGCCGACGAGCTCCAGATCGGGACGTTCCTTGATCGCCCGCACCAGTCCTTCGCGGTACATGGGGTGGTCGTCGGCGACGAACACCCGGACGCGGCTCATGCCGCCTTATAACTGCTCAACGCAGGGCGAGCAAGCGACGGCAGATGTCGTCCCGCGAGAGGTCCTTGCTCAGCAGCGTGTGGACCCCCGCGGCCTCGGCGGCCGCCGTCAGCTCGTCGGTGTTGCTCCCTGTCAGAAGGACGACGATCACGCCGCCCAGCTCGCTGAGGCGGCGGGCGACCTCCAGGCCGTCGAGCTCGGGCATGCGGACGTCCAGCAGCGCGACGTCGGGCGAGGCCTCGCGGATGACCTTCAGCGCCTGCGCGCCGTCGGCGGCCTCGCCGACGAGGTCGAGCGTGCCGAAGCGCCGGATGGCCCTCGCGAGGCCCCGGCGGTACGTCTCGTGGTCGTCGGCGATCACGATGCGCATGGTCTCGCGGGGGGTCGGCCGCTGGCCGCCTACATCCAACGCGGCTACAGCGGGATACAGCACACCCCTCATTTCGTCGTGATGAGGTCAGGCGCGCTATCCACCGATCGGACGGTCCATCGGGGGATGGGTGCCGCGGGTTCCTGGAAAGAGCGGGTCTTTCCCGCGGGGGCGCGTGCGAGGATGCGTCGCCTGATGGACGGGATCGTCGCCGCCGGGCACCCGGTGTCCGCCGAGGCGGGCGCCGCCGTGCTGCGCGAGGGCGGCAACGCGGTCGACGCCGCGATCGCCGCCTGCCTGGCGTCGTGGACGGCCGAGCCGCTGCTGACCGGGCCGGGCGCGGGCGGCTACCTGATGGTCGCCGGCGGCGGGTGGGAGCCCGCGCTGCTGGACTTCTTCGTCGCGGCGCCGAGCGCGGGCGAGCGCGCCCCGCTGACGCCGGTGGTCGTGTCGTTCGGCGACGCGACCCAGGTCTTCCACGTGGGCGCCGCGTCGGTGGGCGTGCCGGGGACGCCGAGCGGGCTGGAGGAGGCGGCGCGGCGCTGGGGGTCGCTGCCGCTGGCCGACCTGGCGGCGGGCGCGGCGGCGCTGGCGCGCGCCGGGGTGCCGCTGAACGAGGCGCAGGCCTACGTCTCGGAGATCCTGGAGGGGATCCTGCTCTCGACGCCCGAGGCCGCGGCGGCGTTCACGCGCGACGGGCGCGCGCTGCGGGCGGGCGAGGCCTTCCGCTCCGACGAGCTGGCCGAGACGATCGAGCGCTTCGGGCGCGACGGCGCGGCGCCGTTCGTGCGCGGCGACCTGGCCGACGCGATCGTCGCGTGCGTCGCGGACGGCGGCGGGACGCTGTCGGGCTCCGATCTCGCCGGCTACGACGCCGTCGTGCGCGCGCCCGCGACCGTCCGCTACCGCGACCGGCGGGTGCTGACGAACCCGCCACCGTCGGCCGGGGGCACGCTGCTGGCCCTGGCGCTCGCGCACCTCGACGCGTCCGGCCCGCCGACGCCGTCCGCGCTGGTCGACGCGATGGCGCGCGCCCAGGGCGCGCGGACGCCGGAGTTCGACGCCGGGCTGGCCGAGCCCGGGTTCCTGGAGCGCTTCCTCCGCGCCCAGCTCGGGTCCACGACGCACGTGAGCGTGATCGACGCCGACGGCCGCGCCTGCGCGGTGACGTGCACCAACGGCGAGGGCTCCGGGCTCGTGGTGCCGGGAACGGGCATCCACCTCAACAACGTCATGGGCGAGGAGGACCTCAACCCGCTCGGCTTCTTCACCGCGCCGCCGGGGCGCCGGATGCCGTCGATGATGGCGCCGACGGTCGTGCTGGGGGAGGACGGCGACGTCGAGCTGGTGCTCGGCAGCGCGGGCTCCAACCGGATCCGCTCCGCGATCCTGCAGGTGATCGTCGGCGTGACCGACCACGGCCTCGACGCCCGCGCCGCCGTCGAGGCGCCGCGGCTGCACCTGGAGGGCTCGACGGTCTACGCCGAGCCCGGGATCGACCTGTCGTCCTTGGCGGCGCGGGGCCTCGCGCTCGCGCCCTTCCGCGCGCGCAACCTCTTCTTCGGCGGCGCCCAGGCCGTCGAGCGCGACCGGGCCGGCGGCGCGCTCAACGGCGCCGGGGACCCGCGCCGCGGCGGGGCGGCGGCGCGGGCCTGAGGGCGGCGCGGCGGCCCTCACCCGCGTCGGGTGAGCCGCCGTCACCCGCGTGGCCCGGATCATCGTCGCGACGTCCCACCGCGACGACCCGGAGCCGAAGACGATGAGCACCCCTGAGCGTGGAAGCCTCCCGATCCCCGACCGCCGGTACGAGGGGCTGATCGCCTACGACGCGCGCGATCCCGACAGCGCGTTCGCGCCGATCGCCCCGCTGCGTCCGCCCGAGGGCGCGCCGAACGTCCTGCTGGTCCTGCTCGACGACGTCGGCTTCGGCGCGGGCAGCGCGTTCGGCGGGCCGTGCGCGATGCCGACCGCCGAGCGGGTCGCGGCCCAGGGCCTGAAGTACACGCGCTTCCACACGACCGCCCTGTGCTCGCCGACGCGCGCGGCGATGATCACCGGTCGCAACCACCACGCGGTCGGCATGGGGCACATCACCGAGAACGCGTCGGCCTCGCCGGGGCGCACGAGCGTCCGCCCCAACTTCACCGCGCCGGTCCCGGAGATCCTGCGGCTCAACGGCTACGCGACCGCGCACTTCGGCAAGTGCCACGAGGTCCCGGTCTGGGAGCTGAGCCCCGCCGGCCCGTTCGACCGCTGGCCCGCGCCCGGCAACGGCTTCCAGCACTTCTACGGGTTCCTGGGCGGCGAGACCAACCAGTGGTACCCGGTGCTGCACAGCGACACGACGCCGATCGACCAGCCCGCGCTGCCCGAGGACGGCTACCACCTGATGGAGGACCTGGCCGACCAGGCGATCGCGTGGATCCGCCAGAACGCCTCGATCGGCGGCGGCCGCCCGTTCTTCACGTACTTCGCGCCCGGCGCCACGCACGCGCCGCACCACGTCCCCAAGGACTGGGCCGACCGGTACCGGGGGAGGTTCGACGGCGGCTGGGACGCGCTGCGCGAGGCGACGCTGGCGCGCCAGAAGGAGCTGGGCGTCGTGCCGCCCGAGACCGAGCTGACGGCCCGGCACGACGAGATCCCCGCCTGGGACGACATGCCCGACGACTTCAAGCCGGTGCTGGCCCGCCAGATGGAGGTCTACGCCGGGTTCCTGTCCTACGCCGACCACCACGTCGGCCGCGTCCTGGACGCCATCGACGAGCTGGGGCAGTTGGACGACACCTTGGTCATCTACATCATCGGCGACAACGGCGCCAGCGCCGAGGGCACGCTGAACGGCACGCTCAACGAGCTGGCGATCGCCAACGCGCCCGGCGTCGAGACCCACGAGTACCTGCGCGAGCGCATCGACGACATCGGCACGCCCAAGGCCTACAACCACTACGCGGTCGGCTGGGCGCACGCGATGAACACGCCCTACCAGTGGACCAAGCAGGTCGCCTCGCACTTCGGCGGGACCCGCAACGGGACGATCGTGCGCTGGCCGAAGGGCATCGAGGCCCGCGGCGAGGTCCGCCACCAGTTCCACCACGTCATCGACGTCGCGCCGACGATCCTCGACGTGGTGGGCCTGCCCGAGCCCGACACCGTCAACGGCGTCACCCAGGAGCCGATGCACGGCGTGTCGATGGCCTACAGCTTCGACGACGCGGCCGCCGCCGAGCGCCACGAGACCCAGTACTTCGAGATGATCGGCAACCGCGGCATCTACCACCGCGGCTGGACGGCCGTCACGCGCCACCGCACGCCGTGGATCATCACCGGCCACGGCGTCGCCTTCGACGACGACGTCTGGGAGCTGTACGACACCACCGAGGACTGGAGCCAGGCCCGCGACCTCGCCGCCGAGCGGCCGGACAAGCTCCACGAGCTGCAGCGCCTGTTCCTCATCGAGGCCGCCCGCTACAACGTCCTGCCGCTCGACGACCGCCTCGCCGAGACCACCGACCCGCACGTCGCCGGCCGCCCGGAGATCGTCCAGGGCACGAGCCAGGTGCTGTTCCCGGGCATGCGCGCGCTCAACGAGGACTGCGTCATCAACGTCAAGAACCGCTCGCACGCGATCACGGCCGAGCTGGTCGTCCCGGACGGCGGCGCCGAGGGCGTCCTGTTCTCCCAGGGCGGCGTGACGGGCGGCTGGGCGCTGTACCTCAAGGACGGCCGGCCCAAGTACCACTACAGCTGGGCCGGCCTGGAGCACTACGAGGTCGCCGGCGGCGAGGCGATCCCGCCCGGCGAGCACCAGGTGCGCCTGGAGTTCGCCTACGACGGCGGCGGCCTCGGCCAGGGCGGCACCGCGACGCTCTACGTCGACGGCGAGGAGGCCGGCTCCACGCGCGTCGAGCACACCAGCGCCTACGTCTTCTCGCTCGACGAGACCAGCGACGTCGGCGTCGACTCCTGCTCGCCGGTCTGCGACGACTACCCCGCGGGCACCGCCAACGCGTTCACCGGCGAGCTGAGGTTCCTGCGCATCGACCTCGGCGACGACAGCCACGACCACCTGATCGACCACGAGATCAAGGCCCAGCTGGCGATGACGCGGCAGTGACGGCCCGGGCGCGGGGGTGGCGGCGCCCGTCGGGCGCCGCCTGCGCAAGGATGCAGCGTCCCGCATGCGCCGCCGCCCCGCCTTCGCCCTCGCCGCCGCCGTCGCAGCGCTCGCCACCCTGAGCGCCTGCAGCGGCCCCGAGCCCGCCGACCTGTTCGTCGTCTCGCGCACGGGCACGATCCCGGGCGCGAAGCTGAGCCTGCGCTTCATCGACGACGGCGGCGTCTCGTGCAACCGCGGGCCGCGCAAGGACATCACCTCGGCGCAGCTGATCACCGCGCGCGAGCTGCGGCGCGAGCTCGACGGCGAGAAGGACGACGACGTCGGCCTGGCCGAGAAGCACATCGACCTGCCACCCGGGCACGTGACGACGCTGTCCTACCGCGTGCGCTCGGAGAACGGGACGGTCGCCTTCAGCGACACGTCCGCGCACCAGCCCAAGGCGTTCTACCGGCTCGCCAAGCTCACGCGGGACGTCGCCCAGCAGTCGTGCGGCCTGGCGCGCTGAGCACCGCCACCAGGAACCACGGCCCGCTGGTCAGCCGCTCCCACGCCACCGGATCGGCCGCGCGGCACTCGCGCAGCGGCGCCGGCTCGACCAACTCCTCCACCTCCAGCCCCGCCGCCGCGAACGCGTCGAGCATCGCGCTCAGCGGTCGGTGCCAGAAGCGGACGTCGTAGGCCGCGCCGTCCTTGACCCAGCGGTCGTGCAGCAGCACGGTCGCCTCCGGGTCGACGTCCGGCCACTGGCGGGCGACCAGCGCCGGATGGTGGGTGGAGACCACGACGCGCCCGCCGGGGACGACGACGCGCGCCAGCTCGCCCAGCAGCGGCGCCCAGTCGCGCAGGTAGTGCACCATCAACGACGCGGCCGCCGCGTCGAACGCGTCGTCGGCGAACGCCGCCAGCGCGGCGCCGTCGGCGAGGTCGCCGACCGCGAACCGCGCCGCGTCCCGGTCCAGCCCGCGCGCCCGCGCCCGGTCGACCATCCGCGGGCTGACGTCCACGCCGTCGACCGTCGCGCCCCGGGCCACCAGCTCGGCCGCCAGCGCGCCCGCGCCGCAGCCGGCGTCCAGCACGCGCCGGCCGCGCACGTCGCCGAGGGCCGCCAGCGTCGCGGGCCGCTCGTAGAGCGCGTTGTAGGCGTTGCGCTCGTCGGCGACGTAGGCGTCGGCCATCGCGTCGTAGGCCTCGCGTGCTCGGGCGTCCATCGCGCTCCACCGTATAAGCACGCCTGATCCATCCGGCAAGACATCCTCATCACGAGCCCGCATCGCAACTGCCACACTCGCCTGCGTGCCCGCCCGGACCTGGCTCAGCCTCGCGATCACCGCCGCCCTCTGGGGGGCCAGCTACATGTTCATCAAGGTCGCGCTGGACGGCGACCTCAGCGAGGGCTTCATCATCTGCGCCCGGACGCTGATGGGCGCGGCGGTGCTGATGCCGCTGGCGATCCGCTCCGGCGCGATCCCGCTGCTCTGGCAACGCAAGGGCTATGCCTTCGCCCTGGCCGCCACCCAGGTCATCGTCCCGTTCGCGCTCATCACCTACGGCGAGAACCACGTGCCGAGCAGCCTCGCCGGCATCCTCGTCGCCACCGCGCCGTTGTTCATCGTGCTGCTCGCGATCAAGGTCGATCCCGAGGAGCGCTCGTCGGGCTGGGCGCTGGTCGGCGTCCTGCTCGGGATGCTCGGCGTCGTGCTGCTGTTCGGCGTCGATCTCTCGGGCGACGCGGAGACGCTCGTCGGCGGCCTGATGATCGTCGGCTCCGGCCTCTGCTACGCGATCGCCGTCCTGATCGCCAAGCGCGGCTTCACGGGCGTGCCGCCGGTCGGCGTCGTCGTGTCCAACCTGACGATCAGCGCGGTCTTCTGGCTGCCGTTCGCGCTCGCCACGCTGCCGACCCGCTCCCCGGGCGCCGAGGCGATCCTCAGCATGCTCGCGCTCGGCGTCGGCGGCACCGGCCTCGCGTTCCTGTTGTTCTACACGTCGATCGCCGAGATCGGCCCGGCGCGCGCGTCGATCGTCTCCTACGTGGCGCCCGCGTTCAGCGTGGTCTACGGCGTGACGCTGCTGAACGAGGACCTCACGGCGGGCACCGTCGGCGGCCTGGCGCTGATCCTCGCGGGCTCGTGGCTGGCGGCGTCGGGCCGCCTGCCCGGGTGGATCAGCCGAAGCGAACCTTCCCGTTCGACCGCGCCCGCGCCTGCGCGCGCTCGATGAAGTCCAGGCGCTTGACCGCCGCGCGGAACAGCCGCGTCAGCAGCCGCAGCCGCGCGTTCTCGGAGCGCAGGTCGAGCAGCCCCTGCTTGGCGTCGGGCCCGAAGTCGACGGTCGCCGCCATCTCGTAGGCGCTCAGCGGCTCGAGGATCTCGGGCTCCAGGACCTTGTCGGTGGCCTCCTCGACGAGGTCGCCGTAGGCCTCGTGCGCGGCGTCGAGCGTCCCCGCGTCGGGCGACTCGTCCTTGTCGTCCAGGAACTCGACCTCGCCGCTGGGGTAGATGTGGTCGAAGTGCTCCTCGACGATCCGGAAGGGCCGCGTGCCGCGGACGAGGATGTCGAGGCGGCCGTCGTCGTGGCGCTCGAGGATCTCGGCGACCTCCATCGCGCAGCCGTTGGCCTTCAGGCCGTCCTCGGCCGCCCAGACGATGCCGAACTCCAGCGCGTCCTCCAGCACCTCGCCGATCATCTCCTTGTAGCGGTCCTCGAAGATGTGCAGCGGGACGAGCTCGTGCGGCACGGCGGCCAGGCCGAGGGGGAAGAGCGGGAAGTCGCTGCGGTGCTCGCCCATGGATCCGATTCTAGGTCGGGCCCGTACCCGTCAACGTGCCCGCTTCAACCGCGGTCGTGTGGTTCCGGCGCGACCTGCGCCTGCACGACCTGCCCGCTCTCGCCGCCGCCCATGCCGAGCACGAGCGCGTCGTCCCGCTGTTCGTGCTCGACGACGCGCTGCTGCGCGGCCGCTACGCGAGCCCGGCGCGGGCCCGGTTCATGCTCGGCGCCCTGCGCGCGCTGGACGCGGCGCTGCGCGAGCGCGGCTCGGGGCTGGTCGTCCGCCACGGGCGGCCCGAGGAGGAGGTCGCCGCGCTCGCGCGCGAGGTGTCGGCGCGCGCCGTCCACTGGACCAGCGACGTCGCGCCCTACGCCCGGCGACGCGACGCGCGCGTGACCGCGGCGCTGCGCGACGCGGGCGTCGAGGCCCGCCCGCACGGCGGCGGCTACCTCGCCGACCCCTCCCAGCCGCGCACGAAGGCCGGCCGGCCCTACACGGTGTTCTCGCCGTTTCACCGCGCGCTGGACGCCGTGGCGCGCCGGCCCGTGCACCGCGCGCCGACCGCGCTGCCGCCGCTGCCGTCGTCCCTGCGCAAGGGACGGCTGCCGTCCGCGAGCGCGCTCGGGGTCGACGACGACAGCGTCCCCGAGCCGGTCGTCGAGCCCGGGGAGGACGCGGCCCGCGCCGCGCTGGACGCGTTCCTGCGCGGTCCGATCGACGCCTACGACCAGCGCCACGACGACCTCTCCGGCGGCACGAGCGTGCTGAGCCCGTACCTGCGCTGGGGCTGCCTGTCGGCGCGCGAGTGCGAGGAGCGCGCGCGGCGCCACGGCGGCGCCGGCGCCGCGGCCTTCACCCGCCAGCTCGCCTGGCGCGACTTCTACGCCCACCAGCTCCTGATGTTCCCCGACAACGCCCACCGCGAGTTCCAGGCGCGCTATCGCGGGACGTTGGAGTGGTCCGACGCGGCCGACGCGCTGCACGCCTGGCAGACCGGCACGACCGGCTATCCGCTGGTCGACGCCGGGATGCGCCAGCTCGCGCGCAGCGGCTGGATGCACAACCGCGCGCGGCTGGTCGTCGGCTCGTTCCTGACCAAGGACCTGCACATCGACTGGCGCGCGGGCGAGCGCCACTTCGCGCGGCTGCTGCTCGACGGCGAGCCCGCCCAGAACAACGGCAACTGGCAGTGGATCGCCTCCACCGGCGCGGACCCCGCGCCGTACTTCCGGCGCCTGTTCAACCCCATCACCCAGCAGCGGAAGTTCGACCCCGACGGCGTCTACGTCCGCCGCTGGGTGCCCGAGCTGCGCGACGTGCCGGTCGACAAGCTCGCCGAGCCCTGGACGATGAGCGACGCTGAGCAGGCCGCCGCCGGCTGCGCGATCGGCACCGACTACCCGGCGCCGATCGTCGACCACGCGGCCGAGCGCCGCGTCGCGATGGCGCGCTACGCCATCGGGTAGCCGCCGCGGTCTTCGTGCCGGCGAGGTAGCTCGCGTCGGCGGGTGCGAAGGACGCGTTCAGCCGCGCGACGATCGCGTCGCGGGCCTGGTCGACGGGATGCTCCGCATGCTGGTCACTTCTGCGCGGTGATCATCAGGTTGTAGAAGATCGCCGACGGCAGGCGCGGCTCCAGGAGCACGCGGTCGACGTGCTGGAGGCCGACGTAGCCGCGGAAGGCGTACATCTTCCACGCCCACGGGACGGTCTCGGGGTCGGCGGTCGCCTCCAGCGCGCGGTTGGCCCAGCCGAACCAGTTGGCCAGCAGCTCCTCGCCGCGGACGCGCACGTCGGCGAAGCCCGCGGCGCGCGGCGACGACGAGATCTGCTCGGGCGTGAACGCGTGGACGTCGACCATCGACTCCAGCTGGTGGTTCTCGGCGCCGCCGTCCAGGTTGCCCTCGGCGGCGGGGCGGGCGCGCATCAGCGCGCGCCACGCGGGGGCCAGGCGGTTCGCCGTCCGCTTGGGGACGTTGGCGATGCGGTCGCCGTACTCCGACGGCTCGCCCGCGAAGATCGCGACGCCGCCCGGCGCCAGGACGCGATGGATCTCGCGCCACGCCTGGTCGAGGTCGGGCAGGTGGTGCAGGACCGCGTGGCCGAGCACGAGGTCGAAGGACCCGTCCTCGAACGGCAGCGCCTCGGCGTCGGCGACGCGCGCGTCGACGTCGAGGTCCAGGTGCCGCGCGTTGGCGCTCAGCGCGTCGATCATCCCCGGCGAGATGTCGGTGCACGTCGCCGCGCTGATGACGCCCGCCTGCAGGAGGTTGAGGCTGAAGTAGCCCGTGCCCGCGCCCAGCTCCAGCGAGCGGTCGAAGGACCGCAGGTCGCCGCCCAGGGCCTTGCGCAGCTTGCCCAGCACCTGCGTCCGGCCGATCTCGCCGAAGTCGATGCCCCACTTCGCGTCGTAGTCGGCGGCGGCACCGTCGTGGTAGCGGGTGTTGACGTCGCGGATCTCCTCCGCGGTGGCAGGGGCGGGGCTCATGAGGCGCGGCAGGTTACCCGAGGCCGTGTAGCGTGCGCGCCCTCACATGGCCGATCAGATCTCCGAAGCGCAGCCCCAGGTCTACCTCCAGCGGGACCAGCCCGAGGGCGTGCCGCCGCTGGCGCTGACCGGCGAGCGCACGCTGCCCGACGTGCCGGAGGAGAACTACTGGTACCGCCGGCATCTGATCGTCTACGAGTGGATCCGCGAGCAGGTCGGCGGCCTGAAGGTCATCGACATGGCCTGCGGCGAGGGCTACGGCTCCGGCGTCCTGGGCGCCGCGGCGCGGGAGGTCGTCGGGGTCGACGCCAACCCCGAGGCCCACGAGCACGCGCGGCTGCGCTACACCGACGACCGCGTGCGCTTCGCGCGCGACCTGGTGGAGACGTTCGCCGAGCCCGCCGACGCCGTCGTCTTCCTGCAGACGATCGAGCACGTCCAGAACCCGGACGAGATCCTGGAGCGCTTCAAGGCGCTGGTCGCCGACAGCCCGTCGCCGGTCGTCTACGTCTCGACGCCCAACGTGCTGACGCTGGCGCCCGAGGGCGCCGAGAAGTCCGGCAACCCGTGGCACGTCAAGGAGTACCGGCCCGAGGAGTTCCACGCGCTGTGCGCCGCGCACTTCTCGTCGGTCGAGATGTACGGGTTGTTCCACGCGCGCAAGCTCGCCGTGCACCAGCTCGCGATCGAGCGCCTCGGCTGGGACGCGATCCACGCCAAGCTCGGGCTCACCAAGAAGTTCTACAACTGGTTCACGCCCGCGATCTCGGCCAAGGACTTCACCTTGACCGCCGACCGCCCGCTGACGGGCGCGCTGGACTTCGTGGCCGTCTGCCGGCCCTAGGGCATGTCGCGGCTCTCGCTCGTCCTCCACACCCACATGCCCTACGTCGAGGGCTTCGGGACGTGGCCGTTCGGCGAGGAGTGGCTGTTCGAGGCGGCGGCGACGGTCTACGTGCCGTTGCTGGGGTTGTTGGAGGAGCGCGCGCCGGCGCCGCTGACGCTCAGCGTCACGCCGGTCCTCGCCGACCAGCTCCTGGCGCCGGGCGTCCACGAGCGCCTGCTGTCGTTCCTGCGCGACCTGCGGGTCACGACGCACGCGCTGGACGCCGCGGGCTGCCGGGCGGGCGGCGCGCCGGCGCTGGGCGCCGAGGTCGAGCGCGCGGGCGCTGACTACGCGCGCGCCGCCGACGCGCTGGAGCGCCTCGGCGACGGCGGTCTGGCCCGCGGACTGCTGAGGCACGCGGCCTGGACGTCGTCGGCGACCCACGCGGTCCTGCCGCTGGTCGCCACCGACGCCGGCGTCCGGCTCCAGCTGCGCGCCGGGATCGAGGCCCATCGCGCGCGCCGCGACGGCGCGTGGGGCGGGGGCTTCTGGCTGCCGGAGTGCGCGCACGCGCCGTGGCTGCACCCGCTGCTGGAGGAGGCCGGCGTCCACGCGACGTGCGTCGACCTCACCGACGTGCTCGGGCCCGGCGCGCACCCGCCGCTGGCCACCGACGACGGGCCGCTGCTGGCGCCGATCGACCGCGAGGTCATGGAGCTGGTCTGGAGCGACGGCGGCTACCCGGCCGGGCCCGCCTACCGCGACACCCATCGGATGACCGTCCACCACCACCATCCG
The DNA here is from genome assembly GCF_035685985.1 of Baekduia sp. Classification (GTDB taxonomy): domain Bacteria; phylum Actinomycetota; class Thermoleophilia; order Solirubrobacterales; family Solirubrobacteraceae; genus Baekduia. The sequence goes on from NZ_DASRZV010000015.1 coordinate 150,551, forward strand.
TGGGCCAACGACGGCGCCGTCTACGACCGCGACCGGGCGCGCGAGCAGGCGGTCGCCGACGCGCGCGACTTCCTCGCCCACGTCGCGCGCCGCGAGCACCTGACGGTCTGCGCGCTGGACACCGAGCTGCTCGGCCACCACTGGTACGAGGGCCTGGACTGGCTGACCGCGGTCCTGGACGAGGCGCCGGGCGCCGGCGTCGAGCTGGTCGCGCTGGACGACGCGCTGCACGACACGCCGGTGATCGCCGCGCCCGCCGAGCTGCCGGTCACCACGTGGGGCACGCCGCGCACGCTGTGGACGTGGGACGGACCGCAGGTCGCCGACCTCGCCTTCGCCACCCGCGCGGCCGAGCTGCGCGCGGTCGCCGCCGGCGGCGACGCCGACGCCCGCGCCGTCCGCGAGCTGCTGGCGCTGCAGTCCTCCGACTGGGCGTTCCTGATCACCCGCGACATCTCCGGCCCGTACCCGCGCGAGCGCGCCGACGGCCATCTCGCGGCGCTGGACGCCGCGCTCGCGGCGCCCGGCGCCCACGACCCCACGCTGCGCTCGCTGGCGCCCTTCGCCGACCCGGCGATGCTGCGCGTCCCCTGAGATGCGGGTCACCGCGAACGTCGCATGGACGTTCGCGGTGACCCGCATCGGCTATGGGGCCCAGCGCAGCGTCCGCGGCGTCTCGCGCATCCGCAGCACCTTCGCGGGCGCGCCGGCGATCACCGCGTTGGCCGGGACGTCCTTGGTGATCACCGAGTTGGTGCCCACCACGCAGTTGTCCCCGACGGTGGCGCCGCGCAGGAAGCAGGCGCCGTAGCCGACCCAGACGTTGTGGCCGACGCGGACGTCGCGCTTGTAGATGCCCTGCGCGCGGATCGGCCGGTCGACCTCGACGACGCCGTGGTCGAAGTCGATCAGCATCACGCGGTCGGCCAGGATGCACTCGCGGCCGATCGAGACGTGCTGGAAGGCGCTGATCGTGCACTCCTGCCCGAGCACGGTCTTGGCGCCGACGACGCACTCGCCCTCGTGCACGCGGATCTTGCAGCCGTGTCCGAGCCACGACCAGCGGCCGAGCCTCAGCACCGCGCCCTTGCCGATCTCGAGCTTCACGCCCGGGCAGACGAACGCCAGGCCGTCGAGCTGCAGGCGCTTGCCCAGCCGCAGCTTCCAGTAGCCCAGCCGCGCGATCAGCCGCGCGTACTTCCAGTTGACCATGCCGTTGCGCCGCGCGAACCGCCACAGCGTCAACGGCCCTCCGGACAGCGGCGGCGGATCGCCGCGCAGGTGGACCGGCGGCGCGGGCGGCGCGAGCGCGGGCGGGGACAGCACCGGTTCCACGGTTGGGCAGCGTAGCGCTCGGGAACTCGATCGGGCCCTGCGGCGAAGCAGCGATGATGGCACCGATGCTCCAGGCCGAGGACGAGCCGATGGCGGCGGAGGCCGACGCCGCGATCCTCGCCGCGTCGGTGTCGGATCCGCAGGCCTTCGCGGCCGTCTTCGAGCGCCATTTCACGGCGATCCACCGCTGGCTGCACCGCCGCGTCGGCGCGCCGCTGGCCGAGGACCTCGCCGCCGAGACGTTCACCCGCGCGTTCGACCGCCGTGACCGCTTCGACGCCCGCATCAGCCAGGACGCCCGCCCGTGGCTGTTCGGGATCGCCGCCAACCTCGTGCACGACCACCGGCGCTCCGAGCTGCGCCGCCTGCGCGCGCTGGCCCGCGCCGAGCGCTGGGAGGCCGTGATCGAGAGCGACCCGTCCGCGGGCGCGGTCGCGCGCGCCGACGCCGCCGCGCTCGGCCCCGCGGTGGCCGCGGCGCTGGCGGACCTGCGCGCCCCCGAGCGCGACGCGCTGCTGCTGGTCGCCTGGGCGGGCCTGGACTACGAGGAGGTCGCGCGCGCGACCGGCGTCCCGATCGGGACCGTGCGCTCGCGGCTGCACCGCGCCCGCGGCCGCCTGCGCGCGGCGCTGGGCGAGAGCGAGGAGCGCGACCGATGACCGACGAGCTGGAGATCCTGCGCGCCTGGGCGCCGCCCGACGTGGCCCCGCCGCCGCCCGACGGCGCGGCGGGCGCCGCGCGGGCCCGCGCCCGCGTCGCGCTGCACGCGCACATCGCCGCCGCGCCGCCCGCGCGCCGCGCCCGGTGGCGCCGCCGCCTGCTCGTGACCGTCCCGACGGCGGCGGCGCTCGCCGCGCTGGTCGTCGCGCTCGTGGTGGCGCTGGGCACCAGCGGCCAGGTCGAGCCGCCGCGACGCCACCCGTACGCCACCGCGCCGACCACGGCCGCCGCGGCGCTGGAGCGGGCCGCCCGCGGGGCGGAGACCGCGTCGCCCGCGTTCCCGCGTCCGGACCAGTTCTTCTACACCAAGTCGATCGCGACCTACCTCGCCTGCTCGATGGATCGCGACGCTTCCTACTGCGCGCTGTCCAGCTCGCGCCGCGAGGCGTGGATCTCCCAGACCCGCCGCGGCGAGATCCGCACCGTCGGCCTCGGCGTCTCGTGGCCGTCGCCCGCCGAGCGGCGCAAGTGGATCGCGGCCGGACGCCCGCGCCTGGCCGCGCCGGGCGACGGCGTCACCCACGCCCACCCCGACGGCGTCTACCACGTCGGCGACCGGCGCTACTCCGCCCAGCAGATGCGCGACTTCGACGGCTCGGGCGCCCAGCTGTTCCGGCAGGTCCGCGACGGCCTGCGGCCAGGCCAGGGCCCGTCGCCCGACGGCGAGGTCTTCGTCCTGCTCGACGACGCGCTGCGCGACCAGCCGCTCGCGCCGCGGATGCGCGCCGCGGTGCTGCGCGCGCTGGCGCTCGTCCCGGGCATCGGCTTCGACGGCCACGCCAAGGACCGCCTCGGCCGCTCCGCGTTCGCGATCTCGCGCGTGGCCAACGGCACGCGCCGCGACATCCTGCTCGACCCGGCGACCGGCGTCCTGCTCGGCGAGCGCGACACGCTCGTCGCCCACGTCCCGCACGAGACCGTCAGCGCGCCGCTCGGGACGGTCATCGGCGACGCCGCCTACGAGCGCACCGGCGTGGTCGACGCCGCCGGGCAGCAGCCGTAGCCCCGGCGATACGGCGGCGTATGGTTGGGGGCGATGTCGCCCGACAGCCTCGACGCGCAGCGCTGGGAGCAGGCCGCCCTGGAGGCCTTCGAGCGCGGCGGCGCCGCCGCGGTCGCCGTCGAGCCGCTGGCCCGCGCGCTGGGCGTGACCAAGGGCTCGTTCTACTGGCACTTCAAGAACCGCCAGGCGCTGCTGGCCGCCGCGGTCGCGCGCTGGGAGCGCCTGCACGTCGACGCGCCGCTGGACGCCGCCGGCGCGATCGCCGACCCGCGCAAGCGCCTCGACACGCTGCTCGGCGCCGCGTCGAGCAAGCCGCCGACGATCTTCCTCAAGATGCTCGAGGGCGTCGACGAGCCGGTCGTCCAGGCGGCGGTCACGCGGGCGGCGCAGCTTCGCGTCGCGTTCCTGGAGCGCGCCTTCGCCGACCTCGGCCTGACGCCCGCCCAGGCCCGCCCGCAGGCGCTCTTCGCCTACAGCGCCTACGTCGGCCGCGCGCTGCTGGGCCGCGACGCGCCGGACCTCCTCGACGACGAGCGCAAGGTCGCCCAGCACATCGCGCGGCAGCTCATCCCGCCCTCCGGCGACTGACTGCGGCATCATCCGCCGCCCATGTCGCAGGCCCAGCAGACCCTCGCCCAGCGCCTCCTCGACGGCGACAAGCGCGCCCTGGCGCGCGCGATCACGCTCGTGGAGAGCGACGACCCGGCGGGCTGGGAGCTGGTCCGCGAGGTCTACCCGCACACCGGCAAGGCCGCGATCGTCGGCCTCACCGGCGCGCCCGGCGCGGGCAAGTCGACGCTGATCGGCGCGCTGACCAAGGCACGGCGCGCGCAGGAGCACGAGGTCGCCGTCCTGTCGATCGACCCGTCCTCGCCGTTCACGCAGGGCGCGCTGCTCGGCGACCGCATCCGGCTGACCGACCACTTCCTCGACCCCGGCGTCTTCATCCGCTCGATGGCCAACCGCGGCGCGCTCGGCGGCCTGTCCGAGGCCGCGCTGCAGACCGCGCTGCTGATGGACGCCGCCGGCAAGGACGACGTCTTCCTGGAGACCGTCGGCGTCGGCCAGGCCGAGGTCGACATCATCGACCACGCCGACACGATCGTCCTCGTCCTCATGCCCGGCTCCGGCGACTCGATCCAGGCGCTGAAGGCCGGCGTCATGGAGATCCCGGACATCATCGTCGTCAACAAGGCCGATCACCCGCTGACCGACACGATGGTCCGCGAGATCCGCGGCGTCCTCAGCCTCGCGCCGCAGCGCGGCTGGCGCGTCCCGATCGTCAAGACCCAGGCCCACAAGGGCGAGGGCGTCGACGAGCTGGTCGCCAAGCTCGACGAGCACCGCAAGCACATCGAGGAGGAGGGGACGCTCTCCGAGCGCCGCCGGCGCAACCTCCGCTCCGAGGTCGTCGCGATCTGCACCTTCCGCCTGCGCCGCCGCCTCGAGCGGCAGCTCGACGCCGACCCGCGCTTCGCCGAGCTGCTGGAGGAGGTCGTCAGCCGGCGGCTGGACCCGGCGACCGCCGCCTCGCGGATCCTCGAGCGCCTCGACGCCGCCGACGCCTCACGCGCCGGCGACGACGGCTGACGCGACCACCGCGTCCTCCCAGGCCATCCCGGTGGACTTGAAGAGGCGCGGGCGCGCGGCGTCGACCGCCGTCGCGGCCTCCGACTCGCCGCGGATCAAGGACCCCAACTCGATCAGCGCCCCCGCGTCCAGCGCGCCCTCGCCGATCGCCAGCACCACGTCGCCCGCCTCGCGCAGCGCGGTCGCGCGCGACTCGACCACGACCGTCGCGCGGCCCGCCAGCGCCGCGTCGACCTCGCGCGCGTCCGGCTCGTGGGAGCCGATCGCGACGACCGTCGCGTGGTCGGCCACGCGCGCGCCGTCGAACAGCGGCTCGCGCGCGGTCGTGGCGCAGCAGATCAGGTCATAGGACTCGATCTCCGGCGCGGCGCCGCGCCCGACCACGTCGACGACCTCCAGCGTCGGCGCGACCGCGCGCAGCGCCTCGGCGTGCGCGACGCCCTGCGGCCCGCGCCCGAGGATCAGCGCGCGTCGCGGGTCCGGCGCGGCCAGCCACCGGACGGCCAGCGCGCTCACCGCCGCCGTGCGCAGGTTCGTCAGCGCGATGCCGTCGAGGATCGCGGCGGGCGCCAGCGTCTCGCGGTCGAAGACCACGCACACGCCCTGGATGCGCGGGTCGCCGCCGACCGTGACGAGCTTCACGGCGCCCTGCGACGACGGCATCACCAGCAGCTCGCCCGCGCCGACCGGCAGGCTGCCGCGCGGCGGGTCGGCGTCGACGTCCAGGCCCGCGCGCAGCGCGTCCTCCAGGGCGTCGACCGCGCCGCGCGCGTCCAGCGCGGCGGCCACGTCCGCGGCTCCGAGGACCCGCACGCTCAGCGCTCGACGATCCGCGTCTCGATGTCGATGCCGCCGTCCAGGCGGCCGCCGCAGAGCTTGGCGACCCGCTCGTGGACCGACGTCCACATGTGCAACTGCACTTCCTTGGCCATGCGCAGATGATGATGGAGCAGGTTCGAGAGGCGATCGCCGGGCGCCGCCCACGACTCGATCCGGAACGCCAGCGCGCCCGGCGGGCCGAGGTCGGCGGCACCCCACTCGATCTGCCCGGCCTCCAGGTGACCGCTCAGCGTCGCGAACCGGAACGACCGCTCGTCGACGTGGACGCAGCGCACCGGCCCGTCCCACGGCCCGGGCATCCTGATCAGGAACTCGTCGCCGGCGGCCATGCGGCCCTCGGCGCCCGCGGCCTTATGGAAGCGCGCGAGCGCGCCCGGCGCGACGACGTCGGGGTCGGCCCGCACGCGCGCCATCAGCTCCGCCGCGTCCAGCTCGGACTCGCGGATCCGGCTCAGGTAGGTCCGGTGCAGCAGCGCGCCCGTGCCGTCGGCGGGCTGTTGGACGCCGGTCAGGTCGGTGCCCGGCGGCCACGGCGGCGGGCCGTCCCGCGACAGCGTCCCGTCCTGCTCGCGCCGGTGCAGCACGGTGATCCGCCAGACGTAGGCCCAGGCGGTCAGCGCGATGCCGGGCGGCCAGCGCAGCGCGGTCAGCAGACGGCGGGGGACGGGCGGCGAAGCGGGCACGTTCGCGGCTCTACCCGCCGCGGCGTGCGGGTAGAGCGGACGCCATGGTCATCCCGCGCCTCCTCTACGCCGCCGGAGTCCGGAGCGTGCCGATGCACGTCACGTCGCTGGGCTGCATCGGCCTCTGCCTGTCGCTGTGGATCCGGGCCAAGACCGTCGACCAGGAGGAGCGCGACAACGCCGAGCGGCGTGCGATCTTCGTCGGGCTGTGGCCGTCGATGTTCTGGCTGCTGGGCAACGCGGTCGCCGAGCAGGAGCGCTCCACGGTCAGGCGTGCGCGGCGAGCAGCGCGACGCTCGCCGCGACGGTGACCGCCGCCAGCGCGGTGCCCGTGCGCGGCGCGAAGCGCCAGCCCCAGGCCACCAGCGCGGCCAGCGGTCCCAGCGCGGGGACGAGGTGGCGGGCGTGGGCCCAGGCGCGCCCCGCGCCGTCCAGCGACGGCGCGGCGAAGACGGCGGTCAGCCAGATCGCGACCACGATCAAGGCATAGAACAAGGCCGCGACCTCGACGTCGCCCTGGTCGAAGACCGCGACCGACAGCCGCTCGCGGCGCGAGCGCCACAGCCGCCACAGCGCGACGCCGGCCAGCGCGGTCACCGGCGCCCACAGCAGCAGGCCCTGGTCGGAGACCCACGCGGTCCCGAGCCGCCCGGCGCGCTCCAGGTGCGCGACGACGCCCGTCGCGCCCGTCGCCCCGCCGGCCGCGACGTCGTTCGGCGTCAGCCCACCGAACAGCCGGTCCGAGATCGTCACGTAGACCACCGCCGAGGTCAGCACGACCTCCAGCGCGAGGAAGCCCGCCAACCCGCGCTGACGACGCCGCAGCCAGCGCGCCAGCGCGAGCGCCACGACCGCCGCGGGCGCCAGCAGCTCGGTGGCCAGCCACGGCAGCGCGGCGACCAGCGCCGCGCCGAGGAACGCCGTGCGCTGCCGCGGCTCCTCGCGCACGGCGAGCGCCAGCAGCGCCGCGCCCGCCAGGCAGGTCGCGCCGAGCGTCGCGGGCGCGATCGCCGTCGCCGCGCCGACGGCCGGCGGGGACAGGCCGAGCACGAGCGCCGCGCGCGTCGCCCACGGCTCGGGCACCAGCCGCCGCCCGAGCGCGGCGGCCAGGCAGAAGCCCAGCGCGAAGATCATCAACAAGAAGATCCGGACGGCGAGCTCGCCGCCGATCCAGTACGCGGGCGCGACGGCGACCACGAAGCCGAGGCCGACCGGCTCCAGCCAGCGCCCGACCGCCGGCGCGTCGGAGGGCCGCGGCAGCTCGCCGTCGTAGAAGTCCCGCCACGCGCCGGACGCGTAGGAGCGGCGCACGTCGATGCTGCCGTGGGCGACCAGCGCGTCGACCGCCAGCAGGCGGTGCGCCTCCGGCCTGGTCGTCGCGTGGCCGGGCACGGCGAGCGTCAGCGCGTACACGGCCACGAGCGCCGCCCACAGCGGCAGCGCCCGGCGGAGGGGACCCGGCAGCATCGTCGCGGACCCTACGCCGCGACGCCTACCCGCGGCTGACCCGCTCGGCCAGCGCGACGAGCGTGCGCACCGGCGTCCCGGTCCCGCCCTTGGGCGCGTAGGCCCGCCCCGAGTCCCAGGCGGTCCCGCAGATGTCCAGGTGCGCCCACGGCACGCCGCCGGTGAAGTTGTGCAGGAACTCGGCGGCGGTGCACGCGGCGCCGGTGCGCGGCGGCGACATGTTGGCCACGTCGGCCGTCGACCCCTTCACCAGCTCGGCGTAGCGGTCGTGCAGCGGCATCCGCCAGATCAGGTCGCCGCCCTCGGCGGCCGCGCCCGCGACCTGCGCGGCCCACGCCTCGTCGTCGGCCCAGAAGCCCGCGTAGACGCGGCCGAGCGCCGACATGATCGCCCCGGTCAGCGTCGCCACGTCGACCAGCCGCTGCGCGCCCTGGCCGATCGCGTGGTGCAGGCAGTCGGCGAGCACGAGCCGGCCCTCGGCGTCGGTGTTGTCGACCTGGACGGTCAGGCCCGAGGCCGACGTGAAGACGTCGCCGGGCTTCATCGCCCGCCCGCCCAGGAGGTTCTCGGTGGCGCCGACGACGCCGACGACCCGCACCGGCAGCTCCAGCGCCGCGATCGCGCCGAGCGCCTCGATCACCGCCGCGCCGCCGGTCATGTCGTACTTCATGTCCACCATCGACCCGGCGGGCTTGATCGACAGGCCGCCCGAGTCGAACGTCACGCCCTTGCCGACCAGGCCGAGCACCGGCACGCCGTCGGCCGGCGCGGCGGGCGGCTCGTACCGGAGCGTGATCAGCGCGGGCTCCTCGTCGCTGCCCTGGGCGACCGCGGCGAACGCGCCCATCCCGCGGGCGACGATCCCGTCGCGGCCCTCGACCTCGCAGCTCAGCGTGTCCGGGTGCGCGGCGGCGACCGACCGCGCGCGCTCGCCCAGCGCGGTCGGCGTCATCGCGTTGGCCGGCGTGTTCTGCAGGTCGCGCGCGGCGTTGACGGCCTCGGTGACCGTGACCGCGCGCGCCACCGCGGCGGTCCGGTCCTCGTGGTCGGAGACGATCAGCTCCTCGATCCCGCCGCCGTTCTCGTCGCCGTCGCCGTCGCCGTTGCCGCTGCCCTTGGTCTTGAACGCGCGGAACGCGTAGGCGGCCATGAGCGTGCCCTCGACGACCGCGCGCGCCGGGTGGATCTCGCCCGCCTTGTGCGGCAGCTCCCAGCACAGCGTCCGGGCGCCCAGGTCGCGGGCCCGGCCGTGGGCGACGGCGGCCGCGACGCGCAGCGCCTCGGCGTCCAGCGAGGCCCGCGCGCCGAGCCCGACGAGGATCCAGCGCTTGCCCGCGGCGTGCGCGACGGCCAGCGACCGCGGCTTGGCCCTGGCCTCGCCGGCGTCCACGAGCGCCTGCAGGACGCCGTCCTCGACGTCGTGGACGACGGCCTCGTCCTCGAGCAGGCCGACGACGATCGTGTCGGCCGCGGTGGACCCCGCGGCCTCGGTGGTGGCGGTCACGCGCATGGCACGGGACGCTACTTCGTTACGGTTCCGGTCCCAGCCGTCCTGACCAGACACAGAGCGAGAGAGAACCGATGCCCAAGACCGTCATCCTCGGCGCCGCGCGCACCCCGATCGGGAAGCTCGGCGGCGGCCTGTCCTCCGTCGACGCCACCGACCTCGGCGCGACCGCGATCACCGCGGCGCTGGAGCGCGCGACCGTCGACCCCGAGCAGGTCGACCACGTCGTCATGGGCCAGGTGATCCAGGCCGGCCAGGGCCAGATCCCCTCGCGCCAGGCGCAGATCAAGGCCGGGATCCCGAAGGAGGTCTCGTCGGAGACCGTCAACAAGGTGTGCGCCTCCGGCCTGCGCGCCACGGTGATCCTCGACCAGGCGATCCGCGCCGGGGACGTCGAGGTCGGCGTCGGCGGCGGCATGGAGTCGATGTCGCAGGCGCCGTACCTGCTGCCGCAGGCCCGCTTCGGCTACCGCATGGGCGACGCCAAGGCGCTGGACTCGATGGTCCACGACGGCCTCACCAACCCGTTCAGCGGCAAGCAGATGTTCGTCGAGGCCACCGAGATCGGCGACGAGCTGGAGCTGACCCGCCCCGACCTCGACCGCTGGGCGCTGCGCAGCCACGAGCTGGCGCTGAAGGCGATCGACGACGGCCGCATGGCCGACGAGATCGTCCCGTTCACCGTCAAGGGCCGCAAGGGCGACACGGTCGTCGAGACCGACGAGGGCCCGCGCCGCGGCTCCTCGCTGGAGGCGCTGGCCAAGCTGCCGGGCCTCGTCGGCAAGGAGGGCTCGCACACGGCCGGCAACTCGCCGGGCGTCAACGACGGCGGCGGCGCGCTGGTGCTGTCCTCCGACGAGTGGGCGGCCGCCAACGGCAAGACGGTGCTGGCCGAGGTCGTCGGCCACGCGCAGTTCGCCAACGACTTCGCCTACCTGGCCACGACGCCCGCGGGCGCGGCCAAGAAGGCGCTCGACAAGGCCGGTCTGCAGCCGGGCGACGTCGACCTGTGGGAGATCAACGAGGCGTTCGCCTCCGTGACGCTGCAGTCGATCCGCGAGCTGGGCATCGAGGAGGACCGCGTCAACGTCAACGGCGGCGCGGTCGCGCTCGGCCACCCGATCGGCGCGTCGGGCGCCCGCATCCTCGGCGTGCTCGTCCACGAGCTGCGCCGTCGCGGCGGCGGCTACGGCGTCGCCGCGATCTGCTCGGGCGGTGGCCAGGGCGACGCCGTCATCCTGAAGGTGCACGGCTGAGCGCCACGGCGCACAGCGCGGCGTTCTTCGACCTGGACCGGACGCTGATGTCCGGGTCCTCCGGGTTCTTCTGGGCGCGAGCGGCCGCGCGGGCGGGGATGATCTCCCGCCGGCGGCTCGCGCTCGACGCGTGGGAGAACGTGAAGTTCCGCCTGCGCGGGTCGACCGACGCGTCGACCGACCGGGTGATGACGCGGGTCGGCGCGATGCTCGAGGGCCGCGCCGCCCGCGACTTCCAGCGGCTCGGGCCGCAGGTGCTGGCCGGCGTGCTGCCGCGGCTGTACCCGCAGATGCTCGACATCGCCTGGTCGCACCAGGACGCCGGGCGGCGCGTGTACATCGTCACCGCGGCCACGCAGGACACCGCGGCGATGATCGCGCACGTGCTCGGCTTCGACGGCGGCCTCGGCACGCCGCTGGAGGAGGACGCCGACGGCCACTACACCGGCCGCCTGTCGGGGCCGTTCGCCTACCGCGAGGGCAAGCCGAAGCTCATGCGCGCGCTGGCGGCGAGCAACGGCATCGACCTGAGCGAGTCCTACGCCTACTCCGACAGCGAGTCGGACCTGCCGATGCTGCGCGCGGTCGGCCATCCGGTGGCGGTCAACCCGGACGGGCCGTTGGCGCGCGTGGCGCGCGAGGAGGGATGGGAGGTCCTGCGCTTCGACCGCCTCGGCGGGCGGCTGAAGATGCTGGGCGGATTGGCGGGCGCGACGCTGCTGGGCGCGGCGGGCGCGACCGCGCGACGGAAGGTGGGGGCGAAGCGATGAGCTACTCCGAGCTGGACGACGAGCAGCGGGAGATCCGCGACCTGGCGCGTCGGTTCGCCGACGAGGAGATCGCGCCGCGCGCCGCGGCGTGGGACCGCGCGCACGAGTTCCCCAAGGACGTCTTCGCCGCGCTGGGCGAGCTGGGCCTGATGGGCACCTGCGTGCCCGCCGAGCACGGCGGCGCGGGCGCGGATTTCCTGTCCTACATCTTGGTCCTGGAGGAGCTGTCGCGCGCCGACGCGGGCGTCGGGGTGACCGTCGCGGTGCACACCAGCGCCGGCACGCTGCCGATCCTCGCCAACGGGACGCCCGAGCAGGTCGACCGCCTCGTCCCGCCGCTGGCCCAAGGCCATGAACTTGCCGCCTTCGCCCTGACCGAGTCCGGCAGCGGCTCCGACGCCGGCGCGATGCGCACGCGCGCGACCGACGACGGGGCGATCACCGGCACCAAGCAGTGGATCACCAACGGCTCGCACGCCCACGTCTTCACGGTCTTCGCCCAGGATCCGGACGCGGCGAGCGCCTTCGTCGTCCGGCGCGGCGCCGACGGCTTCCGCGTCACGCGCGAGGAGGAGAAGCTGGGCCTGAACTCCTCGTCGACCGCCGACCTCGCCTTCGAGGCCACGCCGTCCGAGCCGCTCGGCCCGCGCGGCGCCGGCATGCGGATCGCGCTCTCCACGCTGGACGGCGGGCGCATCGGCATCGCCGCCCAGGCGGTGGGCATCGCCCAGGCCGCGCTCGACGTCGCCGCGGGCTACGCGAAGGAGCGCCACGCCTTCGGCCGTCCGATCGGCGGCTTCGGCGCGATCCAGCAGAAGCTCGCCGACATGCAGACCGAGATCGAGGCGGCCCGCGCCCTCGTGTGGCGCGCCGCGCGCCTCAAGCAGGCCGGTCGCCCGCACACGGTCGAGGGCGCGCAGGCCAAGCTCTTCGCCTCCCGCGTCGCCCGCCATTGGACCGGCGAGGCGATCCAGGTCCTCGGCGGCTATGGCTACACCCGCGAGTTCCCGGCCGAGCGCTACTACCGCGACGCCAAGGTCACCGAGATCTACGAGGGCACCAGCGAGATCCAGCGCCTGGTCATCGCCCGCGCGCTGCTCGGCGAGGCCGCGCGCGCGACCGACTAGGACGAGACCTACGGCTCCACGAGCCCGCGCCGGACCGCGTAGCGCGTCAGCTCGACGCGGTCGCGCATGCCGAGCTTGTTGAGGATGTTCTCGCGGTGGCGCTCGACCGTGCGCGGCGAGATCACCAGCAGCTCGGCGATCTGGTCGGTGGTGTAGGCCTCGGCCACGAGCTTCACCACCTCGCGCTCGCGCGGCGTGAGGACCTCGCCGTCGGTGTCGCCGGCCTCCAGGTGCTCGCGGATGATCGTCCGGACGGCCGGGGGATAGAGGAACGGCTCGCCGCGCAGCGCGGCGCGGCAGGCCTCCAGCAGGTCGCGGTCGGCGGCGCTCTTGAGCACGTAGCCCGCGGCGCCGGCGTTCAACGCCTCGAAGAAGTACTGGTCGACGTCGTGCATCGACAGCATCAGGATCTTCAGGCCCGGCCGCCGCGCGCTCAGCTCGCGCGCCGCCGCCAGGCCGGTGCGGCGCGGCATCGCGACGTCGAGGATCGCCAGGTCGATGTCCTCGCGCAGGCCCAGCTCCACCGCCTCGATCCCGTCGCCCGCCTCGGCGACGACGTGCAGGTCCGGCGCCGCGTCGATGACGTGGCGCAGCCCGCGGCGGACCATCGCGTGGTCGTCGGCGATCAGCACGCCGGCCTTCAGCGGGACCCCGCCGCCACCGCCGCTCATGCGACCGGCACCTCCAGCCGGACCTCGGTGCCCCCGCCGTCGGCGTCGCGCACGTCCAGGCGCCCCCCGACGAGCAGCGCGCGCTCGCGCATGCCCTGCAGGCCGGTGCCCTCCGCCGCGCCGTCGCGTCCGCGGCCGTCGTCGCGCACGGTCAGCACGAAGGCCTCGCCGTCGTGGGCGTCCGTCGCGCCGAGCACGACCTGCCGAGCGTCCGCGTGGCGCACGACGTTGGTCAGCGCCTCCTGCGCCACGCGGTAGACCACCAACTCGCTCTCGGGCGAGAGCCCGGGCAGCGCCGGCGCCAGCTCGCGGCGCACGCGCAGCCGCGAGCGGTCGGCGAACGTCGAGGCCAGCGCGACGAGCGCGCCGCGCAGCCCGAAGTCCTCCAGCGGCTCCGGGCGCAGCCCGTGCGTGATCTCGCGCACGCCGTCGGACGCCGCCCGCAGCGCCTCACGCGCCGCGTCCAGCTCGCCCGCCTGGAGCTCCAGCGCGACGCCGGTCAGCGCCTGGCCGACCTCGTCGTGCAGCTCGCGGCCGATCCGCGCCCGCTCGGCCTCCTGGGCCTCGATCGCGCGTCGCCCGCTGGCGCGCCGCTCGGCGGTCAGCCGCTCGAGCATCGCGTCGTAGGCGCGGGCGACCGTCGCGACCTCGCCGACGCCGTCCCGCGACGCCGCTCGCGGCGGCGCCGGATGCAGGAGGTCGACCGCCGCCATCTCGGTCGCCAGCGCCCGCAGCGGCGCCAGCGCCCGCCGCATCAAGATGATGTTGATCGCGATCGCGACGATCACGCCCACGGCCAGCAGCAGCGCCTCGCCCGCCGTCACGTTCGCGCTCACCGTCGCGGGCGAGATCGCGAGCACCAGCGCGCACGCGAAGACCACGAGCGCGTTCCCCGCGATCACCCGCTGCAGCAACGTCATGCCCTCATGGTGCCGCGCGCGGAAGACGTCCGTGATGGGGAGCGTTCCCCATCGACCCGCGACCCGGCCGCTCCGACCATGAAGGCATGACCGACGCGAAGAACGATCCGAAGACCAAGCGGGGCCCCGACGGCCTCCTGCTCGACCCCGACGCGGCCAAGGCCGAGGCCCGCCGCGGCTGGATCATGCTCACCTCGCTCTTCGCCGGCGGCGCGGTCCTCGTGGCGATCGCCGCCATCGCGACCTAGCGGATGGCGGACGGCACGCTCCTGCTCACCGTCGGCGCGCTCCTCGCCGGCGGCATCGCGGTCTCCCAGGTCGGGGACCGCCTGCGCGTGCCGGGCCTGGTGCTGGTCATCGGCCTCGGCATGCTGATCGGCTCCGACGGCCTCGGCTGGCTGCACTTCGACGACTACGAGCTGGCCAAGTCGATCGGGATCGTCGCGCTGGCCGCGATCCTCTTCGAGGGCGGCCTGGCCGCGGGCTTCCCGGAGATCCGGCCCGTCCTCAAGCCCGCGCTCTCCCTCGCGCTGCTCGGCACGACGCTGACCGCGATCTTCGCCGGCCTCGCCGCGTCCTGGCTGCTGCACCTCAGCCTGCTCGAGGGCCTGCTGCTGGGCTCGATCCTCGCCGCCACCGACGGCGCCGCGATCTTCGCCGTGCTGCGCGGCTCGCCGCTGCGCCTGCGCGTCGCGCGCACGCTGGAGGGCGAGGCGGGCCTCAACGACCCGGTCGCCGTCCTGCTCGTCATCGGCTTCTCCACCTGGATCACGACCGACGGCTACAACTTGATCAACATGGCGGAGGCCTTCGCCGTCGAGCTGACCGTCGGCGCCGTCGCGGGCCTGGTCGTCGGCGGCGCGAGCGCCGCGCTGATGGCCCGCAAGCCGCTCACGACGCCCGGCCTCTACCCGGTCGCCTCGATGGCCACCGCCGCGCTGGCCTTCGGCGTCGGCGACGCGCTGCACGGCTCGGGCTTCCTGAGCGTCTACCTCGCCGGCCTGGCGCTCGGCTCGCTGCCGATCGCCGAGCGCGAGGCGATGGCCACGTTCCACGACGGCCTCGCCTGGGTCGCGCAGTTGGTGATGTTCCTGACGCTCGGCCTGCTCGTCTTCCCGGACGCGCTCGGCTCGGTCGCCGTCCAGGGGACGGTCCTGGCGATCCTCGCGGCGGTCGTCGCGCGGCCGCTGGCGGTGTACGTCGCGACGACCGGCCTCGGCTTCGACGTGCGCGAGCGCGCGGTGCTCGGCTGGGCCGGGCTGCGCGGCGCGGTGCCGGTCGTGCTCGCGACGTTCCCCGTCCTGGCGGGCGTGCCGCGCGCCCACGAGCTGTTCGCGATCGCGTTCTTCGCGGTCCTGCTGTCGACGGTCGTGCAGGGGACGACGTTCGAGGCGCTCGCGCGGCGCCTGGACGTGATGGGCGAGACGCCGGAGCGCGCTCAGCGGAGCACGCGGGCCAAGGACGTGACGTCGGCGGCCGGGTCGCCGGCGAACGTGACCGCGTCGCCGTCCTGAGCGGGCAGGCGCAGCACGGCTCGCGCGCCCTCGGTCGCGGCGTGCAGGACGTCGGCGGGGGAGAGGCCGCCGAGGCGCACGAGCGCCTCGGCCTCGGCGGCGACGCCCGCCGGCCCCAGCTCGTCGGTGCCGACGAGCACCGGCACGCCGAGCGCCACGGCGCGCGGCAGCGTCCGGCGCCAGACCTCCAGCGGGCCGGTGCGCCGCGCGATCGTCGCGACCGTCGGGACCCACGCCGTGCCGCGCTCGGCCATCGCCTCGACGACGGCCTCGTCGACCATCGGCCCGTGCTCGATCGAGTCCACGCCGGCGGCGACGAGGTCGCCGACGACCGGCCCGGAGACGTGCGCCATCACCCGCGCGCCGCCCGCGTGGGCGACGCGCACGACCTCGGCGACCAGCTCCAGGTCGTAGTTGACGGCCGGCGCGAACCAGTCGTGGTCGGGGCCCGGGAAGTCGGCCATCAGCTTGATCCACGGGACGCCGGCCGCCACCTGGGCCCGCGCCGCGTCCACCAGCGCCGCGGGCGGCGTGGGCTCCAGCAGGTGCGGCAGGTGCCCGCCCGCCGGGGCCAGGAACGCGCCCGCGGCGACCTCGCGCGCGCCGTCCAGCTCGTCCGGCGGGATGCCGTGCCGCGAGCCGGCGTCGCGCACGGCCAGGACGCCCGCGGCCCGCGCGGCCGCGCGGTTGGCCGCTACGCCGGGGCCCGCGCCGAGGTCGAGCGTCAGGTGCGCGTGCGCGTCGACCAGCCCGCCCGGGATCGTCGTCGGCGTCGTCGTCACCCGGCCGACCCTACGCCGTACGAGGGGTAGCCTTGGACGATGGCCGTCAGCCGTCGACCTGCCGTCCCGACGACCCACGCGGAGTGGCTGGCCGCCTACGGCGCCACCCCGGAGCGCGACGCCGAGTTCCTCACGCTCTCCGGCGAGGAGGTCAAGCCGCTCTACACGGCCGACGACGTCACCGACGACCCGGCGCGCGACATCGGCGTCCCGGGCGGCTTCCCGTTCACGCGCGGCGTCTACCCGTCGATGTACCGCGGGCGCCTGTGGACGTTCCGCCAGTTCGCGGGCTTCGGCACCGCCGAGGAGACCAACGAGCGCTTCCACTACCTGCTCGACCACGGGCAGACGGGGCTGAGCACCGCGTTCGACATGCCGTCGCTGATGGGCCACGACTCCGACCACCCCATGTCGCTCGGCGAGGTCGGGCGCGAGGGCGTCGCGGTCGACACGCTGGACGACATGCAGGACCTGTTCGCCGGCATCGACCTCGGCGACGTCAGCGTCTCGATGACCATCAACGCGCCCGCCGCGATCATGATGGCCTTCTACGTCGTCGCCGCCGAGCGCCAGGGCGTGCCGGCCGACCGCCTCGGCGGCACGATCCAGGCCGACATCCTCAAGGAGTACATCGCCCAGAAGGAGTGGTGCTTCCCGATCGACCCCGCGATGCGGTTGATGGGGGACATGGTGCAGTGGTGCTCGGAGCACATGCCGCGCTGGCACCCGGTCTCGATCTCCGGCTACCACATCCGCGAGGCCGGGGCGACCGCCCAGCAGGAGCTGGCGTTCACGCTCAAGAACGGCCTGACCTACGTCCAGCAGGCGGTCGACCGCGGCCTGGACGTCGACGACTTCGCGCCCCGGCTGTCGTTCTTCTTCAACGCGCAGATCGACTTCTTCGAGGAGATCGCCAAGTACCGCGCGGCCCGCCGGATCTGGGCGCGCGAGCTGCGCGACACGTTCGGGGCCGAGAACCCCAGGTCGTGGCTGATGCGCTTCCACACGCAGACCGCGGGCGTGTCGCTGACTGCGCAGCAGCCGCTCAACAACGTCACGCGGACGGCGATCGAGGCGCTGGCCGGCGTGCTCGGCGGCACGCAGTCGCTGCACACCAACTCCTACGACGAGGCGCTCGCGCTGCCGACCGAGGACGCGGTCCGGATCGCGCTGCGCACCCAGCAGATCATCGCCCACGAGACGGGTGTGGCCAACACGATCGACCCGCTCGGCGGCTCGTACTTCGTCGAGGCGCTCACCGATGCGATGGAGGCCGCCGCCCGCGACTACTTCCGCCGCGTCGACGAGCTCGGCGGCATGGTCGAGGCCGTCAAGCAGAGCTTCTGCCAGCGCGAGATCGCCGACGCGTCCTACGAGCTGCAGAACCGCATCGACGCGGGCGACCGGATCGTCGTCGGCGTCAACCGCCACACCGAAGGCGACGACGGGCAGACCGAGATCCTGCGGATCGACCCGGCGCTGGAGCGCAAGCAGATCGGCCGCGTGGCGGCGGTCCGCGCCCGCCGCGACGGCGCGCGGGTGGAGGCCGCGCTCGCCGCGCTGAAGGACGCCGCCGCGCGCGATAGCGAGAACCTGATGCCGCACCTCGTCGACGCCGCGCGGGTTCATGCCACCGAAGGTGAGATCATCCACGCCCTGCAGGCTGTGTTCGGCTCCTACACCGAGACCCCGGTGTTCTGAGCCACGGTCCCGATCCCGGAGGAGAACCGTCCCATGAAGAAGCTCGTCGCCGGCGGCGTCGCCGTCGTTGCCGCAGGCGCCCTCGCGGTGCCCGCCCTGGCCGCCACCAAGACCGTCCAGGTCAAGGACAACAAGTTCGTCGCCAAGTCGATCACGGTCAAGAAGGGCACGACCGTGAAGTGGGTGTGGAAGGGCCAGGCGCCCCACGACGTCTCGGTCGCCAAGGGCCCGGCCAAGTTCAAGTCCTCGGTCCAGACCTCCGGCAGCTTCTCCAAGAAGCTCACCAAGGCGGGGACCTACACGATCATCTGCACGATCCACCAGCCGGACATGCGGATGACCATCAAGGTCAAGTAGGACCCGCGGGACGGGCGGGACCTAGTCCAGGTCCAGCTTCAGCTGCGCGCTGGGCCGGAGCCGCTGCGTGCGCGGCGGCTCCGGGCCCGGCCGGCCCGACGGCTTGAAGACCGTCACCACGTCGCGCACGGGCAGCGGCCCGGACGGCCGCCCGTCGCAGCGCTCGACCGCCAGCCGGCCGAGGCGGATGCCGGACACGACGGCATGGAACGGCCCTGTCGCGCCGCGCGCGAGCACCACGTCCCCGACCTGGATATCCGCCATCGCGGGCAGCCTATCCGCCTGCTGGTGAACGCGGCCGTGCACCGGAACGCGCGTTCCGGCCTCCGGACGCTACGATCCGCGCGCCTCCGGACCGTCCTGAACAGCGAGCGGCCGGAAGGAGCTGCCATGTCTGCGACTCCCACCCAGCGCAAGATCCGCGTCGTCGTCGCCAAGCCCGGCCTGGACGGACACGACCGCGGAGCCAAGATCATCGCCCGCGCCCTGCGTGACGCGGGGATGGAGGTCATCTACACCGGCCTGCACCAGACGCCGGAGCAGATCGTGGAGACCGTGATCCAGGAGGACGCCGACGCCGTCGGGCTGTCGATCCTCTCCGGAGCGCACATGACGCTCGTGCCGCGCATCGTCGAGCTGCTCAAGGAGCAGGGCGTCGACGACGTGCTGGTCACCGTCGGCGGGACGATCCCCAACGACGACATCGCGCCGCTCAAGGACCTGGGTGTCGCCGAGGTGTTCACGCCCGGTGCGCCGACGCAGGCCATCATCGACTTCATCCGGTCCGCCGTCGAGGCCTCGCCTCGGCAGGGCGTCTAGGTACGACGCGGGGACCGGACGTGGGAAGCGCAGGAATCTTGTGGTCTCTGCGCCCGATTGACTCGTCAGTCAATGAAGCAGGTACCATGCCGAGAGATCGTTCGCCAGAGGAGGCCCTGACACCGTGAAGATCGCCGTGTTGGTCAAGGAAGTCCCGGACGCCGCCGTCCAGAAGCGCATCGACCCGAGCACGGGTCGTCTGGACCGCAGCGGGGAGAAGAACCTGAACCCGTATGACACGCATGCCATCGAGGCTGCGATGCAGATCAAGGAGGGGGGCGCCGTCCCGGTCGAGGAGATCGTGGCCGTCACCATGGGCCCCGAGTCCGCCGTGCGCGCGCTGCACAAGGCCGTCTCGCTGGGCGCCGACCGCTCCGTCCACCTGAGCGACGCGGCCCTCGCGGGCTCCGACGTGGCCGCCACCGGCTACGCGCTCGCCCAGGTCCTGAAGCGCGAGAACCCCGACCTCGTCCTGCTGGGCCAGCAGAGCGACGACGGCGAGTGCTACACGATCGGCGCGGTCGTGGCCGAGCACCTCGGCCAGCCGTCGCTGACGCAGGTCATCAAGCTCGACATCGCCGGCACGGAGCTGACCTGCGAGCGTCAGGCCGAGTACGGCTACGACACGGTCAAGGTCACGCTGCCCGCCGTCATCTCGGTCGGCGACGCGATCAACGAGCCGCGCTACCCGTCGCTGAAGGCGATCATGGGCGCGAAGAAGAAGCCGCTGGAGACGGTCTCGGCCGGCGACGCGGACATCGACGCCGGCAAGGTCGGCGCCGACGGCTCCAACGTGCAGTGCGGCGACTTCAAGGCCCCGCCGACGAAGGCCGCCGGCAAGATCATCGAGGACGAGGACACGGACGACACCGTGGCCCAGATCATCGCCTGGCTCGACGAGCGCAAGCTCCTGGCCTAGCCCGACGAGCTGAGATAGGAGAACCACAGCGATGAGCAACATCCTGGTCTACGCGCTCCACTACGAGGGCGCCTTCAACAAGAACTCGCTCGGCGCCGTCTCGGAGGCCTCGCGCCTCGCGGGCGAGCTGGGCGGCGAGGCCCACGCGGTCGTCGTCGGCGAGGGCATCAGCGACGAGCTGGCGGCCACGCTCGGCAAGTACGGCGCCAAGAAGGTCATCAAGGCCGAGGGCCCCGAGGGCCTCGCGGGCCCGGTCATCGGCGTCCTGGGCAAGCTGTTCGACGACGGCGGCTACGAGTACGCCATCTTCGGCGGCGGCCTCCTGGGCTTCGAGATCGGCGCCGGCCTGGCCGCGCGCATCGACGCCGGCGTGACCATGGAGGTCACGGGCGTGAACGTCGACGGCGGCAAGCTCGCCGCCGAGCGTCCGATCCTCGGCGACTCGTCGATCTCGACCTCGCGCTACAAGGGCAAGGGCATCATCATCGCCCGCCTGAACGCCTTCGAGGCCAAGGAGACGGGCTCCGACGCGCCGGTCGAGAACATCTCGGTCGAGCTGTCGCCCCAGGCGCAGCAGGCGACGATCGTCACCCGCGGCGAGCAGCGCGGCGCCGACGTCGACATCGAGGGCGCGAGCATCCTCGTCGCCGGCGGCCGTGGTCTCGGCAAGGCCGAGGGCTTCCAGCTCTGCGACGACCTCGCCAAGGCCTTCGGCGGCAACTCCGCCGTCGCCGCCACGCGCGCGGTGGTCGACGCCGGCTGGTACCCGTACGCGGCGCAGATCGGCCAGACGGGCAAGACGGTCGCCCCGAAGCTGTACCTCGCGGCGGGCATCTCCGGCGCGATCCAGCACAAGGTCGGCATGCAGGCCTCGGAGAACATCGTGGCCATCAACAAGGACGCCAACGCCCCGATCTTCGAGTTCTCGGACCTCGGCATCGTCGGCGACCTGAACAAGATCCTCCCGAAGCTGACCGAGGCGGTGAAGGCCCGCAAGGGCTAGCGCCATGGCCGGCCGGAACGGCAAGGTGGTGCCGGCGGCGTACCCGCCGCCGGTCGACCCCCAGAAGGAGTTCATCAAGCGGGAGCTGGATCCCGAGGACGAGCGCATCGACGTCGGCGTCGCCATCGTGGGCGGCGGGACGGCGGGCCTCGCCACGGCCAACCGGCTCCTGCAGCTCCTCGCGGACGATCCCGAGACGATGGAGCGCCTGGGCGAGGTCCCGGTCGCGGTCATCGAGAAGGCCAAGACCTGCGGCGGGCACAACCTGTCCGGCGCGGTCGTCCGCCCGGGGCCGCTCGAGGAGCTCTACCCCGAGTACTCGCGCGAGGACTGGCGCAAGGAGGGGTGGGCGTTCGGCGAGGTCCACAAGGAGGCGGTCTACATGACGCCGTCCGCCAAGACGTCGATCCGCATCCCGCCGCCGCCGCCGTTCAAGAACCACGGCAACGAGGTCGTCTCGGTCTCCGCGCTGGCCCGGTTCCAGCAGCGGCTGGCCGAGGAGGGCGGGGCCTACATCCTGACCGAGACCGCGGCCACGCAGCTGCTGGTCACCGACGGCCGCGTCCAGGGCGTGCGCTCCGGCGACAAGGGCCGCGGCAAGGACGGCGAGCCGCTGGGCAACTTCGAGCCCGGGACGGACATCACCGCGCAGTTCACGGTGCTGGCCGAGGGCTGCTGGGGCCACCTCACCGGTCCGGCGATCCGCGAGTTCGACCTGGCCGCCGGCGCCGAGCCGCAGACCTGGGAGCTCGGGGTCAAGGAGATCTGGAAGGTCCCCAAGCCGCTGGATCGCCTGATCCACACGATCGGCCCGTGGCCGGTCAAGATCTCGGCCAAGTACGGCCAGATCGGCGGCTCGTGGATCTACCCGATGAAGGACGAGAAGACCGGGGACGACCTGGTCTCGATCGGCTTCGTCGTCGACCTCGACTACGCGGACGCGACCACCTCGGTCCACGACCTGCTGCAGCTGTTCAAGCAGCACCCGCTGGTCAAGAAGATCCTCGAGGGCGGCGAGCGCGTCGGCTGGGGCGCCAAGGCGCTGCCGGGCGGCGGCTACTGGTCGATGCCCAAGCTGACGATGCCGGGTGCGCTGCTGGTCGGCGACTCGGCGGGCATGGTCGACACGGTGGCGCTGAAGGGCGTCCACCACTGCATCAAGTCGGGCATCCTGGCCGGCGAGGCGATCTACAACGCCCTGAAGAACGGCGAGACCTCGCTGGAGCCCTACGAGGACGCCGTCGAGGAGTCGTCGATCGGCAAGGAGCTCTACGAGGTCCGCAACACGCGCCAGCCGTTCCAGAAGGGCTTCCTGCGCGGCGGCCCGATGGTCAACCTGGGCATCGTCACGAAGGGCAAGCTCCCGCCGGGCAAGCTCGCGTGGCACAAGCAGGACCAGAAGCCGATGTTCGTCGGCAAGACCAAGGACAGCTACCCCAAGCCGGACGGCAAGTACACGTTCGACAAGCTGTCCTCGGTGTTCATCACGGGCAACGCGACCCGTGACGACGCGCCCAACCACATCCGCGTGCGCAAGAACGTCCCGCGCGAGGTCGCCGAGACGTGGCGGTGGATGTGCCCGGCCGGGGTCTACGAGCTCCCGGAGGACGCGCCGGAGCACGGCAACGTCGACGTGATCGTCAACTACACCAACTGCGTGCAGTGCGGCGCGATCACGGCCAAGGGCGGTCGCCTGACGACGCCCGAGGGCGGCGACGGGCCGCTGTACCAGCAGACCTGACCTGGCGGGTTGCCCTCTGGGCAACGCCCGCGACCGAAGGCGAGCCCTCTGGGCGAGACCTTCGGCGAGCAGGGACGAGGGGCGCCTGAGCAAGGCGCCCCTCGTCGTGTGCGCAACCATTCGGGCCCCGAGCTGTTTCAACCGAGGCCAGATGCCGTCCCGTCGCACCTTGTCGCTGCCCGCGCTCGCCGCGCTCTCGCTGATCGTCCCCACCACGGCCGCCGCCGCGGTCAAGGCGACGCCGGCCGCGCGCGTGGCCGCCTGCACGACGGGCGCCGCCGACGACGAGCGGGCCGCGGCGTTCACCGGCTCGATGTCGGCGTCGGGCGCCAAGCGGATGCAGATGCGCTTCGCGCTGCAGCAGCGGCTGGGGCCCGGCCCGAAGGGGACGTTCAAGAAGGTCGCGGTCCCGGACTGGGGGAGCTGGGAGAAGGCGGACCCCGGCCGCGGCGCGTTCGTCTTCACCAAGCGGATCGAGGCGCTGACCGCGCCCGCCGCCTACCGCGTCGTGGTCACGTTCCGGTGGCTGGACGGGCGCAACCACGTGCTGCGCACGACGACGCGGACCTCGCCGGCCTGCGAGGTCGCCGACCCGCGGCCGGATCTCTCGCTCGGCGGGATCGACGCGGTGGCGACCGGTCCCGGCCGCGCGGCCTACACGCTCGCGGTCGCCAACGACGGGCATTCGACGGCGGCGCCGTTCGCGGTGACCGTGACCGTCGGCGGCGTGACGTCGGCGCCGGTGATCCTCGGGCCGCTGACCGCCGGGGACCGCGCGAGCGGGGCGGTCGCGGCGCCGCGCTGCGCGCCGGGGTCGACGATCACGGTGACGCTCGACGCCGCCAACGCGGTCGACGAGAGCCACGAGGCCGACGACGTCGTCCAACGCCCCTGCCCGCTGGCCTGAGGGACGGGTTCCGGACGGTGGCATGACGCTACACTGAGGGGCGACCATGAAGACCGGAATCCACCCCGAGTACGTCGTCTCGCACGTCACCTGCACGTGCGGCAACGACTTCTACACGCGTTCCACGCAGCCCGAGATCCACGTCGAGGTGTGCGCGCAGTGCCATCCGTTCTACACGGGCCGTCAGAAGCTCGTCGACACGGGCGGCCGCATCGACCGCTTCAAGCGGCGCCAGGCGCGTGCCGCCGCCGGCAAGAAGGCCTAGCCCGCTCTCAGCCATGACGGACGCACCGCGCCCCGCCGACGGCGCACCCGCCGCCGGCGACGGTGCGTCCCTCGCTTCCGCCCCGCCCCAGAGCGTGACCCCCGCGGTCGCGCAGGGCGAGGGCGCGTTCTCCGGAGACCTGGTCGCGATCCGCGACGCTCCCGTCGGCGGCCAGGCCGTCCTGGAGGGCGTGATGATGCGCGGCGTCTCCACGTGGGCCGTCGCGGTCCGCAAGCCGCTGCCCGAGCAGCTGAAGGAGGGCGGCCTCGACGCCGAGGACGTCCCGCTCGGCGAGATCGAGGTCACCAGCCAGCCGCTGACCAGCGTGCTCAAGAAGCACCGGCTGCTGCGGCTGCCGCTCGTGCGCGGCGTCGTCGCGCTGGGCGAGTCGCTCGGGATCGGCTTCAAGGCGCTGGGCATCAGCGCCAACGCCCAGCTGCCCGAGGACGAGAAGGACATCTCGGGCGGCGTCTGGTTCGGCACGGTCTTCGCCGCGCTGGTGCTGGCCGTCGGCCTGTTCTTCGTCGTGCCCGTCGGGCTGACGTCGCTGATCAAGGACCAGCTGAACTCCTCGCTGCTGTTCTGGATCGTCGAGGGCGTCCTGCGCACCGGCATCTTCCTCGGCTACCTGCTGATGCTCTCCAAGCTCCGCGACCTGCGGCGCGTGTTCGAGTACCACGGCGCCGAGCACAAGACGATCTCCTGCTACGAGGCCGGGCTGGACCTGACGCCCGAGAACGCCCAGCGCTTCTCGCGGCTGCACCCGCGCTGCGGCACGAGCTTCCTGCTCGTGGTCATGATCGTCGCGATCTTCATCTTCGCCCCGATCGGCCTGCCCGCCTGGTACTGGCTCGTGCTGACCCGCATCGTCGGCGTGCCGCTGATCGCCGGCATCTCCTTCGAGCTGATCAAGTTCGCCGGCAAGAACCGCCGCCGCTCCTGGGTCCGGGCGATCATGTACCCGGGCCTCATGCTCCAGAAGCTGACCACGCGCGAGCCCGACCTCGACCAGCTCGCCGTCGCCATCGCCGCCATGAACGCCGTCCTCGAGCTGGAGAACCCCCTGGGCGCCTCCGACGAGGACAAGGTGGGCATGGAAGTCGTGGCCTAGCCGCCGCCCGCCGCCCCCGCGTCCCGGGCGGTAGCCTCAAACGTCGCATGATCGAGTCCCTCGTCGAGCAGATCGAGACCCGCTTCGCCGAGGTCGGCCGCCAGATCACCGATCCGGAGGTGATCGGCGATCGCAACAGGTACGCCGAGGTCGGCCGGGAGTACCGGCGCCTGGAGCCCGCGGCCAAGCTGGCCGAGGAGTGGCGGCGCGCGGCCGACGACGCGGCCGGCGCCCGCGAGCTGCTCGCCGAGGGCGAGGACCCGGAGCTTCGCGAGCTGCTGCGCACGTCCGAGCAGCGCATCGAGGAGCTGGAGGAGGAGATCCGGCTGGCGATGGTCGAGCCCGATCCCAACGACGACAAGAACGTCATCGTCGAGATCCAGGGCGGCGCCGGCGGCGAGGAGGCCGGGCTGTGGGCCGGCGATCTCTACCGGATGTTCACCCGCTACGCCGAGCGACGTGGTTTCTCTACCGAGGCCATGGACGTCGGCGAGGGCAAGTACACGTTCGCGATCAAGGGCGACGGCGCCTACTCGGTCTTCAAGTTCGAGGGCGGCACGCACCGCGTGCAGCGCGTTCCCGCGACCGAGTCCCAGGGCCGGATCCACACGTCGACCGCCACGGTCGCCGTCCTGCCCGAGGCCGAGGACGTCGACGTCCACATCGACCCCAACGACCTGCAGGTCGACGTCTACCGCTCCGGCGGCCCGGGCGGCCAGTCGGTCAACACCACCGACTCGGCGGTCCGGATCACGCACAAGCCGACGGGCGTGGCGGTCGCGATGCAGGACGAGAAGTCCCAGCTGCAGAACCGCGAGAAGGCGATGCGCGTCCTGCGCGCGCGCCTCTACGAGCGCGCGCTGGCCGAGCAGCAGGCGGCGACCGCCGACGCCCGCCGCTCGCAGGTCGGCACCGGCGACCGCGCCGAGAAGATCAGGACCTACAACTACGGCGAGCGGCGCGTGACCGACCACCGCATCAAGCTCACCGCCCACAACCTCGACGCCGTGCTCGAAGGCGAGCTGGACGAGTTCACCGCGGCGCTGCAGGACGACGAGAAGCGCCGCGGCCTGGAGAGCCAGGCGGCCGCCTAGGCCGCCGCGCCGCGTCGACCGATGGCCTCGTCGCCCTTCGCCGGGGTCGGTGTCCGCGAGGCGCTGGACAGCGCGCTCGTCGCGCTGAACGCCGCCGGCGTCGACACGCCGCGCCTGGACGCCGAGATCCTGCTCGGCCACGCGCTCGGCGTCGACCGCACCGCGCTCTGGCTCGACCCCGACCGCGAGGTCACGGGCGACGCCGCCCGCTGGTTCCGCGACGCGATCCGTCGCCGCACCGTCGAGCGCGTGCCGGTCGCCTACCTCGTCGGCCACAAGGGCTTCCGCCACCTCGACCTGCTCGTCGACCAGCGCGTGCTCGTCCCGCGCCCCGAGACCGAGCACCTCGTCGAGGCCCTGCTCGACCTGCCGGCCGACGCCCGCGTCCACGACGTCGGCACCGGCTCGGGCGCGATCGCGCTCGCGCTCAAGGACGAGCGCCCGGACCTGAGGGTCTCCGCCTCCGACGTCTCGCCCGACGCGCTGGCCGTCGCCCGGGCGAACGCCGAACGCCTTCGGCTCGACGTCGCCTTCTCCCAGGGCGACCTGCTGGACGGCGTCGACCCGCACGTCGACGCGATCGTCTCCAACCCGCCCTACGTCCCCGACGGCGACCGCCTGACGATGATGCCCGAGGTCACGCGCCACGAGCCCAAGCTCGCGCTCTTCGCCGGCGCCGACGGGCTGCGCACGATCCGCCCGCTGCTCACCCAGGCCGCCGCCACGCGGGCCACCCGCGTCGCGCTGGAGATCGGCGCCGGCCAGGCGCCGACGGTCCGCGCGCTGGTCGCCGCCGCCGGCTTCCCCGACGTCCACACGGTGGCCGACCTCGCCGGCCACGAGCGCGTCGTCGTCGGAGAGCGCTGAGCCCCCCATGATCACCACCGAGCAGGCCGCGACCTTCGAGCGCTGCATGGCCGTCGGCGGCGTCGCGATCTTCGGCGCCGACACCGTCTACGGCCTGGCCTGCGACGCCGCGAGCGTCGAGGCCGTCGAGCGCCTCTACGCGATCAAGGGCCGGCGGCCCGACAAGCCCGCCGCCGTCATGTTCTTCAACTTGGAGCTGGCGCTCGCCGCGCTGCCCGAGCTGGGCCCGCGCACGACCGCCGCGCTGGAGGGCCTGCTGCCCGGCGCGGTCACGCTCCTGCTGCCCAACCCCAGCCACCGCTTCCCGCTCGCGTGCGGGCCGGATCCGGACACGGTCGGCCTCCGCGTCCCCGCGCTGGCGCCGAGCGCCGCCGCGCTGGCCGCCGTCCGCTGGCCGGTCCTGCAGTCGTCGGCCAACCCGGCGGGCGGGGCGGACGCCCGGCGCCTGGAGGACATCCCGGCGCCGATCCGTGCCGCCGCCGACCTGCTCCTGGACGCCGGCGAGCTGGCCGGGACCGCCTCGACGGTCATCGACCTCCGGCGGTTCGAGGACGACGGCGCCTGGGTCGTGATCCGCGAGGGCGCGGTCGCCGAGAGCTGCGTGGCGGCGACGCTGTCTTCGCTGTAGATTCCGCTCGCCATGGTGATCGCCGTCGGGTCGGACCACGCGGGTTACCACCTCAAGGAACACGTCAAGGACGTGCTCCGCGCGGCCGGGCACGAGGTCGTCGACGTGGGCACGCCGACGCCCGACTCGGTCGACTACCCGGCCTTCGCCGAGCAGGCCGCGCGCATGGTCGCCGGCGGGCAGGCCGAGCGCGCCGTGCTGGCGTGCGGCTCGGGCGTCGGCGTCGCGATCGTCGCCAACAAGGTCCCGGGCGTCCGCGCGGTCAACGCGCACGACCCGTCCGAGGTCGAGATGGCCCGCCGCCACAACGACGCCAACGCGGTCACGCTGAGCGGCGCCCGCCTGGCGCCCGCCGACGCCGACGCGATCGTCGAGCGCTTCCTGCGGACCGCCTTCGAGGGCGGCCGCCACGCCCGCCGCGTGTCGCAGATCGCGGAGCTGGACGGCAGCGCCGTTCAATCCGCGGCCGGCTGCTGATACCTTCGGTGGCGCAAAGTCGCGACTGGCGCCGAGGGAGGAATCGACCTCCGGGGAGCGACTTGAAGCCGTCGAACTGCCGCGCGCCTGGGCCCAAACCATCGGAACCCTCCAAAGGAGAGCCGCTGCCGTGTCTTCCGATCTGAGCCCTGACTTCTTCACCCAGTCGCTCGCCGAGCTCGATCCCGAGGTCGCCGACGCGATCGGCAAGGAGCTGCACCGCCAGCAGTCGACGCTGGAGATGATCGCCTCGGAGAACTTCGTCCCGCAGGCGGTCCTCGAGGCGCAGGGCAGCGTCCTCACCAACAAGTACGCCGAGGGCTACCCGGGCAAGCGCTACTACGGCGGCTGCGAGTTCGTCGACATCATCGAGCAGCTGGCGATCGACCGCGCCAAGGCGCTGTTCGGCGCCGAGCACGCCAACGTCCAGCCGCACGCGGGCGCCCAGGCCAACACGGCCGTCTACCACGCGCTGCTGACGCCGGGCGACACGATCATGGGGCTGTCGCTGCCCCACGGCGGCCACCTCAGCCACGGCATGAAGATCAACGTGTCGGGCCGGCTGTACGACATCGCGCCCTACGAGGTCGACCGCGAGACGTCGCTGATCGACATGGACGAGGTCGAGCGCATCGCCAAGGAGCGCAAGCCCAAGCTGCTGCTCGCCGGCTGGTCGGCCTACCCGCGCCGGCTGGACTTCGCGCGCTTCCGCGAGATCGCCGACGAGGTCGGCGCGCTGCTGATGGTCGACATGGCGCACTTCGCCGGCCTCGTGGCCGCCGGGGTCCACCCGAGCCCGGTGCCCTACGCCGACGTCGTGACGAGCACCGTGCACAAGACGCTCGGCGGCCCGCGCTCGGGCTTCATCCTCTGCAAGGAGGAGCACGCCAAGGCCATCAACTCGGCCGTGTTCCCCGGCCAGCAGGGCGGGCCGCTGGAGCACGTCATCGCCGCCAAGGCCACCGCCTTCAAGATCGCGGGCTCCGCGTCGTTCAAGGAGCGCCAGGAGCGCACGATCGCCGGCGCGCGGGCCGTCGCCTCCGCGCTGATGGGCGCCGGCCACGGCGTCAACGTCCTCACGGGCGGCACCGACGTGCACCTCGCGCTGGTCGACCTGCGCGAGTCCGAGATCGACGGCCAGCAGTCCGAGGACCGCCTGCACGACGTCGGGATCACGGTCAACCGCAACGCGGTGCCGTTCGACCCGCGTCCGCCGATGGTGACCTCCGGCCTGCGCGTCGGCACCAGCGCGCTGGCCACCCGCGGCCTCCAGGCCGACGACTTCGCCGAGGTCGGCGACATCATCGCCACCGCGCTCACGCCGGACTTCGAGGCCAAGCGCGACGAGCTGGCCGAGCGCGTCAGCGCGATCGCGGAGCGGTACCCGCTCTACGAGGCGCTGGGGCGGGCAGGCGCGGCCGCCTGAGCGCGGCGGTCGCCTGACGGGCGAGCCGGTCGAGCGTGAGCGCGATCGGGATCGTCAGCAGGAGCACCTCCACCAGCTCGACCGGGCCGATCGCGCCGACGACGTAGACGTAGAGCGTCCAGGAGATCGCGAGGCCGGCGAGCCAGCTGGCGGCGGCGAGCAGCAGACGGGACATGACCCGTCTCTGGTGCCCGCCGCGCCCGGGTCAGGAAACGTTCGCGGTGCCCGTACGCGCCAGGATCGCGGCCATCCGGCCGGCCTGGCGCGCGACGCCGTGCTCGGCGGCCGCGGCGCGGGCGGCCGGGTTCGGCGACGGCATCGCGGCCGCCCGCTGCAGCGCGGCCAGCAGGGCGGAGGGGTTGCGCGGGTCGACGAGGATCCCGGTGCCCGGCGCGACGAATTCCGGCGGGCCGCCCTCGCAGGTGGCGACCACCGTCCGCTCCATCGCCATCGCCTCCAGCGTCGCCAGCCCGAACGGCTCGTTCA
This sequence comes from Baekduia sp., assembly GCF_035685985.1. Taxonomy (GTDB): domain Bacteria; phylum Actinomycetota; class Thermoleophilia; order Solirubrobacterales; family Solirubrobacteraceae; genus Baekduia. The sequence goes on from NZ_DASRZV010000015.1 coordinate 180,537, forward strand.
GCGACGGCTGGCAGAGGACGTCGCAGGCCGCGTACCAGGACGGGACGTCGGCGTGGGGGACCCGGCCGACGACCGTCACGCCCCGGCGGCCCTCCAGGTCGCCGCGCAGCGGCCCGTCGCCGAGGAAGGCCAGCGACCCGCGCCCGAGCTGCGCGAACGCGTCGGCCAGGGCGATGACGTTCTTGCGGCCGATCAGCGAGCCGACGCACAGAAAGCGCGGGTGCTCGCCGTCCCACGCCGCGGGCGCCGTCGCGGGGTCGAACTGCTCCAGGTCGACGCCGAGGTCGCAGACCTCGCACTCCAGGCCCGGGTAGTGGGCCTCGAGCCGCGTGGCCAGCCAGCGCGAGTTGGCGATCACCGCCGCCGCGCCGCGCACGACCGGCCGCGTGGCGGCGCGCAGGGGCGCCCGGCGCAGGTTGGCGACGTCCTGGCCGTGGGCCATGACGACCAGCGGCACCCGCGCCGCGCGCGCCGCCGCCAGGCCCGCCGCGCCCGCGGGGAAGAGGAAGTGCGCGAAGACCACGTCGGGCCGGAACGCGCGCGCTTCGCGCACCGCGTCGGCCGTCAGCCGCGCGTACTTGGCCTTCCCGCCGCCGCGCTGCCCGATCGCCGCGACCTCCACCGCGTGGCCCTGGGCGACCAGCTCGCGGCGCAGCGGGAGCAGGAAGCTGCCGAGGTCGGGTTCGGCCGGCGTCGGCCACATCTGGGTCACGAGCAGGATGCGCACGGGTCGCTGAAGCCTCCCACGCCGACGCGCCGAATAACCTCCAGCGTCGATGACGGAGCTCGACGCGGTCTACGCCTTCGTCGCCGCGTTCGCGGTGGCGGTGGTCCTGACGCCGCTGACGGCGCGTTTCGCCCGGCGCGTGGGCGCGGTCGACCAGCCGAAGGCGCGCGGCCTGGGCCGGGAGTCGACGCCGCTGCTCGGCGGGCTGGCGATCTACGCCGGCGCGCTGGTCGCCGGGCTGCTGTTCATCGAGACGACCGCGCGCACGCACGACCGCTTCGTCGGGATCCTCGTCGGCGGCACGCTGATCACGATCGTCGGCGCGATCGACGACCGCTTCGACCTGCACCCGGCGATCAAACTGCTCGGCCAGATCGTCGCGGCGGTCATCCCGGTCAGCGCGGGCGTCGAGGTCGGCAACATCACGGCGCCGTTCATCGGCGCGGTCGACTTCGGCGGGGCCGCCGGGCCGATCACGGTCGTCGGCCTGGTGGCGATGATGAACGTCGTCAACTTCTCCGACGGCGTCGACGGCCTGGCCGCCGGGATCTGCGCGATCAGCGCGGTCGCCTTCGCGATCATCGCCTTCGACCTCGACCGCTCCCACGCCGCGATCCTCGCCGCCTGCACCGCGGGCGCGGCCGCCGGGTTCCTGGTGCACAACTTCCCGCCGGCGTCGATCTACATGGGCGACTGCGGCGCGAACCTGCTCGGCTTCCTGCTCGGCTGCGTCGCGGTCGAGGGCGCGGTCAAGACGCAGGCCGTGCTCGCGCTGGTCATCCCGCTGGTCGTCCTGGCCGTGCCGTTCCTGGACACCACGTTCGTGGTCCTCAAGCGCATGAAGTACAAGCGCAAGGTCTACGTCGCCGACGCCAACCACTTCCACCACCGCTTCAACCGCATCGGCTTCAGCGAGCGCAAGACGCTGATCTACCTGTACGCCTGGACGCTGCTGCTCGGCGCCTTCGCGGTCTCGCTGCGCTTCGTGCCCTACTCCGACAACCACGGCCACCTCAACGCGGGGTGGGCGGCGGTCGTCGCGGTCCTCGCGCTGGTCGTCGCGGCCGCGTCGGTCTACCTGGTGTACGTGCTGGAGATCCTCAAGCTGCGCCGCCTCAGCGCGATCCGCATCCGCCGCGTGCGCCCCGAGGCCCACGAGCACGAGGTCGACGCGGACGTCGAGCGCCAGATGGAAACGGGCGAGTTCGAGGCCGTCAACCGGGACTAGGCGCCATCTAGGCGCCGTAGACCGTCCCGCGGTAGATCCGCGCGATCGCCTCGATCATCTGCTCGTTGGGGACGGGCGCGTCCTGGACCAACTGCTGGTAGAAGCTCCGCTCGACCATCCAGGTCAGCGCGAAGGCGGTGGCGCGCGCGGCGTCGGAGTCCATGTGCGCCTCCTCCTCGATCCGCCGCGCGGTCGCGTCGACGAACCGCTGCAGCAGCCCGCGCCAGAACGTCGCGATGTCCTCCTCGTAGGTGGAGACCTCGACGATCGCCCGGATCAGCACGCCGTGCTCGCGGTACAGCGCGGCGATCCGCGTCAGCGCCTCGCGGATCTCCTGGTCGGGGTCGCCGTCGCCCGAGAACCAGATGTCGGCCTGCGCGTAGAGCAGCTCGGTCACGTCGCCGGCCAGCCGCATCAGCAGGTCGCGCTTGTCGCGGAAGTAGAAGTAGAACGCCGTGCGCGAGATGCCCGCGGCCTTCGCGATCCGCTCGACGTTGAGGTCGGCGTAGGACGAGCCGGAGGCCAGCAGCTCCTCGGTGGCGCGCAGGACGTCGGCCTGCACCTGGGCGCGCTTGGCCGTCGCCGGCCCCTCGCGGTGGGCGACGGGGGAGGTCGTGCGGGCTTCGTCGTCGGCGGCCATCTCGTTCCAACATACCCGGGCAGCGCTGACACCCTGTCAAGGATCGCTTGACACCCTGTCAAACGGGGTGTCAGAGTCGCGCGCATGGCCAACCTCCTCGAACTGACCTCCCAGGGCGACGTCGCGACCATCAGCGACGAGTCCAAGCTCTCCAAGGTCGTGCTCATGACGCCCCAGCAGCTCTACGAGCTGTGGGAGCGCCAGCCGTGGTCCAGCCACACGATCGACTTCGCCCGGGACCGCGAGGACTGGGCCGCGCTCTCCGACGAGGACAAGGACCACATCGTGTGGTTCCTGTCGTCGTTCTTCATCGGCGAGGAGCGCGTCGCGACCCAGTTCAACGGGCTGGTCGGCGCGTACGAGACCCAGAGCGAGGAGCACTTCCTGACGACCCAGCAGGTCGACGAGGCGCGCCACGCCCAGCACTTCAACAACTTCTACCGCGAGGTCATCGGCCACGACGGCACGTTCGAGGAGCGGCTCGCCCACGCCCGCGAGGACCTCAACGACGCGTTCAAGGTGCTGTTCGACGACGTCCTGGTCAGCGCGAACCAGCGGCTGCTCGCCGATCCCACCGACCTCGAGGCCAAGGTCGACTTCGTCACGACCTACCACATGGTCATCGAGGGGACGCTGGCGCTGACCGGCCAGGACACGCTCACGCGCGTCTTCGAGGAGCGCGGGATCCTCCCCGGCTTCCTGGAGGGCTTCCGCAAGATCTCCCAGGACGAGCACCGCCACGTCGCCTTCGGCACCTGGTTCCTGCAGCAGAAGGCGCGTCAGGACCCGGCGCTGGCCCGCCGCATCCAGCAGACGCTGGCCGAGCTGATCCCGATCGCGGCCGGCGTGCTCACGCCGCGCGGCTACGACGTCGGCGACGCCTACGAGATCCTCGGCGTCCGCTCCGACGAGGTCCACGGCTTCGCCTTCCAGGCGCTGACGCGGCGGCTGAAGGTCATCGGTGTCTCGCTGGCGCCGGACCCGGAGCCCGAGCCTTCCACCGTTTCGTAGGGCGGCAGGCCGTCCGCGTCAGGCGCTTGACGTCAAGGCGGGGGAGGCGGCGCCGACCTCTGGGTCATGCGTCGCCTCCTGCTGCCGCTGACCGCCCTGCTCGCGCTGCTCGCCCTGCTGGCGCCCGTCGCCGCGCACGCGGCCGTGAAGGTCGGGATCGCCGACAACAAGGCCGACATGTTCGGCGACCCGCGCTACCAGGCGCTGCACCTCGGCTACGCGCGCCTGGACCTGCGCTGGGACGTGCTGAGCGACCCGGTCGCGACCGCGGGGCTCGACGCGTGGATGAGGGGCGCCCAGGCGACCGGCGCCCGTCCGCTGATCACCTTCGACCGCTCGCCCCGGCGCCCGGCCTACAACCCGACGCCCGCGCAGCTGGCCGCGGCGCTGAAGGCGCTGCGGGCCCGCTACCCGTTCGTGAAGGACTTCTCGTCGTGGAACGAGGCCAACATGAACAAGAAGCCCGAGCTCGTCGCCGCGTGGTACCTGGCGCTGCGCCGGGCGTGCCCGTCCTGCGACGTCCTGGCCACCGACCTGCTCGACAAGGCCAACATGGTGTCCTGGGCGCGGCGCTTCGTGAAGGCGGCCAAGCGCACGCCGAAGGTCTGGGGCCTGCACAACTACGTCGACGCCAACACGCTGTCGACCAAGACCACCAAGAAGCTGCTGGCCTCGGTCGGCGGCAACGTCTGGCTGACCGAGACCGGCGGCATCGTCCGCCGCTCCAACGCGTCCGCGGTCGTCTTCCCGACCGGCGCCGCCCACGCGGCCAAGGTCACGAAGTTCATCTTCGACAAGCTCGTCAGGCTCTCGCCGCGGATCCAGCGCGTCTACCTCTACCACTGGGACACCGGCACCGAGGGCGGCCCGACGTGGGACTCCGGCTTCGTCGGCCCCGACGATCAGCCACGCCCGGCGCTCACGGTCCTTCAGCGGTACCTCGGTGTGAAGCCGGGCTAGAAGCTGCTTCAGGATCAGAAGGCGTGGCTCAGCGTGGCCGGATCGTGGATGCCGGGGGCGATGCGCGCGGTGAGGCGTGCTGGTGGCCCGGCGATCCGCGCGCATCGTCATCCGGCGCCGCGAGACGGTTCGCTGAGACCGGCTTCTTCCTGAAGCAGCTTCGAAAGTGGGGACAGCCGTACTTGCGCGACGTGCGGTCGACCGGTACGGTCTCCGGGACTTCTCCTACAGATAGGCGATCAAAGCCTACAAGTAGAGAGGAGGGGATCTCCATGCGAGTCACCCGACGCGACATCCTCCCCAAGATGCCCAAGGCGGTCTTCACGACCGCCCCGACGGTCCATGCCGTCGGCAACGGCTCTCAGGGCGGCCTCGTTCCGTCCACGCTCGCGCGCTAGGTCCCTCACCAGTTCGCGGGCGTCCATCGCCCAGCGGACTTCTTCTCCCGCCGGCCACGCAGCATCACGACCGGCGTCGCGGCAGCCCAACGGGCGGTGGCACCTTCACACCCATCCGAAGGAGCACCACCGTCATGCAGTTCCACCTCCACACCGACTACGCCAAGGCCGCCGCTCCGCGCATCGACGCGGCGACGCGCCACTTGGCCGAGCGGAGCCGAGCCGAACCTCCCCCGGGACCGGTACGGGCCTACGTGGCCCGAACGCTGGCCTCGTCGGCCGCCCGCGTCGACCGCGAGTCCGCCCGCCGGGCGCTCGCGTCGTAGTCCCCCGTAGTCCGCAACACCCCTCGACCCCTCGCTCCCTCCGCACCCCGTCCCGGCCGCGCCACCCTCGCGCGGCCGGGGCGGGTGCGAACCGTCGGACCGCTCCGATGGGTACCGTCACGTGTCGACATGGACGTGGGGAACCTCGAAGCGCAGACGCCGTTCACGACGCTGGACGGCTCGACCATCCGCGAGATCGCGGGGCCGCGGACGCTGCCGTCGCGCAACCAGAGCCTGGCGGAGGCCACCGTGCCCGCCGGCGGCTCGACGTTCGCGCACTACCACCGCGAGTCGGAGGAGCTGTACTTCTTCACCGCGGGTCGCGGCCGGCTGATGGTCGGCGGCGAGTGGACCGACGTCGGGCCCGGCGACTGCGCGGTCCTGCCGCCCGGCACCGAGCACAAGCTCGAGAACCCCAACGACGAGCCGCTGGTCCTGCTGTGCTGCTGCTCGCCGTCCTACGCGCACGAGGACACGGTCCTCACCGAGGGGCCCGACGCCGCGCCGTGACATCCGCGCGCCTGACCCGGCTCGTCGTCGCGTGCGTCGCGACGGCGGCCCTCATCGTCCCGGCGAGCGCGAGCGCGCTGGTCGTCGGCATCGCCGACCAGAAGCCGGACATGTTCTACAGCCCGCTGTTCGCGAGCCTGAACGTGCAGTACGCGCGCGTGTCGGTGTCCTGGGACGCGATGGAGCACCCGTGGGAGACCGCGGAGGTCGACGCGTGGATGGACGGCGCGCGCGCCGCGGGCGTGATGCCGCTGGTCGGCTTCGGCCACTCGCGCACCAACCGCCGCAAGCTGCCGACGCCGTCGCGGTTCAAGTACGACTTCCAGCAGTTCCGCAAGCGCTACCCGTGGGTGACGACGTTCGCCACCTGGAACGAGGCCAACCACTGCGGCGAGCCGACGTGCCATCGCCCCGAGCTGGTGTCCTCCTACTACCGCTCGCTGCGCCGCGCCTGCCCCAAGTGCACCATCTTGGGCGCCGAGCTGCTGGACATGCCCAACATGGCGAGCTGGGTCGACCAGTACCAGCGGCACCTGGGCAGGCGGAAGTCACCGCGCCCGCGCTACTGGGGCCTGCACAACTACCTCGACGCCAACCGCCTGCGCACGACCGGCACCAAGACGTTGTTGAAGCACACGACCGGCCAGGTCTGGTTCACCGAGACCGGCGGGATCGTCAAGCGCCGCCAGACCAAGAACACCGTGACGTTCCCGGAGTCCACCGCGCACGCGGCGACGGCGACGCGCTGGGTGTTCAACAAGCTCGTGCCGCTGAGCCGCCGGATCACCCGCGTCTACCTGTACCAGTGGAGCTCGGCCAAGGGCGAGAACTGGGACTCGGGCCTGGTCGACCTCAAGGGCAAGGGCCGTCCGGCCCTGACCGTCGTGCGCTCGCAGCTCAAGATCCTGCAGAAGCGGCGCGAGGCGGCGGCGCGGCGCCAGGCCGAGTCGCAGCCGTCGTCGCCGTCGCCGTCGCCGAGCGGCTCCGCGTCCTGACGACCACGCGCGCGCCGCGGTCCGGCGCGAGGACGATCGCCCGGCGGCGCGTGCGCTCCGGGCGGCCACCGGCGTCCGGGGCGCGGACGTCGAGCGCGTCGAGCACCGTGCGCAGGACGGTCCGCAGCTCCAGCTGGGCGAACGCGGCGCCGACGCACCGGCGGATGCCCCCGCCGAACGGCAGCCACGCGTAGGTCTCGGCCTTGCCGTCCAGGAAGCGCTCGGGCCGGAACGCGCGCGGCGCGTCGTAGAGGTCCTCGCGGCGGTGGATCAGGTAGATGCACGGCGCGATCCGCGTGCCCGCGGGCAGATCGTGGCCGCCGACGGCCACCGGCTCGGCGCCGCGGCGCACGGCCATCGGCAGCGGCGGCTCGAGGCGCAGCGTCTCGGTCGCGACCGCGTCGAGGTAGGCGTCGTCGTCGCGGGCGCGCTCCAGGGCGTCGGGCCGCGCGTGGACGAGCAGCGTGAACGCCCAGGCCAGCGCGGAGGCCGTCGTCTCGTGGCCGGCCAGCAGCAGCGTCATCAGCTCGTCGCGCAGCTCCTCGTCGGTCAGCGGCGCGCCGTCCTCGTCGCGGGCCTGCAGCAGCAAGGACAGGATGTCGGTCCGCGCGGCGAGGTTCGGATCGGCGCGGTGCTTGGCGATCTCCTCGTGCAGCAGCGCGTCGACGGCGGCGCGCGCGGCGAGGAAGCGGCGCCACGGCGAGCGCGGGCCGAGGTCGCGCCGCAGCGCGGGGAGCAGCAGCAGCGACGACCAGCCGCCGTCGGGCACCAGCTCGGGGATCAGCGCCTGCATGCGCGCGGCGCGCTCGTCGTCCTCGATGCCGAAGACGACGCGGACGATGATCGCCAGCGTGATCGCGCGCAGGTGCGGCTCCAGCGCGAACGGGCGGTCGCGCGGCCACGTCGCCAGCGACTCGAGCGTCAGCGCCGCCATGTCGTTCTCGTAGGTCTTGAGGCGCTCGCCGTGGAACGGCGGCAGCACGAGCCGGCGGCGGCGCAGGTGGCGCGGGCCGTCGAGCAGCAGCAGGGAGTCGGGCCCGACGACCGGCTCCAGCGGCCGGTTGCCCTCGCCGGCGCGCAGCACGTCCGGGTCGCCGGTGAAGACGTCCTTGACCAGCGCGGGGTCGGCGACGACGACGATCGGCCCGAGCGGCAGGTGCAGCGTGAAGACGTCGCCGCGCTCGCGCCGCCCGCGCTCCATCAGCGCCTCGGGACGGAAGATCCAGGCGGCGACCTGGCGGGCCGGGCCGACCGACGGCCCGGGCGGCAGCGTCGTGGGGGAGGCGTCGACGAGCATGCGCTCGGCGATCATCCCAGACACCCGTCCGTGTCACAGCCGGTGCCCCTCACGACAAGCAGTCCCCAGATGCCCGACGACGCCGAGCTGCTCGCGGGAGACGCCGAGGCCTTCGGCGTCTTCTACGCCCGCCACGAGGACGCGGTCCTCGCGTTCTTCCTGCGGCGCGTCCGCCGCGCCGACCTGGCGGCGGACCTGACCGCCGAGACGTTCGCGGCGGCGCTCGGCAGCCGCCGCGCGCACGACCCGTCACGGGGCGAGGCGCGCGGCTGGCTGTTCGGGATCGCGCGCAACGTGCTGTCGGGGTCGCTGCGGCGCGGGCGCGTGGAGGACGACGCGCGCCGCCGGCTGGGCCTCGAGCGGCTCGTGCTCGACGACGCCGCGCTGGCGCGCGTGGAGGAGCTGGCCGGCGCGCCCGCGCTGGCGGCGTTGGAGGAGCTGCCGCCCGACCAGCGCGCCGCGGTCGCCGGCCGCGTCGTCGACGAGCGCAGCTACGAGGAGCTGGCGGCCGCGCTGCGGTGCTCGGAGAGCGTCGTGCGCCAGCGCGTCTCGCGCGGCCTGCGAACGCTCCGCTCACGACTGGAAGGAGGACGCGCATGACCCGGCTCCCGGATCTGCGGCACGAGCTGGTGGCCGCCGCGGCGCGGCTGGACGAGGAGGGCGCGGGGCTCGCGGCCCCGCCGCCGCCGTCGCCGCCGTCCCGTCGCCGTGGGCGTCGCCTGCCCGCCGCGCGCGTGCTCGCCCTGGCGCTGCTGGCCGCGCTGGCGCTTGCCGCCATCGGCGCGGCCGCGACCGGCCTGCTGGGCTCGGGCTCCGACGTCCAGCCGCGCTCGGGCAAGGCGCCGACGCCCAAGACCGGCTTCGGCGTCCCGGTCGGGACCGTCGCGCCGCCGATCGTCGTCGACGACCCCGACGGCGGAGCGCTGAAGTGGGGCCTGCGCACGTTCACGACCACGCGCGGCTACGCGTGCCTGCAGCTCGGGCGCGTCCAGGGCGGCAAGCTGGGGTTGATCGGTCGCGACGGCGCCTTCGAGGACGACGGGCTCTTCCACGCCCTCGGGCCGCAGGTGCTCGACCGCGCGGGCTGCGCCCCGCTGGACGCCCACGCGCACGGCTTCCTGGCGATCCACGACGCCGAGATGCCCGCGTCCGCCATGCACGACTGCATGGTGCCGAGCTGGGTGCACGCCTTCGGCGGGCGCGTGCCGCCCAAGACGAAGGCCTGCCCGACGCGGGGCATGCGCTCCGTGGACTACGGCCTGCTCGGCCCGCGCGCCAAGAGCATCACCTACACCTTGCCGGACGGCGGGCGCCGGACGGTGCCGGTCGCCCCCGGCAGCGGGGCCTTCCTGATCGTCACGCCGCGCGAGCGCCTGACGCTGCCCAAGCGGCGCGGCATGATCGCGCGCAACGCCTACATCATCGGCCGCACGCCCGGGGCCGACCGGATCGTGTCGGTCGCCTACGACGACGGGACGACCTGCACGGTCCGCCACACCATGCAGCCGCGCGGCGGCTGCCCGGCCAAGGGGTACGCGCCGGTGAAGGTGCGGGTGCCGACGCGCGCCGAGGTGAGGACGCCGATGACCGCGCGGATCGAGCGCGCGCCGGAGGGCAACTTCGTCCTGCACGTCGCGTTCCGCGCGCGGGTGGCGGCCGAGAAGTCGCGCGCCACCTACACCGTCATGCTCCGGCCGACGCGCGGGCGCCACTGCCACCAGGGGATCATCGGCCACGACCTCGAGCGCGACGTCGCCGCCGGCCAGCGGGTCGGCGCGGCGATCAAGATGTCGCGGATCAGCTGCCGCGGCCGCTACCGGATCGACCTCGTCTACCGCGTGGTCGAGGACGGGTCGGTGTTCGGGACCGGCTTCGTCTACCCCGGCACGCCCGTCGCGTCGGCCACCGCGCGGCTGGTCAAGTGAACCGCCGCAGCCGCAGCGCGTTGGCGACGACCGAGATCGAGGACAACGCCATCGCGCCGCCGGCCACCAGCGGGCCGAGCAGGCCGGCGGCCGCCAGCGGGATCGCCGCGACGTTGTAGCCGAACGCCCAGGCGAGGTTCTGGCGGATCGTGCGCAGCGTCGCGCGGCTGAGGCGGATGGCCTCGGCCGCGCCGCGCAGGTCGCCGGAGACGAGCGTCAGGTCGGAGGCCTCGATCGCGACGTCGGTGCCGGTGCCGATGGCCAGGCCGAGGTCGGCCTGGGCCAGCGCGGGCGCGTCGTTGACGCCGTCGCCGACCATGGCCACGACCTTGCCTTGGTCCTGCAGGCCCTGGACCACGGCGGCCTTGTCGGCGGGCAGGACCTCGGCGATGACCTCGTGGATGCCGACCTCGGTCGCCACGGCGCGCGCGGTCGTCGCGTTGTCGCCGGTCAGCAGGATCGGCGTCAGCCCCAGCGCGCGCAGCGACGCGATCGCCTCGGCCGACGTCGGCTTGACCGTGTCGGCGACCGCGACCATGCCGCGCACCGCGCCGTCCCAGGCCACGAGCACGGCGGTCCGGCCGCGCGCCTCGGCGTCGCGGCGGGCGGCGTCCAGCTCGTCCGGGACCGCCAGGCCCCAGTCGGCCATCAGCGCCGGGCGGCCGACCTGCACGCCGTGGCCCTCGACCACGCCCTCCACGCCGAGCCCCTCGCGGTTGACGAAGGACTCGACCGGCGGCAGCGCGCCGCCGCCGGCCGCGGCGCCGCCGCCGGCCGCGACGCCGTCGCCGCCGGCGCTCGCGATCGCCCGGGCGACCGGATGCTCGCTGGCCGCCTCGATCGCCGCGGCCAGCCGCAGCGTGCGCTCGTCGCCCGCCACGTCGGTGACCGCCATGCGACCGGTCGTCACCGTGCCGGTCTTGTCCAACACGATGGTGTCGATCGTCCGCGTCGACTCCAGGACCTCGGGGCCCTTGATCAACAGCCCCAGCTGCGCGCCGCGGCCGGTGCCGACCAGCAGCGCGGTCGGCGTCGCCAGCCCGAGCGCGCACGGGCACGCGATGACCAGCACCGAGACGGCGGCGGCGAACGCGGCCGAGGTCTCCTCGCCGGCGCCCAGCCGGTAGCCGAGCGTGACGACCGCGATCGCGATCACGACCGGGACGAAGACGCCCGAGACGCGGTCGGCCAGCCGCTGCACCGGCGCCTTGCCGGTCTGCGCGTCGGTGACCAGGCGCGCGATCTGCGCCAGCGCGGTGTCGGACCCGACGCGCGTGGCCTGGACGACCAGCCGCCCGCCGACGTTGACGGTCGCGCCCGCGACCTCGTCGCCCGGCGCCTTCTCGACCGGCACGGACTCGCCGGTCAGCAGCGCCTGGTCGACCGCGCTCGCGCCCTCGACGACGACGCCGTCGGTGGCGACCTTCTCGCCCGGCCGCACGACGAAGCGGTCGCCGACCCGCAGCCGCTCGACCGGCACGCGGGTCTCGCGCCCGTCGTCGTCGAGCACCGCGACGTCCTTGGCGCCGAGCGCGAGCAGCGCCTCCAGCGCGGCGCCCGCGCGGCGCTTGGCGCGCGCCTCGAAGTAGCGGCCGGCCAGCAGGAACGTCGTCACCGCGCCCGCGGTCTCCAGGTACAGCTCGTCGCCGCCGGAGCCGGTGAAGGACAACGTCATGGTCATGCCGGTCATCCCGGCGTCGCCGAGGAACAGCGCGTAGAGCGACCAGCCGTAGGCGGCGAGCACGCCGACCGAGACCAGCGTGTCCATCGTCGCCGCGCCGTGGCGCAGGTTGACCCACGCGGCGCGGTGAAACGGCCACGCGCCCCACAGCGCCACCGGCGTGGCGAGCTGCAGCGCCAGCCACTGCCAGTTGTCGAACTGCAGCGGCGGGACCATGGACAACACGAGCAGCGGCAGCGTCAGCGCGGCCGAGACGATCAGGCGCGTGCGCAGCGGCGCCGGCTCGTCGTGGGCGTCGGCGCGGGCGTCGGTGTCGCCCGTCGCCGGCAGCGTCGCGTCGTAGCCCGCGGAGCGCACGGTCTCGACGAGCTGCTCGGGCGCCACCGCCTCGGGGTCGAACTCGACGGCCGCGCGCTCGGTCGCGTAGTTGACCGTCGCGGTCACGCCGTCGAGCTTGTTGAGCTTGCGCTCGATGCGGTTGGCGCACGACGCGCAGGTCATGCCGGTGATCGGCAGCTCGACGTTGGACATCTAGGACACCACCTTGGTGAACGCCGCGGTGTGGACGCGGCCCTCGTGCTGGAACTGCAGGAACAGCCGGTAGCGGCCGGCGCTGGGGAAGCGCGCGCCGAACGCGACCTTCCCGTTCGCGTCCGGGTGGACGTGCAGGTAGGCGAGGTCGCCCTCGCGCAGCGCGACGAGGTGGCCGGCGGCGCCCAGGTAGGGCTCGGGCGTGACCGCCGCGCCGTCGCGGGAGATCGCGAAGCGCAGCGTCGCCTCGCGCCCGGTCGAGGGCGCGAGCGCCACGTCGTAGCCGTCGACCGACGCGTGCGCCGAGGGCGCGGGCAGCGCGCGCGGCGCGAAGTCCCCGCCGACCAGCACGTCGGAGCCCAGCGTCGTCGCCTGGCCGCCGCGCGGCGTGAAGTCCGCGAGCAGGCGGTAGGCGCCCGGGTCGCGCAGGGTCAGCGGCACGCGCCACGAGCCGTCGGCGGCCTGGGTGGGGTGGAGGTGCTGGAAGCCGGTCAGGTCGCGGCGCACCGCGATCAGGTGCAGCTTCTTGGTGTGCTCGACGTCGAAGTCGCGGACGGTCGCGCCGCGGTCGTCGGCAATCCGGAACGCGACGTCCTCGCGGACGCCGGCGCGCAGCGTGGCGGGCGCGACCAGGCGCAGCCCGCGCTCGGCGACGGCCAGGCCCGGGACCGACGCGTCGTCGTGGGCGTCGCCCATCGCCATCGCGCCGTCGGCGCCGCCGTGCCCGCGCTCGGCCGTCGCGCGCGCCCCCTCGCCGACGCCTACCCGCGCGCCGCCGGCGAGGTAGGCCAGGCCGAACAGCGCCAGCAGCGCGGTCAGGTAGGCGGCGGGCCGGGTCATGGGACCAGCGCGTAGCCGGCCTCGTCGACGGCGGCGCGGATCGCGTCGTCCTCGACGCCCTCGCCGCGGACCACCATGCGCCCGCTGGCCAGGTCGACCTCGACGCCCTCGACGCCGGGGACCTCGGCGACCTCCTCGGTGACCGAGCGCACGCAGTGCTCGCAGGACAGGCCGGAGACGGAGTAGGTGGTGGTCATGCCTCTACCGTAGCAGATACCCCCGGGGGGTAACAAGACGACCGGGGGCTCGCCGCTCCGAGACGTCGCGCCGTGTCAGACGTCCGACCGCGAAACGCACGCGGCGACGCGCCTGAGCGACCCTCGTCGAACGACCCCGAGGTCGCCGCGCGGCCGTCCGCGTCGCCGCTCCGACCCAGGCTCGAACCCGGCGATCTGACGAAGGGTCGCCTAACAACAGTCATGCTGCCTATCTTCACGTGCGCGCGTCAGACTCTTAGAGGCGACTGTCACGAAGTTGTTACAAAGTCCGCGACTTCGGTAGTCTCCGGCTTGCCGCCAAGGAGGCAAGGTCCCCGCCTCCGGAAGGGTCGCCGTCATGAGCAGAGCGGACGGCGTGCCATGTCATCGAGCAGGTCCCGCACCGACGCGGCCTGACGCCATGAACGAGCCCCACGAGAACCTCGACCCCGACCCCTTCGCTCACGACGCCTCGCGCCGCCCTTCCCGGCTGCGCCGCGCGATCGTGCGGCACGCGCGCCCCGGCGCGCGGGGGACCTGCGCGGTCGCGGCTCCGGCCGGCCGGCTCGCTCGTCGTCACGTCCGGCCGTGCCCGCGCGCGGACCGCAACCCGCTCCGCTGAGGTCCGCGATGTTCGCGATCAAGCATCTCGACCTGGTCCTGCTCGTCCTCGCGCTGCCGATCTTCATCGTCGCCGGCTGGCCGCTGGGCGGCTACGCCGCGGCCGCGATCGCGTGGATCGCGCAGTCCGCGATCCACCACTACACCGAGCGTCGCGCGGCCGCTTCGGACGACCCGAAGACCGTCGTCGGACTGACCGCCGGGTCGATGATCGGACGCGGATGGCTCGTAGCCCTTACGATCTTCGCCGCATACCTGATCGCCGGGAGCGATGACGCAGTCGGATTGGCCGCCGCCGTGCTCGTCGTCGTGCTGTTCACGGCGTACTTCACCGTCTCCCTGATCCTCCGCCCGTTCGAGAACCACCGAGAGCTGCCTTCTTGATGCCCAAGCGTGTTGCCATCCTCCTCGCGCCGCTCGTCGCGCTCCTGGCCTCCCCGGCCGGCGCGTTCGCGTTGAACATCAACGAGAGCTTCAAGCCGCAGAACGAGTTCAAGCTCGATCCGTGGATCGACCTCGGCGTCATGTCCATCAACAAGGCCGTCTTCTACGTGATCGTGGCGACGGCCCTCATGTGCTGGACGATGGTCTACGTCGCCAAGCGCATGCAGGAGCGCCCGAACAAGGTCCAGACCGCGGTCGAGACCGTGTTCCTGCTCATGCGCGACAACATCACGCGCGGCAACATGGACACCAAGATGGCCGCGAAGTGGTTCCCGTTCATCGGGGCGCTCTTCCTGTTCATCTGGTTCTCGAACATGCTCGGCTACCTGCCGCTGCCGACGAACACCGAGCACAAGGTGGACATCTTCGGCGCGCACATCCCGAGCCTCGCGCTGTTCGCCGCCACGGCCAACATCTCCGTGCCGCTCGTCCTCACGCTCTTCGTGTGGATCAGCTACCACGTCGAGGGCGTCCGGGCCAAGGGCGTCATCGGCTACCTGAAGTCCTGGGTCCCGGCCGGCGTCGAGGGCCCCGCGGTCGGCCCGATCTTCGTGATCGAGGTCATCTCGCACTTCGTCCGGCTCGTCAGCCTCTCCGTTCGTCTCTTCGCGAACATCCTGGCCGGGCACCTGCTGATCCTGTTCATGGGCGGCGGTCTCGTCGTCCTGCTGAACCTCGCGATCGGCGGCTCGGTCGTCCTCGGCCTCGTCACCGGCACGATGGCCGTGGCCTTCTTCCTCTTCGAGGTGGGCCTGGTCGCAACGCTTCAGGCCTTCATCTTCGCCACCCTTACCGCGATCTACCTCGGCGGCGCAGTCGCCGAGGAGCACTAACCCCCAAGGAGACAAGTACCGTGGACCTGTCCGTCATCAACGAGGTCACCACCCTCGCTCAGGCCGCTGATCCGCAGGAGTACGGCCGCAAGGCCGGCAAGGCCATCGCGCTCGGCATCGGCGCGGGCCTCGGCACGATCGGCCCGGGCGTCGGCGTCGGCTTCATCTTCGGCAAGGTCATCGAGTCGGTGACCCGTCAGCCCGAGATGCGCGACGAGATCACCTCGATCCAGTGGCTGGGCTTCGCACTGACCGAGGCGATCGTGTTCTACGCGTTCATCTTCGGCCTGATCGCCTTCTTCCTCGGCTAGGTCCCGATGCTGCTGACCGGCATCATCCACGCGGTCGCCCTGCCGCTCGCCGCCTCCGGTGGCGGCGAGGACGAGAGCTCCAACTTCCTCGTCAGCCCGGACGTCGGGCTGATGATCTGGACGGTGCTCGCGTTCCTCGTCGCGCTGTTCATCCTGCGCAAGTACGCGTTCCCGCAGATCTCCGCGGCGCTCGAGAAGCGCCAGCACCTGATCGAGGAGTCGATCGACTCCGCGGAGCGCACCAAGGCGGAGGCCGACGAGATCCTGGCCGAGTACCGCGAGCGCCTCAAGGAGGCCCGCGTCCAGGCCGAGGAGATCGTGACCCGCGCGCGCAAGAACGGCGAGGCCGCCGAGCGTGCCGCCGCCGAGCAGGCCGCCGAGATCCGCGAGGAGCAGCTCGAGCGCGCCCGCAAGGACATCCAGGCCGAGACGGCCCGTGCCCTGCAGGAGATCCGCCGCGAGGTGGCCGACCTCACCGTCGCCGCCACGGAGCGCGTCACCCGCAAGACCCTCAACGAGGAGGACCAGCGCCGCCTCGTCGAGGACGCGCTGTCGGAGTTGGACTTCTCCGCCCTGGGGGAGCGCCGCTAGATGGAGGAGATCGCCCAGGTCTACGCGCGGTCCCTCTTCGAGGTCGCCAAGGAGCAGAGCAAGCTCGACGTCGTCAAGGAGCAGCTCGGGCAGTTCGCCGACGCCCTGGACGGCAACCGCGAGCTGTCGATCTACTTCTTCTCGCCGTACTTCTCCACCAAGGAGAAGGCCGAGGGCCTGGGCCGCCTGCTCGAGGGGGTCGACCCGACGGTCGAGAACTTCCTCGCGCTGCTGATCGAGAACCACCGCATGCCGGTCGTCTTCCGGGTGCGTCGCGAGTACGACGCGCTCTGGGAGGAGGAGCACAAGCTGCTCCCGGTGACCGTCACGTCCGCGGTGGCCCTCGACGACGCCACGGTGAAGTCCATCGGCGACGCCATCGGCCGTCAGACCGGCCAGCAGGTCGAGTTGACGGCCAACGTCGACCCCGACGTGCTCGGCGGCCTCATCGTCCGCGTCGGGAACTCCATCCTGGACGCGTCCATCCGCAACCGCCTCGAGAACCTCCGCCGCAGCGTCGCGTCGTCCTAGCCTGGTCTAGGACCGCGCGCGCCGACCCCGAGCTTCCACCCCTTCAAGGAATCCGAACCGCATGCAGATCAAGCCCGACGAGATCACCTCCATCCTGAAGTCCCGCATCGAGGGCCTCGACCAGGGGCAGGCCGAGCTGACCGAGGTCGGCACCGTCCTGTCGGTCGCGGACGGCATCGCCCGCATCCACGGGCTCGAGAACTGCATGTCGTTCGAGACGCTCGAGCTCCCGCACGGCGTGACCGGCCTGGCCCTCAACCTCGAGTCCGACAACGTCGGCGCCGTGCTCTTCGGCCCGTGGGAGAAGGTCGTCGAGGGCGACACGGTCAAGCGCACCGGCCGCCTGATGGACATCCCCGTCGGCGACGCCATGCTCGGCCGGATCGTCTCGCCGCTCGGCGTGCCGCTGGACGGCAAGGGCGACATCAACGTCTCCGAGCGCCGCCCGGCCGAGTTCAAGGCTCCGGGCGTCGTCCAGCGTCAGCCGGTCACCGAGCCGATGCAGACGGGCCTGAAGGCCGTCGACTCGATGATCCCGATCGGCCGTGGCCAGCGCGAGCTGATCATCGGCGACCGCCAGTCGGGCAAGACGGCGATCGCGATCGACACGATCATCAACAACAAGGACTCGGACCTCGTCTTCGTCTACGTCGCGATCGGCCAGCGCATGGCGACGGTCGTCGGCATCGCCGAGACGCTCGCCGAGCACGGCGCGCTCGACAAGACGATCATCGTGGCCGCGGGCGCCGACGAGGCCGCCCCGATCAAGTTCCTGGCCCCGTACGCGGGCGCCGCGATGGCCGAGTACTTCCTGTACAAGGGCGGCCACGCGGTCGTCACGTACGACGACCTCACCAAGCACGCGTTCGCCTACCGCCAGATGTCGCTGCTGCTGCGCCGCCCGCCGGGCCGCGAGGCGTACCCGGGCGACGTCTTCTACCTGCACTCCCGCCTGCTGGAGCGCGCGGTGAAGCTGAGCGACGACCTCGGCGGCGGCTCGATGACCGCGCTGCCGATCATCGAGACGCAGGCCGGCGACGTGTCGGCCTACATCCCGACGAACGTCATCTCGATCACCGACGGGCAGATCTTCCTCGAGCCCAAGCTGTTCAACTCGGGCGTGCGCCCGGCCATCAACGTCGGCATCTCGGTGTCGCGCGTCGGCGGCAACGCGCAGATCAGCCCGATGAAGAAGGTCGCGGGCCGCCTGAAGATCGAGCTGTCGCAGTACCGCGACCTCGAGGCCTTCGCGCAGTTCGGCTCCGATCTCGACCCGGACACGCAGCGCACGCTGTCGCGCGGCGCCCGCCTGGTCGCCACGCTGAACCAGAACGAGCGCGAGCCGCTGCCGGTCGGCCTCCAGGTCGCCCAGGTGTACGCCGCGACGAACGGGTTCGTCGACCGCATCAACGTCGACCGCGTGACCGAGTTCCTCGAGGGCCTGTCGCAGCGCCTGTCGGCCGAGTCGCAGGACCTGCTGGACAAGATCGCCGGCGGCGACTGGTCCGACGACACGCAGTCCTCGCTGAAGCAGGCCATCGCCACCTTCACCGACGACTTCGGCTACGACCTCGACGAGGAGGGCCAGCCGCTGGCCGAGGGCGAGAGCGACCGCGTCGCGACGCGCGACAGCTCGTCCAACGGCAACGCGTCGGCCGCCGACCAGGCCGCCGAGGAGCAGACCGCGGGGGCCGCGGCCTAACCCATGTCGCAGCGCGACGTCAAGAACCGGATCGCCTCGGTCCAGAACATCCGCAAGATCACGCGGGCGATGGAGATGGTCGCCGCCGCCCGCCTGCGTCGCGCGGAGCAGCGCATCGAGCACCTGCGCCCGTACGCCGGGGCCATCCGCCGCATGACGCGGCAGGCGGCCGAGGCGGCCGGCGGGGAGATCGGCACGCTGCCGATCCTCAAGCAGCACGAGCGCGAGGAGCGCATCGGGCTGCTGCTCGTCACCGCCGACCGTGGCCTGGCGGGCGCCTTCAACTCGCAGATCATCCGCGCGGGCATCCGCGCGGCGGTCGAGTACGAGGAGCAGGGCAAGACGGTGATCTTCTCGGCCACGGGGCGCCGCGGCGTGTCGTCGCTGACGTTCCGCGGCCGCGAGCCCGAGGGCGCGTTCACCGGCTTCACCGACCGCCCCGCGTACGCCAACGCCCGCGAGGTCGCCGAGTCGCTGATGGCGATGTACGTCGACGACAAGGTCGACCGCGTCGAGATCTTCTACAACGGCTACGTGTCGCCGCTGGTGCAGGAGGTGCGGCGGGAGACGCTGCTGCCGCTGCAGGAGGCGACGATCCTCGAGGGCAACGAGCGCGACACCGAGGGCGCCGAGGGCGAGAGCGGCCACCACGCGCTCGTCGAGTACGAGCCCGACCCCGCCGTGATCTTGGAGCGGTTGGTCCCCGACTACGTGGAGATCTCGATCTTCCGCGCGCTGCTGGAGTCGACGGCATCGGAGCACGGTGCCCGCA
Organism: Baekduia sp.; assembly: GCF_035685985.1. Classification (GTDB taxonomy): domain Bacteria; phylum Actinomycetota; class Thermoleophilia; order Solirubrobacterales; family Solirubrobacteraceae; genus Baekduia. The sequence goes on from NZ_DASRZV010000015.1 coordinate 199,608, forward strand.
TGACCGCCATGCGCAACGCGTCGGAGAACGCCGGCGAGGTCATCGACGACCTGACGCTCGAGATGAACCGCGCGCGCCAGGCGGAGATCACGCAGGAGATCATGGAAGTCGTCGGCGGCGCCGAGGCGCTGACCTAGCGGGCCGGCCTAGGCCTACACCAAGACTTAGAACGTTCCAGGAGATTTAGAGACCATGGAAGCCAGCATCACCGAGCGCCCCGCGGGCGCGGAGAACGGCGGCAAGAACGTCGGCCGGATCGAGGAGATCCAGGGCGTCGTCATCGAGGCCGTCTTCCCCGACAAGCTGCCCAACATCTACAACGCGATCCGCGTGAAGCTGCCCGAGGCCGCGCAGGCCGAGGAGGGCGTCTCGGCCGAGGCCGGCGCGCAGTGGCTGGTCTGCGAGGTGCAGCAGCACCTCGGCGACGACCGCGTCCGCGCGGTCGCCATGGACACGACCGACGGCCTGTCCCGCGGCCTGGAGATCGAGGACACCGGCGCGCCGATCTCGGTGCCCGTCGGCGAGAAGACGCTCGGCCGCATCTTCAACGTGCTGGGCGACGTGATCGACCAGCGCGACGAGATCCCGACCGAGAACGACCGCTGGGCGATCCACCGCCCGGCGCCGACGGTCGAGAACCTGACGCCGACGACCGAGATGTTCGAGACCGGCATCAAGGTCATCGACCTGCTCGCGCCGTACGCCAAGGGCGGCAAGGTCGGCCTGTTCGGCGGCGCCGGCGTGGGCAAGACGGTGCTCATCCAGGAGCTGATCCACAACCTGGCGTCCGAGCACGGCGGCCTGTCGGCGTTCTGCGGCGTGGGCGAGCGCTCGCGAGAGGGCAACGACCTCTGGCTGGAGATGACGGAGTCCGGCGTCATCGACAAGACCATGATGGTCTTCGGCCAGATGAACGAGCCCCCCGGGGCGCGCATGCGCGTCGCGCTGACCGGCCTGACGATGGCGGAGTACTTCCGCGACCAGGGCCAGGACGTGCTGCTGTTCATCGACAACATCTTCCGCTTCGTGCAGGCGGGCTCCGAGGTCTCCGCGCTTCTGGGCCGCATGCCGTCGCAGGTCGGCTACCAGCCGACGCTGGAGTCCGAGATGGGCCAGCTGCAGGAGCGCATCACCTCGACGCGCACCGGCTCGGTCACGTCGGTCCAGGCGATCTACGTCCCGGCGGACGACCTCACCGACCCGGCCCCGGCCTCGGTGTTCGCGCACCTCAACGCCACGACGACGCTGTCGCGGTCGATCTCCGAGAAGGGCATCTACCCGGCGGTCGACCCGCTGGACTCGACGTCCACGATCCTCAAGCCCGACATCCTGGGCGAGGAGCACTACAACGTCGCCAACCAGGTCAAGTCGATCCTGCAGCGCTACAAGGAGCTGCAGGACATCATCGCGATCCTCGGCATCGACGAGCTCTCCGACGACGACAAGGTGACGGTGCAGCGCGCCCGCAAGATCGAGCGCTTCCTGTCGCAGCCGTTCAACGTGGCCGAGCAGTTCACGGGCACGCCGGGCGCCTACGTGCCGATCGGCGAGACGATCCGCTCGTTCAAGGAGATCCTGAACGGCGATCACGACGACCTGCCGGAGTCCGCGTTCCTGCTGAAGGGCACGATCGACGACGTCGTCGCGGCGGCCAAGGGCGACAAGTAGGCGTTCTGGATGGCCCGCACGACGTTCACCGCTGAGGTCCTGACGCCCGAGGGCGAGGTCTTCAACGACGAGGTCGAGATGGTCTCGACCCGCACGACCGTGGGCTCCATCGGCATCCTCGCCAACCACCAGCCGCTGCTCGGCATGCTCGAGCCGACCGAGCTGCGGCTGTACAGGTCGGAGAACGACGTGGTGGCGTTGGCGCAGGGCGAGGGCTACGTCCAGGTCGCCGACGGCCGCGTGCTGATCCTCGTCGAGGAGGCCATCGAGCCCTCGTCGCTCGACGTGTCCACGCTCCGCGAGAAGCTCCAGACCGCCGAGCGCGAGCTGGAGCAGGCCGACGAGAACTCCGAGGCCGCCCGCATCGCGGCGCGCGACAAGCGCCGCACCGAGGCGTTCCTACGCCTCGCCGAGGGCGGCAGCGGCCCGTCGCACTGACGGCGCCGCCGCCTCACATCGCACCTTCCGACGGGCGCCCTCCGGGGCGCCCGTCGTCGTTCGGCGCCCCTCGGACGGAGCGGGCCTCAGCGCCGCGCCCGCTCCCAGGGCGCGGCGACGGCCTTGACCGCGCGGCCGCGGTCGGCGACGTAGCGGGCGTACTCCGCCCGCGTCACGCCGCCCAGCAGCTCCAGGAGCCGTGCGAGGTCGAGCCACTCCGGCGCGATCGCGTGGCCGAGCACGGCAGGGTGGGAGGACCAGCGCCAGTCGGCGGCGGTGGGGCAGAGGCCGGCGTCGACGGGGTTGGCGGCGACGTAGGCGGCCACCGCCCACAGCCGGCGTTCCGTGGCGATCCGCAGCGGTCGCGCCGCGGGCGACCAGATCGGTCCCGGCAGGCCGTGGCGCAAGGCGAGCGCGGTGCCGTGCGCGCGGCGCAGGCGCCGGACGCCGACGCGCAGGTCGGCACGCGCCGACTCGACCAGCAGGTGCGTGTGGTTGGCCATCAGGCAGTACGCCAGGACGCGCCAGCCATACCGCTCCGCGATCACGCCGAGCCGCTCCAGGTACTCGACGCGGTCGCGGTCGCGGTCGTCGGCGAAGAGGCGTGTTCCGTCGGCGCCACGGCCGACGACGTGGTGGATGAGGTGCATGACCGCCCTGAGGCGGACATGCGCGGAGATTCGCCCCCGCGGGCGGTCTCGTGCCTAGTGTCGTGATTCATTCATTCGGTCGCAGCATTCCGGGATGCTCGGCCCCGTCAGGCGGTCGTCGATGACCGCAGGCGACCCTTTGGGTCGTTGAGGATCAGCGGCGGGCGCATGGCGGCGGCGAGCGCCCGGAGGCTGCCAGCGAATTAATGAATCACGACACTAGAAGTCCTCCGGCAGCACCACGTTGGCCTCCAGGGCCCGGGTGAAGTCGCCGACGTCGTCGATGAAGCGCGCGACGGACACGATCTCCAGCGCCGACCGCACCTGCGATTCGGCGACCTCGTTGGCGCGCTCCAGCGCCTCCAGCTCGGCGTCCTCGTGGACGCCGGTCGACAGGCGATCGCAGTTCTTGCAGTGCAGCGCCAGCAGGTAGAGGCCCTCGTCGACGAGGTCGAGCAGCGCGACCGGCACGACGAACGGCTTGCCGCAGCCCGCGCACGTCTCCAAGCCCTGCTGCTTCGCCGCGATCCCGAAGTCCTCAGCCATGACCCCTTGAACGGAGCCCGGCCGCAGAACTTGTGGCGAATTGGACGCTTGATCGGCGAGTGTCGAACTATCCGCCGGTGTATCGGGAAGCGTCCAGCGGCGCTAGACGACCCGCTCGATCCCCGCCGAGCGCGCACCTTCTTCCAGCGCGTCCAGGCCGAAGGCCGCGATCGGGCCCAGCGCTCCGACCCCGTGCAACCGCCCGTTGGCGGCGGCGTGCGCCGCCCAGGCGAGCATGCCCGCGGTGAAGTCGTAGGCGTTGACGCCGGACACGCGCGCGCGGGCCAACGTGCGACCGGACGCGTCGGTGGCCTCGGCGACGACCTCCGAGCCGGTCTCGGCGCGCTCCGCCTCGGAGGGGCCGCCGGTCGAGCCCTTCACGACCCGGCCGACGAGCGCGTTCAGCGCGCTCCGCACGCCCGGGACGCGCGTGGCCAGCGCGGTCGCCGCCGAGACCCGCGACAGCGTGTCCGACGCGCCGCCGAACCATCCGAGGTAGACGTCGACCTCGCGCAGCCCCGGATACGCCTGCGGCAGCGCGAAGTGCTCGGTCGACCCGGCCGAGAGCGCCTTGCGCACCCGATCGCCGACCAGGAACGTCCGCACCCGCGCGCCGCCGCGCTCGTCGACCAGCCGCCCGTCGCGGAACGTGTAGGAGCCCTCGAGCATCGTCCCGGCCGCCGACGCCCGCGTCCCGCCGCTCATCCCGACCGGCCCGCGGAAGAAGTAGCCCACGGCCACGCGCGACGCCCCGGGCCCCGCGTCGCGCAGCGCCAGCCCGGCGGCCAGGTTCCCCGGCACCCAGTCGTAGCCCATCGCGGTCAGCAGCGCCACGCCCGCGGCCTCCGCGCGCGGCCCGTGGTCCTCGAACACGCGGCGGATGAACGGCGTCTCGCCGGTCGAGTCCAGATACGCGGCCGCGCCCGCCCCGATGGCCGCCTCCACCGCCGGCGCGCCCCAGCGCCAGAACGGCCCCACGGTGGAGATCAGGACGTCGCCGGCGCCCACCAGCGCCCGCACCGACTCCGGCCGGCCCACGTCGGCGACCGCCCACTCCAGACCGCCCAGCTCCTCGGCCAGGCGGCGCACGCGCGCGCCGTCCCGCGCGGCCAGCACCGGCCGCTCGCCGATCCCCGCGAGCGCGCGGGCGGTCAGCGCGCCGGTGTAGCCCGTGGCCCCGAACAGCACGATGCGACCTGGCATGCGGCGGACCCTAACCGGTGCGATCGATACCCTGGACCGGATGGACGAGCGCGTCCTTGCCGAGCGCTTGATCACCTACGACACGTCCACGCTGGACGGCCTCAAGGCCGGAGCGGGCTTCGTGAAGGGGTGGTTGGAGTCGCATGAGCTGCCCGTGCGCAGCCACGACCACGACGGGCTCCCCGTCGTGCTGGTCGACGTGGGCGCGCGCAACTTGCCGGATCCGCCGACGGTCGTATGGCATGGCCATCTCGACGTCGTGCCCGCCTACGCGTCCCAGTTCGAGCCTCGGGTCGAGGGTGACCGCCTCATCGGACGCGGCGCCTACGACATGAAGGGCGCGCTGGCCGCGATGATGTGCGCGCTCAAGGACGTCGCCGACAACCCCGACGTCCGCGTCCGCTTCGTCTGCGTCCCCGACGAGGAGTCCGACGACGTCTCGTCGCGCTCCGTCGACGCGCTCGTCGCCTCCGGCTACCGCGGCGACTTCGCGATCACCGGCGAGCCGACCGACCTCCACATCGGCGTCCAGGCCAAGGGCGTCCTGGCCGTCCGGGTCGCGGTCCACGGCGTCGCGGCCCACGGCTCCACGCCGTGGCTGGGCGACAACGCGATCCTCAAGGCCCACGACGCGTTCCGCCGCATCGAGACGCTGCCGTTCTCGCGCGAGTCCTCCGACCTCTTCGACCGCCCGTCGATCAACCTCGCCCGCATCGAGGGCGGCGACGCCTTCAACAAGGTCCCGGACCGCTGCACGATGGACGTCGACATCCGCTTCCTGCCCACGCAGGACGCTGGCGACATCCTCAGCCAGATCCGTGCGATCCCGGACCTCGAGGTCCTCAAGTGCTTCACGCGCGCGCCCGCGGTGGTGTCGCGCAAGAACCCCTTCGTCCGCGCGCTGCGCGACGGCATCGGCCGCTCGATCGAGGGCGAGGCGATGTCGGTCGGCCGTGACGGCGCCTCCGACGCGATCGCGTTCCTCAACGCGGGCGTCCCCGCGGTCGAGTTCGGCCCCGTCGGCGCCGGCCATCACGGGCCGGAGGAATGGGTGTCGATCTCCTCGCTGCGCCGCTATCGCCGGGCGCTGACCGACTTCGTCTCGCTCCTGCCCACGTGGCTGGAGCGCGAGGGCGGCGGGCCCGACCTGCGCGCGGTCGAGGGCGGCCTGGCGTGAGCCGCTTCACCTACCCCAACGAGCGCCCGCCGCGGCCGGGGCTCAGCTTCCTGGGGCGCGCGTTCGGCAGCGTGGTCCTGATCGCGGTCCTGGCCGCCGCCGCCACGGCGACGGCCGGCCTGATGAAGATCAAGGACGAGATCGAGACGCCGGCCGACGCGCCGCCGCCGATCAAGGCCGCCCCGCACGTCATCGACGAGGACGTCAAGCCCGGCAAGCCGCAGACGATCCTGATCCTCGGCTCCGACCGGCGCTGGAGCGACCTCAAGAAGAACAACCCGGCGCTGGCGAAGTCCAACCCCGCGCGGTCCGACACCATCATGTTGATCCGCATGGACCCCGACCAGGAGGCGACCGCGGTGATGTCGATCCCGCGCGACCTCAAGGTCCTGATCCCGGGCTACGGCGTCAACAAGATCAACGCCGCCTACTCGCTCGGCGGCCCGAGCCTGACGGCCCAGACGATCAAGCAGCTGTTCGGCAGCGACTTCAAGATCAACCACATCGTCAACGTCAACTTCAAGGGCTTCCGCGAGGTCGTCGACGAGATCGGCTGCGTCTACGCCGACGTCGACCGTCGCTACTACCACTCCAACCTCGGCCTGCCGGTCTCCCAGCACTACGCCGAGATCGACGTCGAGCCCGGCTACCAGCAGCTCTGCGGCCAGCGCGCGCTGGACTACGTGCGCTTCCGCCACGCCGACTCCGACCTCGTCCGCGCCGCGCGCCAGCAGGACTTCCTGCGCGCCGCCAAGGACCAGCTGAGCAAGTCGTCGCTGATCAACGAGAGCGGCGACCTCATCAAGATCCTCAAGAAGAACACCCAGACCGACGAGTCGCTGCGCTCGGTCAAGGGCGCGCTCAAGCTCGCCAAGCTGGGGATCTTCTCGGCCGGCCATCCCGTGGTCCAGCTGAAGTTCGACCCGGTGTACTCGGGCGACCCCGAGACCGGCCAGTACGTCGAGGCCTCGGCCAACGAGCTGGCGCGGCTGCGCAACCAGTTCTTCCACGCCTCGCCCAAGGTCAAGAAGAAGTCCTCCTCGTCGTCCTCGTCCAAGGGCAAGGGCAAGGGCAAGAAGGCGTCCAAGGCCGTCTCGGGCAACAGCCGCATCAAGAACGCCAAGGTGACCTCCGCGCGCAAGACGGGGGAGAACGTCGTCGCGCCGACGGTCGCACAGCACCGCCTCGGCTTCCGCCTCTACTTCCCGACGCAGCTCACGCCGAACGGGCGCTACGCCTCGACGGAGAAGGACGCCTCGCTCGTCGACCCGGCGCCGCGCGTCTACACGATCCGCGATCGCGCCGGCCGCAAGCACCGGGCCTACCGCCTGGTCGTCTTGGAGAACATGCAGGAGGGCGCCTACTACGGCATCGAGGGCATGAGCTGGACGAGCCCGCCGCTGCTGGCCAACCCGACCTCGACGCTGACCGTCCGCGGCAAGAAGCTGTATCTGTACAAGTCCGGCAGTCGCCTGCGCTACGTCGCCTACAAGCGCAAGAAGGCCGTGTACTGGGTTTCCAACAGCCTGCAGATGACGCTGTCCAACGCGCAGATGCTGGCGATCGCGAGCAGCCTGACCTACCTCAAGTGAGCACCGACCCCGTCGACGACCGTCCCCCGCGCCTGGCGCTGGGCATGTACAAGCGCTTCCTGCTGGCGGCGCTGGTCGTCGTGCTCGCCTCGGCGGCGACGGTCGCGACCGCCGCGCTGCTGGAGATCAAGGACGACGCGGACATCTTCCTGGGGCAGGGCGGCGGCGGGCTCAACAAGGCGACCAAGGACGCGCTGGACGACGTCGACGCCGGCGGCCCGCAGACGATCCTGGTGCTCGGCTCCGACCAGCGCTGGATCGACATCAAGGACAAGAACCCGGTCCGGTCCGACACGATCATCCTGATGCGCCTGGACCCCGACCGCGGCGCGACCGCGGTGATGTCGCTGCCGCGCGACCTGAAGGTGCGGATCCCCGGGCACGGGACCGACAAGATCAACGCCGCCTACGCGATCGGCGGGCCGTCGCTGTCGGTCCAGACGATCCGCAACCTGCTGCACATCCCGATCAACCACGTGGTCAACGTGAACTTCGGCGGCTTCCGCCGCGCCGTCGACCGGCTGGGGTGCGTCTACACGGACGTCGACCGTCGCTACTTCAACGACAACAACCCGCCCTACGGCGGCGGGCCGGACTACGCGACGATCAACCTCCGCGCCGGCTACCAGAAGCTCTGCGGGCAGGACGCGCTGGACTTCGTCCGCTACCGCCACTTCGACACCGACCTCGTCCGCGCCGCGCGCCAGCAGCAGTTCCTCTCCGACGCCAAGAGCCAGATCGGGGTCGGCAAGATCTTCAGCGACCGCAAGGCGCTGCTGAAGATCTTCGGGCGCTACACGCAGACCGACATCAACAACAGCGACGCGATCCTGCGGCTGCTCAAGCTCGCGTTCGAGTCCGCGCAGAAGCCGGTCCAGGAGATCCCGTTCCCGGGCGACATCACCGGCGACTACGTGACCGCCACGCCGGAGCACCTGCGGGAGGTCGCCCACGACTTCCTCAACGTCACGCGCGGGGCGAGCACGCCCAAGCAGAAGTCGAGCGCCTCGGGCTCGTCGCGCTCCGGCTCCAAGAGGAAGAGCAAGAAGAAGTCGTCGTCGGGCACGCTGCCCGCCGGGATGCAGAAGGCGGGCACGGGCGCCGAGGACGAGGCCGTCGAGCTGGCCGCCAAGCTGCCGTTCGCCGTCTACTACCCGAAGGCCGCGCTCGCCGGGGCGTCGCTGCAGACCGACGACAGCCGCGCCTACGACATCTACGACCGCGGCGGGCACAAGTACCGCGCGTACCGCATGGTCATCAAGACCGACGACCTCGGCCAGTACTACGGGGTCACCGGCATGAGCTGGCCCGGGCCGCCGATCCTCGACGATCCCAGCGAGCGCCGCCAGATGGTCGGCCGCACCTACGAGCTGTTCTACGACGGCAGCCACCTGCGCCTGGTCTCCTGGCGCTCGGGCAAGGCCGTCTACTGGATCTCCAACACGCTGTCCCGCACGCTCTCCAACCAGCAGATGCTGGCCCTGGCGCGCAGCGTGGGGAAGATCCGCTAGCCCATCCGCTCCGCTAGCCTCTCGCGACTCATGGCAGCACCAGAACCTATCGGCGTCATCGGTACCGGCTACGTGGGTCTCGTCACCGCGGCGGGCTTCGCGGAGCTGGGCAGCGACGTCTACTGCATCGACATCGACGCGAACAAGATCGAGCGCCTCAAGCAGGGCGAGGTCCCGCTCTACGAGCCGGGCCTCGAAGAGCTGATCGCGAAGAACCGCGAGCGGATGCACTTCAGCACCGACATCGCGGACGCGCTGTCCAACGCGCGGCTGCTCTTCGTCGCGGTCGGCACGCCGCCGACGTACTCGGGCGATGCGGACCTGAGCGCCGTCCACGCGGTCGTCGCCGCCATGCCCGCGTCCGACCGCCACGCGCTGGTCATGAAGTCGACGGTCCCGGCGGGCACGGGCCAGTCGATCAAGCGCCTCTTCGCCGAGACCGGCAAGGAGCACTTCTCCTACGTGTCGTGCCCCGAGTTCCTCAAGGAGGGCTCGGCGGTCAAGGACTTCCTGGAGCCCGACCGCGTCGTCATCGGCGACGACGGCGACTGGGCCGGCGACGCGGTCGCCGCGCTGTACGCGCCGCTGGACGCCGAGCTGGTCCGCACGGACATCAACTCGGCCGAGATGATCAAGCACGCGTCCAACGCGTTCCTGGCCACCAAGATCTCCTTCATCAACGAGATCGCCAACGTGTGCGAGGCCACCGGCGCCGACGTCGTCGAGGTCGCGCGCGGTATGGGCCTGGACGACCGCATCGGCCCGAAGTTCCTGCAGGCCGGCCTCGGCTTCGGCGGCTCGTGCTTCCCCAAGGACGTCACGGCGCTCAAGCAGCTCGCGGGCAACTCCGGCTACCACTTCCAGCTGCTCAACGCGGTCATCGAGGTCAACGAGCTGCAGAAGCGCCGCGTCATGCAGAAGCTCGAGAAGCACCTCGGCTCGCTGGTCGGCAAGCGCGTCGGCCTGCTCGGCCTCGCCTTCAAGCCCAACACGGATGACATGCGCGAGGCGACGTCGCTGGTCCTCAGCGCTCGTTTGCAGGCCGCCGGCGCGCACGTGGTCGCCTACGACCCGATCGCCGAGGCCGAGGCGCGCAAGCTCATCACCGGCGTCGAGTTCGCGCCCGGCCCGCTCGAGGTCGCCGACGGCGCCGACGCGGTCGTGCTGGTCACCGAGTGGGACGAGTTCAAGCAGCTCGACTTCGGGGCAGTGGCCTCCAAGATGAAGGGCGACCTCCTGATCGACGGGCGCAACGCGCTGAACGCCGACGAGATCCGCGCCGCCGGCCTCGCCTACGAGGGCATCGGCCGCGGCGCCTGAGCCATGCAGGCCGTCATCCTCGTCGGTGGGGAGGGCACGCGTCTGCGGCCGCTGACGTCGCGGCAGCCCAAGCCGGTCATCACGCTGGTCGACCGGCCGTTCCTCGTGTACATGCTCGAGTGGCTGCGCGGCCACGGCGTGCGGGACGTGATCCTGTCCTGCGGCTTCGAGCCGACCAAGGTGCGCGAGGCGCTGGGGGACGGCACGCAGCTCGGCCTGAAGCTGCGCTACGTCGTCGAGCCCGAGCCGCGCGGCACCGCGGGCGCGCTGAAGTACGCCGACGAGCAGGTCGGCGGCCTCGACGACCGGTTCCTGATGCTCAACGGCGACGTCCTCACCGATGTCGACGTCACCGCGCAGATCGCCCAGCACGAGGAGACCGGGGCGGTCGGCACGCTCGGGCTCGTCCCGGTCGAGGACCCGTCGGCCTACGGCCTGGTGCTGTGCAACGGCCACAAGGCGGTCACGGGCTTCTTGGAGAAGCCCGCGCCGTCGCAGCTGGACGGGATCGACCGCTATTACATCTCCGCCGGCGTCTACGTGCTGGAGCACTCGGTCCTGGACCTGATCCCGTCGGGCCAGAACGTCTCGATCGAGCGCGCGATCTGGCCTGCGCTCGTCGGCCACGGCCTGCACGGCTCGCACGCCGAGGGCGCGTACTGGATGGACATCGGGACGCCCGAGCGCTACCTGCAGGGGACGTTCGACATCCTCGAGGGCAACGTCCGCACCGGCGTCACCGAGCTGCTCGGTGCCTCCTACTCGGCGATCGCCGACGACGTCGTCGCCGACGGCCGGGTCGTCCCGCCGGCGGTGGTCGGCGCGGGCTCGAAGATCGGCGCCGGCGCGCACGTCGGCTCGCTGGTCGTGCTCGGGCGCGGCGTCACGATCGGCCCGGGCGCGCGCGTCGAGCGGTCGGTCGTCCTGGACGGCGTGACCGTCGGCGCCAACGCCGTGGTCTCGGACTGCATCGTCGCGCCGGGCGCGACGATCGGCGACGGCGCCGTGCTGCGCGGCGGCGCGGTCATCGGCGACGACGTCCGCATCGGGGCCGGGAACGTGCTCGCGTCGGGCATCCGTGTCTTCCCTGACACGACCCTGCCGCCGGGCGCGATCAAGTTCTGATGGACTGTGTGGCCGATGGCCACGGGGATGAGGAGCGCGCGGTGACGACGACCAACCTGGAGCAGCTCGACCGCGACTCGATCTCGACGGTCGACACGACCGACCAGCTGACCGACGTGCTCGCGATTCCCGAGCACCTGCGCGACGCGCTCTGGAAGGCGGAGTCCGCCCAGCTGAAGGAGTGGGACTCGCCCGCGGGCCTGGTCGTGGCCGGCATGGGCGGCTCGGCGATGGGCGGCATGCTCGCCCAGGCCGCGCTCGGCGACACCGCGTCGCGCCCGATCCTGTCCGCGCGCGCCTACGGGCTGCCGCCGTGGACGACGCCCGACACGACGGTCCTCTGCGCGTCCTACAGCGGCGACACCGAGGAGACGCTGGCCGCCTACGAGGCGGCGGGCGCGCTCGGCGCCACGCGCGTGGTCGCGACGTCCGGCGGCAAGCTGGCCGAGGAGGCGCGCGCCGACGGCGTCCCGGTGATCCCGATCGCGGGCGGCCTGCAGCCGCGCGCCGCGGTCGCCTACATCACGGTCGCGGCCCTGGAGGTCGCGGCGCGCTGCGGCGCGGGCCCGCGGTCGACGACCGACATCGACGTCGCCGCCGAGCACCTCGAGGAGCTGGTCGTGGAGTGGGGCCCGGAGTCCGCGGAGGACTCGGCCGCCAAGGCGCTGGCCCGCAACCTCGTCGGCTCGATCCCGATCTTCTACGGCGCGGGCGCGTCGACCGCGATCGCCTACCGCTGGAAGACGCAGTTCAACGAGAACGCCAAGGTCCCGGCGTTCTGCCACGAGCTGCCCGAGGCCGACCACAACGAGCTGGTCGGCTGGTCGGGCGCGGCCGAGCTGGGGCGCTTCAGCGCGGTCTTCCTGGAGGACTCCGACACGCACCCGCGGATCGCGGATCGCGTCGAGCTGACCGACGAGCTGATCCGCGACGCGGCCGCCGGCACGTTCCGCGTGCGGACGCTCGGCACGACGGCGTTCGAGCGCGTGTTCTCGCTGGTGCTGCTCGGCGACCTGGCGTCGGTCTACCACGCGGCCCTGCGCGGCGTGGATCCCGGGCCGGTCGAGCGCATCGAAGCGCTCAAGCAGCGCCTGGCCGACCGCTGACGCATAGGGCGGCGGGCCGCTGGGCACCGGTCCACCCATGGGCCTGCTCTTCCGCCTTCCGCTCCTGATCTTCGAGTGGCTGCTGCGCCGCGTGCTCGGCGGTGGCGACGACCGCTACGCCGCGGCGGCGGCGGGCGCGCGGCCCGCCCCGCCGCCCGATCCGCCGTTCGTGGGGGAGACGGGCGCGCCCGCCGCCACCGCCGCCACCGCCGCGCCGCCGTCGACCGCCGCCGAACCGCCCCTGCCGACGGTCGAGGAGGTGCTCGCGCGGCGCGAGGACCGCGACGCCACGGCGACCGCCGGCTCGGTCACCCCGCTGCGCCCGATCTCCGAGAGCGACGACGGCCACGTCGACACCGAGCCGTCGATCGTCGAGTCCTTCGGCCCGTCGGACGACGTCGGCGACCGCGGCGGCACGATCACCGTCGACGAGCCGTGGGACGGCTACGCGTCGCAGTCGGCGTCGTCGATCGTCACGCGCCTGCGCGGGGCCGACGCCGCGACCAAGGCCGTCGTCGCCCTCTACGAGCGCGGCCACAAGAACCGCGCGACGGTCCTGCGCGCGACCGGCTGAGCAAAACCTTGACACAGTCGTGGTAAGGTTGGGGCGAAGTGACGGACGCCCTCACCATCCACGAGGCGGCGGAGACGACGGGCTGGTCCCCTCGCATGCTCCGCTACATCGAGCGCAACGGCCTCATCGAGCCGCAGCGCTCAGCCGCTGGCTACCGCCTCTACGGCGCGGCCGAGCTGCAGCGCCTGCGCACGCTCAAGGAGCTGCTCGGCGACTACGACCTCGGACTCGGTGACATCGGCTTCGCGCTACGCCTGCGCCGCGAGCACGAGCTTCGCGACGCGGTGGAGGCGTGGTTCGAGGCCAAGCCGGAACGTCCCGCGGACGTTCCCGCCGACGACTGGCTCAGCTTCGAGCAGCAGAAGCACTCGCGGCTGCTGGAGGCCGTCCGCGCCCGACAGACCCAACCCACCTCTCCCACGGAGACCGCATGAGCGCCACCGAGCAGACGACCCTCGACTTCAAGGTCGCCGACCTGTCCCTGGCCGACTTCGGCCGCAAGGAGATCCGTCTCGCCGAGCACGAGATGCCCGGCCTGATGAAGACCCGCGAGGAGTTCGCCGCTTCTCAGCCGCTGAAGGGCGCCAAGATCATGGGCTCCCTCCACATGACGATCCAGACCGCGGTCCTGATCGAGACGCTGACCGCTCTCGGCGCCGAGGTCCGCTGGGTCTCCTGCAACATCTTCTCGACGCAGGACCACGCCGCCGCCGCCGTGGCGGTCGGCCCGAACGGCACGCCCGAGAACCCGCAGGGCATCCCGGTCTTCGCCTGGAAGGGCGAGACGCTGGAGGAGTACTGGTGGTGCACCGAGCAGGCGCTGACGTGGCCTGACGGCGACGGCCCGAACATGATCCTCGACGACGGCGGCGACGCCACGATGCTCGTCCACAAGGGCACCGAGTTCGAGGCCGCCGGCGCCGTGCCGAACCCGGCCGACGCCGAGTCCGAGGAGTTCCAGGTCTTCCTGACGCTGCTGCAGAGGTCGCTGGCCGAGGACCCCGGCAAGTGGACCAAGATCGGTCAGCGGATCAAGGGCGTCACCGAGGAGACGACGACGGGCGTCCACCGCCTGTACGAGCTGGCCCAGCAGGGCGAGCTGCTCTTCCCGGCGATCAACGTCAACGACTCGGTCACGAAGTCCAAGTTCGACAACCTGTACGGCTGCCGCCACTCGCTGGTCGACGGCATCAACCGCGCGACCGACGTCATGCTCGCCGGCAAGACCGCCGTGATCTGCGGCTTCGGCGACGTCGGCAAGGGCTCGGCGGAGTCGCTGCGTGCCCAGGGCGCGCGCGTCATCGTCACCGAGATCGACCCGATCTGCGCGCTCCAGGCGTCGATGCAGGGCTACCAGGTCGCCCGCCTGGAGGACGTCATCTCGACCGCCGACGTGTTCATCACGACGACGGGCAACAAGGACATCATCATGGCCTCCGACATGGCCAAGATGAAGCACCAGGCCATCGTCGGCAACATCGGCCACTTCGACAACGAGATCGACGTCGCCGGCCTGACGAAGATCGACGGCATCGAGCGCATCAACATCAAGCCGCAGGTCGACGAGTACCGCTTCCCCGACGGCCACTCGATCATCCTGCTCTCCGAGGGCCGCCTGCTGAACCTCGGCAACGCCACGGGCCACCCGTCGTTCGTGATGTCCAACTCGTTCACCAACCAGACGATCGCCCAGATCGAGCTGTTCACCAAGAACGACGACTACGACAAGCAGGTCTACGTCCTGCCCAAGCACCTCGACGAGAAGGTCGCCCGCCTGCACCTCGACGCGGTCGGCGCCCAGCTCACCGAGCTGCGTCCCGAGCAGGCCGCCTACATCGGCGTGCCGGTCGAGGGCCCGTACAAGCCCGACCACTACCGCTACTAGTTTGAGGGCCGTCTCGACGCCGCTGGACGCCACGCGCCTCACCGGGGACGTGCTGGCGCACGCCTCCCGGCCGGCGCGCGGCGCCAGCGACGACGATCCGGGCCTCAAATGAGTGACATCGCAGACACCACGCTCGCGGAGGCGGGCCGGACGAGCATCGCCTGGGCGGATGCCCAGATGCCCGTCCTGCGCTCGATCCGCGAGCGCTTCGGCGAGCAGCGCCCGCTGGCGGGCGTCACCGTCGGGGCGTGCCTGCACGTCACGGCGGAGACGGCCGGGCTGGTGACGGCGCTGACCGCCGGCGGCGCGCGGGTCGCCCTGTGCGCCGCCAACCCGCTGGCCACGCAGGACGCGGTGGCCGCGGCGCTGGCGCAACATGAAGGGGTCGAGGTCTTCGCCCGCCACGGGGAGGACCTCGACACCTACGCCGGCCACGTCGCCGACGTCCTGGACCGCGCGCCGCGCGTGACCCTGGACGACGGCGCCGACCTCCTCGTCACGCTGCACGCCGCGCGCCCCGACCTGTTGAAGGGGTTGGTCGGCGGCACCGAGGAGACGACCTCGGGCCTCGTCCGGCTGCGCGCGATGCAGGCCGACGGCCGCCTCGCGGTCCCGGTCCTGGCCGTCAACGAGGCACGCGCCGAGCGCGTCTTCAACGACCACTACGGCACCGCGCAGTCGACGCTCGATGGCATCCTGCGCGCGACCAACCTCCTGCTCGCCGGCCGCACGGTCGTCGTCCTGGGCTACGGGCCGACCGGCCGCGGCATCGCGCTGCGCGCCCGCGGCGCCGGCGCCCAGGTCGTCGTCTGCGAGGTCGACCCCGTCGCCGCGCTGGACGCGCGCATGGAGGGCTTCGAGGTGATGCCGTCGCTGAAGGCCGCCGAGCGCGGCGACGTCTTCATCACCGTCACCGGCGCGCCCGGCGTCCTGAGCGGTCCGCACTTCGCGCGCATGAAGGACGGCGCGGTGCTCGCCAACGCCGGGCACTTCGACGTCGAGATCGACCTCGCCGCGCTGCGCGAGTCGGCGGGCGGGACGGGTGGGGTCCGAGTCCGTCCGCTCGTCGAGCAGTACCGCCTGCCCGACGGCCGCTCGCTGAACCTGCTGGCCTCCGGGCGCGTCGTCAACCTCGCCGCGGGGGAGGGCCACCCGGCGTCGGTCATGGACCTCTCGTTCGCGCTCCAGGCGCTCTCGGTCGAGCACCTCGTGGCCGCCGAGGGCGCGCTGCCCACGGGCGTCCAGCCGGTGCCCGACGACATCGACCGCGAGGTCGCGCGCCTCAAGCTGATGTCCCTGGGCGTCGAGCTGGACGAGCTGACCGCTGAGCAGCGCCGCTACCGCCGCTCCTGGGAATAGCCAGGGCTCTCCGGCACGGCGCGCGCGTCCCGCGTGCCGCGTGCCGCCACGGGAGGTCGCTGCCGTCGCCCCGTCGGCTCGCCGGGCGCAGCTGGACCAACGGCGAGGGCGGTCGCCTCAGGCCGTAGTACTGTGCCCGGCCTCGCACCTTGGAGGCCCGTCGTGGTGTCCCGAACCGTTCGCGCGGCCCTGGCCGCTCTCGCCATCGCCATCGTCTCGGCCGGCGCCGCTCACGCGGCGGCGCCCGTGGTCGTCATCGACGCGCCAGCGACCGCGCAGACCGGCGACCCGGTGCCCTTCGACGGCGACGGCACGACCGACCCCGACGGCCAGTCGATGACCTACGTCTGGACGATCGACGGCCAGGTGCTGGACGTCGAGAACCCGTGGTTGTCGGTGTCCTTCGCGCATCCCGGCACGCACGTGGTGACGCTCACCGCGACGGACGCCACGGGCGCCTCGGCGACCGCGTCGCACACGATCGTGCTCACCGGCGTCGACCGGCTGCCGTCGACGCTCAAGCCGCTGGGCTCGGTGGTGGCCGGCGTGACCGCCACGACGCCCGAGGTGGTCGTCACGGCGCCGCGGATCAAGCTGTACAAGAAGCGCCTGCGGCTGGTGCTGAGCTGCCGCCGCGCCACGCGCTGCGGCGGCATGCTGCGCATCGTCGCGCTCAAGGGCCGTCACCAGACGCCCTACCTGCTGACCCAGCGCTACGTCAGCGTCAAGTCGGGCCGCCCGCGCGTCGTGCACGTCAAGCTCGGGCCGAAGGGGCGCCGACGGCTGGGCGGCGGCGGGTCGGTGCGGGCGACGATGTACCGCGGCGGCAAGGTCCGCACCGCCGCGATCTGGGGCGTGATGGACTACCGAGTGCGCGCCGAGCGGTAGGTTCTGCGGCCGTGTCCGGGTTGGAAGCAGCGGTCGAGAAGATGCGCGCCGAGGGCCTCGGCGACGCGGCGGTGGAGAGCTTCGCGCGCCAGTACGAGCGCCTGCGCGAGGGCGAGACGGGAACGCTGGCCGAGTCGGAGATCGAGCCGGTCGCGTCGCTGCCCGACGCCGACGAGCTGACCGCGGAGGCCGACGCCGAGCTGCTGGACGCCACCGTGGTCATCAAGCTCAACGGCGGCCTGGGCACGTCGATGGGCATGACCAAGGCCAAGTCGCTGCTGGAGGTCAAGGACGGGCGCACGTTCCTGGACCTGATCGCCGAGCAGGTGCTGGCGCTGCGCGAGGCCTCGGGCGCGCGGATCCCGCTGATCCTCATGAGCTCGTTCGCGACGCGCGAGGACTCGCTCGCCGCGCTGGACGCGTACGACGACCTCTCGGCCGGGCTGCCGCCGGACTTCGTCCAGAACAAGGTCCCCAAGATCCGCCAGGACACGCTGGAGCCCGTGGCGTGGGAGGCCGACCCGAGCCTGGAGTGGGCGCCGCCCGGCCACGGCGACCTCTACACCGCGCTGGTGACCTCCGGCATGTTGGAGGCCTTGCTGGACGCCGGCTACCGCTATGCCTTCGTGTCCAACAGCGACAACCTGGGCGCGGTGCTCGACCGCCGCATCCTCGCCTGGCTGGCGTCCTCGGGCGCTCCGTTCCTGATGGAGGTCGCCGACCGCACCTCGTCGGACCGCAAGGGCGGGCACCTCGCGCGCCGGAAGTCCGACGGCGGGCTGGTCCTGCGCGAGATCGCCCAGACGCCCGACGCCGACGTCGACGCCTTCCAGAACACCTCGCGGCACAAGTACTTCAACACGAACACGCTGTGGATCGACCTGCGCGCGCTGCGCGACCTGCTGTCGGGCTCCGGCGTCATCGACCTGCCGATGATCGTCAACAAGAAGACGGTCGACCCCGGCGACACGTCTTCGACGCCGGTCATCCAGCTGGAGACCGCGATGGGCGCGGCGATCGGCGTCTTCGAGGGCGCGGCGGCGCTGCGCGTGCCCCGCTCGCGCTTCGTGCCGGTCAAGACCACCAACGACCTGCTCTCGCTGCGCTCCGACGCCTACGTCATCGGCGACGGGCGCGCCGTCCACCTCGCGGCCGAGCGCCACGGCGTCCCGCCCTTCGTCGACCTCGACAGCGACCACTACAAGCTGGTCGCCGACTTCGACGCCCGCTTCCCGTCCGGAGCCCCTTCGCTGGTGGCCTGCGACGCGCTGCACGTCGTGGGCGACGTGACGTTCGGCGCCGACGTCGTCGTCCGCGGCGAGGTGACGGTCGAGGGCGTCGAGCGGGTGGAGGACGGCGCGGTCCTGGAGGGCTGAGGCGCCGCGGCGGTGCGCGGCGCCCGGAGGCGGTGCGTCCGCGCCCGGACCTCAGACGGCCGGGGGCGGCGCGCCTGGGCTCGCGTTCGCCGCACCCGCACCCGCACCCGCACCCGCACCCGCGCTCGTGCCCGTCGCCGCGTCCATCGCATCCAGGTAGCGGTCCTCGCGCTCCTGCGCGCGGTCGGCTTCGCCGAGGGCGCGCACGAACAGGTAGGCGAGCGCGACGCCCATGACGATCGACTGCTCGATGGCCATGATCGCGCCGGCGAGCGCTTGGTCGTCGGAGGCGTGCAGGCCCCAGACCTGGGGACGGTGCTCGTAGAAGCTGTAGATCGAGGTCGGGGCGAACGTGAGGAAGATGCCCAGCAGGCCGACGAACACCTTCGTCGAGACCATGTAGACGACCGGGCTGAGCCCCGTGAGGTGGCGGCCGCGCACGGGGGAGAGCAGGTGCCACCAGTACAGGAGGCCCGCGCTCATGAAGAACGTGTGCTCCAGGACGTGCACGCCGGAGTGCTCCAGCGCGAGGTCATAGAGCGCCGGGACGTGCCACACCCACATGATCCCGACGTAGAAGACGACCGCGAACGCCGGATGGGAGATCGGGCCCAGCGCGCGCTCGAGGTCCAGGACCGTGCGGGCGACCGGCCGCAGCAGGACCTTGCTCAGCCCGGCGATCAGCAGGATCGGCGCGAAGTCCAACAGCAGCACGTGCTGGACCATGTGCATGGCGAACACCTGGTCGGCGAGCGTGTCGATCGGCGAGATCAGCGCGATGGCGAGGCACAGCACGCCACCGACCCACGCGGCCAGCCGCGTCCACGTCGCCCCGCGCGGACCGCTCGTGCGCCGCACCTGCCGCCAGCGCCGCACGTAGACGCCCAGCAGCAGCAGCACGATGAGGATCGGACCGGGGGCGAGGGAGAACGAGGTGTCGGCGGTCGCCGCGAGCACTGCGGGGAGTGTGCCATCAAGGGGGTGGCGGGATACGGACGGGGCACGCTGTCCGCTGCTTCTGCGCGGTTTCGTGACGATCGCGGGTCGTCTCGTGACACGTCGCCCGCCATCGTCCTCGGTGTGCTCCTCGACTGGCTCGTCCCTCCGCTCTGCATCGCCTGCCGCCACGCCACCTGCGCCCGCCGCGGCGATCCGCTGTGCGCCCCGTGCCGCACCACGCTGCCCTGGCTGGGCCCGCGCGTCTGCCCGCGGTGCGCGCAGCCGCGGCCGTGCGGGCGCTGCCCGGCCGCGCGTCACGCGTTCGCTCGCGCCTGGGCACCGCTCGGCTACGCCGGCCCCGTCCCGGCGGTCGTCAACGCGCTGAAGGAGCGCGGCGCGCTCGGCTTGGCGGGGCTGATGGCCGCCCAGCTCGTCGCCACCGCGCCGCCGGACCTGTGGCCGGCGCCGGACGACGGCGGCGCCGCGCTCGTCCCCGTCCCGGGCGACCCGTGGCGGCGTCGCCGGCGCGGGATCGACCACACCGCGCGGCTGGCCCGGGCGCTGGCGCCGCGGACCGGCCTGCCGGTCGCGCCGATCCTCGCCCGGTCGGCGCGCCGTCCGCGTCAGGCGGGCCGACGGCGGGCCCAGCGTCTCCGCGCCGACCCGGCCGATGTCCAGGTCCGGACCGGCCGCGGCGGGCCTGACGGGCCGGTCGGCGTCGCCGTCCTGGTGGACGACGTCCACACCACCGGCGCCACGCTGCACGCCTGTGCCTTGGCGCTCAAGGACTCCGGCGTGCGACGCGTCGTCGCGGTCACCTACGCGCGGGCCCTTGCGTAGTCCTCCGCGCGATCCTGGGCAAACCCCGCGAACTTCGTCGAAAGACGTTGCCTCTATCCCAGGTCAGGGGTAACTTCGTGAAGACCTAGTGATCCCAGCCCCAGGAGGGCAGCTATGCAGATCGAGGTCAAGGGCCGCCACATGACCATCTCGGACGAGATCCGGGAGCAGGTGGAGAAGCGCTTCGCCAAGGTGGGTAAGCAGGTGTCCGAGCTCGCGACGTTGGAAGTCGAGCTCAGCCGGGAGCCGAACGCCCCGGACTGCTACCGCGCCGAGGTGACGCTCCGGGTCAAGGGCACGACGCTCCGCGCGTGCGACAAGTCCCGCGACATGGCCCACTCGATCAACCTCGTCTCCGAGGAGCTCGCCGTCCAGGTCAAGCGCCACCGCGACAAGCGGCGAAAGCGAAGGGAGTCAAGAGCGGCGGCGATGCAGCAGCCCGGCATGGCGCCGGGCGGCGCGGGCGGCATCAGCGCGGCGATGTAGCCGCGTCCGCCGTGGCGCCGCGCATGCGCGGCGCCCTCCCGGTCGCGCCCCACGCACGGGGCGCGACCGCCCTCCCCGCCGCGCTTTGCGCGGCGGGTCCGCGAGGGCGCGACCGCCCTCCCCGCCGCGCTTCGCGCGGCGGGTCCGCGAGGGGCGGACAGATCGTCATCGGTCCGTGGCCTTCGCCCCGCGCCCGCCGACTACACTCCGATCCATGGGTCTACTCGACCGCGCGCTGAATATCGGAGAGTCCAAGCAGTTCCGCCAGTACGAGAAGCGTGTGGCGCGAATTGCCGATTTCGAGCCCGAGCTGGAGCTCGAGTCGGACGAGGAGCTCAAGGAGCGGATGGACGCGCTGCGCCAGCACGTGCGCAGCCAGCCCACCGACGACAAGATCAACGACGCCCTCGACGAGGTGCTGCCGGAGTGCTTCGCGATCACGCGCGAGGTCGGCAAGCGGCGCATGAACATGCGCCACTTCGACGTGCAGCTGATCGGCGGCATGGTCCTGCACGGCGGCTCGATCGCCGAGATGCGCACCGGTGAGGGCAAGACGCTCACGGGCACGCTCGCCGTCGTCCTCAACTCGCTGGCCGGCAAGGGCGTCCACGTCGTCACGGTCAACGACTACCTGGCCAAGCGCGACGCCGAGTGGATGCTGCCCCTCTACGAGGGCTGCGGCGTCAGCGTCGGGATCATCCAGCACGACATGGACCCCGAGGACCGCACGGCCGCCTACGCCGCGGACGTCACCTACGGCACGAACTCCGAGTTCGGCTTCGACTACCTGCGCGACAACATGGCGCAGACGATCGAGGACAAGGTCCAGCACGGCGGGCGCATCGGCGAGGACGGCCGGCCGCTGGCGATGCACTTCTACGCGCTGGTCGACGAGGTCGACAACATCCTCATCGACGAGGCGCGCACGCCGCTGATCATCTCCGGCGCGCCCGAGGCCGCGGCCGACTGGTACGTCCAGTTCGCCAAGCTGGCCAAGGTCATGATCCCGGGCAAGACGCCCGAGGGCATGGACCCGCGCGCCCGCAAGGAGTTCGTCGCCGACTTCGACTTCGAGTTCGACGAGAAGCACAAGACCGTCGCGGTCACCGAGCAGGGCGTGGCGAAGGCCGAGAAGTTCCTCGGCATCGACCACCTCTACCGCGCCGAGAACGGCCCGCTGGTCAACCACCTCATCCAAGCGCTGAAGGCCGAGTCGCTCTACAAGCTCGACGTCGACTACGCCGTGGTCGACGGCGAGGTCAAGATCATCGACGAGTTCACGGGTCGCATCCTGGACGGACGCCGCTGGTCGGAGGGCCTGCACCAGGCCACCGAGGCCAAGGAGGGCGTCGCGATCCAGGAGGAGAACCAGACGCTCGCGACAATCACCTACCAGAACTTCTTCCGCATGTACTCCAAGCTGGCCGGCATGACCGGCACGGCCCTCACCGAGGCCACGGAGTTCATGAAGATCTACAAGCTGCCGGTCGTCCAGATCCCGACGAACCGGCCGATGATCCGCCAGGACAAGAACGACCAGGTCTACAAGACCAAGGACGGCAAGTGGGGCGCCCTCCTGCGTGAGATCGAGGCGCGCCACGCCCAGGCGCAGCCGGTCCTCGTCGGCACGATCTCGGTCGAGGTCTCCGAGATGATCTCGCGCCGCCTGGACAAGCTCGGGATCCCGCACGCGGTCCTCAACGCCAAGCCGGAGCACGCGGCGCGCGAGGGCGACATCGTCGCCGAGGCCGGTCGTCCCGGCGCGGTGACCATCGCCACCAACATGGCGGGCCGCGGCGTCGACATCAAGCTCGGCGGCAACGCCGAGCACCGCACCGAGCTGGAGCTGCGCAACCTCGGCCTGACGCCCGGCGACCCGGACTACCAGGAGCGCTTCGACCAGATCTTCCCCAAGATCGAGGAGCGCGTCGACGCGGACCGCGAGACGGTCTTCGAGGCCGGCGGCCTGTTCATCTGCGGCACCGAGCGCCACGAGTCGCGCCGCATCGACAACCAGCTGCGCGGCCGCGCCGGCCGCCAGGGCGACCCCGGCGAGTCGCGTTTCTTCCTCTCCGCCGAGGACGACCTGGTCCGCCTGTTCGCGGGCGACCGCATCTACAAGATCCTCGACAAGCTGGGCACGGTCGACGACGAGGGGCATGAGGAGCCGATCGAGGCCGGCATGCTCTCCAAGCAGATCGAGAAGGCCCAGAAGAAGGTCGAGGAGCAGAACTTCCTCATCCGCAAGCGCGTCCTCGAGTACGACGACGTGATGAACGAGCAGCGCCGCGTGGTCTACAAGTACCGCGACGAGGTGCTCGAGGGCCGCGACATGGGCCCGGTCGCGCGGGAGAACCTCGCCGACGTCATCCGCCGCACTGTGGACGACTACACGGTCTCCGAGTACGTCGAGGACTGGGATCTCGACGGCCTGATGACCGCGCTGTCGGACATCTTCCCGGGCGGCATCGACCCCGAGCGGCTCACCTCCGCGCAGGAGCGCGAGGAGCTGATCGAGAGCCTCCAGGACGAGGCGCTGTCGCGCTACGCCGGCCGCGAGCAGGAGCTCGGCGAGGAGCTCATGCGCGCGCTGGAGCGCTACCTGCTGCTCCAGGTCATCGACAACAAGTGGCGCGAGCACCTGTACGACATGGACTACCTGCGCGAGGGCATCCACCTCCGCGGGTTCGCCCAGATCGATCCGCTCGTCGCCTACAAGAACGAGGCGTTCGACCTCTTCACCGACCTGATGAACTCGATCTGGGGCGACTTCGCCCGCATGATCTTCCACGTGGAGGTCGAGGTCGAGGGCGCCCCGCCGCCGCAGCCGCAGGCGGGTCCGGGCGTCGGCCAGGTGCAGTACTCCGGCGGCGTCGGCACGCAGCAGCCGTCGGCGCTGATGGACGCCGCCCAGGGCGGCGGGGGCGTGGCCTACGCCCAGGAGGCCGGCGTGCCGCAGGCGGCCGACGAGCAGGCGGTGCCGATCGTCCAGCAGCGGCGCGTCGACGAGCACGAGACGCTCGGCCGCAACGACCCGTGCTGGTGCGGCAGCGGCAAGAAATACAAGAAGTGCCACGGGGCGTAGGTGGCCGCCACGTCGTCCGACACACCGGTCCCCCAGCGGATCGAGGCCATCAAGTCGAGCTTCGCGCTGTTGCGCTCCGGGACCGACCCCGACGCGCTGACCGCTGACGTCGCCCGGCTCGAGGAGCAGATGCAGGCTCCCGGGTTCTGGGACGACGCCGCGGCCGCCGCGAAGGTCAACACCGAGTACGCGCGCACGACGCGCAAGCTGAAGACCTTCACCGAGCTGGAGTCCGACATCGAGGACCTCGACGGGCTCGTCGAGCTGGCCGACGAAGACGCGGAGCTCGAGAGCGAGTTATATGACCAGCTCGCTTCCGTCGAGGAGCGGCTGGCCGCGCTCGAGGAGGAGCGCCTGTTCTCCGGTCCCTACGACGCGGGCGACGCGCTGGTGACCGTCAACGCCGGCGCGGGCGGCACCGACGCCCAGGACTGGGCCGAGATGGTGCTGCGCATGATGATGCGCTGGGCCGAGTCGCGGAAGTTCAAGGTCGAGCTGCTGGAGGCGTCCGACGGGGAGGAGGCCGGCATCAAGTCGGCGACCTTCCGCGCCGAGGGCGAGAACGCCTACGGGCTGTTCAACGCCGAGCAGGGCGTCCATCGGCTCGTGCGGATCTCGCCCTTCGACGCGCAGTCGCGGCGCCAGACGGCGTTCGCGGGCGTCGAGGTCGCGCCGGTCATCGAGGACACCGGCGACGTCGAGATCGACCCCGACGACCTCCAGACCGACACCTACCGCGCGTCCGGCGCGGGCGGCCAGCACGTCAACAAGACCGACTCGGCCGTGCGCATCACGCACCGGCCGACCGGGATCGTCGTGCAGTGCCAGAACGAGCGCTCGCAGTCGGCCAACAAGGACACGGCCATGAAGATGCTGCGCGCGAAGCTGCTGGAGCGCCAGGAGCGCGAGCGCCAGGAGGAGATCGCCCGCGAGCGCGGCGAGACGCTCGACGTCAACTTCGGCTCGCAGATCAGGTCCTACGTGCTGCACCCGTACACGATGGTCAAGGACCACCGCACCGACCGCGAGGTCGGCGACGCCCAGCGCGTCCTGGACGGCGACCTCGACGGGTTCGTCCGCGCGTATCTGCTGAAGGCCGCCGGCCCGAACTAGACGGTCCGGCGTAGGGCTCGTCGCCTAGCATCGCGTGGCGATGAGCGATGCCACGACCCCGCGCACCGGACCGTCCGAGCAGCCGACGGCGCCCTACCTCGACGCCGTGGTCGCCTACGGCTTCCGCGGCCCCGGGCGGTTCCACGTCCCGGGCCACAAGGGCGGCCCGGGCGCCGACCCCGGCCTGCGCTACGCGCTGGGCGACCGCGCGCTGGGGCTCGACATCCCGCAGGACATCAACGGCGTCGACCTCGGCCCCAAGCCGACGCCCTACGAGCGCGCCGAGGCGCTGGCCGCCGAGGCCCACGGCGCGGCGCGGACGTGGTTCCTGACCAACGGCGCGACCCAGGGCAACCACGCGCTGTGCCTCGCGCTGGCGCCGCTGGGGACGCACGTCGTCGCGCAGCGCAACTCGCACGCCTCGATCGTGGACGGGCTCGTGCTGAGCGGCGGCCTGCCGTCGTTCGTGGCGCCGGCCTACGACGGCGAGCTGGGCATGGCGCACGGCGTGACGCCGGAGGCCCTGGACGCCGCGCTGGCCGCCGACCCCGAGGCACGCGTCGCGTTCCTGGTCTCGCCGACCTACTACGGCATGGCCGCCGACGTCGAGGCGCTGGCGAAGGTCGCCCACGCGCGCGACGTCGCGCTGGTCGTCGACCAGTCGTGGGGGCCGCACTTCGGCTTCCATCCCGACCTGCCCGAGAGCGCGCTGCGCCTCGGCGCCGACGCGGTGCTGACGTCGACGCACAAGATCGTGGGGTCGCTGACGCAGAGCGCGATGCTGCACGTCGCTCCGACCGGTCGGATCGACCCGGGCACGGTCGGCCGCGCCATCCGGCTGGTGCGCTCGACGTCGCCGTCGTCGTTGTTGATGGCCTCGCTGGACGGCGCGCGCCGCCAGCTGGCCGTGCACGGCGAGGCGCTGCTGCACGAGACGATCGCCGCGGCCAAGGCGACGCGCGAGAAGCTCGCCACGACGCCCGGCATCCGGACCATCGACTACGACATGGTCGGGCGCGCGGGCGTCGCGGCGTACGACCCGCTGCGGATCGTCCTCGACACGCGCGGCACGGGCTGCACGGGCTACGAGGTCGCCGAGGCCCTTCGCAATGCCTATGACGTGCATCCCGAGCTGGCGACCGTCGCCACGATCGTCTGCGTCCTGGGCGTTGGGCAGCCCGCCGACGCGCTCGTGCGCTTCGCCGGCGACGTCGACGAGACCGTCAAGCGCATCATCAAGCCCGACGCGCCGGTCGAGGCGCTCACCCGCTCACCCGACGCGCTCAAGAACGAGATGGTCGTCCCGCCCCGCGACGCGTTCCTCGGCCGGTCCGAGGTGGTCGAGCTGACCGACGCGATCGGCCGCATCTCCTGCGAGTCGATCGCCGGCTACCCGCCGGGCATCCCCGCGCTGCTGCCCGGCGAGCGCATCACCGCCGAGACCGCCGACTACCTCCGCGAGCTCGTCGACTCCGGCGCGCGCCTGCACGGCGCGGCGGACCCGACGATCCGGACGATCCACGTGCTGGCTGAGGGCTAGAACCGCAGCACGGCCGCGATCGACCCCTTCACCTTGCGCGTCACGTCGCCCGCGGGCAGGGAGCGGACGCGGGCGTCCTGGCCGAAGGCGCGGGCGACCGCGACCTCGACGACGTTGTCCACCATCTCGGTCATGGTGCCGTCGGCGGGGCATTGGCCGCCGGCGCTGACGCCGAGCCAGCCGCACTGCGGGCAGCGGACGCCCTTGGCGGAGAAGCCCTCCTCGACGACGAGCGTGTCGATGCGGCGCTCGTGGACGGCAGGCAGGACGTCGTTGAGCCCGGACACGGCGCGGCCGCCGGTCGCCAGGCCCTCGTCGATCCGGTCCAGCAGCTCGCTGTCGCGGGCGACGACGAGCTCCTCGAGGACGCCGCGCGCGGCCTTCAGGACGTCGTCGGCCCCGGAGTTCCAGACGTCGCTGTCGAAGCGGCCCTTCAGGCACTTCTTGACGTCGGCGTGCAGCAGGCCCTCGAAGCGCGACACGGCCTCGACCGGGCCGCCGACGAGGATGCCCGCGATGTGCACCTTCGCCAGGCGCTTGCGCAGCTCGTCGCCGACCCGGCGCAGGTGGTCGTCGACGTCCTTCTCGATCCCCTTCTCGTAGCGGCTCTCGCCGCCGCCGCGCTGGTCGCCGCGCGACTGCGAGAAGCCGGCCTGCTGGCGCACGCCGCTGATCGGCTCGTCGGCGCGCCACAGCTCGACCAGGCCGTCCTCGGTGCCGACCAGGAGCCGGCCGTGGCGCCGGTCGACGAGCACGAGCCACCACAGCTCGCCGGTCCCGATCCGCGCCAGCGGCTCCACGCAAGGGCTGTCTCCGATGGAGACCTTGTGGGCAATCGGCCGCGGCAGCTTGTGGACCTGGAAGAGGCCGGCCGGCTGCGACGCGAACACGGCCACGCCGCGCGCGCCCTCGGCGTCGAAGCCGTTGGACAGCGCGTCGCGGACGCGCTCGACGTCGGCCTCCAGGGCCGATCGCTCGTCGTGGGTGAGGGTGTCGAGGTCGCGGATCGCCCGCGACGCCTCGTCGAGGACCGAGCTGATCTCGGTCGCCCGCGCGGGCGGCGCGGCGAACTCCCGCGGGTCGAGGTTGATGAAGACGCTCAGAACCTTGCCCGTTGCGCTGCGCGTCTCGGCCAGCTCGCGGAGGCGGTCGGTGGTGATGTCGGTCGCCATGCTGACCGCCTACCCGCCCCGCCGAGGACGGAAGCCTGATCGACGGCCCTCCGGACGCGGCGAAGCCGGCGCCTGCCACAGCGCCGGCTCCACCGGTCCCACCTCTCCTTCACAGGACGGCGCCGCCGCGACTCAGGCGGCCGCCGTCTCGTGCATCGGCGCGACGGCGGCGTTGACCTCCAGCGCCACGCCACCGTCGTCGCCGGCCGTGGCACGCACCTGCGCGCCGTCGGTCAGGGACCCGGACAGGATCGCCCGGGTCAGCTCCCGCTCCAGCGTGCGGCGCACGTGGCGCTGCAGCGGACGGGCGCCGAACTCCGCGTCGAAGCCGTCGGCCGCGAGCTTCGCGACCAGCGCGTCGTCGACGGTCAACTCGATGCCGCGCTCGACCCGCAGGCGGTCGGCGACCCGCGCGACGATCAGGCGCGCGATCGCCTCGACCTGCTCCTCGCCCAGCGCCTGGAACGTCACGACCTCGTCGATCCGGTTCAGGAACTCGGGCAGGAACGCGGACTTGGCGGCGTCCTTCATGCGGTCGTCCGCCGCGCCGGGCTCGGTCGCGGTGAAGCCGAGGCCCCGCTTCGCGCGGCCGGCACCCAAGTTGGAGGTCATGACGACCACCGCGTTGGTGAAGTCGACCGTGCGGCCCTCGCCGTCGGTCAGGCGACCGTCGTCGAGCAGCTGCAGCAGCACGTTCCACACCTCGGGGTGCGCCTTCTCGATCTCGTCGAGCAGGATCACGCTGTACGGACGGCGCCGGACCGGCTCGGTCAGCTGGCCGCCGTCGCCGTAGCCGACGTAGCCGGGCGGCGACCCGATCAGCCGCGCGACCGTGTGCGGCTCGCGGTACTCCGACATGTCGATCCGGACCAGCGCGTCCTCGGTGGCGAACAGCCGCTCGGACAGCGCCTTGACCAGCTCGGTCTTGCCGACGCCCGTCGGCCCGAGGAACAGGAACGACCCCAGCGGGCGGTCCGGCTCGCTCAGCCCGACCCGCGCGCGGCGGATCGTGTCGGCGACCTTCTCGACCGCCTCGTCCTGGCCGACCACGCGCTGGTGGAGGTCGTCCTCCAGCTCGACCAGCCGGGCCAGCTCGCCCTCGACCAGCTCCCCGACGGGGATGCCGGTGCGGGCGGCGACCACCGCGGCGACCGCGGTCTCGCCGACCGTCACGCGCTCGGCCGAGCCGCTGCCGCCCTCGGCCTCGGCGGCCTCGACGCGCGCGATCTGGGTCTTGAGCGTGGCGGCCTGCTCGTAGTCCTCGGACGCGACGGCCCGCTCGAGCTGCTCGCGCAGCGACGCGACGTCGACCGGGCGCGGCGTGGCCAGCCGCAGCTTGGCGGCGGCCTGGTCGACCAGGTCGATGGCCTTGTCGGGCAGGTGCTGCTCGGTCAGGTAGCGGTCGCTGAGCCGCGCGGCGGCGTCCAGCGCCTCGTCGGTGATCGTCGCGGCGTGGTGCTCCTCGTAGGCGGAGCGCAGCCCGCGCAGGATCTCCACGGTTTCCTCGACCGATGGGGCCTCGACCATGACGGCGCTGAAGCGGCGCGCCAGGGCGGCGTCGCGCTCGATCTTCTTGTACTCGCTCAGCGTGGTCGCGCCGACCATCCGCAGCTCGCCGCGGGCAAGCATCGGCTTGAGCAGGTTGGCGGCGTCCATCGCGCCCTCGGCGCCGCCGGCGCCCAGGACCGTGTGCAGCTCGTCGACGAACAGCACGATCTTGCCGTCGGAGGCGGTGACCTCGGCGAGCACGGCCTTCAGCCGCTGCTCGAACTGGCCGCGGTACTGCGAGCCCGCGACGAGGCTGCCCATGTCGAGGGCGACCACGCGCGCGTCGCGCAGGGTCTCGGGGACGTCGCCGGTCGCGATGCGCAGGGCCAGGCCCTCGACGATCGCGGTCTTGCCGACGCCGGCCTCGCCGATCAGGACGGCGTTGTTCTTGCGGCGGCGGGCGAGGATCTCCACGGTCTGGGCGATCTCCTCCTCACGGCCGATCACGGGGTCGATGCGGCCGTCGCGGGCGTCGCCCGTGAGGTCGCGGCCGAACTCGTCCAGCGCGGGGGTGTCGGACGGCTGGGACGGCTGACGCGTGCGCTGCGCGGTGGCGGCGCCGCCGAGGCCGGCGGCCCGGCCCGCGCCGAACGCGGGAGCGTCGGAGCCGGCGGCCGAGGGGCCGAAGCCGGCGTTGCCGAAGCCCTCCATCAGGTCGCGTGCGCAGCTCTCGCACATCACCGCGCCTTGGCGGCCGGACTCGGTCTGGACGACCATGTGCAGGGTGCCGGGACGCTCCTGGCAGACGGAGCACGGCACGAGGTTGGTGAAGGGCTGTTCAGGCATCTTTCCTTCTCAATCTGGAGGTCGAAAACTTGAGTCGACAAGACTGAAGTCTAGCGAGGTGTGAGATCGTTACACGAGTGATCTCGGACACGTACCGGCGCACGGGGGCCGACCTGCCGTTCGGCGACCCGCGCCGCCCGCACGGCGTCGCGATGGAGGGCTGGTTCTGGCGCTTCACGCACCCCGGCAGCGGCGACGTGGCGGTCGTGCTGGCGGGCGTCAACCGCGACGGCGCCGGGCGGGCGTGGGGGACGGTCGGGCTGGCCGCGCACCCGGGCGGCCTCGCGGCGTCGGCGCTGGTCGCGGACGCGCGGGCCACCGCGGACGGCGCGGTGGCGATCGGCGCCGGCGACGGCGACGCGGAGGGCGCCGACGGCGTGGCGTGGCTGCGCGGCGACGCGCGCTCGGTCTCGGTCCGCCTCGGCGCCGCGTCGCTGGACGTCGCGCTGGAGGCGCCGGCGCGCTGGCCGCGCGGCCGCGCCTTCGGCGGCCTGGGCGCCGCCCAGGCGATCCCGGGGCTCAGCCAGTACTGGCACCCGTGGCTGCTGCGCGCGCGAGTGCGGGGCGGGATGGTCGTCGGCGGGCGCGAGGTGCCGCTGGACGGCGCGATCGCCTACGCGGAGAAGAACTGGTCCAACGGCGGCTTCCCGGAGACGTGGTGGTGGGGCCAGGCGCACGCGTTCGACGCCGACCCGGACGCCTGCGTCGCGTTCGCCGGCGGCCGCGCCGGGATCGGGCCGCTGCGGCTGACCGCGACGTCGCTGGTCGTCTCGGCCGGCGGCGAGCTGCACCGCCTCGTCCGCCCGCTGCAGCCGCTGCGCGTGGACGTCGGCGACGGCGGCTGGCGCCTGCGCGGGCGGACGCCCGCCGGCGTGGCGGTCACCGTCGAGGGCCACGCCAACGGCACGCCGCCGCACCTGCTGCCGGTCCCCGAGCCGCGCGCGCGGCGCCACCGCCAGGGGGCCGCCGCGCAGCATCTGGCCGGGGAGCTGCGGGTGGTCCTGCGCCGCCGCGGGCGCACCGTCTTCGACGGCACGTCCACGCTGGCGGGGCTGGAGCGCGGCGCCGCGCCGACGCCCTAGTGTCGTGATTCATGAATTCGCCGGCCGCCTCCGGAATACTGCGACCGAATGAATGAATCACGACACTAGAGCCGCAGGCCGCCCGACGCCTCGATCCGCTGGCCGGTGATCCAGCCGCCGGACGCGAGCGCGAGGCCCGCGATCGCGACGCCGATGTCCTCCGGCGTCGCGAGCCGCGCCGGCGCCGTGTTGGCGATCACCGCGCCCTGCACCTGCTCGCTCTCGCGCAGGTGGCCGTCGCCGAAGTCGGTCGGCACCGCGCCGGGGGCGACGACGTTGGCGGTGATGCCGCGGTCGGCCCACTCCAGCGCCATGTAGCGCGTCAGCGTCTCGACGGCGCTCTTGGCCGCCGCGTAGCCGCCCGAGGCCGGGAACGACGTGCGGGTCAGGCCCGAGCTGATGTTGATGATCTTGCCGCCGTCGGCGATCAGCGGCAGGAGCGCCTGCGTCAGGAAGAGCGTGCCCTTGACGTGGACGGCGAAGACCGCGTCTACTGGGCCTCGGTGACCTCGGCCAGCGGCGCGTAGAGCGCGGTGCCCGCGTTGTTGACGAGGACGTCGAAGGCCTCGCGGTCGCCCAGCTCGGCGCGCAGGGCGTCGGCGAAGGCGGGGAAGGACGAGAGGTCGCTCGTGTCGAGCGCCAGCGCGGCGCCGCGGCGGCCGCGGGCCGCGCCGGCGCACCAGCGGCCTGCGCCGCGAGGAGGTCGCGCTGCCGGCGAGCATGTCCACCGACTACTACACGCGCCTGGAGCAGCGGGCACGTCAGCCCGGGCATGTTGAAGGTCCTGGATCGCCTCGACACGCCCGCGATGGTCCTCAACGACCTCGGCGAGGCGCTTGCGCAGAACGCGCTCTCGGTCGCGCTGGTCGGCGACGAGACGCGCTTCGCGCCCGGCGACCTCGACCGCTCGCGGATCTACCGCTGGTTCACCGACGCGCGCGAGCGCGCGCTGCACGCGCCCGAGGAGCACGACCGGCTCTCGCGGTCCTACGCGGACGTTCCTGCACCCGCAGGTCGGCCGCCTGGAGCTGGAGTGCCAGGTGCTACGACGGGCTGAGCCGCGCGCGCAGCGCCAGGGCGTCGTCGCCGTCGAAGCCGTGCTCGCCGAGCCAGCCGGCGGGGCCGCCGTGGCGCTCGTCCAGCAGCTCGAGGATGCGCGCCATCGACTCCGGCCGGGCCGTGTGGTGGGCGGGGTCGTCGGTGCGCATGTCGTGCGCGTAGGTGGGCGAGGAGGCCAGCCGCGCGACGATCCGCTCGATGCGCTCCCCGGTCCGCGCGTACTCGGCGACGACCGCGTCGCGGTCGGTGCCCGCGATCTCCATCGCCAGCGCGACGACCAGGCCCGTGCGGTCCTTGCCCGCCGCGCAGTGGACGAGCACGGCGCCGTCGCCGGGCGGCGCGGCGATCGTGCGCAGCGCGGCGACGATCGAGTCCGGGCGCTTCTCCATGTAGCCCCAGTAGGCGCGGACGGTCGGCGTCTCCCCGGGCAGGTTCGCGCCGCGGTCGCCGCCGTTCTGCCACGGGACGATCGTGTCGGCCTCGATCGCGTCGGTGCGCTCGCCGGCCTCGGGGTAGAGCGAGCGGTGCTCGATGACGAGGTCCTCGACGCGCGTCAGCGGGCCGGGGCCCTCCAGCCGCACCTCGGCGCCGGTGCGCAGGTCGATCACGGCGCTCAGCCGATGGTCCTCGACCAGGTGCTGGACGTCCCGCGGCGTCAGGTCCTGCAGGTTGTCGGACCGCAGCAGCCGGTTCGGCACGACGGCCCTCGCGTTGACGGCGCCTTCCAGGTCGATCCATGCGGTCGTCACGGATCCAACGTAGCGCGGGCCGCCACCCGCGCCGCCCGACCCAGCGCCTCCCCGCCGATCAGGCGCTCCGCCGGCCCGACGACCGTCCAGAGCGCGCGCAGGCGCAGCGCGGCGCCGCGGTCGACGGGCGCGACGCGGGCCTCGGAGACGAGCGCGGCACCGCCGTCGTCGGGGTCCTCCTCGACCCAGTGGGCGAACAGCACGCGCGCGGTCCCGGGCCGCGACCAGGACGCGAACGCGTCGGCGCTCTCCAGGCGCGGGTAGTCGCGGCGCAGCGTCCAGATCCGGCCGACGAGGCCGCTGACCGACCAGCGCTCGCCCTCGGCCAGGACCGTGAACGGCGGCTGGGCGAACAGCTCGCCGAAGGTCACGGCGGGCGGCAGGCCCGGGATGCGCCAGCGGATCAGCCGCCCGAGCGGCCCGGTGGCGTCCACGCGCAGCGCCCCGGCGGCGTCCCAGAGCGCGTCGGGGGACGCGCCGTCGGCGGTCCGGCGGTGGCGCGTCCGGATCGCCGGATCGGACAGCCAGGCGTCGAGGTCGAGGTCAGGCACGGTCACTCCTCCATATCCTTCCGCGCCAATGTCCAAGCTGGATCCGCAGTTCGTCGCCGACGTCGTCGCGCGCGCGCTCGCCGAGGACGTCGGCGCGGGGGACGTCACCACGCTGTCCACCGTCCCGCCCGACGCCCGTGGCGTCGCCACGATCACCCAGAAGGCGCCCGGCGTGGTCTTCGGCCTCGACGTCGCCGAGGCGGCGTTCGCGCGGACCGGGGGAGACGCGGTGGCGTTCGAGCGCCTGGCGCCCGAGGGCGTCTGGCACGAGCCCGGGACCGTCGTCGCGCGGATCACCGGACCGGCCGCGGCGATCCTCACCGCCGAGCGCACCGCGCTGAACTTCCTGCAGCGCCTGTCCGGCGTCGCGACCTTGACCGCGCGCTACGTCCGGGCCGTCGACGGCACCGGCGCGCGGATCCTCGACACGCGCAAGACCACGCCGACGCTGCGGCCGTTGGAGAAGGCCGCGGTCGTCGCGGGCGGCGGCGTCAGCCACCGCTTCGGCCTGTTCGACATGGTGCTCATCAAGGAGAACCACATCACCGCGGCGGGTGGGATCGCCGCGGCGGTGGCCGCGGCGCGGGCCAGGTACCCCGACATCGCGATCGAGGTCGAGGCCGAGACCGCCGACGACGTGCGCGAGGCGCTGGCCGCCCAGGCGCCCCGGATCCTGTTGGACAACATGTCCCCGGAGCAGATGCGCGCGATCGTCGAGGAGGTCGCCGGACGGGCCGAGTTGGAGGCCTCCGGGGGCATCGACCTGGACACGGTCCGGGCCGCGGCGGAGACCGGGGTAGACTTCATCTCGGTCGGAGCGCTCACGCACTCCGCCAGTGCCCTAGACCTCTCCCTCATATTGGAGCGTCTGCCATGAACCTCCCCATGGCCCCCAGCCCCACTGGTTCCCCGGCCCTGACGGCCGACGAACGTAGCGCGCTGACCGCGGAGGTCCGTGCGCTCGCCGAATCCCGCAACGCGGTCATCCTGGCCCACAACTACCAGGTGCCCGAGGTGCAGGACGCCGCCGACTACGTCGGCGACTCGCTCGGCCTGTCGCGTCAGGCGGCCGCCGTCGACGCCGACGTCATCGCCTTCTGCGGCGTGCACTTCATGGCCGAGACGGCGTCGATCCTGTCGCCCGAGAAGAGGGTGATCATCCCGGACCTCGACGCCGGCTGCTCGCTGGCCGACTCGATCACGCCGGAGCAGCTCAGCGCCTGGCAGGCCAAGCACCCCGGCGCGGTGACCGTGATGTACGTGAACACCACGGCCGAGGTGAAGGCCTTGACCGACTACTGCGTCACGTCGTCCAACGCCGTGAAGGTCGTGGAGCACATCTACGCGACGCACGGGGCCGACACGCCCGTGCTGTTCGGGCCGGACATGTGGCTCGGCGCGTTCGTGCAGAAGGAGCTGGGCCTGCAGGGGTCCGGCACGTTCCACATCTGGGACGGCGAGTGCCACGTGCACGCGGGCATCCGCCCGGACGACATCAGCGCCGTGCGCGCCGCACACCCGGACGCCGAGTTCCTCGTGCATCCCGAGTGCGGCTGCACGACCCAGGTCATGGAGTACGTGGCCGCGGGCGACATCGACTCGCGCGGCGTCCACATGCTCTCCACCGGCGGGATGTTGGACTACGCCAAGGAGCACGCGGGCCGCGGCGGCACGGCGATCATGGCGACCGAGACGGGGATGTTGCACCAGCTCCGCATGGCCGCCCCCGACGTGGACTTCGTCGCCGCCAACGAGCGCGCGTCCTGCAAGTTCATGAAGATGATCACGCTGCCCAAGCTGCGCGACGCGCTGCGGGACCTCTCCGGCGAGGTCAAGGTCGACCCGGCCCTGGCCGAACGGGCGCGGATCCCGATCGAGCGCATGGTCGCGATCGGCTAGCGCGCGCGGCGGCTCGGGCGACCCGATGTCCTTCGACGGCTTCCGCCCGGCGACGTTCGACTGGTTCGCCGGGCTGGAGGCCGACAACTCGCGGGACTGGTTCGGAGCCCACCGCGAGGCGTACGACCACGAGGTCCGCGGGCCGCTGACCGCGTTGTTGGAGGAGTTGGCCGGCGACGCGCCGGTCTGGGTCGCGCGGCCCAACCGCGACCTGCGGTTCGCCAAGGACAGGTCGCGGCCCTACAAGGACCGCTGCTACGGGACGATCGACGGTCGGCTGTACGCGCAGATCTCCGCGGCCGGGCTGTTCGCGGGCACCGGCGCCTACCGGATGGACGCGGGGCAGCTCACGCGCTTCCGGGACGCGGTGGTGGACGAGACGTCCGGCGGCGCCCTGGAGTCGATCGTCGGGGCTCTGGACGCCGGCGGGCTGGACGTCTGGGGCGAGTCCTTGAAGACGGCGCCGCGGGGCTATCCCCGAGACCACCCGCGGGTGGCGCTGCTGCGCCACAAGCTCCTGATCGCGGGGGCGAGCGCGCCGCCGGACGCGGCCCGCGGGCTCTCGCGTGACGCCTGCGTGGAGCATCTGCGCGACACGTGGACGGCGTGCGCGCCGCTGCTGGCGTGGCTGGACGAGCATGTGGGCGAGGGGGCGGAGGCCGGCGCGAAGGGGTAGCGGTCTGCCCCCCGCGCCACCCTCGGCGGCGGCGCTCCCGCCTCAGCAGCCCTCAGGCCCGCAGGCGTCGCCTTCGGCCACGCCCGAGCCCTCGCCGAACGCGATCGGCGGCGCCGGCTGCCGCTGCGACCACCCGTGCTCGAGGAACCGCAGCAGCTCCTCCGGCGGCTGCGCCCCGCTCGCGCCGAGCTTGCGGTCGATGACGAAGCACGGCACGGCCGAGATCCCCGCCGACTGCGCGGTCAGCTCGTCCTCGCGGACGTCCTCGGCGAAGCGCTCGGTCAGCAGGACCTCGCGCACCGACGCCTCGTCCAGCCCGACCTCGACCGCGCAGCGCAGCAGCACGTCGTGGTCGGCGATCAGCTCGCCCTCGGTGAAGTAGGCCTGGAACAGGCGCTCCTTCATCTCCTCGCCCAGCCCGGACGCCTTGGCCAGGTGGACGATCCGGTGGCCGTCGAAGGTGTTGCCGGAGCGGGCGGCGTCGAGCTTCATCTCGATGCCCTCGGCGGCCGCGACGGCGGTCAGCTGGGCGTCCATCTGGTGGACCTCCTCCAGCGACCGGCCGTACTTCTTGGCCAGCAGCTCGTCGTGCGGCAGCCCGCGGTCCGCGGGCGCGCTCGGATCCAGCTCGAACGAGCGCCACGTGACGCTGACCTCGTCCGCGTGCGCGAACGACGCCAGCGCCGCCTCGAATCGCTTCTTGCCCACGTAGCACCACGGGCAGGCGATGTCGGACCAGATCTCGACGTCCATGACGTCGAGGGTAGTGGCCAGAGCTTGTAGCATCCGTCATTCAATGTTCGGTTGTCGGAGTTGTCCGAAGAGCATGCCTCTTCCGTCGCTCCGATCAAGCGAACCCACTCGGATCGAGGTGTCCTTGGTCATTGGGCCCACGTCATCTCGTCAGGAGACAGCGACATGAGCGCAGGCGATTCCGGCCGGGGCAAGACCCTGGCGATGGGCATCGACAACACCGGATTCATCGTGGACCGGATCGGTCGCGATTGCGGCCCGCTGCAATACATCCGTGAGTTCACCCAGAACTCGATCGAAGCGATCAGCGACACACCCGGGCGACGGGGCACGATTATCTGGGATGCGGACTGGAACACCTATGACCTCACGGGCAACTGGAAACTGTGCATCGTCGACACCGGCATCGGGATGGATGGTGACGAGCAGATCAGGTTCATCAACCAGCTCAGCTCGTCAGGGCACGAGCAGGATCACGACAAGAACTTCGGCGTCGGTGCGAAGGTCGCGGGCGCCACGCGGAATCACGCCGGGTTGATCTACCTGTCGTGGAAGGACGGCGGAGAAGGGCACATGACGCACCTCTGGCGAGATCCCACGACCAAGCAGTACGGGATCGCCCGAGTCGAGCGCCCGGACGGGTCCTTCGCGGACTACGCGACCCTCACGAACGACGTCAAGCCGGACATGGTCAAGACGCACGGCACGAAGGTTGTGCTTCTGGGGATGACCCAGGACGCGAACACGATGGAGCCGCCGCTCGGGGTAGAGGGCCGGCAGCGGTGGATCGTCAAGTACCTCAATACGCGCTACTTCCGATTCCCGAAGGGCATCGACGTGAAGGTACGCGAGGGCTACCAGGCGCCGCGCGATGACACCCGTCGTAACTTTCTGCGGAACGTCAGCGGCATGGAGAAGTTCCTCGATGACGAGTGTGCGTGGCGCGGTTCAGTCGATCTGACGGGCGCCACTGCGCATGTCTGGATCCTCACCGAACGTGCGGAGCGGTCGAAGCAGGGAGACATGTTCGCGACCACGGGCCACGTCGCCGCTCTGTACCAGGACGAACTGTACGAGCTGACGACCGGCCGGGCCGGGGTTGCACGGCTCCAGCAGTTCGGGGTGATTTTCGGTCATCAGCGGGTGGTGATCTACGTGGAGCCGGACGTCCATGACCAGCTCGGATCCAATACGGCTCGGACGCAACTTCTCGTCAACGGCGAGCCGCTGCCTTGGACTGAGTGGGCAGCCGAATTCCGTACCGGCATGCCGTCAGAGGTCAAAGAGCTGATGGACGAGATCACGTCGGGCACCGTCTCAAACGATCACAAGCAGGCGATTCGCGATCGCCTGAAGCAGATCCGTGAGCTCCTGCGGCACCCGAGCCGCTACCGCCGGACGCCGAGCGGCGCGCTGGCCGTCTCTGGCGACGTGCCCGGCGGCAGGGCGCGCGAACGCGATATCGAGAGCGAGAGCAATGGCGGCGGCGGTGGGGCGGGAGGCCGCGGCGGCCGAGCGGGCAGCGTCTACGCGATGTTCGTCGTCGAGGACGGTGACCCGGGCGAGGAGACGCAGCCCGATCCCATGCCGGACGTGATGTGGATCAGCGAGCGCCACACGCCTCCGACCCGGACAGCTGACCTGCTCGAGGACCGCGCGGCGAAATACCTCGCTGACCAGAACCTGCTGCAGATCAACGCAGACTTCCGCGTCTTCACTGACATGATCGACCGCTGGTCGAGTGCCTACGGCAACACGGCGGCAGTCCGGACGACGGTCGAAGAGGTCGTCCACGAGTGGTTCGAGCAGGGGCTCGTCGAGACCGTCATCGGAGCTCAGGCGCTCCAAGGATCGCGTGAGTGGACGATGGAGGACATCGGGCGGCTGTGGTCGGAGGAGGCGCTGACCGCCGCTGTGCTGCAGCGATATCACGTCGACATCAACGTGAAGCGCACGCTCGGCGCAAAGCTCGGATCCGTTCGCGACGTCAAACCCGCGGCATAGTGAGTGGAACGCGGCGCCGCTTTCCCTTGGCCGCGGCGCCGCGTCACTCCGGAATGGCCGTCTACTCGTCGTCGCCGACCAGCGCGACCGCGTCGAACACCGTCGCGCCCGTGTCGTCCTTGCCCAGCGAGGACTCGTGGACCCAGGCGCCGGCCGCGAGCTGGTCGGCACAGCCGTCGTCGTCGGAGGCGTCGTCGTCGGTCAGGTCGGAGTCGTCGGCCGGGACGAAGTCGTCGTCGCCGTCGTCGGCGCGCTGGACGCGGGCGGCCGAGGCGTCGTCGTCGCCGGAGTCGTCGGAGACGTCGTCGGCCGCGTCGTCGTCGGCGCCGCCGTCGTAGCCGTCGGTCGTGGCGCAGTCGACGCTCGTGCTCTCGTCGACCGGCGCCGAGATGACCTTGCCGGTCGAGGCCAGGCGCAGCCTCAGGACGCCGGCGCCGCTGAACGAGACGATCTGGCCGGCGTTCTCGTTGCCGTCCTTGATGCCGTCGTCGTCGGAGTCCGGGTCGCCCGGATCGTTGGCGGTGTTCTGCTCGGCGAGGTTGTTCAGCCCGTCGTGGTCGGCGTCCTCGAGGGCGTCGGACCTGCCGTTGTGGTTGGTGTCCTTCTTGCCCGGATCGGTCCCGGCGCGCTGCTCGGTC
The DNA here is from genome assembly GCF_035685985.1 of Baekduia sp. Taxonomy (GTDB): domain Bacteria; phylum Actinomycetota; class Thermoleophilia; order Solirubrobacterales; family Solirubrobacteraceae; genus Baekduia. The sequence goes on from NZ_DASRZV010000015.1 coordinate 238,946, forward strand.
AGGTTGTCGAGCTTGTCCTTGTCGAAGTCCTCGGACCCGTCGGGGATGCCGTCCCGGTCGGTGTCGGCCTTCTTCGGGTTCGTGTGCGCCCGGTACTCGGTGTAGTTCGTCAGGCCGTCGTGATCGGGGTCGGCGAGCGCGCTCTTGACGTGGTAGCGCTTCTGGAACTTGGCGGGGAGCTTCGGGGTGGCGCTCTTCTTGGCGAACGCGCCGGTGGGCAGCGCGAGCGAGCAGAGCGCGACGGCGCAGAGGGCGCCGACGCGCGCAGGGGCGGGGGCAAGGGGCATGGTGCCCCGGGGATCGGCGGCGCTCCGCGGCGGGTTGACGTTCCGGACCGGTTTCCGGACGGTCGTCCGGAGGCTGACGTCGTCAGTTCTGGGGAGCGCTCGGCCCGGACGGCCCGGCGCCCGCCAGCTCGATGCCGTGCTCGGCGACCGCGCGCACGACCGGCAGCGTCTCGCGCCGGCGCGCGAACTCGTCCGGCGTGTAGCAGTGGACGTCGGCGGCGCCGGCCATCTCGTCGGCGTCCCACAGGCTCGCCGCCTGGTAGACGCGCTCCAGCCACGGCACGCCGGCGAAGTACTCGCTGATGAGCACGACGACGTACTCGCTGCCGCGCTCGCGCTGGGGCAGCGCGCCGTGCAGGTCCTCGACCCGCGCGCCGCCGAGCAGCACTCGCTCAAGCGGCCAGCGCCCGTCGACCCGGTTCACGTACCGGCGCAGCTCGCGCTCGTTCAGCATCTCCGCCACGAACGGCATGTCACTCGTTGTCGTCACGTTCTCAATGCCGCCGCCTCGAAGGCTGACTGTGGCACACCCTCGCGCCGAGCGCCAGTGCTCGACACGAGGTGGTCACGCGGCCGCGAACTCCGCGACCTCGTGCGGGCCGACGCACGCGACCGCCGCCGCGGTCGGATCGACCTTCTTGGCGATCGCCGCCACGTCGGCGAACGTGACCGCGTCGAGCGCGTCGATCGCCCGATCGGGGTCGATGTCCTCGCCGAAGACGATCGCCTGGGAGGCCGCGAAGCGCGCCACCGCGTTGGTGTTCTCGAAGGCCAGGACGCGCCGCCCGGCCGCGTAGGCCCGCGCGCGCTCGACTTCCTCCTCGGTCGGCCCGTCGGCGTGCAGCTCGGCGACGATCTCGCGCATCCGCTTGTAGGCCTCGTCGCACTTCGACGACTCCAGGCCGGCCCCGAGCTGGAGCACGGCGGCATCGCTCAGCGCGTGGTCGATCGCGTAGACCGAGTAGCAGAGCCCGCGCTGCTCGCGGATCTCGTCGAACAGGCGCGAGCCCATCGAGCCGCCCAGCAGCGTCGAGTAGATCGTCAGCGCGGCGCGCTGCGCGGGGTCGGTCGCGTCGATGTCCGGCGCGTACATCAGCCGCAGGTGCGACTGGTTGGAGTCGCGCTTCTCGACCAGCGTCTCCAGCTGGAGCCTGGGCGCCGCCTCGTAGGGCCCCGGGACGTCGAGCGTGGGGAAGCGCTGGAACAGCTCGGCGACCGCCGGGTCGCCCTCGGCGACGTGGTCGACGTTACCGACGACGAACGCCCCGCCGCGCGCGCCGGCCCAGCGGCGCTCGCGGAACGCGACGATCGCCTCGCGCGAGAACGTGCGCAGGTGCTCCTCGGGGCCCAGGACCGTGCGGCCCAGCGGGTGGTCGCCGAACGCGGCCTTGTCGATCAGCTCCTCGGCGACCGCCGACGGCTGGTCCTTGTAGCGCTGGATCTCCTGGATGACGACGCCGCGCTCACGGTCCAGCTCGTCGGCGTTCAGCAGCGGGCGGCCCACGAAGTCGGTGAGCAGGTCGATGGCCTCCATCGCGGCCTCGGCGCGCACCGTGATGTGGAAGGCCACCAGGTCGTGCGAGGTGTAGGCGTTGAGCGAGCCGCCCATGCGCTCGGCGGTCTCGTTGACCTTCTTGTAGTGGTCGTACTTCTCGCCGCCCTTGAAGACCAGGTGCTCGAGGAAGTGCGCCATCCCGTTCTCCTCGGCGCGCTCCGAGCGCGCGCCCGCGTCGAACGCGACGAGGATCGTGACCGCGCGCGTGCCGGGCAGGGCGACGCGATGGAGCGGCAGGCCGTTGGCGAGGGTCTCGCTGGTGATGGTGGGCACCCCACGCAATCTAGCTTGCATGACGCCCTGCATCGGCAGGAATCGGCGGCCTTCGGGCTAACGTCGGTCAGACCATGGCGATCGTCGAACGGCACAAGCAGGAGCTGGACCGCCGCGCCGCGCCGCAGGACCGCGCGCCGTCGGTGATCGAGTTCCGTGGGGTGTCCAAGTCCTACGGGCCCACCAACGGCGGGCTCGACAACGCGTCCTTCTCGATCCAGCGCGGCGAGTTCGTGTTCCTGGTCGGCTCCACCGGCTCGGGCAAGTCCACGCTGATGAAGCTCCTGATCAAGGAGATCGAGCCGACGGCGGGGACGATCCAGGTCGCCGGGCGCGACCTCGCGGAGATCACGCGCAAGAAGGTGCCGTTCTACCGGCGCAACATCGGCGTGGTCTTCCAGGACTTCAAGCTGCTGCCCGACCGCACCGTGTACGACAACGTCGCCTACGCGCTCCAGGTCACCGGCCACGGCCGCAAGGAGATCCGCGCCAAGGTGCCGGACATCCTGCGCCTGACCGGCCTGGCGACCAAGTTGCACTCCTTCCCCGACCAGCTGTCGGGCGGCGAGCAGCAGCGCGTCGCGGTGGCGCGCGCGTTCGTCAACCACCCGCCGCTCCTGCTGGCCGACGAGCCCACGGGCAACCTCGATCCCGAGACGTCGGTCGGGATCATGCAGCTGCTGTACCGCATCAACCGCACCGGCACGACCGTCCTCGTCGCGACGCACGACGCGACGATGGTCGACCGCATGCGCCGCCGCGTGCTGGAGCTGCACAAGGGCCAGCTGATCCGCGACGAGCACAACGCCGGCTACGCGCCGAGCGACATGAACACCGCGGAGTTCGGCGCGCTGCTGCGCGAGCCGGCGCCCGCGCCGCGGCGCAAGAGCGTCGCGGACGACATCGACGACATCTTCTCGTAGACCCATATGAAGCCCGCGTTCTTCGTCAAGGAGGCATTCCGCTCGATCTCGCGTAACGCCATCCCGTCCTTCGCCGCCATGGCCTCGGTGCTCGTCACCGTGCTCGTGCTCGGCGTCTTCATCCCGGTCGTCCAGGCGACGACCGGCGCCGCCAACGAGGTCCGCGGCCGCGTGCTCGTCGACGTGTACCTCAAGAAGGACGCGACCAAGCAGGACATCGCGCGCGTGCAGGCGATGCTCCAGCACGTCGACCACGCGGGCAAGGTCGAGTACGTCAGCAAGGCCCAGGCCTACGCGCAGGAGAAGAAGCGCAACCCCGAGGCCTACGAGCTGCTCGGGACCAACCCGCTGCCCGACACGTTCCGCGTCACGCCCGACGACCCCGACAACGTGCTCAAGCTGCGCGACGCGCTGGCGCCGACGGCGGCCTCCGGCGGCCGCTCGCCGGTCGACCCCGCGATCGACCAGGTCAAGAACCGCAAGGACGAGACCACCAAGATCCTCACCGCCACGCGCGTCGTGAAGCTCGCGATGGGCGGCCTGGCCGTGCTGCTGGTGGTGGCCTCGATCCTGCTGATCTCCAACACCATCCGGCTGTCGCTGTTCTCGCGCCGCCGCGAGGTCGAGGTGATGAAGCTCGTCGGCGCGACCGACTCGTTCATCCGGATCCCGTTCGTCATCGAGGGCGTCGTGCTCGGGGGCCTGGGCGGCGTCGTGGCGATCCTGCTGCTCGGCGTCGGCAAGGTCGCGTTCCTGGACCCGCTGACCTCGGACTTCGCGCTGCTCGGCGCGCCGCAGACGATCGGCCTGCCGCTGCTGGCGGCGCTGCTGCTGCTCGCGTCGGTCGGCGTGAGCGCGGCGGGGTCGAGCCTCTCGCTGCGCAAGTTCCTGCGCGTCTGAGGAACGCTCGCCCAGAGGGCGAGGTTCCTTTGGCGGGTGGTCGCCCAGAGGGCGAAACCCGCGTGTTCAACTAGGCTCTGGCGCCATGGACCTCGCGGACCGGTTCGTCGACGTCGGCACGGGCGTGCGCCTGCACTACGTCGAGGCGGGCTCCGGGCCGCTCGTCGTGCTGCTGCACGGCTTCCCGGAGTTCTGGTGGTCATGGCGCCACCAGATCCCCGTGCTCGCGGAGGCGGGCTTCCGGGTGGTGGCGGTCGACATGCGCGGCTACGGGCAGTCCGACGCGCCGCCGTCGTGGCGCGACTACCGCATGGAGCTGCTGGCGGCCGACGTCGCCGGGCTGATCGAGGCGCTCGGCGAGGAGCGCGCGTTCGTCGTCGGCCACGACTGGGGCGCGGCGGTCGCGTGGATGGTGGCCACGCTGCACCCCGAGCGCGTGGAGCGCCTGGCGATCCTCAACGTGCCGCACCCCGACACGATGCTGCGCACGCTGCGCTCGTCCCCCAAGCAGCTGCTGCACAGCTGGTACATGTTCTTCTTCCAGATCCCGTGGCTGCCGGAGCGGCTGGCGAAGCTGATGCGCCGTCGCTTCCTGGAGGGCGCCTACGGCGACGCGCGGCCCGGCGCGTTCACCGCCGAGGACTACGCGCGCTACGAGACGGCGCTCCTGGACTCGCCGGGCGGGCTGAAGGGCCCGATCGACTACTACCGCGCCGCGCTGCGCCGGTCGCCCCGCCGCGCGCGGTCGCTCTTCCGCCCGATCCCCGCGCCGGTGCTGGTGATCTGGGGCGTCCAGGATCGCTTCCTGACCGAGCGGATGGCCGAGCCGGACCCGCGCTGGGTGCCCGACGTCCGGATCGTCAAGCTGCCCGACGCCAGCCACTGGGTCCAGCACGACGAGCCCGAGCGCGTCAGCACGCTGTTGATCGAGCACTTTCAGGTTGCGTAAAGCCGCGTCGTGCAGGACTAGCCTGTCCCGACGACCATGATCCGCCGCGCCATCGCCTCGCTGGTCCTCTGCCTCGTCCTGCTCGCCTGCGGGATCTACCTGGGCGCCCATCCCTCGGGCCTGCCGGGCTTCGTCCGCGACCCGCTGGTCGGCGACTCCGACACGCGCGTGGTCAACGAGGCGATCGACCGCGTCAACTCCACGTACTACCGCAAGATCTCCAAGAAGAAGCTCGCGGACTCCTCGATCAAGGGCATCGTGTCGTCGCTGGACGACCGGTTCTCCAACTACTTCACGCCTGAGGAGTACAAGAAGTTCAACCAACAGCAGAACGGCGAGTTCGCGGGCATCGGCGTGCAGGTGACCGGCGTCGCCGAGGGCCTGCACATCGTCACCGTGTACGCCGGCTCGCCGGCCAGGGACGCGGGGATCAAGGTCGGCGACACGATCACCGCCGTCGAGGGCACGCCGCTGAAGGGCAAGTCCCAGGACGCCGCCGTGTCGCTGATCCAGGGCCGGATCGGCACGCCGGTCAAGCTGACGCTCGACCGCGACGGCACGTCGCGGACCGTGACCGTCGAGCGCGCGACGATCTCGGTGCCAGTTGTCGAGTCCTCGGAGCGGACGGTCGACGGCGACAAGCTGGAGGTCATCCACCTCGATCAGTTCTCCTCGGGCGCGCACGGCGAGGTCGCCGCGGCGCTGAAGAAGGGGATCAAGGACAAGGTCAAGGGCGTCGTGCTGGACCTGCGCGGCAACCCGGGCGGGCTGATCACCGAGGCGCAGCTGGTCGCCTCGCAGTTCCTGGCCAGCGGCAAGATCGTCACGACCAAGGGGCGCGCGGTGGCGTCGCGGACGTTCGACGCGACCGGCGACCCGACCGCGCCGAACCTGCCGCTCGTCGTGCTGGTGGACCACAACAGCGCGTCGGCCGCCGAGATCGTCGCCGGGGCGCTGCAGGACCGCCACCGCGCCGAGCTGGTGGGGACGCGGACGTTCGGCAAGGGCGTCTTCCAGGAGGTCCTGGAGCTGAGCAACGGCGGCGCGCTGGACATCACCGCCGGGCAGTACTTCCTGCCGTCGGGGCGCAACCTCGGCGGCGCGGGCGTCGACACGGGCGCGGGCCTGACGCCCACCGTGCAGGCCTCCGACAACGCCAAGACCAAGAAGGACGAGGCGCTGGACAAGGCGCTCGACGTGCTCGCCGGCAAGGTGTCCTAGGCCGTGAGCGGGCGGGGGCCGGGTCACGGCCGGCAGCGGCGGGCGCGGCACGACGAAGGGGAGTCCTTCACCGTCGGCGTCCTGGCCAAGCGCGGGCGCCACATGGTCGCCGAGCCGTTCTTCGCGGGGCGCTTCGGCGGCGGGCAGATCGCGGTCGAGTCGGGCAAGCTGGGGCGCCCGGGGCAGCTCGTGCTCGTGCGCGTCGGCGGCCGTCGCGGCCGGCACGCGAAGGTCGTCAAGGTGCTCGGGCAGCCCGACGTGGCGCGGGACGCGATCGAGGCGCTGATGCACGACCGCGGCCTGCGACGGTCGTTCCCGGCGGGCGTGGAGCGCGCGGCCAAGGAGGCCGTCGAGCGCGTGGAGGACCGGGATCCCGGCGGCGCGTCGCGCCGCGACCTGCGCGGGCTGGCGACGTTCACGATCGACCCGACGACCGCCAAGGACTTCGACGACGCGATCTCGTGCGAGGCGCTCGGCTCCGACCGCCGGCGCGTCTGGGTCCACATCGCCGACGTCAGCGCCTACGTGCGCCCGGGCAGCGCGATCGACCGCGAGGCCTACCGACGCGGGACGTCGGTGTACGTGCCGGGCGCGGTGGAGCCGATGCTGCCCGAGGTGCTGTCCAACGGCGCGTGCTCGCTGGTGCCCGGCGTCGAGCGCCTGGCGGTGACGGTCGAGATGGAGCTACAGGGCGCCGAGGTCGTGCGCAGCGCCTTCTACCGCTCGCGGGTCCGCAGCGACGAGCGGTTCGACTACGACCGCGTGGACCGGATCTTCGCCGGCGAGGAGTCCGCGCCGGAGGCGGTGGCCGGGCCGCTGGCCGCGGCGCGGGCCGCGAGCGCGGCGCTGCGCGAGCGTCGCGAGGCCGCGGGCGCGCTGGCCGTCGAGAGCTCCGAGCCGGAGTTCGCGTTCGACCGCCGGGGCCACGTGGCCAGCGCCGAGGGCTCGGTGCAGACCGAGTCCCATCAGGTGATCGAGCACCTGATGATCGCCGCCAACGAGGCGGTCGCGCGGCTGCTGGGCGAGCGCGACGTCCCGACGCTCTACCGCGTCCACGAGCGGCCGGAGCCCGGTGCCGCCGAGCGGCTGCTGGAGCAGTTGTCGTCCTTGGGCGTGGCCACGCCGCCGGCGCCGGAGCACGTCGAGCCGGGAGCGGCCGCGGGGATCATCGCGGAGGCCTCGAAGCTCGTGGCCGCCGAGATCCGCCGCCGCGACGGGCGCGGGCTGGGGCTGACGTCGCTCGTGCTGCGGTCGCTGAAGCAGGCGCGGTACTCGCCGCAGAACAAGGGCCACGCCGGGCTGCACTCGACCGCCTACTGCCACTTCACCTCGCCGATCCGGCGCTACCCGGACCTCGTGTGCCACCGCGCGCTGCTGAGCGCGGTCGGCGGTGGGGAGGAGGCGCCCCGCGCGTCGACGCTCGACGAGGCCGCCGAGTGGACGTCCGGCCGCGAGCGCGACGCGATGTCGATCGAGCGCGCCGCCGACGACGTCGCCCGCGCGTTCCTGCTGGAGCGCGCGCTGTTCGAGGGCGAGATCGACCGCGAGCACGACGGCGAGGTCATCGGGTTGGTCGGCGCCGGCGCGTTCGTCGCGTTCGGGGACGGCTTCGAGGGCTTCCTGCCCGCCCGGCGCCTGCGCGGCGACTGGTGGGAGCTCAACGAGGTCGGCACGATCCTCACCGGCGAGGAGTCGGGCAAGACCATCAAGATCGCCGACCCGGTCCGCGTGCTGATCCGCAAGGTCGACCCGCCGCGCGGGCGGGTCGAGCTGGACGTCGCGGAGCGCGGTCAGCCCCCGAGGTAGCGGCGCAGCGCGCGGCGCTGGGCGGGCAGGCGCCGGCCGGCGTCCAGCTCGCGGACCGCGATCTCGGAGACCATCGCCGACAGCAGCTGCGCCGACGCGCTCGCGTCCGGCCAGCCCATCGCCTTGAACGACGGCGCGGCGATCGCGGCGAAGCGGTCGTGGCGGCTCGCCATCGCCGCCGACAGCGCCGGATCGGAGCGCGCCTCCAGGGCCAGCGCCTTGACCGTCCGGTCGCGCAGGCAGACGTCCAGGTAGGCGTTGACGCCGGCGAGCAGCTGCTCGGCGCCGGGCGGGACGCCGGCGATGGCGGTGCCGACCGCGGCGTCGACCGCGTCGTGGAAGCGGGCGTGGAGGGCGTCGACGAACGCGTCGCGGTCGGCGAAGTGGACGTAGAACGTGCCCTTGGCGACGCCGGCCTCGGCGACCACGCGGTTGACGCTCAAGCCGGCCAGGCCGTGGCGCTCGGCGACGGCGACCCCGGCGTCGAGGAGGGCGTCGGCGGTGGCGTGGGGCATGGCCATGAACCCTAACGTGACCGATCGGTCATTGACAGTGACCGACCGGTCGGTCATGTTGTGGGCATGCCGACCCTCGACACCGCCACCGGCCCGGTCTTCTACGACGAGCGCGGCGCGCCCGGCGGCGCGCCGATCGTCCTGCTGCCCAGCGGGGCCCACGACCACCACGACTACGACGAGCTGCGCGACCGGCTCGACCCGGCGCGCTTCCGGACGATCGCGCTGGACTGGCCGGGGCACGGGGCGTCGAGCGCGCCGACGGTGCCCGCGTCGGCGACGCTCTTCGCGGACGTCGCGCAGCGGCTCGTGGAAGCGGTCGCGCCCGAGGGCGCCGTCGTCGTCGGCAACTCGGTCGGCGGCTTCTCCGCGGCGCGCCTGGCGATCCGGCGGCCGGACCTCGCGCGCGGCCTCGTCCTGATCGACAGCGGCGGCTTCGCGCCCCGCCCGCCGCACGTCCGCGCGTTCTGCGCGCTCATGGCGCGCCCCGCGTTCCTGCGCGCGATCTACCCGGCGTTCTCGGCGTCCTACATGCGCTGCCGGACCGCGGCCGACCGCCGCGCCCGCGCCACCGCGATCGCCACCACCCGCGCCGACCCGGGCCGGCGCGTCGTGGCCGAGGTCTGGGGCTCCTTCGCGGGCCCCGAGCACGACCTGCGCGCCGACGCGCCCGCGATCGCCGCGCCGACGCTCGTCCTGCACGGCCGCCGCGATCCGGTCATCCCCGCCAAGGTCGCCCGCGCGACGGCCGCGCTGATCCCCGGCGCGCGCCTCGTCGCCTTCGACGCCGGCCATCAGCCGCACACGTCCGACCCCGACGGCGTGGCGGCCGAGATCGTCCACCACCTAGACTCGATCGGGCATGGCCAAGGGCAAGAAGCGCAAGGTGGCACCCGGTGACGTCGCGACCAACCGCACGGCGTCGCACCGATTCGAGTTCCTCGACAAGCTCGAGGCGGGAATGGTGCTGCAGGGGACCGAGGTGAAGGCCCTGCGCGAGAGCGGCGCCCAGCTCAAGGACGGGTTCGCGATCATCCGCGACAACGAGGTCTGGCTGCACAACGTGCACATCCCGCCCTACGGCCCGGCGTCGCGCGACAACCACGACCCGGAGCGCACGCGCAAGCTGCTGCTCAACCGCCGCGAGATCGACCGGATCTCCGGCCGCACGACCGAGAAGGGCCTGACGCTCGTGCCGACCCGGATCTACTTCAAGGACGGCCGCGCGAAGGTCGAGATCGCGCTCGGCAAGGGCAAGGACCGCTTCGACAAGCGCGAGTCGATCAAGAAGCGCGACCAGGAGCGCGACACGCAGCGGGCGCTGCGCGAGGCCGGGCGCTAGCCCTACAGGCTGCGCTCCAGGTGGGTCGCGTCCATCGCGATCACCAGCGCCACGATCAACACCAGGTAGGTCGCGCCGATCAGGATCCGGTCGCGCTTGGCGATCGAGTAGTAGGTCTTGACCGCCGGGTCGCCGGAGCGGAACTGCTTGAAGCGGCGGTAGGTCTCCCAGATCGCCAGCACGGCGATCAGGATGATGATGGGGTTGGGCACCGTCAGCACGAGGACGACCATGCCGAACACGCCCAGCAGCCAGACCCACGGCGACAGGGCCGCCGCGGCCCGCGCGCCGTCCAGAAAGCCGACCGGCAGCAGGTTGAACAGGTTGAGGAAGAACCCCGTGAACGCCAGCGCGCGCCAGAACTCCTCGCCGGTCAGCGCGTAGACCACCACGCACAGCGCGGCGCCGATCGAGCCGAGCACCGGGCCGGCCAGGCCGACGCGCGCCTCGGCGGCCGCGTCGCCGCCCAGGGACTTCGACCAGATCAACGCCCCCATGAACGGGATGAAGATCGGCGCGCTGGCGTCCTTGACGCCCTCGCGCCGCAGCTGGATCACGTGGCCGTACTCGTGGACCAGCAGCAACAGCACGAACCCGACGCCGAACTTCCAGCCCCAGAGCGACGCGTAGGCCACGATCGAGACGAGCATCGAGCCGGCGGTGGCCAAGAACTTCACCTTGGCCAGCGCCAGCAGGACGACCTTGATCTTGCTCAGGAACGCGATCAGCGCGGCGAACGGCGCCGCCAGCTTGCCGAGCAGGCCCTCGCGGCGCGGGCGGTCGTCCGACGGCACCCCTTCGGGCACCGCGGTCGGCTCGGTCGCGGGAGCGCGCGGCGGCAGCCAGCGGTCGTCGGTCATCGCTTCGCCAGGACCTCCTCGGCGGCCGCCTCGGCCTGCTCGAGCTGGCCCTTGACGAGGTCCAGCCCCGCGCGCCAGAAGCCCGGGTCGGTGAGGTCCAGGCCGGCGATCGCGGCCAGCTCCTCCGGCGACTTCGAGCCACCGGCGCTCAGCAGCTCCACGTACTTGGGCACGAACGACTCGCCCTCCTCGAGGTACTTGCCGTACACGCTCAGCGCGAGCAGCTGCCCGTAGGCGTAGGCGTACACGTAGCCCGGGGTCCCGATGAAGTGGGGGACGTAGGACCACCACGACCGGTAGCCGTCGGTGACCTCGACGGCGTCGCCCAGCAGCTCCTCCTGCGACTGCTTCCACAGGTCGCTCAGGCGCTCGACGCTCAGCTCGCCCTCCGCGCGGCGGGCGGTGTGCGCGAGGTCCTCGTAGCGGTTCATCGCGACCTGGCGGAAGACCGTCGCGATCGACCCCTCGATGTTCTCGGCCAGCAGCGTCAGCCGGGACTCCGGCGTGTCGGCCTGGTCGAGCAGGCGGGCGAACACCAGCGTCTCGCCGAAGACGCTCGCGGTCTCCGCGAGCGTGAGCGGCGTGTGCTGCTCGAAGACGCCGCGGTCGCGCGCGAGGTAGGCGTGCAGGCCGTGGCCCAGCTCGTGCGCGAGCGTGAGCACGTCGCGGCGCTGCGCGGTGTAGTTGAGCATCACGTAGGGGTGGGCGCTGGGCACCGTGTAGGCGCAGAACGCGCCGCCGCGCTTGGCCGGGCGCACGGGCGCGTCGATCCACGCCTCGTCGAAGAAGCGGCGGGCGCCGTCGGCCAGCACGTCGGAGAAGTCGCCGAAGGACGACAACACGATGTCCTTGGCCTCGTCCCACTCGTAGGTGCGCTCCTCGCCGCCGCCGACCGACGCCATGCGGTCGTAGTCGGCGAGGCGGTCCAGGCCGAGCAGGCGCGCCTTGAGGCGGTACCAGCGGCGCGGGATCTCGTAGGACTCGCGGACCGCCTCGACCAGCGCCTGCACCGACTCGTCGGAGGCCTCGTTGGAGAGGTTGCGCGACGAGATCCAGGACGGGTAGGAGCGCAGCCGGTCGTCGGTGGCCTTGTCGGCCATCAGCGTGTTGTAGATGTAGGCCCTGATCCGGAGCGTCGGCTGCAGCGCGGTCGTGACGCGCTCGGCGACGTGCTGGCGCAGCGCGCGGTCGGGGGACATCAGGCGCGCGAGCGCGACGTCCAGCGCGACCGGCTCGTCCTCGCCGTCCAGCTCGACCTTGATCGCGGAGGTGACCTCGGAGAACAGGCGCGACCACGCGGCGCCGCCGGTGACCGACTTCTCCGACATGATCTTCTCCTCGGCCTCGCTGAGGAGGTGCGGCCGGTAGCGGCGCGCGGTGGCCAGGTGATGGCGCGCCCGGTCGAGGCCGTCGGCGCCGAGCAGCTCCTCGGCGCGCTCGTCGGGCAGCGCCGCCCACTCGAGGTCGAAGAACAGCAGCTTGGTCTCGATCGCGGTGCCCTTCTCCTGGACGCGCTGCAGCAGCGCGCCGTTGGCGGGGTCGGCGGTGTCGACGGCGAAGCGCAGCATCGCGTAGTTGCCGGCGCGGCCGGCCAGCTCGGAGATCTGCGCCAGCTCGGCCACGGCGGCGGCGAGGCCGGGGCCGTCGAGGTCGGCGACCTTCCCGGCGTGCTCCTTCTGGAAGTCGGTGGCGCGGCGGTCGGCTTCGTCGAGAAGGCGATCGGCCCCCGCTTCGCCCTCCCCGTCGACGAGCGGGTCGAGATCCCAGGCGACGCTTTCGAGTGCGGTCGTGCTCATGGTCTGCACGATATTGCCCGGAACGTGCGAGACCCGAGCCGTTCGGCCATTGACTTTCGGGGCGGCAGGGGCGTACCGTCGTTCTCAAGGCGCGGGACCGGACCGCGCAAGAGCGAGGCCGCCAGAGGTGCGAGGCCCGTCACCCGCCGTTCACCGCTTGGCCCTTCGGGGCGCGAGAGCGAGTGGGTCCTCGATGCGGACCGGTCCTGCGTCTCCTATGTTCCGCGGTCGATGACCGCGGAACGCGTGACGGACCGACTCGTGCTGCGTCGCTGGCGGGTGGGCGACGCGGCGCGTTTCGCCGCGATCAACGCGGACCCCGAGGTCATGCGCCACATCGGCCGCGGCCACGTGCTGGGGCGCGGGCTGAGCGACGACCTGATCGCCCGCTTCGAGCAGGAGTGGCGCGAGCGCGGCTACGGGCCGTGGGCGGTGGCCCCGCGTTCCGACGACGCCGCGCTGCTCGGGTTCTGCGGCCTGACCGTCCCGATGTTCCTGCCCGAGGTGCTGCCGGCCGTGGAGGTCGGGTGGCGCTTCGCGCGCGACGCGTGGGGGCGGGGGTACGCGACCGAGGCGGCGCGCGCGGCGCTGGCGTTCGCCTTCGAGGAGCACGGGATGCGCGAGGTGATCGCGATCGTCGATCCCGAGAACGCGCGCTCGCTGCGGGTCGCGGAGAAGCTCGGGATGACGCCGCGCCCCGATCGCGTGCACCCGGTCACGCGCCGGCGCCTGACGGTCGTCGGGATCGTGCCCGGCCAGCTACAATGAGCGGCGATTCACCAACACGGGGACGACAGGCTTCGACGTGGTCGGTTCCGTGCGGGTGGTCGCGAGCCGAGGTCCCGGAGGCCTCGTAAAACACCGGGAAAACCATACGTGCGGACTCTCACGAGTACGCCCTCGCCGCTTAGCCACTAGCTAAGCGATCGAGGTTCCGCCCCGGGCCTGCCGGCCGCTCGGGCTTCGGAATCAGACATGTCGGCTCACCCCCGGCGGTCCGCCTCCGCCAAAGGGGGGACATCTTCAGGAGGCTGGCCCTTCGCAACCCGGTCGGCAAGGCGAGCGAAGGGCGAGATCAGAGTGCCGACTACGCTCGTAGAAGCCGCCAGCACGCGGTCGCGGACGCGGGTTCAATTCCCGCCGTCTCCACCTTTTGCACGAAGGTCGAACCCCGGTTCCCACCAAGGAGCCGGGGTTTGTTTTATCTAGGGCTGCTTTGCTCGCGCAAGCGCTTCGCGGGGAGACTGGATGAACCCGAGGTCCGCTTGGCACGTTGCGGCGCTTGCTATTTCGAACCGACTGATTTTGTGGCGGCGTCGAGGTAGCGCTCGTGGGCCTCGTACCAGCTTGCGTTCATGCTGTCTTGGGCGACAACCAGATCGTCTCGCCGATCCGGTTTGTTGGCCGTTCGTTCGGTAATGCGCGTGGCGATGTCGGTGGTCGCCTCATCGAGCAGCTTCAGCACGTTGCCATAGGCCACGACAACGTCGCTGTGTCGTCCCAAGCGGATGACCAGGCGTCGATTCAGGGCATAGGCGTGCGCTTTGGCAGCGATGTTCGCGTCGATCGCGGCCATGTAAAAGTCAAGATCGCGTGCTTCCGCGTTCGCCGGGTGCGAGAAGACGTATCGGCCCAACAGGTCGCGCGTCGCCTCGATGTACGTGGTCAGGGCGTGCGCACAATCGTCTAGCAGCGCTCGGCGCTCATCGAGGTCTTTCTCGTGTCGCTCATGCTCGAACTTCCGGCGGTCCGCACGTGCGGCAAACGCGCCGTTGATCAGCGGGACTGCGATGGCGGTCGCGGTCGCGCCGACGACCGATACGAGCGCGATGGTGTTCGAGTCCGGCACGCCGCTGATTCTCCAGCGTCCTGCGGACACGCGAGAGTATGTGGTGAGGTCTTGCTGAGGGAGAGGCTAACTCGACTGACCGCCGTCGGAATCATCCAACGGCGATTGCTGCTCGGCGAACTGCTTGAGCGCCTGAAGCGTCCCCATCGCATCAGCCAACAACTTTTCGAAGCCTTCCTGACGGCCTAGATCCCCGATCGCCTCCGTGATGTCGAACGACGTTGCCTTGCGGTGAGCGGCCCCTCGACTGCGCAGACCTTGGACGTTCGCAAAGGGCCGAAGGACGCCACGCGCATCCGGTATTCCCTTGGCGTCGAGCAAACGTTCGAGCTTCGCCAGCCCCTTTTCATCCTTCTTGTCGCCCTTGCCTGTCAATGCCTCAATCGCGGCCTCGTTCAGGGAATCAACGACGAGCTTCGCGAGGTAGAGCACTTGCTCATCGAACTCGGCGGCACTGTCTCCGACCGGGACGTGCAACTTGCTGAGGATGTGCCTGTCGTCGTCGTGAAGGGGTTGGAACAACGGAGCGCCAAATGCGGCCGCCCAAGCCTTGTCAGCCTCACGGTACGCGCGAGGGAACCGGAGATCGAGCGATTTGGGATCGGCGAACTGGCCCCCGAAGGCACGGCGGACCAAGGTTTCGCTTGGGCCTTCTTCTGGGGGAAGGATGTTGAAGCTGAGCCAGTACTGCGCTTCCTGCTGAGGGATGTCTCGGCCCAGGTCGCCGAGGAACACCATGACGTGGCCAGCCTGGTCGTTGTCGAGCCGGAGCCCCCAGAGACCAGCGCATCGCAGGTGGCCATCCTCAACCGTGTAGCGATCTGTGTCGGCGTAGTACTTATTCAAGACCTCGCGTCGGAAGTAGACCGGCGTCAGATAATGCGGGCTGTCGGGATTGGCGCCGAAGTAGTTGGCCAGCTGCGCGGGATCTGAGGCAAAGCGCATCGGCTCTCCCTCCGGTGTTTCGCCGATGAGGAAGGTCTCGTACTGTCTTGCCTTCTCGTACGGGTAGATGCCCGATGCCTCGACTGGCGGTGGTGCGAGCAGTCGCTTGCCATCGAACCGCGAGAACATCCCGTCTCCGAGCGACAGCTGGCCGCGGTAGTAGCTGAGGACGCCGGCGTCGTCGGCGACGTCCCAGCTCTCCTCTGTGGCCGGAAGCTCGTCGGACCGAAGGGTCGAATCGATATAGAGCGCAAGGTGCATCTGCTTTGCGGCCTGATAGCGCCGCACCAGGCTCGTGAGTGCTCGTACACCTTCGTCCGTGATCGTGACGGCCTTGACCGGGTTGCCGGAGTCATCGAAGTAGTAGTACGAACGTGTTGGCCGGTCTTCCCAAAGGTTGAAGAGCAAGCGGAACTCCTCGACCAGTTCCAGCTCGCTCGGTCGTACGCCGTGAAAGTCGCGGTAGACCACCAACAGCTCAACGCCATTATCTGGGTGCCGTTCGTAGACGGTTCGCTTACCGCCATCCTCGTAGTACTCCGTGAAGCCGAAGCCTCCGTCGCCGATGTGGACGTCCCATCCTGGGCCCCCGATGCCGCGCTCTACGCGATCCGGTGATAGGAGGGCGGAGTACTGCCCGATGGAGTGAGCCCGGACATCGCCGCGCTGGCGGTAAAGCCAAACCCATGATCCTGTCGCCTCTTGCGTGAACTCAGTGCAAACAGCCGCTTGCACGGGATCAGAGGAGAACCAATCCGGGGATGAGGTCGTTGCTTCCATTGCAACTCAATTATCTACGGATAATCAGCGGATGGCCAGGGCCCGGACCGCTGGACGGGGCACCACTTGGGGGCCTCCTGCGCGCCTGATCGTGATCACGATCACCTCTCTGCTGTCTGTCCACCATATTGACGAAGTACGAACCCCGGCTCCGGAAGAAGGAGCCGGGGTTTGGTGGTTCTAGGGCGGAGGTTCTGGCGGAGGCGCTGCGGTCGGGTTAGACGGTTTTTCGGCGGCGCGAGAGGCTCCTAATCTCCGTCGTGGCGCCAGCTTGATGGTGCGCTCGGCAGCGGCCAGTTGCGGTGGTGGCGATGCATGAGCCGTTCGGTTTGGCGCGGTCCGAAGCCAAGCTCGCGGAGCAGGCACGTTTGCATGAGCGCGTGGGCGTGGCGTCGAACTCGCGTACGAGGACCTCATAGCGCCGGATGTCCTGCGTGAGGAACGCGACCGCTTGCGCGAAGAGGAGCGAGCGATCGCGACGCTCATCAAGCGAGCCGACGGCGATCGCGCGGACCTGATGGACGCTCTAGACAAAGCCCTGTCGCGGTTCAGCAACCTGCAAGACGACTACGTCAACGGCAGCGAGTCTCATCGCAAGATGCTCAATCGGTGGTTCTTCGATCGCATCGAGGTCGGTCCGGAAGGCATGGGAGGGGACACGATCGACGCGGTCGTGATGTCTCCCGTCCCTGATGCCCTTCGGGCATGGCTGCCGACCGCCAACGGATCGGCCAGGACGGCCCCGGTCAACCGCCTCTCTTCGGGCCAAGAATTTGGCCGTGTCCTTCAGGCGTCCACCTTCGTCGTGTTCCGGTTCACTACTGTCCGCGCAACGATGACGTTCGTTGATCGGATCACCGCGTCCCAGACGCGCTGGGATGCCGCTGTCGTGCTACTGGAGACGTGGAACGCACGGCCCGACGGCGTCGTGCCGATCCGCGACCGAGACGAGTTCCTGTGGTTGGTCGACGAGGTCCGCGAGCACTTCGAGGCCCGTCCGCAGGAGCTGGAGCTCGACGACGCCGACCGGGCCGAGATCCTTCGCTGGACGGAGGCGGGGGCGGACCCGCACCGCGTGGACGCGGTGGGATTCGGGCTCAACCTGTCGTCGTCGCTCGGCTTCGCCCAGTGCTGGCGCGAGCGGCTCGGCGGCGAGCCCTATCGGCCGGCGATCGGGGACGTCTACCCGTGTGCGGCCGCGCCGTGGCCGCCGTCGATGGACGGCGGGCGGCGGACGCCGTCGCCGTTCTCGATGAACGTCGACGACGGCGACCACCCCTACGTTCGGGTGTTCCGGGCCGGTCTGCTGACCGTAGAGTTCGCGTTCGACCTGTGGCGCCCGCTCAGCCGGATCGCCGCCGGGCTGGATCGGATCGCCGCGATCACCGTCAACGAGGATCTCGGCGAGCTGGGCCTGGACCGGCCGCGCGCGGTGGCCTTCCCGGTGACGCCGGTCGACCCCGAGGAGCAGGAGCGTCGTGTGCTCGGGCAGCTCGAGCGGGCGATCGAGGCCGGGGCGCGGATCGTCGTCCTGCCCGAGCTGGCCACGACGCGGGCGATCGTCGAGCGCGTCGTCGAGCGCCTGGCCGAGGACGAGGGGCAGCGGCTGGTCGTGTGCGGCAGCTGGCACGAGACCGTCGACGGGGCGCCGGCCAACGTGAGCCTCGGGCTGATCTCCGGTCTGCGCGCCAGGATGCGGCACCGCAAGCTCGTCGAGTTCGGTGACCTGTTTCCGGCCGGCCCCGATCGGCGTCGGCGCGAGGGGATCGTCGCGTCGGAGGCGCCGGTGCTGCGCGTGCACGTCGCGGGCGCGTTTCGGTTCGCGCTGCTGATCTGCAAGGACTTCCTGGACGAGCGTGTCACGCGGACGCTCGACCGGGTCGGCGCCAACGTGCTGCTGGTGCCCGCGCTGTCGCGGACCACGCAGCCGTTCGTCGCCCGTGCACACGGCCACGTGGCCGATGCGCAGGCGCTGACGGTCGTCGCCAACGGTCCCCGAGGGTGGGTCGACCCGGCCGCCGCGCTCGTTCGGCCGTACGAGCCGCGCGACGTGGCCACGGGCCACCCGGCGACCGCGCCGTCGCCGGTGGTCTTCTCCTTGCGGCAGGGCCGGACGGTGTAGGTCTCGGCCACGCGGCCGATACTTGACAATATGCTTGACAGGGTTCGGAGCCGGGCTTACGCTGGCTTGGAGATGCTTGCCCAGCGCACCGAGTTCGAGGTCCCGTACAAGGCCCTGGAGCGCGCTGCGCTGAAGGTGCTGGACGGCGACCATCGGGACGAGGCGGTCGAGTGGCTGGCCGAGCTGGGCCGGCATGTCGATCACGTGGTCGAGGGCGACGACCGGGAGCGGGTGCTGGAGTGGGCGGCGCGGCTGGATCGCCTGGCCGCGAACCTGCCCGAGGATCCGCTGGCGCCGGGCTACCTGACCGCGATGCTGCACCGGCTGGATCGCCGCGCCGCCGCGTTGGCGCAGGCGCGCGACGTGCGGGAGCGTGGCGAGGAGGCCGTCGGCGTGCGGGACCGCGTCTACGCCTGGGTCGCGGCGCATCCGCGGAGCCGCTCCGGCGAGATCGCCGAGCGCCTGGGCATCGCGCCCTCGCAGGCCTCGCGCGCGTTGCGCGAGCTGCAGCGGCGCGGACAGGTGTTCCTCGCCGAGGCCGGTCCGGGCGACCATGACGGCCGCGTGCACCGGTACATCGCCGCCGAGGCGGCGCACGCCGCGGCCTGAGGACCGCGGCGGCGGCGCCGCGCGCCGGCGGTCAGCCGGCGCGCTCGGGCACGGGTGCCGGCTCCCGCGTCGGCGCGACGGTCGGGGTGACCGCCTCGGCGGCGCGGTGGCGCGGCGAGATCTCGTGGATGTAGTTGGCGACGATGCCGCGCTTGGCGCGGCGCTTGCGGGCGCGGGAGCCGGAGGTCGTGGTCGTCGCGGTGATGGGGAGGGAGGTGGGGGAGAGGTTCGACACGCGTCGAATCATAGCAGACCCGGAGGCTCCCTCCGGATATTTCGGGCCTTGTGGGTGGCCCTGGTACGGCTAGCCTTGGACCCATGTCGCTGGCCGAGCCGCTCTGGCTGTCCGAGGGTGCGTGGAAGGCGATCCGCGATCGCGTGATCGACCACGGTGGGATGACGCCGGAGGTGATGGGGCTCGCTCGCGCGTGGGACGAGCCGGTGCGCGACGGCGATCGCGTCGGCGTCTTCGTCGACGCCGAGCAGGCCCGGACGCTCGGCACGCTGCTCGACGCGCATCCCGACGTCGCGCGGCTGCTGGGCTGACCGCGCCGGAGAGGAGGAGCGTTCATGAAGGTCAAGACCAACATGCCGGAGACGCCCGCCGGCCGTGCCGCCGCCGGGGTGGCGATCACGGTCGCGCTGGCGATCGTCGGCGCCGCGCAGCGCGACCTCTTCCGGCGCTCGGCCGGCGAGGTCCGTGGCGACAAGCGCCTGTGGCACCTCGTCTGCCTGAACGCGCTCGGCGCGCTGGCCTACTTCCGCTGGGGCCGGCGCCCGGCCTGACGGCCCGGACGCCGCTAGCGGCCGAGCACCGCCATCGCGGCGTTGCGCCCGGGGATCCCGGACACGCCGCCGCCGCGGCGCGCGCCCGCGCCGCACAGCAGGATGTTGGGGTGGTCGGTCTCCACGCCCCAGGTGCCGGCCTCCGCGTCGGTCTCGGCGAACGGCCAGCTCAGGTCCCGGTGGAAGATGTTGCCGCCGGGCAGCCCGAGCTCGCGCTCGAGGTCGACCGGCGTGCGGACCTCCAGGCACGGCGCGCCGTCGGGCGTGCGCCAGAGGACGTCGTCCAGCGGCTCGGCCAGGACGCTCTCCAGCGACCGCAGCGTCGCGGCCAGCGCGGCCTCGCGCGCGCCGTCGGGATCGTCGCGGAACAGCCGCGCGGGCATGTGCAGCCCGAAGAGCGTCAGCGTCTGCGCGCCCGCCGCGCGCAGCTCGGGACCCAAGATGGTGGGGTCGGTCAGCGAGTGGCAGTAGGTCTCGCACGGCGGCAGCGACGGGATCGCGCCGCGCGCTGCCTCCGCGAACGCGGTCTGCAGCTGCGACGCGGTCTCGTTGACGTGGAACGTCCCGGCGAACGCGGTCTCCGGCGCGACCGCGTCGTCGCGCAGCCGCGGTAACCGCGACAACAACACGTTGACCTTCAACTGCGCGCCCTCGGGCGAAGGGGCGGCGGCGCCCGGCTCCGCCCGCCCGCGCAGCCGCTCCAGCTCCATCGGCGCCGCGTTGACCAGCACGTGCCCCGCGCGCGCCGCGTGCTCCGCGCCGTCCGCGTCGCGCCACGTGACCTCGCCGTCGTCGGCGACGTGCACGACCTCGGCGCCACAGCGCAGGTCCGCGCCCGCCGCCCGCGCCGCCTCGGCCAGCGCGCCCGAGACCGCACCCATGCCGCCGACCGGCACGTCCCAGTCGCCGGTCCCGCCGCCGATCACGTGGTACAGGAAGCAGCGGTTCTGCCGCAGCTCGGCGTCGTCGGCCGCGGCGAACGTCCCGATCAGGCCGTCGGTCAGGACGACGCCGCGCACGAGGTCGTCGTCGAAGCGCTCGGCCAGCGTCTCGCTCAGCGGCCGCTCGAAGAGCGGCGACCACGCCGCGCCGGCCAGCGCGCGGAACTCGGCGCGCGAGCGCAGCGGCTCGGTCAGCGTCGGGAAGACGCGGCGCGCGACGTCCGCGGTCATGGCGTACAACTCGCCCCACGCGCGCAGCGCGCGCTCGTCGCCGGTCACCCGCGCGAAGGACGCCGCGGTGGCGCCCTCGTCGCCGTGGTCGACGAGCAGGCCCGACGCGCCGCCCGCGCGCGGGTCCGGCGTGTAGGACGCCACGCGCCGGCGCACCAGGCGCAGCGACAACCCCAACTCGCTCACGATCGACGCCGGCAGCAGCGACACGAGGTACGCGTAGCGCGACAGCCGCGCGTCGACGCCCGGCCAGGGGCGCTCCGACACGGCCGCGCCGCCCAGCTCGTCGCGGCGCTCCAGCAGGAGCACCGAGCGCCCGGCGCGGGCGAGGTAGGCGGCCGCGACGAGCCCGTTGTGCCCGCCTCCGACGATCACGACGTCATGCATCGCGGTCAGTTCTACGGCATCCGCTCGGCGCGCGCCTCCGGCGCGCCGAACGGGGCGGCGAAGCGGCGCTCGGCCGGGGGCCCGCCGCGCTGAGCCCGGAACGTCGCGCGCTAGCGTGAACGGCAGACGTGGCCGAGAACCGTTCCGACAAGCCGAAGCTGTCGCCCGTCGAACGCCGCGTGATCCGCAGCCTGGACGGCGAGGATCGCCACGGGCAGCCGATCCCCCAGCAGGAGCTGCACCGCGAGCGCACGGTCGAGGGCTACCTGCGTGCCGGCGTCATGCCGCGCTGGATGGAGCGCCTGCGCGACATCGAGGTCGGCGTCCGGCAGCACCGTCGGCGGCTGGCCGCCGACCGCGAGTGGCTGCGCGGACAGCACGCCGACGACCCCGAGGCCTTCGCCGCCGCGTGGCGCGCGCTGGTCGCCGAGCGGTCCTTCGACGACGTCAACGACCTCATCCGCGACCACAACGAGTGGTACCCGGTCGAGCGCAGGCTGCCGATGGACCCGCGCACCGGCGAGTACGTGCTGATCGCCGGGCGCCCCTATCGGCGCGAGGAGCTGACGGCCGAGTGGGCGCTGTCGGAGTTCCCGCCGGACTCCGCCTGAGCCACCGCGCAGGCCTGCGCCGCCCGCGGCGCGAAGCGCGCGAAGACCCGCGCCAGCGTCGCCGCCTCCTCGGCGCTCAAGCGCGACAGGAACTGCTCGCGCACCGCCTCGGCGTGGGCGGCCTCGGCCGCGGCGACGACGCGCGCGCCGTCGTCGGTCAGGTGCGCCTCCACCGCGCGCGAGTCGGTCTCGCAGCGGCGGCGGACCACGAGGCCGCGGCGCTCCAGCGCGTCCATGTGCCGCGACACGCGCGAGAGCGACAGCCCGGTCTCGGCGGCGAGCGCGCTCAGCCGCGGCCAGGCCTCGCCCGCCGCGGCGAGGCGGCTGAGCAGCTCCAGCGTGCTCAGCCCGAGGCCGTGGGCGGCGTCCAGCTCGGCGTCCAGCGCGCGCGTGATCCGCTTGTGCGTCTCCAGCAGGCCGATCCAGGCGTCGGCCTCGGCGGGCGTCCAGCCGCGGTCGGTCATGGCGCGCCCAGCGTCTCCCGCACGAAGCGCACGGCGGCGGGCACGTGCGCGGGGTCGATGTGGTGGCCGGCGTCGGACTCGTGGTACTCGACCGGCATGCCGCCGGCCTCCAGCAGCCCCACGGCCTGACGGGCGAAGGCGACGTCCATGACCTGATCCTGACGGCCGTGGGCGACGAACGCGTGCTGGCCGCCCTCGGCGCGGCCGGTGACGTCGGGCGTCCAGCCCTCGACGGTCGGCACGAAGCCGCTGAAGATCAGCAGGCCCGCCGGCGCGGGGCGCGCGGGGTCCATCCCCAAGGCATAGGACATGACCGACCCCATCGAGAACCCGCCGAAGACCGTCCGCTCGGGGGCGATCCCGGTGCGCTCCCACAGCTCGTCGTGGAAGGACGACAACTTCTGGTGCGCGGCGAAGAACGTGTCCGGATCCGGGTAGCCGACGCGCGGCACGACGTACCAGTGCCTGCCCGGCCAACCGGGCACGGTCAGCGGGCCGCCCGGCGTGACGACGTGCAGCCGCCGCTCGGGGTCGAGGACGTCGGCGAGGCCGAGCAGGTCGTGCTCGTCGGCGCCGCGCCCGTGGTGCAGGACCAGCAACCCGGCCGCGTCCCCGGCGGCCGGGCGCTCCTGGTAGGCCAAGGACGACATCTACGCCGTCACCTCGCGAGCGTCGGCGCCGGCGGCGCGCGGGTTGACGATCGGCCGCAGCGACGCCTCGAGCCGCTCGCGCAGGTGCTCGTGCTGCTTGGGCAGCCGCAGCGCCTCGCCGAGGTGCTCGGGGTCCTCGTCGGTCGCGAAGCCGGGGGAGAGCGTCGCGATCTCGAACAGCACGCCGCGCGGCTCGCGGAAGTAGATGGCGTTGAAGTAGTCGCGGTCCTTGACCTCGGTGACGTAGCCGTCGGCCTCGCGGATCCGCGCCTGCCAGTCCAGGTGGTCCTCGTCCCGCGACGCCCACGCGATGTGGTGGACGGTGCCCGCGCCCTGGCGCGGCGCGAGCGCCGGCGCCGGGTCGTAGGCCCAGTGGAAGTGGCGCCGCTCGCCCTGGAGGCGGTACTCGCCGTCGCCCTCGTGCGTGAAGCCCAGGACGTCCGTGAGGACCGACTCCTCGACCCCGCTGAACATCGAGTAGGCGCGCGCGCCCTCCAGGCCGGTGATCGCGTGCGCGGCCGGGACCTCGGGGTGGACGGCGGTCAGCGGCGGGTTGCCGTCGTCGGCGACGACGAGCTGGAGGCGCAGGCCGTCGGGGTCGGCGAACGTCAGCGTGGCGCCGTCCGCGGAGCGCTCGGTGGTCACGCCGCGGTCACGCAGGCGCGTCTCCCAGAACTCGATCGACGCCGCGCCGGGTACGCCCAGCCGCAGCGTGTGGATCATGCCGAGGCCCGCGCGGCCCGGGGCGGCGCCGGGGAACTCGAACCACGTGAGGATCGAGCCGGGAGCGCCGGCCTCGTCGCCGAAGTAGAGGTGGTAGGCGCTGGGATCGTCGAAGTTGACGGTCTTCTTGACCAGGCGCAGGCCGAGCGTGTCGGCGTAGAACGCGACGTTGGAACGGGCGTCGCCGGTGATCATGGTGATGTGGTGGAGACCCTCGAGACGCATGTCGTGCCTTCCGGAGAAGCAGAGGAGGAGTAGTTGCCCGCGCAACTATAGCAGATGATTGCGCCCGCAACAAACACGCTGCGCGCCGTGCCCGGACGGATGCCCGTGGCCGTGCTGTTCGCCGTCCACGGCGCCGCGAACGGCTCGTTCGCCACCCGCATCCCGTGGATCCGCGACCGCCTCGACCTCGACCCGGGCCTGCTCGGGCTCGCGCTGCTGGCCCCCGCCGCCGGCGCGCTGCTGGCGATGCCGCCGGCGGGCGCGCTGGTCCACCGGCGGGACGGCCGCCGCGTGACCGGCGCGCTGATCGGCGCCTTCGCCATCGCGCTCACGCTGCCCGCCCTGGCGCCGTCCTACGCGCTGTTGTGGCTCGCGCTGCTGATCTTCGGCGCGGTCGCCGGTGGCGCCGACGTCGCGATGAACACGCAGGCGGTCGCCGTCGAGGAGCGCGCGGGCCGCTCGATCATGTCGGGGATGCACGGCGCGTGGTCGGTCGGCGGCATGGCCGGCTCGCTGCTCGGCGTGCTCGCCGCGCACGCCGGGCTCGACGCCCGGATCCACCTCGGCGCGATGGCCGTCGTCCTGCTCGTGGTCTCCCGGGCCGCGGCGCGGCGGCTGCCGGACGCGGCCGCCACGGGCGCCGGCGCCGGCGGCGCCGCCGCGCGGGCCCACGCCGACCCGCCGCGCCTGGCGCGGCCCTCGCGCCCCGTCCTGATCATCGGCGTCGTCGGCTTCGGCGCGGTCTTCGCCGAGGGCGCGAGCGCGGACTGGTCGGCGGTCTACCTGCGCGACGTCGTCGGCGCGAGCCCGGCGACGGCCGCCGCGGCCTACACCGGCTTCGCGGCGGCGATGGCGCTCGCGCGGCTCGTGGGCGACCGCGTGATCGCGCGCGTCGGCCCGGTGGCCACCGTCCGGGCCGGCGGCGCGCTGGCGGCGCTCGGCGCGCTGCTGGTCGTGGTCGCCCGCACGCCGCTGGCCGCGGTCCCCGGCTTCGCGCTGATCGGCCTGGGGATCGCGACCGTCGTGCCGCTGGCCTTCGCGGCCGCCGGGCGCGCGGTCCCGCACGCCGGCCAGGGGATCGCCGCGGTGGCGACGATCGCCTACGGCGCCGGCCTCGCGGCGCCCGGGATCATCGGCGCGATCGCGAGCGCCGCCTCGCTGCCGGCGGCGTTCGCGATCGTCGCGACGCTCTGCGTGGGCTTCGGCCTCGGCGCCGGGGCGCTGAGGCCGGCCGCTCACGGCAGGTAGTAGAACGGGTTGGGCAGCTTGAACGCGGAGTCCGCGTAGCCGCCCGCCAGGTCGGAGTACTGGTCGCCGACCGTCGCGAGGATGTCGTAGCCCTGGGCCTCGATCGCCTTGCGCGCGCCCGCCTTGTAGGCGACCGTCGTGCCGGTGAAGCCCGCGGGCTTGAGGACCAGCTGCTTGTAGCCGGTGAAGCCCTCGCGCTGCAGGTTGTCGTCGGTCGGCGCGCGCTGCGCCTCCGGGCGGCCGGTGATCAGGAAGACGTCGATGCCCTTGGCCTTGGCCAGGTTGTACAGGTCGAGCGACGGCTTGATCGCGGTGCCGATCTCGTCGGTGGCCTCGGCCTGCGACTTGGGGCCGTAGACGAAGCCGTCGGCCTGGATCGCGGTCCAGTTGGACAGCAGGGTCTCGTCGATGTCGAAGACGATGGCGGGCTTCTTGCTCCACCACCGCTGCTTGCCGCCGCCGCGGCGATGGTGCGCCGCGCGGGCCTTGGCGCGCGCCTTGGACGCGTGCTTGCGCCCGGCGACCGCGCGCTGCGTGCGGAGCTTGTTCAGCCACTGGACGGCGACCGCGTCGACCTTGGCGATCTGGGCCTCGTAGACGCCCGAGTCGTGGTACTGGGTCAGCACGGACGTCAGGTCGCCCGCGTTGTAGGACGTCGACGAGCCGAGGTAGGGCAGCCCGCCGCCGCCGTCCCACAGCTCGATCAGCGGCGTGCTGCCGAGCTTGGTGACGATCGGCGTGGGGACCGGGACCTGGTCGGCGGGCGTGGACGCGGGCGCGGGGCCCGGCGTCGGCGTGGTGTGGGCGCCGGCGACCGGCGCGGCGGCGGCCATCCCCACGGCCGCCAGCAGGAGGGCAAGGATGCGCTTCATGGCGCCTCCCATGCCCAGCTTCGCGGGCGCTCACACCACGCGTGACGGGATCGTCACGCGTGGTGTCCGGCGCCGGGGCTAGGAGATGCCCGCGTCCTGGCAGGCCTTGGCGTACTTGGCCGTGCAGATCTCCGACGCCTTCAGGAAGTCGTCGGCGATGATCGTGTCCTTGATGTTGTCCTTGGTCACCGCGGTCGGTGCCAGGAGGACCGACGGGACCTGGCCGGCCTGGTTGTCGGTCTTGCCGTTGACCAGCCCGGAGGGGACGTCCTGCCCCTTGGCCAGCGCGACGGCGATCTGCGCGGAGGCCTCGGCCTGCTTCTTGATGGCCAGGTAGATCGTCATGTACTGCTCGCCGACGAGGATGCGCTGGATCGCGGCGACCTCGGAGTCCTGGCCGGTCGTCGGCAGGGACTTGGGGTCGATCCCGTTGCCCTTCATCGCGGCGATCGCCCCCGAGGCCATGCCGTCGTTGGCCGAGTAGACGCCGACGATCTGGCTCTTGCCGAGCGCGGTGATCGCCTGCTCCATCTCGCGCTGGGCCTTGTCGGGCGACCAGTCCGGCGTGTCGTACTCCTTGCCGAGCTTCACCTGCGCCTGGTCGAGGACCGAGTGCGCGCCCTTCTTGTAGTCGCCCGACGACGGGTCGGTGGGGGAGCCGTTGATCATCACCACCGACTTGCCCTGGCCGGCGTCGCCGATCTTGTCGATCAGCGTCTGGGCCTGCAGCTCGCCGACCTTCACGTTGTCGAAGGACACGTAGTAGGAGATCGGCGCGCCGGTGATCAGGCGGTCGTAGGCGACGACCGGGATGCCCGCCGCCTTGGCGCGGTTGACGGTCGCCACCGCGGCCTTGGCGTCGACGGCGTCCAACACCAACACCTTGGCGCCCTTGGTGATCGCCGCCTCGGCCTGCTGCTGCTGACGGACCGGATCCTGGTTGGCGTTGGCGTAGTCGATCGCGCAGTCCGGGCACAGGGCCTTCACCTTGGCGGTGAAGCTCGGCCGGTCGTGCAGCTCGTAGCGCGTGGTCTTGGTCTCGGGCAGCAGAAGGGCGATCGTGCCGCCCTTGCCGCCGCCCTTGGCCGCCGCGCCGTCGGTCGTGCCGGCCGCGTCGTCGCCGCTGTCACCGCACGCCGCGAGGGCGGCGGTCGCGGCCACGCACGTCAGCGCCGACAGCGCGCGTGTGGTCGTGATCCTCATGGTGGTGCTCCTCCTCCTCGGTGGTTCCTGCTGCTTGCAGCGCAAGGGCGATCGCGCCGTGTAGGGCGGCGTCGTGGGCGAAGTGGGCGCCGACGACCTCGGGCGGGAACGGGACGGCCCGCGTCACACGATGGCGCAGCGCGCCCAGCACGCGTTCGGCGGCGCCCATCATCCCGCCGCCGACCGCGATCCGCGCCGGGTCGATCAGCGCGGCGAGGTTGGCGACGTGGACGGCCAGCTCGTCGAGCGCCTCGTCGAGCAGCCGCTCGGCCGCGTCGTCCCCGGCGTCGGCGCGCGCGAAGACCTCGGCGGCCGACCGCGCCCCGCCGCGCTCGCCGATCGCGCGCCCGCCCACGGCCTCCTCCAGGACGCCGTCGCCCGCCGCGCCGCGCAGCGCGTAGCCGATCTCGCCCGCCGCGCCGTTGGCGCCGCTCAGCACGCGGCCGCCGATCGCGATGCCCGCGCCGAGGCCGGTGCCGAGGTTGAGGAAGACGCCGGGGTCGGCGCCGCGCAGCGCGCCCCAGCGCAGCTCGGCCAGCGTGGCGGCCTTGACGTCGGTGGCGCAGACGACGCGCGCGACGCCCAGGCCCGCGCGCAACCGCGCGGCCAGCGCCAGCTCGGTCCAGCCCGGCACGTTGGGCGCGAGCAGGATGCGGTCCTCGAGCACGATCCCGGGGGACGCGGCGGCGACGGCCGCCGGCGGGCCGTCGTCGGCGGCGGCGATCAGCGCGCGGGCGGCGTCGACCGCGCGGTCGACGACCTGCTGCGCGCCGCGCGCGGCGTCGGTGGCGATCCGCTCGGTGGCGAGGACGCGGCCGTCCGAGGTGGCGGTGGCGACGTCCACCTTGGTGCCGCCGAAGTCGAAGGCGAGGACGAAGATAGAAAGGAAACCTACTTTTCAAATGGCGGCGGCGTCAAGGCGAGATAGGCTGCCGCCGTGGCCGCCGACGAGCATCTGCGCCCTGGACGCCCGCGGCTGCTGCGGGCGATCAACGAGCGCGCGGTGCTCCAGCGCCTTCTGACGGGCGGCCCCGCGTCGCGGCCCGAGCTGGCCGCCGCGACCGGCGTCTCGAAGCCGACCGTCGGCCAGGCGCTGGCCAACCTGACCCGCGCCGGCCTGGTGCGCGAGGCCGGCCGGCGGACCGGCGAGCGCGGGCGCTCGGCCGGGTTGTACGAGATCGACCCGACCGCCGCGCACGTCGCCGGCGTCGACGTCGGCCGCGCGTACGTGCGCGTGGCGATCTCCGACCTGGGCGGCGAGGTCGTCGCGCGCCGCGACGCGCGCAACCGCGCCCGCGGCGCGGCCGCGCTGGTCGAGCACGTGCGCACGTTGGCCCACGAGGTCGCCGCCGAGGCCGGCATCGCGTGGGACGACGTCGTGCACACGGTCGTCGGCAGCCCCGGCGTCCTGGACCCGGAGACCGGCCGCCTGCGCTACGCGGCCAACCTGCCCGGCTGGGGGCGGCCGGGGCTGGTCGACCAGCTGCGCGCGGCGCTGACGCCGAGCCTGGCGATCGACAACGACATCAACCTGGCCGCGCTGGGCGAGCGCGCCTACGGCCGCGGCCGCGCGGTCGACGACTTCGTGTACCTGTCGATCGGCACCGGCGTCGGCATGGGCGTCGTGATCGGCGGCGAGCTGCACCGCGGCGCGACCGGCGCCGCCGGGGAGGTCGGCTTCCTGCCGCTGGCCGAGGGCGGCGGGCGCTCGCCGCGCGGCGCGCTGGAGGAGGCGGCGGGCGCGGGCGGCATCGTGCGCACGGCGCGCGCGATGGGCATGAGCGGCGCGCTGACGCCGGAGCGGATCTTCACCGCGGCCGCGGCCGGGGACGCGACGGCGCGCGCGACCGTGCGGCGCGAGGCCGAGCGGCTGGCGTTCGTGGTCTCGGCGGTCGCGGCGATCGTCGACCCGGCGCTGGTCGTGCTCGGCGGCGGGGTCGGCGCCAACGCCGACGTCCTGCTCGGCCACCTCGACGACGCGGTCGCGGCGCTCACGCCGCTGCGCCCGCCGGTCGTGCTCAGCGAGCTGGGGGCCGACGCGATCCTGCTCGGCGCGATCGCCACCGCGCTGGACGCCGCGCGCGAGCTGGTGTTCATCGAGCGCGCGGGCGACGGGCGGCTCGTCGCGCCCTAGCGCCCTAGCGTCGTGGGCGCCGGCGTCACGCGGTGGGCGTCGCCTCGCGCTCGCGCGGCGGCACGGCCAGCTCCTCGGCCAGCCGCGCGATCAGCGGGTCCAGCTCGGGCTGCGCCTCCGGCTCCCAGTCGTCCACCAGGCCGCGCAGGCAGTCGGTGCGGGCGGCGACGAGCCGGTCGCGCAGCGCGTGGCCGGCGGGCGTGATCGCGCCGTCGTCGGCGACCAGGCCGCGCTCCCGCAGCACGGCCAGCGCGGCGTCGAAGCGGTCGCCGGGGACGTGCGGCCGGTCGCGGATCGCGCGGACGTCGGCCGGCGCGTCGGGCGCGCCGCCGGACAGCAGCAGCCACGCCGGGCCGGGGTCCAGGTCGACGCCGGCCCGGCGCGTCGCGCCCGCGATGAACTCCAGCGTGCGCTCGCGGCCGGCCAGCCGGATCAGCCCGCGCGTGACCTCGCGCAGCGAGTCGGTGTCGACCGGCGCGCCGAGCGACTCGCCCAGGCCCGCCGACGTCTCCACCGTCTTGCGCAGCGGCATCTCGCGGATCAGCCACGCCATCAGGAACGCGAGGACCATGACCCCGGTCGCGACCAGGAACACCACGTTCAGCGCGTCGGTGAAGGCATGGATGTAGGTCTCGCGCGGCCCCGCCGGCAGGTGGTGGATCCGCGCGGGCTCGACGGTCGTCGTCGGCGTGCCCGACGGCAGCTCGGCGGTCAGCCGCCCGGTGAAGATCGCGCCGAGCACCGCCGTGCCCAGCGAGCCGCCGATCGACCGGAACAGCGTCGCGCCCGACGTCGCCACGCCGAGCTGCTCGTAGGGCACCGCGTTCTGGGTGGCCAACACGAGCACCTGCATGACCATGCCCAGGCCCAGCCCCAACACCAGCATGTGCAGCGCGGCGACGCCGGTGCCGGTGTGCTCGTCCAAGGACGACAACAAGTACAGGCCGAGCGCGGCGACCGCGGTGCCGAGGATCGGGAACGCCTTGTAGCGCCCGGTGCGCGTGATGATCTGGCCGGACGCGATCGAGGACACCAACAACCCGCCCATCACCGGCAGCAGCTGCAGGCCGGAGGCGGTCGGCGAGAGGCCGCGGACGATCTGCTGGAACAACGGCAGGTAGGTCAGCGCGCCGAAGAGGCCGAAGCCGACGATCAGCCCGACCGCGCTGCAGACCACGAACACGCGGTTGCGAAACAGCGCGGGCGGCAGGATCGGCTCGGCCGCGCGGCGCTCGACGAGCGCGAAGCCGACGATCGCCAGCACGCCGACGATCCCCATCGCGACGATCTGCCACGAGCCCCAGGCGTAGGAGTTGCCGCCCAGCGTCGTCAGCAGGATGATCGCGCTCAGCCCGAGCGCCAGCAGCGCGGTGCCCGCCCAGTCGACCGACCGGCGCACGCGCTCGCCCGGGTCCGGCAGCGCGATCGCCAGCACCGCCAGCGCGATCGCGCCCAGCGGCAGGTTGACGTAGAAGATGAAGCGCCACGAGATGTGGGTGGTGAAGAAGCCGCCGATCAGCGGCCCGGCGATCGCCGAGACGCCGAAGACCGCGCCGAACAGGCCCGAGTAGCGGCCACGCTCGCTGGGCGCGACGACGTCGCCGATCGACGCCTGGGCGCTGACCATCAGCCCGCCGCCGCCGAGGCCCTGGATCGCGCGGAACACGATCAGCTCGGTCATCGACTGCGACAGCCCGCACAACGCGCTGCCCAGCAGGAACAGGACCAGCGCGCCCTGCAGGACGAGCTTGCGCCCGAAGAGGTCGCCGAGCTTGCCGTACAGCGGCGTGACGACCGTGACCGCCAGCAGGTAGGCGGTCACCACCCACGACAGGTGCTCCAGCCCGCCGAGGTCGCCGACGATCGTCGGCAGCGCGGTCGAGACGATCGTCTGATCCAGCGACGCCAGCAGCATCACCAGCATCAGGCCCGACATGACGATCGCGACGGATGCGTGCCGGCGCTCGGCCTCGGCGGCGGTGGAGGACATGCAGGCGTTCCTACCCGCGCGGTCGCCAGAAGGCAACCGCGCGGTCGGAGACGTGCGGGCCTACGTGGCCGACCGCGGCGCGCCGGTGCGCAGCGTGCGGGTCACGCGGCGGGCCTTGCCCTTCGCCGTCGTGCCGGCGATCGTGATCCGGTACTCGCCCTTGGCCAGGCCGGAGAGGTCGAGCCGGAGGCCCTTGGACGTGCGCTTGACGCGCTTGGCCGCCAGGTGGTGGCCCTTGGCGTCCTTGGCGGTCAGCGTGCCGCGCTTCAGGCCCGCGGCCTTCAGCGTGTACGTGACGTAGCGGCGGCTGACGCAGCGGCGCGGCTGCTTGTCGGTCCCCTTGGGCTTCGTCCCGCCGGGCGCGGGCGCGCCCGGCGGCGTCGGCGTGCCGGCGTCGTGGTGCGGCTGGTCCTGCGACGGCTGCGGCCGGTCGCCGTGCCCGTCGTCCTGCGGCTGCTCCTGCGGCTCGGTCGGCGCGGTGGACGTCAGCCGCACCGCGTGGATCACGCCGTCCTGCGTGCCGGCGGCGACCAGGCGGTCCTCGCCGGCGACGACGATCGCGCCCGACGGCTCGACGACGACGCCGTGGTCCGGACCGCGTACCTTGCGGGTATCGATCCGTACCTCTAAGGTACGCGGCATGACGGACCTGTCCCTCGTCGCCTCCCACCCCGAGGTCTCCGGCCATCTCGCCGCGCGCGGCTCGCAGCGCGCGCGGCTGGTGGAGGGCATGATCCAGGCGGTCGCCGAGAAGGGCTACGCGGCCGCGACGGTCGCCGACGCGGTGCGCGCCGCCCGCGTCTCGCGCGGGACGTTCTACGCGCAGTTCGCCTCCAAGGAGGAGTGCTTCCTGGAGGCCTACAAGTACGGGATCGACGTGATCGTCGAGCGGATCCGCGCCGCGATCCGGGCCGAGGACGGCGACTGGATCGCGCGCCTGCGCACCGGCCTGCGGGCCTACCTGGAGACGCTGGCCGGCGAGCCGCGCTTCGCCCGCACGCACCTCTTCGAGGTCCACATGGCCGGGCCCCGCGCGGGCGCGGCGCGCGACGCGGCGCTGCGCGCGTTCGCCGACCGCTACAAGTCGTCGTTCCGCGCCGCCCTGAAGGAACGCCCGGAGCTGCGGATGCCCACCGACGACGCGCTGTTCATCCTCTCGGCCGGCGTGGACCAGCTGGTGTGCGCGCGCGTGCGCGCCGGCCACCTCGACCTCCTGCCGGACCTCACCGACGAGCTGACGCGGACCGCGGTCGCCTTCCTGGAAGGCGCGGCGGCCATCACCCCACCCACCCACGAAGGAGGCTCCTGACCCATGGACCTGACCTTCTCCGAGTCCGAGGCCGCGTTCCGCGACGAGCTGCGCGCCTGGTTCGAGAACAACGACCCCGGCCGGTCGCCCGAGGGCGAGGACGCCGCCTACGCGTGGCGCCGCGATTGGCAGCGCCGCCTGGCCGACGACCGCTACGCCGCCGTGCACTGGTCGCCGGAGTACGGCGGCCGCGGCGCGTCGATCACCGAGTCGGCGATCTTCTTCGAGGAGCTGGGCCGCGCGCGGCGCCCGCTGCCCGCCAACGTGCTGGGCATCCTGCTCGCGGGCCCGACGATCATGACGTTCGGGACGCCGGAGCAGAAGGAGCGCTACCTGCCGCCGATCCTCACCGCCGAGGAGATCTGGTGCCAGGGCTTCTCCGAGCCCGACGCGGGCTCCGACCTCGCGGCGCTGAAGACGCGGGCCGTGAAGGACGGCGACGAATGGGTCGTCACCGGTCAGAAGGTGTGGACCAGCGGGGCGCAGTACTCCAAGTGGTGCATGTTGGTCGCGCGCACGGACGTCGACGGGGCGGGTGGGAAACACAAGGGGTTGACCTACTTCCTGATGGACATGGAGCAGCCCGGCGTCCAGGTGCGCCCGCTGGTCCAGATCACCGGCGAGCCGGAGTTCAACGAGCTGTTCATCGAGGGCGCGCGGATCCCGGACGAGAACGTCCTGGGCGGCGTCGGCAACGGCTGGCGCGTCGCGCTGACCACGCTGATGAACGAGCGCTCGGGCCTGGCCTTCTTCCTCCAGGTCCGCCTGCGCCAGCTGCTGGACGAGCTGGTCGAGGAGGCCGCCGCGCGCGAGCTGCTCGACGATCCGGTCGTCGCCGACAAGATCGGGCTGCTGCACATGAAGGCCGAGATCCTGCGGCTGACCGCCTACCGCGGCCTGACCACGATCGAGAAGTACGGGACGCCCGGCCCCGAGGGGTCGCTGACCAAGTGGATGTGGTCGGAGACCAACCAGGAGCTGGCGCAGTTCGCCGCCGACCTGCTCGGCCCCGACGCGCTGACCAACGGCAACCGCTGGGCCTACGAGCTGCTGCGCTCGCGCGGCAACACGATCGAGGGCGGCACGACCGAGATCCTCAAGAACATCGTCGCGGAGCGGGTCCTGGGCCTGCCGCGGCTGAAGGGAGCGGCGGCATGAATTTCGACTTCTCCGAGGACCAGCACGAGATCAAGCGCACGGCGCGGGACCTGCTCGGTCAGCGGTCGTCGCTCGCGAAGGTCCGCGAGGCGGCCGAGGGCCACCGGTACGACGACGCGCTCTGGACGGAGCTGGTCGCGCTGGGCTGGCCGGGCATCGCGATCGCCGAGGAGCACGGCGGCCAGGGCCTGGGCGCCGTCGAGCTGGCGATCCTCGCCGAGGAGCTGGGCTACGCGGTCGCCGCGTCGCCGTTCCTGGCGACGGTGATGGCGGCCGAGGCGATCGGCGCCGGCGGCACGCCCGAGCAGCAGGCGAAGTGGCTGCCGGGCCTGGCGTCCGGTGAGATCACCGGCGCGCTGGGCGAGGTGGGCGGGCTGGTGCCCGACGCCGACGCGGCCGCGGTGATCGTGCTCGTCGGCGACGACGGCACGGCGCGCGTCGTGGCGCGCGCGGACGCCGACGTCACGCCGGTGGACGCGATCGACCCGACGCGCCGCGCCGCGCGCGTGTCCGCCGATGGGGGAGACCCGTTGGCCGACCCTGCCGTCGCCGTCGACCGCGCCACCGTCGCGGTCGCCGCCGAGCTGGTCGGCGTCGCCCAGCGCGCGCTGGAGATGACGCTGGCCTACGTCAAGGACCGCAAGCAGTTCG
The DNA here is from genome assembly GCF_035685985.1 of Baekduia sp. Classification (GTDB taxonomy): domain Bacteria; phylum Actinomycetota; class Thermoleophilia; order Solirubrobacterales; family Solirubrobacteraceae; genus Baekduia. Next base: position 273,261 of record NZ_DASRZV010000015.1, read on the forward strand.
ACACGCCGGTCGGCGCCTACCAGGCCGTCTCGCACCGCTGCGCGCAGATGCTCAAGGACACCGAGGGCGCGCGCTCGGCGACGTACTTCGCGGCCTGGGCCGCGAACGCGGAGCCGGAGCGCCTGCCCGAGGGCGCGGCGCTGGCCAAGGCCGCGGCGTCCGACGGCGCACGCGACGTGACCGCGTCCGCGATCCAGGCCCACGGCGGCATCGGCTTCACCTGGGAGGCCGACGTCCACTGGCTCTACAAGCGCGCGCAGGTCGACGCGGCGCTGCTGGGAACGTCCGGGAAGCACCGCCGGCGCCTCGCCGCGCTGCTGGCGGCGCGGCTGGCCCCGGCGGCGGCCTGACGCATCGGTTGCGGAGGATGGTGGGATCCCGGCGCCGGACGGGTACAATGTTCGGTGGAGCCCGTGCGTTCGCCGGGGTCCAACCCCCTCTCGCGCGAAGGTCCGGTCGCGTCGGCGCAGGTCGACGCGGTGACGCTCACTCGCGCAACCCGAACCCGAAAACGCTGAAAGGTGGCCACTGCATGGCCGTAGAGGACAAGGTCTCGCTCGAGGGCGAAGTCGTCGAGTCGCTCCCCAACCTGCTGTTCCGCATCCAGCTCGACATGGATGATCACGAGGTTCTGGCGCACCTCGCGGGCAAGATGCGCCGCAACCGCATCCGCGTGCTTCCGGGCGACCGCGTGCGCGTCGAGGTCTCGCCGTACGACCTCACGCGTGGCCGCATCGTCTACCGCATGAAGTAGCCGAGCATCGCCCAGAGGGCGATCTCGGCCGCGAAGCTTCGCCCGGCGGCGATCTTCGCGTCACGCGAGCGACGTCACCAGCTCCGGCGTGACGTCCTTGATCCCGTCGACGACGACCGCGGCCAGGGCCAGCGCGTCGGCGGACGGCGGGAAGGCGTGGTTGGGCGTGGCGATCACGATCATGCCCGCCGCGTGGGCCGCTCGCAGCCCGTTCGAGGAGTCCTCGACCGCCGCGCAGGCGGTCGGGTCGACCCCGATCCGGCGGGCCGCCTCCAGGTAGACGTCGGGCGCGGGCTTGCCGCGCTCGACCTCCTCGGAGGAGACGGTCGCCGCGAAGCGCGCCGTGATCCCGGCGCCGTCGAGCACCGCGTCGATCACCTCGCGGTTGGCCGACGACGCCAGCGCCAGCGTGAACGCGCCGGCCAGCGCGTCGACCGCGCGCACCGCGCCGGGCAGCAGCGGCAGCTCGCGCCGCACCTCCTCGACGACCATCCGCGCGACGGCCTTCGAGACCGCGGGCGGATCGCCGTCGGCGCCCAGCTCCTCGACGAGGTGGCGCGACCACTCCGCGCTGCTCATCCCCTGCATCGCGCGCGTCGCCGCGGCGGTCCAGGTCCCGCCGTGCTCCGCGACGTAGGCGCGGCGCTCGCGGTCCCAGACCTCCTCGGTGTCGACGATCACGCCGTCGAGGTCGAGGACGACGGCGCGAGCGGGCATGGTCAGGACCGTAGCGACATCACGTGGTGCGGGCCGATCTCCGGCAGCTCGAACTCCGCGCCCTCGGCGACGAAGCCGTAGCGCTCGTAGAAGCCGCGCGCCGGCGTGCGCGCGTTGCACCAGACGCGCGTGGCGCCCTGCTCGCGCGCGTGCTCCAAGCAGGCCAGCAACAACGCCCCGCCCGCGCCGGTGCCCCGCCCGCGCTCGGGATCGGTCGCCATGCCGCGGACGCGGAAGGCGCCGGGGCCGCCCTCGGGCGTGATCGAGGCGATGCCGATCGCGTGCTCCGCGTCGTCGTCGTCGGGGTAGGCCGCGAAGTGCGCGGCGCGCGGGTCGTCGTCGCCCGCGAAGACCTGCTCCTCGATCGTCTGGTGCGGGCGCAGCACGCGTTGGCGCAGCGGCCGCACGACCTCCGGGTCGACGCGCCGCACGCGCGCGGCGGTCACGCCGGCTCGGCGATCGACAGGCCGCCCGACGACGACAGCACCGACGCCAGCGGCAGGGCGCGGGCGCGCACGCGCGCGACGGTCTCGCGGCTCCACGGCCGCGCTCGGCGCCGGTACGCGGCGACGAGGCCGAGCACGACGCCGCCCTCCTCGATCGGCACGAGCAGCACGCCGTCGTAGCCGCCGGCCGCCAGCGCCCGGCGCTCGGCGCGGTCGGCGTCGACGTCGGTGCGCAGGACCTGGCCGGCCTCGGCGTGCGCGAGCGCGTGCGCCCGCGCGGGCACGTCGCCCAGCGGCACGCGGGCGCCCGGGTCGCGGTCCGGGACGCGCACCGCGACCAGCTCGCCGGCGCGGCGGTCCAGGCGCCAGAGGTCCACGCGGTCGGCGCCCGCGGCCGTGGCGATCAGCGTCGCCAGGCGCTCGGGGACGCTGCCGCCCAGCGACGTCGTCCGGTCGCGCGGCGCCTGGTCCAGCGCGCGCAGCCCGCCGCGCAGCGCGGCCGCGACGCCCCGCGCGGCGGCGGGCGTGGGCTCCGCGAAGGTCGCGGCCGGGCGGCCGAGCAGGTAGCCCTGGGCGTAGGCGACGTCGAGGTCGGCGATCGCGCGCAGGTCCGCCGCGTCCTCGATGCCCTCGGCGCAGACCGCGCCGCCGGTCTGCGACGCGAACGACGAGAACGACGCGACCAGCGCGGCGCGCGCCGGGTCGCTCGCCACGCCGCGGACCAGCGAGCGGTCGAGCTTGACGATGTCGGGGCGCACGCGCATGAGCTGCTGCAGCCCGGAGTACCCGGCGCCTGCGTCGTCGAGCGCGACCCGCGCGCCCGCGTCGTGCAGCCGCGCCAGCGCCCGGTCGAGCTCCTCGCCCAGCGCCCACAGCTCGCCCTCGGTGATCTCGACGACGACGGCGGAGAGGTCGTCGGGCAGCAGGTCCCAGACCTCCGGGCAGCCGAGCGTCGAGACCGACAGGTTGACGCTGAGCACCGTGCCGCGCGGGCGGTCGGGCGTCTCCAGGGCGCGGCGGGCGGCCAGCGCCTCCAGCTGGGGCCCGAAGCCGCGGGCGTGGGCGGCCGCGAAGACGTCCGGGATCGGCACGCCGGGCAGGCCCGGGAAGCGCGCCAGCGCCTCGTGGCAGATCACCCGGCCGGTCGCGACCATCACGATCGGCTGGAAGTGCATCTCCAGCGCGCCGGGCGCCGTCAACACGGCAGGGGTGAGCAGCACGTCCTCCTCCACGGCGTGGTGTTCGAGGCGACGGCAACCGGTCCTGCCGACCTCCGGTACCCTGCCGCGTCCATGTCACGGACGACGACCGGCCCGCTCGTCCTCGGCGCCCTGCTGCTGGCCCTCGCCGTCCCCGCCGGCGCGGCCGCCTCGGCCTACGAGTCCGACCCCACCGGCTACGCGCGCGGGCTCGTCGTGCCCGCGGGCCTGGCGCCGCCGGCGGCGTTCGCGCCGATCGGGATCGTCGACGACGTCGTCGACGGCCTCGACGTCCCGGACGTCGCGCAGGTCAAGGTGCTGAAGCGGTCGCCGGGCAAGAGGCTGAACACCGGCGGCGGCGCGGAGGTCGCGCACGGCACCGAGGTCGCCAGCGTCGCCGCGGGCCGCGCCGACGGCCAAGGGGTGCTCGGGATCGCGCCCGGCGCGCCGCTGCTGTCGTGGGGCTACAAGACGCTGTCGTGCGCGGAGGTCAGCGAGGGCATCCTCGCGCTGGCCGCGGCCGGGGCCAAGGTCATCAACCTGAGCTTCGAGACCGAGGACGCCTGCGACGCGATGCGGCTGGCGGTCGCCGCGGCCTACGGGGAGGGCGCGCTCGTCGTCGCCTCGGCGGGCAACGAGCGCGAGCACGGCGACCCGACCGAGTACCCGGCGTCCTACCCGCACGTGCTGACCGTCGGCGCGCTGGACCTCGGCGCCAAGCCCGCGAGCTTCTCCAGCAGCGGCCGCGGCCTCGACCTCGTCGCGCCCGGCGAGGCGATCCCGGTCGCGCTGCCCGCCGCGCTGGACCGCGACGGGACGGCCGACGGCCTCACGCGCGTGGACGGGACGTCGTTCGCCGCCCCGATGGTCAGCGGCGTCGCGTCGTGGCTGATCGCCGCGCGGCCCGGCCTGTCGCCGTCGCAGTACGCCGACCTGCTGCGCGCGTCGGCCCGGGACGTCGGCGCCCCCGGCTGGGACAGCGTCTCGGGCTTCGGGGCCGTCGACCTCGCCGCCGCGCTGGCCGCGCCGGTGCCGCCCGCCGACCACGGCGAGCCCGACGACGACGCCGCGCAGGTCGACGGCACCGACTTCGACAGGCCGGACCCGTACCTCACGGGCACGGTGAAGGCGACCGCCGCGCCGGTCGAGGACCCGGCCGACTGGTACCGCGTCCGCGTCAAGGCGCGCTCGACCAAGACCATCAAGTTGACGACGGCGACGGCGGCGCGCGCGCTGAGCCTCGTCGGCTACCGCGGCACGACGCGCGTGGCCTCCGGCGCCAAGACCATCAAGCTGCGCAACGCGACCCGCAAGAGCCAGACGTTCTACGCGGTCGTCAGGGCGTCAGGCCACCGGGTCGCGACCGCCCTCGCCTACACGCTCAAGGCCGGCTGACGGCGCGGGCGCGAGGACGCGGAACTCCGCGTCGTCGAGCGTCGCCACGGCGGCCTCGTACTCGCGCATGTAGCCGGGCCAGTTGGTGACGATGCGGCCCTCGCCGTCGCGGTACCAGGAGTCGCAGCCGACCCACGCGGTCCCGGCGAAGCGTGCCTGCAGCTCGGCGTCGGAGGCGGCGGCGACGTCGGGGCGGACCTCGATCGCCGCGCCGCGGCCGCCGGCGGCGCGGACGCGCTCCAGCGCCTGGCGCAGGTAGCGCGCCTGGGCCTCCAGGTAGACGATGATCGAGCCGCCCGAGGTGTTGGTGTTGGGCCCGTACATGATGAACATGGACGGGAAGCCCGGGACGGTCATGCCGAGGTGCGCCGACGCGCCGCCCGCCCAGGCGGCCTCCAGCGAGACGCCGCCGGCGCCCGTGACCTCCATCGGGAACATGAAGGACGTGGTCTTGAAGCCGGTCGCGTAGATGATGGTGTCGACGTCGTGGCGCACGCCGCGCTCGTCCACGATCCCCCGCGGCTCGACGCGCGCGATGCCGTCGGTCACCAGCTCGACGTTGTCGCGCGCCAGCGCGGGCAGGAACGCCGAGGAGAACAGGATGCGCTTGCAGCCGAAGGTGTAGTCGGGCCAGACCCGCTCGCGCAGCTCGGGGTGGTGGCGCAGCTGCGAGCGCATGAACGTGGTCGACAGCGCGCGTCCGATGAGCCCGAGCGTCCGCGGGTGGCGGATCATCAGCGTCAGCGACTCGGTGTAGTGGTAGACGAACCGCCGCCGCAGCGCCTGGACGCCCGGCACGTGGCGGACGACCCTCTTCCACCAGCCGGGGTAGGGCCGGTTGCGCCGCGGCATGAACCAGTTCCCCGTGCGCTGGAAGATCACCAACTTGCCGACCAGCGGCGCGATCTCCGGCACGAGCTGCACGGCCGACGCGCCGGTGCCGATCACCGCGACGCGGCGGTCGCGGAGGTCCAGCGCGTGGTCCCAGCGCGCGCTGTGGAAGACGTGGCCGGCGAAGTCGTCGGCGCCCGGCAGCGCGGGGATCGCGGGGCGGTGCAGCTGCCCGGTGGCGAGCACGATCGCGTCGGCCTCCCAGGCACGGCCGTCGGCGGCCTCGACGCGCCAGCGGCGCGCGTCGTCGTCCCACGCGCAGGAGGTCACCTCGGCGCCGGGCACGACGAGCCGGTCGACGCCGTGGGCCTCGGCCACACCGCGCGCGTAGTCGAGGATCTCGGCCTGCGGCGAGCACAGGCGCGACCAGTCCCGGCGCTGCGCGTAGGAGTAGGAGTACAGGTGCGACGGGACGTCGCACGCCGCGCCCGGGTAGGTGTTGGCCAGCCACGTTCCGCCGAGGCCCTCGGGTGAGGCCTCCAGCACGGTCACGTCGGTGAAGCCGTGGTCCCGCAGCTCGATCGCGGCGGCGATGCCGCCGAACCCGGCGCCGACGACGACCACCCGCAACGCGCTTGACATGGCGTCAAGCTAACGCACGGCGCACCGGCCCGTCCGGGCCCGCGACGATCACCTCGCTGGTCAGCGACGGCGGGAAGAGCCCGTGGTCGATCACGCCCGGGGTGGCGCTCAGGCGCGCGGCCAGCGCCTCGGGGTCGGAGACGTCGCCGGCGTAGTCGGCGATCACGCCGCCGTCGGGGCTCGGCGGCGCGCCCGCGCGGACGGCCGTCGGCCCGTCCGCGCCCAGCGCCGCCAGCGTGGCGGGCAACCCATAGGCCAACAGCTCCAGCGGCACGGGCGCGACGAGCGCGTCGACGACCTTGGAGGCGTCGGCGATCACCACGAAGCGCTCGGCGGCCGCGGCGACGATCTTCTCGCGCGTGTGCGCGCCGCCGCCGCCCTTGACGATCCAGCCGTCGGGCGCGATCTGGTCGGCGCCGTCGATCGCGAGGTCCAGGCTCGTCAGCGCGCTGAACGGCTCGACCGCGATGCCCAGCTCCGCCGCCTGGCGCTCGGTGGCCACCGAGGTCGCCACGCAGCGCAGCCCACGCAGGTTGCGCGCCGCGATCGCGGGCAGCAGGTGGGCGACGGTCGACCCGGTGCCCAGCCCGAGCCGCATCCCGTCCTCGATCTCCTCGGCCGCGGCGATCGCCGCGGCCCTCTTCCACGCCTCGACGTCGGTGCTCACGCCACCAACAATGCCGCACCCAGCGCGCCGCCGAGGTCTCCCAGCTCCGCCACCCGCATCTCGGGTGGGTGGGCGTCGTGGAAGAGGTGGGGCATCATCGCCTGGTCGATGCGCTTGGCGTAGGGGTCGCCGAAGCGCACGCCGAGGCCGCCGCCGATGATCACGGCCTCCGGGTCGAGCACGTTGCAGGCGCTCGCGACCGCGATCCCGAGCGCGTCGACCGCGTCGTCGATCAGCCGCTCGGCCAGCTCGTCGCCGCGCTCGATCGCGCGCCACCAGATCCCGGAGGTCAGCCGGTCGCGGCCCTTCTCCTCCATGATCTCGAAGAGGATCGTCTTCTCGCCGTCGTCGACGGCCTTGCGCGCGCGGTGCTCCATCGCCCGCCGTCCGGCGTAGGCCTCCATGCAGCCGTGGCGCCCGCAGGGGCACTTCAGGCCGTGGTGGTGCACGGCGATGTGGCCGATCTCGCCCGCGGCGCCGCGGCCCAGCCACGGCTTGCCGTCCAGGACGATGCCGCCGCCGACGCCGGTGCCCCAGAAGACGCCCAGCAGCGAGGAGAACTCGCGCGCCGCGCCGAGGGTGAACTCCGCGTCGGTGGCGACCTGGACGTCGTTGCCCAGCCGGACGATGTGCGCGCCGAAGCGCTGCGCCAGCTCGCCGGCCAGGGGATAGGGGTCCTTCCAGCTCGGGAGGTTGCCGGCGTTGGCCAGCGTGCCCTTGGCCTCGTCGATCGCGCCGGGCGCGCCGACGCCGATGCCCGACAGCTCCGCCGGCTTGATGCCCGCCTGCTCGGCGGCCTCGTCGAGGGCCTCGGCGATCGCGTCCACGACGTCGGGCGGGCCGCCGGTGGTCGGGGTCGGCCGTCGCGCCTGGCCGAGGACGTGGTGGTCGGGGTCGGCGACGACCGCCTGGATCTTCGTCCCGCCGAGGTCCACGCCGCCGCGGAGCACTGCGTCTGCCATGCCTCGAACCTTGCCCGATCAAGGGCGCTCCGTATCGTCGGACCGCCCGGAGGGGTCGGCTCGGAGGCGTGGTGGCGCGATCGGGGCCCGCCGCTTTGGACAGCTCGTCCGGCGGCTTGCGGCACAATCCGCCGCTCGATGGACGTCGCCGACGCCGTACTGCTCGCCGCCGCCGGGGTCATCACCGGGGCGATCAACGCCGTCGCGGGCGGCGGCTCGATGGTGTCGTTCCCCGCGTTGATGGCCACGGGCCTGTCGCCGTTGAGCGCCAACGTGACCAACCTGATCGCGACGCTGCCGGGCTACCTGAGCGCGGCGGCGACCTCGCGCGAGGAGCTGACCGGGCAGCGCGCGCGGGTCCGGGCGCTGGCGGTGGCCGCCGGCCTGGGCGCGATCGTCGGCACGACGCTGCTGCTCGTCGGGCCGGAGGGCACGTTCAAGGCGCTGGCGCCGTGGCTGGTCCTCCTGGCCTGCGGGCTGCTGGCCGCGCAGCCGTTCGTGTCGCGCTGGATCGCGCGCGTCCAGCACCACACGGCGCCGACGCGGCTGGTCGTCACCGTCGGGATCGCGTCGATCTACGGCGGCTACTTCGGCGCCGGGCTGGGGATCGTGCTGCTGGCCGCGCTGGGGCTGACGCTCGAGGAGCCGCTGCCGAAGCTCAACGCGATCAAGCAGGTGCTGTCGCTGACGGTCGCGATCGTCAGCGCGATCGCGGTCGCGCTCTTCGGGCCGGTGTCGTGGCTGGGCGTGGTCCTGGTCGGCGCCGGGACGCTGGTCGGCGGGCGCGTCGGCGTGCACGCGGCGCGACGCCTGCCCGACCACGTCCTGCGCGGCCTGGTGATCGCGCTCGGCGTGACGGTCGCGATCGTGCTGCTGATCCGGAACTAGCTAGTCGGCCCGCTTCGCCGCGGCCAGCACCCAGCGGATGAACAGCAGCTGCAGCGGCAGGCGGCCCCACAGCGCGGGCTTCGGGATCTGCCGGTAGCGGTCGGGGTTCAGCGCCATGTGGAGGTTGGCGGGGAAGACCGCGACGAGCGTCGCGACGAGCCAGTACGCCGCCCACTTGCGGACCGTCGGGTTGGACGACAGCAGGCCGGCGCCGCCCGCGGCCTCGGCCACGCCGGACGCGTAGACCAACTCGCGATGGGCCGGAAGGTAGTCCGGCATGATCGACTCGTAGGTCTTCGGCGCGACGAAGTGCAGGAGGCCGGCGGCGACGAACGTCGGGCCGGCGGCGCGGCGCGGAAGGCGGGGCATGGGCGGGCACGCTATCGCGACGCCGGTAGGCTCCACGCCGTGCCGCTCGTGTACCGGGAAGCGCTGCCGCTCGAGGAGCCCAAGGGGACCGTGCTCTGCCTGCACGGCTATCCGGAGTCCTCGTACATGTGGCGTCATCTGCTGGAGGCCGTCGCGGATTCCGGCTGGCAGGCGGTCGCGCCGGACCTGCCGGGCTACGGCGACTCGCCGTACGCCGGCGACGGGTCGTGGCGCGCGCACGTCGAGGCGGTCGATCGCTTCCATCGCGAGCAGGAGCTCGGCGAGGTCGTGCTGGTCGTCCACGACTGGGGCGGGCTGATCGGCCTGCGGTGGGCGTGCGAGCATCCCGAGCTGGTCCGCGCGATGGTCATCAGCAACACCGGGTTCTTCCCCGACGGCAAGTGGCACGGGATGGCGGAGGCGATGCGCACGCCCGGTCAGGGCGAGCAGCTCGTCGACGGCTTCGACCGCGACGGCTTCGGCGGCATGCTCCGCGCGGTGAGCTCCGGGATGGACGACCGCAGCCTCGACGAGTACTTCAAGGCCTACAGCTCGCCCGAGCGGCGCCGCGGGCAGCTGGAGCTGTACCGCAGCGGCGAGTTCTCCGAGTTGGAGGACTACGACCTGCCCGCCGTCGGCGCGCCCGCGCTGGTGCTGTGGGGCGAGAACGACCCGTTCGCGCCGCTGGCCGGCGGGACCCGGTTCGCCTCCGAGCTGCCCGACAGCGAGCTGGTCGTGGTCGACGGCGCCGGCCACTTCGTCTTCGACGACGCGCCGGAGCGCTGCAGCTCGGTCGTCGTGCGGTTCCTGGAAAGGGTGTGAGCGCGTGACGCGGCGCGAGATCAAGTCCTGGTTGATGGACATGGACGGGGTCCTGGTCCACGAGGAGGAGGCGATCCCGGGGTCGGCGCGCTTCGTCGACGCGCTGAAGGAGCGCTCGATCCCGTTCCTGGTGCTGACCAACAACTCCATCTACACGCGCCGCGACCTGGCGGCGCGGCTGCGGGCCTCCGGGCTCGACATCCCGGAGGAGTCGATCTGGACCAGCGCGCTGGCGACCGCGCGCTTCCTCGAGGACCAGCGCCCCGGCGGCAGCGCCTTCGTCATCGGCGAGGCCGGGCTGACCACCGCGCTGCACCAGAGCGGCTACACGCTGACCGAGCGCGACCCGGACTACGTGGTGCTGGGGGAGACCCGGACCTACTCGTTCGAGCGCATCACCCACGCGATCCGGCTGATCGAGAACGGCGCGCGCTTCATCGCGACCAACCCCGACGCGACCGGGCCGAGCCCCGACGGCTCGCTGCCCGCGACCGGCGCCGTCGCCGCGCTGATCACCAGGGCCACCAACCGCGACCCCTACTACGTCGGCAAGCCCAACCCCCTGATGATGCGCAGCGCGCTCAACGCCATCGACGCCCACTCCGAGACCACCGCCATGATCGGCGACCGCATGGACACCGACGTGGTCGCCGGCCTCGAGGCGGGGCTGGAGACCGTGTTGGTGCTCACCGGCGTCTCCACCCGCGAGTCCGCCGAGCGCTTCCCCTTCCGCCCCTCCCGCATCCTGGACTCCGTGGCCGACCTGGCCAAGGAGATCGAGGAGACGGGGACGGTGACGACGGAGGGCTGACCGCGCTGGGGCCCCGCGAGCTCAGCGCAGAACGATGGTCTCGGCCCACGCGACGACAGCGTGAGCCTGTCGTAGCGCAGCGGTGAGCCGCTGTCCGGTCAGGTCCTTGAAGCCGTATTGGCTGGCGTCCTTGACGTCGAGCAGCTGGGCGAGCCGCTTCGCCGCGGCAGGACCTCCGGGAGCGATGCCGTGCACCAACTCGGTGGCGTCGCGGTGGTTCTGCGAGCGCGACCGCTCGCCGAGCGCGGCGCAGCAGACGGCGTCCGCCGCGGCGATGCCCGCGAGGACGGCCGCGGAGATCGCCGCCTTCCGGGCCGCGGCGTCGCTCGTCGGCCCGTGCAGATCGGCGAGGTCGAGGTGTGCGCGGGCGTCCTGGAGGCGCGTTCGCGCCTCCGCCTGACCACAGCGCTGTGTTCGGCCCTGTCTCGCCATCACGCCCTCAGCAGCGACCGCACCGGTGAGCCGACCAAGTCGATGGCGTCGCGCCGGATCTCGGCCACGACGGGTCGCTCGTCGCGGATCAGCGCGGGGATCTCCTCCTCGGCGAGGTCGATGACCGCGGCGTGGTTGCCGGTCCACCGATGCACGCCGTCCCGGAGGTCTCCGATCTGCCCGTGCCAGCCCTCGTCGGTCGCGGAGGTGCCGGCCGGTCTGACGACGAGCAGGTCGATGTCCGAGGCGCTGTCGCCGTCGCCACGGGCGGTCGAGCCGAACATCGCCAGGGCCACCGGCGGGATCGTCCACGCCGCGGCGACGGTGCGGATCCGCGTGAGCAACTCCGTGCGGAGGCCCGCGAGCGCCTCCACGGACGGTGCCGCGAGGTGATCGCGGTTCAGCGTGTGGAGGTAGGCGCGGCCTGCGTGCTCACGGTGGACCAGTCCCTGATCCACCAGCCGATCGAGGACGGTGGCCACCGCGCGCTGGGAGCCACGAGGCGCGAGCGCGGCGAGCTGGCGGCCGGTGAGTGGCCGGGTCGTGCCGGCGAGGGCGACCAGCACGTCGCCGTCGAGCGAGGGGATGACAGCGCGGTAGGGGTGGGCAACGTCCATATGAGCAGAATAGCGCTCATGTGCGCGAAATGACGCTCAAGTATGCAGATTTACGCTCACGTGAGCGGAATTACGCTCACTCCCGGATCGCCGCCCGCACGCGCTCGCGGAAGGCCACGAACTCCGGCGCCGCCCGCAGCTCCGGCGTGCGCTCCGCGTGCGCGAACGGTGGGCGTTCGTCGAAGACGATCGTCCCGGGACGTGGCGACATGACCAGCACCCGGGTGCCGAGGAACGTCGCCTCCTCCACCGAGTGCGTGATGAACAGCGCGGTCTTGGTCGCGGTGCGCCAGACGTCGTGGAGTTGGTGCTGGAGGCGCTCGCGGGTCAGGGCGTCCAGGGCGCCGAAGGGCTCGTCGAGGAGCAGGATCCCGGGGTCGTTGGCCAGGACGCGGGCGATCTGGGTGCGTTGCTGCATGCCGCCGCTCAGCTCGTAGGGGCGCGCGCCGGCGAAGTCGCTCAGACCCACCCGCTCCAGCTCGCGGTCGGCGAGGGCCCGGCGCTCGGCCTTGCCGATGCCGCGCAACCGGGGCCCTAGCGCGACGTTGTCGCGCACGGTGAACCAGGGGTAGAGGTTCGGCTGCTGGAAGACGACGCCGCGGTCCGGCCCGGGCTTCGTCACGCGCGCTCCGCCGACCCGCACCTCGCCCTCGGTCGGCGTCAGGAAGCCCGCCAACAGCCCCAACAACGTGGTCTTGCCGCAGCCGGAGGGGCCGACGAGCGTCACCAGCTCGCCGGCCGCGATCTCCAGGTCCAGGGGCCCGAGGGCGTGCACCGCGGCGTAGCGATGGGCCACGCCGCGGAGCAGGACGGGCTCAGCCGCCGACGCCACGGGCGAACGTCGCGTTCACGGCCGACGCGTAGGACGCCTCGTCGGCGACCTTCGGGATCTGCCCGAGCGTCTTGTTGAACCGCGCGGCCGCGTAGAGGTTCTTGGCCAGCCCGCCGCCGAGGTACTCGGCGCCCGCCTGCTCCTGGGCGTCCAGGAAGATCAAGTCCTTCATCTGCGGCAACACCTCGTCCTTCCCGAGGTTCAGCTCGGCGGCGACATCCGTGGCCGCCGCGTCGGGGTTCGACCGGTACAACTTGACCGCCCGGTCCTCCTGGGCGACCCAGGTCCTGACCGCGTCCGGGTACTTGCCCGCGAAGTCCTTCGTCACGACGGCCAGGTCGTAGGTCGTCTTGCCCTCCTTGGCGAGGTCCTCGCTGGTGACCAGCACGTGCCCGCCGTCCTTGACGATCCTCGCCAGGTTCGGGTTCCACACGTACGCGCCGTCGATGTCGCCGCGGCTCCACGCCGCGTAGATGTCGTCGGGCTCGGCGTCGACGACCTTGACGTCCTGGCCGCTCAGCCCCGCGTCGCCCAGTGCCGCCAGCAGCGAGTAGTGCGACGTCGACGCCAGCGGCGTCGCCACCTTCTTGCCCTTCAGCTGCGCCACCGAGGTGATGTCCTTCTTGACGACCAAGGCCTCCGCCTTGCCGATCACGTCGTGGATCCACGGCACCTCGTAGGGCAGCGGCTGCGACAGCCCGCGCGAGACCGGCGACGACCCGGCCAGGCCGATGTCGACCGAGCCCGCCGCGACCGCCTCGTTGACCGCGCCTCCGCTGTCGAACAGCTTCCACTCGATCTTGGTCCCCGGCAGGGCCTGCTCCAGCCAGCCTTCATGCTTGACGACGAGGTCGCCGTTGGGGATCGCCTGGTAGGCGATCGTGATGGTCTTGGGCGCGGCGGGCGCGTTCGCCTTCGCGGCCGCGGTCGCCTGGTCGCCGCCCTTGTCGTCGGACCCGCAGGCGGCGAGCCCGAGCGCGGCCGCGGTCAGCAGGCCCGCGACCCCGAGACGGTGGTTCATCATGACGCACTTCCTCCTTGATCTATGACTTGCCCCGCCAGGGCACGACGCGGGCCTCGATCGCCCGCACCAGCTGGTCGAGGACGATGGCCGACAGCCCGATCAGCACGATGCACAGCACCGCGACGTCGGTCTGCTGGAACTTCTTGGTCTCCCACGCCAGGCCGCCGATCCCGGGGATCCCGTCCACGGTCTCGGCGGCGACGATCGTCGTCCACGCGAAGCCGATCGCCAGGCGGATCCCGGTGAACAGCTCCGGCAGCACGCTGGGCAACACGACGAACCGCGTCACCTGCCAGCGCGACGCGCCCAGCGACAGCGCGCCGTCGAGCCGGCGCTCCGGGATCGACCGCACGCCGTGGAGCACCGCCAGCGTGATCGGCGGGAACGCCGCCAGGAACAACAACCACACCTTGGACGCGTCCTCGATGCCGAACCAGATGATCAACAACGAGAAGTAGGCCAGGGGCGGGAGCGCGCGGACGAACGTCACGTACGGCTCGACGACCACCCGGAACGGCTTGACCGTGGCCAGCAGCAGCCCCAGCGGCACCCCGAACGCGATCGCCCAGAACAGGCCGCGCAGGATCCGCCACAGCGAATGCCACAGGTGCTCGTGCAGGTAGTAGCCGCTCAGGCCCCGCGCGCCCGCGTGCGTCGTCTCGCCGTCGATCAGCCGGGCGAACACGGCGGTCGGGTCCGGCACGAACAGGTCGGACCAGACGTTCAGCTCGGCGATCAGCCACCAGATCGCCAGGAAGACGACGAGCGAGAGGACGCGGAGGGCGATGCGGGTGTGCAGGGCGTCGGACATCGGACGCCGCGCAACCTACCTAATTTCGACCAAGAATGTAGAGAAAGGCCTCGGCCCTCCGCCGGCACCTCCGCGAGCATCCGCGTCTCCTCGTGGTCCCACAGCCAGGTGAAGGCCAGGCGGCGCGGCGGGTCGATCTCGGCGTAGCGCCCGCCGCCGCCGTACTCGCCGCCGACGCGCAGGTCGACCGAGGCCTCCGCGCGCGCGAGATGTAGGCCAACGTGGTGTCGCGGGCGTGCATGTGCGCGATGTTGGTGGCCTGTCGGCCATCATCGAGCGGCCGACGCGGCCGCCGTCCGGCCACGTGCCGACGCCCGGCTCGAAGAAGCGGCGGTACCGCGCGCGGGCCAGCTCCTTCTCCTTGACCAGGGGGTCGCGGCGGGCGGCCTCCATTCGGAAGGGGACACCGCGCCGTCCGCGCCGCCGAGCCCCGGCGTCCGTAGTCTTCGGCCGCATGTCCATGCCGCGCACGCTCTTCGACGACGATCACAAGCTCTTCCGCGAGTCGGCCGCCGCCTTCGTGGACCGCGAGATCCTGCCCCGCCGAGAGGCGATCCGCGAGGAGCGCCGGATCCCGAAGGAGCTGTGGCGCACCGCCGGCGACGCGGGCTTCCTCGGCGTCGCGATCCCCGAGCAGTACGGCGGCAGCGACGTCGACTTCACCTACAACGCGATCTTCAACGAGGAGCTGTCCCGCGCGGGGATGGCCTACTCCTCGTCGTTCACGATCCACGCCGACGTCTGCGCGCCGTACCTCACGCGCCTGACGACCGAGGAGCAGAAGCAGCGCTGGTTGCCGGGCTTCTGCACCGGTGAGATCGTCACCGCGATCGGCATGACCGAGCCCGAGGCCGGCTCCGACCTGCAGGGCCTGAAGACCACCGCCAAGCGCGATCCCGCCCACCCCGACGAGTGGGTCATCAACGGCTCCAAGACGTTCATCACCAACGGCGCGCACGCCGAGCTGGTGATCGTCGCCGCCCGCACGGCGACCGACCCGAAGGGCCGCGGCATCAGCCTCTTCGCCGTCGAGGAGGGCATGGAGGGCTTCTCGCGCGGCCGCAAGCTCCACAAGGTCGGCCAGCACGAGGCCGACACGGCCGAGCTGTTCTTCGAGAACGTGCGCGTCACCGACGACCAGCTGATCGGCGAGGTCGACCGCGGCTTCCACCACATGATGGAGCACCTCGCGCAGGAGCGCCTGGGCTCGGCGATCTCCAACACCGCCCATGCGCAACACGCCTTCGCGGTCACGTTGGAGTACATCAAGACCCGCAAGGCCTTCGGCCGCCCGGTCGGCACGTTCCAGAACTCGCGCTTCCTGGCCGCCGACCTCCGGACGCGCCTCGACGTCACGCAGGCGTTCGTCGACCAGTGCGTCGCCGCGCACGCCCGCCATGCGCTGAGCGCGGTCGACGCCGCCAAGGCCAAGTGGTGGAGCGCGCAGGTGCAGAACGAGGTCATCGACGCGTGCGTGCAGCTCCACGGCGGCTACGGCTACATGGAGGAGTACGAGGTCGCCCACGCGTGGATGGACGCCCGCGTGACCAAGATCTGGGCGGGGTCCAACGAGATCATGAAGGAGATCATCGGCCGCGACCTCGGCCTCGGCGAGGTGCGGGCCTGAGCGGCGGCTCGCGCTCGTCCTGGAGGGCGACCCGGACACGCTGCGCGCCGCGGCGGTCGCGGCGCGCGCCCGCACAGGCGAGATGTTGAGCTGAGCGCCGGCGGGGAAGGTCCCGCTGCCCGAGGGGTCTTGCTGTGCATGACCGGACTCAAGCCCCTCTCCTTCGCAGCCGTCGCCGCCGCCGTCGCGATCGCCGCCGCGGGGTGCGGATCGTCGAGCACATCGGGGTCCTCGACCACGTCCGCATCCAGCGGCAACGGCAGCGCGTACGGCGGCGGCGCGTCGTCGTCGACGACCAAGGCGGTCTCGGCGCCCGCGACGGCCGCCGCCTCCATCGCGGCGATCGGCGTCGCGCACGGCCACCTGGTCGACGCCAGGGGCCGCACGCTCTACCTCTTCGAGGCCGACACGACCTCCAAGAGCACCTGCAACGGCGCCTGCGCGTCCGCGTGGCCGCCCGTGACGACCTCCGGCACGCCGAAGGCCGTCCACGGTGCGAAGGCGTCGATGCTGAAGACCTCCAAGCGCTCCAACGGCGCGACGCAGGTCACCTACGACGGCCACCCGCTGTACCGCTACATCGGCGACACCGCGCCGGGGCAGACCAACGGCCAGGGCCTCGACGCGTTCGGCGCCTTCTGGTACATGGTGAACCCGGGAGGCACGGCGATCACCGGCTAGCGCCCGATCATCCGATACCGCCGGATCGCCAACGGCATGAACACCATGGTGATCACCGCGCACCACAGCAGCGTGGTGATCACCGGGTGCTGCAGCGGCCACACGTCGGGCACGTCGCCGGTCGGGTTGCCGAAGAGCTGCCGGCAGGCGGTCGCCGCCGCGGTCAGCGGGTTCCACTCGGCCAGCACGCGCAGGACGTGCGGCATCCCGCCGATCGGCACGAACGTGCCCGACACGAACATCAGCGGGAACATGAACATGAAGATCAGCTGCTGCGCGCCCTCGCCCGAGCGGACCTTCAGCCCGACCCACGTCCCCAGCCACGAGCACGCGAACGCGAACAGCTGGATCAGGAAGAACGCGGCGAGGAAGTCGGCGACGCCGGAGTGCACGCGCCAGCCGACGATCAACCCCAGGACGATGAACACGACCGAGCCGAGCACGCGCTCGGCGAGGTCGGCGAGGTTCCGTCCGGTGAGGAACGCGGCGCGGCCGATCGGCAGCACCCGCAGGCGGTCCACCAGGCCCGTGCGCATGTCCTCGGCGACGCCGACCGCCAGCCCCTGCAGCGGCTGCAGCGCGCCCTGGGCGAACATCCCGCCGATCAGGTACTCGTGGTAGCTGCCGCCGCCCGGCACGCTGATCGCGCTGCCGAAGACGTAGGCGAACGTGAAGATGAAGACGATCGGCATGATCGTCGCGTCGGCGAGCTTCTCGGGCACGCGCGGGATGTGGCGCAGCGAGCGCTCGGCGAGCAACAGCGTCTCGCGCGCGCCGCGGCGGGTGTCGGCGAAGACGCTCATGACGCCGCGACCGCCTCGTCCAGCACCTGCTCGCCCGCCAGCGCGAGGAACGCGTCGTCGAGCGTCGGGCGGCGCAGGCCGGCCTCGACCGGCTCGATGTCGGCGCCGCGCAGCGCCTCCAGCGCGGCCTCGAGGTCCAGCGACCCGCGCGGGGCGGGCGCGCTGACGGTGCAGAGGCGGTGCTCGGCGGCCGCGTCCAGCCCGGCGGCGACCAGCGCGTCGCGCGCCGCGTCGACCAGCGCCGCGTCGGACAGGATCGCCTCCACGCGACGGCCGCCGACGCGGTCCTTCATCGCGCTCGGCGTGCCCTCGGCGACGACGCGCCCGCCGGCGAGCACGACGACCCGGTCGGCGAGGCGGTCGGCCTCTTCGAGGTACTGCGTGGTGAGCAGCAGCGCGGTGCCGTCGTCGACGAGCTCGCGCACGGCGGCCCAGACCTCGATGCGGCTGGCGGGGTCCAGCCCGGTCGTGGGCTCGTCGAGGACGACGAACGGGCGCGGCACGAGCAGGCAGGCGGCGAGGTCCAGCCGCCGGCGCATGCCGCCGGAGTAGCCGCCGCAGACGCGGTCGGCCGCATCGGCCAGGCCGAAGCGCTCCAGCAGCTCGGCCGCGCGGGCCTTGGCGTCGCGGCGCGAGAGCCCGAGCAGGCAGCCGAGCAGCACGAGGTTCTCGCGGCCGGTCAGCAGCTCGTCGAGCGTCGCCTGCTGGCCGGCGAGCGCGATCGACTCGCGGACCTTGGCGGGCTCGCGGACGACGTCGTGGCCGCAGACCTCCGCGCGGCCGTCGGTGGGGAGGAGGAGGGTCGTGAGGATGTTGACGGTGGTGGTCTTGCCGGCGCCGTTGTGTCCGAGCAGGCCGATGACGCGGCCGAACTCGATCTCCAGGTCGACGCCGTCGAGCGCCGTCACGTCGCCGAAGCGCCGCGTCAGGCCCGAGGCCACCACCGCCCGCTGGGGAGCAATGGTCATGGACCGAGTCTAACTTTGGACCGGGTCCAAGTGCAAGTGATACTGTGGTTGGACCATGGACCCCATGTCGCTCCGCGAGCGCAAGAAGGCGCAGACGCGCACGCGCATCGCGGACGTCGCGACCGGGCTGTTCGCGCGCCGGGGCTTCCACGAGGTCACGGTCGGCGAGATCGCCGCGGCGGCGGGCGTCGCCAAGCAGACGGTCTTCAACTACTTCCCGCAGAAGGAGGACCTGGTCTTCGACCGCGCCGCCGAGATCGAGGCGTCGATCGTGGCGACGCTGCGCGAGCGCGACGCCGACACCACCGCGGTCGACGCCTTCCGCGCATTCACGCGCGCGTTCTGGGAGCGGATCGCCGGCCTGTCGCCCGACCGCCCGCAGGCCGGGTTCTTCTCGCTCATCCACGACACGCCCGCGCTGCGCACCTACGGCCGCGAGGTCACCGCGCGCGGGCTCGACGCCCTGGCGCGGGCGATCGCCGAGGAGGCCGGGGCGCAGCCGGACGACCTGCGCCCCCGCGCGCTGGCCGCCGCGCTGCTGGGCACGCAGTCGGCGGTCTTCGACGCCGCGCTGCCGCGCCTGGCCGCCGGCGAGCACCCCAAGGCCTTCCTCGCCGAGCTGCTGGCGCGCGCCGACGAGGCCTTCGACCTGGTGGCCGGCGGCTTCGGCGACTACCCGCGGCCGGCGACGGCGCGGCGCCGGGAGCCTAGCCGAGCAGCGACCAGGGGTCGAAGCGCTCGATCGGGATGACCTTGACCCGGGGCAGCGGCACGGTGAACGCCCCGGCGTCGTCCTCGAGGTCGTAGATCTCCAGGCCCTCGTCGACCAGCTCGCGCAGCGCGCTGGACACCAGCTCGCGGAAGCCGAAGAGCCCGACGCGGCGCTGCCCGTCCCCCTCGCGCAGCAGCTCGGCGACGTGCGGCGCGAAGTCGCCGTCGTGGGAGGCCAGCAGGACGTCGCCGTGGCCGCGCTGCGCGAGCGCCTCGAGCGTGCGCTGGATCGCGACGTCGACGACCTTGACGTCTGACGGGCCCGACAGCAGCACCGGCTGGAAGTCCATCGCGTCGAGCGCCTGGACGAACGGCATCGGCACCTGGCCGGAGCCGTTGAGGAAGAACAGCGGCCGGACCGGCTGGTCGAAGACCGCCCGCGCGTAGTCGCGGACGCGGTCCCAGCGCGGGCGCTCCTCGGGCGCGGGCCGCCGGCCGAGCAGCGAGCCGCCGAGCGTGGCGTCGATGTTCTCCCCGTCGACCAGCAGGAACGTCTCGGCACGCGCGGAGGGCATCGCGCCGGAGCCTAACAACCGGCCGCGAACGCAACGCGGGCGGCCCGGAGGCCGCCCGCGTCGACTGCGTGTGCCCTGCTTCTCGTCCTACGGCTGCGTGGTCGACAGCGTGAAGACGAGCGTCTTGCCGTACTTGCCCGTCCGCAGCGCGTCGGTCTTGCCGATCGACTGCTTCAGCCACAGCGTCACCGGGTCGTTGGAGACCGGCGCGGTGTAGCTCAGCAGCGTCAGCGGCGAGCCGCCGAGCGCGGCGAACGCGGGCGACGTCGCCCCGTTGCCGGTCGCGGCCACCTGCAGCGCCTGCGGCATCGCGTAGGCGCCGTTGACCAGGTGCCCGGCGGCGTTGCCGCTCGGGTCGGTGACCGTCAGCGTGGCGTTGCCGCCCGTGCTGGTCACCGTCGCCGGCAGCGTGGCGGTGTAGTCGGCCGCCACGCCCGCCGCGAACGTCCCGAGGGACGCCGTCGGCGAGGCGTTGCCCAGCGACAGGCCGAGCGTGCTCTGGACGTTGCCGCCCACCTCGACCGACGTCGCGGGCTGGATCTGGAAGGACACCGACTTGGTGGCCTCCACGTTGCCCGCCTTGTCCAGCGACGCGTACGAGACGACGTGCTGACCGCCGCCCGAGACCGTGATCGGCCCGGTGTAGAACGCCGGCGCGCCGCCGTCCACCGCGTAGCTGGTGGTGTTGACGCCGGCCAGCGCGTCGGTCGCCGACAGCGTGACCGTCGCCGGGCCGTTGGCGATCGCGCCGTTGACCGGGTTCGGGGTCACCGTCGCCGTCGTCGTCGGCGCGGTGCCGTCGACCGCGAACGTCGTCGTGCTCGACGGCTCCTGGTTGCCCGAGGCGTCCGTCGAGTAGTACTTCAACGTGTGCGAGCCGTCGCCGGTGACCTTCACCGGCGCGGTGTACGCGACGTAGCCGGCCCCGTCGAGGCTGTAGTACGTCGTGCCCGCGCCGCCCGGCGTCGACGCGGTCAGCGTCACCGTCGGGTTGCTGTAGTAGCCGCCCACCTGCGCCGGCGAGAAGCTCGCCGTCGTGGTCGGGACGTCCGCGCGCGAGCAGGCGCCCGTCGCGTCGTAGAAGCCGGGGCCGGCGAGGCCGGGGCCCGTGATCTGCGGCTTGTTCGTGGCGTTGTTCGGCGTCGGGTAGGCCGTGTCGAACCACTGCACGAAGAACTGATCCAGCTTGGACTGGCAGGCCGTGCTCTGGTTCGGCAGCAGCGCCTTGAACACCGCCTTCTCACCGTCCTCGGTGAAGTTGCCGCCGCCGTACAGCGACTGCATCCGCTGCATCGCCTTCACCCAGTTGGCGCCGCCGACGATCTGGCGCAGGGCCAGGTAGGCGGTGCCGGGACGGGTGTAGGTGTTCGCGGTGCTGAACAGGTTGCCCGCGGTCGGGTTCGACGGCGCCCCCGTCCAGGTGGACGACGACGTCGCGTTGTAGTTGGTGTTGAACCGGTTGATCAGGCTCGTCTCGAAGCCTGCGTCACCGGGGCCGAGGTTGCCGGGGGAGACGTTGCGGGCGGTGTTCAGGTACTCGCCCACCGTCGCCCAGCCCTCCTTCAGGAACGTCTCGGAGAACTTCGACTCCGACACGTTGTCGCCCCACCACTGGTGCATGTTCTCGTGGTTGAACGTGCCCGAGCTGATGGACCCGCCCGCGAACGTGATCTTGGTCTGCATCTCCTCCTCGAACGAGGCCGAGGGGATGCCGATGATCACGCCGTTGGTCGAGAACGGGAACTTCCCATTGAACTGCGACTGGAAGTCCGTGATGTCCTGCTGCGTGTCCATGATGGCCTTGTTGGTGGCCTTCTTGGTGGCGGTGATCGAGCTGGCCTGCGCCTCGTAGTAGACGACGCCGGCCTGAGCGCCCGTCGAGGAGAGGCGCTGGCTCAGGTCGTAGGACCCGATCGAGTTCGTGATCAGGTAGTTGGCCACGTGCTCGGGGTTGTGCCAGTGCCAGGTCGACGTCCCGCCGGGGATCGTCGTGTCGTTCGGGTTGTCCTCGCTGGAGACCAGCTCGCCGTTGGCGATCGCCTGCTTGCCGAGGTTGACCGTGTCGTAGAAGTCGTAGGTCGGCTTCGCGGTCGGGTGGTTGTTCAGCGGCATCCAGTCCTCGGTGCCGACCGGCTCCGTGGTGACGAACGAGCCGTCGGTGCCGTTCTTGAACCAACCCTCGGTCGAGCCGTCGCCGTCGACGTGCAGGCCGGGGTTGCCGGTGTAGTTGACGGTCACGACGAACTGCGAGCCCGTCGGGATCGCGTCGGACGGCGTGATGACCAGCTTGTTGGCCGGGCAGGGCTGGCCCTGCAGCGCGGCGCCCGTGCCGCCCGGCGAGCAGGCCGGCGGGACGTTGATGGCGGCCGTGACCGGGTTGGTCTGGCCCGTCAGGTGCGCGTTGGGGTCCGGGTCGTCCTGACCGTTGGGATCACCGGGGTAGGTCGGCTGCTTGAACTGGAAGCTCGCCGGCTTGCCGTTGACCTCGACCGAGCTCACCGTCATGTTGGGGCCGGTGGAGGCGCCGGTCGGCGACTTGGTCTCGAAGTCCAGGCTGAAGTCCTTCAGGCACTGGGTGGAGACCTGGGTCAGGTCGACGTGCGTCCCGGACAGGAACGCGTTGCTCGGGGCGTCGTAGGTGAGGTGGACGTCGGTGTGGGTGCTGATGTACCCGCCGTTGCCCATCTCGGGGTAGACGCGGTCGCCCGGCTGCGAGAGCGTGCGGGCGCCCGAGGTGCAGGTCTCGTCGGCGGAGCGCCGCACGGGCGCCTTGGCCGCCCGCGACGCGGTCCCGACCTCGACGTGCTTGGCGGCGGTGATGCACTCCAGCCAGCCCTGCGTGCCGCGCGGCACGCAGCCGACGACCGAGTAGGACCCCTTGGACAAGCCCTTGGGCAGGGTGACGGAGACGTCGAAGACGTCGGAGCGGTGCGGCTCGACGGCGACGGCGGTGGTGCCGACGACGATGGGCTTGGACCCGGCCTTCATCAGACGGACCTTGTAGGTGGCCTTGCGCACGGCGTTGCCGTGGTTGACGACCTTGGTGGTGAGCTTGTACGCCTTGCCGGCCTGGGCCGACGCGGGCACGGAGCTCATCCGCGTCGGGAAGAAGGTGCGCCGGGGCGAGCTTGCCCTATGCGTCACCTGCGCCTTCGCGGTGGTCGTGTGTGGCTTGTTGGCGACGCCGACGGCCGGCAGCGCGAAGCTGGCGGCGACGGCGGCGAACGAGGCGATGGCCCCGGTTCGGACGCGACTTCCGGTCACTGGATCAGTTCCCCCATTCGGACGGCCACGTCGTGTGGCCGAGAAGGCGCGCACCCTAAACGGCGCGAGGCATCAGGGGAATTGGCCCCGCTGTCGAATTCGAAACGCCACGTCGTACAAAGCACGCGGATTCCTTCCCCACAGCGGGCGGGGATGTCATAGTGCTCGCGGCAACGCGCTGCGGGGGTGCCCACCGACATCGGCGGGCAGGGCCCGAGCCCTTCGGGCCGCGGCGTGTTCTCGACGTATGGACGATGTCTTGACCTCACGGGTGCACGGATCGCGCCTCCTGCTCGCGCTTTGCGCGGTGGCCGGGCTGCTGCTCGCCCTGCCCGCGGCGGGCCAGGCGGCGCCGCGCGCGGCGGTCGGCGGGCTCGTGAGCCCGGCGGCCGGGACGCTGGCGCTCTCGGTCTGGGCCAGCGACGGCGACGCGGGCGTGGCGTCCGCGTCGGCGCTGGTCGACGGCGCCGTGGTCGCGTCCGCGACGACCGGCTGCGCTCCGGGCACGGCGTGCCCGGAGCTCGCCGACCTCGCGCTCGCGGTGGACACCACGTCCCTGGCCGACGGCGAGCACCGCCTGCAGGTCGTGGTCGTCGACGGCGCGGGCGGCTCCGCGACGGCGGTCGACCAGGCGATCGCGGTGCGCAACGCGCCGATCCTGACGACCTCCTCGGTGGTCGTGGCGGTCGGCAGCGGCGCGGACCCCGGCTCGGGGACGACCGACGTCGGCGGCGCCGGCGCCGGCGACGGCGGCGGCTCGACCGGCGCGCCGGTCGGCGGCCAGTCCAGCACGACGGCGGTCGCCTGCGCGGCGCCCAAGCTGTCGATGATGCTCGCGCAGAAGCCGCTGCGCCTGGCCCACGGGCGGCCGGTCCTCAAGCGCAACGCGCGCTACCGCTTCTCCGGCCGCCTGACCTGCCGGCGCGGCACGCGCCGCGTCAGCGCGCCGCGCGGGACCAAGGTCGAGCTCCTGAACGTCATCGGCAAGCGCGTGCTCGGCAAGAGCGGCACGACGGTCCGGGGCGCGGGCGCGATCACGATCCTGCTGTCCTACCGCTCGTCGCGCACGATCGAGTTCCGCTACCGGTCCGCCGACGGCAGCGCGTCGCGCGTGAAGATCCCCGTGACGGTGGCCCGCCGATGAGGCGCCTGGCCGCGATCGCCGTGCTGGCCGGCGCGCTCGCCGTCGCCTCGCCCGCGGCCGCGCTCGCGCGCGACGGGGTGGAGATCGGCGGCACGGTCGACGCGACGCTCGGCCTGACCGTCCTGGACGACGGCCCGTCGGTGTTCCACACCGAGATCACGTCGACCGTCGACGCGACCCGCCTGACCGTCGCCGGGTCGCCCGGCCTGGGGGTGACGGCCGCGGTCGGCTCGGTGTTCCAGCCGCTCGGCGTGCCGATCGACCCGCTGCTGCGCTCGTGGTCGGGGCCGCTGGCCTCCGAGCCGGTGACGATCTCCGTCGGCGGCCACGCCAAGACGAGCGACCCCTACCTCTTGATCACCGTCTCGGCCCAGACGCCGTAGAACCGAAGGACCTCATGATGCTCCGCCGCCGTACCGCCCGCCTGCTCGTCGTCCTCGCCGCCGTCTGCGCGCTCGGGGCCGTCCTGCCGTCCGCCTTCGCCGCGGGCGGCCTGTCGATCTCGCCGGCGATCCTCGAGCACCGCGCGGCGGTCGGGAACGTCGGGAGCGTCGTGGTGTCCAACACCGCGAGCACGTCGCTGAAGATCACGGTGACGCCGCGGCCGTGGCGCCAGGCGCGCTCGGGCGCGGTCTCGCCGGACCGCTCCAAGACGCTGCGGTCCGTCGTCGGCGTCAGCGCCAAGTCCTTCACGCTGGCCCCGGGCACGAAGCGCACGGTCGACGTGCGGCTGCTGCGCAAGCCGTCGGGCGGCGCGCTGTACGCGGCGATGGAGGTCGTGGGCAAGCCCACCAAGAAGGCCCCCGGCAACGGGATCACCGCCCAGTACCGCATCATCTCCAGCCTGCGCCTGACCGCGGCGCGCGCCCGGCACGGCGTCCGCATCGGCGACGCGCGCGTGTCCGGGAAGTCCGCGGTCGTCGCGGTGCGCAACACCGGCAACACCGTCGATCCCGTCGCCGGCTCGGTCCGGCTGGTCGGCCCGCGCGGCACCGTCAACCGCTCGATCGCCGCCGTCCGGGTCCTCCCGGGCGGGATCGTCGACCTCAAGCTGGCCGCCACCTCGGCGCTGCCGAAGGGGAGCTACACGGCGACGATCTCGCTCACGCAGGGCGGCGCGAAGGTCGCGTCCGCCAAGCGCACGTTCCGGCGCTGAGGTCGGAGCCGCGCGCGGGCGCGGTCGCCGCCGGTGAGGATCCGGCCCCTCATGGACGCACCGGAGGGCCTCCTGGTCCTTCAGGATGGGCGGATGCCCGTCCCCCGTGTCGACCTCCCGCTGCTCGACGCCCGGGCGCTGGAGGCGCTCGTCCGCGGCGACCTGGAGGCCGCCTCCGCGGCGGCCGGCGTCGCGCTGCCGGCGTGGTTTTCCGAGAACGAGCTGCTGTGGACGCTGCGCTTCGGCCAGCTCGTCGGCGAGCCGGGCCACGCGCCGTGGCTGACGCGCGTCGTCGTCGACGCGGCGACCGGCACGGCGGTCGGGCTGGCGGGCTTCCACGGGCCGCCCGACGAGCGCGGCATGGTCGAGATCGGCTACGAGATCTCGCCCGAGCACCGCCGTCGCGGCTTCGGGCGGGCGGCGGTCGCGTGGCTGGTCGACCACGCCCGCGCGGACGGCGGCGTGGCGGTCGTGCGCGCGTCGGTGGCGCCGGGCAACGTCGCGTCGCTGGCGCTGGTCGACCGGCTCGAATTCGTCCAGGTCGGCGAGCAGCTCGACGAGGTCGACGGTCGAGAGCTGGTCTTCGAGCGGAAAGTCTGACACAGTGTCAAACCATGTCCGCCGATCCCATCACGCCCCTCGCGGAGACGCTGGTCACCGACCGCGAGCAGTGGCTGGACGGGCCTCCGCACGAGCTGTTCAAGCGCATGCGCGGCGAGTGCCCCGTCCACTGGACCTCGAAGATCAGCGAGTACCCGGAGGAGGCCGGCTTCTGGTCGGTCACGACCGCCGACGACGTCCACGCGGTCTCCCGCGACTGGGAGACGTTCTCGTCGGCCACGGGCTTCACGCTGCTGACCAGCGCGATCATGCCGCTGGAGCTGATGCAGGCCATGTTCATCGGCATGGACCCGCCGAAGCACGACCGGCTCAAGGCGCTGTTCCAGCGCGGCTTCACGCCGCGGCGCATCGCCGAGCACGAGCCGGCGATCCGCGAGATCACGCGCGGCGTCCTCGACCGCCTCGAGGGTCGCGACACGTGCGACCTGGTGAGCGACGTCGCCCAGCCGGTCGTCGCGCGCGTGATCGGCTCGTTCATGGGCACCGCGCCCGAGGACGACGCGATCTGGGCGCGGCTGATGAACCAGACGCTCGGCGCCGGCGACCCGGACATGAACCCCGAGGGCATCCAGACGGTCATGGAGCGCGACGTCCCGGAGATCTTCCGCCGCTGCCAGGCGCTGATCGAGGCGCGGCGCGCCGAGCCGACCGACGACCTCATGTCGATCCTCGTCCACGCCGAGATCGACGGCGAGCGCCTGGAGGAGCACGAGATCGTCATGGGGTTCTTCCTGCTGGTCGCCGCGGGCAACGACTCCACCAAGGCCACGTTCTGCTCCGGCATGCGCGCGCTGATGGAGGACGACGCGCAGATGCGGCAGGTGCTCGCCGACCCGGCGCTGATCCCGGGCACGGTCGAGGAGGCGCTGCGGATGTTCCCCGCCTTCGCGCACTTCCGCCGCACCGCGACCCGCGACGTCGAGCTCAACGGCGCGCGGATCAAGGAGGGGGACAAGGTCGCCATGTGGTACGTGTCGTCCAACCGCGACGAGACGCGCTACGAGAACCCGGACGTCTTCGACGTCACGCGCAACCCCGAGCACCAGGCCTTCGGGGCGGGCGGCCGGCACTTCTGCCTGGGCACGGCGCTGGCGCGGCTGGAGCTGCGGATCCTCTTCGAGGAGACGCTGGCCCGCTTCCCGGAGATCGCGCTCGACGGTCGCCCGGTCTACGCCGAGTCGCCGTTCATCAACCAGCTCAAGACCCTGCCGGTGCGTCTGCGCGCATAGGGAAACGCCCACGGTCGTCCGAACGGCGACGGCCAGTTGACCGACGTATAAATTGGCGCTACGGTGCGCGGCCGGATGGTCCGCACCGAGCCACACGACCCTGCGCGCGGAGTCGCCTCGTCACGCCGCGCCGATGGCGAGGCGCCGACGCGCGTCTCCCGGCGCCTGTCGCGCGCCGATCGCGAGCAGCAGGTGCTGCGCGTGGCGCGCGAGCGGTTCGCGCGCCACGGGTTCGCCGCCGTGACGATGGAGGGCATCGCGCACGAGGTCGGCGTGAAGAAGCCCTTGTTGTACGCCTATTTCGGCAACAAGGAGCGGCTCTACGAGGCGTGCATGGCGCCCGCCGGCGACGCGCTCATCGAGGCCATCGCCGCGGCCGTCGCCCGCGCCCGCACCCCCGCCGAGGCCCTGCGCCTGGGCGTCATCGCCTTCTACGACTTCGTCGACCGCGACCGCGACGCCTGGCGCGTCCTGTTCGACGAGACCGTCCCGCAGTCCGGCGAGATCGCCGCCGCCGTCGCCCGCTACCGCGACCGCCTGCTGGAGATGCTCGCGCAGGCGATGGTCGCGCTGATGCCGCCGCACCGCCGCACCGGCTCGCGCGAGCTGATCGAGGCGTCGTCGGTGATGGTGATGGCCGCCGCCGAAGGGCTCGCCCGCTGGTGGCTGAGCACCGGCACGATGCCCGCGCGGGACGTCGCCAAGCTCTTGATCAACACCGTCGAGCCGGGGCTCGCACGCATCACCCAACAGGAGGAATCCGTTCGATGACCGTCGCCGAGCGCAGCATGGGCCTGGGCCTGCGCGCGCTGAACCGCCTGGCCGGATCGGAGGTCGTCGATCGCCTCGGCGTCCGCAAGCCGGCCGAGCGCGCGCTGTACCGCGCCACCCGCGACGGGTTCAAGGTCGTCGGCCGGGCCGGGCGGACGTTCGCCGCCACGCAGCGGCTCGGCCGCCCCGCGCGCCCCCGGCCCGCCGGCTCCGGCTCGGGCCTCTTCGACCTCACGCCCGACGACGAGCAGCAGATGCTCGTCGAGGCGTGGCGGGACTTCGCCGCCAACCGCCTGCGGCCCGCCGCCGCGGCCGCCGAGAAGGGCGAGGGCAACGCCGCGGTCTACGCCGAGGCGATGGAGCTGGGGCTGACGATGCTCGGCGTGCCCGAGGAGCTGGGCGGCGCGATCAGCGAGCGCTCCGCGGTGACCGCGGTGCTGGCCGCCGAGGCGCTGGCCCACGGCGACGCGGGCCTCACGATCGGCGCGCTGGCGCCCGCCGGCGTGGCGACCGCGCTGGCGCTCTGGGGCGACGCCGACCAGCAGGCCACGTACCTGCCGGCGCTGGTCAGCGAGGACGTGCCCGCCGCGGCGCTGGCGATCGCCGAGCCGCGCCCGCTGTTCGATCCCGTCAAGCGCCTGGAGACCGTCGCGCGCCCGCAGGCCGGCGGCTTCGTGATCTCGGGCGAGAAGTCCCTGGTCCCGCGCGCGGCCGACGCCGAGCTGCTGCTCGTCGCGGCGCGCATCGAGGGCCGCGGCACCGCGGGGCTGTTCCTGATCGAGCCGTCCGACGGCGGCGTGCTGGTCAAGGAGGAGCCCGCGATGGGCCTGCGCGGCGCGGGCTTCGGCCGCGTGCTGCTGCAGGACGCGCCGGTCGGGCGCGCCGCGCTGCTGGCCGAGGGCGACCCGAAGGTCTTCGCGGAGTGCGTGTCGCGCTCGCGCCTGGCGTGGGCGGCGGTCGCCGCGGGCGTCGGCAAGGCCGTGCTCGACTACGTCATCCCCTATGCCAACGAGCGCATCGCGTTCGGCGATCCGATCAGCCACCGCCAGGCGGTCGCGTTCACGATCTCCAACATCGCGATCGAGTACGAGGGCCTGCGGCTGGTGACGCTGAAGGCGGCGTCGCGCGCCGACCAGGACAAGGACTTCGCCCGCGAGGCCGCGCTGGCCCGCTCGCTGGCGCTGCGCCACGGCATGCAGATCGGCTCCGACGGCGTCCAGATCCTGGGTGGCGCGGGCTACATCACCGAGCACCCGGTCGAACGCTGGTACCGCGACCTGCGCGCGGCCGGCCTGATGGAAGGCGTCCTGGTCGTCTGATGTACAACCTCGAGACCCCCAAGAAGTTCGGCCCGCTGATCGCCCAGGCGCGACAGGTCGCCGACGAGGTCTTCCGGCCGATCTCGCGTCGGTACGACCGCGAGGAGCACGCGCGGCCCAAGGAGCTGGACATGCTCGCCGCCGTCGTCGACGGCATGAACGACGGGTCCGACATGGGCGGCGCGGGCGCCGCGGGCGTCCGTCGCTCCAAGAACGGCGACGGGCCGGAAGGCAATCGCAATGGGTCGAACCTGTCGACGGCCCTGAGCATCATCGAGCTGTGCCGCGGCGACGTCGGGTTGTTGTTGTCCATGCCGCGCCAGGGCCTGGGCAACAGCGCGATCGCGTCGGTCGCCGACGACGAGCAGCTGGAGCGCTTCGCGGGCCAGTGGGCGGCGATGGCGATCACCGAGCCGGAGGCGGGCTCCGACAGCGCCGCGATCCGCACCACCGCGGTGCGCGACGGCGACGACTACGTGTTGAACGGCGAGAAGATCTACGTGACGGCCGGCGAGCGCGCCGACCTCGTGGTCGTGTGGGCGACGCTGGACCGCTCCAAGGGTCGCGGCGCGATCAAGTCGTTCGTGGTCGAGCGCTCCAACCCGGGGCTGAAGCTCGACCGCTTGGAGCACAAGCTGGGGATCCGCGCGTCCGACACCGCGGCGTTCACGCTGCAGGACTGCCGCGTGCCGAAGGAGAACCTGCTCGGCCCGCCGGAGGTCGCGGAGAGCACGGGCGGCTTCGCGGGCGCGATGCAGACGTTCGACAACACGCGGCCGCTGGTGGCGGCGATGGCCGTCGGCCTGACGCGCGCGTGCCTGGAGGAGACCAAGAAGCTCCTGGCCGAGGCGGGCGTCGAGCCCGACTGGGACGCGCCGGAGGCGACGCAGACCGCGGCGGCCGCCGAGTACCTGGCGATGGACGCCGACTACGAGGCCGCCTACCTGCTGACGCTGCAGGCGGCGTGGATGGCCGACAACGGCAAGCCGAACTCGCTGCAGGCGTCGCAGGCCAAGGCCAAGGCGGGGCGGACGTGCGTCGACGTGGCGCTGCGCTGCGTCGCGCTGGCGGGCACGCTGGGCTACAGCGAGACCATGCTGCTGGAGAAGTGGGCGCGCGACGCGAAGATCCTGGACATCTTCGAGGGCACCCAGCAGATCCAGCTGCTGATCATCGCCCGTCAGCTGCTGGGGCTGTCGTCCGCGCAACTCCGTTGAGCGTTCTTCACGGCTAAAGATGTTCAGATCGGGTCGCACACGCCGATCAGGGTGATGTGCGACCCGTCGCGCCACCATCGTCACGTCCGTCCTGGATCTGCCGCGATCAGCCCGAGCGCGAGCGGTTCCTCGACATGCACGCGCGCATCCTGCCCGCCCACCAGCGGGTGCTGGTGCTGATCGCGCTGCTGCTGGCGCCCACGATCCCGTTCGACAGCCCGTACTCGCCGATCCCGCTGATCGCGGCGGTGGTCGGCTACGCGTGGGCGCAGCACAACGCGACGCGCTACGACCGGCCCGAGCTGCTGATCGCGGGCGGGCTGCTGTTCGGGCAGCTGATGCTGGTGACGGCGGTGGTCGTCGACGACCGCCAGCACTCGGTCGGGCTGGCGATCCTCGTCTGGCCGCTGGTCGCGGCCGGCGGGCGCTTCGCGGCGCGTGTGGTGTGGGCGTTCACGGCGTTCACGATCGCGCTGATGTTGGTGGCGTCGCTGGGCTTCGACGGCGACGTCGTCCTGCACGACCCGATCCTGCTGACGCTGCCGATCGCCACCGTCCTGGCCGTCGTGCTGATGTCGGCGGTCATCCGCGAGAGCGACGCGCAGCACCGCAGCGCGGCGATCCTCGACGGGCTGACCGGGATGCTGAACCGCACCGCGCTGGACGCGCGCACGCACGAGATCGCCCACCAGGCGTCGGTGACCGGCCATCCGGTCGCCGTCGTCGTCGGCGACGTCGACCACTTCAAGGCCGTCAACGACACCCACGGCCACACGACCGGCGACCACGTCCTGCGCGACCTGGCCTACGTGATGCGCAAGGAGCTGCGCGCCTTCGACCTCGCCTACCGCGTCGGCGGCGAGGAGTTCGCGCTCGTCCTGCCCGGCGCCGACGAGCCCACCGCCGCCGCGCTGGCCGAGCGCCTCCGCGAGGCCATCGCCGCCCAGCCCATCGCCACGCTGCCGATCACCATGTCCTTCGGCGTCGCCGCCTCGTCGCCGGGCACCTTCGACTGGGACGACGCCTACTCCCGCGCGGACGCCGCGCTGTACCGGGCCAAGCAGGAGGGGCGCGACGCGGTGCGGTGCGCGTCAGCGCTCCCAGGCGATGGCGTCGAAGCGGTCGCGGAGCTTCGCGCCGCGTGACGGGTTGAGCGACGCGACCCAGGCGACGCGCCCGCGCAGGTGGCCGCGGAAGTCGGGGACGTGGTCGCGGTTCTGGGACTCGGGGCCGTGGCGGGCGGCGTTGTGCAGGATCGCCTTGAGGCGGTCGTACTCGTCGCGGGCCACGTTGGGGTGGGCGTTGACGACGATCCCGGTCACCTGCTGGCGGCCGGCGGCGGGCATGACCGCGGTCTTGCGCGCGTTGAGGCGCAGCCCTTCGGAGGCGGCGATGGCCGCGACGGTCTCGGTGAGGCGCGTGGCGCCGCGGGCGAGGCGGCGGTCGCCGGAGAGCACGAGGTCGTCGGCGTAGCGCGTGTAGGTCGCGCCCAGGCGGGCGGCGAGGCCGGCCAGGCGGCGGTCGAGCGTGAACGCGCAGAGGTTGGCCAGCAGCGGCGAGGTCGGCGCGCCCTGCGGGAGGTGTGGGGTCGCCAGGCGGCGGCCGAGGAGCCCGTGAGCACGGCGCAGGCGCGGGTCGTCCGGGACCGGGATGTCGGCCCACGCGCCGGGCGGGACGGCGTTGGTGGTCAGGCCGGTCAGCAGGTGGGCGACGGCCTCGGGGTAGCCGGCGCGGCGCAGGATCCCGTAGATCCGGCCCGCGGGCAGCGAGACGAAGAAGTCCTCCAGGTCGAAGCGCAGGACGGTCGCGGCGCCCGCGTGCGCGGCGGCGTGGCCGGCGACCGAGCGGCCCGGGACGAAGCCGTGAGCGGCGTCGTGCGCCGGGATCTCCACCAACAGCTCGCGCAGCAGGCGGCGCTGGATCGACTTCAGTCGCGCCTTGGGCTGCTCGAGCAGCCGGACCGGCGCGCCGGGGCGGGCGATCCAGGCGTAGGTGTAGTGGCGCAGGCGGCGGTCGTCGGCGGTCCGCTCGCGTGAGCGCACGTCGGCCAGCCAGGCCAGCTGTCCCGGCTCGACGTCGAGGAACGCCGCTAGGTCGCCGGACGTGTCGAGCGTGGGGAGCCCCGGCCACGGTCGTCGGTCGGCCATCCGCGCGGGTGGCAGGAAGAAGCGACGCGCGTGCGGGCGCGGCCACACGCGCAGCGCGTCCAGCGCGCCGGCGACGTAGGCGCGCAGCTCGCGGGGGCGGTCGTGCGGCGGGCGCGGGTAGCCGTCGAGCACCCGGGCGACGAGCGGTCCCAGCCACGGCAGCGGCGTGCGCGGCGGCGGGGCCAGCGCCTCCCGCGCGCGGCGGCGCAGCGCGGTCTCCGTCCAGGCGCCCGACAGGAACGCGGCGGCGAGCGCGTCGGGGAGGTCGGAGCGGTCGGTCATGGCGGTCGGGGTGCATCGCGCGGCGCCGCTCCCGACGCTCCTTCGTCGTGCGTGCGCCGCACCGCGGCGGAAGTCGCGGACGGGCGCACGCGCTGCCGTGCCGTGGTTCCAGCTGGTCCCCGGGGTGACCCCGGAAGAGCCCGGCCCCGTCGCGGGCGACGGGGCGGACCGGCTCGGGCTCGGCGCCGCGCGTGCCGAGCATACGCGTCGAGCGCGCTGAGCGGTCAGCGCTCCGGCAGCTCCCACTCCTGGTCGCCGAGCGTCACCAGCACGGGCTCCTCGCCGCGGGCGGTGACCGTGAGGTCGATGCCGGGCGTGGTCGTCTGGTAGACGGCGATGGCGACGGAGCGGCCGCCGAGGAGGGCGGCGAGGTCCTTCATAGCGTCGGCGAGCATGTCCAGGCCGCCGAGCGTGCCGGTGACCTGGCCGGTCTCGGGCTCGACCTCGAAGGGCGGCAGCTGGCGCAGCTCGATCGCGCCCGAGAGCGCGTCGGCCTCGAGCTCGATGGCGTGGGGGAGGTGCATGACGCGGTCGGCGATCCGCACCTCGACCGGCGCGAGGCGGCCGACGTCCACGAGCGCGGCGGGGCCGTCGTCGGGCATGTCCACCACCACCGCGACGCGCAGCGCGCCCGAGCGGTGGAGCACGTCCCTGAGCGTCTCGACGACCGCGTCCAGCGGCCCGACGGAGGCGACGAGGTCGATCTCCTCGTCGTCGGCGTGGTCGTTGCGTTCGTCGGTCATCGGACTCAGGATGTCACGGCCCTGTGAGAGGATGCGCCCCGGGGAGGCGATCCAGGCTCGCTCCCCGCCCCCCACGCCATGGACGCCGCCACCGAGACGGAGCACCTGACGCGCCTGTTCGCCATGTCGCCCGACCTGCTGGCGGCGGCGGGCTTCGACGGGCTCCTCAAGCGCTTCAACGACGCGTGGGCGACGCAGCTGGGCTGGTCGCGCGCCGAGCTCGAGGCCAAGCCCTACATGGAGATCGTCCACCCCGACGACCGCGCCGAGACGCAGAACCAGATCGCGCGGCTGGCCGAGGGCGAGACGATCGCCGAGCACGTCTGCCGGATCCTCTGCCGCGACGGGGCGATCCGCTGGTACGCCTGGAGCGGCGGGCCCGGCGACGAGGCGTTCTACATCGTCGGCCGCGACGTCAGCGACCGCCTCGCGATGGAGCACGAGCTGGCCCAGCGCGCCGAGCGCCTGCAGGGCACCAACGCCGAGCTGCAGGACTTCGCCTACACCGCCTCCCACGACCTCTCCGAGCCGCTGCGGATGGTCGCGTCGTTCTTGGGGTTGTTGGAGCGGCGCAACGGCCCGCGGCTCGACGACAAGGGCCGCGAGTACCTCGTGCAGGCGGCCGCCGGCGCGGCGCGGATGCGGCACCTGATCGACGACCTGCTGCTCTACTCGCGCGTCGCCAACGAGGAGCCGCGCCGGGAGGAGGTCGACCTGCGCGCGCTGGTCGACGGCGTCCTGGCGATCCTCGGCCCGGCGATCGAGGAGGAGCGGGCGACGATCGAGATCGGCGAGCTGCCGACGCTGGAGGCCGAGCCCGGCCAGCTCGCCCAGCTGCTGCAGAACCTGATCGGCAACGCCGTGAAGTTCCACCCGCACGGCGCGGCGCCCGTCGTGCGGATCACCGCGCGACGCACGATCGGCGGCTGCGTCGTCACGGTCGCCGACGACGGCATCGGCATCCCGGAGGCCGACCAGGAGCGGATCTTCGCGATGTTCACGCGCCTGCACGGCCGCGAGGAGTACGCGGGCACCGGCATCGGCCTGGCGATCTGCCGCCGCATCGCCGAGCGCCACGGCGGGCGGATCTACGTCGAGTCCGAGCCCGGCCGCGGCGCCGCGTTCCACACGCTGCTGCCCGACGCGCCGGTCGGGCTGGCGACGCGCTAGAAGCGCGCGTCGCGCAGCCGCCGCGCGGTCGCCTCCGCCCACGCGCCGCCGAGCGCGGTCACCGCGGTCGCCGCCGCCTCGACGTCGTACTCGACGCGGTGCAGGTCGAGCGTCTCGCCGTCGTCGGAGAGCGTCGCGTAGGCCGCGCGCGGGTCGCCGTCCCACGGCAGGCCGACCGAGCCGGGGTTGACCAGCTCGATCCCGCTCGCGGCGCGCCGCGCGAACTGCAGGTGCGTGTGGCCGAAGATCACGCGGGGCGCGGTGACGCCCGCCAGCAGCTGGTCGTCGTCCTCGGAGGCCTCGGGCGTGAAGGACTCGACGTCGGAGCCCGGCGAGCCGTGCACGAACAGCGTGTCGCCGAGCGTCGCCGACACGGGCAGCCTGAACAGCTCGTCCACCAGCCCGTCGCCCAGCGCCTCGCGCACCGCCACCCAGGCGCCGCGGATGACCTCGGCGTCCGGCAGCGCGTCCTCCTCGACCTGCCAGCGCTCCCAGTTGCCGCGGATCCACGTCGCCTCCTCCTCCAGCGCGCGCAGGATCTCCACGCACTCGACCGGCCAGGCGCCGAACGCGGAGTAGTCGCCGCCCAGCAGCCAGCGGTCGGCGCCGAGCGACCGCGCGTCCTCCAGGACCGCCTCCAGCGCGGGCCGGTTGCCGTGGATGTCGTACAGGATCGCGAGCATGTCGCCATGATGCCGTGCGGATGGAACTGCGTGGACCGCATCTGACCCTCAAGCCCCCGGCCCCGGACGACGCCGAGACGCTGCTGGCCCTGGCCTCCGACCCGGAGGTGACCCGCTGGTTCTCGTGGGGTCCCTACACCGCGGTCGAGCAGCCGCTGGCGTGGATCGCCGAGCAGCAGGCCAAGCGCGAGCAGGGCCTCCAGCTCGACTTCGTCGTCCACGACCGCGAGCACGGCCCGATCGGCGTCACCGGCCTCGGCGAGCTGAGCTTCCGCGACCGCCGCGCGATGGTCGGCACGTGGTTCGGCCGCGCGCACTGGGGCTCGGGCGCCAACGCCGAGTCCAAGGCGCTGATCGCCCACCTCGCGTTCGGGATCTGCGGCTTCGAGCGCCTCGGCGCCTACTCCAACCCCGAGAACGTCCGCTCCGCCCGCGCGCTGGAGCGCGTCGGCTTCACCCGCGAGGGCACGCTGCGCGGCTGGCACCGCCACGGCGACCGCCAGCTCGACGTGCACGTCTTCGGGATGCTGCGCGCCGACTGGGAGGACGGGCCGCTGCGCGAGACGCGCGTCACCGCGATCGGCCGCCCGCCCGCGGCCTGGGCGCTGATCGAGTCCTAGTCCTACTGGTCGCGCTTGGCGTCCCAGCGGAAGCCGCGGACCGCGAAGAAGACCCCGACGAGCGTCCAGATGCACACGACGCACAGGCCCGACGCGTTGTCGGCCAGCGACCGTCCGCTGACCATCGCGCCGCTGAGCCCGTCGATCAGGTGCACGAGCGGCAGGACCTGGGCGAGGTGCAGCAGGAACTGCGGCGCGTTGTCGACGTCGTAGAAGACGCCGGAGATGAAGATCACCGGCAGGAAGACGATGTTGTTGTAGGCCGCGGCCGCGTCGTAGTTGGGCACGAGGTGCGACCACGCGACGCCCAGCGACGCCAGGCACACGACGCCGAACGCGACGTAGACGATCAGCTCGATCCAGTCCTTGGGCCAGCCGGTGCCGAACAGCAGCTTGCCCGCCACGATCACCAGGGCGACCTGGATGACCGCGTTGACGACCGCGTTGGCGAAGATCCCGAGCAGGTAGGAGCCCTCGGGCAGCGGCGTGCCGCGCATCCGCTTCAGCACGCCCTGCTCGCGCAGGAACGTGAGGTTCATGACCAGGTTGGAGAACGTCGTGGCCATGATCGACATCCCCGCGATGCCCGGGATCAGCACGTTGAGGTCGTGCTGGTTGCCGCTGAAGATCGCGCCGAAGAGCGCCAGGAACAGCAGCGGCAGCAGGAAGTTGAAGAACGCCGACGTCGGGTTGCGCCAGAACATCCGGCGCTCCAGCCGGTACTGGTGCCACGCCAGCGTGAGCGCGTCAGCCATCGAGCGCGGCCTCCTGCTCGGGGGCGCCGACCGGCTCGGCCGTCAGCTCCAGGTACACGTCCTCCAGCGACGGGCGCGTGACCGACAGGTCGACCAGGCCCTCGCCACGCGCCAGCGCCGCGCTGGTCAGCTGGTGCAGCAGCGCCGTCGGGTCCTCGGTCTGGCGGGACTCCAGGTCGCCGGTCTCCGCCGAGCGCCACGCGACCGTGTAGGTCGACGACGACGCGCCCAGCTCGGCCGGCGGACCGGAGGCGACGATCCGGCCCTCCTTGACGATCGCCACGCGATCGCAGAGCGCCTGGGCCTCGTCGAGGTAGTGCGTGGTCAGCAGGACGGTCTTGCCCAGCTCCTGCAGCGAGCGCACGACCTCCCACGCGGCGCGCCGCGCGGCCGGGTCGAAGCCCGTCGTCGGCTCGTCGAGGAAGATCAGCTCGGGGTCGCCGACGAGCGCCAGCCCGAAGTCCAGGCGCCGCATCTGGCCGCCGGAGAGCGTCCGGGCGATCGCGTCGGCCTTCTCCTGAAGTCCGGCCAACGACAGCACCTCGTCCACGTCGCGCGGATGCGGATAGAAGCGCGACCAGTGCGTCAGCGCCTCGCGGACCGTGATGTGGCGGTACATCCCCGTCGACTGCAGGACGATGCCGATCCGGCGGCGCAGGTCGCGCGGGCGGCGCGCGGGGTCCTGGCCGAGCACCGAGACGATCCCGCCGTCGCGCCGGCGGTAGCCCTCGAGGATCTCGACCGTCGAGGTCTTGCCGGCGCCGTTGGGGCCGAGCAGGCCGAAGACCTCGCCGGGCGCGACCTCGAAGTCGATGCCCCGGACCGCCTGGAAGCCCCCGTAGGACTTGCGCAGGTCGCGTACGAGGATCGCCGGGGCGGTTGCGGTCACCCCTTCATTCAAGCAGCGCGCGCGTGAGAACCTATGTGACGTTGCCCAGGGCGGCCGTGATCGACATCGGCAGCAACACGACCCGGCTGCTGGTCGCCGAGCCCGATCCCGCGCGCCCGGGCGCGGTCGTCGAGGTCGCGGCCCATCGCGCGTTCGTGCGCCTCACGGCCGCCGAGCGCGCCGGGGGGATCCCGCCGGAGAAGGCGCGGGTGATCGCGGACGCCGTCGCCGAGCAGGCGCTGACCGCGCGCGCCAACGACGTCGACGCGCTGCGCGTCGTGGCCACGGCGGCGCTGCGCCACGCGCCCGGGCGCGCGGCGTTGCTGGAGCGCCTGGCCGAGGCCGCCGGCGTCCCGGTCGACGTCCTCAGCGGGGAGGAGGAGGCGCGGCTGGCCTTCGCGGGGGCGACCGCGGGGCTGGCGGGAGCGGATCGCGACGGCGTCCGCCGCGTGGTCGTCGCCGACGTCGGCGGCGGCTCGACCGAGCTGGCCTGCGGCGCGCCCGGCGCCGCGCCGTCGTGGTGGGCGTCGCTGCCGGTCGGCTCCGGCGCGCTGGCCGAGCACCACTTCGCCACCGACCCGCCGTCCCGCGACGAGCTGGCCCGCGCCCGCGCCGACGCGGCGGCGGCGATCGCAGCCGCGGGCTGCCCCGACGCCGACGTCGCCTGGGCGGTCGGCGGCAGCGCGACCTCGCTGCGGCGCCTGTGCGGCGAGGCGCTGACCGCCACGGTCCTGGACGCCGCGCTGGAGCGGCTGGTGGCCGAGCCGGCGCCGGCGACCTCCGTCGACCTCGGCCTGCACGTCGAGCGCGTGCGCCTGCTGCCCGCCGGGCTGCTGCTGCTCGCCGAGGTCGCGCGCGCGGCGGGCTGCCCGCTGCGGGTCGGCTGCGGCGGCCTGCGCGAGGGCGTGATCTTGGACCTGCTCGGGCAAGTCGGGTACACGTAGGGCCAGCACCATGGCCAAGGCCCGCGACATCCCCGGCCTCGACGGCCGCCACAGCTTTCGGGCGGTGGCCCGCGAGTCGGTGTCGGTGCGCGCGGCCGAGGTCTTCGAGCATGCCGCGGGCGTCCTGGACACCGAGGACATCGAGCGCGTCCACGACATGCGCGTGGCGACGCGGCGGCTGCGCGCGGTCCTGGAGGTCTTCGCGGCGGCCTTCGACCGGGCCGAGCACAAGGCGGTGCTCCGGGACGTCAAGGAGCTGGCCGACGCGCTCGGCGCCCGGCGCGACCCCGACGTCCAGCTCGCCGCGCTCATGGAGCTGGAGGCCGCGCTGCCCGAGGCCGACCGCGCGGGGATCGAGGCGTTCGCCGACCGCGTCCGGACCGAGCAGCGGGACGGCAACGCGACGCTGGCCGCCGCGCTGAAGCGGATCGCCGACGACGACCTGCGCGGCCGCCTGGAGCGGCTGGTGGCGGTGGCGGGATGAAGGCGCGCAAGGTCAAGGGCATCGACCCCGACGGCGCGGCCGCCGACCAGGTCGCCAAGATCGTCGCGGTCCGTCTCGACGAGCTGGGCTCGTTCATGCCCAAGGCGCGGGACCCGCTGGCGGTCCACACGCTGCACGACATGCGGATCGCCGCCAAGCGCCTGCGCTACGTCCTCGAGCTGTTCGGCGACCAGCTCGGCCCCTACGCGGTCGAGGCGGCCAAGCAGGCCAAGAAGCTCCAGGACGTCCTCGGCGAGATCCACGACTGCGACGTCACCCGCCCGCGGATCGCCGCGCTGGCGCGGGAGCTGCGCGCCGCCGACGCCCGCGCCGTCCGCGCGCTGGCCGACCCGGACGCCAAGGACCTCGACCCGGCGCTGGTCGCCGACGCGCCGCACCGCGCCGCCTATCGCGGCCTGACCACGATGGACGTCGCGCTGAGCGCCCGGCGCGAGCTGCTGTTCGACCGCTTCCTGGCCAGGTGGGAGAAGCTCGAGCGCGACGGCTTCCGCGACCGGCTCCTCGAAGCGATCACATCCCGTTCACACGGTGGTAACGGCGCACCCCCGGACCACGCCATAACGTCGGAGGCGTCCACCCCATGACGTCAGAACCGCAGCCGCTCACGCAAGAGTCGATCCGCGCCGTCGAGCCCGTCGCGCCGCCCCCCGCGGCGCCCGAGGACCTCGACGCGCCCGAGTTGTACATCAACCGGGAGCTGTCCTGGGTCGACTTCGACGACCGCGTCCTGCAGCTCGCCGAGGACACCAGCCAGCCGCTCCTGGAGCGCTGCAAGTTCGCGGCGATCTTCAGCTCCAACCTGGACGAGTTCTTCATGATCCGGGTCGC
The DNA here is from genome assembly GCF_035685985.1 of Baekduia sp. GTDB lineage: Bacteria > Actinomycetota > Thermoleophilia > Solirubrobacterales > Solirubrobacteraceae > Baekduia. The sequence goes on from NZ_DASRZV010000015.1 coordinate 313,132, forward strand.
CGGCCTGCACGACCAGGTCGACGCCGGCATCACCGCGCCCAAGCTCGACGGCCGCACGCCGTCGCAGACGATCGACGCGATCCGCGAGAAGGTCGACGCGCTGAACGCCCGTCAGTGCGTCGCGCTCTCGCACGACCTGCAGCCCGCGCTGGCCGAGCACGGCATCCGCATCGTGCCGATCGACGACGTCTCGACCGAGGCCCGCCGCGCGCTGGACCAGCGCTTCCGCCGCCAGATCTTCCCGGTGCTCACGCCGCTGGCCGTCGGCCTCGGCCGCCCGTTCCCCTACATCTCGAACCTGTCGCTGAGCCTCGCCGTGCTCGTCCGCGACCCGGTGTCGGGCCAGACGACGTTCGCGCGCGTCAAGGTCCCGAAGGAGATGCTCGACCGCTTCGTCGCGCTGGAGGGCGAGCCGACGACGTTCGTCCCGCTGGAGGAGCTGATCGCCGCCAACCTCGAGTCGCTGTTCCCGGGCATGGAGGTCGTCGAGCAGGGCGTCTTCCGCGTCACGCGCGACGCCGACTTCGAGATCTCCGACGAGGCCGACGACCTGCTGACCGCGGTCGAGGACGAGCTGCGCCGCCGCCGCTTCGGCGAGGTCGTGCGCGTCGAGATCGAGGCGGGCATGCGGCCCGCGCTGCGCGAGGCGCTGACCGAGGCGCTGGAGGTCGAGGAGCGCCAGGTCTACGAGGTCAGCGGGCTGCTGGACCTCACCGACCTGTGGCAGATCGTCGGCCTGAAGGGCCACGACGACCTGCGCGACCCGCCGTGGTCGTCGGTCACGCAGCCGCGCCTGCGCCCCGGCGAGCACCACACCAAGGCGGACATCTTCGCCGCCATGCGCCAGGGCGACATCCTCGTCCACCACCCCTACGACTCGTTCTCCACGTCGGTCGGGCGCTTCGTCGAGCAGGCGGCCAACGACCCCGACGTCCTGGCGATCAAGCTCACGATCTACCGGACCTCCGACGACACGCCGCTGGTGCCCGCGCTGATCCGCGCGACGGAGCGCGGCAAGCAGGCGGTCTGCCTGGTGGAGCTGAAGGCCCGCTTCGACGAGCGCGCGAACATCGAGTGGGCGCGCAAGCTGGAGGAGACCGGCGTCCACGTCGTCTACGGCCACCCGGCGCTGAAGACGCACACCAAGTGCATCCTCGTCGTGCGCCGCGAGGGCGACGGCGTGCGCCACTACCTGCACGTCGGCACCGGCAACTACCACCCGAAGACGGCCCGGCTGTACACCGACTTCGGCCTGTTCACGACCGACGAGCGCCTCGGCTCCGACGTCGCCGACATGTTCAACTTCCTCACGGGCTACGCGCGGCCGCGCCGCTACCGCAAGGCCCTGGTCGCGCCCGACCACCTGCGCGACGGGATCATCGACGAGATCGACCAGACGATCGCCGCCCACCTGGAGGGCCGGCCCGCGCGGATCCAGATGAAGATGAACTCCCTGGTGGACCGCGCGTGCATCAAGGCGCTCTACCGGGCGTCGCAGGCGGGCGTGCCGATCGAGCTGAACATCCGCGGGATCTGCTGCCTGGTGCCGGGCGTGGAGGGCGTCAGCGACAACATCCGCGTCGTGTCGATCGTCGGGCGCTTCCTGGAGCACTCGCGCATCTACGCGTTCCAGCGGGGCGAGGAGCAGCGCGTGTACATCGGGTCGGCCGACCTGATGCCGCGCAACCTCGACACGCGCGTCGAGCTGGTCGCGCCGGTCGAGGACGAGGTCCTGCGCGACGACCTGCTCGACACGCTGGAGCGCGCGTTCGCCGACGACACGCACGCCTGGGTGCTCGACGCCGAGGGCGGCTGGACGCGCCGCACGCATCCCGACGGCGGGGAGGGCGGGCCCGAACCCCGCGATCTGCAGCGCGAGCTGATGCTGGGCCACACCGCGCGAGCCGCCGAACGGGACCCCGCAAGCCCGTCCTGACGTAGGCTCCTCGGGGTGACGCGCCCCCGCGCCGTCTTGATCGCAGCGCTCGCCGCGCTGCTCCTCCTCGCGCTCGCCGGTTGCGGCGGGGGCGGCTCCGGCGATCACGCCGCCACGACGCCCGCCGTCAACGGCGCGGCCGAGCAGGTCGCCAACGGCCCGGCGGGGTCGTCCTCCTCGTCATCCTCGTCGCCCTCGTCCTCGTCGGCCGCAGCCAAGCCCGCGAAGGTCCCGCTGCACGCCGACCGCCACGCGGCGGTCCCGATCCTGATGTACCACGTGATCGCGCCCGCCCCGCCCGGCGCCAAGTACGCCGGGCTGTGGGTCGCGCCCGACGCGCTGAAGGCCCAGGTCGACGCGCTGGCCAAGGCCGGCTACACGGCGGTCACGCTCGACGCGGTCCTCGACGCGTGGGAGGGCAAGCCGACGCTGCCCGCCAAGCCGATCGTGCTGAGCTTCGACGACGGCTACCTCAGCCAGGGCAAGGACGCCGGCCCGATCCTCGCCGCGCGCGGCTGGCCGGGCGTGCTGAACCTGGCCTGGCACAACCTCGGCACGCCGGGCGGGATCACCCGCACGCGCATCAAGCAGATGATCAAGGACGGCTGGGAGATCGACGCGCACACGATCACCCACCCGGACCTGACGACGCTCGACGCCGCGGCGCTGCGCCGCGAGGTCGCCGGCTCGCGCCAGAAGATCCAGCAGGCCTTCGGCGTCCCGGTCGACGCGTTCTGCTACCCGGCGGGGCGCTTCGACCCGACCGTCGAGCAGGCCGTGCGCGCCGCCGGCTACCGCGCCGCGACGACCGAGCGGCCCGGCCGCGCCACGCCGTCGCAGGACCGCTACGCGCTCTCGCGCATCCGCGTCAACGCGGGGGACAGCGCCGCCGCGGTGCTCGCTAGGGTCCGTGGCGCATGAGCGGCGACGACGAGCAGACCCTGGAGGAACGGGTCCTCGCGGCGCACATCCGGGCGCCCGGCCGCGGCAACCGCAAGCTGGAGAAGCTCATCGCCGCGGTCAACGACGACGTCGAGCTGAAGGGCTGGTGGCACGCGGCGGCGATCAACGCCGAGCGCCTGGAGATGTCGGACCACTCGTGGGTCCACATCCAGATCGTCACGAACATCGGGCTGCGCCTGGCGCGCCTGCTGTTCCGCCGCGGCATCGTGCCGTCGTGCGTCGCCGACCACGGCCTGACCGAGCGCGACGCCGAGGTCATCATCGCCGCGGCGGCGCTCTTCCACTGCGTCGGCATGTCGATCCAGCGCGCCGACCACGAGCAGTTCTCGCTGTTCCTGACGGCCGACAAGCTGCCCAAGCTGCTGGCGCCGATCTACGACGACCCGGCGCGGACGATCATCGTCGCCGAGGCCTCGCACGCGATCATCTCGCACCGCTCCAAGGGCGCGCCGTTCACGATCGAGGGCGCGATCGTCCGCGTCGCCGACGCGCTGGACATGGCCAAGGGCCGGTCGCGCGCCGACAAGATGCTGCCGAACATCCACTCGGTCTCGTCCAAGGCGATCGAGTCGGTGAAGATCTCGCCCGGCGAGGAGAAGGCCGTCCGGATCGAGATCGAGATGTCCAACAGCGCCGGGATCTACCAGGTCGACGAGGGCCTGGGGACCAAGCTGCGCGGGACGCCGCTGGCCGAGCACGTCGAGGTGATCGCGCGCATCGAGGCCGAGCACGAGGCGCGCCTGGTCCCGGTGTTCAAGATATGAGCAACACGCCCCGCTCCGTGTTCGACCGCCAGCTGCGGCTGATCGCCGCAGGCGAGCTGGAGGCCCTCGTGGCCCAGTACCACGACGACGCGCTCCTGCTGCGCTCCGACCGGCCGGTGGTCGGCCACGCCGCCCTGCGCGACCACTTCGCCGCGCTGCTGGCGACCGCGCCCGCGATCGAGGTCACCCAGGCCGTGGAGGCCCAGGACGTCCTGAGCTACCAGACGACGGTCACGGCGGGCGAGGAGGACCCGGTCCGCCAGTACGGCATGCTCGTGCTGCGCGGCGAGCGGATCGCGCGCCACGTCACCGGCGTCTTCCCGGTCGCCTCGGGCGGCGGGCGCAAGACCGGGGCGATCACCGTCGACCTCGAGCCCTACACGGCGTGGAGCCCGCACGCGGTGCCGGATCCGCGGTCGGCCGGCCGCGAGGCGATCGGCCCGGTGCTGCTGGAGATCGTCTCGGCCGAGGGCCCGATCCTCGCCGAGCGCGCCTACCGGCTCTACGTGAAGGCCAGCGGCGGCAAGGCGCTGACGTCGATCGCGCGGGCGCCGCTGTCGGGCGCGACGTTCCGCCTCAAGGGCGCGGGCGCGATCGAGATGGAGGAGGGCTCGGAGGTCCTGCGGCCCGTGGGCACGCCGGAGATCCGCGTGCGCGAGCTGGGGCCGCGCGCGCTGGACGAGGTGCCGCTGCGCGAGGTCGCCGAGCTGATGCGGCGCCTGCGGGCCGCCGGCGCGACCGAGCTGCCCCGCGCCGTCCTCGACGCCTACGGGCTGGTCCGGATGACCGCCAAGGCGGAGGACTTCCTGGCGCAGGCCATGCTCGTCGCCGACGAGGAGTAGGCGCCGCCGCGCATAGCCTGACCGATGTTTCAGGCGCGTTCCCGCTCACATCCCCCGATCGGGGGGCCGAGAAGTGGGGCAATGCGATTCCTGAACCAGCGCACGCCCGATCCGGCCCAGGACCGGGCGCTCGACGTCGCCGCCGTCGAGGCCGGGCTGCACAGCCTCCAGGCCCATTGCCTCACGAGCCTGGCCGCCGGGCTGGACGCGATGACCGCCGGCGACCTCACGGTCGCCGTCGCGCCGGTCACCGCGCCGATCGACCGGCGCCCCGACGACCCCGCCGCGGCGGCGCTCGTCGACCTCTTCAACACCATGTTGGCCACGGCCCAGGACGCCCTGGTCAAGTACGAGCGGCTGCGGGAGGAGCTGCGGGAGGCGCTCGGCGACCGCTCGTCGCTGCGCCCGCTGCGGCAGCGGCTGACGTCGTTGAGCGACAACTGCCTGGTCGCGCTCGGCGACGGGCTGGCCGCCACCGCGCGCGGCGACCTCACGCGCGACGCCGTCCCGGTGACGACGCCGCTGACGCCCGGGGAGGGCGAGCGGCTCGGCACGCTGGGGGAGACGTTCAACGTCATGCTGGGCCGGGCGCAGGGCGGCCTGGCCAGCTACAACGAGATGCGCGGCGGCCTGGCGGCGATGATCGGCGAGATCGGGTCGACCGCCTCGGCGGTGGCCACGCACTCGCGCGAGATGGCGGCGACCGCCGACCAGACCGGCCGGGCGATCCAGGAGATCGCCGAGGCGTCGACCGGCGTCGCGGAGGGCGCCGACCGCCAGATCCGCCTCGTGGTCGAGGCGCGCGCGGTGACCGGCGAGGCCGTGGAGCTGTCGTCGCGCGCCGACGGGGTCGCCCACGAGGGCGTGACGCTGACCGCCGAGATCGCGGCGATCGCCGAGCAGACCAACCTGCTGGCCCTGAACGCGGCGATCGAGGCCGCGCGCGCCGGCGAGCAGGGCCGCGGCTTCGCGGTCGTGGCCGAGGAGGTCCGCAAGCTCGCGGAGTCGTCGGCCCGGACCGTCGCGCAGACGCGGCAGGCGTTCGAGGGCCTCGCGGTCTCGATCGCCGAGGTGTCGGACTGCGTGAACCGCATCGCGAGCGCGACCGAGGAGGTCACGCTCGTGGCCCGGCAGGCGGGCGAGGCGACCGGCCACGTGTCGGCGGCCGCCGAGCAGTCCTCGGCCTCCACGCAGCAGGTCGCGGCCTCGACCGCGGAGCTGGCGCGGTCGGCCCACGAGCTGGAGCGGATGGTCGAGCGCTTCGTCGTCTGACGCCGCGACGCGCAGCCGTCGCGCTCGCGGGCCGGCGGTCAGCCGGCCGGCAGCGGGGCGCGCGCGTGGGGCGCGTAGACGACCGCCACCGCTGCGGCCGGCAGCGTGAGCGCGCCCGCCGCGGCGAAGGCCGCCGCCGGGCCGGCCGCGTCGACGACCACGCCGGCGATCGCCGCGCCCGCCGCGACCCCGGCGCCGAGCGCGGTCGTCGTCCACGCGAAGGCCTCGGTCGCCGTGCCCGGCGGGGCGACGCGGCCGGTCAGCGCGCTCATGGCGCCGAACGTGGGCGCGATGAACGCCCCGGCGACGACGAGGATCGCGCCGAGCAGGACCGGCGTCGTGGCGCCGAGCGCCAGCGCGCCGTGCGAGACGGCCAGCGCGACGAGCAGCAGCGGCACGTTGCGGACGCCGCCCGTGCGCGCCGCGAGGACGCCGCCGACCAGCGACCCGACGCCCCACAGCGCCAGCAGCGGCCCGGTGGCGCCGGCGGCGCCCGCGTCGTGGGAGGCGGCCGCGACCGCGACCTCGACGGCCGCGACCAGCACGCCGACCATCGCCATGACCGCCACGACCATGCGGACCCCGGGCGCCGCCAGCGCGCTGCGGGCGGCGCGCGCGGCGTCCTCGCCGTGGTCGTGCGGGCGCCAGGCGCGGGACTCGGGCCGCAGCGCGAAGGCGATCGTGCCGACGACGACCAGCGCGCCCAGCACGCCGACCGACACGCGGCTGGAGGCCAGCGCGGCCAGAGTCAGGAACCCGAGCGGGCCGGCGATGTAGGTCAGCTCGAGCACCGCGGCCTCCAGCGAGAACGCGGCGTCGACCGCGTCCTCGTCGTGGTCGAGGAGGTCCGGCCACAGCGTGCGCAGGCAGGCGCCCAGCGGCGGCTGGGAGCCGCCGGCGACGGCGGCGACCGCGGCGATCGCGACCGTCGGCGCGGTGGAGGGGAGCAGCGCGAGCGCGAGGAACGCGCCGCCGGACACCGCGCCGGAGACGACGAGCACGCCGGTCTGGCCGCGGCGGTCGACGATCCCGCCGAGCAGCGGCGCGGCCAGCGCGAGCGACAGCGCGCTCGCGGCGGCGACCGCGCCCGCGGCGGCGTAGGAGCCGGTCAGCGCGTGGGTGTGGACGACGATCAGCACGCCGGCGCCGGCGGGCGCGATGCGCGACAGCACGTTGAGCGTGAGGAGGGCGAGGACGCCGGGCCGGCGGAGGACCGCGAACATGGCGGCGGACGATCGCCGCCGGGCCGCCCGAGCGCCAATCGATTCGCGCCAGCCCGAATCCGGGAGTAGCCTGGAGCGCGCCGTGCTCGCCTACCGCTTCGGCCACGACGACCTGCTGCGCACCCGCTTCGCGATCTCCCCGCTGATGGAGCTCTCGGGCTCGATCCAGGCGTTCCGCGAGCCCGAGCAGCACGCCGTGCACGCGCCGTGGGCCGCCTGGGCGCGCGATCGGATAACCGGGCTGGACTGGGACCTGCTCGACGCGGTGGTCCCACCGAATTCGGCCTATTACCCGGACTTCTTCAGCCCGCCGCCGCACGAGCCTAAGGCTCAGCTTGAGGGTGAGTTGAGCAGGGTTCTGACCACCGATCCGCATCAGGTCGCCACCGAGGTCCGCCGCGCGCACCCCAACGGCCTGACCGACGCCGCGCGGCTGCTCGTGGACGATCCCGAGCGAGGGATGCGGCAGCTCGTGGCCCAGATGCGCGCCTGGTGGGACGCCCTCCTGGCGCCGAAGTGGGACGCGATCCTCGCGATGCTCGAATCCGAGATCGCGCAACGCGGCCGGCAGCTCGCCGACGTCGGTCCGGCCGCGGCCTTCGACGACCTCGGCGAGCGCGTGCGGTGGCGCGACGGGCGCGTCGAGGTGGACACGGTCAACTCCGACGCCGAGGTCGACCTGGCCGGGCGCGGCCTGCTGCTCGTCCCCGCCGCGTTCGCCTGGCCCGACGTCTGGCCGATGTCCGACCCGCCGTGGCAGCCCGCGATCGTCTACACGCCGCGCGGCGTCGCCGACCTCTGGGCGCCCGAGGACGCCGACGGCGCGTCGGGCGCGCTGGCCGAGCTGCTCGGCGCCCGGCGCGCCGCGGTCCTCCTGGCACTCGACCGCCCGGTCGCGACGCTGGAGCTGGCCGCGCGGCTGGGCGCGAGCGCCGCCGGCGTGTCCGCGCACCTGCAGGTCCTGCGCCGCGCCGGGCTGGTCGGCGGCCGCCGCGCCGGGCGCCACGTGCTCTACGGGCGCACGCGCGCGGGCGACCAGCTGATCCGGACGGCCCGCGCGGCGGCGACCGAGGCCTCTACGCGCTGAAGAACTGCCCGTGGAAGCCGAACGGGACGTGGTGCGGCGCCTCGGCCCGGGCGATCTCGGTGAACGTGTGGGCGTCGAGCACGAGCAGGAACGACGTTCCCGCCAGGGCGTCGAGCACGACCGACAGCACGACGCCGTCGTCCTCCTCGGTCGCGTCGACCCGCGGCACGAACACCGGCTCGCCCGCCCACGCGTGCGGCTCGTCCCACACGCGATGGGAGCCGTCGGCGACGTCGATCTTCACCAGGCGCTTCAGGAACGGCGCGCCGCCGGAGCTGCCGCCGTAGACGTAGCGGTAGGGCTTGGCGTTGCGGGTGCGGTAGTTGATCCGCGGCAGCTCGAGGTCGACGTCGGCCAGCGGGCGCGTGTCGACGGAGCCGTTGGGGGCGAGCGTCAGCCGCCGCGGCCGCGCGTCGAGGCCCGGCTCGGCCGCGCCGGCCCGCAGCCGGTCCAGCTCCAGGAGGTCGATGATCGACGCGTCCTCGTAGGCGCACAGGTCGAGGACGAGCCGGTCGCCGTCGTCGTAGGCGTTGATGGTGTGGAAGACGAAGAACGGCTCGGCCGTCCAGGTCCGCACGAGCGCGCCGGTCGCCCGGTCGAACGCGTGGATGCGCGTGCCCAGCTCGGGCTTCCAGACGTAGTTGTGGATGAACGACTTGGCGCCGAGCGCGAGCTTGATCGGGTTGACGACCAGCGGGTTCTCGATCAGCACGACGTGGCGCTCGGTCAGCGCGAAGGAGTGCATGTAGGACGGCTCGCGGACCGGCAGCGTCGCCAGCGTGCGCGCCTCCGACGCGCTGCGGCGCGCGTAGATCTTGTACACCGACTTGCGCCCGAGGTGGGCGGCGAAGTTGATCAGCTCGGCGACTCCGTCCGAACCCACCCCGTGGTGGGGGTGGGCGGTCGTGATCTGGCCGAAGCGCGCCACGCCCTCGTCGTGGCCGAGCGTCGCCAGCGTCTCGGGATCGAAGCGGACCGGGATCGGCGTCTCGGTCATCGCGATGTACTCGTCGCCGACGCGCGACAGGTTCACGTTGGCGTTGTCGGTCAGCGCGGGGTTGAAGACCGACTGCACGCGCTGGAACAGCGAGCGGCACGGGTCGGTCGCGAAGCCGGCGATCGACGCGCCGCCGCTGGCCAGCGCCTCGCGCCGGGCCTTGGTGTCCAGGAACCGCGACGCGTAGGAGACCGTGCCGTCCCCGGCGAACCCGAAGCGGTTGAGCATCGCCATGCCGTCGAACCAGTGCGTGACCGAGCGCTTCTCGAAGTCCATCTGCGCCGGCGTGACCCGCACGAGCCCACCCCGCAGCCACGTCGGCACCTCGCCCGCAACCGGCAGGGCGTCGACCCGCACCTCCTCGGTCTGGTCGGCGAAGCCGAGCGTGTGCGACTGCGAGACTGCGGAACCGGCGGCTACGATCGACATGATCCGAACCGTACCGTCCGAATGAGACCATTGCAACTGACGCCGACCTCCTACATCGTCCTCGGCCTGCTCGAAGCGGCCGACGGCGAGGCCACGCCCTACGACCTCAAGCAGGCGATGGCGATCAGCGTCGACTGCTTCTGGTCGGTGCCCCACGCCCAGATCTACCGCGAGCCCGAGCGGCTGGCGGGCGGCGGCTACGTCACCGAGCGGCGCGAGGAGGGCGGCCGGCGCCGGCGCTTCTACGCGATCACCGACAGCGGTCGGGAGGCCCTGGCCGCCTGGCGCTCCACGGCGCCCGACGACGCGCCCGAGCTTCGGGACGCCGGCGTGCTCAAGCTCTTCTTCGGCGCCGACCCGCGGACCGTCGCGTCCCACCAGATCGCCGTCCACGAGCGCCAGCTCGCGGAGTACCGCGCGCTGCGCGCCCAGATCGCCGGCTTCGTGGCGCCCGGCCAGCTCCTCGCCCTCGACGTCGGCATCGCCCACGAGGAGGCGATGATCGAGATCTGGAAGGCGAAGGGCCTGGCGTCGTGACCTACCAGTGCACCCCGCGCATGATGTTGGCCATCGCGATCTGCTCGACCGACGCCTTCTCGTCCGGGTCCTTCTCGCCCTTGGCCGCCGCGGAGTCCGGGAACACCTTGTAGGCCATGTGCAGGATCTGGTCGACGGCCTTCGGCGCGACCGCGTAGAGCACCTCGCCGAACGTCCCCAGGCGCGTGTTGATCTGCTTGGGCTTGCTCCGGATCGCCTCGCAGATGATGTCGCCGGCCTCGTCGGGCGAGATCGTCGGGAACGAGTCGTAGATCTTGGTCGGCGCGATCATCGGCGTCCGGACCAAGGGCATGTGGATCGTCGTGAACGTGATGCCGTCGCCGATGACCTCGGACGACACGACGCGCGTCCACGCGTCCAGCGCGGCCTTCGACGCGACGTAGGCGCTGAAGCGCGGGGGCGACGTCTGCACGCCGATCGACGACACGTTGACGATGTGGCCGAAGCCGCGCTCGCGCATGTGCGGGAGCAACCCCATGGTGAGCTTGATCGTGCCGAGGTAGTTGAGCTGGATCGTGCGCTCGAAGTCGTGGAAGCGGTCGTGCGACAGCGCGATCGAGCGGCGGATCGAGCGCCCGGCGTTGTTGACCAACATGTCGATCGACGCGTGGTCGGCCAGCAGCGCGCGGACGAGGTCGTCGATCGAGTCCAACGCGCTGAGGTCCGCGGAGTAGGCGTACGCCGTGCCGCCCTCGGCCTCGATGGCGGCGCGCGCCTCCTCCAGCTTGTCCATCGAGCGCGCCACGAGGATCGGGATGCCGCCCGCGCGCGCGATCTTGTGCGCGGTCTCCAGGCCGATGCCGCTGGACGCGCCGGTGATGACCACCGTCTTGCCGTTGACCGCGTGCTCGAAGGACCGGTCCTTGTAGAGGTCCGGGTCCAGCACGCGCTCCCAGTAGTCCCACAGCTTGGCCGCGTAGGTGTCCAGCTCGGGCACCGCGATGTCGGTGCCCTTCAGCGCGCGCTCGGTGTCGCGCGTGTCGAACTGGCAGGTGAAGCCGACGTGCTCGACGACCTCCGGCGGGATGCCGAAGTCCATCAGGATGCTGTCGCGCACGCCCTTCAGCGCGGGCAGCTTCATCACCATCGACAACGTGCCCTTGGGCAACATGTCCAACAGCTTCTTGTCGATGCGCATCGCCATGTGCGGCGCGTGGCCGGCGCGGGCGAAGGTGTTCAGCACGTCGCCGGAGCGCTGGCCCTTGGGGTGCGCGAGGTGGAACGCCTGCTCGTCGAGGTCGGGCTCGTGGGCGATGTGGTCCATCGCCTTCGCCACGTAGTCGACCGGCACCACGTTGGTCCAGCCCAGCTCGGGGCCGACCAGCGGCGCCCACTCGGGCAGCCAGCCGCGGATCTTCTGCAGGGCCTTGAAGAAGTAGTAGGGGCCGTCGACCTTGTCCATGACGCCGGTCTGCGAGTGCCCCACGACGATCGCCGGGCGGTACACGCGCCACGGCGTCGTGGCCTCCTCGCGCGCGATCTTCTCCGACTCGAACTTCGTGCGGTGGTAGGCCGACGGGAGCTTCTGGCCCTCGTCGAACATGTCCTCGCGGAACAGCCCGCGGTGCGCGCCGGCGGCGGCGACCGACGAGACGTGGTGCAGCGTCCCGACCTCCAGCGCGTTGGCCAGCTCGACCGCGTTGCGCGTGCCCTCGACGTTGAGGCGCTCGTTGCGCTCCTCGTCGGCGGTCATGTCGTAGATCGCCGCGAGGTGGAAGAAGTGGTCGATCTGGCCGCGGTGCTCGGCGATCCAGTCGTCGCCGACGCCCAGGCGCGCCTCGGCGAGGTCCCCGACGACCGGCGTGACGCGGTCGGCGTTCGGCCAGTCGGCGATCAGCTCGTCCAGCCGCCCCCGCGACGTCTCGCGGACGAGCACGAAGACCTCGCCGTCGCGATTGCGCAGCAGCTCCTCGACGAGATGCCGACCGATGAAGCCGGTCGCGCCGGTCACGAAGTACGCCATGCAGACACCTCTCCTCGACTCCTCCAAGCAGGACGAGGCCTACCCTATACGCCCGCTCCCGCACCGCCGCGCCCTTCGCCGGACGCGAAGCGCGCCGCGCCCGCGACCGCGACGCCGAACGTCGCCCGCGCCGTCTCCGCCTCCAGCGCCAGCCCCGCGTCCAGCGGCAGGCCGAAGCCCTCGATCGCCGCGCGCCGGTCGGCGAGCATCGTCTCCTGCGGGAACGCGGCCAGCGCCTGCGCCCACTCCAGCGCGCGGGCCACCGCGTCGTCGGCGATCTCGGTCAGCAACCCGAAGCGCTCGGCCTCGGCCGCGTCGATGATCCGGCCGCTCAGGATCAGGTCCAGCGCCCGGCCCATCCCGACGATCCGCGGCAGCCGCTGCGTGCCGCCGTCGATCAGCGGGACGCCCCAGCGCCGCTCAGGGCACCCGAACGACGACGTCGGCGTCGCGATCCGCAGGTCGCACCACAGCGCCAGCTCCAGGCCGCCGGCCAGCGCGAAGCCGTCGATCGCGGCGATCGTCGGCTTGGACGGCGTCAGCCGCGTGAAGCCCATCGGGCCCTCGGCGAGGTCGAGCCGGCCCGCGTAGGTGTCGATCGCCTTCAGGTCGGCGCCGGCGCAGAACGCGATCCCGCCCGCGCCGGTGAGCACCAGGACGCGCGCGTCGTCGTCGGCCTCGAACGCGTCGAAGGCGTCGCGCAGCGCCTCCGCGGTGGGGCCGTCGACCGCGTTGCGGCGCTCCGGACGGTCGATGGTGACGACGAAGGCGGCGCCGACGCGCTCGGAAGAGACAGCCATTGGCGGAGCCTAAGCGACCCCGCGAACATCGCCGCTAGGCGATTCTTCGCCAGTGAACCTCGCCCCCTGGGCGAGCGTTCACCAGCCGCCGTGCCAGCGCTGGTCGCCGCCGGCCGACTTGATCGCGGCCTTCCTGGCGTCCTTGCGCTTCTCCAGGCGGCCCTGGATCAGCGACACGACGAGCACGAGGACCGGGAAGAACGCGAGGACGATGAACGCCGCGTTCGTGACGACCTTGTCGTCGGTCTCGCCGTAGGTGCCCTCGCCGGACGCCTGGGCGAACGCCATGGGCGCGGACAGGGCCAGCAGCGACAGGGTGAGCAGCAGAGACGTGATCAGACGGCGCATCGCCAGGGCATCGTATTGAATGCGGCGCCATGGCGGCATTGACGCGTGAGCGGCTGGACGACGACATCGAGGTGCTGCGGCTCGACCGCCCCGAGGTGCGCAACGCGATGGACAGCGCGATGCTCGCCGAGCTGGACGCGGTCCTGGCCGAGCTGGCGCTCGACGAGACCCTCAAGGCGCTGGTCGTCAGCACGACGAACGAGCGCGCGCTGTGTGCGGGCGCTGACGTCTCCGAGCAGCTCGACCACGAGGCGGGCGTGGCCCGGATGGAGGCCTTCGCGCGCCTCTACGCGGCGATCGAGGCGTTCCCGGCGCCGACGATCGCGGTCTGCGTCGGCAACGTCGTCGGCGCGGGCGCCGAGGTCGCGGCGGGCTGCGACCTGCGCGTCGGCGGCGACAACCTCAAGCTCGTGTTCCCGGGCGCGAAGCTCGGCGTGCCGGTCGGCCCGGCGCGGCTGGTGCCGCTCGTCGGGCTGTCGAAGGCGCGCGAGCTGATCATGACCGGGCGCGTCGTGGCGGTCGACGAGGCCGAGGCGCTGGGCCTGCTCGCGCGGCGGACGACGGCGGCGGACGCCGAGGCCGAGGCGATCGCGCTGGCGCGGGAGCTGACGCCGTATCCGGCCGCGGGCCTGCGGCACCTCAAGGACCTCTTCCGCGAGTACGAGGGCACCAAGTACCGCGTCGCGCGCGAGAACGCCGAGATCGTGGAGTTCCAGCGCACGGGCGGCGGCCTGCCGTACGGCGGTGTGAAGAAGTGACCCGCCGCCGGGCGGCGGTGGCGATCGGCGGCGCCGCCCTGCTCGCGCCCGCCGCCGCCGCGTCTGCCGCGGCCGCGCGACTCCGCCCTGGCGGCGCGGTGGTCCAGCGGATCGCCCCGTCGCGCCGCGCGCGTCAGTAGCGGCCCTTCATCACCTTCTTCAGCCAGGGGACGACCGACCTGAGGTACTTGTTCTTCCCCGGCGCGGCGGTGAGCGGGTCGAGATGGCTATGGCCGGTGGCGTTGACATACATGGCCATTGGCGTCTTCGACCGCTTGACGAACGACTCGGCGCCTCTCAGCACGGCACCGTTCGTCAACGTCGTCTGGAGTGCGTAGACCGGGATGTTGGACTGCCGCGCCCACTTCAACCGCAACCCCAGGTACTTGGCCGCGGCGTTCTCGACCAGCGGCGACGCCGCGTCGACGTCGAGGTTCAGGCGCGCGGGGTAGAACCACTCGACCGCGTTGGCCGGCTCCTGCCCGAACGTCTCGGCGACGCGCTCGATGGGGGAGACCTCGCCGTCGACCCAGTCGCCGTTCGCGCCGAGCGAGCCCGACCGCACCTGGATCAGCCCCAGCTCCTTCGGCGAGGTGGACGCGTCGAACGCGTAGCCGAACTGGCCGCGGTTGGTCGCGGGGATCGGCGGCTTGAACGCGGCGGGCAGCAGCGGGAAGGCCTGGCCGACCGAGGGGCCGGTCGGGTCCTTGATCGCCAGGATCGCCGCGGACTCCGCGAGGATCCCGGTCACCCACGGCAGGCCGAGCCCGAGCAGGTCGAGGAACGGCTGCTTGCGGATCGCGGCCAGGCGCTTCTTGGCGTCCGCCAGCCCGGCGCTGTCGAACGACCCGCGCAGCCCGCCGTCGATCAGCACGACCCCGTCGAGGTCGCGGTAGCCGGCGTGCCCGGCGAAGTCCCACGACGCGTAGGCGACCGCGACCGACGCGCCTAGCGAGTGGCCGCCGAGGATCACGCGCCGCGCGCCGCCGCGCCGCGCCGCCGCGATCACGCGCCGGACGTCCTCCAGCTGGACCTTCAGCCCCCAGTCGGCGGCGAAGCCGAGCTTCGCGAGGTCCGGCGGCTGGTAGTGCGGCTGGATGCTCGGATCCGCGATCCAGCCCGCGTAGTAGTCGAACATCGCCTTCGGGGTCACGCGACCGGCCAGCGCGTCGGCGAAGACCTTCGTGTCCTCCAGCCGCTGCGAGCGCCGGTCGACCGCCCACACCTGCAGGCCGGGGACGTCGCGCACCAGCTCTCGCGCGGTGAGCGTGAAGTCGCCGCGTCCGCCGTTCGTGCCGGGGACCAGGACGAGGACGGTCCTGGCCGACGACGACCCGAACCTCGTGACGTCCAGCCGGTCGTAGGCGCGCGGCCCGGGCGCCTTGGTCCAGCCGGTGATCGTGGTCTGCGTCTCGGCGGCGCGCGCCCCGGCGGCGAACGCGAGCGAGACGACGGCGGCCAGGCCGGCCGCGAGCGCTGAGCGGTGGGACATCGCGCATACCTACCATGAGGGACGTGGCCGTCGCTATCGCTTCCGACCTCTCCAAGGACATGTCCGGCGTCCCGCTGCTGCGGGGCGTCTCGTTCAAGCTCGAGCGCCGCGACCGGCTGACGATCGCCGGACGCAACGGCGCGGGCAAGACGACGCTGCTGCGGATGCTGTCCGGAGAGACGTCGATCGACGGCGGCGAGCTGGTCTTCCAGAAGGGCGTGCGCGTCGCGCTGCACGACCAGCGCCCGCCGCGCGACCAGGACGTCACGCTGCGCGACTACGTGCTCTCCGCCTGCAAGGAGCAGCTCGCGCTGGAGGCCGAGCTGGCCGAGCTGGAGGTCAAGATGGCCGAGGGCGACGAGGCCGCGATGAACCGCTACGCCGACGTGTACGCGAAGTTCGAGGCGGCCGGCGGCTACGGCTGGCGCGACCGCGCGTCGAACTACCTCCACGGCCTCGGCTTCGCCGACGACGCGCTGGACCGCAAGTTGAACACCTTCTCCGGCGGTCAGCTGACGCGCGCCTCGCTGGCCCGCGCGCTGGCCGTCGAGGCCGACCTGCTGCTGCTCGACGAGCCGACCAACCACCTCGACATCGAGTCGCTGGAGTGGCTGGAGAGCACGCTGACGTCGCTGGACTGCGCGATCGTCCTCGTCGCCCACGACCGCTGGTTCCTGGAGGCCGTCGGCACCGCGGTCCTGGAGCTGGAGGCCGGCCGCTCGCGGTTCTTCAAGGGCACGTGGGCGCAGTGGCGCAAGGAGCAGGCGGCGCGCGAGCTGGCGCTGGGCAAGGCGATCGAGAAGCAGCAGGCCGAGATCGCGCGGATGGAGCAGTTCGTCGAGCGCTTCCGCGCGAAGGCGACCAAGGCCCGCCAGGCGCAGTCGCGGGTCAAGGCCCTCAACAAGATCGAGCGCATCGCGCGCGACCCGAAGGACACGCGCGAGATGGGCTTCCAGTTCGCCAAGCCCGAGCGCACCGGCCGCGTGATCTTCGAGCTGGAGGACGGGCGCCTGGAGGTCGGCGAGGGCGAGCGCCACAAGCTGCTGCTGGAGGACTCCGAGATCTGGCTGGAGCGCGGCGAGCACGTGTCGCTGGTCGGGCCCAACGGCACCGGCAAGACCACGCTGATCGAGGCGCTGGCCGGGCAGCGGCCGCTGGACGGCGGCAAGCTGCGCACCGGCCACAACCTCAAGATCGGGTACCTCAGCCAGCACGACTCCGAGCTGGAGGGGCTGGGCACGGCGCGCACGGTCGCCGAGGCGGCGGTCAAGCGCACGGGGCTGACGCCCAACCAGGCGCGCTCGCTGCTGGGCCGGTTCCTGTTCTCCGGCGACGACGCCGAGAAGCCGCTGGACGGCCTCAGCGGCGGCGAGCGCAAGCGCCTGGCGCTGGCGATCCTGCTGTCGCAGGGCGCCAACGTCCTGATCCTGGACGAGCCGACCAACCACCTCGACCTGGAGTCCCGCGAGGCGCTGGAGGACGCGCTGAAGGGCTTCGAGGGCGCGCTGCTGCTGGTGACGCACGACCGCGCGCTGCTGGAGGCGGTCGGCACCCGGACGGTCGCGCTGGAGCACCAGCGGCTGCGGTCCTACCTCGGCGGCTGGGTCGAGTACGCGCGCATCCGCGAGGAGCGCCGCGCCAACGGGGAGGACCCCGCGGGCCCGCTGCCCGACGCGCCCAAGGCGAAGGCCAAGCCCAAGCCGGCGCCGCCCAAGGCGGCGGCGCCCAAGCCGGCCGCCGCCGCGCCCACGGCCAACGGGAACGGCAACGCCGCCGCCGCGGCGCCCAAGCCCTCCAAGAACGCCGCCCGCCAGACCACCAAGCTGGAGCAGGCGATCGAGGCCGCCGAGGTCGCGCTGGCCACGCTCGAGGAGGAGCTGGCGGCGCCCGAGGCGTGGGCGACCCAGTACGAGTCGGCCAAGAGCACGGCCCGCCACACCGCGGCCAAGCGCGCCGTCGAGGACGCCTACGCCGCGCTCGAGGAGCACCTCGAGAGAATCGAGGCGTAGCCCCGGACGCCCGGGGGAACGCTCTGGCGCGATGGCGGCGGAGTTCGACCTCGTGGCCTCGGCCCTGCGCGCGGATGCCGCGGACGTCGACGTGTTCTTCGACGTCCTGGCGGCCAAGCTGGAGCAGGTGCTGCCCGGGCAGGTCGAGATCCGCCGCGGCGGGCTCCTCGGGCGCGGCGCGCCCGAGGCGCTGACCGTCACGCTCGGCGAGCGGGTCTACGAGGCCGAGCGCGAACGGCGACAGGTCGCCTGCCGGCGACGCACGGTCGTGCGCGGGATCGCGCTCAAGAGCGAGGACCTCGACCTCGGGGCCTGGATCGACGAGCTGTCGGCGGGCCTGGTCGAGGAGGCCGCCCGCAGCGCCCACGCCCGCGCCGCCCTCGACGGCCTGCTGAACGCGTGAGCGACGCCGCCGGCATCCCACCCGCCGCGCGCGAGCGCCTCACGCGCCTGCGCGAGAAGGGCGGTCCGGGCTTCACCTCCGCGCTGTCGGCCGCCGAGGCCCTGGCCGTCCGCCAGGCCGGGTTCGTCCCGCTCACGCAGGTGATGGGCGTGTCCTACTACAAGGTCGGCTGGCAGAGCATGCCGTGGACGATCTCGCGCGGCCGCGGCGGCGGCGACGGCGAGACGCACGAGCTGTCCACCCAGACCGAGGCGTGGAACGAGGCGCGCCGCCTGGCGATCGCGCGCCTGCGCGAGGAGGCCGCGACCGCCGGCGCCGACGCGGTCGTCGGCGTGCACGTCCGGCGCAGCTTCCGCGACTGGGCCGCCGACCTCGCGGAGTTCGTCGCGGTCGGCACCGCGGTGCGCAGCACGACCCACGACTTCGGCGACGACGCGCCGCTGCTGTGCAACCTCTCCGGCCAGGACGTCGCCAAGCTCGTCGCCCACGGCTTCTGGCCGGTGGGCATCGTCGGCGGCTCGACCGTCGCCTACGTCGCGACCGGATGGAACCAGCGCCGGCGCACGATCGGGATGCTCTCCTCGATGACCAACCAGGAGCTGCCGGACTTCTCGCGCGGGATCTACGACGCCCGCGCGCTGGCGATGGGACGGCTGGAGCGCGACGCGCACGCGCTGCACGCGCACGGCGTCGTCGGCGTGGCGATCGAACGCTCGGAGCACGAGTACGAGCGCGACGTCAACAACACCAAGTTCACCGACCTGATCATCACGATGCACGTGCTCGGGACGGCGATCGTCGAGGCCGCCGACGGCCCGCCACCGCCCGAGAAGAACATCGCCTTGCCATTGACCTGAAGGGAACCCCCATGGCCGACGACCAGCACCAGGAGGACTACGACCCCACCAGCACGGCGGGCATCCCCGAGGCCGGTCGCGAGCGCCTCGCGCGCATGCGCGACCGCAGCCTGTTCACCAGCGACCTGTCGGTCAACGAGTTCCTGCTCGTGCGCGCCGCGGGCTTCGAGCCGCTGGGCCTCGTCGTCGGCTCGTCGATCTACCACATCGGGTTCCAGGCGGGCGCGTGGAGCAGGAACCAGGAGATGGACGTCCTGACGCAGGCGATGTACCACGCGCGCGAGCTGGCGATGACGCGCATGGAGGAGGAGGCCGACCAGCTCGGCGCCGACGGCGTCGTCGCCGTCCGCCTCGACGTCAGCCGGCGCGAGTGGGGCAACGACCTCGCGGAGTTCGTCGCGATCGGCACCGCCGTCCGCCATCGCGAGGGCAAGCTGCACCGCGCGCCGAGCGGCCGCCCGTTCACCAGCGACCTCAGCGGCCAGGACTTCTACACCTTGCTCTCGGCCGGGTACCGACCGGTGGGCATGGTGATGGGGACGTGCGTCTACCACGTCGCCCACCAGGGCATGGGCAGCTGGGTGAAGCGCATCGGCCGCAACGTCGAGATGCCGAACTTCACCCAGGCGCTCTACGACGCGCGCGAGCTGGCGATGGAGCGGATGCAGGCCGAGGCCGAGGCCACCGAGGCCGAGGGGATCGTCGGCGTGCAGCTGGTCGAGGGCAACCACGGGTGGAGCTCGCACGTGTTGGAGTACTTCGCGGTCGGCACCGCCGTCGTCCCGACGTCCGAGGACCACCAGATCCCCGCGCCGTCGCTGGTGCTGAGCCTGAACGACGACAGCCGCCAGAGCGGGTTCCGCGGCTTCTGAGGTCGCCGGCCGGACCGGCCTTCACGGGTCGTTCACGCCTACATCACTGAGCGGTCACAGGTGTCGCGGCGATCGCGGGCACCATCGGGGCGTGACGATCGAGCTCGGCACCCGCCTCGGCCTCAACGTCCATCGTGACCAATGGCCCACGGCCGCCCTCCTCGACTCCTATGGGTCGGCGGGGTTCGCGTGGGTCCAGGTCCACACCCCGCCCCGCCCGATGCTGGCCGACCGAGAGCGTGGCCGACGCCACGCGCGTGCCCTTCGCGCCGCTCTCGCTCCTCACGGCCTGCGGCTCCTCCTCCACGGCCCCGACGACCTCAGCGCCGGGACCATCGAGCACGACCGGGCCTTCGACGGGTTGATGGACTACGCGGCGGAGGCGGGTGCGGAGCTGGTCGGCGTCGGAGCCATGAGCTTCCCGGTGGCCGAGGGCCCCGCGGCCGCGCGGCGCCTCGACGAGCGCCTGGCCGCCGAGGAGCGCTCGCTGCGCCGCCTCGCCCAGCGGGCGGAGGCGCTCGGCCTCGTGCTGGCGCTGGAGAACCTCGCGCCGACCTACCCGTCGCGGAGCGCGCGGGTCTGCCACGACGTCCTCGCCGTCCGCGACCTCGTCCGCCGCCTGGGCTCTCCTGCCGTCGGCGTGCTGCTGGACGTCGGCCACGCCCACCTCGTCGCGTCGCTGCGCGGCGAGAGCGCCGAGCGCGTCGTCCGGGACGCGCTCGACGACGTGGTCGTCTTCCACGTGCACGACAACCTTGGCGCTCGGCGCCACGACCTCGGCGCGCCCGGGGTCGATCCGCTTCGCCTCGACCTCCACCTGCCGCCCGGCGCGGGCTGCCTGCCCTGGGATCGCCTCGGGCCGCTGCTCGCCGGCCACGGCGCGCCGCTGATGCTGGAGGTCGAGCGCTCCCACGGCGCCGCGCCTGCGGCGCTGGCGGCCGACACGACCGCGCTGCTGCGTCGCCGCCCGGCGGCGGTCCCGGCCGCCGCCTAGCGGGACGACGACGTCGCCGCGGCGCGCGTCAGCGCCAGCGCGGTCGCGGCGACCAGCGCCAGCGGCACCCACAGCGTGTGCCTGACCAGCAGCGCGCCGACGAACGCGCCCGCGATCATCGCGACGAGCGCGGTGAGCCGGCGGACGTGGGAGCGCGCGGCGGCCGCGCCGTCGGCGGCCAGGCCGGTGATCGTCATCGTCAGCACGGTCGTCGTCAGCTCGGGGACGGCGAGCTTGCGCACGATCGCGTTGCGCAGGCCCATCGCCGAGGCCAGCAACGCGATCACGACGCCCGCGACGACCGTGCCGCCGCGGATGTGGACGGCCGCGCAGACGATCGTCGCCGCGGTGGCCAGCGCGGCCTCGCAGACCAGCGCGACGTGCAGGCGCGGCGCGCCGTGGCGGCGGATCAGCGCGCCGCCGACGCCCGCGCCGAGCGCGAAGGCGCCCAGCGAGACGAGCGGGGCGAGCACGGGGAGCCCGTCGGTCCCGGCCAGGCCGAAGCCGAGCAGGACGACGTTGCCGGTCATGTTGGCGGTGAAGACGCGCCCGAGGCCGAGGTAGCAGACCGCGTCGACGACGCCGGTGGTCACCGTCAGCGCGAGGAGCGTGGCGACGATCGCGCGCGGCGCCGCGGGGCGCGGCGTCGACGGCGCGCCCGGCACGGGTCAGCCCTCGACGGGGATCGGCTCGTCGAAGATCGCCGCGATCGCGTCGAGCGCGGCCTGCTCGTTGTCGCTGACCGGCTTGCCGCCGATGCCCAGGAAGCCGCCCTCGCGGTGGGCCTGCGCGACCTCCTCGGCCAAGGTGTACACGAAGCGCTTGTAGGCCACCAACTCGTCATCTTGGGCGAGGCGGTCCAGCGTGCGCACCGCGCGGCGCAGGTCGGCGAGCGCGCGGTCGCGGATCTCCTCGGGCGAGCGCGGCGCGTCCTGCGGGCCCAGCGAGGGCGCCGTGGTCAGGACCGCCTCCAGCAGCTCGCCCGGCTGCTTGGCCCGCGCCTCGGCGTACGCGCGCGACAGCGCGACCGACTCGCGCAGCTGGCCGCCCGGCTCGGAGGCGGCGACGTACAGGCCGGCGAGCGCCGGGGCGGTCGTCACCACCGCCCACTCCTCGGCGTTGAACGAGGCCTTGGTGGTCATCGTGTCAGGGTACGACGCCGCTGCCCGGGGCGCGGATGTGGCACTGTGGCGACACCCATGCTCGTCATCTTCCACCCCGACGCGACGCCCGACGAGATCGAGGCCGTCACCCAGCGGATCACGGCCACCGGCGCCGGCGCGCAGCGCGTCGTCGGGGCCGAGCAGACGGTCATCGGCGTCATCGACGCCGACCGCGACCACATCGCCTCGCTGGAGCTGGACGCCGACCCCGGCGTCGACCGCGTCGTCGCCGTCTCCTCGCCCTACAAGCTCGCCCACAAGCACCGCCACGGCGACATGCCGCATCCGGTCGAGGTCGCCGGCGTGGCGTTCGGCGGGCCCGACGCCGACTTCCGCCTGATCCTCGGCCCGTGCGCGGTCGAGTCGCGCGAGCAGACGCTGACCGCCGCCCGCGCGTGCGCCGAGGCCGGCGCCGACCTGCTGCGCGGCGGCGCGTTCAAGCCGCGGACCAGCCCCTACGCCTTCCAGGGCCTCGGCCAGCCGGGCCTGGAGATCCTCGCCGAGGCGCGCGCCGAGACCGGCCTGCCGATCGTGACCGAGCTGACCGACCTGCGCGACATCGAGACGGTCGTGGAGTACGCCGACTGCATCCAGGTCGGCGCCCGCAACATGCAGCACTTCCCGCTGCTGACCGAGCTGGGGAAGGCGGGCCTGCCGGTGCTGCTCAAGCGCGGGATGGGCGCGTCGATCGACGACCTCCTCCTGGCCGCCGAGTACATCCTCACCGAGGGCAACCAGCGCGTCGTGCTCTGCGAGCGCGGCATCCACGCCAAGGCGACGCCGGCGCGCTCCTGCCTCGACCTCGCCGCGGTGACGGTGCTCAAGGAGCACACGCACCTGCCGGTCATCGTCGACCCGTCGCACGCCGCGGGCCGCCGCGCGCTCGTCGAGCCGCTGGCGCTGGCCGCCGCGGCCTGCGGGGCCGACGGCCTGATCGTGGAGTGCCACCCGGACCCGCGCAACGCGCGGTGCGACGGGCCGCAGGCGATCACGCTGGACACGCTGCCGGCCTTCGCCGCGCGGGTGCGCGCGGTCGCGTCGGTGGCGGCGGGGCAGCCGGCGTAGGGCGCGCGCGCTGCCTTGGGCACGCGCGCGACCTCGGCCCCTTGACTTCAACCTCACTTGAACCTTCACCATGCCCGGCCATGGCTCCCCAGCACACCCAGACGGACGCCCGGCCGAGCACCCGCATCACCGATGAGGTGACCTCGTGGCCGGGCGTCACGGCAGGTCATGGCCGGCGCGGCGAGTGGTCGTTCCGGCTCGGCAAGCGCGAGATCGGGCACCTGCACGGCGACCACGCCGCGCACTTCATGCTTCCGAAGGACGTCTTCGACGACCTCCTCGCGCAGCACCGGATCACCCACCACCCGGTCTTCCCCGATCGCCGGGGCCCGGGGGCGCGGCGGATCGAGGACGACCGCGACGTGGCCGACGTGATCGCGATCCTGCGCGAGCAGTACGAGCGGGCGGTCAGGCGGTCGTGACGCGCTGGTAGCGGCGGATCGCCAGCGGCACGGTCACGGCGAGGATGCCGAGCGACCAGGCCACGGCGGTGACCACGGGGTGCTGCAACACCCACGGCGCCCCGTCGGTCACCGCGCTCGGGTTGCCGAACAGGTCGCGCAGCGCGGCGACGACGGCCGAGATCGGGTTGTAGTCGGCGAGCGTCCGGACGACCTTGTCCATGCCCTGCGTCGGCACGAACGTGTTGGCCAGGAACGTCATCGGGAAGAGGATCACGAAGCTGAGGCCCTGGACGGCGTCGGGCGCGCGGGCGACCATCCCGATCAGCGTGCCCGACCAGAGGATCGCCAGCAGGAACAGCAGCAGGATCCCGAACGCGGCCGCCGCGTGGAGCACGTCGGTGTGGATGCCCCAGCCGATCAGCAGCCCGGAGAGGACAAGCACGCACAGGGCGATGATCCCCGTCGCGAAGTCCGCCATCACGCGTCCGCTCAACACGGCCGACCGCGCCATCGGCAGCGCGCGGAAGCGGTCGACGACACCCTGCTGGAGGTCCTCGGCCATGCCCATCCCCGCGCCCATGAACGTGAAGGCGATGGTCTGCACGAAGATCCCGGCCATCAGGAACTCCTTGTAGTCGCCGCCGCCCGGCACGCCGATGGCGCCGCCGAAGACGTAGGCGAAGAGCAACACGAACATCAACGGCTGGAGCGTGACGTCCAGCAGCTTCTCGGGCACGTAGCGGACGTGCATCAGGTTGCGCTGCGCGACGACCCAGCCGTCGGCCAGCGCCCACTTGATCTTGTTCATCGTCATGCCGTCACCTCCACGGCGGGACGGTCGGTCAGGTGCAGGAAGACGTCGTCGAGGCTCGCGCCCTCGCCGACCATGGCCTTCAACTCGGCCGGGGTGCCGCGCGCGATCACGCGGCCGTGGTCGAGGACCACGATGTCGTCGGCCAGCTGGTCGGCCTCCTCGAGGTACTGCGTGGTCAGCACCAACGTGGTGCCGTCGGCGACCAGCCCGCGCAGCAGGTCCCAGAGGTCGTTGCGCGAGCGCGGGTCCAGCCCGGTCGTGGGCTCGTCGAGGAACAGCACCGGCGGCGCGGTGACCAGCGACGCGGCGAGGTCGAGCCGCCGCCGCATGCCGCCGGAGTACGTCCGGACCAGGCGGCCCGCGGCGTCCTCGAGCGAGAACTGCTCCAGCAGCTCCTGCGCGCGCTCGCGCGACCGCGCGCGGCCGAGGTGGTTCAGCCGCCCGATCATCTCGAGGTTGTGGCGGCCGGTCAGCAGCTCGTCGACCGTCGCGTTCTGGCCGGCCAGGCCGATGCGCTCGCGCACGCCCTGGGGATCGGCGGCGAGGTCGACGCCGGCCACCGTCGCGCTGCCCTCGGACGGCTTCAGGAGCGTGGTGAGCAGCTTGACCGCCGTGGTCTTGCCCGCGCCGTTGGGCCCGAGCAGGCCGAAGATTGAGCCATGCGGAAACGCGATCGTCAGATGATCCACAGCGACCAGCGTCCCGAATCGCCGCGTGAGCCCGCGCGTCTCAACCGCGTTCGCCGATCCTGACTCGCCCGCCCGCGCTGTCGCGGTTCCCTTTTGTGCCTGCTGCAAACTTCCGGTTTCCGTTTCCGCCACGCCCCTGACCTCCATTGCCGCCTGCGCATTCGCTGAGGGAACAGTATAGCGGTTCTCATCCGGCTCGACACTTTCGGCAGCCGGCGCTACCATTTGTCCCGTGAAATTCAACACAGCGAGGGACCAAACCGTGTTACGTGCGCGCTGGAAATATCGGGGGATCGTTTGCACGCTGACGCTATTGCTTCTTTGCGGTGCGCCGGCATTTGTTGGCGCGCAGGCGCCGGCGGAATCCGCCGCTCCTCCTGCGGCGCAGACTGCGGCTGGTCCCGCGCTCGTCGTCAATGGCGACATACCGACGCCGCTGTCGCTTTCGCTCGACGATTTGCGCCACATGCCGCGCAAAACGCTTACGGTCACAAACGGGCACACGCACAAGCAGGAGACCTACGAAGGAGTGCCGCTCGCCGAGTTATTGAAACGCGCGGGGATGCCGCAGGGTGAATCGCTGCGCGGCGCCGCGATGGCGAGCTATGTAATCGCTGAGGGTGCGGACGGTTATCGCGCGCTCTACGCAGCCGCCGAACTCGACTCGAGTTTTCAGGATTCGGATGTAATTGTCGCCGACACGATGGACGGCGCGCCACTGGGCGCACGCGAGGGGCCGCTGAAGCTGATCGCGCCACATGACAAGCGACCCGCGCGCTGGGTGCGGATGCTGCGCTCCATCACGATCGGGAAAGTGCCGAAATGACCGCAGGGGGTGGGTTCGAACCCGCCCCCAACGTCGCGCAATAATGCATTGGCCGCGGCGGCTTAGATCTGGCCGCGCCCGCCGTCGACGTCGATTTCGACGCCGGTGATGAACGACGCATCGGGCGATGCGAGAAACGCCACCGCGCCCGCCACTTCTTCCGATTTTCCCATCCGCTTCATCGGCACCGTGGCGATCAGCATCTTGGTGAGTTCATCGATCTGTTCTTTCGGGACGCCCACGCGGTCGAAAATCGGCGTCGCGATCGGGCCGGGCGCGACCGCATTCACGCGGATGTTGCGGCCGACGAGCTCGGCGGCCATCGAACGCGTCATCGAGCGCATCGCCGCTTTGGTCGCGGCGTAGGCTGAGCCGTTCGCGAGCCCTTCGTGGCTCACGACGCTCGTGTTCAAAATCACCGAAGCGCCGTCGTTGAGATGCGGCAGCGCTTTCTGCACCGTGAAATACGTGCCCTTCGCGTTGATGTCGAACATCTCGTCGTAAACCTGCTCGGTGGTTTGGTCGAGTGGGACGAATTTGCCGACGCCCGCATTCGCAAAGAGAATATCGATCTTGCCGAATTTCTTGGCTACAGCGCCGAAAAATTTGTCGATTTCGGGCAGCTTCGAGACGTCCGCCTGGACGGCCAGCACGTCCTTGCCGAGGATTGCCGTCGCTTCGTCCAAAGTTTTCTGGTTGCGCCCGGAAATCGCGACGCGCGCGCCTTCGTCTTTCAGCCGCTTCGCCGACGCCAGGCCGATTCCGCTGTTGCCGCCGGTCACCACCGCTACTTTTCCTTCGAGCCTGTTCATTTTGCCTCCGCCTGAATAGTTTCGAATATCAACCAAGCTTTAGATGACCGCCCATGTTCCCCGACTCAGGATTTTTCGGGCTCGCCGGCGGAGGCCGTAGGCCCGTTGTTTTCATACCTGTCCGAAGGTACAGGTGCGCCCCCGAAAACAGATTGCCGCAGTACCGTTGACCC
>NZ_DASRZV010000016.1:0-51682 GCF_035685985.1 Baekduia sp.
GCTCGCGCGCGTCGGCGACGTCGGGATCGTCGTAGCGCAGGTCGTCCTGGAGCAGCTCGAGCATCCCGTCGAGCGATGTCAGCGGCGTGCGCAGCTCGTGCGACGCCGTCGCGACGAACGCGCGCCGTGCCTCCTCCTGGCGGCGCAGGCGCTCCTGCATCGCCGCCAGCGAGCGGGCGAGATCCCCGACCTCGTCGCGGGTGCGGTCGACCGGCACGACCTCCGCGCCGCCGCTCTCGACCTCGATCGCGGCGCGTCGCAGCGCGCGCAAGCGCGCCACCAGGCGGCCGGAGAGGCCGACGCCCAGCAACAGCGTCAACACCAGACCCGCGGCCGCCGCCTCGAGGAACGCGCGGCTGATCACGCGCACGGCCTCCGGGATCTCGCCGATCGACTTGCGGACCGCCAGCACGTAGCGGACCGAGCGCTGGTTGGGGTTGTTGCGGTTGAAGAACGGAATCGCCACGCGCGCGTACTCGGTGCCGTCGATCGACGCGGAGCTGTGGATCCTGTGCCCGTTGATGAACGCCTGGGCGACGTCGGAGTAGTCATCGCCCGACAGCGGGCTGCCGCTGGGACCGGCACCGGGCCGAGGGGCGATCGGCAACGGCTGGCTGCCCCTCCCGTCGAGACCGGGCGCGGCGAGCACGACCGCGCTGCCGCCGACGCGGGTTCCGATGTCCTGCAGCTTCTTGAACAGCTCGCGTCGGACCTGCGACCAGGTCGGCGGCTGGGGCCTGCCGGCGCGTCCCCCGGCCCGTTTCGCGCCGGTGCCCGACGCGCGCGCGGGGGGCGTGCGGGTGCCCGTCGAGGATGCGGCGTCGTGCCGGGGGACGGATCCGATGATGTAGCCGAGCGGCAGCTGCTTGAGCCCGCCGATCATCTGTGCCGGCAGCGCCTTGTTGAGGGCGGCCTCGTCGGCGTTGCGAAGGCTGTGCTCGAGCGGCCCGAGCAGCAGCACCGCGGCGATCGCGAGCGTCGCGACGGTCGTGATCAGCACGACCGCGACGATCCGGCCCCGCAGCCCGATCGCGCCGCGTGCGCGCCGTGCGAGGCTCGGGATCGACATCCGCGACCGTTCCCTCAGCGTCCCCGCAGCCGGTAGCCCGCGCCGCGCACGGTGAGGATGTAACGGGGCTTGTCCGGCTCTGGCTCGAGCTTCTCGCGCAGGTGGCGGATGTGAACGTCGATCGCGCGCGGGTCGCGGTAGGCGCTGTCGCCCCAGATCGCGCGCAGCAGCTCCTGGCGGTTCTGCAGGCGCCCGGGCTTGGCCATCAAGCACTGCAACAACTCGAACTCCGCGAAGGTGAGGCGGACCGGCCTGCCGTCGACCGAGACCTCGCGCTGGCGCTGGTCCAGGACGACGCCGCCGATCTCCAGCAGGCCGTCGTCGAGGAGGTTGCCGTGCGCGCGGCGCAGCACGGCGCGGATGCGCGAGCGCAGCTCGGCCAGTCCGAAGGGCTTGGTGACGTAGTCGTCGGCGCCGGCCTCCAGGCCCTGGACCGCGTCGGCCTCGGAGTCCAGCGCGGTCAGCATGATCAGCGGCGTGACGTTGCGGC
The DNA here is from genome assembly GCF_035685985.1 of Baekduia sp. Lineage (GTDB taxonomy): Bacteria > Actinomycetota > Thermoleophilia > Solirubrobacterales > Solirubrobacteraceae > Baekduia. The sequence goes on from NZ_DASRZV010000016.1 coordinate 1,560, forward strand.
GGGCGCGCAGCGCGCGGGCGACGTCGTAGCCGGTCGGGCCGGGCCCGAGCGCGACGTCGAGCAGGATCACGTCGAACTGGCCGCGGCCGACCTCCTCCAGCGCGCCGTGGCCGTCGGGGACGGCCGTGATGCGATGGCCCTCGCGCTCGAAGGAGCGCGTGAGCATGGAGCGCAGGGCGTCGTCGTCGTCGACGACCAGGATGTCGAGCGCGGACCCGGGTGGCATGGCGGAACCATGCAGAGTATGAACTCTGGAAACTACGCGACGCGCGCCGCGCGGCGGGCCGCCGCGGCGCTGCGCAGCTGCTCGTGCTCGACCTGGCGCTTGAGCTGCTGCAGCGAGCGGCGCAGGTGGCCGCGGACCGTCGGCGCGGCGACGCGCTCGGCGATCCAGCCGAACGGGCCCGAGCCGGCGACGCCGTAGGACAGGCGCAGCTCGACGCGCGTGACGCCGTCGCGGCGGGTCTCGCGCAGCCGCCAGCGACCCCGTTGGTCGATGCCGACGACGCTCGTCCACGCCAGGTCGCGGCCGGGCGTGTGCTCGACGACCTCCACCAGCCCGCCGATCTCGGCCGAGCCGACGTGCATGAGCATCCGGTACCGCGCGCCGAGGCCGGACGCGTCGTCGGAGACGACCTCCCAGCGCGTGATGCCCGCCATGAAGTGCAGGTAGCGCGACGGGTCGTCGACGAACGCCCAGATCGCGTCCGGCGGCGCGGTGACGTCGATGGCGGCGCCGACGCGCATCGGTCAGCCGATCACCGGGAGCCGGCGCTCGGAGGCCAGCGCGTCGAGCGTGTCCTGCATGAGGCGGGTGACGTGCTCGTGGACCTCGTCGACGTCGGGGTCGTCCCCGAACTCCTCGCGGGGGTCGATCGGGGGCAGCACCTCGACGACGATCTTGGACGGCAGCGGGACGTGGCCGAGGACGTCGCCGACGTTGAGGCCCCACGGGACCGCGAGGGAGATCGGCAGGACCTTCAGGCGCAGGGCCTTGTCGAGGCGCAGGAGCTTGGCGAGCGTCTCGCCCTGGGTCAGGAAGAGCGCGGTCTCCTGGCCGCCGATGGCGACGACCGGGACGATCGGGACGCCGGCCTCGACCGCGAGCCGGACGTAGCCGGTGCGGTCGCCGAAGTCGATCGTGTTGGCCTGCCACGATGGCCGGTGAACCTCACGGTCGCCGCCCGGGTAGACGAGCACCGCGGCGCCGGCGTCCAGCGCGGCCTTGGCGTTCTCCGGCGACGCAGCGACGGTCCCGTACCGGCGCAGGAACCCGAGCCCGGGCCAGTTGAGCACCAGGTTGTGGGCCAGCTGGTGAAACCGGCGCTCGACGCCGAAGTAGGCGTGGAACGCGAGGCTGAAGACCGTCGTGTCCGGCGTCATGTTGCCGCCGGAGTGGTTGCCGACGAGCAGGACCGGGCCCTCGTCGGGGATGTTCCCCAGGCCCCGGACCTCGCCACGAAAGTACAGGCTGGAAAGCAACCACAGGCGCGGGAGCGTCTCCCGGATGTAGTCCGGATCGCGCTCGTCGAGATCGGCGCGGGGAACCCGGCGCTGGACCTGGGAGGCGACGGCCTTCGCCGCGCGGGTCAGGAGCGAGGAACCGAAGCCGAACGGGCCGCTCGCGGTGCCCTCATCGTCGGCTTCGCCCGGGCGCGGGACATCATCCCACCCCTGCGGGGGCGCGCCGTGGCCGTTCACGGTGGTGTGCGAGGCGGCGGCCATTCGATGGTCTTGGCTGAACCCTACCCGTGGCGCGGGGAGGAGACGCCGACGTCGGCCGGGGAGGACAGGGGCGGAAGCGGGCGTCCGGGTGGAACGCGTCCGCCATCGCGGGGCGTAGGCGCGGGGATGCGGGCCGAGGCGCTCGCGCCTACGCCGCCCGCCGCGCGAACCGCCGCCCGGCGGCGCCCGCGCCCGCGCCGTCCGCGCGGGCGAACAGCCGGCGCAGCAGCCCGGCCGTCTGCTCGGCGCGCTCGACCTGCGGCACGTGGCCGCAGCCCTCGAGCACCAGCTGCTCGGCGTCGGGCAGCCACTCCTCGACGTGCCGGCGGAAGCCCGCCGGGATCAGCTTGTCGTGCGTGCCCCAGACGAACAGCGCCGGCGGCCGCAGGGCGGCCAGGCGCGGGTAGAACCCGCCGCCCCCGAAGGGCTTGTCCAGGTAGATGTTGCGCGCCGACTTGTAGAACGCGACCCGGGCGCCCGCGTTGCCCATGATGCGCTGGAACTCGTCCACGACGACGTCGCCCACCGAGGGATCCAGCGCGTCCGGATCGCGGAACAGCGACCACAGCTGGCGCTCCACGATCCCGCGGCGGAACCTGTGCGGCAGCAACCCCAGCTCGGGGCGCAGCAGGCGTACCAGCGGGTGGAAGTCCCGCTTGATGAAGGCGACGGCCGGGCACAGCGCCGCGATCGACCGCACGCGCTCGGGCTGCCGCAGGCCGATCTCCAGCGCGACGCGCCCGCCCATCGAGTTGCCGACCAGGTGCGCGGACTCGATCTCCAGCGCGTCCATGACGCCGCAGACCTTCTCGGCGAACCACGTCGCGCTGTAGGGCGCGGTCGCGGGCTTCGACGACCCGCCGAAGCCGGGCAGGTCCAGCGCGTGGACGCGGTATCCGGCCTCGGCCAGCAGCGCCGCGCAGTCGAAGAACGAGGACTTGGCGGCGCCGAGGCCGTGGATCAGCAGCACGTCCGGGCCATCGCCGGCGAGCGTCAGCGTCGAGACGCTCACGCCGTCGACGTCCACGTCGTGCACCCGCATCAGCGGATGGCGGCCGTCGGGCAGCCGGAAGAGGCCCTCGAAGCGGACCGCGTCGTCGAGCGCGCCCCGCGCGTAGAGCGTCCGCTCGCGGAAGGCCCGGACGGCGCTCAACTCGCCCGCGCGCAGCCGCAGCCACGTCTGCGCGTCGGTGCCGATGACGACGTCCGCGGGCCGTTGGCTGATGCCCTTGCGGACCCGCGCGGCCTGCTCCGTGCAGCGCACCTCGAACGTGTGGCCGATGTCGCCGAGGCGCACGTGGTAGGTGACGTCGAACCCCTCCGGGCCGCCCAGGTACCGCGCGGGCAGCGTGCGGAAGCCCTCCTCGACGAGGCTCAGCGCGTGGTCTTGCAGGGTCGAAGGCGGCATGCGGGGTGGCGGCACATTACGGGCCGAGGTGTCACGAAGTGGATCAGCCATGTGTCCATTCCATGCCATGCCCGCTTCAAACCTGTGTCAGCAAGAGCACGGACCCACCGCCTGGGTAGGCTCCGCGAGGTGCCAGACATCCGGATCCACGACACCCGCAGCGGCCAACAGCGACCGCTCGTCGCGCGCGAACCCGGCGCGAAGGTCGGGATCTACGCCTGCGGGCCGACGGTCTACAACCGCATCCACATCGGCAACGCGCGACCGTTCGTCGTGTTCTCCTGGCTGAAGCGCTTCCTCGTCCACGAAGGCTATGACGCCACGTTTGTAGCCAACGTGACGGACGTCAACGACAAGATCTACGACGCGGCCCGCGCGCGCGGGATCCCCTCGGAGGACCTCGCGCGCGAGATGACCGCCCACTACGTGGCCGACACGGACGCGCTCGGGCTCGGCCGGCCCGACCACGAGCCGCTGGCGTCGGAGACGATCGACGGCATCGTCGCGCTGATCGAAGCGCTGCTGGACCGCGAGGCCGCCTACGCGGTCGACGGCGACGTCTACTTCCGGGTGCGCAAGGACGCCGAGTACGGCTCGCTGTCGCACCGCCACCTCGACGACCTCGACCAGGGCGAGGGGGACCCGGATCCCACCCGCCCCGCGTTGAAGGAGGATCCGCTGGACTTCGCGCTCTGGAAGGCGCAGAAGGAGGGCGAGGACACCGCGTGGGACGCGCCGTGGGGTCGCGGTCGCCCGGGCTGGCACATCGAGTGCTCGGCGATGGCCGAGGAGCTGCTGGGCGTCGGCTTCGAGATCCACGGCGGCGGGTCGGACCTCGTGTTCCCGCACCACGAGAACGAGGCCGCGCAGACGCGCTTGGGGCGCGGCGCCGAGCTCGCGCAGATCTGGATGCACAACGGCATGCTGGAGATGCGCGGCGAGAAGATGTCCAAGTCGGTCGGCAACATCTCGCTGCTGCCCGACGTCATCGACGAGTGGGGCGCGGAGACCATCTTGATGTTCTTCGCGCGCGGCCACTACCGCCAGCCGCTCGTCTTCGCGCCCGACACGCTGCGCGACGCGCAGGGGTTCGTCCGGCGCGTCCGCGAGGCGGGGCGGCGGCTGGTCGACGGCCCGTCGCCCGACGACATGGCGCCGATCCGCGACGAGTTCTTCGAGGCCCTGCGCGACGACTTCAACACGCCGCGCGCGGTCGCCGCGCTGGCGGCGTGGGTCAGCGAGGCCAACCGGCGCGAGGGCGCCGGGCGCGACCAGCTCGTCGAGATGCTGGACATCTTCGGCCTGGCCGCGCTGGCGCGCGGGGGAGAGGACGACGGCGACGGCCCGGACGACGCGGCGGTCGCGCTGCTCGCGGCGCGCAACGCCGCGCGCGAGGCCAAGGACTGGGCCGAGGCCGACCGGCTGCGCGACGCGCTGTCCGCCGCCGGCTGGGTCGTGCGCGACGGACCCGACGGCGCCGAGCTGGTGCGCCCGTGACGCCGGGCGGGCCCTCCAGGGGCGGCGGCGGCTCGAAGGGCGGCGGCTCGTCGCGCGGCAGCGGGGGCGGGGGCGGTCCGCGCCGCGACCGCGACCGGCCGTCCAAGGAGCGCCGGGCCGGGCGGCGGCCCACGCGCGGCGTGGGCGCGGGCGCGGAGGTCAAGCTGCCGCGCGAGCGCAAGGAGCCGCTCGACGTCCTCTACGGCCGCAACCCGATCTTCGAGGCGCTGCGCTCCGGGCGGCGCGAGGTCAAGCGGATCTGGGCGACGTCGGGCGCGGCCAAGGAGCCGTGGCTGGACGGCGTCATGCTGGAGCCCGCCGACGCCGACTGGCTGACCCAGCGCGCCGGGACCGACACCCATCAGGGCCTGGTCGCCGATGTCGGGCCGTACCCGTACGCCGACCCGGCCGAGCTGCTGACCGGCCCCGCGCCGTTGATCGTCGCGCTCGACGAGGTCCAGGACCCGCGCAACCTCGGCGCGATCGCCCGCTCGGCCGAGGCCGCCGGCGCGTCGGGCATCGTGATCCCGCGCCATCGCTCCGCCGAGGTCACCGCCGTGGCGGCGAAGGCGTCGGCCGGCGCGGTCGAGCACCTGAAGATCGCGCGCGTGCGCAACGTCGCCGACTACCTCGCCGAGGCCAAGGAGGCCGGGTGCTGGGTCTACGGCGCCGCCGCCAAGGGCACGCCCTACCGCCGGCCCGACTACACCGGCGGCGTCGTCCTGGTCATGGGCGCCGAGGGCACCGGCCTGCGGCCCCGCGTCCGCGCGATGTGCGACGACATCGTCTCGCTGCCGATGCGCGGCCGCGTGGACTCGCTCAACGTCTCCGCCGCGGCGGCGGTCCTGCTCTACGGCGTGCTCGACGCGCGCTCGCAGGCGCACGGCGAGTAGGCCGACCCACGGCCCATCGCCCACCGCCCACGGCCCTCCGGGCCCGCCACCGCCCGGCCCACGGCCCGGCTGTCGCCCGGCGTTCCAGCCCGCGAACGCGCGCCCCGCGTTCGCCGCGCGGGCTCGAACCCCTACAACTTCGCTCGGATGCGCCGCAAGAATCCCTGCAAAGCCTTGACGGCGCTCCATAACTGTGGAAGTGTGCCGCCCCACATAAGGGTCGACCTGAGGTTGAGGACCGAACGGTCGGCCGTGAACAGATTTCAGATGGCGCCAGGGGAGGAGTGCGCCACTGAGCAAAAGCCCCTGCATTCGTGCAGAAAGGATTCGCTCGTGGCACGTCTCTCCTTCAACCCTCAAGGACAGGTCCAGGTCGACGATGGCTATCTCATCGCGCTGGCCAAGCAGGGTGACCCCATCGCGTACGACCGCATCGTGCGCCGCTACTACGGCTTCGTCCGGCTGAAGGCCTCGTCGTACTTCCTCGCCGGCGGCGACGCGGACGACCTCATCCAGGAGGGCCTCGTCGGCCTCTACAAGGCGGTCCGCGACTACCGGACCGACCGCGAGAGCTCGTTTCGCAACTTCGCCGAGCTGTGCATCACGCGCCAGATCATCACCGCGGTCAAGACCGCGACGCGCAACAAGCACACGCCGCTGAACCAGTACGTCTCGTTCTCGGCCACGCCCGCCTCCGCGCAGGACGGCGAGCCGACGCTCGACGAGGTCATCCCGGGCTCGCCGGTCCACGACCCGGTCAACCAGGTCATCTCCTCCGAGGAGCTGCAGTCGCTGGTCTCCTGCCTCTCGACCGCGCTGAGCGAGCTCGAGTCGCGCGTGCTGAGCCTCTACCTCGACGGCTACAGCTACGAGCAGGTCGGCGAGCGCCTCGGCTGCGACACCAAGACGGTGGACAACGCCCTGCAGCGGGTCAAGCGCAAGGTCGGCACGCATCTCACCGCGCGCAACGTGATGCTGTAGGACGAACCCATGATCCTCGCCGTCTCGACCATCGGCATCGTCGTCATCGTGGTGCTCGTCGTCCTGCTGCTGCTCTTCGTCGGCGGCTACGTCGCCGCGAGCCGCCGCCACGCCGAGCTGGCCGACAACCTTCGGGAGCGGATCGCCGCCGCGAACAAGGAGCTCGCCACGGCGCGCGCGCAGGACAAGGGCTGGGAGCGGGCGACGATGGAGAGCGCCGCCCGCGCCGCCGTCGCCCCGCGCGAGGTCGTCGCCCTGCACCTGATCCAGGTCGTCGACAAGCCCGGCACCGACTCCGACCAGGCCGTCTTTCGCGCCGAGCATCCCGACGGCGACGCGACCACCGTCATCCTCGGGCGCCGCGAGGGCGCCTGGACGGCGCTCTAGCCGAGACCTCCAGCTAGACCGCGATCAGCCCGGCCAGCAGCGCGCGGACGACCGCGCGCAGCTCCGCGCCCGCCAGCGGCGCGTGGCCGGAGGCCATGAGCCGCAGCCGCAGCCCGTCGATCGCGCAGACGAGCAGGATCCCGGCGGTCTCGACGTCGCGGGCGCCGAGCGCGCGCATCGCGGTCTCGGCGAGGTCGTCGGTGCCCTCCTTCCAGGCCTCGAGGATCTCCCGGGCCTCGGGCCGGCGCGCGGCCTCCAGCTGCAGCTGGTACTGGGCGAGCATCGCGACGCGCCCCTCGGGCGCCACCTGCTCCTCGATCCACACCGACAGCGCGGTGGTCGTCGCCTCCAGGTCGGCGGCGCCCGCCGCGCCCAGCGCGGCGCGGCGCTCGCGCAGACGCTCGATCTCGCGCTCGGCCAGCGTCCGCAGCGCCTCGTCGATCAGCTCGTCCTTGGAGCGGAAGTAGTAGGACGTCGACGCCGCGGGGACCCCGGCCTCGGCGGCCACCGCGCGGTGGGTCACCGCGTCCAGGCCGTGCTCGCCGATGAGGCGGATCGCGGCGTCCAGCAGCTCGGCGCGGCGCAGCTCGCCGCGACGGTCGCGACGCCCGCGCGTCGGCGCGGTGGTGGGCGGCGGCGTGGCCATCTCCGCGCACGGTATCTCACTGTCGTTCAAATGTCTTGGACAACTGTCCAAGACGTGTGTAAGATCGCCGCCTCGCCGGGGGAGAGCGCTGCCAGCGCGTCCTGTCCCGTTCCCCCGGCAGACTGATCGCCTGAGCATGCCGGACCCTCTCGAGCCGTTCGACCCCACCAGCAGCCGCCGTCGCTTCCTGCAGGTCGGCGCCGCGGGCGCCTTCCTCTGCACGATCGGCGGCGAGACCGTCTCGGTCGCCAAGCGCGGCGACGCCGCCAAGGCCGACGCCGCCGCCGCGAAGGTCGCGCGCCCGCCGAGCCTCGTCGGCCGCGCCGCGGCGACCAAGCCCGCGGCCGGCACCGGCGCCAAGGTCGAGCCGACCGAGCAGCAGACCTACGTCACGCCGTCGCCGCAGCCGGGCGGAAACAGGGTCGAGTACTGGATCCAGGCCGTCGAGACCAAGTGGACGATCGTGCCGTCCAAGCGCGACGACTGGCACGACGTGAAGATCCCCGGGACCTCGACGTTCACCGCGACCGTCTACCAGCAGATGACCGAGGGCTTCGCCGCGGCGCTGGGCCCGGCGGCGATCCCCGGCCCGACGCTGCACGCCGAGGTCGGCGACGTCATCGTCGTGCACTTCCGCAACGCCTTCAAGAAGCTCGACCAGGCCGTGACGATGCACCCGCACGGCGTGAAGTACAACCCGGAGTACGACGGGGTCTACCTCGGCCAGTACACGCGCGCGGGCGGCTTCATCGAGCCCGGCGAGGAGTTCACCTACACCTGGGAGTGCGTCCCGGAGTCGGTGGGCGCCTGGCCCTACCACGACCACGGCCCCAACCACACGCTCAACACGTTCCGGGGCATGTTCGGGTCCTTGGTCGTCCGCGAGAAGGGCGCGCTGGTCCCCGCCGTCGAGCAGTCGCTGTTCCTGCACCAGCTGCAGCCGCCCGTCACCGGCCTGAAGCGCTCCTACCAGTGCATCAACGGCCGCGCCTACGCGGGCAACACCCCGATCGTCCGCGCGCGCGTCGGCCAGGAGGTCGCGCTGCACGTGTTCGGGATGGACAACAACTTCCACGACTTCCACATCCATGGCCACCGTTGGAAGGACAGCGCCGGCGCGTTCGTCGACACCCCGTCCGTCGGTCCGAATGAGACCACGACGGTGCACTTCGTCGAGGACAACCCCGGCCGGTGGCTCTACCACTGCCACGTCTTCTCGCATCAGGACGCGGGGATGGCGGGCTGGTATCTCGTCGAGTAGGAGGAGCACTCACGTGTCGCATCGCAGGTCCATCGCTCTCGCCGCCGCCACCTCCGTGGCCGCGGCGCTGGCGCTCGCCCCGGTCGCCGGGGCGGTCGATTACCCGGCGCCGTCCTTCCCGCAGGGCAGCAACGCCGCCAAGCCGAAGGGGCCGTTCAAGACCCTGAAGGTCTGCAAGGGCAAGAAGAAGTCGTGCTTCCCGACCATCCAGTCGGCGGTCAACAAGGCCAAGCCGGGTGACACGGTCAAGGTCGCCAACGGCACCTACAAGGAGGCCGTGAAGATCAGCGGCGCCTCCAAGCGCTACATCAAGCTGGTCGGCAACCCGAAGGACCCGAGCAAGGTCGTCCTGGAGGGCAAGGGCCTCAAGAAGGCCAACGGCGTCCAGATCCTGGGCACGGTCAACGTGACGGTCAACGGCCTCACGGCCCAGCACTACAGCGCCAACGGCTTCTTCGCGCTGAACACGAAGGACTACACCTTCACCAACCTCCGCGCCTACCGCGTGGGCGTCTACGGCATCTACGCCTTCAACTCGGTCGGCGGCACGATCACCGACTCCCAGGCGGCGTGGAACAGCGACTCGGGCTTCTACATCGGCCAGACGCCGCCGCAGGCCAAGCCGAAGCGCTCGATCGTCAAGAACATCACGTCGTACGGCAACGTCCTCGGATGGTCCGGGACGAACATGCGGTACGTCACGATCACCAAGTCGAAGTTCTACAACAACGGAACGGGTGTCGTCCCGAACACGCTGTCCTCCGAGAAGTACCCGCCGGAGGAGGACAACATCATCACGGACAACGACATCTTCTGGAACAACTTCAACTACTACGCGGGCGCGCCCTTCAAGGTGGGCAAGGCGGCGGCGGACTCGACGCCCTATCCGGTCGGCGTCGGCGCGCTGCTGTTCGGCGGCCGCCACAACCGCATCGACAACAACCGCATCTACGGCAACTGGCTGGCGGGCGCGGGCATGATCCAGCAGCTGATCCTGGCGCCGAAGATGCCGGACGTCTCGGACCTGATCGGCAACCAGATCACCAACAACCAGTTCGGCCTCAACGGCACGGACACCAACGGGCGCGACCTGGTCTACGACGGCAACGGCTCCGACAACTGCATCGCCGGCAACACCGGCGTCGCGGTGACGGTCCCGGCCGACGGGTCGACGTTCGCGACCTGCCCGTTCACCGGCGCCAACGCCTTCGACGGCAGCGCGCAGGGTGAGCTGGTCAACTGGGCCCTGGACGGCACGCACGAGCAGTTCCTCGTGCAGCACGACCACCCGGCGCAGAACGGGATCGTGCCGCTGTTCCACTACAGCGACTACACGGGGACGAAGGCCCCGTGATCGGCCGCAAGGCGACCCTGATGCTGGTGGGGGCCACGGCGTTCGCCGTGGCCCCGGCCACCCTGGCCTCCGGTGCCACGAAGACCACGAAGGGCAAGACCCGCAAGGTCGGCGTCCACGACAACTACTACGCGCCGTCGAAGCTCACCGTCCACGTCGGCGACAGCGTCGACTGGACCTGGGGCGATGACGTCGAGGACGTGCACGACGTCTCGCTGAAGTCGGCGCCCAAGGGCGTCAAGAAGTTCCACTCCGATCCGCTGGCGGCCGGCGACGACTTCAAGCGCAAGCTGACCAAGCCCGGCACCTACAAGATCATCTGCACCTTCCACGAGGAGGAGATGAAGATGACGATCACGGTGAAGAAGAAGCCCTGAGTAGGCTGCGTCCGCGATGGCGGACGACGAGCTGCGGTGCTTCGGGGCGGACGACCCGCTCTACCGCGAGTACCACGATCACGAATGGGGACGGCCCGTGCTCGACGAGCGCGGGCTGTACGAGCGGATCTCGCTGGAGGCGTTCCAGTCGGGGCTGGCGTGGATCACGATCCTGCGCAAGCGCGACAACTTCCGCGCGGCGTTCGCCGGGTTCGACCCGGAGCGCGTCGCGCGGTTCGGCGGCGACGACGTGGCGCGGCTGCTGTCCGACGTCGGGATCGTCCGCAACCGGCTGAAGGTCGAGGCGACGATCGCCAACGCTCGCGCGGTGCTCGAGCTGCGCGAGGCGGGGACGTCGCTGGAGGAGGTCGTCTGGGCGCACCGTCCCGACGACGGCCGTTCGGCGCCGGCGGCGTGGGGCGACGTGCCGGCGGTCACGCCGGAGTCCACGGCGCTGGCCAAGACCCTTAAGAAGCACGGCTTCCGGTTCGTCGGCCCGACGACGGCCTACGCGGCCATGCAGGCGTGCGGCCTGGTCAACGACCACCTGGCTGGATGCGTCGCCCGAACGGCCACCGAGCGGGCCCAACATGCCGTTCGGCGATGAAGAAGTGTGAGATCTGACGCTCGTCTGTTGGATCGCGGCGTCCGTGTCGATACGGTGGGGGAGCACATGAAGCACCCCTACTTGAACCCCACTGCGTCCGGACGCTGCTCCGGACCCGCCGCGCCGCCCTCCGGCGCGCGGCTGATCGAGCCGAGCGACGCTCGGCGTCTTCGCTAAGGGGGCCTGCTTCACATGGCCCCCGCTCAACTCGCGGGGGCCCCACGCCGGGGCAAGACCCCGCAGTGGACGCCCGAGTCCGTCATCCGCGAGATCCAGCACTTCGTCGAGGCCCACGGCGAGGTCCCGCGTCTCGCGGACCTCAACCCCGGGCAGGCGAAGATCACCGGCCAGGTGTGGCGGATCGACCGCTACCGCGCCGGCTGCCCGATCTGCGGCTCCGCCTACCCGTCGGCCAACGCCGCCCGTCGCTGCTTCGACGGCTCGCTGGAGCGCGCGATCCGCGCGGCCGGCTTCGAGCCCGCCAAGCGCGGCCCGCGCCGTCGCACCGAGGTCGACCTGAGCGCTCGCGCGACCGCGCGCCTGGAGCACGACGCCCGCGTGGCGATCGACGCCGCCCTGGCGCGCGCGGTCGACGCCGAGACGCGCGCCGAGCGCCTGGCGACGCAGCTGGAGCGCGCGCGTGCGCGCGCCGCCGCGGCGCCGAAGGTGAAGACCAAGATCGTCCGCGAGCGCGTCACCGACGCCGCCGCGCTGGCGCGGGTCACCCGTGCGCGCGAGGCCGCCGAGGGACGTGCCGTCACGCTGAAGGCCGAGCTGGCCGAGGCGAAGATGGACGCCGCCGAGGCGCGCCGCACCGCCGCCAAGCTCGCGTCGCGCCTGGAGCGCGCCGAGGCGACGATCAACGACACGCGCGCCGCCAAGCGCGGCGTCGGCGCCGAGCTGGCCGAGGCGCAGGCCGCGGCCGAGGCCGCGATCGTGCGCGCCGAGGCCGCCGAGACCGCGCTGGCCGAGGCCCGCGCGACCGCCGTGCGCGTCGAGACGGTCGTCGAGGCCCCGCCGGAGCAGGCGGTCCTGGACGAGGCGCTGGCCCGCGCGGCCGCCGCCGAGGAGGTCGCCGCCAAGGCCGAGGCGCGCGCCGCCCGGGCCGAGCGCGAGTACGCGGAGGTCGCGGTCGCCGCGACCGGCGCGCCGCGCAAGCTGACGACCGCCGAGTTGGAGGCCCTGCGCTCCGACGGCCCGGCCGGCCCGGCGCTGGTCGCCGACGCGCTCAAGGCACTGGCCATGGCCCGCAAGACCGACAACCGCTTCAAGTTGGAAGAGGCCCTGGCCCAGGTGGCCAGCGCCGCGGTCACCTGGCGCGACCGGCTCTAGCCGCTCCGCTCCAGACCTCTTGTTGTACGTGACGCCCGGCCTCCGCGCCGGGCGTCGCGCGTTGGGCGGCCGACGCGTCCGCGTGCACGCAGGCAGAGCCGAGGACGGGATTCGAACCCGCGGCCTACTGATTACAAATCAGTTGCTCTACCAGCTGAGCTACCCCGGCAAGGACGCTGCGCCGGAGTCTAGGCCGCGCCGGTGATGGCGTGGTCGATGTTGCCGTGGCCGTTGGTGGAGACGACGTGCTCGTAGGAGGGCAGCTCCTCGTCCTCCTCGGCGTTCAGGCGACGCTCCAGCTCGCCGAGGACGAAGCCGAAGAGCAGGTGGCGCCAGGTCGCCTGGGCGAAGGCGGCGGCGGAGGTGCCGAGCGTCGGCAGCTCGTCGCGCGCGGGGTGGACGCGGTCGGTGACGACCACCAGCGGCCACGCGGCGACGTGCTCGCCGAGGCCGGCCGCCGGACCGCGCAGCCACGACGGCAGCGGCGCCCGGCGCGCGACGTTCGCGTAGACCGCGCCGAACACGGCGCCGTTGGCCAGGTGCATCGCCGTCCCGACCACGCGCCAGGCGGGGTCGCGGCGCGTGACGGCCTTGCCGAGCAGCTCGGTGTCGTCGTAGCGGACGCCGAAGACCTTCTGGTCCAGCGGCTGCTGCGCGACCCAGACGCCGGCGGCCACGGCTCCGGCGAGGGCTCCACGGGCGGTGCGGGCGCGGTCGATGGCCATGCCCGCACTGTAACCACCGACAACCCGCAGGTGTACGCCATCTACCGATGGAGAGCAACCGCCACCTGGCCCGCGCGCGCAACAAGGGCGTCAACCCGTTCGTCTACTGGATCGTCCGGGCCCTGTTCCAGCCGTTCTTCCACATCTACTTCCGGATGCAGCGGATCGGCCGGGAGCACATCCCCGCCGAGGGGCCGGTGATCTTCGCGGCCAACCACCGCTCGTTCTTGGACCCGTTCGTCATCGCGTGCATGTCGCGGCGGCCGCTCTACTACGTCGCCAAGAAGGAGCTGTTCGCCCACAAGCTCACGGCGTGGTTCCTCAACAGCCTCGGCGCGTTCCCGATCGACCGCGGCAACGCCGACGAGGACGCGATGGCCACCGCGCGCGAGATCCTGGAGCGCGGCGACGCCGTCCTGATCTTCCCCGAGGGCACGCGCACCCGCCCCGGCACGCTCGGCACGCCCAAGCGCGGCGTCGGCCGCCTCGCGCTGGAGACCGGCGCGCCGGTCGTCCCGGTCGCGGTCATCGGCACCGAGGACATCCGCAAGGGCTGGCGCATCCGCCCGCACAAGGTGTCGATCCGCGCGGGCGCGCCGCTGCGGTTCCCGCACGTCGTCGAGCCGTCGCCCCAGCTCGCCGCCGCCGTCACCGAGCGCATCTGGCCCTGCGTGATGCTCCAGTGGGAGTGGTTGGGCGGGCTCCCGCCGATTCGCCGCGCCGCGGTCGTCGGCGCCGGCTCGTGGGGCACCGGCCTGGCCGTCGCGCTGGCCCGCGCGGGCGTCGAGGTCGATCTCGGCACCCGCACGCTCACCCAGGCCGACGACCTCAACCGCACGCGCGTCAACGAGCGCTACCTGCCCGGCGAGGTCCTGGCCGACGCCATCAACGTCGTGCCCTGCGCCGACCTCGAGCTGGGCCGCCACGACCTCGTCGTCCTCGCCGTCCCCGCGCGCGCCCTGCCCGAGGCGATGGCCGCCCACGGCGCCTCGATCCCGGCGCGCGCCGGCGTCCTGGTCGCCTCCAAGGGCCTGGTCGCGCCGCACGGCGCGCTGCCCAGCACCTACGTCGCGGAGCGCACGAGCGCGCGGGCGCTGGCGTCGCTCGGCGGTCCCGCCCACGCGGCCGACGCGCTCGACCACGGCGCCGCGCTGGTCGTCGCCTCCACCGACCGCGGCTTCAGCCGCCAGCTCGCCGACCTGCTGGCCAAGGCCGCGCTGTACGCCGAGCGGTCCTCCGACACTGTCGGCGTCGAGCTGGCCGGCGCCGCCAAGAACGCCGCCGCGCTGGCCGCCGCGGCCGCCGCGCCCGCCGGCCCCAACGCCGTCGGCGCCGCCGCCGGCCGCGTCTTCGCCGAGGTCGACGCCTACGCCCGCCGCCGCGGCGCGCACCCCGACACGTTCGCCGGCCTGGCCGGCGCCGGCGACCTCGTCGCGACGGTCCTGGCCGCCGGCTCGCGCAACCGCCGCGCCGGCGAGCTGCTGGCCGCCGGCACGCCCGTCACCGAGATCGAGACCGCGATCGGCCAGACGCCCGAGTCGCTGGACGCGCTGCCGCTGCTGGCGCACGCGCTGAGCGACGCCGGCGTCGACGCGCCCGCCGTCGCCGGGCTCGCCGCGGTCGTCGAGGGTCGCGTCGACGCGACCGACTGGGCCGCCACGATCACCGCCCCGCCCGCCAAGCGCTCCAAGCGCTTCGTCCGCGCCGCGTGATCGAGGGAATAGGCTGCGGTGCGTGCCCGACTCCGACAAGGCCAAGCTGGATGCGGACTTCGCGGAGCTCTACCGGGCGCACCTGAAGGACGTCTACTCCTATGCCTACTACCGGGTGGGCAACCATCACGACGCGGAGGACCTGACGGAGCAGACGTTCCTGCAGGCCTACCGGCACTTCGAGCGGGCGCAGGCGGAGTCCGACGGGCGGCCGATGCGGCCGTGGCTGATCCGGATCGCGCACAACCTCGCCGCGAACCTCTACCGGGACCGCTCGCGCAAGCCGCAGACGCCGATCGAGGACTCCGAGACGCTGAGCGCGATGCACACGACCGAGGACCTCGTGGAGGGACGCGACGAGCTGGCGCGAATCCTGGAAGGGGTCAAGGAGCTGCCGGACGACCGCCGCGAGGCGCTGATCATGCGCTTCGCGTTGGGCATGGACAACCGCGAGATCGCGCGGGCCATGGGCCGCACCGACGGCGCCACCAAGGTGTTGTTGCATCGAGCGATCAAGCAGCTGGAGGAGATCGTGGGGCGGGCGGGCCAAATTGGAGGGAGGTGACGGACCGATGAGCAGCGACACGTCGTCCTTCGGCGAGTTCGAGCACCTGGTCAAGCGGGCGCTGACGCCGGTCGACCCGCCGGCGGACCTCACGCTGCGCCTGGAGTCGACGCTGACCGAGCTGACCGAGCTGGCCCACGACGAGCTGGAGTCCTGGGAGCTGTCGGCGATGCGCGACCCGCGCAACTGGGTGCGCCCGGTCGCGGCCGCCGCGATCGGCACGACCGCGGGCGCCGCGCTCGTCGTCCTGCGCGTCCGCCAGCAGCACCGCAAGCGCGCCGCCAAGTCGTCGGGTCCGATCGACCTGGCCGAGCGCACGCTGCACGCGGTCGCCGACGAGACGCGCCGCATCCTCGACCGCTGATCGGCGCGCCTGGCGCGTCGACGGTGATCCGGGACGGCCGCCCGTCGCGTAGGAGCGGATGCCGTGGCAGACGTCGACCGCCGCCTCCTCGCCGACGAGGACCTGATGCAGCTCGTGAGCCGGGGCGACCCGCGCGCGTTCGAGCTGATCTACGAGCGCCACGCGACCGCGGCGTTCTCGCTGGCCTACCGGATGACCGGACGGCGCGGCCCGGCCGAGGACGTCGTCCAGGAGGCGTTCCTGTCGATCTGGCGGGCGGGCGCGCGCTACGACCACACGCGCGGCTCGGTCCGGACGTGGGTGCTGGGCGTCGTCCACCACCGCGCGATCGACGTGCTGCGGCGCAACCTGCGCCACGACGAGCGGCGCGCGTCGGACGAGGGCCTGGAGGACCGCTTCGAGGCGCCGGACCGCACCGACGTCGCGGCCGCACGGCGCCAGGAGGCCGCCGAGATCCGCGACGCGCTCGCCGCGCTCCCGGCCGAGCAGAGTAAGGTCATCGAGCTTGCTTACTTCGGAGGCTTCTCCCACTCGGAGATCGCCAGCATGCTGCACACCCCCGTCGGCACGGTGAAAGGACGCATCCGCCTCGGGCTCGAGAAGCTCCGCGGCCACCTCGGCGACGTCATGGAGGCGCCGGCGTGAGCGGCTGCCCGCACCGCGACGACGCGGGACCGTGGGTGCTCGGCGCGCTGGACGACGCCGACACGCGCGCGTTCGCCGCGCACCTGGAGCGCTGCGAGGGCTGCCGGGCCGAGGTCGCCGCGCTGCAGCCGGTCGCCGACGTGCTGCCGATGGCCGCGCCCCAGGAGCTGCCGCCGCCGGCGCTGAAGGACCGGATCATGGCGGTGGTGGAGTCCGAGGCCGCGCTGCTGGGCGCGGCGAGCGGGGCGGGCGCGGACGCCGGCGCCGTCGGCGGCGCCGGGGCCGACCGCTCGCCGGGGCACCGCCATCGCCGCGGCCGCCGTCAGGGCCGTCCGGCCTGGCTGCGCCCGGTCCCGGTCGGGGTGCTGGTCGCGGTCGTGGTGGCGATCGGGGTCGCCACCGTGGTCCTGGTCGGTGGGGGAGAGGCGGAGCGGACGTTCACGGGCTTCGGCCCCGACGGCGCGAGCGTGGCGCTGCACGTCGACGACGACCACGGCCGGCTCGAGCTGCTCGGGATGCCGCAGGCGCCCGAGGGCCACGTCTACCAGGTATGGCTGGTGACCGGGACGGCCCAGCCGCGCGCGACCCGCGCGCTGTTCACCGTCCCCGCGGACGGGCGCGCGCGCGTGGAGATCCCGGAGCCGCTGGACGGCGCCGACCAGGTCCTGGTGACCGCCGAGCCGCCGGGCGGCAGTCCCCAGCCGACGAGCAGCCCCGTCGCGGGCGCGAAGCTCGCGTAGCCGTCGCTTAGGGACGCGCAACCCGGCGCTGCTAGCGTGCGGCGCCCAAATGGCCACCTGCTACCGCCATCCCAACCGCGAGACCGGGGTCTCCTGCTCCAACTGCGGGCGTCCGATCTGCCCCGACTGCATGACGCCGACGCCCGTCGGCATGCGCTGCCCCGAGTGCGCCAAGCAGAAGACGAAGGTCCGCAACGCCGCGCACATCCGCGCGGCGTCCGAGAACCCCGTGGTGACGATGGCGATCATCGTGGTCTGCGTGGTCCTCTTCCTGGCCGAGGGCGGCGGGATCGGCCTGGAGTCCACCGGGACCGGCTGGATCTACGAGCACTTCGCGCTGCAGGGGATCACCACGATCCACTTCGGCCACGACTACTGGCGGCTGGTGACCAGCGGCTTCCTGCACGCCGGCCTGCTGCACATCGGGTTCAACATGTACCTGCTGTACCTGCTCGGCCGCCAGCTGGAGCCGGCGATCGGCTCGCGGCGCTTCGCCACCGTGTACTTCACGGCGCTGCTGGTCGGGTCGTTCGGCGCGTTGGTGCAGACGAGCACGGCGGTCATCGTCGGCGCCTCGGGCGCGGTCTTCGGCCTGATGGGCTACGTCGCCTACGAGCAGTGGCGCCGCGGCTTCGACCCGCTGCGCGGGGGGATCGGCGGGCTCATCCTGATCAACCTGGTGATCGGCTTCATCCCGTCGTTCAACATCGCGGTCGGCGCGCACATCGGCGGCCTGATCACCGGCGTCATCACCGCCTGGGCGTTCTCGGAGTCCGACAAGCGCCGCGCGCCGTGGGCCGGCTACGCGCTCTGCGCGCTGCTGATCGTGGGCGCCGTGATCGGCTCGATCGCCGTCTCCGGCAACCTCCACAACTACAAGCTGTAGCGCTACAACATCACGCGGTGCACCCGGCCCGGCGCCTCCGGGACGCGGTCGGGGTGCAGCGCGTGGGCGAGCGTCTCCAGCCCGTCGACCAGCCGCGGGCCGGGGCGCGAGAAGTAGGCGGCGGCGTCCAGGGCGATGACCTCCTGGGCGCCGATCGCGCGCAGGTGGCCGGTATGCTGCTCGGCCTCGGCCAGCGCGCGCGGCCCGTCGTAGCCGCAGGGGATGCACAGCACGACCTCGGGCTTGGCGGCCTCGATCGCCTCCCACGGCAGCTGCTCGGAGTGCTCGCCGGCGAAGCCGAGCAGGTCGGTGCCGCCGGCCAGCTCGATCAGCTGCGGCGTCCAGTGCCCGGCGATGAACACCGGGTCGAACCACTCGATCGCGACGACGCTCCGGCGCCGGACGCCCTTGACCGCGATCTTGACCCGGTCGACGCGCGAGCGCTGGCGCGAGACGAGCTCCAGCGCGGCGTCGCGCGTGTGGGTCGCCTGGGCGATCGTGCGGATGTCGCCCATCGTCTCGCCGAACGTCTTGGGGTCCAGCGCGATGACCTGCGGGCACGGGTCGAGCTTGGCCGCGACCTCCTTGACCTCGTCGTAGGAGACCGCGCAGACCGGGCACAGCTCCTGGGTGACGATCAGGTCGGGCTCCAGGTCGGCGAGCATGTCCTCGTCCAGCGCGTAGATCGCCTCGCCCTTGGCCGTGCGCTCGCGCACCGCCTCGTCGATCTCGCGCGCGCTCAGGCCCGCGGGCAGCGCGTCGCGCGTGATCTTCGGCAGCTCCTGTGCCGCGGGCGGGTAGTCGCACTCGTGGGTGACGCCCACGACCTGGTCGCCCAGGCCCAGGGCGTACAGCAACTCGGTAGCGTGGGGGACCAGGCTCACGATCCGCATCGGAGACGAGGATATGGCAGACCTGCTCACGGATTCCGAGATCGACGAGCGGCTGGCGCCGCTGGAGGGCTGGCGGCGCGACGGCGACGCCATCGTCCGCGATCGCGAGTTGGAGGACTTCGCTGCCGCGATGCGGTGGGTCGACGCGGTCGCCGACGCGGCCGAGGCCGCCAACCACCACCCGGACATCCTCGTCCACGGCTGGAACAAGGTCCGGCTGACGGTCACCAACCACAGCGCGGGCGGCCTGACGCAGGCCGACTTCGACCTGGCCGCGACGATCGACGCGCTGCCCGGCGGCTGAGGCGTCTGCGCGCAAACCCCGCGTCGTGTGATCGCGGTCACACGAACGCGACCTGGCCCGCGTCGTCGGGTAGGTGTTGGTGTGCGCGACGGCAGGGACCGCTGCGCGTGTCGACGGCAAAGGGGTAGGACTCCCGGGTCCGCGTCGTCGGCCTGAACACGCAGCATCGTGCAGCGAACGTGGGACCGGAGCGTCCCCGCGCCCGCACGCGACCGCCACCAGTTGGACACCCCCATCCCGGATCGGGAGGAATCGCTTTGCGCCTGGACATCGTCATGCCCGCGCACAACGAGGAACACCGGATCGGCCCGACGCTGGACAGCTATCGGGCCGTGTGCGCCGACCCGCAGACCCAGTTCGTGGTCGCGCTCGACGCCTGCACGGACGCCACCGCCGACATCGTCGCCGACCACGCGCGCCGGGACGCGCGCGTCGTGGCGCACGAGTTCCCCAAGCTCGGCAAGGGCGGCGTGGTGATGGAGGCCTTCGCGCGCTCCGACGCCGACCTGGTCGGCTTCGTCGACGCCGACGGCGCCACGCCGCCCGGCGAGCTGCTGCGGATCGCCGACGCCGCGCGGGAGGTCGGCGGCGCGATCGCCTGCCGCCATCACCCCAGCGCGGTGCTCCCGGCGGCGCGGCCGCCGCTGCGCCGCCTGACCAGCGCGGGCTTCTCGTTCGCCGTCCGCCGCCTGCTCGGGCTGCCCTACGCCGACACGCAGTGCGGCGCGAAGGTCCTGCGGCGCGACGTGGTCGCCGACGTGCTGCCCGCGCTGTCGACCAGGGACCTGCTGTTCGACGTCGACCTCCTCCAGGTCGCGCGCGACCGCGGCCACGCGCTGGCCGAGGTCCCGACGATCTGGGTCGACCAGGACGGCTCGCGCGTCAGCGCGGTCAAGGACACGCGCCGCATGGGCGCCGGGCTGCTGCGGCTGTGGGCCGCGCGGCGGCGGCGGCGCGAGCGCGACCGCGTCCCGGCCGTCCCGGCGGCGAGGCCCGCCGCCGCGCGCCGCTTCGACCGACCCAATGTCCCTGCCTTGATCGGAGGCCGCCGATGAGCCGCCCGACCCCCGACGTCTGCCTGATCTCGCCCTATCCGCCGCGCGGCGAGCGCCACGGCGGCCACAGCGGCGTGGCGTCCTACACCGCCCATCTCGCGCACGCGCTCAGCGACGCGGGCGCGCGCGTCGAGGTCGTGGCCCCGCGCGCCGACGGCGAGCCCGAGCGCTCCCAGGACGGCCCGGTCGCGATCCACCGCGCGTTCGCGACGGGCCCGGCCGCGCTGCCCGCCGCCGCGCGGGCCGCCGGCCGCACCGGCGCGCCGCTGACCCACCTTCAGCACGAGACGTTCCTGTACGGCGGGCCCGCGTCGGTCGCCGGGCTGGCGCCCGCGCTGGCCGCGCTGCGCGCCCGTCGCGGGACGGTCGTGACGATGCACCACGTCGTCGACCCCAAGGCCGTCGACGCGGACTTCGTCGCGCTGCACCGCGTCGGCGCGCCGGTCGGGCTGGCGCGCGCGGGGATCGCCGCGGTGCGCTCGTCGATCCGGCGCCTGGCCGACGCGGTCGTGGTCCACGAGCCGGGGTTCGCCGAGGTCGTCGACGGGTCGCGCGTCGTGCCGCACGGCGTCGAGCCCGGCGGCGGGCCGGCGGACGCGGTCGCGGCGTTCCGCGCCGCCCACGGCCTCGACGACGGCCGCCTGGTCGTGCTGGCCTTCGGCTTCCTGGCGCCCTACAAGGGGCTGGAGCGCCTGCTGCGCGCGGGTCGCCTGGCCTCCGAGTCCGTCCACGTCGTCATCGCCGGCGGCGAGCACCCGCGGATGGGCGGCCCCGGCGGCTACGCCGACGAGTTGGTGAACGCCTACGGCGACGTCGCGACGTTCACCGGCCGCGTGCCCGACGCCGACGTCGCCGCGTGCTTCGGCGCCGCCGACCTGGCCGCGTTCCTCTACCCGCAGCCGGTCGGCACCTCCGGCGCGCTGGCCCTGGCGCTCGCGCACCGCACGCCGATCCTCGTGTCGCGCGCGCTGGCCGGCAACGCGGGCGTCCCGGACGCGCTGGTCGCGCCCGACGGCGACGCCGCGCTGGCCGCGCGCCTGCGCGACCTCGCCCACGACGGCGTCGCCCGCGACGCGCTGCGCGACGTCGCCGGCGAGCTGCTGGACGGCCGCACCTGGGCCGCCGTCGCCCGCCGGCACCTGGACCTCTACGAGGAGGTGAGCCATGCCGACCGCCGTGCTCGCCGGGGCCTTCGGGCAGCGTAACCCCGGAGACGACGCGTTGTTGTCCGCCTTCGCGGCGGGCCTCGAGGGCTGGGACCTGACGGCGACCGCCGCGTTCGGCGCGCCGGAGTCCGCGCTGGCCGGCTGCACGCCGGTCCGCTCCGACGACCCGGTCGCGGTCGCCCGTGCCGTCGCCCGCGCCGACGCCGTCGTCTTCGCCGGCGGCACGGTCTTCAAGACGCTGGGCAGCGCCTGCGGCCGTCCGCCGCTGTCGCTGCTGCGCCGCGCGCTGGCGCTGGCCTCGGGCGCGTCCGCGCTCGGGCGCCCGCTGGCGATGGTCGGCGTCGGAGCCGGAGCGCTGCCCAGCGCGCCCGCGCAGTCGCTGGCGCGCCGGCTCGTCAACCGCGCCGACCTGCTGATCCTGCGCGACGACGAGTCCGCCGCCGTGCTCACGGACGCCGGCGCCCGGACGCCGTTTCGCGTCGGCGCCGACCCGGCGTGGACGCTGTTCCTCGACGCGCCGCTGAACGGCCGCGGCGCGGTCGACGCCGCCGCCCGCGCGCGCCGCGGCGTGCTCGTCGTCCTCTCCCACCACGCGGGCGGCCCGCGCCTGGCCGCGCGGCTCGCCGACGCGCTGGCGCCCGTGCTCGCCGCCGGCGTCCCGCTCGTCCTGCAGCCATTTCAAGTTGGTGTTCCTGGTGCGGACGACCTGGAGCTCGGTCGCGCGGTGCGCGACCGCCTCGGCGGCGTGCCCGAGCTGATCGTCCCGCCCGCCGACCTGATCGAGGCCCGGGACCTGGCGCGCGAGTTCGGCGCGGTCGTCGCGCTGCGCTTCCACGCGGCGATGGCCGCGGCCGCCGCCGGCACGCCGTTCGTCGCCTACGCGCACGAGCCCAAGCTGGCGGCGATCGCCCGGCGCCTGCGCCAGCCGGTCGTCGGCGGCACCGCGACGCCCGAGGCGCTCGGCGCCGCCGCGCTGAACGCGATCGGCGGACCGCCGGCCGGCGCGCCCGCCATCAAGGCCGAGGTCGCGCGCGCCGAGGAGGGCTTCCGCCTGCTGGCGCTCGTGCTGACGCGCGGGCGCGGGCGGCCCGCCGACGACGTCAGCGGCCTGCCGCTCGCGCCCGAGCCCTGGACCGTCCCCGAGGAGGTGCGCGCTTGAGCGTCGCCGTCCCCGCATCCGCCTCGAAGACCGCCCGTCGCCAGGCCGCGCGCCTGGACCTCCGGCGCCTGGCCGCCGAGCAGGCGGGCGTGGCGACCGCGCAGGTCGTCGCCGGCCTGGGCAACGCCGCGTTCGCGGTGATCGCCGCGCGGCTGCTGTCGCCCGGCGGCTTCGCCGACGTCGCCGCGTTCCTGGCGCTCTACCTGCTCGTCCACGTCCCGGCCTCGTCGCTGAGCGCCGGCAGCGCGCTGGACCACGGCCTCGCCGGCCGCGTCCGCCGCCACGTCGTGGCCGGCGGCATCGGCCTCGGCGCGGTCGTCGCGCTGCTCGGCGTGCCGCTGGCGCCCGTCCTCGGCCTGCCGGTCGCGCTGGCGTTCGTGCTCGCCGTCGGCGTCCCGTGCGCGATGCCGCTGGCGCTCGAGCGCGGCCGCCTGTTCGGCGCGCGCCGCCACGGGCGCGCCGCCGGATCGCTGCTGGTCGAGCCCGCCGTCCGCCTCGGCCTCGGGATCCCGCTGGCCGCCGCGGCGGGCGCCCCCGGCGCCGCGCTGGCCGTCGTCGCCGGCGGCTGGGCCGCGCTGGCGGTCGCCGCGCGCGGCCACCGTCCCGGGGCGCCGCCTGCGGTCTCGGACGCGGCCGTCGCGCCGTCGGCCACCGGTCCGGCCGTGGCCGCGTTCCTGGCGCTGGCGCTCGTGCAGAACCAGGACGTCCTGCTGGCCAACGCGCTGCTGAGCGACCGCTCGGCCGGCGAGTTCGCCGTGCTCTCGACGCTCGGCGGCATCGCCGCGTTCGCGACGACGACGATCCCGCTCGTCCTGCTGCCGCGGGCGCGCGGGGGAGAGGCGCGCGCGCTGACCGCCGCGCTCGGCGCCGCCGCGGCGCTCGGGCTCGGCGCGATCGCGGTCGTCGCGCTCGCGCCGCACGCGATCGTCGCGATCGGCTTCGGCGCGAAGTTCGCGGGCGTGGCCGGGCTGGTCGCGCCGTACGTCGGCGCGATGGCGATCCTCGGGATCGCCCGCGTGCTCGTCGCCCAGCGCTGCGCGACCGGCGCCGGGTGGCGCTTCGCGGCCGGCGTCGGCGGCGTCGCGGCGCTGCAGGCGCTGGCGATCCTCGCCTTCGCCCGGACGCCGGGCGCCGTGGCCGCGTGCACGTTCGGCGCGGCGACGCTGCTGGTCGGCGCCTCCTACGCGGGCGGCGGCGCGGTCGTGCTGCCGTTCCCGCGCACGCCGGCCGTGCCGCGGGTCGGCACCGGGCCGCGCGCGGCCGAGGCCGCGCGCGACCACCGCCGCTCGCTGGCCTTCGTCGCCGCGATCACGCTGCTGGCGCTGCTGCTGCGCCTGGTCGCGACGCGCAGCCTGTGGCTCGACGAGGCGACCTCGGTCACGCAGGCGTCGATGCCGTTCGGCGACATGCTGCACGCGCTGCGGACGACCGACGTCCACCCACCCCTGCACCACGCCGTGCTATGGGTGGTCATCCACCTCTTCGGGACCGACCAGCTGGTCGTGCGCGCGCCGTCGATCGTCGCCGGGACGCTGATGGTCCCGGTGCTGTGGCTGACCGGCCGCGAGCTGTGGGGCCCACGCGCGGGCCTGGCCGCCGCCACGCTGGCCGCGGTCGCGCCGTTCGCGGTCTGGTACGCGCAGGAAGCGCGGATGTACGCGTTCTTCATGTTCTTCGCGACGTGCGCGCTGTACGCGCAGCTGCGGGCGATGCGGTCGGGCCGGGCGCGCTGGTGGGCCGCCTTCGCGGTGGCCGGCGCCGCGCTGATCTGGAGCCAGTACTTCGCCGCGCTGGTCGTCGCCACGCTGCACGCGGGCACCGCCTGGCAGCTCTGGCAGGCGCGCCGCCACGGCGAGGACGTCAAGCCGCGCCTGCTCGGCTGGCTGGGCGCGCTGGCGCTGACCGCGCTGCTCCTGGCGCCGCTGGCGCACTTCGCCCTGTCGCAGTTCCACGCCAACGAGGCCGCGGGCCGCGGCTTCGACCAGTCGCCGTCGCAGGCCGGCGGCGACGTCGACGGCGGCCGCCAGGGGCCCGGCGTCTACTCGGCGCTGACGAACCTCGTCTGGGCCGTGTGGGGCTACCACTCCAACTCGACGATGGCCGCGCTGACCGCGCTGTGGCCGGCGCTGATGCTCGGCGCGCTGCTGCTGCTCGGCCGCGGACGCCCCGGCCGCTCGGGCCTGGTCGCCGCCGTCGCGGTCGTCCCCGCGCTGGGCATGACCGTGCTCGGCGAGGCCAAGCCGTTCCTGTTCGAGGCGCGCTACTTCATCGCCTTGACCCCGATGGTCCTGCTGTTGATGGCCCGGGCGACGACCGGCTGGACGGCCTCGCGGACGGGCGCGCTGCTGGCCACCGGCGCGGCGGTGGCCTCGCTGGGCGTCGGCACCGCCGACCAGCAGCTCAACCGCTCCAACCCCAGGTTGTATGACTTCAAGGGAGCGCTAGCGCGGATCGACAGCCAGGCCAAGCCCGGCGACGTCGTGCTCTACGAGCCCGACTACCTGGGCGACCTGGTGCGCTACATGCAGCCGGGCCTCAGGGCGGTGCCGCTGGACAAGGGCATCCCGAAGGCCGACCCGCGCCACCGCCGGCGGGTCTTCCTGCTGGCGAGCTTCCTCGACCTGAAGCAGTACTCCGACGGCACCGCGAAGGGCCTGACGCAGCTGTCCCGCGGCGGCCGCAAGCAGATCGACCACTTCAAGAAGCCCCAGGTGAAGGTGTGGGTGTACCGATGAGATCGACCGAGACGACCGTGCGCACCGACCCCCGGCTGGCGCCGCCCGCATGGGACGCCCGCCCCGGCGCCCACGCCGCCGCCCGCGTGCGGCTCATGGCGCTGCTGGCCCTGCCGCTGGCGCTGTGGTACTTCGGGTGGCTGCTGTCGCCGGGCCGGATCGGCTCGCCGATCCTGTACACGATCCTGATCGCGGCCGAGGCGTTCAACCTGGTCCAGGCGGTCGGCTTCTGGTGGACGGCCTCGCGCCAGCGCAACCGGCCCGCGCTGCGGCTGGTCGGCGCGGCGAGCCCGCCGCGGGTCGACGTGCTGATCCCGACCTACGACGAGCCGGTCGAGGTCGTCGAGCCGACGGTCGCCGCGGCGATGCGGATGCGTGGCGCGGATCTCAAGGTGTACGTCTTGGACGACGGGCGCGGCGACGCGATGCGCGCGATGGCCGCCCGCCGCGGCGCGCGCTACCTGACGCGGGCGCGCCGCGCCGGCGCCAAGGCGGGGAACATCAACGACGCGCTGCCGCGCACCGACGGCGAGTTCCTGGTGGTGTTGGACTGCGACCACGTGCCCGCCGAGCGGATGCTGGAGGCGACGCTCGGCCACCTGGCCGACGAGCGCGTGGCGATGGTCCAGACGCCGCAGTACTACGCCAACGCCGGCGCCAACCGCGTGGCCGCCGCCGCGTGGGCGCAGCAGGCGCTGTTCTTCGGAGCGATCGCGCGCGGCAAGGACGGCATGGGCGCGATGTTCTGCTGCGGCACCAACATGGTGTTCCGGCGCGCCGCGCTGACCGACGCGGGCGGGTTCCCGGAGGACTCGGTCACCGAGGACTTCGAGCTGTCGGTCAAGCTCCACGAGCGCGGCTGGCGGACGACCTACGTGCCCGAGGTGCTGGCGTCCGGGCTGGGCCCGGAGGACATGAAGTCCTACGTGAGCCAGCAGCAGCGCTGGGCACGCGGCTGCCTCGGCGGCCTGCGCAGCGCGTGGCGCGCCGACCTGCCGCGGCGGACCAAGGCCCAGTACCTGCTCTCGTCGATGTACTTCTTGAGCGGCTGGACCGTGTTGGTGTACCTGACGATGCCGGTCGTCCGGATCCTCGCCGGCGCCCAGCCGCTGGCGGGCGCGACCGCCGACCAGTTCCTGTTGCACTTCGCGCCGTACTACGCGGTCGCGCTCGGGATGGTCGCGGTGGCCGGCGCGGGCTCGTTCACGTTCGCGGGCTTCGCGCTGGCGACGTCCTCGTTCTGGATCCACGTGCGGGCGTCGCTGCTGGCCGCGGTCGGTCGGCGCGGGCGCTTCGTGGTGACGCCCAAGGAGGGCGAGCTGCGCCGGCAGCCGGGCGCGGTCTGGCCGGCGCTGACGGTCGTGGCGATCCTGCTCGGCGTCGCGATCTACGGCGTGCTGAAGGACCCGTCCCCGGCGACCGTCAACAACGTGGCCTTCGCGGGCTTCCACATCTCGATCCTGATGGCGGGCGCGTGGCCGGCGCTGTCGCGGCCCGACGCGCCGCCCGCCGCGGCGGTGGACGAGACGCCGGTCTCCGAGCCGGCGGCGGCCGCGCGGCGGCGGGAGCGCGAGCGGGAGCGGGTGGCGGCCTGAGGCGCGCGCTCGCGACCGCCCTGGCGCTCGCGCTCCTGGCGCTCACGGCCGCCGCCGGCTGCGGTGGCGGCGGCGACGCGCAGGCGCCGCCGACCACGCCGGCCGGCGCGGCGCGCGCGTTCCTGCGGCGCTACGTCGAGCCCGACGGCCGCGTCGTGCGCCGCGACCAGGGCGGCGACACGGTCTCCGAGGGCCAGGCCTACGCCATGCTCGCCGCGGTCGGGACCGGCGACCGCGCGACGTTCGCCCGCGTGTGGGGCTGGACGACCAAGCACCTGCGGCGCGGCGACGGGCTGCTGTCCTGGCGTCCCGGCGACCCGCAGCCCGCCGCGGACGCCGACCTCGACGCGGCGCACGCGCTGAAGCTCGCGGCCGGCGCGTGGCGTCGTTCCGACTACGCCAAGGCGTCGCGGCGGATCGCCGACGCGATGCGCGGCGCCGAGATCCGCGACGGCGTGATCGTCGCCGGGCCGTGGGCCAAGGGCCGCGGCGTCACCAACCCCTCCTACTTCGACCCGCGGGCGCTGGCGGCCCTGCGCATGGACGACGTCGCCGACGCGACGCGCGCGGCGCTGGCGCCCGTGTGGCAGGCCGACGCGCCGCCGGACTGGGCGACCCTCGGCCCGCCACCGGCCGCCTCGGGGCCGCCGGGCGGCGGCGACGGCGGGCCGTCCTACGGCTACGACGCCGCGCGCGTGCCGATCCGGCTGGCCGCGTCCTGCGACCCCGCCGACCGGCGCGTCGCGGCGTCGTTCAGCGGCCTGAAGACGCGCGCGCCGAGCGACCATCCGGTCTTCCTGATGGCGCGCGCGGCGGCCGCCCAGGCCCGCGGCGACACGGCCGACGCGAGCGCGCTGATGGACGATGCCGCGCGGCGCGACGCCGACGCGCCGACCTACTACGGATCGGCCTGGGTGGCCCTCGGACGGCTGCTGTTGCAGTCCAATCGGCTCGGAAGCTGTCCAGGGCGCTGAGCGGGCTGGTACCGTTCGGGCCGTCGCTCCATGAACGACGACCCTTCTCGAAGTAGCGCCGGGCACGGACCCGGCCCCAACGCGTGACCGTCCTGCTTCTCGCAGCGGTGGTGGTGCTGATCGCCGTCAACGGGTTCTTCGTGTCGGCGGAGTTCGGCCTGGTGCGCTCGCGGCGCGCCTCCCTGCAGGAGCTGGCCGAGGACGGCAACGCCGGCGCGGCCCGCGCCCTGTCGCTGCACGACGACCTCAACCAGTACCTGAGCGCCTGCCAGTTCGGCATCACGCTCGCGTCGCTGGGCATCGGCTTCCTGGGCGAGCCCGCGATCGCCAAGCTCTTCGAGCCGCTGTTCGGCAGCCTGTCGCACGAGCTGTCGGTCGCGATCTCGGTGGCGATCGCCTACATCATCGTCACGGGCAGCCACGTGGTGGCCGGCGAGCAGGTCCCCAAGATCTACTCGATCATCCACCCGGATCGGGTGGCGATCCTGATCGCGCGCCCGCTCAAGGCCTTCAACAGCGCGATGAAGCCGTTCATCTCGCTGCTCAACGTGGTGTCCAACGCGATCCTGCGGCTGCTGCGGGTCGACCCGGACGCGGCCAGCGAGGAGGGCGCGACGCCCGAGGAGCTGCAGATCCTGATCTCCCAGGCGCGCGCGGGCGGCAAGCTCGACGCGGGCGAGGCGGGGATGCTGACCGGCGTGTTCCACCTGCACGAGCAGGAGGCGCGCCAGGTGATGACGCCGATCCCGGCGGTCGTCACGGTCGACCTCAGCGAGGACGTCGAGACCGCGCTGCGCCGCTGCATCTCCTCCGGCCACACGCGCCTGGTCGTCACCGAGGACGACAACCGCGACCGCGTGCGCGGCATCGTGCACTCCAACTCGCTGGCGCGCTCGCTGATGGCCGAGGGGCCGTCGGCGTCGCTGGAGCCGCTGGTGCGCGAGGCCGTGATCGTGCCCGAGACCAAGGCCTTGGACGACCTGCTGGCCGACCTCCAGCGCCAGCGCTCCTCGATGGCGGTCGTCGTCGACGAGTACGGCCGCGTCGTCGGCATCGTCACCGTCGAGGACATCATCGAGGAGGTCGTCGGCGAGATCGACGACGAGACCGACCCGGCGGGCGGCCAGATCCGGCGCCTGGCCAACGGCGACTGGTTCGTCCGCGGCCACGTCGCGGTGACCGACCTGTTGGACTACGGCGTCGAGCTGCCGGTCGACACCGACGCCTATAACTCGGTCGGCGGCTTCGTCTTCGCCGAGCTGGGCCGCCTGCCCAAGCGCGGTGACACGATCACCGCCGACGGCTACTCGATCCGCGTCGAGAGCGTGCGCGACAACCGCATCGAGGCCGTCCGCATCCGCGAGCGCCGCGCCCCGCAGGGCGTGGTGTCCGGCGGCGAACAGCGCGACGACTGACCGCAAGTTCGCCGGCCCGCCGCCGTTGTAGCCGGTGGAACGGACCCCGGACTCCGTGGACGGACAACAACCGGGGACCCATCGGGACCGGCTCGTGGGACAGCCGGGACCGACATCGGGCGAGCCGGGGTGGGCTCGTCCGGGACGTCTTGAGGGCGACCGGCTTGGATCTCCTGCCGTTTGGCCGGTCGCCCTCCGAGACGAGGCCAGGCGGACGCGCGGCGAGGCGGAGGCCAGGCGGCGAGGCGGACGCGGCGGCGTCGCGCGGGCCTCGCGGAACCTCCCCCGAAATCGAACCGGCCCGCCTGGGTGGCGGGCCGGATCGTGCTTCTGGGAGGAGGTGCACGTGCGAGTACGTTCGCGAGAGCGATTCTCTGCCCGGTTCCTGAAGCCGCGCTAAAGGTTGGCGATGGGCCCGGCAAGAGCGGGCGAGAGTCTGGACATGCGGTCGATCCAGGCCGTCAGACGGGGCGGCGGAGCCTCGCTCAGCGCGTCGATCAGGATGCCGTGGAAGAGGTCGTCGTCGTCGGGATCGACGCTCGTCGCGAAGCGCAGGAAGGGGTAGGCGCAGACGTCCGCGGCGCCGACCCGGTCGCCGAGCAGGAACGGGCGGTCGGCCAGCAGCGCGTCGAAGCCGACCGGCCAGGCGCGCAGCTGCTCGCGCCAGCCGGGGATGCGCGGGTCGCCCGGGTCCGCCGCGTCGATCGCGTTGGGCGGGACCTTCCAGACGAAGTTGAAGAAGTCGATGAACGCCTGGACCTCGCGGCGTGCGCGCTCGTCGGCCGGGTAGAGCGGATGGGGGTCGGGCCAGGTGGCGTCGATCCACGCGACGATCGGCATCGAGTCGGTGAGGACCTCGCCGGCGTCGGTCTCCAGCACCGGCACGAGGTCCTGGCCGCTGACCGCGCGCACGCCCGAGCGGTCGCCGGCGGGATGCTGGACGACCTCGACGTCGTCCAGGCCCTTGAGCGCGAGCGCCAGCCGGACGCGATGGACGTTGGTGGAGTGCGGGATCGCGTGGAGCCTCATGGTGCTGGGGACGATCCCAGCGCCGCGCCGTCAGCGCGACTGGAGTTCTTGACGTCAGCCATAAGCTGCCCTTCATGCTGGACGCGAGGAAGCTCCGGGTGCTGCGCGCGGTCGCCGAGCACGGCTCGTTCGCCGCCGCCGCGGCCGAGCTGCGCTACACGCCGTCGGCGATCTCCCAGCAGATCGCGGCGCTGGAGCGCGAGGCCGGCGCGGTGCTCGTCGAGCGCGGGCCGCGCGGCACGCGCCTCACGCAGGCCGGCGCGGTGCTCGACCGCCACGCGGCGCTCGTGCTCGGCCAGCTCGCGGCGGCGCGCGCCGAGCTGGAGGACCTCCAGCGGGTGCGCGGCGGCTCGGTGCGCGTCGCGGCCTTCGAGTCGGCGTGGACCGCGCTGGTGCCCGCGGCGATGTCGCGCTACCGCGCCGAGCACCCCGGCGTCGAGCTGCACCTGGCCGAGGAGGATCCGGTCGCGGCGGTCGCCGCCGTGCGCGCCGGGACCTGCGACGTCGCGGTCGTCTTCGAGCCCAACGCGCTCGGGGACACCGATCTCGCCGGGCTCGACCGCACGGTCGTCGCCCACGACCCGCTGTGGGCGGTCCTGCCCGCCGGCCACCCGCTGGCCGGGGAGGAGGCGATCGACCTCGCGCGGCTGGCCGCCGACCCGTGGGTGGCGCCGACCGCGTTCTGCGCCGGCGTCGTGCGCGCCGCGTGCGCGCGTGCGGGCTTCGAGCCCGACGTCGTCTTCTCCAGCGCCGACTACGGCGCGGTGCAGGGCTTCGTGGCCGCGGGCGCGGGCGTCGCGCTCGTGCCGTTCCTGGCGCTGGCCCACCGCGAGCGCGCGGTCGCCCGGCCGCTGGCGGGCGCGGCGCCGACGCGGGTCCTCAGCGCGGTCACCGCGGTCGCGGGACCGCGCCCCGAAAGCGCGACGGCGGTGGTGCGCACGCTGCGCACCACCGCCGAGGCCCTGCTGCCGGCCGCGCCGCGGGCGCGGGCGGCGTCTCAGTCGTACGTGTAGAAGCCGCGCCCGGTCTTCTTGCCGAGCGCGCCCTCGTCGACGAGCCGGCTCAGCGACGCCGGGACGTCGGCCCCGATCGCCTCGCCGATCGCCTTGGAGACGTCCAGGCCGACGAAGTCCAGCAGCGCCAGCGGGCCCATCGGGTGGCCGGCGCCGAGCTTCATGCAGGTGTCGATCGCCTCCGACGAGAGCCCGGTCTCCTCCTGCAGCGCGACGGCGCTGAACAGGAACGGGAACAGCAGGCGGTTGACGACGAAGCCCGGGATGTCGGGGACGATCACCGGCGTCTTGCCGAGCGTCTCGACCAGCTTGGTCGCGCGCTCGCGCGTCTCGGCGGAGGCCTCGGCCGGGAACGCCAGCTCGACGAGCTTCATCCGCGGCACCGGGTTGAAGACGTGCAGGCCGACGAAGCGGTCCGGCGCGCCGCTGGCCGACGCGATCTGCGCCACCGAGAGCGACGACGTCGTGGAGCCCAGCAGCGTGTGGCCGTTGACGACCTCGCTCAGCCGGCCCCACAGCTCGGCCTTGGCCTCGACGTCCTCGGCGATCGCCTCGATGACGATGTCGGCGCCCTCGAGCTCGCTCAGGTCCTGGACGATCGTGACCTGGGCGCCGTCTACGTCCTCCATCTTCGAGGTCGCCTTGTCCACGGTCTTCCGCGCGCGATCCGCGGAGTTGTCCGAGCGCGCCCAGAGGACGACCTCTCCGTGCTGCGCCGCCGCCGCGGCCAGGCCGCAGGCGATGGCGCCGCTGCCGACGATGCCAAGTCTCTCATCCATAGATGCGGAGTTCTACAGATTGGAGGGGCCGCGCGCGGCGACCCTGGTTGATTGGCCAGTCGACGGTTCGGTCAGTTGGTGGCGCCGCCACCAACACCCCTATCCCCAGCGGAACCCCGTCGCGCTCGCCAGCACCGGCAGCGGCGAGGACGGCAACCCGGCCGGCGGATCGACGTCGTTGTAGCCGCCCGGTGCGACGTCGTTGGGCCCGTCGGGATGGAAGATCGACGCGAGGTACTGGATCTGCCCGCGCCCGACGCCCAGCTCGAACTGGCCGCCGCCGTACATGCGGATGCCGTGCCCCTCGCAGTGCTCGTACGCCGCGAAGAGCGGCCGGATCCCGCCGAGCCGGGAGGGCTTGACGTTCACCATCCGCGGGGCGAAGGGCAACCCGATGATGTCGTCGACCGAGTGGATGTTCGCGTCCCAGGTGATCCGGTCGCGGTACGGCTCGAGCACCGGGTCGGTCTCGTCCGTCAACCCGGGGTCCTCGATCCAGGCGTCCGGGAAGGCCTCGGCCACGCGGCGGTAGAGCGCCGGGTCGGGCGTGTTGTCGACGACCGACCCCACGTACAACCCCTTCAAGTCCACCGTGTCGACCGCGCCCGTCCGCACCAGCTCCGCCACCAGCGCGTCGTCCCAGGACTTCGTCGGGTCCAGCTTGAACCGCAACCCGGGGTACTTGGCCAGGCGCGTGCGCAGCGGCTCGGCCGTCGCGGGCTCGCCGAGGCGCAGGGAGCAGACGAACGTCAGCGGCTCGGCGCGGCGCCCGAGCGCGTCCTGCAGCGACAGCCCGTTCTGGGCCAGCGCGAGGTCCAGCGCCGCCGACTCGTAGGCCCACACGCGGTACTGCACCGACGCGTCGTGGCGCGCGGGCTCGGGCCACAGGTCCAGCCCCGCCAACATGTCGCAGAACGACTCCAGCGTCCAGGACCCCGCGAGCGGCTGCGTCGCGCCCGCCTCCTGCAGCGCCCGCTGGTCGTCGGCGTCGTAGGAGACGTCCTCGCCCAGGCCCTCGTGGCCGTCGCCGCCGCGCAGCCGGATCACCGTCGAGACGCGGGTGAAGTCCGACGAGACCGCGCGCTCCAGGCGCTCCAAGGCGTAGTCCTCGATCTCCAGCGTGAGGCCGGAGATCCGCGACCAGAGCGAGTCGCTCATGCGGGCCGCTGCTCCAGCCGGGCGACGAGCTCGTCCAGGCGCAGCTCCTCCAGGCCCTGGCCGACCGCGTCCAGCTCGCCGGCGCAGAACTCCACCAGCCCGCGGCCCTCCTGGCAGAGGTCGAGCGTCTCGCGCAGCCCGGCCTCGCCGGAGTCCAGGCGCTTGATGATGGTCTCGAGGCGCGCGGTCGCGGTCTCGTAGGACATGGTCTCGGTCTCGGAAGACATCACGAGCCCTTCTTGTTGTCGTCGTTGATCTTGGCGTCCACCGGCCCGTCGGCGAAGAACAGCCGGACGTCGCCCAGCTCGCGCGCCCGGGCGGCGCTGGTCACGATCCCGCCGGCGCCGTCGTCGACGATCGCGTACCCGCGCGCGACCGTGCGCTCGGGGTCGTGGGCGGCCAGCGCGGCGGCCAGCGAGTCCAGCGCGGCGCGGCGCGCGCGGTCCTGCGGGCCGGCGGCGGCGCCGGCCTTGCGCTCCAGGACGAGCGCGCCGCGGGCGACGCGCTCGCGGTCGGTCGCCACCCGGCGGCGTGACGCGGCGCGCAGCTCCTTGAGCCGCTGGTGCAGGGCGGTCCGGTGGCGCGCGATCGCCTGCGCGGGCGCGCGCGAGAGCGCCGCGAGGTGCCGCGCCCGTCCCACCACGGCGCGGCGCCCGTGCGCCTCCAACGCGGTCGCGCACCGCGCCAGCGCCGCGCGCGCCTCGACCGGGTGCGCCGGGACCGCGCTCTCGGCGGCGTGCGTGGGCGTCGAGCACGACACGGCGGCGACGTCGTCGATCAGCGTCCGGTCGGTGTGGTGGCCGACCGACGCGATCACCGGCACGCGCAGCAGCGCGACGGTCCGGCAGAGCGTCTCGTCGCAGAACGCGAACAGGTCGGCCAGCGACCCGCCGCCGCGCGCGACGATGATGACGTCGACCTCCTCGACCGCCGCGAGGTCCTGCAGCGCCCGCGCGATCCGCGGCGCCGCGTGCCGGTCCTGCACCGGCGCGAACGCCCACACCAACCTGCCCGCCCAGCCGCGGCGGCGCAGCCCGGCCAGCACGTCGTCGCGCGCCTTGCCGCCCTCGCCGGTCACGACGCCGATGCAGCGCGGCAGCGCGGGGCGGGGGAGGCGCTTCTGCGGCTCGAACAGCCCGGCGGCCCCGAGCGCGCGGCGCAGCGCCTCCATCTGGGCGAGCAGGTCGCCCTCGCCGGCGATCCGCAGCGCGGTGACGTCGAAGGAGAACGACGGCGACGACGTGCGCGACCCGGGGTAGTAGTCCGGCCCGCCCGCGACGACGACCGCGCAGCCGTCGACGAACGTCGTCGCCGCGAAGCCCGCGCGCTCGAACGCGTCGCGCCACATCGAGCACGGCACCGCGCCGTCGCCGTCGCGCAGCTCGAAGTAGACCTTGGCCTTGCTGGCGCGGAAGTTCCAGACCTCGCCGAACAGCTGCACCCGCGCGCGTTGGCGCAGGTACTCGCGCAGCTTCTCCGCGTAGCTGCCGACCGGGAACGGGCCGGCCAGCGCGGAGCCGGCGATGCCTTCGGGACGTGGGAGAGGACCGGCGGTCATCGCGTCACCGTCGCCGCCGCCAGCGCGCGCAGCACGCCGGGCTTGTCCTCGCCGCAGGGCACCGCGACCAGCGTCGTGACGCCCGCGCGCTCGTAGATCGCCAGCCGCTCGTCCAGGCCCGCGGGCGTCGTGGCGATCGCGCCCGCGTCGACCAGGTCGTCGGTCACCGCCGCGACGGCGCCCGCGCGATCGCCCGCCAGCGCGTGGGCCTGCACGTCGCGCGCCGCCGCGCCGTGGCCCTGGCGCTCGGCCAGCTCGACGTAGAAGTTCTTGTCCTTGGCGCCCATCGACCCCAGGTAGAACGCCAGCCACGGGCGGACGGCGTCGCGGGCGGTCGCGAGGTCCTCGTCGACGGCCAGCGGCACGACCGGCGCGACGTCGATGTCGGCCGGCGACCGGCCCGCCGCCTCCGCGCCCTCGCGCAAGGGCCCCAACAACGTCTCGGGCTCCCGCGGGTCGAGCATGAACGGCAGCCAGCCGTCGGCGATCGCGCCCGTCTGGCGGACCGCCTTGGGCCCGATCGCCCCGAGGTAGATCGGGAGGTGGTCCTGCACGGTGCGGGTCAGCAGCTTCAGCGGCTTGCCGAGGCCGGTGCCGTCCGCGCCGCCCTCCAGCGGCAGCGACACGCGCTCGCGGTCCAGCACGCGCCGAACCGTGTCGACGTACTCGCGCGTCCGCTTCAAGTTGTTCACGAACGGGACGCCGTACCAGCCCTCGGAGACCTGCGGTCCGCTCAGGCCCAGGCCGAGCCGGAAGCGGCCCTCGCTGAGCACGTCCAGCGACGCGGCGGCCATCGCGGTCGCGGTCGGCTTGCGCGCCGGGATCTGCATCAGGCCCGAGCCGAGCGCGATCCGGTCGGTCTTGCCGGCCAGCAGGCCGAGCACGCTGACCGCGTCCTGGCCCCACGCCTCGGCGACCCAGACGCTGTCCAGCCCCAGCCGGTCGGCGAGCACCGCCAACTCCACCTGCTCGGCAGGCGTGAACCAGGGCCAATAGGCGAGGAAGGCTCCCGCGCGCATCGTCGCGAGGGTATCGCCGGGCCCGGCCGCTCAGGGCCGCGGCGGACGTCCGGAGGTCCCGGCGGGGCTAGATCGTCGTGTGCGGCTCGGGCGTCTCGGACCCGACGCCGCCGACGTTGCCCGCGCCCGTCACCGAGCGCAGCGGCGGCAGGCCCGCCTCGGCCGCGTGGCCGCGCGTCTCGCCGCTGAAGCCCAGCCGCGTCAGGCGCGCGATCTCCTGCTCGCCCAGCGCGCGCGCCGGATGGTCGGCGGGCAGCGGGTCGATCAGCCGCGCGATGCGGTTGCGCAGCTGCAGCGCGAAGTGCGGGGTGGAGGCCCCCATGAGCTGACGGACGTCATCGACGGTGACGTCGCGGTTGAGGCGGTCGGGGCTCTCGGCCTGGCTCATGAGGTGCTGTCGTTGCTTCCGCGTTCGTTGACGGGGACGATCTCCAGAAGGGAGTCGATCGCCGACTGCACGCCCACGCTGAACGCGGACTCGTCGCCGACGATCCAACCGTGATTGTAGACGCCGCGGACCGGATCCCTGGTGTAGCCGGGCTGGACGTCCAGGAGATAGCTCGACAGCGCGCGCGGGAGCTGGTCGGCGCTGGTGGACACCAGCAGCGGTCCGTAGGTGCCGGAGGCGCTCAGCGGCGCGGCCGCGCCGGCGTCGCCGGGCCGCGAGGCGTTGGCGAACACGAAGCCGTGGCCGGGGTCGACGACGCCCCAGCCGAACGAGCCGTCCAGGAACCGCGCGAAGGCGACCGACGAGGCGGCGGGGTCGGGCCCGGCGATGCGCGTCGGGGAGCCGAGCTTCTTCAGCTGCGTCATCACCTTGTCGGAGACCGTCGACTTCGGGCCCAACACGTAGATCTTGGGCTGCTGGTGGGCGGAGATCGCGGCCTTGGTGTCGGGCGGGATCGAGTCCTTGTCGACGAACAGCACCGGGTCGCCGGCCTTGGCCGCCCACGCGGCGGCGGGCATCGCGTAGGCCGGGTCGTCGGAGCCGACGACGATCACGCGGTCCGACGTCGTGCCGCGCGCGGCGGACTGGAAGGCGTCGATCGCGCGCGCGAGCGCGACCGGGTCGGCGCCCTTGAGGTCGGTGGTCTTCAGGCCGTCGGGCGCGGGCACGTCGCCGACGCGGATGACCTGGGCGCCGCCCGCGTCCTTGGAGCCGGTCGGCGCGAGCGCCTTCAGCGCGTCGATCGTCGCGGCGGGCAGGTCGTCGGTGCCGTGCGCGTAGAGCAGCGGCGCGCGGATCGGGGACGACATCAGCACGGACGCGGCCAGCCCGACGCGCCAGTCGGAGTCGTCGGCCAGCACGACCGCCCGGGGCCGCGTGATCCGCGAGGCGCCGCTGTACACCGCGCGCGCGGCAGCCGCCGCGTCGGCGACCGGGTCGGCGCCGCCGATCCGCGTCGTGTTCTTGGTCGCGAACGTCGGGAAGCCGAGGTCGGTCGCGGCGGTGCGCTCGGTGCCCTTCGCGCCGGTCGTCGGCGTGGTGCGATCCTTCTGGCCGCCGTTGGGGGCGGAGCTGCGGCCGCAGCCGACGGCCAGCAGCGCGACGAGCAGCGCCGCGAGGACGATTCGCGGTGAGCGCATGAGGCCGGAGAGGCTACGGCGTCCGGCGCGGCGACCGCGCCGCCAACGGCCTCCGAACCCCTCCCCGACCGGGGGATCATCGGTCCGCCGGGTGACAATCGGCCTCTTCACCCCGCATTTCGGAGCCGACCCCCGGAGTGCAACCTGCATTGCGGGACGTCGATGTGCATCTTTCGTCCCGGTGGTGTAGGTTTCCGCCCACGCCGAACCCGGGTGAGGAGCCCGGGGCGGGGGACCCAGGTTGTTTGGGGCGAATCTCATGGCTCGCCATGGGAGGCGCAGGCTCTTTTAGCGCTAGCCCGTCAGCTAACCCCGCAGGCCGACGAAAGAGGAAACTGCCTTGCGGGCATACGCCCTTGCGCTGACGATCGCCGGTTCGCTTGCCTTCGCCTCCACGGCGGCGGCGCAGACGACCCCGTCGACCGGCGGCACGGACACGACCAGCAGCGCACCGGCCACCGTCGTCGACCCGGCGGTCGCCACCGGCGGCGCGGCCTACGGCCAGCCGAACCCGGCCACCACGCAGCTGACGCCCGAGCAGTCGGCGACGGTCCTCCCGACCGGCTACGCCGCCGCTCCGGCGACCGCCCCGCAGGAGGTCAAGGACGCAATCGCCGCGGCCAACGCGATCGTCGGCAAGCCCTACGTCTACGGCGGCGGGCACAACTCGAGGTTCCTTTCCCGCGGCTACGACTGCTCCGGCACGGTCTCCTACGCGCTGCACGGCGCCGACCTGCTGAGCAAGCCGCTGGACTCCTCGTCCTTCATGAAGTGGGGCGCCAAGGGCGCCGGCACGTGGTTCACGATCTACACGAACCCGTCGCACGCGTTCGTGGTCATCGCGGGCCTGCGCCTGGACACCTCGGCCGCGGGCGACCCGTCCGGCGCCAAGGGCCCGCGCTGGCGCCCGGTCCTGCGCAGCACCAAGGGCTTCACCGCACGTCACCCGATCGGCTTCTAGGCCACCGAAGGCCTGGGGCTGGGTAGGCTAGGAGCCTCCCCCTTCCCCCGATTCGTACGGAGGCCCGATGCCGGGTGTGAGTGGCCGTTTCTCCACGGTCGTCAAGGCGAAGATCTCGAAGCTGCTGGACCGCGCGGAGGACCCGGCCGAGACCCTCGACTACAGCTACCAGAAGCAGCTGGAGTCGCTGCAGAACGTCAAGAAGGGCATCGCCGACGTCGTCACGGCGAAGAAGCGTCTGCAGATGCAGTCCACCAAGCTGGAGCAGTCGGTCGTCAAGCTCGACACGCAGGCGCGGCAGGCGCTGTCCCAGGGCAACGAGGAGCTGGCGCGCGTCGCGCTGGAGCGCAAGAACGTCGCCCAGACCGAGCTTCAGAACCTCGACTCGCAGGTCTCCGAGCTGGAGGCCCAGCAGCAGAAGCTGACCGACAGCGAGCAGAAGCTGCGCGCGAAGATCGAGGCCTTCCGCACCAAGAAGGAAGTCATCAAGGCCCAGTACAGCGCGGCCGAGGCGCAGGTGCGCATCTCGGAGGCCGCGACGGGCGTCGGCGAGCAGATGGCCGACGTCGGGCTGGCGATGCAGCGCGCGGTCGACAAGACCGACCAGATGAAGGCCCGCGCCGACGCCGTCTCCGAGCTGGAGGCCGCGGGCACGTTCGAGGACCTCACGCAGCTGGGCTCCGGCGAGGACGACATCGACAAGCAGCTGCGCGAGCTGTCCAGCGGGGCGGCGGTCGACGACGAGCTGGCCAAGATGAAGGC
Organism: Baekduia sp.; assembly: GCF_035685985.1. GTDB lineage: Bacteria > Actinomycetota > Thermoleophilia > Solirubrobacterales > Solirubrobacteraceae > Baekduia. The sequence goes on from NZ_DASRZV010000016.1 coordinate 40,827, forward strand.
CGAGCTGGGCTCCGGCTCCGGCGGCGGCGACGCCAACAAGCAGCTCGAGGAGGGCCAGGCGTGATCGTGCGCATCTCCGACGAGGGCCAGTTCGAGCTCTCCGACGACCTCCACTCCCAGCTCAACGACCTCGACGACGCGACCGTCGCCGCCGTCGACTCCGGCGACGAGTCCGGCTTCTACCGGGCCTTCGAGGCGCTGCTGGACTTCGTGCGCTCCAACGGCAAGATGCTGGCCGACGACGACCTGCGCGGCTCGCACATCATCCTGCCGCCCGCCGACCTCACGTTCCACGAGGCCGGCCAGGACTTCAACGGCGAGGGCCTGGTTCCGGACACGGAGCCCGCGGCCCAGGACAACTAGCTCGGCTCGGCTCGGCGAGGGGCAGGGCGTCGGCCAGCCCTGCCTCCGCCAGCGCCGCCACCGTCCGCGGGTCGCCCAGCGCGGCGACCGTCGGATCCCACGGCCGCTCGGCGTCCCAGGCGACGAGCGCGCCGAGGCCCTCGGCGTCGGCGGCCATCAGCTCGCGGAGGTCGAGCACGATCCGTGGGTAGAGCGTGCGGCGCGTCTCGACGATCTCGCGCAGGCGCGCCACCGACGGCGGATCCAGCAGCCCGATCGGCGCGACCGTCAGGCGGGCGCCGTCGCGGCCGAGGCGCACGCCCCACGGCACGGCGCCGTGGCCGCCGCGGCCCATGCGTCGGCGCAGCAGCGGCGCGAGCGCGTCGGTGGTGCCGACGACGTGGTCGGCGGCCATCCCGGACGGGTGGTCGGCGGCGGCGAACGCGACGCCGACGATCAGCGGCGGCGCGGTGACGCGGCGCAGCAGCGAGAGCGCGCGCTGGGAGGCGAGCACCTGCGCGGCGTCGCCGGCGGGCGCGACCACGACCTCGGCGCGCGCGGCGCCGATCGCCTCGACGACCGCCTCCGCGTCCTGGTCGAGCGCGACGGCGGTGACGCCCCAGCCGCCCGCGTCCAGCGCGTCGGCCAGCGCCTGGCCGTCCAGCTCGCCGAGCACGCCGGCGGGCACGAGCACCGCGGCGCGGCGGCCGAGGCCCTCGTCGGTGGTCGGCAGGCGGCCGACCAGCTCGGCCAGCGCGGCCTGGGCGCCCGAGCGCGCCAGCGCGCGGCGCTCGTCGGCGATCGGGCCACCACCGCCCGCGACGCTCGTCGCCTCGGCCTCGGCCAGCGGCGGACGCAGCACGCGCGCGTAGATGGCGCCGGGCTCCTCGCCGGCGGCCGAGGATGCCGTGACCGCCTCGCGCAGCGCGACCGGATCGCGCGTGGTGGGCGGAGTCTGCGCCCGCGGAGGGGCGCCGGGGTCCGGGGCCGGCCCGAACTGGGGATCGCCGGCCATCGGGGCCATGCTACGCCACGGGCCGTCGATCCCGGGGGGATTCCGGTCCGTCGGCGCCGCGCCGCGTGGTGCGTCTGCCGCCGGGGTACCTATCCTCCGAGCCGCGCACGTGATCGTCGCCCAGGACATCCCCCGAGACCCTCGCGCCCCCGCGGTCGCCCGCCGGATGGTGGACGAGCTGGGCGACGCGGTCGAGGCGCGGTGCGCCGAGCGGGCGCGGCTGCTGCTGTCGGAGGTCGTCACCAACGCGGTCCGGCACGGCGAGGGCGAGCACGTCCGCGTGCTGCTGGACGCCGTCCAGGGCGGCGAGCTGCGCTGCGAGGTGGTGGACGAGGGCCACGGCTTCGTCCCCAAGGCGCGCGACCGGCCGTCGACGGTCGAGGGCGGATGGGGGCTGCACCTGGTCGAGACGCTCTCGCGCCGCTGGGGCGTGCGCGAGGGCAGCACCCACGTCTGGTTCGAGCTGGCGGCCGGCGCGCCGGGCCCGAGCGCGTCTTCTTGACGGGCCGGACGTCCTCCGCCGCGGGCACGGTCGATCTCGGCGAGGTGCGCCGTCGGTACCTGGAGCATCTGCTGGCCCCCGACGCGCGCGGGGCGTGGGACGCGATCGCCACCGCGCTGGACGGCGGGGCGCGCGCCGAGCAGGTCTACCTCGACGTCCTCACCCCGGCGATGGTCGAGATCGGGCAGCTGTGGGAGACCGCGCGGATCGGCGTCGCGCAGGAGCACCTGGCGACGCAGATCACCCAGACCGTGCTGGCGCGGCTGGCGCCGTCGCTGGAGGACGCCGCCGCGGCATTCGCGGGCGGCCGGCGCCGCCGGGCGATCGTGGCCGGGACGCCCGGCGAGCTGCACGGCATCGGCGCGCGGATGGTCGCGGACTTCCTGGAGGCCTCGGGCTGGGACGTGCTGCTGCTCGGCCCCGACACGCCGGTCGGCGAGATCGTCGCGCTGGCCGCGCGGCGCGAGCCCGACGTCGTGGCGCTCTCGACCTCGTTGTCGTTCAACCTGCTGGCCGCCGGCCACGTCTTCGCGCGGCTGCGCGAGCTCGACGCCCCGCCGCTGCTGATCGCCGGCGGCCGCGCCTACGAAGGCCACGGCGACCGCGCGCTGCTGGCCGGGGCCGACGTCTTCGCGGCCGATCCCGAGGCCCTGTTGCGCGAGCTGGCGCTGCGGCTGCACTAGGTTCATCCCCACCACGATGAGCCGCGAGGAGTTCGACCAGGAGGTCCTGCGGGCGCTGCTCTGGGCCAGCCGCACGCTCTACGCCGCGCGCGTGGACCGCGACGGCGTCGTGCGGGACGCCAACCCGGCGCTGGAGGCGGCGGCGGGCGGTGCGCTGGCGGGCGAGCGCTTCGACGCGGTCGTCGCCGCGCCGCAGCGCCCCGCGTTGGCCACCCACCTGGCGAGCGCGCCCGCCGACGCCTGGGCGCGCCTGACGATCGGCTTCTGGCAGGGCGGCTCGACCGCGGCCGAGGACCGGCTGGTGCACGTGCGCGCGATGGCCGACGGCGAGGTGCTGGTCGTCGCCGAGCCCCACGGCGACGAGCGCGACCGCCTGGTCGAGCAGGTCCTGCGGCTCAACGACGACCTGATCGCCAGCCAGCGCGACCTCGGCCGCCGCCAGCGCGAGGTGACCCGCGCGCAGGCCGGGGCGGAGGAGGCGGGCCAGCGGCTGCGGCGGCTGGAGGCGATCACGCTGGCGGGCTTCACCGCGACGTCGCTGGACGTCGCGCTGGAGCGGATGCTGGTGCTCGCGCGCGAGGCGCTCGGCGGCGAGCGCGCCGCCGTCCTGCTGTCCGACGACGACGACCGACGCCGGCTGCGCGTGCGCGCCGCGCTGGGCATGGAGGGCCTGGTCGGCGACTACGCGCACATGGGGACCGGCGTCTCGGGCCTGATCGCGTCCGCGGGGCGGGGGATGGTGTTCGACGACATCTCGCTCGTCGACGGCCTGGCCTCCGAGCACCGCCGCTTCAGCGGCTCGCTGGCCGGCGTGCCGCTGCGCCTGGACGGCGAGGTGATCGGCACGCTGCACGTGTCGACCAGCGAGATCGGCCGCTTCGGCGAGGACGACCTGCGGCTGCTGGAGGCCGTCGGCGACCGCGCCGCGCTGGCCATCGGCCACGCGCAGCTGCGCGAGCGCGAGCGCGACCTGGCCGAGACGCTGCAGCGCTCGCTGCTCCCGCGCGTCCTGCCCGCGGCCGCCGGCGTGCGGCTGGCCGCGCGCTACCTGCCGCGGGGCGCCGAGGGCCCGGTCGGCGGCGACTTCTACGACGCGGTGGCGCTGCCGGGCGATCGCGTCGGCCTGGCGATCGGCGACGTCGCCGGCAAGGGCCTGGCCGCGGCGGCCGCGATGGGCCAGGTCCGCGCGGCGCTGCACGCCTACGCCCTGGAGGACCCGGATCCCGCGCGCGTGCTCGCGCGGCTGGACGGCTTCGTCGGGGCGATGGACATCACCGCCACGGCGTTGTTCATGACGATCGACGCCGACGGCGAGCTGGCGATCGCGTCGGCCGGGCATCCGCCGGCGGTCCTGACCGACGCCGCGGGGACGCGGCTGGTCACCGGCGTCCTGACGCCGCCGCTGGGCTGCGGCGCCCCCGCCGCCGAGGCGGCCGAGCGGCTGCGCCTGGGCCACGGCGCGCGGCTGCTGCTGTACACCGACGGCCTGGTCGAGCGGCGCGACGAGCGCCTGGACCGCAGCCTCGAGGCGCTGCGCACGGTCGTCGCCTCGTCGCCGCACGCGTTGGACGTGCTCTGCGATCGCGTGCTGGAGGCGCTGGCGCCCGACGGCGGCGTCTGGCCCGACGACGTGGCGCTGCTGGCCGTCGCGCGCGGCTGAGCCCGCCGCCGCCGGCGCCTAGATCGGGATGCCCCAGAGGGGGAACCAGCGCTCGAGCTCCTGCTCGACCGGCAGCTCGTTCCCGATCTGGGCCTTGATCTGCAGCTCGCGCTCGGTCGAGCGCTGCTGCTCGCCGCTCGCGGGGACGAACGGGTACCAGGTGCCCCGCTTGTAGTTGTAGATGAAGTAGACGGGCCTGCTCGACGCGTCCTCGAAGGCGAAGACCGCGCACAGCACGCGGTTGCCGTAGCCGCCGAGCTCCAGCGCGTCGGAGACCGCGTTGACGCCGACCGCGAGGTCCTCGACGTCGGGGTCGTTGAGCACCATCCAGCGGTAGCCGTAGGTGTCGTCGGAGGTCGTCAGCGTCGTGCCGGTCTCCTCGCCGGTGCCGCGCACGACCTCCTCCATCTCGGAGACGATCTGCGCGAAGTCGCCGGTGGCCAGCGGCTGGAAGACGATCGCGGCGCTGCCGCGGGTCCGGATGCCCGGCCCGGTCTCCAGCGCGATCGACGCGGTGGTGATCGCGAAGAGCCGGTCGGGCGCCGGGCCCTTGACCTTGCGCTTGCCCAGGAGGGCGTCGAGGAAGCCCATGTGCGACTACGCGAGCGCCGGGCGCACGGGGCCGGAGGACTGCAGCTGGGACTCCAGGCGACCGAGCGCCGCGATCCGCTTCTCCATCGGCGGGTGCGTCGAGAACAGGTTGTAGAGCGACGCCTTCACCTGCACGGGCACGATGTAGAACGCGTTCATCTCGGAGTGGGCGCGGAGGTCGCCCTGCGGGATGCGCTCGTTGACGCCGCTGATCTTCAGCAGCGCGCTGGCCAGCGCGGACGGGCGGCCGGTGATGACCGCGGCGCCGCGGTCGGCCGCGAACTCGCGGTAGCGCGACAGCGCCTGCATGAGGAAGAACGACACGACCCAGACGATGGCCGAGATCAAGATGATGACCATGAACGACGGGCCGTCGTCGTCGTCGTTGTTGGAGTAGCCGCCGCCGTACCCGCCGCCGAAGAAGAAGCCGAACTGCACGATCATCGACGCGATCGACGCGAAGAACCCGCACATGGTCATGATCATCACGTCGCGGTTGACGATGTGCGTGACCTCGTGGGCCATCACGCCCTCGAGCTCGCTGGGCGACAGCAGGTCCATGATCCCGGTGGTCGCGCAGACCGTCGCGCTCTTGGGCGAGCGGCCCATCGCGAACGCGTTGGGGATCGGCGAGTTGACGATCGCCACCTTCGGCTTGGGGATGTCGGCCTGCACGCAGAGGCGCTCGATCATCGCGTGGAACTCCGGGGCCTCCTGCGGGGAGACCTCGTGGGCGCCCATCGAGCGCAGCGCGAGCTTGTCGGAGGCGAAGAACTGGAAGCCGAGCAGCAGCGCGCAGCCGATCAGCGCGACGGCGCCGCTCGTGCTCGCGAAGAGCACGCCGGCGAAGACGACGTAGACCAGTCCCAGCAGCAGCATCGTCACGAGCATCCGGACCTGCAGGCCCGTGTCGCGACCGAACGACGTGTTCATGGGCGTAAGGGTAGTGATCGGGGCTTAGGGAATTCTGAACGTCTCCCGAGCGGGCCCGCACGCGGAGTTGCAGGGTGACGGCCGTGGCGGGCCTAGCATGCGCGGTCGCATGCGCCTGCGCTCTTGGCTCGCGGGTGCGGTCCTCCCGCTGGTCCTCTGCGGGGCGCTGTGGCTCGTGCTGCCGCTGGGCTCCGAGGCGGACTCGCCGCAGGCCCGCGCCGGCTCCCTCCAGCAGAAGATCAACACGACCCGCGGGAAGATCGGGAAGCGGAAGGGCACCGAGAAGGTGCTCTCGTCCGACATCGCCGCGTACTCGAGCAAGATCCGCAAGCTGCAGGGGTCGATCTCCACGCTGCAGACGCGCGAGCAGAAGATCCAGACCGACCTGGACGCGCGCCGCGCCGAGCTGGCGCAGACCCAGAAGGACCTGCGCGACGAGCGCGCGCGGCTGGCGCGGCTGAAGAAGAAGCTCGCCGACGGCCGCCGCATCCTGGCCGCGCGGCTGACCGACATCTACGAGGCCGACGCCCCGGACCTCGTCACGGTGGTGCTGAACTCGAAGGGCTTCGCCGACCTGCTGGAGCGCGGCGAGTTCCTGAACCGCATCCAGGACGCCGACAACAAGATCATCACCTTGGTGCGCAGCGCCAAGAAGGACGCGACGTCGACCGCGGCGCGCCTCGACAAGCTCGAAGCGCGCCAGCAGCAGCTCACCGCGATCGTGCTGCAGCGCCGCGACCAGGTCGCGCAGGTCAAGAACCAGCTGATCGGCACGCGTGTCGGCTACGAGAACACCAAGGCCGGCAAGCAGAAGGCGCTGACGAAGGTCCGCGGCGAGCGCCACGAGCTGGAGGACCACCTCGACGAGCTGCAGAAGGAGTCGGCCAAGGTCCAGGCCCAGCTCTCCGGCTCGCTGCCCGCCGGCCCGATCAAGGGCGGCTCGGGCCGCTTCATCTGGCCCGTCAACGGCCCGATCACCGCGCCCTTCTGCGAGAGGCGCGCCTGGGAGGCCTGCCACCCGGGCATGGACATCGCCGTCCCGATCGGCACGCCCATCCGCGCCGCCGACGGCGGCACCGTGCGGTTGGCCGGCCCCGCCGGCGGCTACGGCAACTACACCTGCATCCAGCACACGGCGACCCTCTCGTCCTGCTACGGCCACCAGTCCAAGATCCTCGTCTCGGTCGGCCAACACGTCTCCCAAGGCCAGATCATCGGCCTCTCCGGCAACACCGGCTTCTCCACCGGCCCCCATCTGCACTTCGAGGCGCGGATCAACGGCGCGGTGACGAACCCGATGAACTACCTGTAGCGGCGCCGCCGCGCGAACGCGCTCAGCGCAGCGCCCGGGACATCCACCGCACCGTCTCGCCCTGAAGCTCGGCGTCGTGCTGGATCGAGCGGTGGTGGCCGCCGGGCACGACGGTGAGCGTGGAGTGGGCCGGCGCGGCGGCGTGGAGGTCGCGGGAGAGGTCGGGAGGGAGGATCTCGTCGGCTTCGGCGTGCAGGAGGAAGACCGGGGTGCCGGCGGCGTCGAGGGCGCGGATGGCGGCGGTCTCGTCGTTGGCCTTCAACATGGTCACGAGCGCGTCGCGGTCGGTCGGGAACGGGAAGCGGCGGGCGCGGACGCCGGTGGCGAGGCCGAGCGCGGGCGCGGGGCAGATGGCGACGACGGCGGAGGCGCGGGCCTCGGCCGCGGCGGCCAGCGCGAGGTAGCCGCCCATGGAGGACCCGCGCAGGACGACCTTCTCGACGTCGCCGCGCTCGCGCAGCAGGTCGGCCATGCGCGCGACGTCGTCGATCGCGCGGCCGTCCATCGGGCTCTCCGACTCGCCGTGCCCGCGCGCGTCGAAGGCCAGCGCGGCGAGGCCGCCGGCCGCGCAGGCGCGCGCGAAGTCGTAGTGCGACTCCTTGTGGGAGCCCGCCCCGTGGAGGATCACCACCGCGCCGATCGGCTCTCGGTCGCGGCTCGGGGCGAAGCGAGCCCATGACAAGCCGTCAGAGATGCCGGTCTCGACGGGGCCCTCAGCTCGAACGGTGCGCACGAACTGACATCATGCCGCCCCGCCCATGGCGACGACGCCGACCACGCAGATCCCTCACGTCTGGCCCCTCGGGACGACCCTCGACGCCGACGGCACGCTGACCCTCGGCGGCGTCGACGCCCGTGAGCTCGCGCGCGTCTACGGCACGCCCGCCTACGTCGTCGCCGAGGACGACCTGCGCGCCCGCGCCCGCGCGTTCCTGGACGCCTTCCGGCACCACGCCGACGACTTCGAGGTCCACTTCGCCTCCAAGTCGTTCCCGGCCACCGCGGTCCTGCGCCTCTTCGCCGAGGAGGGCCTGGCCTGCGACGTCGCCTCCGGCGGCGAGCTGCACCTCGCGCTCAACGCCGGGTTCGACCCCAAGAAGATCCACCTGCACGGCAACGCCAAGTCCGGCGCCGAGCTGCGGCAGGCCCTCGACGCCGGCATCGGCGACATCGTGGTGGACAACCTCGACGAGCTGCACGCGCTCATCGACCTCATCCGCCCCGGCGCTCGCCAGCGCATCCTGCTGCGCGTCGCGCCCGGCGTGTCCCCGGACACCCACCCCAAGATCTCCACCGGCGGCCCCAACACCAAGTTCGGGTTCAACCTCGACGACGCGCGCCGCGCGATCGCGATCGCCCAGGCCTCCGACAAGCTCGACCTCGACGGCCTGCACTTCCACATCGGGTCGCAGATCCTCGACCTCCAGCCCTTCCGCGCCGCGCTGGAGGCCGTCGCCCCGCTCGGCGACTTCCGGACCTACAACATGGGCGGCGGCCTCGGCGTCGCCTACCTCGACGAGCAGTCCGCGCCGACGATCGAGCACTACGTCGAGACCAAGGTCGCGCTCCTGCGCGAGATCCTCGGCCCGGGCAAGCGCATCGCCGACGAGCCCGGCCGCGCGCTCGTCGCCCACTCGACCGTCACGCTCTACACCGTGCAGTCCGTCAAGCACAACGTGGTGGACTACGTCGCCACCGACGGCGGCATGAGCGACAACCTGCGCCCGATGCTCTACGACGCGCGCTACGAGGCGGTCGTGCTCGGCAAGCCGCTCGACGCGCCCAAGGCGCCGCGCCACCTCGCCGGCAAGCACTGCGAGTCGTCGGACATCCTGATCCACGACGCGCTGCTGCCCGACACCCGCCCCGGCGACGTCGTCGCGACCCCGGTCACCGGCGCCTACGGCCACGCGATGGCCAACAACTACAACGGCCAACCGCGCCCGCCGATCGTCTTCGTGCGCGACGGCGAGCACCGCGCGGTCGTGCGCCGCGAGACCTACGAGGACCTGACCCGGAGGGATCTCTAGCCCCATGTCCCAGCCCTTCCGCATCGGCCTGCTCGGCCGCGGCACGGTCGGCGGCGCGTTCGCGACGCTGCTGGCCGACCGCGCCGACGACGTCGCCAACGTCACCGGCCTGCGCCCCGAGATCACCGGCGTCCTGCGCCGCTCCGAGGGCGACTTCCCGACCGTCCTGGACAACGCGGACCTCGTCGTCGAGCTGATCGGCGGCCTGGAGCCCGCACGCGAGTACGTCCTCGCCGCGATGCGCGCCGGCAAGCACGTCGTCACCGCCAACAAGCAGCTGCTGGCCGAGCACGGCGAGGAGCTGTGGGCGGCCGCCCGCGAGCACGGCGTGCAGCTGCGCTTCGAGGCCGCGGTCGGCGGCGTCGTCCCGGTCGTCCGCGTCCTGCAGGAGTCGCTGGCCGCCGCGCACGTCGAGCGCCTGCACGGCATCGTCAACGGCACCACGAACTTCATCCTCAGCCGGATGGCCGAGACCGGCGCCGAGTACGCCGACGCGCTGGCCGAGGCGCAACGCCTGGGCTACGCCGAGGCGGACCCGACCGACGACGTCACCGGCAAGGACGCCGCGGCCAAGATGGCGATCCTCGCGCGCCTGGCCTTCGACACGCCGGTCTCGCTCTCCGAGGTGCCCTACGAGGGCATCGAGCACCTGACCGCCGACGACCTCCAGTACGCGCGCGACCTCGGCCTCGGCCTCAAGCTCATCGGCACCGCCGAGCGCGTCGACGGTGGCCTCAGCGTCCGCGTCCACCCGGCGTTCCTCTACGGCGCGCACCCGCTGGCGGGCATCAACGGCCCGTTCAACGCGGTGACGATCGAGTCGCCGGCGATCACCGAGATCACGCTCAGCGGCCCCGGCGCCGGCGGCCCGCAGACCGCGTCGGCCGTCCTCGGCGACGTCGTCAGCGCGATGATCCCGCCCGCCTCCACGCCGGAGCCCAGCCAACGCCTGACGCTCGTGACCGACGTCAAGTCGTCGTTCTACCTCCACGTGGAGGTCGCCGACGAGCCCGGCGTCCTGGCCCAGATCGCGCAGATCCTCGGCCTGCAGGGCGTCAGCGTGAAGTCGTTCGTCCAGAAGGGGATGGGTGGGGACGCCCGATTGGTGATGGTCGTCCACCCGGTCCTGGAGTCCAAGCTGTTCGCGGCCGTCGAGATGATCGCCGGCCTGGAGTTCGTCCGCACCCGTCCGCGGGCGATTCGCGTCATCGACGAGGAGTTCTGAGAAGCGCCCATGCCCGGCCTGATCGAGCGCTACCGCGACCGCCTGCCGTTCGCGCCCGACGACCCCGTGATCTCGCTGCAGGAGGGATCGACGCCGCTGGTGCCGGCGCCGCGCCTCGGCGAGCGCGTGGGCGCGGACGTCTGGCTGAAGATCGAGGGGGCCAACCCGACCGGCTCCTTCAAGGACCGCGGCATGACGTGCGCGGTGAGCGACGCCGTGCGCAACGGGGCGGAGGCCGTGCTGTGCGCCTCCACCGGCAACACGGCGGCGTCGCTGAGCGCCTACGCCGCGCGCGCCGGGATCCGCGGCGCGGTGATCGTCCCCGAGGGCAAGATCGCCACCGGCAAGCTCGCCCAGGCGCTCATGCACGGCGCCCGCGTGGTGGCGCTGCGGGGCAACTTCGACGAGGCGCTCAAGCTCGTCCGCGAGCTCGTCAATCGTCACCCGATCTCGCTCGTGAACTCGGTCAACGACTTCCGCGTCGAAGGCCAGAAGACGGCCGCGTTCGAGATCGCCGAGGACCTGGCCGGCGAGCTCGACGCGCTGTGCATCCCGGTCGGCAA
>NZ_DASRZV010000017.1:0-257684 GCF_035685985.1 Baekduia sp.
TCCCTGCGAACCGTCGACCGGCGACGCCCCTCGGGGTCGCCGCAGGCGTCCGGCGGCCATCGAGCCCCGTCGTGGGCCGACCGACGGCGCCTTCGTGTTGCCGAGGAACACGAAGGCGCCGTTGGTCGCCCGGGGGCGCCGGCCTCGGCGGATCGATGGCACTTCGGGGGCGCCGGGCGCCCCCGAGCTGCCATCGATCTCCGGGGAAGCGTCGGCCTCGCCTTCGATCCCACCGACGGCGTCTTCGTGTCGCCGAGGAACACGAAGGCGCCGTTGGTCGCCCAGGGGCGCCCGCATCGGCAGATCGATGGCACTCCGAGGGCGCCGGGCGCCCCGAGCTGCCATCGATGCGGGGTGGAGGGTGCGCCACCCTGGCCCGGGGTCAGGTCTGGATGCGAGTCCCTGAAGGCGGCTTCGCCTCGGCGCAGGCACCCGCCGCCCCACGCCCACGGCAGACGAGCGAGCGCCGGCACCGCCAACCCCTGCTCGCCGCTCTCAATGCCAAACCCCACCAGCGCCTCGCACCACCAACCACAGCCCCGCGCCGGACGCCACAAGCGCCAGCACCAGCACGGGCCCCCTACCCGCCCTCCCGCAGCAGGAACGCCTGCCGCGCCACCCTCTGGCGCACCGCGAAGATCAGCTGGTCCAGCGTGCCCGCCACCTCGGCGTCCAGGTCCGTGAACTCCACCGCCGCGGCGCCGTCGGCGTCGCGGCGTACGACGCGCCCGCGGCAGACCAGGGGCGACGGCAGGCCGGGGACCGCGACCTCCAGGCCGACATGCGTGCCCGGCATCGCGGAGGCCACGGCGTCGATCCGGAGGCCGCCGGCAGAGACGTCGGTGGTCGAGAAGTCCTGGGCGCCGCCGACGCGGCGGCCGTCGCCGTCCAGCGGGGTGACGCGGACGGCCAGCTCGGCCTTCAGCCGGGGACGGAGGCGCAGCGGTCGGACGCCGACGTCGTCGGTCACCCGGAAGCCGACGGTCCCGTCGATCGGTCCGCGCTCGACGGTGCCGGTCAGCAGCACCGGATGGCGCGGCGTCTCGAACGACAGGGTCGCGGGCGCGGGCAGCGGATCGAGCAGCGCGAGCGTCGCCGCGTCGCGGGGCTCCAGCACGGCTTCGCCGCCGTCGACCGCGACAACGCGCCAGGTCGAATCCTCGCCCAAGGCGTCCAAACCGACGATCTGGAAGTCCCTGAGCCGCCGCACGATCGAATGATCGACCTCGTTGGCTCCGACTGGAGTCCTGGGGGCCTAGAATCGATTCGAGATGGCCGGGACGCCTGACCTCTTCGTCGTTTGCAAGAAGTGCGGGTCTGAGGTCAGCCCGTACATCACCGAGTGCCCGTACTGCGGAACGCGGTTGCGCAAGCGCGCGCCCAAGATCGACCGCCGCACCGGCGACGCGTCCCCGCGCAGCGCCCGCAAGCTGCCCCGGCCGATGCTGACGCCGCTGCGTCGCGACGAGATCCCGGGCATTCGCGCCGACGCGTTCGGCCGTCCGAACATGACGATCGCGCTGATCGTCCTGTCGCTCGTCGGCTACCTGATCCTGCCGTTCGTCGCCGACCGCGACCTCGGCCTCGTCGACCTCCACGGCGCCGCGTGGAAGTACGTGGTCCCGGCCTTCGTCTACCCGAACGCCTGGTACCAGCTGGCGGTCCTGTTCACGATCGGGATCTTCGGCTGGCGGCTGGAGCTGCGCCACGGGCCGCTGCTCGTGCTGGCGCTGTTCGTCGCCTGCGGGTTGGGCGGCAACGCGATCGCGGCGGCCGTCAACCTCGACGACTTCATCTTCGGCGCGCCCGGCGCCGCGCTGGGCATGCTCGCCGCCTGGGTCCTGCCCGACCTCGTCCGCGCCCGCCGCGGCGTGGACTACGACGGCGACCTCATCGGCACCGCGGTCCTCGGCATCGTCGTCGCGGTGATGCCCGCGGTCGCCTGGGGCGCGAGCGCGATCGCGACGTTCTCGGGCCTGGTCCTGGGAGCGCTCGCGGGCCTGATGCTCCTGCGCACGCAGGACACCACCCGGTAGCGAACCCCGCGCTAGGGTGGATCCCAGTGCCCGCCCGCCGCTTCACCGCCGAGCAGGTCGACGCCGCCGTCGCGGCGCTCTCGACCGACCCCGGGCGCTTCGCCCACGCCCAGGAGATCGTCACGCACGCGGCCCCCGGGCTGCAGCGCGTGCTCAACGAGGCCCTGCACGCCGGCGGCTGGTTCGGCGAGGCGCACGAGAAGCAGATCACCGGCGCGGCCTCCATCGAGGGCGAGGCCGAGCGCGAGATCGCCATCCGCACGCTGATCGCCGAGGAGACCCGGCTGAGCATGCTCGTCGGCGTCGCCGTCGGGCTCGAGCTGGCGCGCGCGATGTACGAGCCCGAGGCGTTCAACGAACCCGAGTCCGAGTCCGAGTCAGAGGAGTAGTCGATGGAGATCAAGTTCCTGGGCCACGCCGCGTTCGCGCTGTCGCACGACGGCAAGACCGTGCTCGTCGACCCGTTCCTGACCGGCAACCCCAAGGCCGCGGCCGGCGCCGACGAGGTCGAGGCCGACGCGATCTTCCTGACCCACGGCCACGGCGACCACCTGGGCGACACGGTGGACATCGCCCAGCGCACGGGCGCCGACGTCGTGGCGATCGTCGAGCTGGCCGCGGAGCTGGAGGGGGCCGGGCTCGACAAGGTCCACAACCCCAACATCGGCGGCACGGTCGACCTCGGCTGGGTGAGCGTCCGCCTGACGCCCGCGTGGCACACCGGCACCTCGCCGTCCGGCGGCACGACCGCCACGCCCGCCGGCCTGGTGATCGAGATCGGCGGCAAGCGGATCTACCACCTCGGCGACACCGGCCTGTTCAGCGACCTGGCGCTGCCGTCGCGGCGCGGCCACATCGACGTCGCGCTGATCCCGATCGGCGGCCACTTCACGATGGACCGCTTCGACGCGGTGACCGCGGCCGAGTTCGTCAAGGCCGACCAGGTCATCCCGTGCCACTACGACACGTTCCCGCCGATCCAGACCGACGTGCAGGCGTTCAAGTCCGACGTGCAGAACGCCGGCTACGCCGAGGTCGTCGTGCTGGAGCCGGGCGAGAGCCACACGGTCCGATGACCCACGCGGTCGTGCTGATCGAGGCCGAGCGGGATGCGCTGACGACGCTCGGCGGCGAGCTCGCCGGCCTCGACGGCGTGGCCGAGGCCTACAGCGTCACCGGTGAGTGGGACTTCGTGGCGATCGTCCGCGTGCCCCGTCACGACCAGCTTGCCGACGTCATCACCGGGAAGCTCGTCAAGCTCCCCGGCGTCAGCCGCACCCAGACGATGGTCGCCTTCGAGGTGTTCTCCGAGCACGACCTCGAGGCGATGTTCTCGATCGGCCAGTGAGGGCGCGGGCCGCCGCTCTGCTGGCCGGCGTGGCCGCCGCCGTCGTCCTGGCGGCGTGCGGCGACGACGCCAAGTCCACCAACTCGGGTGACGGCGCCGACCCGGCGGGCACCGGCACGGTCGTCGCGACGACCCCGACCCCGACGGCGACCGACGAGACGACCACCGCCAAGACCGTGACCGTCCCGCCGACCGCCACGACCGGCGTGCCCAAGGGCGGCGTGACGACGGGGGAGACGACGCCGACGACCACCGGCGAGTCCGGCGAGGGCGGGGCCGGCGACGAGGAGCCCGCGCGCGTGCCGGTCATGCTCACGCACTCCGGCGGCGCGCTGTCGCCGACGACCGTCACCGTCCCGGCCTTCCTCTCGCTGGAGATCAAGATCTCCGGCGCGTCGTCCACCGCCACGCTGCCCGGCGGCGCCACGCTCGCCGTGCCCGGAACGAAGACCATCGTCGGGCTGAAGCCCGGCAAGTACACCATCTCGACCGCCGACGGCGGCAGGGCGACGCTGGACGTCGTCAACGGCGGGGATCCGGGCCCGTAGGGGCCGGCACCCGTCCGCGGATCCGTCGCGCCACCTCGCCCGCCGCGTCGATCACAGCGCTGGCCAGCGCCGCGCGCGGACGGCCGAGCTTCACCTCGCGCGCGGGGAACGTCAGCGCGATCGCCGCGACCGGATGGCCGGTGTGGTCTAGGACCGGCGCGGCGACCGACGCGAAGCCGGTCGTGACATAGCCGTCCTCGGTCGCGTGGCCGGCGCGGCGGGTCTCGGCCAGCGCGCGGCGCAGCTCGACCAGCGTGCGCGGGCCGCGCCCGCCCTCGCGGACGACCAGCGCGTCGCGGTTGGGGAACAGCGCGCGCAGCTGCGGGGCGGGCAGCGCGGCGAGCATCGCCAGGCCGCTGGCGGTCAGATGCGCGGGCAGGCGGACGCCGACGTCGGTGACCAGCGACGGCCGTCGCGGCGCGCGCTCCTCGATCACGTACAACACGTCGGCGCCGTGCAGCATCGCGAGATGGCCGTTGTGCGTGGTCTGCGCGACCAGGTCCTGCAGCACGTTCTGCGCGATCCAGCGCAGCGGCTCCTGGCGCGTGTAGGCCGCGCCGAGCGCGAAGGCCGCGACGCCCAGGCCCCAGCGGCGCTCGTCCTCCAGGTGTGCGACGAAGCCGCGCTCGCGCAGCGCCGCCAGCAGGTGGTAGGTCGTGGACCGGGGCAGCCCGAGGTCGCGCGCGATCGCCGCGGCGGGCAGCGGCGCGGCGTGACGGGCCAACAGCTCCAGGACGTCGAGCGCGGAGGTCGCGGCGGGGACATTGGCCACGATCCCAGTGTCTCAGATCCCAGACGTGCCTTGCCACGCGACCGCCACCGCCCGAGACTCGGCCCCATGAGCGCCGCACCCGACCAGCTCCGCTGCCGTGGGTGGCAGCAGGAGGCCGCCCTGCGCATGTTGGAGAACAACCTGCACCCGGACGTCGCCGAGAACCCGGACGACCTGGTGGTCTACGGCGGCATCGGCAAGGCCGCGCGCGACCACGCGTCGCTGGCGGCGATCAAGGACGTGCTGATGCGCCTGGAGGACACCGAGACGCTGCTGGTGCAGTCCGGCAAGCCCGTCGCGGTCTTCACCACGCACGAGCGCGCGCCGCGGGTGCTGATCGCCAACTCCAACCTCGTCGGCGACTGGGCCGACTGGGACCACTTCCGCGAGCTCGAGCGCAAGGGCCTGATGATGTACGGCCAGATGACCGCCGGGTCGTGGATCTACATCGGGTCCCAGGGCATCCTGCAGGGCACCTACGAGACGTTCGCCGCGGTCGCCCGCAAGCGCTTCGGCGGCTCGCTCGAAGGGCGCCTGGTCGTCACCGCCGGCCTCGGCGGGATGGGCGGCGCGCAGCCGCTGGCGGTCACGATGAACGGCGGCGTCGCGCTGTGCGTCGAGGTCGACCGCACGCGCATCGAGCGCCGGATCGAGACGGGGTACCTGGACGAGCGCGCGGGCTCGCTCGACGACGCGCTGGAGCGCGCGGCCGCCGCCGTCGCCGAGCGCCGTCCGTTGTCCATCGGGTTGCTCGGCAACGCCGCCGAGGTCCTGCCCGAGCTGGTCGCGCGCGGCGTGCACGTCGACGTCGTCACCGACCAGACCAGCGCCCACGACCCGCTGGTCGGCTACCTGCCCGCGGGGATGACGATCGAGCAGGGCGAGGCGCTGCGCGAGTCCGACCCCGACGAGTACCTGCGCCGCGTGGGGGAGAGCGCCAAGACGCACGTCGGCGCGATCCGCGCGCTGGCCGCCGCCGGCGCCGAGGCCTTCGACTACGGCAACGCGCTGCGCGGGCTGGCCGCCAAGCACGGCGACGAGGACGCGTTCTCCTACCCGGGCTTCGTCCCCGCCTACATCCGCCCGCTGTTCTGCGAGGGCAAGGGCCCGTTCCGGTGGGCGGCGCTCAGCGGCGACCCGGCCGACATCGCCGCCACCGACGCCGCGATCCTCGACCTCTTCGGCGACCAGCCCCACATCCGCCGCTGGATCGAGCTGGCCCAGGAGCACGTCAAGTTCCAGGGGTTGCCCGCGCGCATCTGCTGGCTGGGCGCCGGCGAGCGCCACCTCGCGGGGCTCAAGTTCAACGAGATGGTCGCCTCCGGCGAGCTGCGCGCGCCGATCGTCATCGGCCGCGACCACCTCGACGCGGGCTCGGTCGCCTCGCCCGAGCGCGAGACCGAGGCGATGCGCGACGGCACCGACGCGGTGGCCGACTGGCCGCTGCTCAACGCGATGGTGAACGTCGCGGCGGGCGCGTCGTGGGTGTCGATCCACCACGGCGGCGGCGTCGGCATGGGCAAGTCGATCCACGCCGGCCAGGTCGTCGTCGCCGACGGCACCGAGCTGGGCGCCGAGCGTGTCCGCGCGGTGCTGACGATCGACCCGGGCATGGGCGTCGTGCGCCACGTCGACGCGGGCTACCCCGAGGCCGAGGCCGCGGCCAAGCGGCTGGACATCGACATCCCCATGATGGACGCGTGACGCCGCTCAGCCTGGAGAACGCCGCGCAGGTCGCGCGCCCGCCGCGGGACGGACTGCCCTACGTGCGGCTGGACCGCGCCGCCGACGTCGTGCTCGACGGCGGCGCGCTGGCCACCGACGGCGACCGCATCGCGGGCTTCGCGGCCGACGCCACCGCGCGCCGGATCGACTGCACCGGCTGCGCGGTGATCCCGGGGCTGGTCGACTGCCACACGCACCTGCCGTTCGCGGGCTGGCGCGCGGAGGAGTACGCGATGAAGGTCGCGGGCCGCCCCTACGAGGAGATCGCGCGCGCGGGCGGCGGGATCGCGTCGTCGGCGCGGGCCTTCGCGGAGTCCGGCGACGACGCGGTGCTGGCGCAGGCCACCGCGCTGACCCGCGAGATGCTCCGGCACGGCACGACGAGCTTCGAGACGAAGTCGGGCTACGGGCTGAGCGTGGACGCCGAGCGGCGCGCGCTGGACCTCGCGGCGCGGCTGGCGCGCGAGGTGCCGCAGACGGTGCGCAGCACCGCGCTGCTCGCCCACGCGATCCCGGCGGACTACGCGGGCGCGGGCGCCTGGCTCGACGCGGTCGCGCCGCTGGCCGCGCACGACGCGGCGACCGCGCTGGACATCTACGTCGAGTCGGTGGCCTTCGGCCTCGACGACCTCGCGCGCATGGGCGAGCTGGCGCGGGCCAACGGCCGCGACCTCCGCGCCCACGTCGAGCAGTTCTCGACCATGCGCTCGGTGCCCGTCGCGCTGGAGCACGGCGCGCGCTCGGTCGACCACCTCGCGTGCCTGCATCCCGACGACCTCGGCCCGCTGGCCGCCGCCGAGTGCGCGGCGGTCCTGCTGCCCGGCGCGGAGGTCCTTGGCGACGAGCACGTCGCGCCCGGTCGCGCGCTGGCCGACGCGGGCGCCATCGGCGTCCTGGCCACCGACCTCAACCCCGGCACCTCGCCGGTCGCCTCGCTGCCGCTGATCGCCGGCCTCGCCGTCCGCCGCTACGGCTGGACGCCGCGCGAGGCGCTCGTCGCGATGACGCTCAACGCGGCGTGGGTGCTGCGCCGGCATGAGGACCTCGGGTCGCTGGAGGCCGGCAAGCGCGCCGACGTCGTCGTCCTCGACGCGCCGCTGGAGCACGTGCCCTACCGCTTCGGCCACAACCCGGTGGCGATCGTCATCGTCGGCGGCGAGATCGTCCACGTCCGGGAGGACCAGGCATGGCGGCTGGCGTGAGCCCGATCACCGCGCGGGACCTCGACGCGCGCCTGGCGCCGCTGCGCGCGATCGGCTTCGACGCGCGGCGCGGCACCAACCGCCTCGCGTGGACGCCCGAGGACGCGGCGGCGGGCGCGTGGTTCGAGGAGCAGGCCGCGGCGTGCGGGCTGGAGGCCTGGCGCGACGCGGCGGGCAACCGCTGGGCGACGCCGCGCGGGACCGACGGCCCGTGGTGGGCGGTCGGCTCGCACACCGACTCGGTCCGCGACGGCGGCGCGTTCGACGGCGCGCTCGGTGTCGCGGCGGCGTTCGCGATCGCGGCGGTCGCGCCGGACGACCGGCCGCTGGCGGTCATCTCGTTCGAGGACGAGGAGGGCGCGCGCTTCAACACGCCGACGTTCGGCTCGCGGGCGCTGACCGGCGCGCTGGCCGACGGCGTCCTGGACCGCGCCGACGACGACGGGACCACGCTGGCCGAGGCGATGCGCGCGGCCGGGGTCGACCCCGCGGGGCTGCCCCGGGCGACCGACAACCTCGACAAGCTCCGGGGCTTCTACGAGCTGCACATCGACCAGTCGACCGACCTGGCGGAGCGCGGCGCGCCCTACGGCGTCGTCTCGTCGCTGGCGGCGCGGCTGCGCGTGCGCGCGACGCTGCGCGGCGTCGCCGACCACGCGGGCACGACGCCGATGGAGGGCCGCCAGGACGCGCTGCTGGCCGCCGCGCGCCTGATCGTCGCCGCCAACGAGCAGGCCGCCGGCGAGATGCGCGCCACGGTCGGCCGCATCCTCGTCGAGCCCAACGCGCTGACCGCGATCGCCGCGGGCACGACGGCCTGGCTGGACGCGCGCTCGCCCGACAGCGCCGTGCTCGACGCGTGGCTGGCGCGCGTGACCGCCGCGGCGCCGGGCGCGGACCTCGCGATCGAGTCGCGCTCGCCCGCCGTGACGTTCGACGACGGCCTGCGCGCGCTGCTGCGCGGCGCCGGCGCGCCCGAGGTCGTCTGCTGGGCGGGCCACGACGCGGGCCTGCTCGCGCCGCACGTCCCGGCCGCGATGGTGCTCGTCCGCAACGCGACCGGCATCAGCCACTCGCCCGTCGAGCACGTCGAGCTGGAGGACGCCGCCGCCGGCGCCACCGCGATCCTGGAGGCCCTCAGCGCATGACCACCACCTTGGTCGACGCCATGCCCAACGCCCACAGCCACGCGTTCCAGCGCGACCTGCGCGGGATCGGCGAGCGGCCGTCGGACCCCGCCGACGACTTCTGGACCTGGCGCACCGAGATGTTCCGGCTGGCGGGCGCGCTGGACCCGGACACGATGGCCGACGTCGCGACGCGCGTGTACCGCGAGATGCGCGCCGCGGGCTACGGCGCGGTGGGGGAGTTCCACTACGTCCACCACCGGCCCGACGGCACGCCGTACGAGCAACCCAACGTGATGGCCATGACGGTGGCCGAGGCGGCGCGCGCGGCCGGCCTGGAGATCGTCCTGCTGCCCGCCGCCTACCACCGCAACGGCTGGGACGGCGGCGACCGGCCGCCGCGGCCCGGGCAGCGCCGGTTCTGCGACCCGTCGGTGGACGCCTACCTCGAGCGGGTCGACGCGCTGCGCGCGTGGGCGGCGGACCGCGAGGGCGTTCACGTCGGTGTCGCCGCGCACTCGGTCCGCGCGGTGCCCGCGTCGTGGCTGCGCGCGCTGGCCGAGTACGCCGACGCGCACGGCCTGGTCCGCCACGTCCACGCCCACGAGCAGCGCCGCGAGCTTGAGGAGTGCGCGGCCGAGCACGACGGCGCCACGCCGATCGCGCTGCTGCACGACACCGGCTTCCTCGGCGCGCGCACGTCGCTGGTGCACGGCATCCACGTCAGCGCCGACGACGTCGCGCGGCTGGCCGACACCGACACGATCGTCGTCTCCTGCCCGACGACCGAGGGCAACCTCGGCGACGGCCACCTGCCCGCGATGGTCTACCGCGACGCGGGCGTCCGGCTGGCGGTCGGCAGCGACTCCCAGGTCCGCGTCGACCCCTTCGAGGAGGCGCGCGAGCTGGAGACGCTGGCCCGGCGCGAGCGCCAGACGCGCGCCGCGTTGTTGTCGCACTACGGCGACCTGTGGGCCGAGTTGGTGGCCAACGGCCGCGCGTCGCTGGGGCTGGACGAGATCCCGCCGACGTCGATCGCGATCGACCGCGACCACCCGCAGCTGGCCGGCGTCGCCGACGTCGACCTGCCGCGGGCGCTGGTCACCGCCGCGTCAGCCGCGGTCGTGCGCGTCTAGCCACGCCGCCAGCGTCATCGTGCCCAGCAGGACGTCGCCGATCGGGACCAGGAGGTCCTCCGACCACGGCGTGCCGAAGTAGCCGGCGTCCGGGTCGGTGACGACCTCATGGTCGGTCACGCGGCGGACGAGGTCGTCCATGTTCCCGCGCCCCGGCCGGCGCGGCGTCCAGGCCCGCGCCGGTGACCGCGTCGACGCCTTGCGCGCGCGACGCGACCGAGACCTCATGGCCGGCCGCCGCCAGGTGGGGAACGAGCCGCGAGCCGACCTGTCCGTTGCCGCCGATGACCACGATCTTCATGATGATGTCCTTGCCTTCCTTCGCTGCGGGTGAGAGGGGGTTCGCAGCGAGGGCCGCCCACCCCGTCAGGACGTGACAGCGAATCGCGCGAGCTTGCGCGGGTTGACCTGCCACAGGATCTCGGCGATGCCGTCGTCCGTGGTCTCGCTGGTCAGCATGGCGATCGGCGCGCCGCCCGGCGCGGTCGCGAGGATCGCGGGGACGCCGTTGGCGTCGATCGCGCGGACGACCCGCTCGCGCCCGTGCAGCGGCACGCGCGAGGCGTGGACCACGCGCTCGGCGCCCTGCCAGCGGATCCAGGCGTCCTGGACGACGTCGTCGGCCTCGGCGACGCTGCCGAGCATCCGGTAGGCGATCCCGAGCAGGCGCGGGCGCACCGCCGCGAAGGCCTCGGCGTGCTCGTCGCTGACGTCGGTCGTCACGGCGGGGACTCTAGAATGGGCGCGGATGTCCGCCGTCCGCCCCGAGTTCGGCCCGACGCTGCCCGAGCTGCTGGGGCCGCGGATCCGGGTCCTCCCGCGCGCCGCGCGCCTTGCGCTGGCGGCGGTCGGCGCGCTGGTCGTCCTGCTGCTCCTGTGGGCGCTGTTCCTGCGCGGCGAGGGCGAGACCGTCAAGAAGCGCGCGGTGATCGTGCGCCGGCCGGTCGCGTTCAACTTCGTCTACCGCCACCCGTTCCGCAAGCAGGCGCCGCTGGCCGGCGAGCTGGCGCGCGTGGGCAGCAAGGAGCAGTCGTTCAGCGTCCGCGAGCTGGCGCTGCCGGCCTACGGCGGCGACGCGGCCGGGTTCCTGCCGCTCTACGCGGCGACGCTGGAGAAGCAGATGGCCAAGGACCTGCCGGGCTTCGTCTGGCGCTCCGACGGCCGCGCGAACATCAACAAGCAGCAGGGCTTCGAGATCGTCTTCCAGTTCCGCCGCGGCGACGGCACGCTCATGTACGGCCGCCGCATCCTGCTGCTGCCCAGCGTGACCTCCCGCCAGGGCGCCGACATCTGGGTCGCCGCACCGCGCTCGCCCGCGATCGTGCGCGCCGACGACGTCGGCCACAACGGCGGGCTCAAGACGGCGCTGCGCTCGTTCCGCTTCGGGACGGAGCGGCCGTGAGCGACGCCGACGGCCGGGCCGACGGCCTCATCACCTTCGACGACTTCGTCAAGGTCGACGTCCGCGTCGGGCGCATCGTCGCGGTCGACGACTTCCCCGAGGCCCGCAAGCCCGCCTGGAAGCTGCGCATCGACTTCGGACCCGAGATCGGCGAGAAGCGCTCCTCCGCGCAGATCACGAACTACTCGCGCGAGGAGCTGACCGGCCGCCTGGTCCTGGCCGTCGTCAACTTCCCACCGCGCCAGATCGGCCCCTTCCGCTCCGAGGTCCTGACCCTCGGGACCTACCGCGGCGACGTCGTGCTGCTGGTCAACCCGGGCGCCGACGCGCGGCCGGGCGACAAGCTGGGCTGAGCCCGGCGCTGCCGCTCAGCCCGCGGGCGTCGTCGACGACGCGCCGCCGGACGGCGTGGTCGTCGTCGTGTCGTCGGCGTCCGGCGTGGTGGTCGTCGGATCGTCGGCGGGCGGCGCGGGGTCGGCGGGCGCCGGCGTCGTCGTGGAAGCCGGCGGCGTGGTCGTCGTCGTGTCGGCGGGCGGCGTCGAGGTGGCGGTCGGCTGCTCGGCCGGGGTGGTGGCGGCGGGCGTGACCGTCGTGGGCGCGGCGGGCGCCGTCGCGGTCTGGTCGGGCAGGCGCGTGTTGTCGTAGCCCTGCTGGGTGCCGGCCGGCGCGGTGGTCGAGGCGGGCACGCTCGCGGTGGCGGTCTGCGTCGAGGCCGGGGCGGCCGTCGACGGCGCGGCGCTCGTGGTGGCCGGCGCGGCGTCGGTGGGCTTGGCGCGATGCTCGACCTTCTCGGCGCCGCCGTGCTTGACGGACGTGTGCGCGGGGGCGGTCTGCGGGACCGACTTCACCGCGACCGGCGCGGGCGTCGCCGGGACGACCGGGGCGGCGGCGCGCGTCACGGGCTTGGCGGCCTCCGCGGCGGGCTGCTGCAGGCGGTGCTTCTTGGCGTGGTCGACCTCGACCGCGCCGGTGGTGACGATCGCCACGGCGGCCAGGCCGGCCGCCGCCTTGGTCGCCACCGCGCCGACGCCCGCGCTGAGCGCGCCGCCGGTGGTGACGCCGGACGCCGCGACGCCGCCGGCGCCCGCGGCGGCGCTGCCCGCGCCGGCGGCCGCGCTTCCGGCGCCCTGCGCGAGCAGGAACTTCTTGAACAGCAGCAGCGGGCCGATCGGGAAGACCGCCGCCAACGCCTTGTTGTTGGACTTCAGCTGCTTCTTGAAGTCCGCGCAGCGCTGGCACCCGCGCACGTGGCGGCGCACCGGCGCGCTGACCTTCGTCAGGCCCTCGGCCCACTCGCCGAGCTCCTCGCGCACCTCGGTGCACGTCAGCTTGCGCGCCTCGGCCGCCTCGGCCAGCGAGACCCGCGCGCGCACCAGCAGCGACTTGACCGAGGGGACCGTCGTCTCCATCGCCTCGGCGATCTGCTCGTAGGAGAGCGCGTCGATCTCGCGCAGCAGCAGCGCGGTGCGCTGCGTCTCGGCCAGCGTCTGCACGTCGGCGACGAGCTGGCGGAAGTCCTCGCGGTCGTGGACCTTGTCGGCGGTCGTCGTGCCGTGCTCGGCGAGGTGGACGTCCATCGAGTCCATGCCGATCGCCGTCTGCTTGCGCAGGTGGTTCAGGCAGCGGTTGCGCGCGATCCGGTACAGCCACGGGCGCACGTTGATCGGCCGGTCGTCGGCCATCATCGCGTTGAACGCGGCGGCGAAGACCTCCTGCAGGACGTCCTCCGCGTCCTCGCGCGACGCGAGCATGTGCCGGCAGAACGCCAGCAGCCGCGCCTGGTAGCGGGAGACCAGCGCCTCGTAGGCCGCCTGGTTCCCGCGCCGGGTCAGGACGACCAGGCGCTCGTCGCCCTGCAGACGCAGGAGCGGGGTGGGGCCGCGCAGGCCGGCGGCTGGCGAATGTCGGAGGGCGGAGACTTCCACGCGCGTTCGAACGGGCCTTTCCACGCCCGCACCGACTGAAACAGACGGGGGCATGGGAAGTTGCGGTTCGGCCCCATTGTGACAACGCCGACGTTACGCTCACCTAAGACCGCGCCCGGGTGGTGGAACTGGTCAGACACGGCCGGCTTAAACCCGGCTGCCCGCAAGGGCATGGGGGTTCGAGTCCCTCCCCGGGTATTTGCAGGACTTCTCGTGTGATCTGACCGTCCGGCTGACCCCGCGCGCCGACCGTGAGGCGGTGGTCTTCGAAGCCGGCCCGCCGCCGCTCATCCGTGCACGCGTCGTTGCGCCGCCGGTCGGCGGGCAGGCCAACGCGGCGCTGATCAAGCTGCTGGCCAAGCGCCTGCGCGTGCCGAAGTCCCGGCTGCGCGTCGTGCGCGGCGAGACCGCGCGCGACAAGGTGGTGCGCGTCGACGGCCTCACGGCCGCCGACGCGCACGCACGCTTGGGTTCTTAGGCGACCTCGGCCTCGCGCACCGCGCCGGGCGCCAGCGCCTCCAGGAGCGCCTCGGCGATCTCCTGGTCGCCGGTGATCTCCAGCTCGGTGCGGGACGCGTCGGGTCCGAGCGCCTCGACCCACGCCCGCTCCGGGCCCGCGATGCGGGCGTCGGCCTCGGGCGCGGAGCGCTCGGCCAGGTCGACCCGGCCGCGGCGCGCGGTGAGCACGTAGCGCTTCATGTCGCCCGCGCGGCGGACGACCGTGACCTCGACCATGCCGTCGAGCCCGTCCGGCAGCGCCAGCCCCGGAACGGAGCGCAGGATGGCGCCGACGTCGACGGACTCGTCGGGGCGGGGCGGCGACCACGCCCAGCGGGCGCCCCAGCGGGCCAGGGCGCCGACGACGGGCAGCAGGTCACGCGCCCGCTCGGTCAGCTCGTAGTCCACCCGCGGCGGCACCTCTCGATACCGCTGCCGCGTGAGGAGGCCATCAGCAACCATCCGGTTCAGCCGCGACCGCAGCTGCTCGGTGCTGATGCCCGGGAGGACGCGCTGCAATTCGACGAAGCGGCGTGGACCCGCGACGAGGTCGCGCACGATGAGCAATGTCCACTTGTCGCCCACCAGATCGAGCGCCCGAGCGTCGGGAGCCCACTGGTTGTACGGGTGCCGCTTGGGGGGTGGAACGGAGGGAATGGCTGCCTCCCTTGAGACCGCGTAGATAGGACGGACCCCTCAGCCAGGGACCAGGATACCCACGTCCGCTCGCGGACGCGCTGTTTTTCAGCGGACGTGGACGTCCGTTTGACGATCGAGTGGTGAACCGTGCGCTCCCGGGGACCCCACGCCGGTCCGGGAATCGGAACATTGCTCGAACATCACGAAACCTGTGCGTCGATCGACCGCCGTCGAGAAGGACCGGCGCGCCCGAACGGTGGCGTACAGGTGTTCGGTCCGTCACGATCACGAGCAGATGTTCCGCGCCTTCCTCACCTGGGCATTTCAGCGCTTCGGCGCCCGCTATCCGCGCATCGCCGTCGCGGTGCTGTTCCAGGTCGCGTTCCTGATCGTCGGCGGCGGCGTCTGGCTGCTCGACCTGTACGTGAACATCACCGCCGCGCAGTTCGTGCGGATCCTCGTGGTGTCCGAGGTCGCGGTGGCGGTCGAGAACACGCTGGCGATCGCGGTCGTGTGGCGGCTGCTGTCCCCGGCCGACCCGTGGCTGCGCGGCGACCGCTCGCCGCGCGCGGCGCTGAAGGCGTGGCGCGCGCTGGCCGGCGCGCCGCTGGCGTTCGTGCGCTGGGGCCGCGCGGTGCCGTTCGTCCTCAACGTCGTCCCGATCTCGATCTTCCTGACGATCGAGCTCGACGCCCCGTTCTTCCCGTCGTTCTTCATCCTCGGCGCGGGCGTCTCGGTCGTCCTGCTCTACGGCGTCTTCGTCCGCTTCTTCGGCCTGGAGCTGTGGCTGCGCCCGGTGCTGGAGGCGGCGTCGCGCGACCTGCCCGACGGCCCCGGCGTCGCGTCGGTGTCGGTGCCCGTGAAGTGGAAGCTGCTGCTCGCGCTGCCGGCGATCAACATCGTCTCGGGCGTGATCGTCGTCGGGATCGCGGCGCCCGACAGCGCCGGCCTCGGCCAGCTCGGCGTCGGCGTGCTCGTGACGATCGGCGTCGCGTTCACCGTGTCGCTGGAGCTGTCGCTGTTGTTGTTGCGGTCGATCCTGCAGCCGATCCAGGACCTCCAGGAGGGCACCGCGCGCGTGGCGTCGGGCGACCTCTCGGCGCGCGTGCCGGTGCTGGGCACCGACGAGACCGGGCGCCTCGCGGGCTCGTTCAACACGATGGTGTCGGGGCTGGAGGAGCGCGAGCGCCTGCGGGAGGCGTTCGGCGCGTTCGTCGACCCGGGCGTGGCCGAGCGCGTGCTGGAGGAGGGGACGATCCTCGAGGGCCAGGAGGCCGAGGTGACGATCCTCTTCCTCGACATCCGCGACTTCACCGCGTTCGCCGAGCGCGAGGGCGCGCGCGAGGCGGTCGCGCGGCTGAACGACCTGTATGAGTTGATCGTGCCGGTGCTGATCCGGCACGGCGGGCACGCCAACAAGTTCATCGGCGACGGCCTGCTGGGCGTCTTCGGCGCGCCGGAGCGGCTGCCCGATCACGCCGACCGCGCGCTGGCGGCGGCGCTGGAGATCGTCGCGGTCTGCCGCGAGCGCTACGGCGACCGCCTGCGGCTCGGGGTCGGGCTGAACTCCGGGACGGTCGTGGCGGGCACGATCGGCGGCGGCGGGCGCGTCGAGTTCACCGTGATCGGCGACGCGGTCAACACCGCGGCGCGGGTCGAGGAGGCGACGCGGATCACCGGCGACGACGTGCTGCTGACCGAGGCCACGCGCGTGCTGCTGCGGGGCGACCACGGCGGCTTCGTCGGCCGCGGGGACGCCGAGCTGAAGGGCAAGACCGAACGCGTGCGGCTGCACGCGCCCGCGACCGCGGCGGCGGTGGACCGCCCCGCGGTCGAGCTGCGCGCGATCTAGGCGGAGGCCACCGTCAACGTCTACATGTTGACCAGGCCGGCGAGGATCTCCTCGTCGAAGACCTCCTCGGCGTCCATGTGGGTCGCCATCGCGGGCGCCAGCATGGGGTAGGTCGCATCCTGCTCGGCGGCGATCGCCGCGAAGCGTCGGGTGGCCACGGTCTCCTCGCGCGGCTCGCGCGGGAGGTCCTTCTCGAAGCGGGGGTCCATCGTGTGGCTCCTCTCTCCTCGGGGTCGCTGCCGGTTCTACGCCCCTGGGGCAGCGATGCAAGGCGGCTGTTCGATCGCCGCACCCGCTTGGGGGGTGCTTTGTGGGAAACCTATGAACCAACCGGGTGGCCGGGGCGCGATCATGGCGTCGACATGAGCACCGACATCGAGCAGGGGACCCGCGTCCACGGCGGACGGCTGATCGCGCGGCGGCTGAAGGCGCACGGCGTGACGAAGCTGTTCACGCTGTCGGGCGGCCACATCTTCTCCATCTACGACGGCTGCCGGGCCGAGGGCATCGACATCGTCGACGTCCGCCACGAGCAGGCCGCGACGTTCGCCGCCGAGGGCTGGGCGAAGGTCACACGCACCCCGGGCGTCGCGGCGCTGACCGCCGGCCCGGGCGTGACGAACGGGATGAGCGCGATCGCCAGCGCTCAGCAGTCGGCGTCGCCGATCCTCGTGCTCGGCGGACGCGCCCCCGCGCTGCGCTGGGGGATGGGCTCGCTGCAGGAGATCGACCACGTGCCGTTCGTGGCGCCGCTGACCAAGAGCGCCGCCACGGCGGACTCGCCGGACGCGATCCCGGGCCTGGTCGACGACGCGCTGGCGACCGCGATGGCGCCGCACTCCGGTCCCACGTTCCTGGACTTCCCGATGGATCACGTGTTCTCGGAGGGGGAGGACATCGGGATCGAAGGGGCGTTGCACGACGTGCTCGCCGAGCCGATCGCGGGCGGCGACGTCGACAAGGTCATCGCCTTGCTCGACCAGGCGGAGCGCCCGGTGATCATGGCCGGGACCAACCTGTACTGGGGGCGTGGCGAGCACGCGCTGCGCGCGCTGGCCGAGGCGCGTGGCATCCCGGTGTACTTGAACGGCCAGGCCCGCGGCTGCCTGCCGGCCGACCACGAGCTGTTCTTCTCGCGTGCGCGCGGCGACGGCCTGAAGGGCGCCGACCTGGCGCTGGTGATCGGCGTGCCGATGGACTTCCGCCTCGGCTTCGGCGGCTCGTTCGGCGAGGACACCAAGTTGGTCGTGATCGACCGCGCCGAGCCGGTCCGCGCGCACCCGCGGCCGGTCGAGGTGTCGCTGTACGGCGGGATCGACGCCACGCTGCGCGCGCTGGTCGGCGGCTCGGCCACGCCCGATCGCACGCGGGACTGGGTCGCGCACCTGCGCGGCAAGGAGGAGGAGAAGCGGGCGGCCGAGCGCGCCGAGCTGGACGACGGCCGCGCGCCGCTGCACCCGATGCGGCTCTACCGCGAGCTGGGCGAGGTGCTCGATCGCAATGCCATCGTCATCGGCGACGGCGGCGACTTCGTGTCCTACGCCGGCCGCATGATCGAGACCTACGAGCCGGGCTGCTGGCTGGACCCGGGCCCGTTCGGCTGCCTGGGCACCGGCCCCGGCTACGCGCTGGCGGCCAAGCTCGCGCACCCGGACCGCCAGGTCGTGCTGCTGGTCGGCGACGGCGCGTTCGGCTTCAGCGGCATGGAGTTCGACACGCTCGCGCGCCACGGCGTCAACGTGGTCGCGGTGATGGGCAACAACGGCATCTGGGCGCTGGAGAAGCACCCGATGGAGTTCTTGTACGGGTACTCAGTCGCGGCGGAGCTGACGCCGGAGACGCGCTACGACCGGATGGTCGAGGCGCTCGGCGGCCACGGCGAGCTGGTGCGCACGCCGGACGCGTTCAAGCCGGCCTTCGCGCGGGCGCTGTCGTCGGGCAAGCCGGCGCTGGTGAACGTGCTGACCGACCCCGACGTCGTCTACCCGCGCAAGTCGAACCTGGCCTGAGGGAGTCGAGCCCGCCGGCCCGCCGCCCGCCGCTCGCTGCGGCGGGGCGTGGCCGCGGCGGGTCGACGCACCGTTCTCCGGTCCGAAGAACGTGCAGTCTTTCCGGTGCGCTGCGAGACGCCGAAAGTCGGAAGCCGCCCGAGAGGGCGGCTTCCAAACTCGGCCCCGACAGGACGGGCAGGGGTACGTGCCATGCGGGGGCCTGATTGTCTGGCCCGAACGGCGGGAGGCGCCGATTCGATGCGGCTTCGCTCGGACCTATGCGTCGGGACGGCGGAAGAGCGAGCCTGTTCGGCACGTACACCCGTTGACCCGACAGCCCGGACTATCCCGCCGCCGTGGAAGGTGGACAATCAGACACCCGTCCAGGCACGTTCCGAGAAGTGGGGATGCGAGGTACAACCGGTTCGCGGCGATCCACGGGAGGTGGGGCTTCGGCCTCGCTCGACCCCGTCGCTGAAGCGGCCGGGGCGGGCGTGTTCCTCAGCCCTCGCCCGTCCCGTCGCGAAAGGTGCGACGCGTGCCTGGGGAGGTGCGTGCTCGGAGCGGATGGCGTGGGGCGTCCGCTCACTCCGCGGAGGCGGCGGCCCGGTCCAGCGCCGCCCCGCGCAGGATGTCGTGCTCGGAGACCTCGACCTCGGTCAGGTCGAAGCAGCGCATCGCCTCGATCAGCAGGATGACGCCGGCGACGATCGCGGGCGCGCGGTCGGGGTGCAGGCCGGTGACGTGGCGGCGCTGCTCGGTGGTCATCGCGGCCAGGCGCGGGAGCAGCATCTCGCACTGGGCGCGCAGCAGCCGGAAGCCGTGGACCTTGGTGGGGTCGTAGGGGTCGAGGTCCTGGAGGATCGCGGCGCAGGACGTGGCGGTGCCGGCGACGGCGATGCCTTGTTGTACCGCTTGGCGCGTGGCGTGCGGGACGGCGGCGGTGAAGATCTCGTTGGCCTCGGCCTGGAGTTGTTGAAGCTCTTCGGGGCGCGGCGGGTCGGTGCGCAGGAAGCGCTCGGTCTGGCGGACGACGCCCGCCTGGGTGGAGACGTGGAAGTCGACCCGCGCGCCGTGGCCGACGACCAGTTCGGTGGAGCCGCCGCCGACGTCGACGACGACCCGCTTGGCGTCTTCGGCGCCGGCGCGTCCGTCGGTGGCGCCGAGGTAGGTGAGGCGCGCCTCCTCGTCGCCGGTGATCGTGCGCGCGTTGATGTTGTAGGTGTCGTTGATCGCGGCGGTGAACTCGGCGCCGTTGCGCGCGTCGCGGACGGCGGAGGTGAGGACGCCGGTGGTCACGTCCACGTTGTTGTCGTCGATCGCCTTCTTGTAGTCGGTGAGCGCTCGGCGGACGCGCTCCATCGCCTCGTCGGCGAGCACGCCGGTGTGGTCGACGCCCTGGCCGAGGCGCGTGACGGTGGTCCGGCGGTCGCGCTCGGTGACCCGCTTGGTGGCGGGGTCGACATCGGCGATGAGCAACCGCGTGGAGTTGGTCCCGATGTCGACGACGGCGACGCGGCGGGTGCTCATCGCTGGGGCGCGGGGTAGGGGAGCGGCTCGTCGGCGAGGCCCGCGAGGAGGTTGTCGACCGCCATCTCGGCCATGGCCTCGCGCGCCTGGTGGGTGGCGGAGCCGATGTGGGGCAGGACGATGAGGTTCGGCGCGGCGAGGAGCGGGTCGTCGGGCGGGAGCGGCTCGGGGTCGGTGACGTCCAGCGCGGCGGCGCGGAGGCGGCCTTCTCGTAGGGCGCGCGCGAGCGCGTCCTGGTCGACGAGGCCGCCGCGGCCGGTGTTGACGAGGATCGCGCCGGGCTTCGTCGCCGCGAGCGCGTCGTCGTCGATGAGGTGACGCGTCCGCGGGGTGAGCGGCGTGTGGAGCGAGACGAAGTCCGCGCGCGCGAGGGCGGCGTGGAGGTCGTCGCCGCGGTTGACCGGGATGACCTCCATGTCGAAGCCGCGCGCCCGCCGGGCAACGGCGCCGCCGATGCGCCCGCGCGCGCCGACGATGGCGATCGACGCGCCGTGGACGGACGCGCCGAGCCAGCCGCGCGGCTCGAAGGTGCGCCAGCGGCCTTGGATGACCGCCTGCTGGGCCTCGGGCAGCCGCCGCGCGGCGGCGAGCAGGAGGGCGAAGGTGAGGTCGGCGGTGGCGTCGGTGAGGACGTCGGGCGTGACGCCGACGGCGATGCCGCGGGCGGCCGTCGCGGCGAGGTCGACGTTGTCGAAGCCGACCGCGTAGTTGGCAATGACCTTGAGTTGCGGTGCGGCGTCGAGCAGCGCGGCGTCGAGGCGCTCGGTCAGCATCGAGAGCAGCCCGTCCGCGTCGGCGACCGCGTCGCGCAGCTCGATGGGGTGGGGCGGCAGGTTCCCCGGCCAGACCTCGACCTCGTGGCCGGCGGCGGTCAGGCGCTGGAGCGCGTTGCCGGCGATGGCTCGTGCGACGAACACCCGTGACATGTCGGGGGTGATGGTGCCAGGCGCCGGGGTAGCTCGAAAGCATGACCACCACGGCCCTCATCCTCGCGGCGGACGCCGGGCGGGGCGGCCAGGACCCGGGAGCCGGCCTGAGCGCGCTGCTCATCGCACTGGTCGTCGTCGGCGTGATCGTCCTCTTCGCGGCGATCTTCTTCGCCTTCCACCTGCTGTCGAGCCGCTCCCGCGGCGGCGTGGAGCCACGCCCCGGCGAGTTCCGCGACCGCGGCCGGCCGCCCTTCGAGTCGATCGCGCGACGCCGCTAGCGGCCCGGTAGCGTCCGCGCGCGAGATGCTCACCGGCACCGCGCGCACCGGCGACCCACAGGCGCCCGAGATCGTTCCGAGCGACCACTGCGTCGCGCGCTACCGCGAGCGCATGCCGATCCGGACCCCGGGCCTGGACGAGGTCGTGCGCGCGCTGATCGCCACCCTCGAGGACGCCGTGATCACCCGCTGGCCGCCCGCCTGGGCCGTGAGCGACCGATCCACCGCGCTCTGGGCCGTGACCTCCGACCTCGCCTTCCCCCTCGTCGAGACCGCCGAGACCGGCCGCTTCCTCGCCACCACCTGCCTCCGCCGCGGCGACCGCCCCCGGTAACCCACCCGACAACCCTTCGGGCCCGACCCGTAGCCGATTCGGCTATACTTCTTCGTCCGCCGCGGGGTGGAGCAGTCTGGTAGCTCGTCGGGCTCATAACCCGAAGGTCGCGGGTTCGAATCCCGCCCCCGCTACTCCCGAAAGGCCTGCAAATGCAGGCCTTTCGTCGTTCGGGAGCGTGTCCGTGGTCGGACAGAATTGGCCGGTGGGGCAACACGCCGTTGCCCCGCGGGGTGCCGTCAGCCGCTTGGGACTTCGACGCCGGCGAGCTAGCGTCGGTCAGGCTGCGTGGCGACCGGGTCCGGTGGCGCGTGGCGTGACCTGAAAATCGCCCCCGCGACCGTTGGCGC
This sequence comes from Baekduia sp., assembly GCF_035685985.1. Taxonomy (GTDB): domain Bacteria; phylum Actinomycetota; class Thermoleophilia; order Solirubrobacterales; family Solirubrobacteraceae; genus Baekduia. The sequence goes on from NZ_DASRZV010000017.1 coordinate 21,623, forward strand.
GGCCCGGGGGCATGGCCCAAGGAGCTTGGACTCCATGGACGAGAAGGACCGTACTTGCTGCGGCGAGTTCGAGATGCCGGACGAGGTGCTGCGGCTGCTGCGCCGGGCGGCCGATCACGGGTTGGAGTTGGCCTGCGACTTCGGCGGCGACTGGGACGAGGACGTCCGCGCCCGCGTGCTGCACGCCGCGCGAATGGTCGACGTCTTCCACCTCGGGACGCCGTCGGCGTTCCGGGTCGTCGAGCTGGCCGACAACGCGCTGCGCTGGCGTGAGCCGCCCGACGAGCGCGCGACCACACTCGAGGCGCTGGGCGAGCACTTCGTCGCGCTGGGCGAGGTGCGCGAGCTGATCAAGGTGCGCGACCGCGCGTTGCGTGCGTCCGAGCTTCCCCTGGATGTTGGGGTCGAACGATGAGCCCGCGTGTGCTGCGGCCCCATCCCGCGCGCGACCTGATCCTCGACGCGATGCGCCGGTACGGCGAGCCGATGAGCCCGGCCGAGCTGGCGCGCATCACTGGCGCCACCCTGGGCTCCACGGCCTACCACGTGCAGGCGCTGCTGGTCGCGGAGGTGATCGAGTCGGCCGGGGAGCGGCCCGGCGTGCGCGGCCTGCCCGAGCACTTGTACATGTTGATCGCCGACGACCCGACGCCGACCCACTCGGTCCAGCGGCTGCTCAGCCTCTGCGGCGCCACGATGGTGTCCGATCCCGAAGGCCGCTACCCCATCCCGAGCCGGCTCGACGACGACGCTCGCGCGGAGCTCGAAGCGCTTCTGGACCGGCTGCGCTTGCAGGTGCTGCAGATCGCTGCGGCGTCCACCGCCCGTGTCCGCCGCTGGCGGGGCTGAGCGGTCATGTCCCGGCCCGATCGATCCGCTTCAGACGTTGGCGACCAACATGCGCGTGCAGCGCGCGGTGCTCGGCGTGAGCCAGGAGGAGCGGAGCCTCCTGCAAGCGCTGGGCGGTCATCCGGCGCCTATACGGCCGCAACCCGCGTGGCCTGTGATCCGCGTAGAGATGAACATGTCCTACCGCGCGGCCCACGTGCGGCGTTCCTCGTCCTACGCTCGCCGGTACGCGCGACCCCCGCCGGGCGTTCATCGAGCGTCGAACGGAACTCGCGGCAAAGATGGCTCTGTTTGAGCTGCTGCAACTGCGAAAGGGGCAAGCGACCTTGTGACGGGCTGCTCCCCATGAGTGGAGCTTAGCGATGGAAATCTCCATATCTGGCGACACCGATCTCGGCTATGGATAGCAAAATGATCTGGTGGTTCCCCGATCGCCGCTTGTGCTCGCGGGTGTGAACTGCACGTTTAGCGTCGTAGTTCGATCCGGGACGCTGAAAGCTATAGAGACGGGAGACGGAGATGAACAGGTATAGGAACGCCAGACTCCGCTTGGCATCGCTGGGCGCGGTGCTGTCGCTTGGGCTGGCGCTGCTGTTCGGGGCCCAAACAGCAGGCGCGGTGCAGTACTGCGATCCGTATGCGGCCGGGTCCTACGGGACGTGCTACGGGCCGTACGCGGCGTTGTCTGTCAACGCGGTGGTCGCGCAGACGAGCAGTTGGACCACCTGCGCTGGTGCGCAAGGATCCGGTGGGGCCTTCTACGGCCAGTACTTCTGCGCGTCTGACTTCTCATGCCACACCTACGGCGGGGGCAGCCTGACGCCGTTGGCCCACAACCATGAGGGCTTCGGGCAAACGATCTATGGCTTTACCAACGGGTCCTGGGCCGGTTCCTGCCCCCGCGGTGGCCCGGTCTCCCGGGCCGCCGGCAGTGCGTCGGCCACGGATGCCGTCACCGGGGCGCCCCTTCGAAGCTACGCCTCGGGCTCGAAGACGTGCTTGAGCGTTCCGGACGGGACCGTCGGCGAGGGGATCACCTGCGTGCCCAAGGCTGTAGCCGCGCAGCGCGGCGTGATGGGCGTGCTGGTCGACGGTGCCGACAAGACCGGAGCAGAGCTGACGTCCAACAAACGGCTGTTCGCATTGGCGCCGGTGGGAGCAACGTCCGCCACCATCAGCGGGGCGAGTGGCACGAAGGTCCGCGTCCCGGTGAAGGCCGGCTTCGTCCAGGTCGCGCTCCAGGGCGGCGAGGAAGCACTGAATTGGGACATCACGCCCGCGGTTCTGGCCCTTCCCTGATGTCAGACCGGTGATCGGTTGAGCGTGCGGGACCTGCGGACGGGGCCGCGTACCCTGTCCGCAGGCCCCTGCTCGTGCGTCGCTGTTGGCAGTGTCTGGCCGGTGAGTGTCACAATCGAACCGGTTGCTTGCGAATAGTTTGTGATGAGCCAGTACGAAGGGCTGTCCGACGAGGCGCTGCTCTATGGCAGCGATCCCGATGGCGCGCGGTTTGCGGCGTTCTACCAGCGGCATGTCCGTGAGCTGTTCGCGACGCTCGCGCGCAGCGGCGTCGAGGCGTCCGTTGCGGCCGATGTCGTCGCCGAGACCTTCCTCAGCGCCTTACAGCATCGTGAGTCGTTCAACAGCGGACGCGGGTCCGGTCGTCAGTGGCTGCGCGGGATCATGGCCAACAAGCTGAGCGACCACTGGCGGCAGACCCGCCGCTCGCGCCGGCTGGTCGAACGCCTCGGGGCCGAGTTGCCGACGCTGACCGCTGCGGACATGGACGGCTACGAGGCGCTCTTGCACCAGAGCGATGCCGAGCCGCTGGCCGAGGTACGAGTGACCGCGGCGATCGCGGCCCTGTCAGAGCCGCAGCGCGATGTCGTTTTGGCGCGCGTCGTCCGTGAAGAGCCGTATGTCGCGATCGCCGACTCGATGGATACGACCGAACCAGCTGTGCGCCAGCACCTCAGCCGTGGGTTGCGGGCGCTTCGACGCAGGCTGACGGACTAGGGGAGCAAGATCATGGAGCACTTCATCAGCAAGCTGGAAGCCGTCCTGGTCGACGTCGCCAGAGATCAGAGCGCGCAGGGCCTCCGGACGCGGGACGGGTCGCGTCGGCGCCGACCCGGACGGATCCTCGTCGCGACCGCGGCGGTGGTCCTTGTCGTCGTCGCCGGCGGCAGTGCCCGGCTCGGTGGCAGCGATCATGTGGCCGACGCGCAGACGCTTCCCGCACTCCGCTATCCGGCTCACGGCGCCGAGTCCATGCGCGGCCGACTCCCCGACGCCTTGGTGCGCAGTGTGAACCTCGCCCAGGCGCGTTCCTTCAAGAGCTCAGCGGCTAGCGGATTCGTCCTGCCCTCCGACGACGGCGACTCAGTGTGTCTCGTCCTCGCCGACGCGGCCGGTTACGGCAGCACCTGCGCGCCGATCGCGCGAGTCCGCGAGCACGGACTCGTCGGACAATCGATCTCGCCTTCCCCCGATGCGGGCCCGTCCCGCGTTGCCATCGTCCTTCCGAACGACGCGCCGACCCCCGTACTGCGCTACGACGACGGCTCGACCGAGGTCGTCCACATCGACCACGGCGTGGCCACCGCCACCGTCCGAGCCTCCGGCGTCCTCACCGTCGGTTCCGGCGACGCGACCCAGACGCTGCGCCTGCGGGCCTTCGAGCCCCAGGGCGAGTTCGCGGTCGACTGCGGCAATGGCCGGATCGTCAAGGTTCCCGCGCAAGCCGACACCGCACAGGACCGCCGCAGCGCGGTCTGCGACTACGCCAACACCCCGTAGTGCTCCACAGTTGATGACCTCACAAGTCCCGCGTGGGCGGGCCTCGGCGAGAACTTCGCACCTGCTGGCCCATGGCGGACCGGCTTCGACGTGGGCTAAGGGTTGCCGCGCACGTTGGCGATCGCTGCGTGGGTGATGGAGACGAACCGGTCCCAGGAGTCGGTGCCGTGGGCGGTGTGGAGGCTGGCGGGGATGCCGATGTAGCTGAGGTCGTCGGCGATGTCGTCGGTGAGGGTGTGGGCTTGGCTGGCGAGCAGGTAGGGGGAGAGCGCTTCGAGTTGGGGTTGTTGGAGCCAGCGGTGGATCCGGGTCAGGGCGCGGTAGGCGGGGATCCAGTCGAAGTGCAAGGGCAGGCTCGGGGCCGAGGGCAGACGTAGCAACGTGGCCCAGTCGGCGTGGTTGATGGAGTAGTGGCGGTCGTCGGCGACGCGGACGACGTCGATGACCCCGGCTTCGTGCAGTTGGGTGAGGCCTTCGCGGACGTTGCGTTGGGCGAAGGCGGCGTTGGCGTGGATGACGCCGCTGGAGAGGCGTGGGGCGCGGATCGTCAGCAGGGTGCGGATCGCTTCGGCGCGGACGCCGAGGCCCAGCAGGCGGCGCAGCCGGAAGGCGAAGTTGATGGGGTCGTGCAGGCGAGGCAGCTGGGACTTGCCGGAGGCGCTCAGGGGCGGTCGCGCGAAGCCGTGGCGCGAGAACGCCGGGTCGAGCGAGCCGCTCGGCGCAGGGAGCGCGGGGAAGAGCGGCTCGAGCGCGTCGCCGTCCGGAAGGAGGGGATCGCCTTGTGCGGGTGGTTGGCGGCGGCGTGCGGTGGCGGCCCAGGCCAGCGCGGCTTCGGCGAGCGCGCGGTCGGCGGCATCGGTGCAGAGGTTGCGCAGCCGGTGGGTGCTGATCAGCGGGGTGTTGAGCGCCAGCCAGTCGAGAACCTCGTCAAAGAGCCGCGGATCGTGGCGCGCGACGTGCAGGGTGAACAGCAGCAGGGCCTCGGGATCGGCGGCCCGCTCTTCGCGGCGCTTGGGCGGGGCGCCAGAGAGGCCTATCTGCGACCACTGCTCCCACGCCAGCTCCAGCAGGGCGTCGGTGGTCTGGGCTCTAAGCGTCGCGACCGTCATCTTGGACTCCGAGATCGGCAAGGGCTCGGGCGACCGCGTCGTCGAATGGCCCGGGCCTCCTGTGGGTTCGCGCCCAGCGCGCGCCGGCACGAAGCTCCTGGTCGGTCGGCGCGAGCCGGCGGAGGTCGGCGAAGTCCCGCGGCTCGCGCCGGTCGGCGGCGGCATAGAGCTTGAGATAGATCTGATCGATGCGCGAAGCGAACGACACGCGCAGCGCCGAGCCGTAGTCGCGGCTGCTGAGCCGGTCGGCAAAGCCGTCGGGCAGCCCGAGGTCGAGCAGGCTGGTCGGCCCGGGATTTAGCCAGTTGGGCTCCAGGCCGAGATCGCGGGCGACCAGCGCAGCCGCGTCGGCAATCGGCGCCGGCAGCGGCTGGGGGGACACCAGCTTTCCGTGCCGTTCCAAAGCGACGACGTCCACGTCCTGCGTGCTGCGCGAGATGGCGTCGATGGCCAGCAGGCCGCTGCCGCCGATCACCACGAGGTGAGCCGAGTTCCCGGCGAGGGCAAGCTGCTCGCCGAGCGCGGATAGGGCCGCGTCGAGCCGATATGTATCGATGTCCTGCATTCGTGCTACGGATGATATACATCCGCAGTGCGGATGACATGTAGCAAAACATTTGGCGCCCGACGCGGCGGGAGTCGCCGAGCTAGCTGTGTGCGGCACTCCGTCGATGGGTGCGCAGCGCCCGCTCAGCTGGTCGCGGTGCGCATTCCCTCGATGTGGCGCTCGCCTGGCTCGACGTTCGTGTACCGCCGCGGGTCGCCGTACGTCAGCTCGACGCGTCGGCGACCGAGGTGGGCCGGGCCGAGCGCGAACCGGGAGATGTAGGAGGCCTTGCCCGAAGCCAGCAGCTGCTCCGAGATCAGAAGTCCGCCGACGGCTTCTCGTCGTCAGCGGCGATCTCGGCCAGGCGCTGAAGCGGCCGACGTACGAGGTCGTCGGCGTCTGAGAACTGGCCGGTGGTGGGGAAGGTCTGGATCTCCTGGGCGAAGTCCATGGCATTGCCTTGACGACCGCTGACGTCTTGTGCGAGCCAGAACGAGATCCGCTTGCCTCGCCGCCGTGCCTCGAGCAGGTGGATACTCACGAGAGCGCGGGCTCCGCGAGGCGTTTGGCGAGCAGCTCGGCGGCGACGCCCCGGATGCGGGCGTCGCCGAGGCGGAGGGCATCGACGCGGGCCAAGCTCTCGCCGAGGGCGGGGTCGCGTCGTGCGGCCTCGGGCACGGCGTCCTGCAGCGGGCGCAGGGCCAGCCCGCGCGACCGGCCCTTGGGGTCGGGCCAGACGGGAGCGAGCTCGCTGGGCGACGAGGCGATGTGATCGACCAGCGGCTCGGCGGCCCACGCCGTCGGGACCCCGCGGCTCTCGCCCGCCAAGACGGCGGGGAAGATGTACTTAACGGCGTGGATCAGGAACTCCTCGGCCTGGCTGCCGTTGATCCGATGCCGTCGCTCGTCCAGGAGGCCGGCGGCGGACAGGCGTTTCAGCGCCCGGTGGACCACGCTGCGCGGGATGCCCGTTTCCTCGGCCAGCGTCCGGACCGTCCAGTCCGGCCCGCTTGCGCTGAGCTTCAGCAACAGGACGATGTCCTCGCCCTTGAACATGGCCGCGGGATAGCAGCTTGTCCCTAGTCCCGGGACTGGGGACAAGCGCCTTCGTCCTCACGACTCTTGCGCTGGGCATCGCCGAGAGCAGGGGCAGCAGATGAGGAGAAGCACCTCGATGAGGCGACGCACACCACCACCACGGCGGGCGGGCGGCTTCGCATCGGTGAGATCACCGAACGCGTGCCAGCGGGATCCCGCGCAAGGGCAGGGCGGCGCTGCGCGTCGCCTTCGGCTTGACGAACGTCACGCCCAGCGTCTTGGTCGCCGCCCGTCCGCTCTTGGGGCGGAAGACGAGCTTCAGCGTGTAGGCCCCGGCCTTGGGTCGCTTGGGCAGCTTCAGCGAGAAGCCGAGCGTTCCGGCCCGGGCGATCTTGACGCTGCCCTTGGCGGCGATCTTCGCTCCGCGCAGGAGCGAGACCTCGACCGTGCCCGCCGTGTCGACGGTGAGCACCATCGGCAGCTTGGTGCGGGTCTTGGTCAGCGTCAGCCGCTTGGGGGCGACGACGCTGAGCCCGCCGGCGCGGGTGCGCTGTGTACCGCCGCCGCCCGCCTGCTGGCTGACGGTCGCCGCCGACGGTGCGGCCGTCACGGTGGCGCCCCCGGACGCCGTGGTCGGCGGTGGGGTGGTGGTCGTGGTGGCGCCGGGGGTGCTGCCCCCGGGGGTGCTGCCCTCGGGCGTGCCGCCTCCGGGGGTGCTGCCTCCGGGCGTGCCGCCTCCGGGCGTGGTGGTCGTCCCGCCTGGTGTCGTGCCGCCCGGTGGCGGCGCTGTGACCGTGATCGTCACGGTTCCCTGGCCGGCGTTGCCCGCGCCGTCGCTGGTGGACGCCTTGGCGACGTAGGTTCCCGCCTGCGTGTAGGTGTGGGTCGGCGCGGTCCCGCTCCCGTGGGCGGTGTTGTCGCCGAAGTCCCAGTCATAGGCGTTGCCGACGCCGGAGGTCGCGTCGGTCGCGCCCGCGTTGAACGTCACCAGCTCGCCGACGCCCACCGTCGTCTTGGAGGCGCTCGCGGTCACGACCGGCGCGACGCGGTCGAGGACGACATGGCCGCAGAGGGGCGTCGAGATGTTGGCGTTGTTGGACGTCGCCTGGGCGAACTGGTTGGTTCCCGACGGGTTGTCGGGCACCGCGGAGTCGGCGGACATCGCGCAGACGTTCCAGTCCCCGTCGGGCTGCGCCGTCACGTCTGAGGTGCACGTGAAGGACGTCGTGCGGCTCGACGGGTTGGCCGCGTGGCTGCACGGCTCCGCGGGGCTGCCGCCCGGCGTGCAGGTACCACCGCGGTTGACGCAGACCCAGTTGGAGGCGACGCCGCCGGTCCCCTGCCACGGCGGGCTCGTCGCGTCCTGGTAGTCGATCTGGATCTGCAGGACGGGGTTGTTGGTGTAGTCGGCGGTGCCGTCCACCCACACGCCGATCGCCGGCTTGGTGCGGTCGATCGTCGTCGCCGCGCAGTTGCCGATGTTGGCCGCGTCGAGCTTCCACGGCAGGTAGGGCCAGCGGTAGAAGGCGCTGGCGCACATCTGGTAGGTGTGGCCGTCGTCGAGCACCGTGTTGGTGGTGAACGGCGTCCCGCCGAAGTCCCCGCTGGACGGGCTCGGCCCGGACCGCACGCTCCCGGTGCAGTTCGACGACCCCGGCCCGCCGGTCGTGCCGTTGCTGGACTCGACCGTGACGTTGTCGCGGTAGGTGAAGAAGCAGAGGTAGTACGTGTAGTTCGTGTTGGCGCTCTCGTCGGTGCCGTTGACCGCCACCCAGTGCCAGAAGAACGCGTTGTTGGCCGCCGTCTTCGTGTAGGCGGGCTCGTTGTAGGCCTGGATGCTCGCCGGCGCCACCGCGGGCGCCAGCCCGAGCATGCAGGCGCTGGCGACCAGCGCGGTGATCCATCGCATCACCCCATCCTGCGACGCGTCCGCCGCATCCGCATCGGTGAAACCACCGGTAGGAGAGCCTCGGGTCGAGGGCGGCCGCCAGGTCAGCCGTGGCGGCGGCTTCGGAGCTCGCCCGCTACGACGACCTCCATCGACCCATCCGACGTCCCGAGCCTGGTCGGGACGTCGCCGCGGGCAAGGCGAGGCACTTCCCGCTCAAGGCGGGCGACGCCCTGCGCCTGGTGTCGCGCCCACGGCTTCCGCCAGAGCCAAAGCGGGCCGCGGGCCGCGTCTCCCCGCTTGGGGAGGCTCGGTGCTGAAGGGCATCGAATCGCATCGTGCTGTCCGGGCCCAGGACTCGAGTCGTGCGGGCAGTTCGAATCCCGCCCTCGCTACTCAGCATCTTCGGCAAGCTCGGCCTGCACGCGGCCGAGGGCGGGGGACCTGTGGGTGCTCGCGGTGCTCGCCGGGCTGCGGGCCGGCGACGCGGCCTAGCCGGCCGGCGGCCAGCGCGGCGCGCCGAGCTCGCGGGAGATGCCGCGCGCCGCGTCGACGACCGCGGCGGTGAGGGCCTTGCTCGGCGTCGTGCGCGGCAGCAGGGTGGTGGTCTCGCCCACGAGCGCGATCGCGCCGACCGCCAGGCCGGCGTGGTCGAAGATCGGCGCGGCGACGCTGGCCTCGCCGAGCACCGCCTCGTCGCGCTCGCGAGCGATCCCGCGCTCTCGCGCCTCGCCCAGCTCGCGGCGCAGCGCGGCGGCCGCCAGCGTCTTGTGCGTCAACTTGGACAGAGGCTCGGCGGTGAGGTCGTCGACCGCCTGCGGCGGGCCGAAGGCGAGGATCGCCTTGCCCAGCGCGGTGGCGTGCGCGGGCAGCTGCGCACCGACTTCTAGGACTTGAAACGCGTCGTCGGGCCGGAAGACGTGGTGGACGACGACCACGACCGGGCCGTGCAGGACGCCGACGCGGACGGCGGCGCGAGCGCGCTGCGCCAGCCGCTCGGCGTGGACGATCGAGCGCCCGCGCAGCTCGTTGAGGTCCAGGAACGAGTTGCCCAGGTGCAGCAGGCCGGCGCCGAGTTGGTACTTGTCGGAGTCGCGGTCCTGCTCGACGAAGCCGTGCGCCTGGAGCGTCTGGAGCAGGCCGTGGACCGTGGGGCGCGCGAGCTCGAGCCGGTCGGCGATCTCGCTGACGCCGAGGCGCCGCGGGCCGGACGCCAGCAGCTTGAGGATGCGCGCGGCGCGGTCGACGGATTGGATCGTGCCGCGCCGCGCGCCCGCCCGGGCGGGCGCGGTCTCGCGCTCGGATTCGGTCACGTCATTCGACATTGTCGAATCGCTTTCGGAACTGTAGACTGGCCGCCATGGTCGGGATCGTGGTTGTATCGCACAGCGCGGAGCTTGCCTCCGGCCTGTCGGCGCTCGCGGCCCAGATGGCCGGCCCCGACGTCGCGATCGAGGCCGCGGGCGGCACCGCCGACGGCCGGCTCGGCACCGACGAGGCCGGGGTGGCCGCGGCGATCGAACGCGCCGGCCGCGACGGCGACGGCGTCGTCGTCCTCGGCGACCTCGGGTCCTCGATCCTCACCGTTCGCTCGCTGCTCGCCGAGCAGCCCGACGGCCACGTCAAGCTGGCCGACGCCCCGGTCGTCGAGGGCGCCGTCACCGCGGCGGTCACCGCCAGCGCCGGCGCCGACCTGGAGGCCGTCGTGCAGGCGGCCGAGGAGACCCGCGATGCCCGCAAGCTCTGAGGCGCAGACCACCGCCACGCTGCCGTCGGATGTCGACCTGCACGCGCGGCCGGCCGCCGCGTTCGTGCGCGCCGCGATGGCGTTCGAGGCGTCCGTGACGATCGCCGCCGACGATCGGGAGGCGGACGCCAAGAGCCTGCTGTCGGTCCTGGCGCTCGGGGCCAAGGCGGGGACCTCGGTGACGCTACGGGCCGACGGCCCCGACGCGGCCCGGGCGGTTGACACGCTCGGCGAGCTGATCGCCGGCCTCGTCGAGACGCCCGGCTAGCTCCTCCTCCACCAGCGCGGCGACCTCCCCCGCGTCGCGGGCCGCGAGCGCTCGCGACGCGAGTCGCCGCGCCGTCTGGGCATCGAGCGCGCGGACCCAGCCGCGGACCGTGCCGGCGCGCGCGGCGCCGACGCTGAGCTCGTCGACGCCGAGGCCGACGAGCAGCGGCATCGCGGTCGGGTCCGACGCGGCCTCGCCGCAGACCTCGATCGGGATCTGGGCGTGGTGCGCGGCGCGTGCGGAGCGGTCGACGTTCGCCAGGACTCGAGGATGGTGCGCGGGCGCGGTCGTGCCGGCCGCGGCGAAGCGCTCGTGCGCGAGCGTGGAGCTGGCGAGGTCGTTGGTGCCGATCGACAGGAACGCGCAGCGCCGCGCCAGCTCCGTCGCGGCCGCGGCGGCGCCGGGCGTCTCGACCATCGCGCCGAGCGCGACGGCCTGCGGATGCGGCAGGGCCGCCGCGACGGCGTCGACCTGGTCGGGGTGCTCGACCAGCGGGATCAGCACGCGAAGCGGCAGCTCGGGCGTGTCCTGCGCGAACGAGGCAATGGCCTTCAGTTGGTCGGCGAGCGCCTGCGGGTGTGCGAGGAGCATCGCGATGCCGCGCTCGGGGCGGCCGCGCAGGAACGGCGGGGTCTTGTCGCCGCCGAAGTCGAGCAGCCGGATCGTGAGGACGTGGTCGGGGCGGGCGCCGTGCGGGAGCGCCTGCGCGACGGCGTCGAGGAGCGCCCGGTGCTGCGCGACGGTCGGCCACGCGTCGGCTTCGAGGAACGCGAGCTCGGTGCGCAGGAGCCCCACGCCCTCGGCGCCGGCGGCGAGGCCGACCTGCACCTCGGCGGGCCCGGCGGCGTTGGTGAGGACGCGGACGCGGACGCCGTCCCGGGTGACGGCGGGAAGCAGGGCCCGGGCGTCGTCGGCGGCGCGCCGGGCGGCCGCGGCCTCCATGCGCTGCTGCGCCTGCGCGGCGGTGTCGGCGTCGGGGTCGACGACGAGCTCGCCGGTGGTGCCATCGACGATGACTCGCGCGCCTTCCGCGATGGCGAGCGCCTCGGCGCCGAGGCCCACGACCATCGGCACGCCGAGCGACCGGGCGACGATCGCCGCGTGGGCCGTCGGTCCGCCGCCGGCGAGCGCCACCGCGGCGGCGTGCTCGAGCTCCGCGACGTCGGCGGGGCCGAGGTCGTCGGCGACGATCACCATGGGCACGATCGGGGTCGCGGCAGCCGCGGCCGTGGGCGCCGGCGCCGGCGCGGCAGCGCCGCCCGCGGTCACGCCGCCCTCTCCCCGTTCCGCCAGCCGCGCGGCGCGGCGGCCGAAGGACCGCACGTCGTCGGCCCGCGCGGCCAGGTGTGGGTCCGGCAGCGAGGCGATCAAGTGGGCATGGTCCTCCGCCGCCGCGGCGATCGCGGCGGCCGCGGTGAGGTCGCCGTCGCGCACATGGCGTTCGACCGCCTGCTCCAGCGCGGGGTCGACGGCCATGAGCGTGCCGGCGTCGACGATGTCGGCCTCCGCGCCGTGCCCGCCGGCACGCAGGCGCTCGGCGGTCGCCGCCAGCTCCGCGCCGGCGGCGGCCAGCGCGCCGCGCGCCCGCGCCAGCTCCCCTTCCACCCCAACGTGGTCGGGACGCCGCGCCGTCGCGGCCGTGCCCGCCATCACGCGGGCGGCCCCGATCGCCACGCCCGGAGACGCCGGCAGGCCGCGCATCAGCCGACCGCGCGCGCGAGCGCCGCGAAGACCAGCGCGGTCGACGCCGCGCCCGGATCCTCGTGGCCGACCGAGCGCTCGCCGAGGTACGACGCGCGGCCCTTGCGGGCCTGCAGCGGCACGGTCGCCCGCGCGGCCTCCGCGGCGGCGTCGGCCGCCGCGGCCGTCGCGGCACCCAGGGCGTCGCCGCGCTCCAGCGCCGACCGCAACGCCCCGACCGCCGGCACGAGCGCGTCGACCATGGTCTTGTCGCCCGGCACCGCGGCGCCGAGCTCCTGGACGGCCTTCACGCCCGCCGCCAGCGCCTCGGCCAGCGCCGGGCCTTCAGGCTGCGCGTCGTCGCCGAGCGCGCGGCCGGCGCCGCGCAGCAGCGAGCCGTACAACGGCCCGCTCGCGCCGCCGACCTTCGAGACCAGCGTCCGCCCCGCCAACACCAACAACTTGCCCGGTGGCAGGTCGGCGCCCTGCTCGTCCAGCGCCGCGACGACGGCCTCGCAGCCGCGGTTCATGTTGATCCCGTGGTCGCCGTCGCCGATGGCCGCGTCGAGCTGGGTGAGGTGGTCGGCCTGGCCGCGGACGTCCGCGGCCAGGCCCTGCAGCCAATCGACGATGGTCTTCGACTCGACGACGGTCACGGTCGACATCCTCGCGTCACGCTCCCCAACGGAGTGCCGGGGTGTGCACGGGAGCGTCCCACAACTCGGTCAGCTCGTCGTCGAGCGCCAGCAGCGTCAAGGACGCGCCGGCCATCTCCAGCGACGTGATGTAGCTGCCGATCAGGCGCCGGATCGGCTCCAGCCCGCGGGCGCGCAGCAGCCGGTCGACCTCCCCGTACAACGCGTACAACTCGATCTGCGGCGTGCCACCCATGCCGTTGACGAACGGCAGGACCTTGGTCCCGGAGTCCGGCTTGAGGTCGGAGACGACCGCGTCGACGAGCAGCTCGGCGATCTCGTTGAGCGTCCCGAGCGGCGCGCGGCGGCGCCCCGGCTCGCCGTGGATGCCGATGCCGATCTCCATCTCGCCCTCGGGCAGGTCGAAGATCGGCTTGCCCGCGGCCGGCGGCGTGCACGACGACAGCGCGATGCCGAACGAGCGCGCCTGGTCGTCGACGCGCCGCGCGATCCCGGCGACCGTCGCGACGTCGTCGCCGCGCTCGGCCGACGCGCCCGCGAGCTTCTCGGCGAGCACCGTCGCGCCGACGCCGCGCCGGCCCGCCGTGTACAGCGAGTCCTGCACGGCGACATCGTCGTCGATGAGCACCGACTCCACCGTGATGCCCTCGTCGGCGGCGTCCTCGGCCGCCATCTTGAAGTTCATCACGTCGCCGGTGTAGTTCTTGACGATGTGCACGACGCCGGCGCCGCCGTCGACCGCCTTGGTCGCGGCGAGCATCTGGTCGGGCACCGGCGAGGTGAACACCTCGCCCGGGCACGCGGCGTCGAGCATCCCGAGCCCCACGAACCCGCCGTGCATCGGCTCGTGCCCCGAGCCCCCGCCCGAGATCAGCGCGACCTTGCCCTGCCGCGGCGCGTCGACGCGGGCGACGAACTGCGCGGCGGCGTCGTAGCGCAGCAGGTCGCCGTGGGCGGCCGCGAGGCCGGCCAGGGACTCCTTGACCAGGTCCGCGGGGTCGTTGAGCAGCTTGCGCATCGGATGCGATGAGATGGCCATTCGGAACACCTCCTACTTGGCGACCGCGACGTCGTCGGGGTCTGGATGGGTGACGGTCTGCTCTATGGGCATCATCCGCCGTCGCGGCGTCGCGAGGTAGTCGTAGGTCACCGCGGCGACGCCGGCGGCGGCGCCGACCAGGCCGGCGAAGGCGCCGGGCGAGCGCGAGCCGACGATCCCGAGGATCGCGAACATCAGCAGCGCGGTCCCGAGGGCCTCGGAGACGCGCCGACCACGGCGCCGACGAGCTGGCCGACGACGTAGGCCGGGACTTCGCGCCACGGGAAGCGCTTGGTCGCCGGGAGCGCGAAGGTCACCGCCGGGTTGACGTGGCAGCCGGAGACCTTGCCGATCGCACAGACGAGCGCCGTGATGACCAGGCCGAAGGCGAACGAGATGCCCAGCAGGTCCGCGCCCGCGATCGCCGGCGTCTTGTCGCCCGAGAGGACGAGCGTCGCCACGACCGAGCCGGGACCTACGAGCACCAACAGCGCGGTCCCGAGGGCCTCGGTGATCGCGCGCTGCGGGATGGAATGCTCCATCGCTGCTGCTCCTTGGAGGATGTTGGCCCGAGTTCGACAATGTCGAACGCAATTCGACGCGACCGTACTCCTCCTGACAGCCGCGCGTCAAGGGTCGGCGAACGGCCGCACCGCGAGCGCGGCGGGCGCCTCGCGCGCGCCGAGCTCGTAGGCGGCGCCGTGCGCCGTGCGCCGTGCGCCGTGCGCAGGACGGTCGCGGGCGCCGCATCGCCCATCGGGCGGTTGGCGACGTGCTGCTCGGAGCCGTCGGGGTCGGCGTGGCGCCAGACGACGATATGGCGCGGTTGCCGTGCACGGTCAGGCGCACTGGCGTCGGGACCGCCGACGCGGAGGTCCAGGGAGGTCCGGCGGTCGATGACGCGGGCGCGCGGCCGGGCCGCCGACGCGCAGGCGCGCACCGTTCAGCGAGACGACGCCGTTGGCGATCCACGGCGTCAGCAGCGGGCCGACGGGCACGCGTCAGTTGTCCAACATGATGGTCTCGGTGCCGACCGGACGCGCCCGCTGTTCCGGACGTCCGGGCGCGGCGACTCCAGCTTGGTCTTCGGCAGCGGCGCCAAGTACATGAAGGACTTGATCAGGTGGCGCAGGTCCGGCCACTCGCCGGTCCAGTCGAGGTCTCAGGCTTCTTGAAGTAGTCCAACGTGTCTGCGGGTAGGTCCTTCAACCGCATGTTGTTGCCCTCGTGACGCAGCATCAGGCCGTCGAGGCCCAGCTTGTCGAGCACGTAGGAGCTGTGGGTCGACACCAGGACCTGCTTGCCCTCACACCGCTCCGAGATGCGATGGACCAATGCATTGAGGGACCCGGGGGAGAGGCGGTTCTCGGGCTCCTCGACCGGTACGAGCTGGGACTCGTCTGCGGTGCGCGCGTCCGCGCCCAGGTCCTCAACGCCGCGCGCATGGTCGACGTCCTCCACCTTGGCAGACCGTTGGCCTTCCGGGGCGTCGAGCTGGCGGACAACGCGCTGCGTTGGATCGAGTCGCCCGCCGATCGCCCGACGACGATGGGGCGCTGGGTGAGGTGCGGGAGCTGAGCAAAGGTGCGCGACCGCGCGCTGCGCGCGGCGGGGCTGCCTTTCGACCTCGAGAGCAAACCGTGAGCCGGCGTGCATCATCGGCGCCACACCGGGCTCGACGGCCTACCACGTGCGCGCCCTGGCGGCGGCTGAGGAACTCGAGCCGGCACGACGGCACGACGGAGTGGAGTCGCCGGGAGCGCGTCTGTCGAAGGCGCTGGGCGCACCGACGCCGTGGCGGAAACACCGGGCGGTCATCCGGCGCCGATGCTGCTGCTGGCGCGGTCGGTCGATCGAGTGCCGCGGGTAGGTCGCTGGGCGCCTGACTCGAACCGGGGACACCACGATTTGCAGAGGAACTTGTAGGTGTACTCTGGGAGGCGGTTTGCGGCGCGTGCGCGGACCGTGCCCGGAGCCCAGTACCCGTGATTTCGCGCGGATTCCTGCGGGTTTAGGCCATGGAGCGGTCACCCATGGCCCGATGGGCAGTTGAACGACAACTTGCCGAACGAGCGATCCGACGGCGCCGGCATGAGGTCATCGACTTCGGGATTGCGCGCGGGCCGCGGTCACGGGGCTCGCGTTCGCGCGGCCCGTGGGGTCGCTGAGCTGGCGGTGGATGCTTCAGACGAAGCTTGTCGCGTCGGCAGATCTCGAGGCCTTGTTGGTCTTGGGCGGCCAGCCAGAGGCAGCGGCGGGCGATCTCGGTGGTTCGGCGGTCGGTTGGACGGTGGCGGTGCCGCCGGGGTTGACCGGATCGGTCGGGGTGGCCGGGGGTGGGACCAGGCCGTCGTGGACGGCGGTCGCGTTGGTCAGCAGCCAGGCCAGCGCGGCGGCTGATCCGTAGTAGGCGACGCGGGTGGCGATCTGGGCGGAGGTCATCCCGGCCTGCTGCCAGCCGAGGCAGGCGGTGCCCAGGTCGCCGAGGCTGCTGGTGATCCGGCTTTGGGCCGGCATCGCGGCGACCAGGGCGCAACCGCAAAGGACGAACCGGCGCAACGGTCGCCTGCCACATCGACGCTGGCGCGCATGGGCGGCGTGTCGGACGCTCGGAGCGGTCCCAACGGTCCCAACAGGCCAATAGGTCATGGAACGCGGGAGTGGCGCGTAGGCGCGCAACCCCGTGCTCTTGCTCTGGGCTCAACGGATGTCGGCGTCGGAGGTGTGCCGGGCGAGGTGCAGCCCGCCGAAGCGGCGCTCCTCGGTGATCGCTTCCAGGGCCGGGACGATCTCGCTGGTGACCAGGCCGCGCTCGCGGGTCACGTCGTCGATGATGGCGAAGCTCTCGTCGATGGCTTCGGGGCGGTCGATGACGATCGTGACGACGGGGACGTGTCGGCGGAGCTGGAGGAGCCGGTCGCCGTGGGGTGGGTGGTCGCCGTGGAAGCCCCAGATGCCGCGCAGGACCGTGGCGCCGCGGGCGCCGCTCTCGCGCAGCCGCCGGATCAGCGTCAGGTGCTGGGCGGCGCCGTCGACCACGGTGCCCTCGGAGCCGAAGACCATCAACTTCTGCCATTGGCGCAACCCCTCGGCGTCCGGGCCGGGCAGCGACGGGGGACGCGCCAGCAGCTCGCCGTCGCGCTTGCAGACCGTGACGCGCTCCAGCGAGAGCAGCGGGTGGCGCAGGAGCCCGCCGAGCTCGGGCAGGACGCGGGCGATCCGCGGGCCGTCGCCGACGGCGACGATCATCATCGGGACGTCGGCGTTGCGGCCGAAGAAGCGTGCGCGCTTCCGCTCGCCACGCGCGGTGCCGTCGACGCCGAGCAGCACGGTGGCGCCGGCGATGCCGCGCCGGTGGAGCAGGTCGCAGACGGCGAGGTGCGCGGGCATCCCGTACACCTTCTGCTGGCGCCCGACGTAGATCGTGAGCTTGGCCGGGAGCGAAGGCTCGGCGGCCAGGTCGGCGGGGCGGAGGGCGCCGGACAGCATCCGCGCGCGCTCGAGCGTGATCAGGCCGCGGCGCCTGATCGCCTTGACCTCCTCGAGGACGGCCTCGATGCGCTCGCGGCGGTCGACGGCGATCGAGACGAGCGGGAGGTCCTCCGAGAGCGTCAGCAGCCGGTCGGTGCGCAGGTGGTGCTTGACGCCGAAGCCGGCGGCGCCGCGCAGCAGCGTGCTGGTCTCGACGCGCCGGCGGCCGTAGACGTCGAGGATGGCGTCGGCGACGAAGGCGTGGTCGGTGCGGTCGCGCTCGCCGAAGTAGGTGGTGAGCTTGAGGCAGTCGTCGATCACAGCAGCCCTCCGATCAGCCGGCCGGCCTCGGCGATGCCGACGCCGAGCGCGAAGCTGACGACGATGTTGGCCGCCGCGGCGCGGTTGGCGCCGTCCTCGACCAGGCGCTGGGTCTCGTACATCCAGGTCGACAGCGTGGTGTAGGTCCCGATGGCGGCGGTGCCCGCCAAGATGTAGGCGTCGCCATCGACCGCGCGGCCGACGAGGAGACCGAGGACGAAGGAGCCGGTGAGGTTGATGGCCAGGGTTCCGAACGGCCAGGAGCGGCCGGCGCGAGCGGCGACGGTGCCGTCGACCACGAAGCGCGCGATCGCGCCTGCGCCGCCGATCAGCGCGACGGCGATCCACATGCCGGCGCTCACGCGATCACCTTCACGCGGCGCGCGAACGCGCTGGACAGATGCGTCGCGCCGTACCCGGCGGCGAGCGTGGCGGTGCCGTAGCCGACCGCCAGGCCGTAGGCGTGCGCGTCGAGCATCTTGAGCACCTCGACCTGCACCGTCGAGAACGTCGACAGCGCGCCGCACAGGCCCGTACCCAGCAGCGGCCGCCGGTAGGCCGACAGCGGGAGCCGCTCCAGCAGCCGCGAGGAGAAGTAGCCGAGCAGCAGGCAGGCGATGACGTTGGCGGCGAACGTGCCCCACGGCCACTGCGGCGCGCCGGGCCCGCCCAGGAGGGTGAGCTCCACACGGGCCACCGCGCCGACCGCGCCACCGGCGAAGATCGCGGCCAGCTCGCGACGATCACGACCGCCCATCAGGTCTGCTCCCGGCGTCGCCGACGACGAGCACCGCGATCCGGTCCGACAGCGTCAGCATGGCGTTGGCGTGGCTCCCTTTCGGTCAAGGACGAAGAAGGAGAAGCCATCAGCCGTCACGTGCGGCGGTTCGGGAGGCCGGGCCTCCACGCCAGAGCTTCATCTGGCTGCGAGGGACCATACCCACCGCGCGGCGCCAAGTCACATCCGAGGCCCGGACGACCGGTCGATCGGGCGGGACGGCCCACCAGGCTGATGGGGGCCCCGCCGCCGAACGTGTCGCGGCGGCGGCCTTGGCCCGGAGGCGCGCGCGGTGCTAGCGTCGGAGGCGCCAGATGAAGCTCTGGCGCCGCGGCCCTCCGGTCGCGCGAACCGCCGGCCGTTCGGCTGATGGCTTCTTCCCGACCACGCCACGTAGGGGAGTCGCCATGTCCACGCCGTCGCGCTACGCCGCACCCGATCACTGGGGAAGGTCCATCAGTCCGGTGATCCACAGGGTCTGGGCCTACGAGGTGCTCGACAGCCGCGGCGCGCCCACGCTGGAGGTCGAGGTGCGGCTGGCGTCCGGCGCGCGCGGCGCCGTCGCCGTCCCGGCCGGGCTGTCGACGGGCTCCAAGGAGCGCAAGGAGTCGCGCGACGGCGAGCGCCGCTATCGCGGCCGCGGCGTGCGCCACGCCGCGCGGGTGGTCCGGACCGAGGTCGCCGACGCGCTGCACGGGATGGACGCGCTGCACCAGGCCGCCGTCGACGCCCGCCTGCGCGACCTCGACGGCACGCCGGACAAGAGCCGCCTCGGCGCCAACGCGATCCTCGGCGCGTCGCTGGCCACCGCGCACGCCGCGGCGGCGCACTGCGGCGTCCCGCTGTGGCGCCACCTCACGCCGGACCCGGGTCACGTCCTGCCGGTCCCGATGCTCAACGTGCTCAACGGCGGCGCGCATGCTCGCGGCGGGATGGACGTCCAGGAGCTGATGCTCGTGCCCTGGGGCGCCGAGAGCTTCGCCGACGCGCTGCGCATCGCCGTCCAGATCTATTGGACCTTGGGCGACCTGCTGGCCGAGGCCGGCATCCCCACGTCGGTGGGCGACGAGGGCGGCTACGCCCCGCGCGTCGGGTCGACCGAGGACGCGCTGGACATGCTGATGTCGGCCGTCGAGCGCGCGGGGCTGGAGCCCGGCGTCGACGTGGCGCTCGCGCTGGACGCCGCCGCCAGCGGCTGGCGCCACGACGCCGGCTACCGGCTGCGGCGCGCGGGCCGGACGCTCTCGCGCGACGGGCTGATCGACTTCTGGGAGCAGCTCGTCGAGGGCTATCCGATCGTCGCGCTGGAGGATCCGATGGCCGAGGACGACCGCGAGGGCTGGTCGCTCCTGCACGAGCGGCTGGGCGACCGGGTCCAGCTGATCGGCGACGACGTGTTCGTCACCGACCCCGAGCTCGTGTCGGAGGGGATCGCCGCGGACATGGCCAACGCCGTGCTCGTCAAGCCCAACCAGATCGGCACGCTCAGCGAGACGCTGGCGACGATCGAGATCGCCCACGCCGCCGGCTGGGCGACCGTCGTGTCCCATCGCTCGGGCGAGACGACCGACACGACGATCGCCGACCTGGCCGTCGGTGCGCAGGTGGGCCAGATCAAGGCCGGTGCGCCCTGTCGCGGCGAGCGCGTGGCCAAGTACAACCGGTTGATGCGCATCGAGGAGGAGCTCGGCGATGGCGCGCTGTTCGCGGGCCGCGCGCCCTTCGGGCGCCAACGCACCTCCAAGTCCGGCTGAGTGGTGTGCGCGGTCGTCCATCGCTTGCTCGGACCGCTGACTGCTACCCTCTCGGTCAGTCCAGATGAAGCTCTGGCGTAGGCGCCGCTGATCGCGGCGTCTCGAACCGCCGGCACGTTCGGCTGATGGCTTCTCCCATGCGAACCGACGCAGAGGAGAGCCATGCTGGGCCAACGAGAGCGAGCGCTGGACGACCATCGAGCGTGGTCGTGATGCAGGTCAAGGTCCGCGCCGCGGTGCTGATCGACGGGCGACTCCTCGTGGCCGACGAACGACGGATCGGTCGACGTCATCTGACGCTTCCGGGAGGACGCCCGGACCGCGGCGAGACGCTGCACGCGACGGCGTGCCGCGAGACCCGCGAGGAGACCGGCCTGACCGTCGTGGCCGGGCCTCTGCTCTACGTCGCCGAGGTGATCTCGGGCACGACGATGCAGGAGCTGACGCTGGTCTTCGGCGCCGAGGTCGTTCAGGGCGACGCGACGGGCGTCACCACGGTCGGGCTCGGCGAGGCTGAAGCCCAGGAGGTGCATCCGCCGATCGTCGACCTCCTCTTCGAGGACGCTGAGGACGGCTTCGCGCGGTGCCCGAGGTTCCTGGGCAACATCCACGTCGCCGGCGCGGGGCGGCGATGAGCGTGCAGGCCGTCGACCTGAGGCTGTTGCGCTGGATGCGCACGCTGCCGCACGCGCCGCTCGGAGATCGTCTGCTGCGGTGGTCGTCACAGGCGACCGACCACGGCCACGGGTGGGTCGCGCTGACCGCCGCCGGAGCGCTGATCGATCGGCGTCGTCGATGGCGTTGGCTGCGCGCGCTGGCCGTGCTGGCCGGAACCGAGCGGGCCGGCCGAGCGATCAAGCATGTGACCGGTCGGCGACGCCCGCGGCTCGCGGGATTGCGGCCGCTGGCGCCGACGCCGGGGCCGCTGAGCTTCCCGAGCTCGCACACGGCCAACGCGGTCGCGGCGGCGCTGGTCCTCCCGCCGCTGCTTCCCGCCGCGCCGCTGTGGGCCTTCGCCGGGATCACCGCGGCGTCGCGGCCGTATCTGGGCGTCCACTATCCGTCCGACGTCGTCGCCGGATGGGCGCTGGGCGAGGCACTCGGCCGGCTGGCACGGTGCGCGGCCGGCGTCGACCGGCGGTCCGTCGACCGCTTCGCGTGCCCCGGCGGGGAGCTGACGCGCGCCGTGGCACGGAGGACCTCGAGCTACGAGACGTCGAGGCGTTTGCGCGAGCACCCTGAACGACCACACGTCGCCCAAATCGGGAAGGCTGATCGCGGGGACCTCGGTCTCCGTCGGCACGATGCACGTGACGTCCTCGAAGACGACACCCCTCGTACCTTGTTGTCGTCCTTCTAGGCTTCGGACCAGGCATTCCTGATCGCCTCTTGGACCTTGTCACCTGCTCTCGTCGCTCCGCGACGACCGGCAGTTCGCGCGCGGCACTCAACTTTCGCGCATGGCGAGTCCCGGGCTCGAACGAGGGACATCACGATTTCCAGAGGAACTTGTAGGTGTACTCTGGGAGGCGGTTTGCGGCGTCTTCGCGGACCGCGTCGGAGGGCGGGTGTGGAGTCGCCTGACCATCGCCGGGCCGAGCGACGCGGGGACGGCGCTCGTATCACTTCCCGCTGTAGACCGGGAAGGCGCTGTGCTCGCCGTAGTCCACGTCGCGTAGGTCCTGCAGCGTGGCCATGTCGTCGCTGGAGATCTCGAAGTCGACCTGGGCGTTGGACCGCATGTGCTCGGGGTTCGCGGTCTTGGGCAGCGATACGGTGCCGAGCTGCAGGGTGTAGCGGATGCACAGCCGCGGCACGGAGACGTCGTACCTCTCGGCCATCCTCTGCACGTCGGCGTTCTCCAGGATCGCGCCGTGGGCGATCGGCGAGTACGCCTCGACGAGGATGTGCTTGTCCGCGCAGTAGGCCAAGAGCTCGGAGGGGGTGTTGCCGGCGTGCACGAGCAGCTGGTTGACGTGGGGGACCACGGTCGCGCTCGACAGGATGTTCTCGAGATCCTGCTGCTGGAAGTTCGACACCCCGATCGACCGGATGCGGCCGGTCTTGTGCGCGTCCTCCAGCGCCCGCCAGGCTTCGCGGTTGCCCTCGGCGTAGTCGCCGCCGCGGAAGTCGTCCCACGGCTGCGGGCTGTGGATGAGCATGAGGTCGACGTGGCCCAGGCCGAGCTTCTCCAGCGATCCGTCGATCGCGGCGGCCGCGCCGTCGTAGTCCTTGATCTCGGCGGCCAGCTTGGTCGAGACGAACAGGTCCTCCCGGGGCACGCCGGACGTGCGCACGCCCTCACCAACGCCGCGCTCGTTGCCGTAGGCCTGGGCGGTGTCGATGTTGCGGTAGCCGATCTCGATGGCGGTCCGGACCGCGTCCGCTGCCTTGTCGTCGTCGATGAACCACGTGCCGAGACCCAGCTTTGGGATCTGGACGTCGTTGGACAGGGTGTAGTTCTCGTTCAGAATGGTCATGGTCCTCTTCTCTCGTGCGCTGGTTCCGCTAGGCGCCGTACTGCTCGTCGGTGACGTGCTCGCCCCAGGTGGTGCTGACGCCGTGCTCGTCGTTCTCCAGGACGGCGATGTGCACCATGAAGCGGTCGGGCGCGGCGCCGTGCCAGTGGTTCTCGCCCGGCTCGAAGAACACGCGGTCGCCGGGCTGGAGCGTCTCGATCGGTCCGCCCTCGCGTTGGCAGAGGCCGACGCCTTCGGTGACGTAGATGGTCTGCCCGAGGGGGTGGGTGTGCCAGGCGGTGCGGGCGCTGGGGGCGAAGTGGACCATGCCGCCCTGGAGACGTGCGGGCTCGGCGGGAGCGGCGATGGCGTCGACCCAGACGTCGCCGGTGAACCAGTCGGCGGATCCTTTGTTGGTGGCGTTGGTGTTGCGCGTGATCTGCATGATGTCGTTCCTTGTTCTTGTTCTAGGTCCGGGCCGGTGCGGGTGCGCGGCGTCGGGCCGGGAGCGCGGTGAGGAGCGTGACCGCGAGGGCGAGAGCCAGAAGAACGGTGGCGCCGCTGAGCGCGGCGGAGACGCGGCCGGCCAGGTCTGGCCCGGCAGCGTCGAAGAAGGTGAGGTAGCCGGCCAGGATGACCGCCAGCACCGCGCGGCGTGGCTTGTCGGCGGTCGGCGTCATCGGTCGGTCGGGACGAGGCGCAGCGTCGTTGCCCGTGCCTGGTCGGTGAGCATCGGCGGCAAGTAGCCGGCAAAGCGGGCGTACTTGTCGCGGTAGGCGGCATCGATGTCCTGCGTCACGTCGGGCGCGGCGTCCCGGAACGTGACGTCCTTGCTGACGCCGCCGGCCTGCACCCGGCCGGCGCGGCGCTTGCGCGCGGCCCGGTACCAGGCTCCGTCGGTGCCTCGGTAGGAGCGCACGTAGAGGTCGTCGCCGACGCGCACGACCCAGATCGGGACAGCGCGGCGCGGCGCGCCATCGGCGTCCAGCGGCGCGATGCGCAGCTCGTCGGCGCCGCCGATGGCGTCAAGCTCCCCGTGCGTCCAGCCGGATGCGGTCACGGCTTGACCATGACCTTGACGGGCTGGCGGTCGGCCATCGCGCGGCGGCCGTCCGGGACGCCGTCGAGGCCGACGGTGCGACCGACGACGCGGCCGGGCCCGATGCGGCCCTCGAGGACGTCGGGCAGCAGCTCCTCGATGTTGGCGCGCACCGCCCTGTGAGACGCCCCGACGTGCACGCAGGCAGCGTTGAGGCCCTCGTGGCAGAACTCGACGTCACCGGCGGAGAACGTGACGGTGGCTTTCATGGCCTACACGAAAGCACCGATCCGTCCGGGCTGCGAGACCCTGTCAAGGGGTTAACAACAGGGTCTCTCGGAAGCCCGGCGGCGGCTCTAGCCTGATCGGTCATGGACACCAGGAACGAGATCCGCGAGTTCCTGACCTCGCGCCGGGCGCGGATCAAGCCGGCCGAGGCCGGGCTGCCTGACCACGGCCCGCGCCGCGTGCCGGGTCTGCGTCGCGAAGAGGTCGCCGTTCTGGCCGGGGTCAGCGTCCCGTACTACACGCGGCTCGAGCGAGGCGACCTCAGCGGCGCGTCCGAGGGCGTGTTGATGGCCTTGGTCCGCGCGCTGAACCTCGACGACGCCGAGCGAGCGCACCTCTTCGACCTCGCGCGCGCCGCGCAACCCTTCGGCACCGCCGCGCCGCGCCGCCGCCCGCAACGGCAGGCCGTGCGTCCGGAGGTTCAGCAGATCCTCGACACGATGACCGGCGCCGCGGCCTTCGTCCGCAACGACCGCTTGGACATCCTCGGCGGAAACCAGCTCGGCTTCGCGCTGTACTCCGAGATGTTCCACGGCCCCGCGCGACCGGTCAACACGGCTCGCTTCGTGTTCCTCGACCCGCGCGCCCGAGACTTCTACGTCGATTGGGAACGCGCCGCGCGCGACGTCGTCGCCGTCCTGCGCTCAGCAGCCGGTCGCGACCCGTACGACCGCCAGCTCTCCGATCTCGTCGGTGAGCTGTCGACCCAGAGCGACCTGTTCCGGACGCATTGGGCCTCACACAACGTCCGCTTCCACGTCAACGGCGTCAAGCGCTTCCACCACCCCGTCGTCGGCGACCTCGCCCTGAACTTCGAACGCATGGACCTCGCCGCCGACAGCGGTCTGACGATCTTCACCTACACCGCCGAGCCCGCCGGCCGCGACGCCGAGGCCCTTCAACTGCTCGGCAGCTGGGCAGCGACCGACGCCGCCGAACCGGCCGACGCCGGCGACCGATCCACCACCTAGACACCAAGGACGACAACATGGCAGACGACTCCCAGCCCTCCGGCGCGCAGAAGGCCTTCGGCGACTTCGCGCCGACCTTCGTGCACCTCACCGACGACGTCCTGTTCGGCGAGGTCTGGCCCCGCGACCAGCTCACGCCCAAGGAGCGCAGCCTGCTCACCGTCGCCAGCCTGGTCACCAGCGGCAGCACCGAGCAGCTGACCTACCACCTCGGCCTCGCCAAGGACAACGGCGCCACCGAAGACGAGCTGATCGAGGCCATCACCCACCTGGCCTTCTACGCCGGCTGGCCCAAGGCCATGTCGGCGATGGCCGTCGCCAAGCAGCTGTTCGGCTAGGGCGACGTACCTCGCGAGACGGTCGCTCCCGCCGAGCCGGTCGCCGCCTGATCGACGGACGGGCGATCGCGGGCAGCAGCGGCGTGGCGGTCCGCGCCCGCAACGCGCCGTGCCACGTGCCGGCCGTGGCGAGGAGGTCGTCGACGACCGTCATCGCGACGTCGGCCGGCCGACGTGGGGCGCCGGGCCGCGTGAGCCGCAGCGCGTAGGCGGCGGCGAGCAGCGGCCATCCGGCGCGTCGGTGCGGGCCGGGCACGAGCAGCAGCGGGGACCACACGCGCCGCAGCGCGTGGCCGAAGCCGTGCGCGGTGCCGAGCAGGCCGCGCCCGGTCAGCTCGGCGGCGAGCGGCACGGGGCGGTCGGACGCGCCGGCGACCCAGCGGGTCACGCGCGCGAGCGCGACGGCGGCGGCCGTTGCCGCGCCGACCGGGCGGCGCGCGGCGAGCAGGCCGACCGCCGCCGCCATCGCCGGGTCCGCGCGCAGCGCGGGGAGGGCGCGCGGGTGGCGCTGGGCCAGCGGGCCGATCGAGCCGGCGTAGGCGAGACGGCGGGTGGCGAACGCGACCGGCGTGACGCGGTGGTCGTGACGCACCGAGACCGCGGGCTCGTAGCGCACCAGGACCCCGGCGTCGTCCATCCGCCAGCACAGGTCGACGTCCTCGCCGAGGTGCAGCGCCTCGGCGAAGCCGCCGGCGGGCATCGCGGCGCGCCGCACGATCAGCGTCGTGGCCGGGACGTAGGACAACGGCCGTCCCGGCGCGACGAGCCCCCCGACCGCGCCCATGTCGAGGCTCGCGTGCCGGCGCTCGTAGCCGGCCAGCAGGCCGCTGGACGTCTCGTCCAGCGCCCGCACGCGCGGCGCGACCGCGCCGATGCGCGGGTCGCGGAAGTGGGCGGCGAGCACGCGCAGCCAGCGGTCGTCGGCGTCGACGACGACGTCCGAGTCCACGAACGCGACCAGCGGCGTCCGGGTCGCGCCGAGCCCCGTGTTGCGCGCGGCCGCCGGGCCGCGGCTGACCGCGTGGCGCACGATCGCCGCGCCGTGCGCCGCGGCGACGGCCGCGACGGCGCCGCCGCCGTCGGCGGAGCCGTCGTCGACGACGGTGACCGGGATCGCCGGGACGCTCGCGCGCAGCGCGGCCAGGCAGCGGGCCAGCCGGTCGGCGCGATCGCGCACGGGGATGACCACGGCGACGTCCGACGACGTCGCCGCGTCGGCGGGGTCGGGGCAGGCGTCGAGGATCCCCGCGTCGAGCAGCCGCCGGGCCAGGCCCCCGGCGCCGCCCACCGGCGCACCGGAGCGCCACGCGCGGGCCAGCTCGCCGCCGCGCGGGCTGAGCCGCACGAGGCGCAGTGGCACGCCGCCGACGAGCAGACGGCCGTCGTCGCGCACGAGCACCCCCGCGGCGACGCGAACGCGGAGGGCGGCTGGCGGGTCGGCGGCCATGCGGCCCCTCAGATCGAGAGGCCGCCGTCGACCGCGTAGTCGCTGCCGGTCACCGCCGCCGACTCGGGGCCGGCCAGGAAGGCGAGGACGGCGGCGACCTCGCGCGGGTCGATGAGCCGCTCCAGCGGCTGCTGGGCGGCGAAGTCCGTGGCGGACCGCAAGTCGTACAACCTGGCGCTCTCGGCCAGGATCGCGGTGTCCGTCGAGCCGGGGCTGACCGCGTTGGCGGTGACGCCGCTGCCGCGCAGCTCGGCGCCGAGGGCGCGAACGAGGCCGACCACGCCGGCCTTGGCCGCGCAGTAGGCGGCGAGCATGGGCAGGCCGCGCGAGGCGGCCGCCGAGGCCACGACGACGAAGCGCCCGCTGCGGGGAGGGGCGCGGCGCAGCAGCGCGGGGATGCCCGCGCGCGCGGCGGCCACCGCCGCGCGCAGGTCGACGTCGAGCACCGCGTCGAGCTCGTCGCGCGGCATCTCCCACAGCGGCACGCCGCCGGCGACCGCGCCGGCCGTGACGACGACGGCGTCGAGTCCACCATGTTCCGCCTCCGTCGCCGCGACGACCGCGCGCAGGGCGTCCTCGTCGGTGGCGTCGACCGCGACCCCGGTCACCAGCTCCGGCGTCGCGTGCGCGGCGCGCGCGCCGGCGACCGCGGCGTCGAGGTCGGCCGGCCCGGCCAGCGCGTAGGGCAGGCGTGGATCGTCGGCGGCCCGGTCGGCGACGACGACGGCGTCGCCGCGGGCCGCGAGCGCGACCGCCGTGGCGGCGCCGATGCCGCGGGCGCCCCCGATCACGAGGCTGACGCGGCGCGCGATCACGTGGGACCGGCGCCGCCCGCCCACGCGTCGAGGGTGTCCACCAGGTCGGCGACCGCGGCCTCGAGCATGTTGGTGCCCTTGCTGGCTTCGGCCTGTCGCGCGTCGCCGAGCACGCCGTTGACGCTGACGGCCGCGACGCCGCCGCGTTGCATCGGCGAGATCAGCTGCGCCAGCGAGGCCGTGGGCCCGACCGCCGTCGCCACGTGGTCGGCGTCGACGGTGGCGGGGTCGAGCGCGAGCATCAGCGAGGTCTCGGTGTCGCCCGCGTGCAGGTCGCCGTCGGGGTAGCACGGCCACCAGTCGCGGACGTCGCGCCCTTCGCGCCGCAGGCGCGTCACCGCGCGCCGCACCGGGGCCGCGTTGCCGCCGTGCGCGCAGAGCAGCAGGACGCGCGACCACGTCGCGGTGGCCGATCGCCCGAGCTCCACGAGCAGCTGCTCGGTCACCTCGGCGCCGATCGACAGCGTCCCGGGGAAGGACTGGTGCTCGCCGCTGGAGCCGTAGGCGATCGCCGGGGCGACGAGGACGTCGCTCCGGCGCTCGGCCGCCCGCACCGCGATCGCCCGCGCGATGTTGGTGTCGGTGCCGACGGGGAGGTGCGGGCCATGCTGCTCGGTCGCGCCGACGGGCACGACGAGCACCGCCAAGGATCGTGCGCCCGCCCGCGGCGAGGTCAGGTCGCCCAACGTCGTGTCCCCTCGCTCCTCCACGATCGGACGAATATAACACCGGGTGTCAAATATCGCGTGTCAGGCGACGCAGGGCGCTGCGGTCGTAGCCGGCCTCGAGCATGCGGTAGCTCCGGTCGAGCAGGATCAGCAGGTCCTTCTCCGGGTGCGCGACCCAGTGCGAGAACGCCGAGATGGAGGCGGCGAGCGCCGCGTAGGCCAGCGCGCCGACCTCGAGGTTGTCCACGTCGCGGCGCAGGCGGCGGGCGACGAACTCGGCGACGACGGCGCGCCACTCGGCGTAGCGCAGCACCGAGTGGGCCTGCAGGGCGGGCACCGTCGTGATCAGCGCCATCCGGCTGCGCAGGTCGGGCAGGGCGTCGGCGGGATAGGTGTTGGACACCACGACGGCCTCGCGCAGCGCGGTCATCAGCGGGGTGCGGGCTCCGGTCGCCGAGAGCTCCGAGCGCAGGCGGCCGAGCACCCAGTCGAAGTTGCCCCAGACCATGTCGTTCTTGGAGGCGTAGTACCGGAAGAGCGTGCGGCGGCCGACGCCGAGCTCCTTGGCGATGTCGTCCATCGTCGTCTCGTCGAAGCCGCGCTCCTCGAACAGGCGCAGCGCCACCTTGCCGACCTCCTCGGCGGTGGTCGACGGTGGACGTCCTCGGGTCTCTGGTTTGCCTTGTGGCACTGGATGCGATAATAGTTGGCGGGAAGCGTCGGACCCACTATTCCAAAGGAGAGAGATCGTGGCTGAGCCCAGCGCGGCGATCGCCCCTGTCCAGGACGACGAGCCCGTCGGCACGCACGACGAGGCGGAGGTGCCGTTCGTCGAGGAGGAGCTGCTCGTCGAGGACGTCTCGATCGACGGCATGTGCGGCGTCTACTGAGCCTTCGCTCATGCTTGACGTCTTTGATGAAAGCCGCGCGTGGGCGATGGACCCGCGCGTGGCCCTGCGGGCCGAGTCCTTCGGGGCATTGGCCTATCACTTCGGAACGCGGCGGCTGTCGTTCCTCAAGCACCCCATGTTGGTCGCGGTCGTCGAGCAGCTGGGGCAGCACCCGAGCGCGTCGGCCGCGTGCGACGCCGTCGGGGTGCCCGCGGCACGCCGGGCGCAGATCCACGCGGCGCTCGGCACGCTGGCCGACACCGGGATGATCGTTCACAGGGAAGGGGAGGCGGCATGAAGCTCGTCGATCGGTTCATGGAGGGGTTGGACGCTCCGATCTGCCTGACGTGGGAGCTCACGTACGCGTGCAACCTGGCGTGCACCCATTGCCTGTCCAGCTCGGGCCGGCGCGACCCGCGCGAGCTGACGACCGCCGAGGCCAAGGCGGTCATCGACGAGCTCGAGGCGATGCAGGTGTTCTACGTCAACATCGGCGGCGGCGAGCCGACGGTGCGCAAGGACTTCTGGGAGCTGGTCGAGTACGCGACCGCGCATCGCGTCGGCGTCAAGTTCTCCACCAACGGCAGCCGCATCACGCCTGAGCGCGCGGCGTGGCTGGCCGCGTCGGACTACGTCGACGTGCAGATCTCGCTCGACGGCGCGACGGCGGCCGTCAACGACGCGGTGCGCGGCATCGGCTCGTACGCGACCGCGATCAAGGCGATGGAGAACCTCCACGCCGCGGGGATGGCCGGCTTCAAGCTGTCGGTCGTCGTCACGCGCCAGAACGCCGGGCAGCTCGACGACTTCGAGGCCATCGCCCAGCGCTACGGCGCGCAGCTGCGGATCACGCGCCTGCGCCCGTCGGGCCGCGGGGCGGACGTCTGGGACGAGCTGCACCCGACGGCGCGTCAGCAGCGCGAGCTGTACGACTGGCTGGCGCGGCGGCCCGACGAGGTCCTGACCGGCGACTCGTTCTTCCACCTGGCGCCGTTCGGCGACGGGCTTCCGGGGTTGAACCTCTGCGGCGCCGGGCGCGTGGTCTGCCTGATCGACCCGATCGGCGACGTGTACGCCTGTCCGTTCGCGATCCACGACGAGTTCCTCGCGGGCAACGTCCGCGAGCCCGGCGGCTTCGCCGGCGTCTGGCGCGGGAGCGAGCTCTTCACCGAGCTGCGCCGCCCGCAGTCCGCCGGCGCGTGCGCGAGCTGCACGTTCTTCGACAAGTGTCGCGGCGGCTGCATGGCGGCCAAGTTCTTCACCGGGCTGCCCCTCGACGGGCCCGATCCCGAGTGCGTGCTGGGGCACGGCGAGGCGGCGCTCGCGGCGCGCGACGGCGCGGCCGCGCCGCCCAAGCCGACCCAGGACCACTCGCGTCGTACGCCGCGGCCGCGCCCGTGCGACGAGAGCCCGGTCGCGGGCCTGGCGAGGAGCTGAGCGATGGCGAGCACCAAGGAGTGGTTCGAGTCGGTCGCCGAAGCGCAGCGCCGCGCGAAGAAGCGGCTGCCGCGCTCCGTGTACGGCGCGTTGATCGCCGGGGCCGAGAGCGGGGCGACCGTGGACGACAACCTCGGCGCGTTCCGCGAGCTCGGCTTCATCCCGCGGATCGGCGTCGACCTCCCCGAGCGGCGCGCGCTGGGACGGACCGTCCTCGGCCAGGAGCTGGCGTTCCCGGTGCTGATCTCCCCGACCGGGGTCCAGGCCGTCCATCCCGAGGGCGAGGTCGCCGTGGCGCGCGCCGCCGCCGGGGCCGGCACGGCGCTGGGGCTGAGCTCCTTCGCCTCCAAGGCGATCGAGGACGTCGTGGCCGCCAACCCCAGGACGTTCTTCCAGGTCTACTGGATGGGCTCGCGGGAGCGCATCGCGCAGATCCTCGACCGCGCGCGCGGGGCGGGCGCGGTGGGCATCATCGTGACGCTCGACTGGTCGTTCGCGCACCGGCGCGACTGGGGCAGCCCGGCGATCCCGGAGAAGCTCGACCTCAAGGCGATGGCCAAGCTGGCGCCCGAGGTGATCGTCCGGCCGCGCTGGCTCGCGTCGTTCGCTCGCGCCGGAGGCCCGCCCGACCTCGGCGCGCCGAACATGGCGCCGCCGGGCGGCGCGGCGCCGACGTTCTTCGGCGCCTACGGCGAGTGGATGTTCACGCCCAAGCCGAGCTGGGACGACCTCGCGTGGCTGCGCGAGCAGTGGGACGGCACGTTGATGCTCAAGGGCGTCGGCCATCCCGACGACGCCCGGCGGGCCGTCGAGATCGGCGCCGACGCCATCTCGGTGTCCAACCACGGCGGCAACAACCTCGACACCACGCCGGCGTCGATCCGGCTGCTGCCCGCGGTGGTCGAGGCGGTCGACGGCCGGCTCGAGGTCCTGCTGGACGGCGGGGTCCGCCGAGGCAGCGACGTCGTCAAGGCCATTGCCTTGGGCGCCCGCGCCGTGATGGTCGGCCGCGCCGCGCTGTGGGGCCTGGCCGCCAACGGCGAGGCCGGCGTCGCCAACGTCCTCGAGATCCTCCGTGCCGGCATCGACGAGACGCTCGTCGGGCTCGGCCGCGAGCGGATCGACGACGTCGTGCCGGAGGACGTCCTCGTGCCCGACGGCTTCGCCCGTCGACCCGGGCGCTGAACGTCGGCGACGGAGCTCAGGCGGCGGGAGCCGGCGTCGTCCAGGCTTGCCTCGGCCCGGACCTCGTGGCCGTGGGCGCCGAGCGCGGACGTCTGACGTCGTACGACGGCGGTTCGGTGAGGTCATCTGCGCGTGGTGGTCACAGGGCTGGGCCTGCCGTTCGTCGCCCGCTGTCTGGCTGACACCGATGACTCGCCGACCGACCATCCTCGTCGACGCGCTGGAGCGAGCGGCCCGCGAAGAACAACATGATGGTGTAGCCCTGGAGCGTGGTCGGCTTCGGCGCCGCGTCCTCGTCAGCCCGGTCGACTCGCCCGCGCGGCGCTTCTCGCCAAGCTTGCGCTTGACCTGACCTCGGGCGACGGAGAAGCGGTCGTGGTGGACGGGGCCGGCGCGTGTCTCGGCATTGACCTAGCTTGGTCGACCTCCAGCGGCTCGGCGACCTGCTGCCTGGTCATCAGCTTCGTCGTCGACGACTCGGACTCGTATCGGTCGGGCGGAGCGGACATGGCGTCCCTCGGTCGACGAGAGGGCGCGGCTCGATCGTGGTCTCGACATGACGCGATCTCCTCGCTCGTGAGACCCCGCACCCCCCCCAGCGCCGCGCCGAGCCTCGACCTGCCCGTCAGGCCGCGACCGTCAGCGCGAGTCGGGTGCCCGATGGGTCGACCACCACCACGTCGGCGCCCTCGACGGTCGGCAGGTGGCCGTGGGCGTCGAGGCGCTGGAGGACGCGGGTGCGCTCGGCGTCGTCGGGCAGGGTGATCGTGACCTGGCGTAGGGCGGCGGCGTCGGCGGGGGGTGGCGAGGCGCCTGGGCTCTCCCAGGTGTTGGCGCCGATGTGATGGTGGTAGCCGCCGGCGCCGAGGAAGGCGGCCTGGGCACCGAGGGCGGCCATCAGGCCGAAGCCGAGGGCCTCCTGGTAGAAGGCGACGGTGGTGCCGACGTCGGCGACCTTGAGGTGGACGTGGCCCATCGTCGTCCCCGTGGGCAGGCCGTCGAAGGGCGTGGCGTTGGGGTCGGCGAGTTCGCCGATCAGGTCGTCGACGTCGAGCGGCAGCGTCGTCATCCGGGCGGCGACCTGGCCCTCCCAGGTCGCGCGCGGTCGGTCCCAGTAGATCTCGATGCCGTGGGCGTCGGGGTCGCTGAGGTAGAGCGCCTCGCTGACGAAGTGGTCGGAGAGCCCGACGAGCGGCACTCGGTCGCGGGCGGCGTGGGCCAGCCAGGTGGCGAGGTCCCGGCGCTCGGGGACCAACAGCGCGAAGTGGTAGAGGCCGGTGTGGCCGGGCGCGGGCCGCGCCGCCGGATGCTCGACGAGCCTCAGCAGCTCCCGGTCGCCGACGCCGAGCGTGGCGCGTCCGGCGCCCCGCTCCAGTGCCGTCAGGCCGATCGCGTCGCGGTAGTAGGCCAGCGAGCGGTCGAGGTCGGCCACCGTGAGGTGCACGGGGCCCATGGTCGTGGCCGGCGAGATCGCCGAGGGGACCGCGGTGCCCGCGGCCTCGAGCTCCTCGGGGTCGGCCGGACCGGTGCTGGGCGCGTTGGGCTCGGTCATCGTGAGGGCCCGATCGTCGCACGCCGGCGTGCCGGCGTCCACGCCGTTCGGGCATCGGTCGCGTCTGCGTGTGCCGGCGATGGGGAACCATGGTCGCGAGGACGCCGGGAGCGAGCTGACGAGGAGGTCGTCATGGGTGGATCGGACCGGTCGGTCGCCGTGTTGGGCACGGGCTTGATGGGAACGGCGATGGCCCATCGGATGCTGGATCAGGGTCTGGCGGTCGTCGTCTGGGACCGCGCGATCGATCATGCGCGGCCGTTGGCCGGGCGCGGTGCGGAGGTCGTCGCGACGGCGGCCGAGGCGGTGCGCGGCGCGCGGGCGGTGATCACGATGTTACCGCTCGTAGCGTCCGGTCACTGACATCCGTTGTTCGATCCGATTTCCTGAGCTACGTAGGATCGTGCGGTCGAACAGGAAGAAGGCTCGCCGTGCGTCCGCTTCGCGTCCTGGTCATCGCGGTCTGCGGTGCTCTGTCGGTCCCGGCTCTGGCCCGCGCTCAGAGCACGCCCGAGCGTCTGGTGACGTTCGTCGCGCGCCAATGCCCGGCCTACACCGACATCGCGGCCAACCGCGCGCGCAACGACATCCAGGAGAGCCTGGAGGATCTCGGCGTCGACAGCGCCTACACGGGCGGCGTGGCCGTCTCGCCGGAGATCGAGAACCAGCAGAACCCCAACTGCCGGCCGCTGCCGGGCTGGTCGTTCAAGCTCGGCAACGGCTACCTGACGCGCGCCGACGTCGGGCCGTGGGGCTCGCTGTCGAAGGTCACCGGGCCGTTCGACACCCCCACGATCGTGACCAAGGACTCCGTGCCGCTGCTCGACCGCAACGGCGACCCGACCGGCACGACGATCGCCGGCGCGGTGACCGTCGCGCTCACCGCCCAGCAGGCGGTGCTCGCGGCGACGCCGAACACGCTGTGGGCGGAGGGCGGCCTGCCGGGGGATCCCGTGCTCGACCTCCAGTACCCCGGGGCCTTCGGGTTCGGCGCGCTGCGCTGCGCGCTGGACTCGCTCAACGGCGACAACGTCGAGTACGTCTCGTACCCGGCCGGCGCTCGTCACGTGTTCTGCTACGCCTACTACGTCACGCCGCCGCCGACGAGCGGGACGATCGTCGTCCGGAAGGACCTCGACGTCCCCGCGGGCAGCGCGCCGCAGACCTTCACCTACCGGGGGAACATCTCCTACACGTCCGACCACACGTTCTCGCTGACCGCGGGACCGGGCCAGGCGGGGTCGGAGACGTTCTACCGCGCCGGCGGCCAGACGTGGTCGTTCACCGAGGACGACCTGCCCGGCTACGCGCGCACGAACCTGACCTGCGCCTCGGCGACCGGCGCGAGCGCGACGACGACCGACGTGGCGACCGGCGCGGCGTCGGTCGCCCTGGCCGCCGGGGACACCGTGACCTGCACCTACACCAACGCGATCGCGCCCCCGCCGCCGGCCGCGCTGGTGATCGCCAAGCGGACGTTCGGCGCGACCGGGACGTTCGGCTTCGGCGTCAGCGGCCCCGAGGCCCGCTCGCTGTCGCTGACGACGACCGACGACCAGGGCGTGGCCGCCGTGGCCGATCCGCTCACGCTGCAGCCCGGCCACTACACGGTGGCCGAGGACCTGCCGGCCGAGACCGCGGCCGGGCGCTGGTCCCTGGACGCCGTCGAATGCGACGGGATCCAGCCGCGCCTGCGCGAGGAGGCCGCGGCCGTCGACATCGCGCCGGGCGCGGGCGCGGCGTGCGTGTTCACCAACCGCTTCACGCCGGCGGGCTCGATCGTCGTCCGCAAACGCACCGACGGCGGGACGGGCCGCGCCGGGTTCGTGATCGCGCCGCTCTCGCGCGTCGCGGCGGCGAGCTACGCGCTCACGGCGACGACGACCCAGCCCGGCGTCCCGGTCCGGGCGACCGGCGACGACACCTCGGCCCTGCCGCTGGGCACCTACGACATCGTCGAGACCGGCCCGACGACGGTCGGCGGCGCGTGGACGCTGGAGTCCGTGGTCTGCGACGGCCGTCCGGTGGGGGCGGCGCAGGGCCGCGCGCGGGTGACGCTGACCAGCGACCACCCGGCCGTCGACTGCACGTTCATCAACCGCTTCGCGCGCGGGCCCGAGCCGGCGAACCCGCAGCCCGAGACGCCGACCCCGGGAGGCGGCGTCCAGGGCCAGGCGGCCGCGAGCCGCCCGCGGGCCGACCTGCACATCACCAAGTCGGTCTCGCCCCGCGTCGCGCGGCCGGGGCAGCGGATCGTGTACCGGATCGTCGTGACCAACCGCGGGCCCGACACGGCCTATGACGTCGTCGGCACCGAGATCGGGCTGACGGTCCGCAAGCCGGTGCGCATCCACGTCACGCGCGGCAGCTGCCGGGCGGTCCGGCCCGTCCGCTGCCATCTGAGCTCGCTGGCGGCCGGCCGGCGCGTGGTCCTGACCGCGGTGACGACCGCGCCGCGCAAGCTCGGCCCGAGCCCCAACCGCGTGGCGGTGGTGACGTCGACGTCGGAGACGCGGCTGAGCGACAACGAGGCGAAGGCGACCGTCGTGGTGCGGCGCGCCCCGCGTCCGCCGGCGGTGACGGGATGAGCGGCCGGCCGCCCACGCCGGGCGGTGGAGGACACTCTCGTCTCCGGAAGGCCGTCACCTCGCGCGCGCCCTCCGGTCATACGCAGCATGAGCGCATCGCACAACCCCTTCCGACGCAGGGCGGCCGCGGCGGTGGTCGCGGCCGTCCTCGGCGTCCCGGCCGTCGCCGCGGCGGCCCCGACGCCGTCCTCCTACGACGCGGGCATCCCGCCCGGGATGGTCGAGCACGGCGTGGTCTCCAGCGTGCTGACCGGCGCGCCGTCGGCATGGAACCACCGCATCGAGTACTGGGTCAGCGCCGACCGCTGGCGCGAGCAGACCACCGACGCCCGGACCGGCGAGCTGCTGGGCGGCCGGCTGCACGACGCCGGCGGGACGACCTGGCTGCAGTACAAGCCGGTCAACGGCGACCCGCGCGTCCTGCACTTCAGCGGCAACGACTCGGTCCCGGGCCCCGGCCTCCCGGCGCCCTACAACCGCGTGCTGGCCGAGACGGGGGTCATGGGCGGCACGGCCAAGTACCCCATCATGGTCACGCTGCAGCCGATCGGGCCGCAGACGATCGCGGGCTTCGCGGGCACGCGCTACGAGCAGCTCTCCAACGGGCAGCCGGGGCAGGTGGCGGTCGGCCACGGGCCGATCCCGGACTCGCACACGATCGTCGTGCTGCAGGACGGCACCTACCAGCCGCTGATGACCGACGCCAGCGCGCCCAACGGCCGCTACGGCCGGATCGACCAGCGCGAGACGCTCGTCTCGCGCGAGACCACGCCGACCGCGCAGGCGAGCGTGCGCCTGACCAAGGAGTCGTTCGCCCGGACGGTCAAGAGCTGGAAGGCCAAGGTGGCGAAGGCCAAGGCCAACAAGAAGAAGCACAAGAAGTAGGACTTCGTTGTCGACCACGTCCATCGCGATCCGCGAGCCCGGCCTTCGTCGCCGGGCTCGCGTCGTGCTCGGGATCGCGCTGACGTGCGGGGCCCTGGCCGTCGCCGCGACGACGGCCGGGGTGGCCCAGGCCGCCCGGGCGGTCACCGCGACGGTCTGCGTCCAGCAGGCGACCCTCTACGAGACGCCGGGTGGCGCGATGGTCGGCATCCTGCACCGCGGCGACCGGATCCGCGTCGTCGGCAAGGGCCCGCACGGCACCTGGTGGCGCGTCGTGGCGAGCTTC
This sequence comes from Baekduia sp., assembly GCF_035685985.1. Classification (GTDB taxonomy): domain Bacteria; phylum Actinomycetota; class Thermoleophilia; order Solirubrobacterales; family Solirubrobacteraceae; genus Baekduia. The sequence goes on from NZ_DASRZV010000017.1 coordinate 58,415, forward strand.
GGCACCCGCGGCTGGCTGCGCGGAACCTCGGTCTGCGGGCGTCACCGATGAGCGCCCATCCGACGATGCGTCCGCTGGACCGGATGAGCGACACCGAGCTGGTCGCCGCGCTGCGCGCCGGCGACCCGGACGCGTTCGCCGCGCTCTGCGCGCGCCACGAGCCGCCGCTGCGCCGCTACGCCCGCCACATCCTGCGCGCCCGGCCGGCGATCGTCGACGACGTCGTCCAGGAGTCGCTGCTGCGCGCCCACCACGCGCTGCGTCGCGACGACCGCCACATCGAGGTCCGGCCCTACCTCTACCGCCTCGTCCGCAACTGCTGCCTGGACGAGCTGGCGCGGGTGCGGACCGACTCGGTCCCGCTGCACCTCCTGCAGCCCGGTGAGGAGCCCGCGACCGGCGGCGCCGACGACACCGCGCACGACCGGCTCGAGCGCCGCGACCGGCTCGGCGCGACGCTCGCCGACCTCGCCGCGCTGCCCGAGTCCCAACGCCACGCGCTCGTGCGCCGCGAGATCGACGGCCTCACCCACGAGCAGGTCGCCGCCGAGCTGGGGATCACCGCGGGCGCGAGCAAGAGCCTCGTCTACCGCGCGCGGGAGGCGCTGACGCGCGCGGAGGCGGCCCGCGACGCCCGCTGCGAGGACGTCCGCTTCGCGCTCCTGCGCGCCCATGACGACAAGCGCCGCGCGCCGATGGGCGCGCTGCGCCACGCCGCGACCTGCGCGGACTGCCGCGCGTTCCGGACCGGGCTGAAGAGCGGGCGCCGCGCGCTCGGCGTGCTCGTCCCGCTGCCCCTGCTGCTCGGCGGCGGCGTGCTCGGCGGGGCGGTGCTCGGCGCGTCCAAGCCGGTCGCGGTCAAGACCGCGGCGCTCGGCACGGCCGCCGTGCTGGCGGCGGGCGGGGCCTACGCGCTGGACGCCCACGTCTTCCGGACCGGCGACCCGGCGCCGATCGCGCTCACCGGCGTCGCGCTGCCCGGCGGCCACCTGGCCAAGGGCGCGCCGCTGCCGCCGCGCACCGCGCTGGTCACCCGACGCGTGCGGCTGCCCGCCGCTTCGGCGACGCTGAGCTGCCCGGCCGGGATGCGGGTTGCGGGGCTCGTTCCCGTGCCGGGCGGCACCGGCTCGCACGGGTTCGACGCGACGACGGTCGTCGGCGCGAGCACGACGGCCCGGATCGTCTTCGCCGCGGGCGGGCGCGCCCGGACGGCGGAGGTCGCGATCTTCTGCCGCGTGCCCGACGCGCGCGGGTCGGTCCGCGCGGCGGCGGGCGGGGTGGGCCGGACGCGCGGGCGGCTGGTCGTCCACGCCTGTCGGCGCCGCGCGACGCTGAGCGCGACCCGCGGCGGCCGCGCCGCCGGGACCGTGACCGCGGGCGAGCCGCTGGCCGTGCTGGCCGGGACGCGCGGCTGGCTGCGCGTCCGGACCGACGCGGGCGCCCGCGGCTGGATCCGCGCCGGCGTGGCCTGCTAGGCCCACGTCGGCGCGGCGCCGCCCTCAGGCGGTCGCGCCGGCCGTCGCGGTGCGGTCGACGGGCGCGTAGGTGGTGGCGTCGGTCGTGAACTCCGCGGTGCCGTAGGTCTTCAGACGGCGCTTGAGGACGCGGATCGCGTAGGCGTCGACCGGGCCGCGTAGCAGGGGGAGGCGGGCGGCGGCCTGGACGGCGACGAACCGCCCGAGGACGAACGGCGCGGTCACCGCGACGCGCGCGGCGTCGGCCTTGGTGAAGCGCACGCCCATCTGCGCGGCGCGCCCGCCGCGGCCGAACGTGCGCAGGAAGAAGGCCTTGCTGTAGCTGCGCTCGACGGCGTCGAACGCGCGGTCGCGCGGCGTCCGCCCGACCGGCAGGTAGGCCTCCATCGTCGCGCGGACCAGCGCGCCGCAGGTGTCGTCGTCGAAGCCCTCGCGCAGCACGGCCGCACGCGCGTGCAGCGCGCGCAGGACCCCGTCGACGGTCGTCGGCAGCAGCTCCTCGGGCAGGCCGAGCAGGAAGCAGCGGTAGCGGCCGAACTCGACCAGCGCCCGCTCGCCGGAGGTGAACTCCGTGCGGCCCTCGCGGCGGGCCTTCGCCGCGACGAGGTAGACGTTGATCAGGCCGGCGGGCATCTGGTCGAGCTGCGGGATCGGGATGCCGTAGACGTCGAGGTCCCATCGATCAGAGCGCTTGAGCGCGTTGTAGCGGACCATCGAGTGCATCAGCCGGACCATCGCCGCGGCCTCGAAGCCGGGTCCGAAGCGGTTCAGCGCGCCGGGCAGCGTCGTCACCGCGAAGAAGCTCGAGGTCTCGTTGACGCGGCGCGCCGCCTTGCGGCCGCCGAGCGCGCCGGTGAGCGCCATCGGCAGCGCGGCGTAGGTGTTCATGAACGTCGCGACGAACGCGCCGCGCGTGACGAACGGCGACAGGAACGCGCCGGGGATGCGGGCGTGGCGCGCGCCCTCCTCGACGAGCCCCATGTCGAGCCAGCTCGGCGTCGCCTCCATCGCGGCGACGAACGCGCGCAGCTCCGGCGGGGCGTCGGGGACGGCGTCCAGCCCCTCGCGGCAGGCGCGCAGGAGCATGTCGATCAGGCTCTTGAACGAGCGCGTGGCCATCAGCGAGGCGTAGGGGTCGGCGACGACGTCGCCGAGCATCGTGGCCGTGCTCATCAGCTCGACGAGGCGCTCGTCGGCGAGGATCGCGGCACGGTCGTCGACCCACGCGGGCAGCGCGGTCTCGTCCGTCGCCCCGGTGGCCAGGCGGTAGGGCCGGGCGGTGAAGTCGACGTCGCCGTAGAGCCCCGGCTGCAGGGTGCGCTGGCGGTGGACGCGCTCGGCGAGCGCGGGGAAGTGGGTGCTCTGGGGCATCGCGATCTCCGGCCCGGGCGGTAGGCCGCGGCTCTAAGTTACGTGGTGTAACTTGAGTCGTCAAGCATGGCCACGGCCCCTCGACCCCGCCGCCGGATGCCCGCCGAGGATCGGCGCGAGCAGATCCTCGACGTCGCCCACGCGATCGTCGACGCCGACGGGTTCCACGCCGCGACGCTCAACCGGATCGCCGCCGAGGCGGGCGTCACCCGGACGATCCTCTACCACCGGTTCGGCGACCTCTCCGGGCTGTTCGTCGCGCTGATCGACCGCGAGGCGGCGCGCGCGGGCGCGCAGTTCGCCGCGGCGGTCGCGCCGAGCAACGACGGCGAAGGGGAGGGCGAGGACGACGAGCGCGCGAGCGAGAGCCTCGGCGTCTTCGGCCGCGCCTTCGCCGGGATCCTGCGCGCGATCGACGCCCATCCCGCGACCTGGCGCCTGTTCCTGATCCCGCCCGAGGGCGCGCCGCCGGAGCTGCACGAGCGCCTGGCCGAGAGCCAGGACCGGGTGCGCGCCTACCTCGCCGCCGGCCTCGTCGAGGTCAACCCCGACCTCGCCGACCCCGAGTACACCGCGCACGTCATCCACGGCGCGGGGCGCGAGCTGCTGTGCCTGCGCCTCACCGATCCGGAGCACGCGACCCACGAGCGGCTCCTGGCCCACGTCGCCCGCCTCACGCCGGCGCTGCTGCGCCGGACGGGCTGAGGCCTGAGCCGGCGCGCGCGCCGTCCACGCGCGGAGGCGAGGGGCTCGGCTGCGGCGCCTGCGGGAGGCGGGGCGCAGCGCGTCCGAGATCGAGGCCGAGATGGAGAACGCGCCCGCGCACGAGACCGCGTGGCTGCTCGGCGCCGACGGCGAGGCGCGCGTCGGCGAGGTGCTGCGGGCGTGGGCCGCGACCGAGGGCTTCGCCCTCCTGATCGACGCGACGCCGCGGGGGCGGATCGCGAACGTCGACTTCATCGCGGTGGGGCGCGCCGGCGTCGTGGTCATCGACGTCAAGGCGTGGACCGGCCGCCTGCGGTTCCAGGACGACGTGCTGTGGATCGGCCGGCACGGCAAGAGCAAGGACGTCGAGGGCGTCGAGCGCCAGGTCGAGCAGGTCACCGCCGCGCTGGCCGCCGCCGGCCTGGTGCTGCCCGTCCGGGGGATGTTGTGCATGGCCAACGCCAACGAGGGCCTGCCCGAGCGTGGCCTGGTGCCGCTCGGGTCGGTGGCGGTCGGCGCGCCGGACGAGGTGGCCCGGGCGATCGGCGGCGCCGGGCCGCTGACGGCCGTCGACGTCGATCGCGCGGTCACGGCGCTGTGCGCGGCGTTCACGATGCACGGGCTCATCCCGCGGGCGCCCGCCGCGCCGCCGTCCGCGCCGTCCGGGCCGGGGCGTCGCGCGGCACGACGCCGGCGCGGCGCGATCCCGCGCGCGATCCTGGCGCTGTTGTCCCTGGCGCTCGCGCTGCACCTCGCGGGGGTCCGCATCGGTGGCACGCCCTCGACGCCGTCGTCGACCCCGCGGGCCGCCGACCTGCGACGGGCGCTGCCCGACCTGCGCGCCATGGCGGCGCGGGCCGCGGGTGGGCGGGTGCGTGGCCCGGCCGTCTCCTCGACCGCGGGGCATCTGCGGCTGACGTTCCGGCGTGGCCGCTGCCGGGTCGTCGTCCGCGTCCCGCGTCACGCCGCGGACGTCGTCGCCGGGGCCAGGGTCGCGAAGGGCGCGCGCTGCGGCTGAGGCCGCCGTGCGCGCCGCGGCTCAGCGAACGCGGCGCGCCAGCCGCCAGGCGCTGGGCAGCAGGCCGGCGGCGACGACGGCCTTGACGATCCCGCCCACGACGAACACCGTGAAGCCGTAGTGCACCGCGGTGCCCCAGCCGAGGTCGGCGGAGACCTTCAGCCACGGGACGCCGATGCCGAAGACCGCGAGCTGACCGCCGGCGAAGGTCAGCGCGGCGAGGAGCGGGCGGCGGTCGGCGCCGCGCTGGGCGGCCCAGCCGACGAGGCCGGCCGCGAGGACGAAGCCGAAGAGGTAGCCGCCCGAGGAGCCCCAGACGACGTGGGCGCCCGAGTCGCCCCCGGCGTAGACCGGCAGGAAGAGCCCGACGAGCAGGTAGAGCAGCTGCGACGCGGCGCCGCGGCGGGCGCCGAGCGCCGCGCCGGCGAGCACGACCGCGAGCGTCTGGCCGGTGACGGGCACGGGCGACGGCGGGATCGGGATCGAGACCTGCGCGAGCGCGGCGGTCAGGCCGGCGCCGCCGGCGACGAGCGCGGCGTCGCGGACGCGGGTCCCGCCGAAGGCGTCGGCGAGCACGCCGCCCGCGGTGGCGGCGGCGGTCGGGCGGGGCAGAGCGGCAGCGTGCGACATCGGGCTCCTCGAGTCCATGTGGTTGACGACCGGCGGCGTCAGTATAGCTACCAACCGATTGTTTGAATACGACGCACCGGCAAATTGCCCTTGCATCCCGAACCAACCAACTGGTAGGTATGTGCCATGTGGCTCGGGTCAGACGGGCTGCCGGATGAGCCGGCGGGGGATGAGGTCGTCGTGCGCGCGCACGTCCAGACCGAGACGGTCGCGCTGCCCGGCGCGGTCGCGGCGGCGGTGCGCGGCGTGCCATCGGCCCGCGACGCGGCGCCCACGCCCACGCCCTGGCGCGTCCCCGCGGTCGACCTCGGCGCCCGCGCGGTCGCCTAGCGGCCGGCGGCGGCGCCGGCGCGTCGCCACCCCGGCAGCGCCTCGTCCCGCACGGCCCGGCCGAGCGTCGCGAGGTGCTCCAGGTAGCAGCAGGTCTCCAGGAAGTGCCACACCGCCGAGGCCGGCACGTCGGCGGCGAAGACGCGGCGCGCGACGTCCATCGTGCTGCGCGGCTCGTCGTCCAGCGTGGCCTCCACCAGCGCCATTCGCGCGGCGAGGCCCTCGCGGTAGCGCCCGATGAGCGCCGGGACGTCGGTGATCGGACGCCCGTGGCCGGGCAGGGCGACGGCGGCGTCCAGCGCGGCGACGCGCTCGACCGAGGCCCGGAACGCGCCCAGGACGTCCTCGCCCTCGACGACGTCGCAGAAGCTCACGAAGTCCCGCATCAGCAGGTCGGCGCTGAACACCATGCGCCGCGCGGGTTCCCACAGGGCGACCTGCGACGGGCAGTGGCCCGTGGTCTCGACGACGACCAGCTCGCCGATCCCGGTCGGCACCCGCGTGCCGGCCGCCAGCGCCCGGTGCGGGCGCGGCTGGGGGACCGCGCCCTCGTGCTCCTCCCGCGTCGACGCGCACGCCTCCAGCACCGTGCCGCCGGCGCCCTCGCGCCGCGCGTGCGCCAGCCGCCGCGCGTGGACCTCGTCCGGGCGCTCCAGGACCTCGAAGAAGACGTCGTGGCGCGGGTGCCCCCAGATCGTGCAGCCCGACGCCGCGTGCACGGTCCCGGCCAACCCCATGTGGTCGGTGTGGTAGTGCGTGATCAACAGGTCGTGGACGTCGGACAGCCGCCACTCGACCGCTTCCAGCGCGCGCTCCAGCGCGTCCAGCGCGGTGGGGTGTCCGCCCGAGCCGGTGTCGATCAGCGCGATGCCCTCGGCGTCCTCGATCACATAGGCATTGGCATGGCTGATGTGGTGCCATGGGCTCGGCAGCCGCAGGGCCCACACGCCGTCGGCGATCGGGTGCGTCGTCGTCGCCGCGACGTCGACCGCCCAGTTGGCCGGGGGCACGCCGGTCATGCGCCGGCCCGGTCGAAGCGCAGATGCCGGGAGCGGAACCGCCACCCGTCGGGGGTCTCGACCACGCGGTCCTCGTAGACGCCGGTGCACTCGACCCGCGCGCCGTCGGCGCCCGTGAGGATCAGCGTCATGTACGCCTCGACGCGCGGGGCCGCGCCGTCGTCCTCGAGCGACACCACCACGTTGGTCACCAGATGCCGCGGCTGCTCGCCGCGCTCCGCCCGCGCGCCCCGCGCCGCGCCCAGGAACGCCTCCAGCTCCGCCTGCCCGCGCACCGCGGCCTCCTCGCCGGCGACCACCGTCGTCAGCGTCCCCTCCTCGACGAAGCACGCCACCGCGCCCGCGACGTCGCCCGCGTCATACGTCCACGCGTAGCGATGCAGCAGCTCGGCGATCGCGGCGCTCGCCATCGCTCACACCGCCGCCGGGAGCCGGTCGAGGATCTCGGTCATGTACCGCGCGGCGCGCCGCAGCGCGTCCACGTCGTCCTCGCCCTGGTCGCCGAACAGCTCCAGGTCGAACGGCCCGTCGTAGCCGGCCTCCAGCAGCCGGCCGACGATCCGCTCCAGCGGGATGATCCCGTCGCCCGGCACCGCGCGGTCCAGCGTGCGCGTGCCCGGGACGTAGTCGCTGAGCTGGACGAGGCCGATCGACGGCAGCGCCTCGCGGATCAGGTCCTCCAGCGACGAGTCGGTCCAGCCCGCGTGCACGTCGAGGCACACGCCCGTGCCGGTGGCGCGCGCGGCGGCGACCGTGTCGCGGACGGTGTGCAGCAGGTCGATGTCGGCGAACTGCGGGTTGGTCGTCTCCAGCAGCAGCCGCACGCCGAGCGCCTCGGCGTGCTCGACCACCGGCGCGATCGCGCGGCACAGCCGCCGCGCCGCCTCGTCGAAGTCCAGCGCGCCGCCGGGCCCGGTGGTCGCGTAGACGATCCCGACGCCGAGCGTCGCGGCCGCGTCGAGCGTGCGCCGCACACGCGCCTGCTGGGTCGGCCAGCGGTCGGGGTCCTCCAGCGTGAACATCGCCCGGTGCAGGACGTAGACGACCTCCGCGTCGGACGCCGCCAGCAGCTCGACGCCGCGCTCCCACCCGAGCGCGTGGATCGCGTCGCTCGACACGCCCACGCGGCGCAGCCCGGCCGCGAGCAGGCGGTCCAGCCCCTCGTCCAGCGGGAGGTCGCGCGGCAACGACACCATGTTGGTGACGAGGCGCGGATGGGGACGCAGCTCATCGAGGGACATGCGCCCACCGTATGGCGGCGGCCGCACCGGCGTCAAGCAAACGATTGGTCGGTATCGTCCGCGCCATGGAGACGCTGCGCGAGATCGAGGCGCTGAGGCGCCTCAAGGCGAGCTACTTCCGGCTCGTCGACACCAAGCGCTGGGAGGCGTGGGGCGAGCTGTTCACCGAGGACGCGGTCCTCGACCACCGCGCCAACCGGCCCGAGCCGCTGGTCGGGCGCGCCGAGATCGTGGCCCAGGTGAGCGCCGGCCTGGAGGGCGTGACCACCGTGCACCACGGCCACATGCCCGAGATCGACGTGCTCGACGCGACGCACGCCGAGGGCATCTGGGCGATGGAGGACCTGCTGGTCTACGACGCCGGCCACCCGTCCGGCCTGGCCCGCTGCCACGGCTACGGCCACTATCACGAGCGCTACGTCAAGGGCGCGGACGGGCGCTGGCGGATCGCGCACCTGGTGCTGACGCGGCTCCATCTGGAGCGAGATTTTTCAACCAACCGGTCGGCAGAAAAGGTAACGTCGCGGAGCATGAGCACCGACAGCAGCACGCAGGCGCGCACGGTCGCGGTCATCACCGGCGCGGCGGGCGGCCTCGGGCGCGCCTGCGCGCGCCGGCTGGGGCGCCGGCACGCGCTGGTCCTGACCGACGTCTCGCCCGAGCGCCTGGACGCCGAGGTGGCCGAGCTGGCCGCCGACGGCATCGCCGCCACGAGCGTCCCGGGCGACGTCCGCGACCCTGCCGTCGCGGGCCGGCTGGCCGACGCGATCGGCGAGGGCGACCGCCTCGCCGCGATCGTCTGCGCCGCCGGGCTGAGCCCGCACATGGCCGACTCGGAGGACATCTTCACCGTCAACCTGATCGGGACCACGCAGGTGCTCGACGCGCTGGACCGCCACGTGGGCGAGGGCACGGTCGCCGTCTGCATCGCCTCGATCTCCGGCCACCGCGGCGGCGTGCGCGAGCACGACGAGACGATGGTCGACCCGCTGGCCGACGGCGTCTACGACGCGGTCGCCGCCGCCGAGGGCGACGCCTGGAAGCCCGGGCTGGCCTACGCGGTCTCCAAGCGCGGCGTGATCGCGCTGGTCGAGCGCCTGGCGCGTCCGTGGGGCGAGCGCGGCGCGCGCATCGTCTCGATCTCGCCCGGCCTGATCCTCACGCCGATGGGCCACCTGGAGGCCGGGGCCGGCGACGGCAACGGGCGCCAGCTCGCGGGCCTGTCGGCGCTGGACCGCGGCGCCGAGCCCGACGAGGTCGCCGCCGTCGCCGAGTTCCTGGCCAGCGACGCCGCCTCCTACGTCACCGGCGCCGACATCCGCGTCGACGGCGGCACGGTCGCCGAGCTGGAGCACCACGCGTCGGCCGAGGTCACCGCCGGCTGGCACCGGCCGAGCTACTAGGGCGGTCGCCGCGATGGCCATCGACGTCACCACCATCGGCGACCTCGCCGACCGCGGCGCGGAGCGCTCGCCGGACCGCGACGCGATCGTCTTCCCCGACGTCGCGCTCACGTCCGCGCAGCTGCGCGAGCGCAGCGAGGCCTACGCCCGCTCGCTGGCCGGCCTCGGCGTCGGCGCCGGCGACAAGGTCGGCATCCTGATGGCCAACCGCGCCGAGTTCGTGCTGGCGGTCTTCGGCGCCGCCAAGCTCGGCGCGGTCGTCGTGCCGATCAACGGGCGCTTCAAGGCCCATGAGCTGAGCCACGTCGTCGGCCACGGCGACGTGCGCGTGCTGCTCACCGCGGCCGGCGACGGGCGCGGCGCCACCGACTACGTCGCCCTCATCGCCCAGATGCTCCCCGAGCTGGCCGGGCAGGACCCACGCGCGCTCGCGCTCGACGGCCTCCCGGAGCTGCGCTGCATCGTCGACGTGGACGCCGACCGGGTGCCCGCGCATCCCGGCTTCCTCGCGCGCGCCGACTTCGAGGCGGCCGCCGCGGCGGTGCCCGCCGAGGAGGTCCGCCGCCGGCAGGAGCGCGTCCGCGTCCGCGACGTCGCGATCCTCATGTACACCTCGGGCACCAGCGCGCGCCCGAAGGGCTGCCTGCTCACGCACGAGGCGCTCGTCCGCCACGGCGCCAACGTCGCGCGGACGCGCTTCGAGCTGACCGAGGCCGACAGCTTCTGGGACCCGCTGCCGCTGTTCCACATCGGCGGCATCGTCCCGATGCTCGGCTGCCTGGCGACCGGCGCGACGTACTGCCACGCCGGCCACTTCGACCCCGAGGTCGCGCTGCGCACGCTCCAGGAGCGGCGCTGCCGCGTCATCTACCCGGCGTTCGAGACGATCTGGCTGGCGGTGCTCGACCACCCGCGCTTCGCCACCACCGACCTCGGCGCGATCGAGCTCATCCAGAGCATCGCGGTGCCCGAGCGCCTCGCGCAGCTGGAGGAGCGGATGCCGTGGGCCGCGCAGGTGTCCTCCTACGGCGCGACCGAGTGCTCGAGCAACCTCACGCTGAGCCGCGCCGACGACCCGTACGAGGCGCGCATCGGCACGCTCGGCCATCCGCTGCCGGGCCTGGAGATCAAGATCGTCGATCCCGCGACCGGCGCGGTGCGACCCGCCGGCGAGGTGGGGGAGCTGTGCTTCCGCGGCTATTCGCTCTTCGAGGGCTACCACAAGGACCCGGAGCTGACCGCGGCGAGCTTCGACGCCGACGGCTTCTTCCACTCCCAGGACCTCGCGCTGCTGGACGCCGACGGGCGGCTGGTCTACGCCGGCCGCCTCAAGGACATGCTCAAGGTCGGCGGCGAGAACGTCTCGGCGCTGGAGCTGGAGGGCTACCTGCTCGGCCACCCGGCGGTGAACATCGCCCAGGTCGTCGCGGCGCCCGACGCGCGCTACGACGAGGTCCCCGCGGCGTTCGTGCAGCTCAAGCCGGGGGCGACGCTGACCGAGGCCGAGCTGATCGGCTTCTGCGTCGGCCAGATCGCCACCTACAAGGTCCCGCGCTACGTCCGCGTCGTCGACGACTGGCCGATGTCCGGGACCAAGATCCAGAAGTTCGTGCTGCGCGAGCGGATCGCCGAGGAGCTGCGCGCCGCCGGGATCGCGCAGGCGCCCCGCGTCGAGGCCCTCACCGACGCGGCCGCGCGCTAGCATGTGATATCAACCAACCAGACGTTTGGTTTTAACCGAAGAACGGGACGGACGAGGGATGGACTTCGAGCTCAGCGAAGAGATGCGCGTCTTCCGGCGCCAGGTGCGCAAGTGGGTCGACAAGGAGACGCCGAAGGACTACGCGCGGGAGCTGGAGCGCCACGAGCACGACTACCCGTTCGACCTCTGGGACAAGTTCACGAAGGCCGGCTACCACGGCCTCAGCGTCCCCGAGGAGTACGGCGGCGAGGGCGGCGACATCATCACCCAGATGGTGCTGGCCCGCGAGCTGTGCCGGTCGCTGGGCGGCCTGAGCTGGGTGTGGGGGCTGACGTCGTTCGCCGGGTCCAAGTCGATCGGGATCTACGGCAACGACGAGCAGAAGGAGCGCTTCCTGCCCGCGATCGCGCGCGGCGAGCTGCGCTTCTCGATCGGCTTCACCGAGCCCGGCGGCGGCACCGACGTGCTCGGCGCGATGAAGACCAAGGCCGAGAAGGTCGACGGCGGCTGGAGCATCAGCGGCACGAAGGTCTGGTGCAGCTCCGCGCACGTCGCCGACTACATCCTGCTGCTGGCCCGCACCGACGACGACGTCGCCAAGCGCCACCAGGGCGTCACGCTCTTCCTGCTGCCCGCCAAGACGACCGAGGGCGTCGAGATCACCGAGCTGCCCAAGCTCGGCATGCGCGCGATCGGCTCCTGCCAGGTCAACCTCAAGAACGCCTTCGTGCCCGACGAGCTGGTGCTGGGCGAGCCGGGCCAGGCCTGGTACATGCTCCTGCCGACGCTCAACAACGAGCGCGTGATGGTCGGCTCGTTCTGCGTCGGCATCCTCGACGCCGTCCTCGAGGACGCGTTGGACTACGTCAAGCAGCGCGAGGCCTTCGGCCGCACGATCGGCGAGTTCCAGATCCTCCAGCACTACATCGCCGACATCGCGATGATGCAGCGCCAGGCCGAGTTGATGGTCTACCAGGCCGCGACGCTGCTCAACGAGGGCAAGCCCTGCCACCTGGAGGCCAGCATGGCCAAGGTCGTGGCCTCCGACTACGCGGTCAAGGCCGCCGATCTCGGGATCCAGATCCTCGGCGGCATGGGCTACTCGGCCGAGACCGACATGCAGCGCTACTGGCGCGACGCCCGCCTCTGGCGCATCGGCCCGATCACCAACGAGATGGCCCGCAACGCGATCGCCGAGAACCTCGGCCTGCCGCGGTCCTTCTGAGTCCCGCAACCCAACGGAGCTGACCCGATGAAGATCGTCGTGCCGATCAAGCAGGTGGCCACGCCGGACGAGGACTTCGACCTGGCCGACGACGGCCGCGCGATCGAGGCCGACGCGCTGGAGTGGGACCTCAACGAGTGGGACACGTTCTCGCTGGAGGCCGCGCTGCGGATCCGCGAGGCCGCGGGCGACGACGGCGAGGTCGTCGTCGTGACCGTCGGCAACGAGGAGGCGCGCGAGGGCATGCTGACCGCGCTGGCGATGGGCGCCGACCGCGGCGTCCACGTCGAGCACGAGGCGCTGGAGGACCTCGACCCGCTGGCGATCGCCAAGGTGCTGGCGGCGGTGGTGGGCAAGGAGTCGCCCGACCTCGTGCTGTGCGGCGTGCAGTCGTCCGACGCGGTCAACGGCGCCACCGGCGTCGCGCTGGCCGGCCACCTCGACCTGCCGCACGTCGCGGTCGTCCGCAAGGTCGAGGTCGACGCGGGCGCCGGGACGGCGACCGTCGAGCGCGAGCTGGAGGGCGGCGTGATCGAGCACGTCCGCACGTCGCTGCCCGCGCTGCTGACCGTGCAGACCGGGGCCAACGAGCCGCGCTACGCGACGCTGCGCGGGATCCGCCAGGCGTCGTCCAAGCCGATGGACGTGGTCTCGATCGCCGACGCCGGCGTCGACGACGCCGCGCTGGCCGCCGCGACCGGGGCGCGACTTGTCGGCCTTGCCCCGCCCGAGAAGGGCGAGGGCGCCGAGATGCTCGACGGCGACGCCGCGGCGATCGCCGAGCGCATCGCGACCATCATCAAGAGCAAGGTGGCCTGAGCCATGAGCGGAGTGCTGGTCGTCGCCGAGACCCGCAAGGGTGAGGTCCGCGACATCTCCTATGAGTTGATCACCGCGGCGCGGGCGCTCGCCGAGCAGGGCGGCGGCCCGGTGCGCGTCCTGGTCGTCGACGGTGATCCGTCGGCGGTGGCGGGCGGCCTGGGCGCCGAGGGCGTCGAGGAGGTCCTGACCGTGACCTCGCCGCGCGCGGAGTTCGAGCCGCACCTGCAGGCCGAGGCGGTCTCCGCCGCGATCGCGGCGCTGGAGCCCGCGGTGGTGCTGACCGGGCACACGGTCGACGCGATGGGCTACGCGCCCGCCGTGGCCGCCAAGCTCGGGCTCGGCTTCGCCTCCGACGCGTTCGGCGTGGCGATCGAGGACGGCGCGCCCGCCGTGCGCCGCGGCGCCTACGGCGACCGCCTGGTCGCCTCGCTGGCCTTCCCGGGCAAGGGCACCACCTTGGTCATGCTGCGCGCCGGCGCCTACGAGGCCGCGGCGCCCGGCGGCGACGGCGACGGCGCGGCGACCGTCCGCGACGCCGGGATCGCGCTCGACGCGTCCGCCGCGCGCACCGAGCACCTCGGCTACCGCGAGGCCGAGGCCGGCGACGTCGACATCACCAAGGCGCCGTTCCTGCTGTCGATCGGCCGCGGGGTCGAGGACGAGGACGGCGTGAGCGAGCTGGAGCAGATCGCCGACCGCCTCCACGCGACGCTCTCGGTCTCGCGCCCGCTGGTGGACTCCGGGCTGGCCGCGTCCTCGCGCCAGGTCGGGCAGTCGGGCCTGACCGTCAAGCCGAAGGTCTACCTCGCGCTGGGCATCTCCGGCGCGGTGCAGCACCTCGCCGGCATGCGCAAGGCCGACACGATCATCGCCATCAACACGGACCCGGAGGCGCCGATCTTCCAGGTCGCCCACTACGGCGCGGTGGCCGACCTGTTCGACGTCGCCCGCGCGCTGCCCGGCCACTTCGCCTAGGCCATGAGCGGGGCGGTGCTCGCGAGCGCGGAGGTCAGCCGCAGGCTGATCGAGGACGGGGACACGCGCCAGACCTTCTGGCACTTCCCCGGGTGGCTGGAGGCGTTCTGGTACGTCTTGGCCGTCGCCTCGGTCGTCGTGTTCCTGTACGGGATCGCCAAGCCGCTGGCCAAGTACCTCAGCGGGCACCGGGGCGGATGGACGCCGCGGGCCGAGCTGCCGGGCCGCTTCCGCGCGGCGCTGCGCCTCGTCGCCTCGCAGGCGACCGTCCGCCGCCGCGACCGCTACGCGGGCGTCGCCCACGCGGCGATGTTCTACGGGTTCGTCACGTTGTTCGTCGGGACGGTCGTCCTGGCGATCAACACCGACGTGACCGAGCGCCTCTTCGGCTGGCGCTTCTTCACCGGCGACTTCTACAAGATCTACTCGGTCGTCCTGGACGTCATGGGCATTGCCCTGCTCGCGGGCGTGCTGGCGATGATGGTCCGGCGCGCGGTGCTCAAGCCGCGCAAGCTCGACTACGCGCGGCCCGACCGCGCCGCGGGCGAGCCGCAGTACGACCGCCGCCGTTACCGCTGGGGCGACTGGGTCTTCGTCGGCGGGTTGTTGTACCTGGTGGTCACCGGCTACGTCGTCGAGGGCGTGCGGATCGCGATGGACCACCCCGCCGACAACGGCTACAGCCCGGCCGGGTGGCTCGTGTCGCGGCTGTTCACCGGCGTCGACCACGGGACGCTGGAGGTCCTGCGGATGGGCCTGTGGTGGGCGCACGGGCTGGTGGCGCTCACGCTCGTCTCGGCGATCCCCTACACCAAGGCCACGCACATGCTCACGAGCTTCGCCTCGCTCGTGCTGCGCGACGAGAAGGCGGGCAAGCGCCTGAAGCCGATCGCCGAGGCCGACGCCGAGCGGCCCGCCGGCTACGGCGTGCTGGCCGACTTCTCGCCGACGCACCTGCTCCAGCTCGACGCCTGCACGAAGTGCGGCAAGTGCCACGAGGCCTGCCCGGCCAACGCGACGGGCAAGCCGCTGTCGCCGCGCGACGTGATCCTGGAGCTGCGCGAGGAGGCCAACGCGGCGTTCGCGCCCACCGGCGTCGGCGGCGTGCTCGGCACGCTGCTGGCCGCGCGCTCCGGCGAGCCGATGGGCACGGACCCGCTCTGCGGCGTCGAGGTCGTCGGCGAGCAGCGCGTCAAACCCGAGACCGTCTGGTCGTGCATGCAGTGCAACGCCTGCGTGGAGGCCTGCCCGGTCGGGATCGAGCAGGCGCCGATCATCAACCAGCTGCGCCGCCGGATGGTCGAGGACGGCGAGCTGCCCGCCGAGCTGCAGACCACGCTGCGCACGATCCAGAAGTCCGGCAACTCGTTCGGCGAGAACAAGCGCCGCCGCGGCAAGTGGACGGCCGAGCTGGACTTCGAGGTGCCCGACGCGCGCAAGCAGGCCGTCGACGTGCTGTGGTTCGTCGGCGACTACGCGTCGTTCGACCCGCGCTCGCAGAAGGTCACCCAGGCGATCGCGCGGCTCTACCACGCGGCCGGCGTGGACTTCGGGATCCTGTACGACTCCGAGCGCAACGCGGGCAACGACGTGCGCCGCGTGGGGGAGGAGGGGCTGTGGGAGGCCTTGGCGGAGGAGAACATCGCCAACCTCAACGAGTTGGAGTTCAACCGCATCGTCACCTCCGACCCGCACTCGCTCAACACGCTGCGCAACGAGTACCCCGACCTCGGCGGCACGTGGCCGATCAGCCACCACACGACGTTCCTGTTGGAGTTGCTGGACGCCGGGCGGTTGGACCTCCGGCGGTCGCTGGACTACCGCGTCACCTACCACGACCCGTGTTATCTGGGTCGCCACAACGGCGAGTACGACGCGCCGCGCAGGATCCTCGAGCACCTCGGCTGCGAGTTGGTGGAGATGCCGCGCAACCGCGACAACTCGTTCTGCTGCGGCGCGGGCGGCGGGCGGATCTGGATCCGCGACGAGCCGGGCGCCGAGCGCCCGTCGGAGAACCGCATCCGCGAGGCGACGAGCCTCGGCGAGCTGGACTACTTCGTCGTGTCCTGCCCCAAGGACGTGACGATGTTCGAGGACGCGATCAAGACCACCAACAACTCGGACAGCCTCGCGTTGCGCGAGCTGACCGAGTTGCTGGAGGAGGCGCTGACGCCCGCGCCCGCGGCGCTCAGCCCGGCGTGACCTGGGCCACGGCCGCGTCGGCCAAGCCCTCGGCCAACCGCCGCACGTGCTCGGCGTCCTTGGAGGACACCGGGTGCGGGACGACGAGCGTCGGGTAGCCGGGCATCCCGAGCGTGTCGGCGAAGTGCCCGACGTGGCCGACGAACGCGTCGGTGATCACGACGGTCGCCGGCACGTCGAGGCGCTCGAAGGCGATCGCGTCGCGCAGGCTGCAGGCGCTGCACGCGCCGCAGTCGCCCAGCGCGGCGATCGCCACGTCGGCCCGCTGGGCGATCTCGGCGGCCAGCGCGTCGTCGATCGGCTCGCCCGCGCCGGCCTTGGAGACGACCTCGACCGAGCCGACGTCGATGCGCGCCCGCAGCTCCTCGGCCAGGCTCTCCAGCAGCAGGCGCGCCTGCGGCTTGCCGTTGTCGATCAACGCGACGCGGTAGCCGTCGGGGCCGGGCGGCGCCGTGCGCTCGGCCCGCTGGGCGGGCCGCTCCGGCGCCTCCTCGGCGTCGGGACGGCAGACGGTGATGGTGGTGGTCATGACGTGAACGTCACCTCGCAGCTGTCGGGTCCGCAGTCGGGCAGGGCCTCGCCGGGCGTGCGGACGCGCCGGGTGGCGTGGCGGCTGTGCAACCTCGGCGCGGCGGCCGGCATGTAGGCCGACCAGCCCGCCCCCTCGCCACCGGCGGTGACCAAGATGATGTCCTCGGGATCCTGGAACGTCGGCAGCTTGCCGTCGTCTCCCAGC
The DNA here is from genome assembly GCF_035685985.1 of Baekduia sp. GTDB lineage: Bacteria > Actinomycetota > Thermoleophilia > Solirubrobacterales > Solirubrobacteraceae > Baekduia. The sequence goes on from NZ_DASRZV010000017.1 coordinate 75,269, forward strand.
TCCATCTCGTGCTGGGCGCCGACCTCCAGCAGGACGCCGCCGTCCTCGAGATGCCGCGGCGTGACGCGGGTCTCCTCCACCAGGAACTTCAGCGCCCGCCGTGTCGACCAGCCCGCCTGGCGCACGGCCAGCGCGTGCTCGGGGCCCATGACCATGACGCCCTGGCCGCCCTTGCCGACCGAGAACGTCGCGGCCATCTTCATCGCCGAGGCGAACGTGCGCAGCACGCCCGCCGGGTCCTCGTTGAGCGCGTTGCCGATCTGGCGCGGGGCCTCGCAGCCCATGACCGTCACCGTCGTGTCCTCGCGCTCGTAGCCCAGGCGCACGCGCAGCGGCGCCCACGGCGCCGGCGGATCGTCCTCGGCGAAGCAGAACGAGTAGCGGCCGGGGTGGCCGATCGACGCGGCGTCCAGCTTCCCGGAGCGCGCGCCGAGCACGTTCATCGCCACCAGCCGGACCGCGCGGCCGATCGTCGCGTTGGCGCGGTTGCCGGACCCCAGCGCGTTGTGGCGCGCGTTCATCCCGACCTCGGCGGCCAGCGGGCCGGAGACGATCACGCACGTCGCGCTGCCGCCGGTGCTGGCCAGCATCGTGTCGGCGTTGTGGGCCGGGTCGGTCAGCGCCCCGAGCGCGGCGAGCACGATCGGGAAGTACTCGGGCCGGCAGCCGGCCATCACGGCGTTGACGGCGGCCTGCCGGCCGGTGATCGTGCGGTGGCGGCGCGCCAGGACGCCGACGACCTCGTCGGCCTCCACGCCGCCGCCCGCCAGCATCGCCTCCACCAGCTCCGGCCGGGGCGGGACGACGGGCAGCCCGTCGGTCCAGCCCAGCCGGTACAGCTCCTCGTGCGCGTCGAGCGCATCGACCTCGACGGTCGGCTCGCGCAGCGTCATGTCAGTACCTCACGGTGTCGGAGAAGAACTCAAGGCGCCGGCCGAGGACCGTCTCGGCCGTCGTGATGCCCGAGCGCGCCGCCTTGTCGATCCCGATGCCGCGGGCGCGGGTGGTGTCGCCGGTCAGGTACAGACCGTCGATGCCGCGCACGAGGGCGTCGGGTCGGGCGGCGCCGACCTGCCCGGGCTTGCAGATGACCCCGTAGGTCGAGACGAGATGGGGCTTCTTCCAGAGCGCGCCCTTGGCCGCCGGCATCATGTCCTCGATGTCGAGCCAGAGGTCCGCGAACATCTTGTCGTAGTACGCGCGGTCGCCGTAGTGCTTGGTGGCGTCGAACGCCGCGCCGACGCAGGTCAGGTACTCGCCGGGCGGCGAGACCGACGCGTCGTAGCCGGTGAAGCAGAGCGTGTAGCCGGGCAGGCCGGTGCGCGGGGTCGAGAAGAACGAGGCCATCTCCAGCGTGCTGGACGCGATGACCGGCTCCTCGGCGGCGATCCAGTAGCCGAACCAGCAGGCCTTGTTGCGGTTGTCGGCCAGCAGCCGGATGCGCTCCTGGATGTCCCACGGCAGCACGCCGTCGTCGAACAGGCGCAGCAGGTCCCAGACCGGCGCGTTGACGATGACCTCGTCGGCGTGCAGGACCTCGCCGGGCGCGTCGGGGTCCTCGCCGTTGCGCAGCTCGACGCCCGCGACCTTGCCCTCGCGCACCAGGACGCGCTCGACGGTGGCGGGCTGGACGATCGTGCCGCCCAGCGCCTCGAAGGCGCGGGCCATCCGGTCCCACAGCGACTCCCAGCCGCCCATCGGCCAGAACGAGTAGCCCGCGGTGCGCTTGCGCTCGTAGTGCAGCTTGCGGATGAAGAGGTTCTCGGAGGCCGAGTGCTCCCACGGCTCCAGCGTGATCTGCTCCAGGACCGAGATCGCCTCCCACACCTGGTAGACGCCTTCGTCGGAGGTGTGGCGCGCCATCCACTCGCGCAGCGAGAGGTGGTCGAGCGTGTCGATCTCCTCGAACGACGTCTCCTTCAGCGCCTCGATGCAGCGCTTGATCCCGGTCTTGGAGGCGTCGCCGTAGAACTCCTGGATCGGCAGCCAGTGGTCCTGGTCCCAGAACGGCATCGAGTCCGAGCGGGGCGAGTGGGTCAGCTCGACGCCGATCAGCTCGCAGGCGCGCGTGAGCGAGTCGCCGGGGTCCTCGACGAGATGGGAGCTGAGCCCGATCTGGTGTCCGCGGAAGCGATGCTCCATCGCGCGGCCGCCGAGGTACGGGTGCTTCTCGACGATGGCGACCTTCTTGCCCTCCTTGGCCAGCAGCGCGCCGGCCACCAGGCCCGCGGTCCCGGCCCCCACCACGATCACGTCATGCTCCATGGCGGGAATCGTATACTGACGAAGCAAACGGTTGGTAGGTTTCGTCCGAGGGGAGGGGGTCGTCGGTGGCCAAGGTCGACGTGATCGTCATCGGAGCGGGCGCCGCTGGGCTCAGCGCCGCCGCGCTGCTCGCGAAGGAGGGCAAGAGGGTCACGGTCGTGGAGGCCGGGGCACACCTCGGCGGACGCGGCATGGCCGTGCCCGAGGAGGGCTTCAAGCTCAACCTCGGCGGCCACCTCCTGGAGGATCCCGGCAGCGGCATCACCAAGGTGATGTCCTACGTTGGCAAGACGCTGGAGCACGGCGCGGTCTCCTCCGACATGCCGGTCTGGGACCACGAGACCAACCGCTGGGGGTCGATCCGCGAGCGCTACGCCAGCGACAAGCGCGAGCTGAAGAAGGTCATCGCCGCGCTGGAGGAGACGCCCTACGAGGAGCTGGACGCGTGGGACGACCGCCCGCTGCGCGACTGGATGGCCCAGCACACGTCCGACCGCGGCGTCATCGAGCTGTGGGAGCTGCTCTCGGTCCTGGAGTGCATGACCGACGACTGGTACGACCACTCCGCCTCCGACAACCTGTACGTGCGCAAGATGCACTACGGCGAGACGCGCCGGGCCGGGTACTCGTTCTGGCCCGAGCAGGGCTGGGACGGGCTCTTCGCCGACCTGCGCGACGCGGTCGTCGAGCACGGGGGCGAGGTGCTGATGAACACGCCCGCCGAGCAGGTGATCATCGAGGACGGCGTCGTGCGCGGCGTGCGGCTCGGGCGCGACAAGGTCCTGCCCAACGAGATCTTCGAGGGCGAGGTCCTGGAGGCCGACTGCGTGATCTCGACGCTGCCGGTGTGGAACGTGCTGCGCGTCGTGCCCGAGTCCGCGCTGCCGGACTGGTACGCCGGCCAGATCAAGCACCTGGCCCAGGACCACCTGCGGATCTCGTGGGTCGGGCTCTACATGGCCACGCGCGAGGAGGTCCACGCGCTGGACCCGCGCGAGATCGCGACCTGGCTGCACGCGCCCACGAGCCGGATCTCGGGCTTCTGCTTCAACCAGGCGGCGATGGACCCGTCCACCGCGCCCGAGGGCGTCAACCTGATCGTGGCCGGCGGGATCATCCCCGGCGGCCGCGCGCGCGACCTCGACTACCTCGAGCGCACGTTCGCGCTGTTCGAGGATGATCTGAAGACGATGTACCCCGGCCTGGAAGCGACCTACTGGCGGCGGCGCCACCTGGTCCACGACCCGTCCTTCGGCGTGATCCAGAAGCCGGGGCTGGTCGGGACGTTCCGCCCGCACTGGCGGGCGCCCAACGTCGAGGGCCTGTACTTCGCCTCCGAGACGTTCCGCTCTCGGGGCATCGGCGTCGACCGTGCGGCACGCGCCGGGCTGACGGTCGTCGAGGACTACCTGGGCCGGCGCCTCGATGGAGGCTTTGGATGGCGCTACTGATGGATGACGCCCGCGTCGACGCGGTCACGCTCGGCGACGCGCTGCTGCGCGCGGCGCGCGACCGACCGGACCATCCGGCGATCGCGATGCCCGAGGGCACGTGGTCCTACGGCGAGCTGGCGGCGCGCGCGACGCGGATCGCCCGCAACCTGATCGGCATGGGCGTCCGGCCCGGCGACCACGTCGGCGTGCTGATGCCCAACGGCTTCGACATCCTGGCCGCCTACTTCGGCGTGTCGCTGGCGGGCGCGACGATCGTCCCGGTCAACGCGCGCTTCCGCGCCCGCGAGATGGGCTACATCGTCGAGAACGCCGACCTGGTGTGCCTGATCACCAACGACGCCAACGACGACTACGTCAACTACCTCGACCTGGTCATCGACAGCATCGGCGGCCTCGGCGACGCGCCCGACGCGCACGCGCTGGCGGTCCGGCACGCGCCGCGGCTGCGGTCGCTGGTGGTGCTCGGCCGGCGCGAGCGCGAGGGCGTGCTGGACGAGGCGGCCTTCGACGCGCTCGGCGAGGACGTCGCGGAGGCCGCCGTGCACCGGCGCCGCCTCGGCGTGAGCCTCGGGCAGCCCGCGCTCGTGCTGTACACGTCGGGCACCACCGCGGAGCCGCGCGGAGCGATCATCAGCCACGAGTCGGTCGTGCGCGTGTGGCACAACGGCGTCGGGCGCGCGCTGCGCCTCACGCCCGAGGACCGCGTGTGGAACCCGTGCCCGATGTTCCACATCGCCGCCTTCGGCGTCTCGATCGCGTGCGTGGCGATCGGGGCGACGATCGTCACCGCGCGCTTCTACGAGCCCGACGAGAGCATCGACCTGCTGATCCGCGAGCGGCCGACCGCGCTGTACCCCGCGTACGCCAACATCCTGCTCGGGATCCTCAACCACTCGCGCTTCGGCGAGGTCGACATGGCCGCCGCCACGCGCGTGCTGGTCGTCGGGCCGCCGCGGACGCTGCGCGACCTGCAGGACCGCGTCGGCCCCGGCTGCGTGCTGGTCTCGACGTTCGGCATGACCGAGAGCTGCGGGTGCAGCACCCAGCACGACCTCGACGACCCGGTCGAGGTCCGCACGGGGACGGTCGGGCTGCCGGTCCCGGGCCTGGAGGCGCGGATCGCCGACCCGATGACCGACGCCGAGGTCGGGCCCGACGAGCGCGGCGAGATCCAGCTGCGCGGGCCGCTGCTGTTCGGCGGCTACCACCGCGACGCGGCCAAGACCGCCGCGACGTTCCTGCCCGGCGGCTGGATGCGCACCGGCGACCTGGGGTCGGCCGACGCGTCCGGCCGCATCCGCTACCTCGGGCGGATCAAGGAGATCATCCGCGTCGGGGGTGAGAACCTCTCACCCGCCGAGATCGAGGCGCACGTGATGACCCACCCGGCGGTCCAGATCGCGCAGGCGGTGGGCATTCCGGACCAGCGCCTGGACGAGGTGCCGGTGGTCTTCGTCGAGCTGCGCGCGGGCGCGTCGGCCACCGAGGAGGAGATCCTCGAGCACTGCCGCGGGGCGATCGCGCGCTTCAAGGTCCCGCGCCACGTCCGCTTCGTCACCGAATGGCCGATGTCCGCCACAAAGGTGCAGAAGTTCAAGCTTCGGGAGACCATGATGGCTGAGCTGGGGCTGAGCGAGTGAGAATCAACCAGATGTTTGCTCGATCTGACATCGATGCTGTCCTCCCGGCCCGTACAATTCGCGCATGAGTCGAACGTCGGCGAAGCGTGAGCCTGCCGGAACACGCGCCCGGAACGCCCCCAAGAAGCGCGACCGGGAGGTGCTCGACGCGGCCGCCCGGGTCTTCTACGAGCGCGGGTACGCCGACGCCTCGGTGCAGGACGTGGCCGATGAGCTGGGCATCCTCAAGGGCAGCCTGTACCACTACATCAAGACCAAGGAAGATCTGCTCTTCCGGCTGCTCGAGGAGACCCACGACGAGATCTTCCAGGTCCTCGGGGAGGTCGCGGCGATCGAGGGCCTCGACCCGCTGGCGCGCCTGGAGCTGTACGTGCGCCGGCAGGTCGAGTACAACATCGACAACCTGCTGCGCGTCTCGGTCTACTACCACGACCTCGACCGGCTGAGCGTCGAGCGGCGCAAGCGGATCGTCTCCCGCCGGCGCGAGCACGAGCAGTACGTGCGGGCGCTGATCGAGGAGGCCCAGGCCAACGGCCAGGCCGACCCGGACGTCGACGCGACGACGCTCGGCCGCTGCATCTTCGCCACGATCATCTGGACCTACCGCTGGTACCGCGAGGGGCGCGACGACCGCGAGCAGGTCGCCGCGGTGTGCTCGAAGTTCGCGATCCGCGGGATCGTCGGCGACGTGGCCAGGAAGCCCGCGCGCGGGGGCAAGGCGCCCGCTCGCGCCAAGGCGGCGCCGAAGGCCAAGGCCGCGACGGCGACCGCCGCCAAGGCCAAGGCCAAGCCGAAGGCCCCGGCCCGCGGCCGCGCGACGAAGGCGGCCTGAGCCATGCCCCGCACCGCCGCCCGCGCCCAGGCCGAGCCCGCCCGCTCCTCGCGCAAGCGCGACCAGGAGGTCGTCGTCGCGGCCGCCAAGGTCTTCTACGAGCGCGGCTACGCCAACGCGACCGTCCAGGCCGTCGCCGACGAGCTGGGCATCCTCAAGGGCAGCCTGTACCACTACATCGACACCAAGGAAGACCTGCTGTTCTGGGTCTTCGAGGACGTGCACGCCGACGTCGAGCGCCTCCTGGAGAAGGTCTCGGCGGCCGAGGACATCGACGCGCTGGAGCGCATCGCGCTGTACGTCCGCCTGCAGGTGTCCCACAACCTGCGCGACCTGCAGCGCATGGCGATCTACTACCACGAGCTGGACCGCCTGGGCCCGGAGCGCCGGGCGTCGGTCGTCAAGTGGCGCCGCGTCCACGACCGCTACCTGACCGGGCTGATCGAGGAGGCGCAGAAGGCCGGGCTGGCCGACGACGGCATGCCGGCGGCGATGGTCGCCAACTGCGTGTTCGCCACGATCATCTGGCCCTACCGCTGGTACCGCGGCGGCAGCGGCCGCCAGGCCGACGACGTGGCCGACGCGTGCGTGGCCTACATCATGCGCGGGATCTCCGGCGGCTTCTGAGCGCCTGACGCCGGCGGGCTTGCGCCCGCTACCAACCGAACGGTAGGTTTGTCCCGTGTCGCACGGGACGTCGCGCTTGGGGGTGGGGCTGTGGACGTTCCAGTCCTCGGCCACGCGGCCGGCGAGCATCCCCGAGCAGTACCGGCGCTTCGCCGCGCAGGCCGCGCTGCTGGACCGCCACGGCTTCCACTCGGCGTGGACCGCCGAGCATCGCCTCTGGTACGACGGCTGGTGCCCGGCGCTCGCGCACGCGACCGCCGCGGGCCTGGCGGCGACCGAGCGCCTGCGCTTCTCCAGCGCGATGATGCTGCTGCCCCAGCACGACCCCGGCGGCGTGGTGGCCAACGCGCGGACGCTGCACCGGCTGTCCGGCGGGCGCTTCGACCTCGGGGTCGGCCTCGGCCACCGCGACGCGGAGTTCGACGCGCTGGGGCTGCGCCGCGACCGGCGTGGGCGGCTGATGGACGCGGCGCTTCAGACCTGGGACGCGGCGTGGGACGGCGACGACCGTCCGCCGGTGTGGATCGGCGGGCTGGCGCCGGCGGCGATCGCCCGCGCGGCCCGCGGCGGCCACCGGATCATGCTGCCCCAGACCGTGCTGGCGCACGAGCTGGCCCAGCACGCGGAGCCGTTCCGCGAGCAGAGCGAGGGCGGCGACGGTGGCGCGGGCGTCGTCGGCGCGATGCGCGACGTCTGGGTCGAGCCGGACCCCGCGCGCGCCGAGCGGTTCATGGAGGCCATGGTCCGCCACTACCGCGAGGAGGCCGGCGCGTGGTGGGTGCTGCGCGGCGAGGTCGGCTTCACCGCGCCCGAGCACCTGGACCGCCAGATGGCCCGGGTGCGCGCGTGCGCGCTGGTCGGCGGCGCCGAGCACGTCGCCGCCGGGCTGACCGCGCTGTTCGACGCGGGCGTCGACCTCGTCGTGGTGCGGTTGGCCTTCGACTTCGTCGAGCCGGCGGCGCTGGAGGAGCAGATCGCGCGCGTCGCCGACGAGGTCGCGCCGCTGCTGCCCGCGGGGCGGGTCGTCGCGTGAGGTTCCTGCTGCGGCCCCCGCGGCTCGACGACCTCGCCGGCGCGGTGGCCGCCGCGCGGGCGGCGCGCGCCGCCGGCCTGGACGGGCTGCTGCTGGCGCCGAGCGCGGAGCTGCCCGCGCCGCTGATCGCCGCCGCGGCGCTCGCGCCCGCGGTCGACGACGTCCTGCTCGCCGCGCACGTCGCGCTGGGCGACCGCCATCCGGTCGAGGTCGCCGAGGAGGTCGCGGTCACCGACCTGGTCTGCGCGGGCCGGCTGGTCGTCGTCGCCGTGCCCGGAGCCGGCGTCGCGCGCGCCGACTACGAGGAGGCGCTGGACCTCCTGCGCACGGCGCTGGCCGCGCGGCCGTTCCGCTTCGCGGGGCGGCGCTGGACGGTGCCCGCCAACCTGGAGCAGAACGTGCACGGCGTCGAGCGCCGGGTGCGCGTGACGCCCACGCCGAGCCGGCCGCGCGTGGAGGTCTGGACCGCCGGCGCGGCGGCGGGCCCCGACGGGCGGCGCGCGCTGGGCCACGTCGCGGACGCCGACGACGACCTCGGCGCGCTGGCCGCGGCCTGGTCGGCCGCGGAGGCCGAGGCCGGGCCCGCGCTGATCGGCGCGCCGCGCGCCCGGCACCACACGTGGGACGGCGATCCGGCCGCGCTGCGGGCGGCGCTGCGCGCGGGCCGCGAGGCGTTCGGCCAGGACTGGGCGATCGTCCGCGCCGAGGCCGGCGACGCCGCCGCGCTCGGCCGCGAGGTGCGCCCGCACGTCCAGCTCGACGCGCTGCCGCCGGGCCTGGAGGCGCACTGGGCCGACGGCCTTGCATGAACCACCAACCGTTCGGTAGGTTTATCGACATGGCCGTCGCATCCGGCACCCCGCTGCCGCCCGGCACGTTCACGATCACCCCCGAGGAGAACCGGCGGCTGGCCGGCGTCCTCGGCGCGGACCCCGAGGACACGACCGCCCATCCGCTGTGGGCCTACGTCGCCACGCAGCGCGGGATCGGCATCGGCGTCGCCGACCTCTGCGCGCTGGCGGACTTCGACGTCGCCGACGGCCCGATGCTCGGCTCGGTCGACATGGAGCTGCGCGCGCCGCTGGCCGTCGGCGTCGAGTACCGCGTGACCGGCGAGGTGCTGAGCATCGTGCGCAAGGAGGGCCGCAAGACCGGCCCGTTCGACATCATGACCTACCGCGAGCGCCTGCTGGACGGCGACGGCGCCGAGGTCGTGTCGACGACCAACACCTTCATCCTGCCCCGGCGGGCCGCGTGATGACGCCGGAGGCCGGCGCCGCGCTGGGCCCCTGGGTCGTCGAGTCCGTCAGCCCGGCGGCGATGGCCGACTTCGCCGAGGTGCTCGCCGACCCCAACCCGATCCACCTCGACCCCGAGGCGGTCAAGGCGATGGGGTTGGGCGACCGCGTGGTCAACCAGGGTCCGGCGAACTTCGGCTACGTGCTGGAGATGCTCAAGGCCGCGGTGCCCGGCGCGACGGTCGTCGACCTGCGCGTCCGCCTGCAGGCCAACGTCTTCGGTGGCGACCGCGTGATCGCCGCCGGCGTCGTGGAGTCCGTCGCCGACGGCGAGCACGGCACCCGCATCCTGAACTGCGCGGTGTGGCTCGACGTCGACGGCGGCGCCCGCGCCATCGCCGGCACCGCTTCGCTCATCCTGTCCCAGAACCCCTGAACGATCCAAGGAGCTGCTCGTGCCCAGCGGACCTCTCGCCCATGTGTGCCTGCTCGTCAAGGACCTCGACCAGGCCGTCGCCGACTGGACGAAGATCCTCGGCGCGCTCGACCCCGGCCAGCTCGAGGAGCCGGTCGTCCGCTACGAGGAGTTCGAGGGCGGCGAGGACCAGATGCGCTGGGCGACGTTCGTCTCCCACCACGGCGCCGAGATCCAGCTGATGCAGCCCGCGCCCGACACGCCGCTGGGCCGTCGGCTGGAGAAGGTCGGCGAGCACGTGCACCACATCTGCTTCACGACCGACGACCCCGGCGCGGTCGCCCGGCGGCTGGCCGAGGAGGGCCTGGAGACCAGCCCCGAGGAGAACCAGGACCCGTCGATGCCCTGGCAGCGCTGGACCTGGGTGCTGCCGCGCAGCGCGCACGGCACGCTGGTCGAGGTCGCGCGGCCGTACCAGGCGGTCGAGGGCCGCTGGGAGAACGGGTCCCAGGACTAGCGCGATGGACGTCGGCCTGGGCCTCTGGACGATGCGGTCGACCGCCGCGGCGCCGGCGGCCCACGCCACGCTCTACGCCGACCTGCTGGACGACGCGCGGGCGGCCGAGGCGCTCGGCTTCCACTCGCTGTGGCTGGCCGAGCACCACTTCTGGTACGACGGCTGGTGCCCGGCGCCGCTGGTCGCGGCCGCCGCGGTGCTGGCGGCGACCCGACGCCTCCATGTCGGCACCGGCATCCACCTGCTGCCGCTCTACGACCCCGTCCGCGCGCGGGCCGAGGTGGCGTGGCTGGCGCGGCTGTCGGGCGGGCGCTTCGAGCACGGCGTCGGCCTCGGCTACCGGGCCGCGGAGTACGACGGCTTCGGCCTGTCGCGCACGGTCCGCGGCCGCCGGATGGACGCGGGGCTGGACGTCCTCGCCGCGGGCGACGGCGCGCCCGCGCCGATCTGGGTCGGCGGGATGGCGGCGCCCGCGCTGCAGCGCGCCGGGCGCCGGGGCTTGAACATCATGTTGCCCTCGACGCTGCGCCTGGAGCAGGCGGCCGAGGCGATCGCCACGGTGCGCGAGCACGCCGAGCGGGCCGGGCGGACACCGGGACGGATCGGGATCATGAAGTACACGTGGGTCACCGACGGCACGGCCGCCGACCGCGACCGCGCCGTGGCCGCCAACCGCGCGTTCACGCGCGAGTACACCGGCTCCTGGTTCCCGCTGCGCGGCCGGCCGGGCTTCTCGGCCCCCGACCTGCTGGAGGCCCAGGCCCGGCGGACCGTCGACACCGGCCTGTTCGGCGGCGCCGAGGAGGTCGCCGAGCAGCTGGCGGGCTTCGCGGCGCTGGGCGTCGACCTCGCGGTCCTGCATCTCGCCGGCGACGGCCGCCGGCCGCGACGCGCCGAGACGATGGCGCGGATCGCCGAGCACGTCGTGCCCGCGCTGGCGGTGGCGGCGTGAGGCTCGGCGTCGTCCTGGACCCGGCGCCCGGCGCCGACGCGCCGCTGCACGATCTCGTGGCGCAGGCTCAAGCCGCCGAGCGCGCGGGCTTGGACTTCGCGTGGCTGCGCGAGGCGGAGGGCGGCGGCCCGCCGCTGCTGACCGCCGCGGCGCTGGGCCCGGCCACGACCACGCTGCGGCCGGTCGCGTGCGTCGCGGCGTCCGAGCATCCGCTGGCCGTCGCCGAGGCCGCCGCGGTGGCCGACACCATCACCAACGGCCGGCTCGTGCTGGCCGTGCGGGGCGACGACGCCGCCGTGCTGGGGGAGAGCGCCGACGCGCTGGTCGCCGCGCTGGCCGCGCGGCCGTTCCGCCACGAGGGCGAGCGCTGGACGATCCCGGCGCTGCGGCCCGAGAACGACGGCGCGACCGAGCGGATCGTCGTCACGCCGCCGCCCGTGCAGGCCGAGCTGCCGCTCTGGCTCGCGGGCTCGGCGGCGCCGGCGGTCGCGCCCGCGCGCGGGCTGCCGCACGTCGTCGAGACCGCCGCCACGTCACCAACGCCTACAGGTCGGGTGCGCCCCGCGCTGCGCGCGCTGGAGCCCGACTTCGACGCCGACGCGCTCGTCGCCGCGCTGCGCGCCGACCAGGCGGCGTGGGGGTGCGACGTCACCGTCCTCGTCCCGCCGCCCGCGCTCCCGCTCGCCGCGCGCCTGCGCGCGATCGAGCGGCTCGCGACGCGGGTGAAGCCGCGCGTCGTCCAGGTCCCGCTGCCCGACGGCCTCGAAGCCGACTGGGCCGCCGAGCTGGACGCGCGGATCGCGGCGCTCAGCGACTGAGCGGCCGCGTCTCGGGCAGCCAGGCCAGCAGCGCGGCCGTCACCGCGCTGACGCGCCCGCCCATGCTGTGGCCGACGATCGCGACCGGCCCGGACGCCGCCGCTCGGATCACCGCCGCGACCTCGTCGGCCCAGGTGGTCGTCGGGTAGCGCTCCCGGTGGCCGCTGTCGCCGTGGCCGCTCAAGTCCATCGTGATGAACCGCTGCCCGCCGGAGCGGGCGCGCAGCATCGGTGCCCACCAGCCCGCGTGGGCGCTGCCGCCGTGGACCAGCAGGATCTCGGGCGCGCCCGCGCCGGTCGCCGACCAGCGGATCGGGCACCCGTCGACGACGACCTCGCCCGACGACGCACGCGCTTGCACGGGCCGACCCTACCACCGGTTCCCAAACAGTCGGTTGGTCGGATAGGCTCGGAGGCATGGGAGAGCTACTCCAAGGCAAGGGGCCCGACCTCGGGCCGTACGGCGCGCGCTTCCCGCTGCCACAGCGCACGATGCTCCACGTCCTCGCCGGCCGCGCGGCCGAGCGCCCGGACCGGACGTGGCTGGTCTTCGACGACGGCGCGAGCCTGACCTTCGGCGGCGCCCAGCGCGCGGTCAACCGGGTCGCCAACGCGCTGCACGCCGACGTCGGCGGCCCCTGCCACGTCGGCCTGTTCCTGCGCAACCAGGTCGAGTTCTTCCCCGCCTTCTACGGCGCGATGGCCGCCGGCGGCGTGACCGTCCCGCTCAACGCCGACTCGCGCGGCGTGCTGCTGCAGCGCGTGATCGAGAAGTCCGACATCGAGGTCCTGGTCGCGCGCGCCGACCTGCTCGACGTCCTGGAGCGCCTGGACTCGCTCGGCGCCGTGCGCCTCGTCGTGGTCGCCGGCGACGGCCCGCGGCCCAGCTCCCTGCACGGCGTGCGCGTCGTGTCGTGGGACGAGTGGCTGGAGGGGCGCTCCGAGGATCCGGTCGGCGAGCTGCCCGACAGCTCGCGGCCGGCGCTGATCCAGTTCACCTCCGGGACGACCGGCAACGCCAAGGGCGTGGTCTACCCGCACCACTTCCTGTACCTCTACTCGGCGATCGTCTCCGACGGCCAGGGCCACACCGAGGACGACGTGCTGACGACGCCGCTGCCGCTCTTCCACGTGGCCGCGCTGCACATCGTCTCCAACTCCGCGCTGCACGCCGGCTGCCGCGCCCACCTGCGCGCGAAGTTCTCCGCGTCGACGTTCTGGCAGGAGATCGCCGAGTGCGAGGCGACGTTCGCGATCATCCTCGGCCCGCTGGCCGCGATCCTGCTGCGGACGGTCACCGAGGTCCCCGAGCACCGCCTGAAGAAGCTCTTCTGCCTGCCGTTCCCCGCCGACGGCGAGGAGTTCGAGCGCCGGTTCGGCGTGAGGCTGCTGTGGCAGGGGTACGGCATGACCGAGGTCTACCCGCACCCGATGCAGAACGAGATGATCGAAGGCGTCCCCTACGACACGGTCGGGCACGCCGCGGCGTGGATCGACTACGGCGCGGTCGACGAGCACGACCGCCTCCTGCCGCCCAACGAGATCGGCCAGCTCGTCTACCGCCCGCGGCTGCCCGACGCGATGGCGCGCGGCTACTACGACGAGCCGCAGGCGACCGTCGACGCGTTTCGCAACTTCATGTTCCACACGGGCGACCTCGGCTTCGTCGACGAGCAGGGGTTGGTGCACTACAGCGGTCGCGTGCAGGACCGCATCCGCCGCCGCGGCGAGAACGTCTCCGCGGCCGAGCTGGAGTTCATCGCGATGGGCCACGAGTCCGTGCTGGAGGCCGCCGCGTTCGGCGTGCCCGGCGAGTTCGGCGAGCACGAGGTCAAGCTCGACGTCGCCACGGCCGACCCGGGCTTCGACGCCGACGGCTTCCACGCGTGGCTGAAGGAGCGCCTGCCGCGCTTCATGGTCCCGCTCTACCTCGAGGTGCACGCCGAGCTGCCCAAGAGCGCGAGCGCCAAGATCCAGAAGAACAAGCTCGTCGACGCCGGCGTCGACCGGCCGGAGGTCAGGACCTACGACCCGCGGGCGGCCGCGCCGCGATGAGCGCCCCGCCGCCGCCCACGCCCGAGCGCGTCGAGTTCGACGGCGCGGGCGGCGTGCGCCTGGCGGGCGAGCGCTGGGCGGGGGCGGATCCGGACGACGTCGTCCTGCTCCTGCACGGCGGCGGGCAGACGCGCCACTCGTGGGGCCGGACCGCCGAGCGCCTGGCGCGCGCCGGGCGCACGGCGCTGGCCCTCGACGCGCGCGGCCACGGCGACAGCGCGTGGGACCCGGACGGCGACTACGGCCTGGAGGCGTTCGTCGCCGACCTGCTGGCGGTCGTCGGGACGCTCCCGGCGCCGCCGGTGCTGGTCGGCGCGTCGCTGGGTGGCATGACCGCGCTGGTGGCGGCGGGGGAGCACTCCGGCCTGGCGCGCGGCCTCGTGCTCGTCGACGTCGTCGTGCGCACCGAGCCGCGCGGCGTCCAGCGGATCAAGGACTTCATGACGGCGGCGCCCGACGGCTTCGCCTCGCTGGACGAGGTCGCCGACGCGATCGCCGCCTACAACCCCAACCGGCCGCGGCCGCGCAACCTCGACGGCCTGCGCAAGAACGTCCGCCAGGGCGCCGACGGGCGCTGGCGCTGGCACTGGGACCCGGCGTTCATGCGCATCGACGACGAGCCCGCGCGCCGCTTCGACCCCGCGAAGCTTCGCGCCGCCGCCGAGCACCTCGACATCCCGACGCTGATCGTCCGCGGCGCGAACTCCGACGTGGTCAGCGAGGCCGGGATGGCCGACATGTTGGCCTTGGTGCCGACCGCGCGGTCGGTCGACGTCAAGGCCGCCGGCCACATGGTGGCCGGCGACGACAACGACGTCTTCGGCGCCGCGCTGGAGCAGTTCCTGGACGGGCTCAGCCCTTCCGGCTGACGAACGTCCGCACGCGCTCCCGGGTCTCCGGGTTGGCCTGCAGGAACGCGGTCGCCTCGATCGACTCGGCGATGCCCGCGGGCGCGTGACGGTTGGTGAAGCGCTTGGCGACGGCCACGGCGTCCGGCGGGTTGGCGGCGATCCGCGCGGCGAGCGCGAGCGCGTCGCCGACCAGCGCGTCGGGCTCGCTGACCTCCTGGACCAGGCCGATCGCCAGCGCCTGCTCGGCCGCGACGACGTCGCCGGTCAGCGCCATGCGGTGCGTCCACGCCCGGCCCATCACGTCCGGGCCGCGCACGATCCCGTAGCCGGGCATCAGGCCGAGCGTGATCTCCTTGAACGCGAAGCGCGCCTGCGTGGAAGCGAAGGCCATGTCGCAGGCCAGCGTCAGCTCGGTCCCGCCGCCGAAGGCCAGGCCGTTGACCGCGGCGATGACGACGGTCTCGGCGCGCTCGACGGCCAAGAAGCACTCCAGCGCGAGCTTGACCTGGAGGCGGTAGTCGGCCACGCCGTCCAGCGCGTGGAAGTCCCCGATGTCGCCGCCGGCCGAGAACGCCCGGCCCGCGCCGGTCAGCACGCAGGCGCGCACGCCGGGGTCGGCGTCCAGCGCGTCCAGCGCCGCCGGCAGCTCGCGGAAGAACGCCTGGCTCATGGCGTTCATCTTGTCCGGCCGGTTCATCGTCACGAGCGCGGTGCCGTCGTCGCGGCGATCGATGGTGATGGTCTCCATGGGCCGACCTTAGAGCCTCGCGGACCCATCCACCAACCGATCGTTTGGTGTTATGCTGCCGCCCGTACCGATCCCTGGAGGAGACCTGTGGACGAGGACGAGACCGAGCGCGGCGGGTCGACGGCGCGGACGCCGGAGCAGACGATCGCGGCGTACTTCGACGGCATCAACGAGGAGCGCTACGGCGACGTCGCGGCGCTGTTCGCGCCCGACGGTCGGCTGCTCGCGCCGGGCACCGCGCCCCGCGTCGGCGGCGACGCGATCGCCACCTACTTCGCCGCGGCGCTCAAGCCCTACCCGGTCCACCACGACGGCCCGACGCGCGCCATCCACGCGGGGCGGACCGTCACCGTGGAGATCACCTTCACCGGCGCGCTGGCCTCCGGCGCGCCGCTGACCTTCGACGCCGTCGACGTCTTCGACCTCGACGCCGATGGCCGGATCGTCAAGCTCAGCAGCTGGTACGACTCCCACGACGTCCGCAAGCGGCTGCGCGCCGCGCGCGAGGCCGCGGCATGCTGACCGTCGAGAAGCGCGACGCGATCGCGTGGGTCACGCTGGACCGCCCGGAGAAGCTCAACGCGATGCCGCGCAGCTTCTACACCGAGCTGCGCGAGACCGCCGCCGCGCTGGACGCCGACCCCGAGGTCCGCGTCGTCGTCTTCCACGGCGCGGGGAAGTGCTTCTCGGTCGGCGGCGACATCGAGGACTTCGGCCAGATCGGCGGCGGCGTCGCCGGCCGCCGCGCCTACATGCGCGAGGCGCTGACCGGCTTCCGCGCGGTGGACGAGATCGCCAAGCCGGTGATCGCCGCCGTCCACGGCCACGCGCTCGGCGGCGGCTGCGAGCTGACGATGGTCTGCGACATCGTGGTCGCCGACGAGACCGCGCGCTTCGGCACGCCCGAGGCCGGCGTCGGCCTGGTGCCCGGGCCCGGCATGGTCCGCGGGCTGTCGCACGTCAACGTCCACTGGATGAAGTACCTGGTGTTGACCGGCCTGCCAATCGGCGCGCAGGACGCCCGCCTGGCCGGCCTGGTCAACACGGTCGTGCCCGCGGGCGAGCACCTGGCCGAGGCGGAGCGCCTGGCCGAGGCCGTCGCGTCGCGCTCGCCGCTGGCCGTCGCGGTCGGCAAGTCCATGCTCAACCAGGGTGGCTGGGAGCGCCAGCCCTACGTCGCGGAGTCGATCGCGCTGCTGCAGGGCGCGGAGGACTTCGCCGAGGGCATCGCCGCGTTCACCGAGCGTCGCCCGCCGTCGTTCCCCCAGCCCTGAACCGCGGCCCCACGCCGCAGAGGAGTCGCATGTCCCAGCACCTCGCATCGCCGGCCCGCTCCGCTGCCGCCGCCGACGACGTAGCCCTCGCGCGGGACGTCATGCCGCTGCCGCACCTGCTGCTGCGGTCCACGCGGCGCGATCCCGACCACGAGGCGCTGCTGTTCCCCGACGCCCGGCTGACCTACCGGGACCTGACCGACCGGGCGTGGGCGGTCGCGCGGTCGCTGGTGGCCGCCGGCGTCCAGCCGCGCGAGCACGTCGGGATCCTGATGACCAACCACCCGGACATCGTCGCGACGTTCTTCGGGATCTCGCTGACCGGCGCGACGGTGGTGCCGATCAACGCGCGCTACAAGGCCGCCGAGCTGAACTTCCTGATCGACGACGCCGACCTGGTGGCCTTGGTCACCCACGACAGCGCCGACGACCACGTGGACTTCACCGCGTTGTTGCATGACTCGGTTCCGGGCCTGGCCGCGGCCGAGGACCCGTGGTCGCCGCGGTTGCCCGACCACCCCAAGCTGCGCACGGTCGTGATGATGGGCGGTCGCGACTCGGCGGGGATGGTGAGCCGCGAGGCGTTCCTCGGCCACGCGACCGACGCCGACGACGCGACGCTGCGGACGCGCGTCGAGGGCCTGCGCCTGCGCGACCCCGCGCTCATCCTGTACACGTCGGGCACGACCTCGGCGCCGCGCGGCGCGATCCTCACGCACGAGGCGTTCGTGCGCGTGTGGATGGGCGTCGCCCGGGTCTTCCAGACGACGGCCGAGGACCGCCACTGGAACGGGCTGCCGCTCTTCCACGTCGCCGCGCTCGGCGCGATGACCGGCGTGCTCGGCCACGGCGCCACCTTCCTCAGCGACTACCACTGGGACCCGGGTCGCACGCTGGAGGTCATGGAGCGCGAGCGGGTGACCGAGTTCTACCCCGCCTACCAGCCGATCATGGAGGCCTTCCTCAGCCACCCGCGCTTCCCGGAGACCGACCTCAGCGCGCTGCGCATCTTCAACAACACGGCGCCGCCGGAGATGCTGGCCGAGTTCCAGGCGCGGCTGCCGCACGCCAAGGGGCTGACGATGTACGGCGGCACCGAGGGCGGGGCGCTCGCGGTCACCTCGCCCGACGACCCGCTGGAGGACCGGATCAACACCTCCGGCCGCTGCCAGCCGGGCCTGGAGCTGCGGATCTGCGACGAGGACGGCCACCCGGTGCCGGTCGGCACGCCGGGCATCATCCAGTTCCGCGGGTTCAACACGTTGTCGGGGTACTACAAGTCGCCCGAGAAGACCGCCGAGACGATGCTCGAGGGCGGCTGGGTGACGATGTCGGACCTCGGCAAGCTCGACGAGCGCGGCAACGTGCTGTTCCTCGGGCGCGCGAAGGAGACGCTGAAGGTCGGCGGCGAGAACGTCGCGCCCCAGGAGGTCGAGGAGCAGCTCTGCACGCACCCGGCGGTCAAGCTCGCGCAGGCCGTCGGCATCCCCGACGAGCGGTTGCTGGAGGTCGTCGCCGCCTACGTCGAGCTGCACGGCGGGGCGGAGGTCACCGAGGAGGAGCTGATCGCCTACCTGCGCCCGCGCATCGCCTCGTTCAAGGTGCCGCGGCTGATCCGCTTCATCGACGGCGACGACTGGCCGATGTCGGCGACCAAGATCCAGCGCTTCCGCCTGCGCGAGCGCCTGCTGGCCGAGTTGGCGTAGGCGATGGCCGCCTACGACGACCTGGCGTTGGCCGAGGACGTGATGCCCCTCGGCCACCTGCTGCTGCGCTCGGCGCGGCGCGCGCCGCGAGACGAGGCGCTGGTGTTCCCCGACGTGCGCTGGACCTACGCCGACCTGGTCGCCCGGTCGTGGGAGGTCGGGCGCGCGCTGGTCGCGCTGGGCGTCCAGCCGGGCGAGCACGTCGGCCTGCTGATGACCAACCACCCCGACCTGGTCGCGAGCTTCTTCGGGGTGTCGCTGGCCGGGGCGGTCGTCGTCCCGATCAACGCGCGCTACCGCGCGAGCGAGCTGGAGTTCTTGGTGCGGGACGCCGACCTGGTGGCGTTGCTGACCCACGACAGCGCCGACGACCACGTCGACTTCACCGCGCTGCTGGCCGACGCGCTGGCCGACCGCCCGCCCCAGCTGCGCGACGTCGTGATGATGGGCGCGCGCGAGCCCGAGGGCATGGTCGGCCGCGCGCGCTTCCTGGCGGCCGGCGAGGCCGACGAGGAGGCCGGCCGCGAGCTGACCCGCCGCGTGGAGGGCCAGCGGATGCGCGATCCCGCGCTCATCCTCTACACCTCGGGCACGACCTCGACGCCGCGCGGCGCGATCCTGACCCAGGAGGCCCACGTCCGGACGTGGCTGACGACCGGCGCCACGTGGGGCACGACCGCCGCCGACCGCCACTGGACGGCGCTGCCGCTCTTCCACGTCACCGCGCTGGGGTGCCTGACGTGGGTGCTGGCCGCCGGCGCGACGTTCATCACCGACTACCACTGGGACGCCGGCCGCGCCCTGGAGGCCGTGCAGCGCGAGCGGGCGACCGAGTTCTACCCGGCCTACCAGCCGATCATGGAGGACTTCGTCAACCACCCCAACTTCGCGTCGGCCGACCTCGGCGCGATCCGCACGTTCCTCAACGTCGCGCCGCCGGAGGTGCTGGCCAAGTTCCAGGCCCTGCTCCCGCACGCGACGCAGTTGACGACCTACGGCGGGACCGAGGGCGGGCCGGTGGCGCTGGCGCGCCCCGACGACGCGCTCGAGGACCGGCTGAACACGTGCGGGCGCCCGCAGGCCGGCCTGGAGCTGCGCGTCTGCGACGACGTCACCGGCGAGCCGGTCCCGCCGGGCACGCCGGGCATCATCCAGTTCCGCGGGTTCAACACGTTGTCGGGGTACCACAGGTCGCCCGAGAAGACCGCCGAGTCGATGCTCGACGGCGGCTGGGTGACGATGTCGGACCTCGGCGTCGTCGACGAGCGCGGCTACGCGCTGTTCCTGGGCCGCGCCAAGGAGACGCTGAAGGTCGGCGGCGAGAACGTCGCGCCCCAGGAGGTCGAGGCGCAGCTGTGCACGCATCCGGCGGTCAAGCTCGCCCAGGTCGTCGGCCTGCCCGACGAGCGCCTGATCGAGGTCCCGGCCGCGTTCGTCGAGCTGGTCCCCGGCGCCGAGGTCACCGCGCAGGAGCTGATCGACCACGTCCGCGGGCGCGTCGCCCGCTTCAAGGTCCCGCGGCTGATCCGGTTCATCGACGGCGCCGACTGGCCCATGTCCACCACCAAGATCCAGCGGACCGCGCTGCGCGCCCGGCTGCTGGAGGAGCTGACCCAAGAGGGAGCCACCCCATGAGCACGACCGCCGCGAACGCCCCCGCCGGGCTCTGGTTCGACTTCAACCAGGAGCAGCGGATGCTGCGCAAGACCGTGCACGACTTCGTCGAGCGCGAGATCCCCAAGTCGGTCTCCCGCGAGGCCGAGCGGCGCGAGGAGTTCCCGCGCGCGATCGTCGACAGCCTCGCCAAGGCCGGGCTCTACGGCATCGGCATCCCCGAGGAGCACGGGGGCGAGGGCGGCGACCTCATCGACCAGGTCATCGTCCAGGAGGAGCTGTCGCGCTCGCTGGCCGGCCTGGCGTGGATGTGGGGCATCAACGTGTGGTCGGGCGGCAAGGCCATCATCAACCACGGCAGCGACGCCCAGAAGGCGGAGCTGCTGCCCGAGCTGGCGTCCGGCGAGCTGCTGTTCGCCTTCGCGATGACCGAGCCGGGCGGCGGCACCGACGTGCTGCGCGCGATGACCACGCGGGCGACGCGCGCCGACGGCGGCTGGGTCATCAACGGCAACAAGATCTGGTCGACGCTCTCGCACATCGCCGACCGCGTGCTGGTCCTGGCCCGCACCAGCGACCACGAGAAGCCCTCGCGCGGGTTGACCATGTTCTTGGTCGACGGCAAGGCCGAGGGCTTCTCCGCGACGCCGATCCCGAAGCTCGGCATGCGCGCGCTGGGCTCCTGCCAGGTCACGCTGCGCGACGTCTTCGTCTCCGACGACGACGTGCTCGGCGAGGTCGACCAGGGCTGGCGCGGGGTGACGGACTCGCTCAACAGCGAGCGCATCATGGTCGCGGCGATGTGCACCGGCATCCTGGCCGGCGTGCTGGAGGACGCGATCGCCTACGCCTCCGAGCGGCGGGCGTTCGGCAAGCCGATCGGCCAGATGCAGGCCATCCAGCACAAGATCGCCGAGATGGCCATGAACCTGGAGACCTGCCGCCTGCACACCTACCGGGCGGCGTGGATGGAGCGCGAGGGCCGGCCGTGCGGGGTGGAGGCGACGACGGCCAAGGTCCTGGCCTCCGAGCTGGCGACCGCCGGCGCGAACGAGGGCATCCAGATCCTCGGCGGCAACGGCTACGCCGCCGAGTACGACATGCAGCGCTACTGGCGCGACGTGCGCCTGCTGCAGATCGGGCCGATCACGAGCGAGATGGCGCGCAACTACATCGGCGAGAGCCTGGGTCTGCCGCGCTCGTTCTGAGCCTGGTACAGTCACAAACCAAACGATCGATTGGTTGAGGGGAAGCATGCCCGCACAGCAGGGACGTGAAGTCGTCATCGTCGAGGCCGTTCGCACGCCGATCGGGCGCGGCCACATCGAGAAGGGCGTCTTCAAGGACAAGCACCCGGCCGACCTGCTCGGCGCGACGTACGCCGAGCTGCTGCGCCGCACCGGCCTGGACCCGCACGAGGTCGAGAACGTCATCGCGGGGTGCGTCCAGCAGCTGGGCGAGCAGTCGATGAACGTCGCCCGCAACGCGTGGCTGCAGGAGGGCCTCCCGATCGAGGCTTCGGCGAGCACCGTCGACCTGCAGTGCGGCTCGGCCCAGCAGGCCGTCGGCTTCGCCACCGCGCTGGTGGCGGCGGGCATCCACGACGTGGCCATCGGCTCGGGCGTCGAGCACATGGGCCGCATCTCGTTCGGCGCGGGCGAGCAGGTTCAGCGCGAGCTGGGCAGCCCGTGGACCAAGAAGTTCTTCGACCGCCACAACGTGCGCGGCCAGGGCATCGGCGCCGAGCTGATCGCCGACGAGTACGAGATCGGCCGCGACGAGCTGGACGAGCTGGCCGTGCAGTCGCACGCCAAGGCCGCCGCCGCCACCGAGGCCGGCCAGTTCGCCCGCGAGATCGTGCCGATCTCCGTCGACGGCGCCGAGGTCACCGCCGACCAGGGCATCCGCCCGGGCACCAACCTGGAGACGCTGGCCACGTTGAAGCCGGCGTTCCGCCCCGACGGGCGCATCACCGCGGGCAACTCCTCGCAGATCTCCGACGGCGCCGCCGCCGTGCTGGTCATGACGCGCGAGAAGGCGCAGGCCCTCGGCCTCGAGCCGCGCGCGGTGATCGTCGACCAGACCAGCGTCGGCTGCGACCCGGTGAAGATGCTGGAGGGCCCGATCCCGGCCACGCGCCGCATCCTGCAGCGCAACAACATGAAGATCTCGGACATCGACTACGTCGAGATCAACGAGGCCTTCGCCCCGGTCGTCGCCGCCTGGCGCCGCGAGCTGGACCCCGACATGGACCGCGTCAACCCGCGCGGCGGCGCGATGGCCCTCGGCCACCCGCTCGGCTCGACCGGCGCCCGCCTCGTCACCACGCTCCTGCACGAGCTGGAGGACGACGACAAGGAGGTCGGCCTGGTCACGATGTGCTGCGGTGGCGGCCTCGGCACGGCCACGCTGATCAAGCGCGTCTGACCTCGATGCGGCGGACGATCTTCGCCCCCGAGCACGAGGACTTCCGCGCGGCGGTGCGCGGCTTCCTGAAGAAGGAGGCCGTGCCCCGCGGCGAGGAGTGGGAGGCGTCGGGCATGGTGGACCGCGCCTTCTGGCGCAAGGCGGCGGCCCAGGGCTACGTCGGCTTCACGGCGCCCGAGGAGCTGGGCGGCGCGGGCGTCGACGACTTCCGCTTCAACGCGATCATCGACGAGGAGGTCGCCTACACCGGCACGGTCGGCGACAACTTCCAGCTCGTCAACGACATCCTCACGCCCTACCTGCTGGAGCTGACCAGCGAGGAGCAGCGCCGCCGCTGGGTGCCGGGCGTGACCACCGGCGACGTCGTGCCGGCGATCGCGATGTCCGAGCCGGGCACCGGCTCCGACCTGCGCGCGATCGCCTCGACCGCCACGTGGGACGGCGACCACTGGAAGCTCAGCGGCTCCAAGACGTTCGTCACCAGCGGCATCCAGGCCGACCTCGTCATCGTCGCCGCGCGGATCAGGCGCGACGGGATGAAGGGCATGGGCCTGTTCGTCGTCGAGGACGGCGCCGAGGGCTTCACCCGCGGGCGCAAGCTGGACAAGATCGGCCGCCGCGCGCAGGACACCGCCGAGCTGTTCTTCGAGGACGTCGTCGTGACGCCCGAGAACGTGCTCGGCGAGACGGACCGCGGGCTGCAGATGTTGATGCGCAACCTCCCGCAGGAGCGGCTGGCGATGGCGGTCACCGCCGTGGCCAGCAGCGAGCGCGCGCTGGAGATCACGCTGGAGTACGTCCGCACGCGCAACGCCTTCGGGCAGCCCGTCGGCAGCTTCCAGGCCAACCGCCACCGGCTGGCGACCGCCGCCACCGAGGTCGCGGTCGCGCGCATCTACGTCGACCGCTGCATCCTGGCGCAGGCCGAGGGCGAGCTGACCGCCGACGAGGCCGCCGCCGCGAAGTTCTGGACGACCGAGCTGCAGTTCAAGGTCATCGACCTGGGCCTCCAGATGCACGGCGGCTACGGCTACATGGAGGAGTACGAGATCGCCCGGATGTGGCGGGACGCCCGCGTCCAGCGCATCTACGGCGGGACCACGGAGATCATGAAGGAGATCGTCGGCCGCTCGCTCGGCCTCTAAGCACCATGCCTGCAGCAGAGAGCATCCAGAAGGTCGTCGTCGTCGGCGGCGGGATCATGGGCAACGGCATCGCGCAGGTCATCGCGCAGGCCGGCCTCGACGTCACGATCGTCGACGTGGCCCAGGACGCGCTGGACCGCGCCCGCGCCCGGATCGACAAGAGCCTGGCGCGCGCGGTCAAGGCCGGGCGCCTCGCCCAGGAGGACGCCGACGCGACCTCCGCGCGGATCGCGACGTCGACCGACCTCGAGGCCGTCGCGGCCGAGGCCGACCACGCGATCGAGACCGTCGTCGAGATCCTCGACGTCAAGCGCGAGGTGCTGAGCCGCCTGGACGCGCTGTGCCGCGAGGACGTCATCCTCGCCTCCAACACCTCGCAGTTCTCGATCTCGACGCTGGCCGCCGGGACCGGCCGGCCGGACCGCGTGATCGGCTCGCACTGGTTCAACCCGCCGCCGGTCATGGACCTGATCGAGATCATCCGCGGCGTCGAGACCTCCGACGCGACGCTTGAGACGACGCTCGCGCTGGCCGAGCGCTACGGCCGCCAGACGGTCGTCTGCGAGAAGGACACGCCGGGCTTCATCACCTCGCGGCTGATCGTGCTGCTCGGCCTGGAGGCGATGCGGATCGTCGAGGAGGGCATCGCGTCGGTCGAGGACGTCAACAAGGCCTGCCGCCTGGCCTTCAACCACGCGATGGGCCCGCTCGACACGATGGACTTCTCCGGGCTGGACACCGCGATGCACGTCGCCGACGCGATGCGCGACCAGTACGGCGAGCGCTTCCTGGCCCCGCAGAACCTGCGCTCGCTGGTCAACGGCGGCCACCTCGGCGCCAAGACCGGCCGCGGCTTCAGCGAGTTCCCGGCGCGCAGCTAGCCGATGGGCGCGTTCGGGCTCGTCCTGCCGATCCAGGGGCCGGGCACCGACCTCCACACGCTCCTGGCGGAGTTGGGGGAGGAGGTGCTGGCCGCCGAGCGGGCCGGGTTCGACGCGGTCTTCCTGCCCGAGTTCCACCAGGCGCACGGCGGCGCGCTCGTCTCGCCGCTGCTGCTCCTGGCCTGGCTCGGCGCGCGCACGTCCCGGATCCGCCTCGGCACGCTCGTCCTCTCCGGCCCGCTGCACGACCCCGTGCGGCTGGCCGAGGACGCGGCGATGCTCGACCAGGCCACCGGCGGCCGCGTGATCCTCGGCCTGGGCGTCGCGCACGTGGAGCCCGACTTCAAGCTGTACGGCGTGGAGCGCCGCCACCGCGGCGCGATCCTCGACGAGCTGCTGGACCTGCTGGACCTCGCGTGGGCCGACGCGGCCTTCGACCACCGGGGCCGCTTCTTCCAGCGCGCCGGGCACGTCACCGCGCCGCCGTTCGCGGGCCGCCCGCCGGTGTGGATCGCCGCGCACGGCCCGCGCGGCCTCGCGCGCGCGGGCGCGCGCGGGAACGCCTGGGTGTGCGACCCCCAGCGCGACGTGACCACCGCGGCGCGGCTGGCCGAGACCTACCGTGCCGCGGCGGACGCCGCCGGGCGTCCGTCGGAGGTCGTGCTGTTCCGCGACGGCTGGGTGGGGGAGAGCCGCGAGGACTGCGAGCGGCGCTGGGCGCCGCACGCGATGAAGGTCCATCGTCTGTACTACAACTTGGGCACCTACCTGCCGGAGTTCGAGCCGTGGGTGGACGAGGTCCGCGCGCGCGAGGACTTCACGCTGGAGCGCCTGGCGCCGGGACGGCTGCTCTACGGGTCGCCGGCCGAGGTGCGCGGGACGGCCGACGCGTGGTTCGCCCAGACCGGCGCGAGCATGATCGCGGTGCGCATGCGCCAGCCGACCGGGCCGTCGCACGCCGAGGCCCTGGAGGCCATCGAGCGCCTCGGGCGCGAGGTCATCGGGCACACGCGGACTTAACCGACCAACCGGTTGGTTTCGGTGTTAGCATCCGTCCATGAGGAGCGTCCGGACCGACGTCCAGGCCTGGGGTCAGGCGATCACCCTCGGCGACCTGCTGCTGCGCACGGCCGCCACGCGGCCCGAGGGCGACGGCGTCGTCTTCCCGGACGAGCGCCTGAGCTACGCGGACCTGGAGGGGCGCTCCCGGACGTTGGCGCGCGGGCTGATCGGCCTGGGCGTCGAGCCCGGCGACCGCGTCGGCGTCCTGATGGCCAACGGCCCGGACACGATCGCCACGATCTTCGCCATCGCGCTGGCGGGCGGCGTGGTCGTCCCGATCAACACGCGCTACCGCGCCGTCGAGCTGCCGTTCGTGGTCGCCGACGCCGGCGTGCGCGTCGTGGTCACCAGCGACCGGATCGACGACTACGTCGACCTGCTCGGGCTGCTGGCCGAGGCGCTGCCCGGCCTGGCCGACGCGCCGTCGCCGCGCGACCTCGCCCTCGACGTCGCGCCGGACCTGCGCGCCGTCGCGGTGCTGGGCCGCACGCCGCGCGCGGGCACGGTCGCCGAGGGCGAGCTGCTGGAGCTGGCGGCCGGCGTCGACGCCGCCGAGCTGGAGCACCGCCGGTCGGCCGTCCGGCTGCGCGACGACGCGCTGCTGCTCTACACCTCCGGGACGACCTCGCTGCCGCGCGGCTGCCGCCTGACGCACGAGGCGATCGTGCGCAACTGGACGGTCGTCGCCCAAGTCCTCCAACTCGGTGCCGGCGACCGCCTGTGGGCGCCGTGCCCGCTCTTCCACCTCGGCGCGATCGGGCCGCTGATCGCCGCCGTGGGCGCCGGCGCGGCGTTCGTCTCCGACACCTACTTCGAGCCGGGCACGGCGCTGGAGCTGATCGAGCGCGAGCGCGCGACGCACCTCTACCCGGCCTACCCGCCGATCACCCAGGGCGTGATCGACCACCCCAACTTCGCGGCCGCGGACCTGTCCAGCGCCCGCGTGATGCTCAACGTCGGCCCGGCCGACCTGCTGCGCTCGATGCAGGCCGCGCTGCCCCAGACCGTGCAGCTCACGCTCTACGGGTCGACCGAGGGCGGCGGCGCGATCACCTACTCGCAGCTCGACGACGACCTCGAGAGCCGCGTGACGACCACCGGCCTGCCGCTGCCCGGCATGGAGGCGCGGGTCGTCGACCCCGAGACCGGCGAGGACCTGCCCGTCGACGCCGAGGGCGAGATCCTCGTCCGCAGCCCCGGCCTCTTCGACGCCTATCACAACGATCCGGAGAAGACCGCGGCCGCGTTCGCCCCCGGGCGCTGGTATCGCACCGGCGACCGCGGCGCGCTGGACGCCGGCGGCCGGCTGCGCTTCGCCGGGCGGCTCAAGGACATGTTGAAGGTCGGCGGCGAGAACGTCGCGGCCGCCGAGATCGAGGCCGTGCTGAGCGCCCACCCGGCGATCAAGCTCGTGCAGGTCGTCGGCGTCCCGGACGCGCGGCTGGAGGAGGTCCCGGCGGCGTTCGTCGAGCTGCGGGCCGGCGAGGCCGCCACGGCCGACGAGCTGGCGGCGTTCTGCGCCGAGCGGATCGCGCGCTTCAAGGTGCCGCGCCACGTCCGCTTCGTGTCGGAGTGGCCGATGTCGGCCACCAAGATCCAGAAGGCCCCGCTGCGCGAGCGGCTGGTGGCCGAGCTGGCCGCCGAGCGCGACGTCGCTCCGGCCGCCGGTTCACACTGACCAAACGGCCGGTTGTTTTTCGTGTATGGTGCGCGCACGATGAGCGAGACCGTGATCATCGAGCGCGCGGGCGGCGTCGCGACCGTCGTGGTGGACAACCCGCCGGTGAACACCCTGGGCGACGAGACGCTCGCCGGGCTCACCTCGGCCGCCGCGACGCTGGGCCGCGACCCCGACGTCCGCGCGATCGTGCTGGCCGGCGCCGGCGAGCGCACGTTCCTGGCGGGCGCGGACCTGCGCGAGCTGAGCGCCCTGCTGGGCGACGCCGAGGGCATGCGCGACCACGTCGCGCTCACCAACGAGACCTTCACCGCCTGGGCCGAGCTGCCCCAGCCGGTCATCGCCGCCGTCGGCGGCCACGCGGTCGGCGGCGGCCTGGAGGTCGCGCTGGTCTGCGACCTGATCGTCGCCGACCCCCGCGCGCGCCTCGGCCTGCCCGAGGTCGGCCTGGGCCTGATCCCCGGCGCCGGCGGCACCCAGCGGCTGCCGCGGCGGGTCGGGCTCGGCCTGGCCCGGCGCCTGCTGATGACCGGCGAGCTGCTGCGCGCCGAGGCCGCGCTGGCGGCCGGCCTGGTGGACGTGGTCAGCGCCGAGGGCGAGGCGCTCGCCGAGGCGCGGGCCGTCGCCGAGCGGATGGCGGGGCTGCCGGCGCGCGCGGTCCAGGCCGCCAAGGCAGCGCTGTTGGCCGCCGGCACGCAGCGCCTGCCCGACGGGTTGGTCGCCGAGCGGCGGCTGTTCCTCGAGGTCGCGGCCTCCGACGACGCCCGCGAGGGCGCCGCGGCGTTCCTCGACAAGCGCTCACCGCGGTTCGTCCACGCGTAGGCCACCGGGTTTGGAGAGACCTGACATGACGCAAGACACCCACACCGAGGCGCGGACGCCGATGGAGGAGCTGGAGCGCCGCCGCGCCTCCGCGCTGGCGATGGGCGGGGAGGAGCGCATCGCGCGCCACCACGCCAGCGGCCGGCTGACCGCGCGCGAGCGGATCGCGCTGCTGATCGACGACGGGTCGTGGACCGAGATCGGGCTGCACGCGCTGCCCGAGCACCGCCGCGAGGAGCCCTCGCCGGGCGACGCGATCGTCACCGGCTTCGGCCGTGTCGGCGGGCGCATGGTCGGGATCGTCGCGATCGACGCCACCGTCCTGGCCGGCACCACCGCGCCGGTCAACATGCGCAAGCAGAACCGCGTCGCCGAGTGGGCGGGCAAGCGCGGGCTGCCGCTGATCTTCCTGAGCGACAACGACGGCGGCCGCCTGCCGGACCTGCTGGGCTGGCGCTTCGCCGGCGTGCCGTTCGACTTCAGCTCGTTCCTGCAGTCGCCGGCGGGCCACCCCAAGACGCCGCGGATGACCGCGGTCGTCGGCCCGAGCTTCGGCGACGCGGCGCTGCACGCGGCGATCGCCGACCTGGTGGTCATGAAGCGCGACGCGTCGCTGGCGCTCTCCGGCCCGCCGGTCATCAAGGGCGCCATCGGCGAGGACGTCAGCGCCGAGGAGCTGGGCGGCCCGGCGGTCGCGCACGAGACCAGCGGCAGCGCGCACGTCGTGGTCGACGCCGAGGAGGAGGCGATCGCGACCGTCAAGCGGTTCCTGTCCTACATGCCCGACGCGGCGGACCTCCCGGCGCCGGTGGCGCCGCCCGCGCCGCCCGCCCGCGACCCCGAGGACCTGCTGACGCTCGTCCCCGCCAACCCCCGGCGCGGGTACGACATGAACAAGGTCCTGCAGGCGATCGTCGACGAGGGCTCGCTGTTTGCCTGGGGCGACCGCTTCGGCCGCAGCCTCATCACCGCGCTGGCGCGCATCGACGGCCACCCGGTCGGCATCGTCGCCAGCCAGCCGATGCAGCGCGCGGGCGTGCTCGACGTCCCGGCCCTGACCAAGGAGCAGCGGTTCGTCGAGCTGTGCGACACCTTCAACATCCCGCTCGCGTTCCTGCAGGACGTGCCGGGGCTGATGATCGGCACCGAGGCCGAGCGCGGCGGCATCCTCGCCTGCTACGAGCGGCTGGCCGCGGCGCTGGCCCAGACCACGGTGCCGAAGGTCGCGGTCATCGTGCGCAAGGCCTTCGGCGGCGGCCACATCGCCATGGGCGGCCGCCCCGTCAACCCGGACATGCTGGTCGCCTGGCCGGGAGCCGAGATGGGGTTCATGGCGCCCGAGACGGGCGTCAGGACGGTGTACCGGCGGCGCCTGGACGCGCTGGAGGCCGAGGAGGGCCTGGAGGCGCGCGACGCGCTGGCCGCCGAGCTGGAGGCCGAGTGGGCGGCCGAGTCGCAGCCCTGGGAGGCCGCGGCGAACATCATCTTGGACGATGTGATCGACCCCAGGCAGACGCGGGCGGTGATCGCGCAGGCGATCACGCTGGCGTGGGGGTCGCGCGAACGTGTCAGCCGACGGGGGCTCTCGTGAGCACCGTCGACGCGCACATCACGGGCACGGTCTGGACCGTCGACGTGGAGGTCGGCGATCCGGTCCAGGAGGGCGACGTCGTCGCCGTCCTCGAGTCGATGAAGATGGAGATGCCCGTCGAGGCCGAGGCGGCGGGGACCGTCGCCGAGGTCCTCTGCAAGCCCGGTGATCCCGTCACGGAGGGCCAGCCGCTCGTCCGGCTGGGCTAGTTGGACGATTACCGAACCAAACGGTTGCTTGATTTTTCGTCCAAACGGTCGTTAGAGTCGGGCGAGCCGGGCTTGTCACCCCGGTAACCAAGGAGGAGATTCGCAATGCAGAGTGCGTCCCGCATCGGGATCGCGTTGTCCATCGCATCGCTGGCGCTCGGAGCGGCGGCGTGCGGTTCGAGCGACAGCTCGTCGAACGCGTCGGGGTCGAGTGGTGGTGGGGGCGGCAAGTCGTCGCCCAAGGAGGGCGTGACCTCCAACACCATCAACTACGGCCTGATCTACGACCAGACCGGTCCGCAGACCGCGTCGCAGACGCCGTTCGCCCATGGGTTCATGACCCAGATCGACAAGGCCAACGACGCCGGCGGCATCAACGGTCGCAAGATCAAGCTCGTCCTGGGCGACGAGAAGGGCCAGGTGCCCGACGGCATCGCGGCCTACAAGAAGATGGTCAGCCAGACCCCGGTGGTCGGCATCACGGGCATCAACAGCTCGTCGATCCAGGAAGCCGCGCTGCCGCTGATCGAGAAGGACAACATGCCCTTCGTCGGTCCGCAGTCGACGGTCAAGGAGGGCCTCGTGCCCGTCCACAAGAGCGTCTTCTACATCGTCCCGCCCTACGCGGACCAGGTCGACGTCCTGCTCGGCTACGAGCAGAAGGCTCTCAACAAGCCCAAGCCGAAGGTCGGCATCTTCCGCCTCACGGCGTCCTCCGGCATCGAGGTCGGCGACCTCGTCAAGGCAGCCGTCAAGAAGGAGGGCGGCTCGGTCGTCGCCGACCAGCAGATGGACGTGACGGCGACGTCGGCCGACGCGCAGGCGCAGAAGCTCGTCTCCGCGCACCCGGACTTCATCGTCGTGCACTCCGCGCCGACGCAGTCCGCGGCCCTGCTGAAGTCGATGCAGAAGCTCGGCTCGAAGATCCCGCTGATCTCCACGTTCGCCGGCGGCGGCCCGCTGCCCTACGCGGCGGTCCCGGCCTCGGTCGGCAGCACGTTCCAGTACACCGCGCCGACGTCGCCCAGCGACATCAAGACCGATGGTCAGGCGCAGATGGAGGCCGACGCCTCCAAGTACGGCTACAGCAAGGACGTGACCGACTCGGCCTACGCCATCGGCTACATCTCGGGTCTGACGGTCGTCAACGCGCTCGAGAACGCGGGCAAGGACCTGACGCGCGAGTCGCTGATCTCCGGCCTGGAGAAGATCGACAACCTGGACACCGGCGGCATCTCGGAGCCGGTCTCCTACAGCGCGACGGACCACGTCGGCCTCTCGGCGACGCGTCCGTACAAGTACAACTACTCGACCAAGAAGTTCGAGGCCATCGGCGAGTTCTCGGACTACACGAGCTACATCACGCACGCCTACGGCGGCTGATCGACGCTCCTGATCGCGCCGCCGCCAGGAGGCTGATTCCCACATGGCTGCTTTCTTCCAATATGTGATCGGAGGCCTGGCGGTCGGCTCGATCTACGGGCTCGTCGCCCTGGGCTTCGTGTTGATCTTCAAGTCCACGGACGTGTTCAACTTCGCCCAGGGCGACCTGCTCACGCTCGGCGCCTACCTCCTGTTCGCCGGCGTGGCGAACTGGAAGCTCCCGATGATCCCCGCGATCCTGGTCTCGCTCGTGATCGCGCTGGTCATCGGGGTGGCGATGCAGGTCATCGTGTTCCGGCCGATGATCGGCAAGCCGCTGTTGACCGTGGTCATGGTCACGATCGCGCTCTCGCTGATCATCAAGGCCTTGATCCAGGTCATCTTCGGCACCACCGAGAAGACCCTGCCGCACCAGCTGCCCAACGACCCGGTCCACATCCTCGGGCTGAAGGTCTCGGAGCTGGAGCTGATCACGATGGGGGTGACCGCGCTGTGCGTGCTCGCGTTCGCCCTCTTCTTCCGCCGGTCCAAGCTCGGCCTGCAGATGCGGGCCACGGCGGAGAACGTGGAGGCGTCGATGCTCTCGGGCATCGACGCCAACCGCGTGTTCATGGTGGCCTTCGGGCTGGGCACCGCGATCGCCGCGCTCGGCGGCGTGTTGATGGCCAACCTGCAGACCGTCACGCCGCAGCTCAGCGCGCTCGGCCTGCTGGCCTTCCCGGCCGCGGTGCTGGGCGGCCTGACCAGCATCCCCGGCGCGATCGTCGGCGGCCTGCTGATCGGGGTGATCCAGCAGCTGGCCACCGGCTACGTCTCCGGCCAGTCGGCCAACGTCTTCGTCTACGGCGTCCTGCTCGCCGTCCTGCTGATCCGGCCGTGGGGCATCTTCGGCCGCCCGACCGTCGCGAGGGTCTGACCTGATGTCACGCATGCACACCAACTACCGGCAGAACATGCGGCTGCTGTCGTCGCGCTCGCGCGTGTTCTGGCTGCTCGTCCTCGTCGCGGCGCTGTGGTACCTGCCGTCGGTCCTCAACAACCGCATGATCTTCGGCTACGGCCTGACCGACACCCAGCTGCTGGGCGTCGGGCTGCCGCAGGTCAACTTCGCGCTGATCGCCGTCATGGCGGCGGTCGCGCTGAACCTGCTGGTCGGCTACACCGGCCTGCTGTCGCTGGGGCACGCCGCGTTCTTCTCGGTCGGCGCGATCACCTCGGCGGTGCTCGGCGTCCAGCACGACCTGCCGTTCCCGCTGGTGATCCTCGCGTCGGGGTGCGCCGGCGCGGTGGTCGGCGCGTTCTTCGGCCTGCCGAGCCTGCGCCTGCGTGGCCTCTACCTGCTGCTCTCGACGCTGGCGCTGCACTTCATCGCGCTGTACGTGTTCCTGACCTACCAGACCCACAACTACGGTCCGGCGGGCATCACCTACGACGCGCCGAGCATCTTCGGCTGGACGGTCGACAACGACGACCGCTGGTACACGCTGCTGGTGATCCTCGCGGGCGTCGTGCTGCTGCTGGCCCGCAACCTGCTGGCGATGCGCGAGGGCCGCGCGCTGGTCGCGATCCGCGACCACGACGTCGCGGCGGGCTCGCTCGGCATCCCGGTCGGGCGCCAGCGGATCAAGGCCTTCGCGATGACCTCGTTCATCACGAGCGCGGTCGGCGCCCTGTACGTCTACTACCTGGGCAACACCAGCTCGGACGCGTACTCGCTGGACTTCGTCATCAACTACTTCGCCATCATCATCATCGGCGGCCTGGGCTCCCTCAGCGGGTCGGTCTTCGGCGCGCTGCTGTGGACGCTCCTGCCGCAGGCGCTGCAGACGCTGTCGGGCTCGGTGAGCCCCGACACGTTCGTGGTCGGCAACCTGTTGAACAACTACCAGGGCCAGACCGCGAACATCGTCCTCGGCCTGCTGATCATCGCCATCATGTTGTTCAAACCGACCGGGCTCAGCGGGATCTGGCTCGGCATCAAGCGCGGGGTGGTCCGGTGGCCGTACAGCTCGTGAGCGGTGCCGCCGACGACGTCGTGGCCCGTCGCGCGGTCCTCAGCGTCGCGGGCCTGGAGGTCGCCTACGGCCCCAGCGCCCCGGCGCTGCGCGGCGTGACGATCGAGGTGCCCGAGGGCGCGGCCGTCGCGTTGATCGGCGCCAACGGCGCCGGCAAGACGACGACGATCCGCGCGATCTCGGGCCTGCTCAAGCACCACAGCGGGCGCGTGGTCTCGGGCAGCGTCGAGGTCGAGGGCGGCGACGTCACGCGCCTGAAGGCCAACCAGATCGTCGCGCGCGGCGTGGCGCAGGTCCCCGAGGGCCGCATGGTCTTCGCGGAGCTGACCGTCGAGGAGAACCTGCGCATCGGCGCCACCGCGCGCAAGGGCGGCGACCAGGACGGCGACATGGCGCGCATCTACGACCTGTTCCCGCAGATCGAGCGCCGACGCGGCGACCAGGCGGGCTGGCTGTCGGGCGGCGAGCAGCAGATGGTGGCCATCGGGCGCGGCCTGATGGCGGCGCCGCGGCTGCTGCTGCTCGACGAGGTCTCGCTCGGCCTCGCGCCGATGATCACGCGCACGATCTTCGAGCGGCTGCGCGACGTGCGCGCCGAGGCGGGGACGTCGATGCTCGTGGTCGAGCAGAACGCCCGCCTGGCGCTGGAGTTCTGCGACTACGCCTACGTGTTGGACTCGGGCCGCGTCGTCCTCGAGGGCCCGGCCGACGCGCTCAG
The DNA here is from genome assembly GCF_035685985.1 of Baekduia sp. Classification (GTDB taxonomy): domain Bacteria; phylum Actinomycetota; class Thermoleophilia; order Solirubrobacterales; family Solirubrobacteraceae; genus Baekduia. Next base: position 109,239 of record NZ_DASRZV010000017.1, read on the forward strand.
CAACGACCCGCACGTGCAGGAGCTGTACCTGGGCGGCGCGGTCGGCGAGGGCGAGCGGTCCTTCGCGAGAGCCAAGCGCTACCGGCGCAGGAGGAGGTGGCTGGCATGAGCACGCGGCCCGACGCGCTCGTCATCGACGGGCTGACGATCAAGTTCGGCGGCGTGACCGCGCTGGACGACGTGTCGTTCTCGGTCGCCGCCGGGAGCCTGACCGCCCTGATCGGCCCCAACGGCGCCGGCAAGACCAGCTGCTTCAACTGCCTGTCGGGGATCTACCGGCCGACCGCGGGCGCCATCAGCGTCGCGGGCCGCGACGTGACCGGCCTGAGCCAGCACCGCATCGCGCGGCTGGGGCTGTCGCGCACGTTCCAGTCGCCGGCGCTGTTCGGCGGGCTGACGGTGCTGGAGAACCTGATGACCGGCCGCTTCCGCCACGGGCGCGGCGGCATGGTCGCCGGGATGCTGCGGCTGCCCAACGTCATCAAGGACGAGGTCCGCCAGCGCGAGCGCGTCGAGGCGATCCTCGAGCTGCTGGAGATCTCGCACCTGCGCAACGCGGCGGTCGACGACCTCTCCTACGGCTTCCAGAAGCGGGTCGAGCTGGGCCGCGCGCTGGCCGCCGACCCGAGCATCCTGCTGCTCGACGAGCCGATGGCCGGCATGACCGTCGACGAGAAGGAGGACATGTCGGCCTTCATCCTGGCCTCGCGCGAGGAGCTGGGCAACACGGTGCTGTTGATCGAGCACGACATGGGCGTCGTCATGGACCTGGCCGAGCACGTCGTCGTGCTGGACTTCGGCCGCAAGATCGGCGACGGCACGCCCGACGAGGTCCGCGGCAACGAGGCGGTCGTCGCGGCCTACCTCGGCGCCGAGGCGGTACCCGAGGAGACCGAGACCGTGCTGCAGGGCGGCGACCGATGAGCGTGGCAGAGCAGACGACGATCCCGGCGCTCCTGGCGCGGCACGCGAGCGAGCGCCCCGACGCGGTGGCGCTGCGCAGCAAGCGCCGCGGCCTCTGGCAGGCCACGTCCTACGCCGAGCTGCAGCGCCGCGTCGCCGCGCTGTCGGCCGGCCTGCGCGCCGCCGGCGTGACGCCGGGCGCGACGGTCGCGCTGATCGCCGAGAACAGCCCGAGCTGGGTCGTGACCGACCTCGCCGTGCAGGCGCTCGGCGCCCGCTCGGTCGCGCTGGCCCCGCAGACGCCGCCCGCGACCGTGGTCCGCGTGCTGGCGGCCTCCGGCGCCACGCTGGTGGTCTGCGGCGACCAGGAGCAGGTCGACGTCGTCCTGGACGCCGAGGGCGCGCTGCCCGCGGTGGCGGCGATCGTCGTCATCGACGCGACCGGCACCACGCACTACTCCGAGGCGCGCCTGCACACGCTGGCCGAGCTGGAGGCGCAGGGCGCCGACGGCTCCGCCGCGCTGGACGCCCCGCGTCCCGAGACCGTCGCCGTGGGCGTCTGCAGCCCCGGCACCACCGGCGACCCGCGGATCGCCCCGCACGGCGGCGGCGACCTCGCCGAGCTGGCCGCGAGCGCCGCGGCGTGGCTGGAGCTGACCCCGAAGGACCGCAACCTCGCGGTGCTGTCGCTGGCCACGCCCGCCGCGCGCCTGCTCGACCTGTACGCGATGCTGCAGGCGGGCGCCGAGGTGACGCTGCCCGAGTCGCCGGCCACCGTCGCCGTCGACCTCCTGGAGGTCGAGCCGACGGTCCTGTGCCTCTCGCCGCGCGGCGTCGAGCTGCTGCGCCAGGCCTCCCAGCGGCGCGCGGGCGAGTCCTCGCGGATGAAGCGCCGGGTCTACCGCTGGGCGATGGGCCAGCTCGACACGCGCCTGGACCGTCAGCCGGCCGCGCGGACGCCGGACGGCGCCCGCCGTCGCCGCGGTCCCGCGTACCTGCTCGTCGGCCGCTTCGTCGCCGCCGCGCTCGGCGTCCGGCGGGCGCGCCGGATCGTCGTCACCGGCGGGGCCCTGCCGCTGCGCGACGCGCGCTTCTTCTGGAGCCTGGGCGTGCCGGTGCTGGAGAGCTACGGCCACGCCGAGACCGGGGGCCTGGCGTTCGCGCACCGGTCGCTGGACGACATGGGCACGATCGGCGGCCCGCTGCCGGGCGTCGGCACCCGCATCGAGGACGACGGCACGCTGGCCGTCGCGACCGTCGCCGCGCCCGGGCGCTGGCACGCGACCGGCGACCTGGCCGAGGACGCCGGGGACGAGCGGGTGCGCGTGCGCGGCCGCCGCGAGGACGTCGTCGCCACCGCCGGCGGCGAGGTCGTCGTCGCCGGGCTGGAGGCCGCGCTGCGCGACAGCGTCTACGTGCGCCGCGCGGTCGTCGCGCACGCCGGCGGCGCGCTGACCGCGCTGGTCGAGCTGGACCTCGACGAGACCGCGCCGTGGGCCAACGACCGCGGGCTGGTGTTCAGCACCTACAGCTCGCTGGCGTCGCTGCCCGAGGTCCGCGAGCTGGTCGCCGCCGAGGTGGCCGCGGCCAACGAGCGCATCGGCGCGGCCGAGCGGATCGCCGACTTCCGCCTGCTGCCGCGGCCGCTGTCGGTGGCCGAAGGCGAGCTGACGTCGCTGCTGACCGTCCGCCGCACCCAGGTGATCGAGCGCTTCGCCGGCGACGAGGCGGCGACCGCGGGCGCGGAGGCGACGGCGCCGAGCCGGCCGTAGCGCGGTGCGCGTCGGGTACCTCATCGACACCAACGCGGTGCTCGACGGCTCGGCGCCGCCGACCGGCGCGTCGATGGCCGCCACGATGGACGCGATGGTGGAGGAGGGCCTGCTCGCCGAGCGCGCGGGCTTTCACTCCGTCCAGGTCCCCGACCGCCACGCCCGGCCCGAGTGCTGCTTCCCGGCGCCCGAGCAGCTGCTGACGATCCTCGCGCGCGAGACCGAGCGCGTGATGCTCGGCAGCTTCACGCACGTCGCGACGCTCACCCACCCGATGAAGTCGGCCGAGCAGTTCTCGGTCATCGACAACCTCTCGGGCGGGCGGCTGGTGACCACGGTCTCGCGCGGCTTCCTGCCCGCGTTCTGGGAGCAGTTCGGCATCCCGCGGGAGCGCTTGCTGGGGCGCTTCCAGGAGGCGCTGAAGATCTGGCGCGCGGCGACCTCCGGCGAGGAGGTCGTCTTCGACGGCGAGTTCTGGACGGTCGACCGCGGGCGCCTGGCGCCGCCGCCGTTTCAGGACGGCGGGTGGCCGATCTGGGGCGGGGGCAACGCGTCGCCGGCGGCGGTCGCGCGCTCGGCGCGCTACGCCGACGCCTGGACCTGCGACCCGATGCCGATGGCGCGCGCGGCGTGGGACGAGCACGCGGGCCTCTACCGCGACAGCGCGCGCGAGCAGGGCAAGCGCCCGTTCGTCGTGCTCATGCGCGACGGGTGGGTGGCGGACTCGTTCGACGAGGCGGCGCGGACGTTCGGCGAGCACTTCGTCCGGGTCGCGCGCTTCTACCTGAAGACCGGCAACCTCACGCGCCACCCGGGGCTGCGCGCGCCGGAGGACATCACGCCCCAGAGCGTCGCGCCGCACCTGGTGATGGGCACGCCGGAGCAGTGCGTCGAGCGGTTGCAAGAGCTTCATGAAGACCTCGGGGTGGACTACGTGGTGTTGTGCTGCCGCCTGACGACCGGCCCGTCGCTTCAGGCCACGCGCGAGCAGATCCTGCGCATGGGAGAGGAGGTCGTGGCGCCGATCCACGCCCGCTACCCCGCGCCCGACCACCCCGCGATCCCGGCGGCGTGCCGATGGTGAGCGACCGCCTGGCCGACCGCGTCGCGCTGGTCACCGGCGCCGCCGGCGGCATCGGCCGCGGGATCGCGGCGCGGCTGCTGGCCGAGGGCGCCGTGGTCGTGGTCAACGACCTCGATCCCGACGCCTGCGCGGTCGCCGTGGCCGACCTCGGCGCGGGCGCCGTCGCGGCGCCCGGCGACGTGACCGACCCCGCGTCGGCGACCGCCGTCCTGGCGCGCGTCGGCGCCGACCACGGGCGCCTGGACATCCTGGTCAACAACGCGGGCGTCACCCGCGACGGCCCGCTGCACCGCATGAGCGACGAGGACTGGCGCGTCGTCCACGACGTCGGCCTGCGCGGCGCCTTCAACCTCTGCCGCGCCGCCGCGCCGCTGCTGCGCGCGCCCGCCGACCACCATCGCAAGGTCATCAACATCAGCTCGAACGTCGCGCTGCACGGCGCGCCTGGGACCGCGAACTACTCGGCGGCCAAGGCCGGGCTGATCGGGTTGACGCGGGCGCTGGCCCGCGAGTGGGCCTCGCGGCGCGTCAACGTCAACGCGCTCGCGCCGGGCCTGATCGAGGGCACGGGCCTCACGGCGGCCAAGCCCGCCGAGCTGATCGCGCGCGTCGCCGAGCAGGTGCCGCTCGGCCGCGCGGGGACGCCGGCCGACGTCGGCGCGGCGGTCGCGTTCCTGGCCTCGGCCGACGCGGACTACATGACCGGTCAGGTGCTGGAGCTGAGCGGCGGGCTCGAGGTGCCGGTCTGAGGCCGCAGCCCGGCGATCAGCACATCGGAGAACGCGCGCGCGATCTCCTCCGGCGTCCGCTCGTCGTCCTCGCGGTACCAGCGGTGCACCCAGTTGGTCGCGCCGAGCACGACCATGCAGGCCAGGCGCGCGTCGACGTCGGCGCGCAGCGCGCCGGCGCGTCGGCCCTCCTCGATCAGCTCGCGCATCCCGGCCTCGTAGGCCGCGGCGTCGGCGCGCACGCGGTCGCGGTGCTCGGGCGCGAGCGACCCGGACTCGTTGATGACCAGCGCGCCGGGGATCAGGTTGGTGGTGAAGCTGATCACGTGGTCCTCGATCAGCGCGCGGAGCTTTGCCACCGGGTCGCCGTCGCCGGCCTGGACGCGCGCCAGCGACGCGCGCGCCCGGCCGTAGACGTCCTGGATCAGCTCCAGCAGGAGCCCTTCCTTGGTCTCGAAGTAGTAGTACACGCTGCCCCGCTGGATGCCCATGCGCTCGGCGAGGTCGGCCGTCGAGGTGGCGGCGTAGCCGCGCTCGTGGAACAGCTCGGCGGCGACGCGCAGCATCTCCTCGCGGCGCTTGCGGGGGAACGTGCGCTCGCCGCCGGCCATCACGCTCCGGCGCCCGCCGCGGCGCCCGCGCGCAGCCCGAAGGTCAGGATCGGGCCGAGCGTGCCGCCCGCGCCGGGGTAGGCGAAGCCGAACAGGCTGGCCGCGACGTTGCCGGCCGCGAAGAGGCCGTCGATCGGCGTGCCGTCGGCCGCCGAGAGCACGCGGCCGTCGGCGTCGGTGCGCGGGCCGCCCTTGGTCGACAGCGCGCCGGGCAGCAGCTTCAGCGCGTAGTACGGGCCGTCGCCGAGCGGGCCCAGCTCGCCGATGAACTTGTCGTAGGGGTAGGTCCCGCGCCCGAAGTCCGGGTCCTCGCCGCGCGCCGCGTGCTCGCTGAAGCGCGCGACGGTCGCCTCCAGCGCGTCGGCGGGCACGCCGATCGCGTCCGCCAGCTCGCCGAGGTCCGCGCCCTTGGCCAGCCAGTCCGGATCGGGGTCGCGGCGGCCGAGCGGGCCGACGCGGTACTTCGACCGGTACTCGGCGTCGAAGATCAGCCACGCCGGGAGGTGGGGGAAGGAGAACGAGGTGGCCTCGAAGTTCAGCATCGTGCGTCCGAAGTCACTGTAGTTCTGCGCCTCGTCGATGAACCGCCGGCCGCTGCCGTCCACGATCAGGCAGCCCTTGCGCGCGCGCTCGGTGAGGATCAGCCGCGACATCGGCGCGCCGTCGATCTCCTCGCCGGGCAGCTGGAAGGCCGGGCACCACCACGCCTCGCTCATGTTGCCCAGCGCGGCGCCGGCGGTCATCGCCATCCGCAGGCCGTCGCCCTCGGCGGTCGGCGCGCCGACCGGCGCCAGCAGCGGCCCGCGCAGGAACGCGCGGCACAGCTGCGCGTCGCGCTCGAAGCCGCCGGTGGCCAGGACGACCGCGTCGGCCGTGGGCAGCGCGCGCAGCCGCGTGCCGGTGACGACCTCGACGCCCGCGTCCAGGCACGCCTCCAGCAGGCCGGCGACCAGGCCGCGGCCGAGCGTCAGCGTGCCCCGCTCGGCGCGGGCCCTGAGCGCCTCGCGGTCGATCTCGGCGCCGGCCAGCTCGGCGTAGGTGATCGGCGCGGTGACGTTCGGGGCGTCGCAGACGAGCGCGCGGACCTCCGCGGTGGTGTCCAGCGGCTGGGGCTCGAGCGTCCGACCGCCCTGCTCGCGTCCGCCCTCGAGCTCCGCGTGGTAGTCGGTGTAGGGGATCGGCTGCCAGGCGATCGGCGTGTGCTCCTCCAGCCAGGACGCGGCGCGCGCGGCGTCGTGGGCGAAGACCTCCAACAGCTCGTCGTTGGCGTCGCCCAGCGAGACGGCCCGCAGGTAGGCCAACGCCAGCTCCGGCGTGTCGTCGGGCAGGAAGCGGTTGGCGGGCAGCCAGGCGTTGCCGCCCGACAGCGCGGTCGTGCCGCCGACGCGGTCCCAGCGCTCGTGGACCGTGACCTTGGCGCCCGCCTTTCGGGCCGCCAGTGCGGCGGTCAGCCCCGCCGCTCCCGATCCGATCACCGCGACGTCCCGCATGCCGTTCCTCCTCGTCTTCCGCTTGTGGCGACGGACCGTAGCGCAGATTTCAAGCAGGTGCTTGAAAGAACGATCGTTTGGTTGACACGAGAGGGCGCGACGAGCGACCATCACCCTGTGAGCGAGCTTCCTCCCAGCGCCTGCTGGACGCTGCCCGACCACGTCGACCAGGCCGCCCGCCGCTGGCCCGACGCCGAGGCGCTGGTCTTCGGCGACGACCGCGTGACGTTCGCGGCGTTCGCCGACCGGACCGTCGCCTTCGCGCGGGCGCTGTGCGCGCTGGGCGTCGACCACGGCGACGCGGTCGGCGTGCTCATGCCCAACGGCGTGGACATGCTCGTGGCGATCTACGGCGCCGCGCGGATCGGCGCGGTCCCCGTGCCGGTCAACGGCCGGCTGAGGGCGCGCGAGTTGACCTACATCATCCCGCACGCCGGCCTGCGCGCGCTCGTCGTCTCGTCGGGGCGCGGGCACGCCACCGGTTACGTGGACGAGGTGTCCGAGGCGCTGGACCTCGCCGGGGCGCCCGCGCTGCGCCACGTGGTCCTGCACGGCGACGGGCGCCGCGACGGCATGCTGCCGTGGGACGCGTTCCTCGCCCGCGGCGACGCGGTGCCGGACGCGGAGGTCGAGCGCCGGCGCCGCCGCGTCGCGGTGACCGACACCGCGATGTTGATGTACACGTCGGGGACGACCGCCCACCCCAAGGGCTGCCGCATGGCCCACGAGCCGCTGGTGCGCCTGGGGCGCGTGTTCGCGCAGGAGCGCTTCCCGATGGCCGCGGGCGACCGGCAGTTCAACCCGCTGCCGCTCTTCCACATGGCGACGCTGCTGCCGTTCAACGCCTGCCTGGCGGCGGGCGCGACGTTCGTCGGCATGGAGCACTTCGAGCCCGGCCCGGCGCTGGAGCTGCTGGCGCGGGAGCGCTGCACGGTCGCCTTCCCGGCCTTCGACCTGATCTGGGCGGCGATGCTCGACCTGCCCGAGTTCGACGCGGCCGACCTGTCGGCGCTGCGGCTCATCAACGTCAACGGCGACCGCGAGCGGCTGACGGCGATGGCGGCGCGCACGCCGTGGCTGACGCTGATCTCGCCCTACGGCGCGACCGAGGGCGGGGGCGTGATCGCGCTCAGCCACGCCGACGACCCGCTGGAGCTGCGCGTGTCCTCGGCCGGCCGGCCGTTTCACGGCATCGAGGTCCGGATCTCCGACCCCGAGACCGGCGCCGAGGTCGCGCCCGGCGAGCGCGGCGAGATCACCTACCGCGGCTGGTCGCTCTTCGAGGGCTACCACGACGACCCCGAGGCGACCGCGGCCGCCTTCGACGCCGACGGCTACTTCCGCTCCGGCGACCTGGGCAGCGTCGACGCCGACGGGCGCCTGACGTTCCTCGGCCGCCTCAAGGACATGTTGAAGGTCGGCGGCGAGAACGTCGCCGCGGCCGAGATCGAGGGCCTGCTGTCCTCGCACCCGGCCGTCGCGATGGCCCAGGTCGTCGCCGCGCCCGACGCGCGCCTGCGGGAGGTCCCGTGCGCCTACGTGCAGCTGCGCGAGGGCGAGACGGCCGACGCGGACGCGCTCGTCGCGCACTGCGTCGGCCGCGTGGCCCGCTTCAAGGTCCCGCGCTACGTCCGCTTCGTCTCGGAGTGGCCGATGTCCGGGACCAAGATCCAGAAGTACGTGCTCCGCGAGCGGATCGCCGCGGAGCTGGGACCGGTCATCCCGTCGGCGCCGAGTCCACCCCGCCGCTGACGACGATCCGCTGGCCGGTGACGAACCCGGCGTCCTCGGAGGCCAGGAAGCGCACGACGCGCGCGACGTCCTCCGGGCGGCCCAGCCGGCCCATCGGCTGGTCGGCGTCCAGGTCCTCCATGTTGTCCAGCCCGAGCTTGGCCTTGACCAGGCGCGCGCCCATGTCGGTGACGATCAGGCCCGGCGCGACGATGTTGACGTGCACGCCGCGTGCGACCTCCTCATGGGCCAGCGTGTAGCCGAACGCCTCCAGCGCCGCCTTGGCCATGTTGTAGGGGGCGCCGTTGGCGCGCATCTGGTCCAGCTCGCTGCTGGAGACGAGGATGACGTCGGAGCGCCCGCGCTCGCGCATGCTCGGCAGCAGCCGCTGGACGAGCCGGTGGGTGGAGAACGTGTGCGTGGCCATGACCCGCAGGACCTCGGCCGGGTCGGTGTCGGCGATCGCCAGGCCGCGGCTGGCGATGCCCGCGTTGGCGACCAGCAGGTCGACGCCGCCGTAGGCGGCCAGCGCCTCGTCGGCCAGGCGGTCGACCTCCTCCTGCTCGGAGATCGAGGCCTGGACGGCGGTCGCGCGGCCGCCGCCGGCGGCGATCGTCTCGACGACCTCGGCGGCCGCGTCGGCGTCGCGCCGGTAGTTGACGACCACCGCGGCGCCGTGGGCGGCCAGCTCCAGCGCGATGCCGCGCCCGATCCCGCGACCGGCGCCGGTGACCAGGGCGACGCGGCCCGCCAGCTGCTTGGTGGCGTCAGCCATCGGTGGCGCTCCCTTCGAGAACGGCGTCGGCGTCGAGCAGCCGCCGCAGCTCGGTCATCGCCTTGAACGAGTACCCCGACAACGCCGGGTCGGCGAACGGGGTGATGTTCCACAGGATCACGTCGCGCAGGCCGGCCTGCTGGTAGGCGCGGATCTGCTCGGCGAGCTGCTCCGGCGTCCCGCACAGCGTGTGCTCGCGGACGATGCCCGCGGGGATGTGCTCGACGATCCGCTCGACCTCCGCGCGGGAGACCGTCGTGGGCAGGAACGAGTGGAAGCCCGTGCCGCCCTCGAACGGGGAGGTGGAGCCGTGGCGCGCGTAGGTCTCGGCGGGCAGGTCGACGGCGGCGAACAGCAGCCGCGACATCGGCGCCGCGCAGAGGCGCTCCAGCGTCTCCTCGTCGGGCGCGCACATCACGTAGGCCAGCATCGACGGCGTGATCGCGTCGGGGTCGCGGTCGTTGGCCTCGGCGCTCTCGCGGATCGCGGCGAGCTTCTCGGCGTAGGCCTCGGGCTTGATGTTCGTGGGCAGCCAGCCGTCGGCCAGGCGCCCGGTGATCTTCAGCATGCGCGGCCCGTGCGCGGCCAGCCAGACCTGCGGCGGCACGCCCTCGTAGGGCTCCAGGCCGAGGACCGCGTCGTGGAGCTGGTGGAACGTGCCGTCGTAGCTCACCGGCTTGTCGGTCGACCACAGCAGCCGCATGACCTCGATCGCCTCCTCCAGCCGGCCGACCGGCTTGGAGAAGTCCAGGCCGTAGGGCGTGACGTTCATGCGCTCGCCGGAGCCGAGGCCGAGGATCGCGCGGCCCTGGGAGAGGTGGTCGGCGGTCAGCGCCGCCTGGGCGAGCATCGCGGGGTGGCGGCGGATCGTGTCGGTGACGCAGACGCCGACCTTGATCGAGGACGTCGCGGCGCCGGCCGCGCCCATCATCATCAAGGGGTCGAAGTGGACGTGCGGGTTGTCCTGGTACTTGGCCAGCTCCGTCATGTCCTCGGTCCACGCCGAGTCGGGGATCCAGCCCATCAGGTGGCACGGCCACCAGATCGCGTCGAAGCCGTCGGCCTCCGCGCGCTGGGCGAGCTCGATGGCCTTGGCGGCCGGCGGCATGATGCGCCCGGGGGCGCCGAGCGTCACGCGCATGCGCGCCGCCGATCGTGGTGGGACGTCCGCATCGGTTCTCCTCCTGAGGGTCGCGTCGCGCCGGATGCTATCCAACCAACCAACCGTTTGTGCGAGGCGTTAGCCTACGCGTTGTCCACGAACCAGGAGGAGGGATCCATGTCGGATCCACGGGTGTCGGTGATCACCGGCGGCGCCGGCGGCATCGGCAAGGTGTCGGCCCGGCGGCTGGCCCAGCGCGGCCCGCTGCTGCTCGCCGACGTCTCCGACGCGGCGCTTCGGGCCGCGGCGGCGGAGCTGGGCGCCGAGGGCGCCGACGTGCACACCGCGATCTGCGACGTCGCCGACCCCGCGTCGGTCCGGGCCCTGGCCGACCGGGCCGCCGGGCTGGGCCCGCTGGGCGCGATCGTCCACACCGCGGGCCTCGCGCCGCCCGGCGACCACGCGCCGCGGCGCGTGCTCGACGTCAACCTCGCCGGCACCGCGCACGTGCTCGACGCGTTCCTGCCGCACGCGACGACCGGCACGGTCGCCGTCTGCATCGCGTCGCTGGCCGGCTACCGGTCCTTCGCGAGCGAGTACGACGAGCTGCTGGCCGACCCGCTGGCGCCCGACCTCTACGACCGCCTCGACGCGGCGGGCGCCACGCGCGACTCCGTGCTGGTGACCTACTCGGTGTCCAAGCACGGCGTGATCCTCGAGGTCCGCAGGCGCGCGGCGGCGTGGGGCGCGAAGGGCGCCCGCCTGGTCTCGATCTCGCCGGGCCTGGTCGTCGACACCGCGATCGGCGAGGGCGCCGCGTCGATCCACGCCGGCGCCTACGCGGAGAGCTCGGCGCTGGGGCGCGCCGGCTACGCCAAGGACATCGCGGGCGTCGTCGCGTTCCTGGTCTCCGACGACGCGGCCTACGTCACCGGCTGCGACATCCTCGTCGACGGCGGTGTCGTCGCGCACACGCTGCACCACGCCGACCCCGCCGACCGCGACGTCTGGAACGCGGCGGACTACGGCGCGCCGACCGAGTGACCTAACGGTTGGTTGATTTTGTGAGACGACGGGGTTACGGTGAGCGCACGTGAGCTCGTCCGCCCCCGTCGTCGATCCCACCCTGCAGACGCTCTTCGAGCCGTTTCAGCTGGGCCCGCTGCGCCTGAAGAACCGGCTGATCATGGCTCCGATGGGCACCTGCCTGGACGAGTCGGGGATGATCACCGACGAGACGATCGCCTACTACCGGCGGCGCGCCGAGGGCGGCATCGGCACGATCACCGTCGAGGGCGTCCTGGTCTCCGAGGAGACCGTCGGCCCCGAGCCCAAGCTGACCGGTCCCGAGCACCTCCCGGGCATGCGCCGCCTGGTCGAGACGCTCAAGGCCTATGACATCACGGTCGGCGTGCAGCTCATGCACCCCGGCCGCCAGGTCGTCGCCGGGCCGAGCGTCGCGCCGTCGCCGGTGCCGCTCAACGCGCACGCGCCGACGCCGCACGCGCTGACGCCGCCCGAGATCGCCGCGATCGTCGCCGACTACGCGCGCGCCGCGCGCCTGGCCCAGGAGGCCGGCTTCGACTTCGTCGAGGTCCACGGCGCGCACGGCTACCTGCCCTCGAACTTCCTCTCGCCGCTGGACAACCGCCGGACCGACGGCTACGGCGGCGACCTCGCCGGCCGCGCCCGCTTCAGCCGCGAGGTCGCGCGCGCGATCGTCGCGGCGGTCGGCGAGGACATGCCCTTGGTCTGGCGCGTCAACGGCGACGACGGCGTGCCCGGCGGCTTCGCGATCGACGACGCGGCGCGGGTCGCGCGGTGGCTGGAGGACGACGGCGCCGCCGCGATCAGCGTCAGCTCCGGCACCTGGCACACGCTGCACCTGACGCTCGCGCCGATGTTCGTCCCGCGCGGCCAGATGCGCGCCCTCGCGGCCGCCGTCAAGGCCGCCGTCGCCGTCCCGGTCATCGCCGTCGGTCGCCTGGACGACCCGGCGCTGGCCGCCGACGTCGTCGCCTCCGGCGACGCCGATCTGATCCTCCTCGGCCGCGTTCTGATCGCCGAGCCGGACTGGCCCGTCAAGGTCCAGGAAGGCCGGCTCGGCGATCTGCGGCCGTGCATCGCCTGCAACGCGTGCGTCGACCTCGTCGGCCGCGGCGAGGTCGCGCGCTGCTCGGTCAACCCGGAGGCGGGCCGCGAGATCTCGTGGCGCGTCGAGCCGGCGCGGCGCGCGCGCAAGGTCATGGTCGTCGGCAGCGGCCCGGCGGGCATGGAGGCCGCGCGGATCGCGCGCCTGCGCGGCCACGCGGTCTCGGTGTGGGAGCGCGACGCCCAGCTCGGCGGCAAGCTCGAGGTCGCCGGCCTGGCGCCGAGCAAGCGCGAGGTGCTGCGGTTCCGCGACTTCCAGGCGCGGCGGCTGGCCGAGCTGGGGGTCGAGATCCACACCGGCGTCGAGGTCGACGAGGCGGCGGTGGCCGCCCACGCGCCCGACGCGGTCGTCGTCGCCACCGGCGCCGAGCCGCTGATCCCGCCGATCCCCGGCATCGGCTCCGCGATCGTGCACGACGCGCAGCGGCTGCTGCGCGGCGACGTGCCGATCGCGCGGGGCGACCGCGTGGTCGTCGTCGGCGGCAGCGCGACCGGCTGCGAGACCGCCGAGCACGCCGCGGGCCTGGGCGCCGAGGTGACGATCCTCGAGATGCGCCGCGGCGTCGGCCAGGGCATCGAGGCGATCACGCGCCGGCACCTGATCCGCCACCTGCGCGAGATCGGCGTGCGGATCCTGACCGAGGCCAAGGTCGTGATGATCGAGCCCGACGACGTGCTCTACGAGACGCCGGACGGCGAGCGGCACGCCGTCGACGCCGACCTCGTCGCGCTCGCGCTGGGCTGGCGGCCGTCCGGCGACCGGCTGGCCGATCGCCTGGCGGGCGCGGAGGTCGTCGTCCTCGGCGACGCCGCCACGCCCGCGGACTTCGTGGCCGCGATCAACGCGGGCGCCGACGCCGGACTGCGGCTCTGATGGCCGCGAACGAGGAGATGACCGACATGGTGGACAACGACGGCGGCCCGCTGGCGGGCATCCGCGTGCTGGACCTGACGCGGCTGCTGCCGGGGGCGTTCGCCACCGCGCTGCTCGGCGACCTCGGGGCCGACGTGCTCAAGGTCGAGCAGCCGGGCATCGGCGACCCGATGCGCGCCTACGCGCCGCGCGTCGGCGACAGCTCGGCCTTCACCTGGATCACCGACCGCAACAAGCGCTCGGTCGCGCTGAACCTGCGCGACCCGCGCGGGGTGGAGGTCGTCCACCGCCTGGCGGCCGAGGTCGACGTCGTGATCGAGGGCTTCCGCCCCGGCGTCTCCGACCGGCTGGGCGTGGGCTACGACGCGCTCAAGGCCGTCAACCCGGCGTTGGTGTACGTGTCGCTCACCGGCTACGGCGCGTCCGGGCCGCTGGTCGCCGAGGCCGGCCACGACCTCAACTACCTCGGCCGCTCCGGCGTGCTGAGCATCACCGGCGTCGAGGGCACGCCGGCGATCCCCGGCGTCCAGGTCGCCGACCTGGCCGGCGGGTCGCTGATGGCCGTCGCGGGCCTGCTCGCCGCGCTGCTGCGCGCCCAGCGCACCGGCGAGGGCGACCACGTCGACATCTCGATGACCGACGGCGCGTTCGCGCTGCTGTCGATCCACCTCGGCGCGCATTTCGCCGACGGCGTCGTCCCCGGCGCGGGCACCGAGCTGCTCAACGGCGCCTACCCCTGTTACAACGTCTACGCGTGCGCCGACGGCCGGCGCCTGACGGTCGGCGCGCTGGAGGACCCGTTCTGGGAGACGCTCTGCGCGCGCGTCGAGCGGACCGACCTGATCGCGACCAAGCTCGACCCCGACGCCATCGCCACGTGGCGCGCGCTGTGGGCGACCCGGCCGCGCGACGAGTGGCTCGCGCTCCTCGCCGGCCACGACGTCTGCGTCGGACCGGTCAACGACCTCGCCGAGGCGATCGCCGACCCGCAGCTGTCCCAGCGCGGAATGGTCACGAGCACCGAGCACCCCGACCTGGGCCCGCTGCGCCAGGTCGCCTCGCCGATCCGCCTGCGCGAGCACCCGGCGAGCATCCGGACCCCGGCGCCGGTGCTCGGCGACGCCACGCGCGACGTGCTGGGCGGCCTCGGCTACGAGGCCGCGGAGATCGAGAGCCTCCTGGAGGACGGCGTCGCCGCCGCCCCGGCGGAGGCCGCGGCGTAGGGGGGCACACCGATGGGCACGACCAGCCCGCTGCACGACGACCTGCTGTCCGACGAGGTCAACGAGGACCCGTACCCCGCGTTCGCGCGGCTGCGCGCCGAGGACCCGGTCCACTGGAGCGACCGCCACCGCGCGTGGATGCTCACCCGCCACGACGACGTCGTCGCCGCGTCCAACCACCCCAACCTGTCCTCGGATCGCGTGCGCCCGCTCCTGGCCAGGATGCCGGAGGAGCGCCGCGCGACGGTCGGGCCGGTCTTCGAGATGATCGCCGACTGGATGGTCGTCAGCGACCCGCCGGCCCACACGCGCCTGCGCCGCCTGGCCACCCACGCGTTCCACCCCAAGAAGTTCGTGGCGATGGAGGACCGCATCCGCGCCCTCGTCGACACCTACATCGACGAGTACGTGCAGAGCGGCGAGCAGGACCTGATCGCGAACTTCGCGTTCCCGCTGCCGGCCACCGTCATCTGCGAGCTGATCGGCGCGCCGGTCCAGGACGCCGACCGCATGAAGGCGTGGTCGCAGGAGCTGGCGCTGGTGGCGTTCGGGACCGGCGGCGACGCGCGCGCCGACCGCCACGCCCGCGCGCTGGCGGGCCTGGAGGAGATGCTGGCCTACTTCTCGGAGCTGGTCGCGCGGGCGCGCGAGCGGCCGCCCGGGGGCGACGACATGATCTCGAGCCTGCTGGAGGGCGACGCGTCCGGCGAGCGCCTGACCGACGACGAGCTGCTGGGCATGTGCGCGCTGATGCTCTTCGCCGGCCACGAGACGTCGATGAACACGATCGCCTCGACCGTCTACCAGCTCCTCCGCCATCCCGATCAGCTCGCGCTGCTGCGCGCCGACCCGAAGCTGGCGGGCAAGGCCGTCGAGGAGGGGCTGCGCACCGAGGGCGCGATCAAGGTGCTGCAGCGCTGGGTGACCGAGGACCTCGAGCTGCGCGGCAAGCGGATCCGCGCCGGCGACCGCGTGTTCCTGCTGCTGGCCGCGGCCAACCGCGACCCCGAGCGCTTCGCGGACCCGGATCGCTTCGACATCACCCGCAGCCCCAACCCGCACGTCGCGTTCGGCAAGGGCATGCACACGTGCATCGGCGCGATGCTCGCGCGGCTGGAGATGCGGATGGCCGTCGGGCGGCTGGTGCAGCGCCTGCCGAACCTGCGGCTGGCCGACGAGGGCTTCCGGCCGCAGTGGCAGCCGAGCATCGCCTCGCGGGCGATGCGCGCGCTGCCGCTGCGCCACGACTAGCCCAGCCGCGTGCGGACGTCCGCGACGCCCGCGGGCTGCTCGTACAGCTCGACGTGGTAGCCGTCGGGGTCGATCAGGTACACCACCTTGGCCCCGGCGTGCGGGCCCGCGGTGATCTCCACGACCTCGTCGGCGCGCGAGCGGAAGCCCAGCTCCTTGATCCGGGCGAGGATCGCCTCGGCGTCGTCGACGAACACGCAGAAGTGCCCGGCGCCGTAGTCGCACGGGCGCGCGGAGGCCGGGTGGCGCTCGATCCCCATGAACTCGAACAGCTCGACCATCGTGTCGCTGCCGGGGACGCGCAGGAAGACGACGCGGACGTGCTCGGGCGCGATCTGCCAGATCCGGCGCGCGCTGCCCGGCGTGCTCTCGCCGTCCAGCACGACCTCGAGGCCGAGGCCGTCGCGGTAGAAGCGCAGCGCGGTCTCCATGTCGGAGACGGTCACGCCGGCGTGGAACATGCCGGTGACTCGGGGCATCACGAACCTCCGCGGTAGATGTAGGTGTCGTCGTCGTCGGCCCGGTCGCGGACGACCTCGCCGCGCAGCCGCAGGTGGCGCAGGTAGCCGAGGACCTCGGTCAGGTGCCCGGTCGCCTCGATGTCGTCCTCCTCGCCGAACATCCGCGTGGCGATCGCGTAGGCGCCGGCCGGGCCCTGCGCCACCGCGGCGCGGGTGGCGTCCAGCCGCCGCGCGAAGCCGGCGCGGGTGAGCGCGATCGTCGCGGGGACGTCGGTGATCGGGCGGCCGTGGCCGGGCAGCGCGTGCGTGATCTCGCCGAGCCCCTCGACGCGGTCCAGCGAGGCCAGCGCCTCGGCGACGGGATCCGGCGAGCAGCCGTAGTCCAGCCACGGCACGAACGCGGCGCAGAGCAGGTCGCCCGCGAGCAGCAGGCGCCGCTCGCGCTGGACCAGGCAGACGTGCGACGGGCAGTGGCCCGGCGTCTCCAGGACCTCCCACGGGCCCAGCGCGGAGTCGACGACGTCGCCGTCGCGCAGCGCGCGGCCGGGCGTCACGAGGTCGAGCACGCCCTCCTGCTCCTCGCGCGTGGTGCGGTAGGCCTCCAGGCGCGCCTCGGGCACGCCCTCGCGCCTGGCGCGGCGCTCGCGCGCGGCGGCGATCCGCTCGGGCTCGCGGAACGCCGCGGTGAAGTGCGTGCTGTCGGGATGGGCCCACAGCTCCGCGCCGCCGCGGGCCACGACCACCGGCGCGGTGCCGATGTGGTCGGAGTGCGCGTGGGTGGCGACGAGCAGGCGGACGTCCTCCAGCGTGCGGCCGCCGGCCGCCTCCAGCGCGACCTCCAGCGCCGCGACGCAGCTCGGGTCGCCCGCGGTGCCGCAGTCGACCAACACGATGCCGTCGCCTTGGGCGCGATCGATCGCATAGGCATTGACGTGGTCGATGCCCGGCCAGCCGGTCGGCAGCCGCAGCCGCCACAGCCCGGGCACGATCTCGCGCGCGCCCGCCGTCTCGGGGGCGACCGCCCAGCCGGCCGGCGGCGGGCCGGTCATCGCGGCGCGGCCTCGGGGAACCAGCGGATCAGCGCCGCGGCGATGTCCGACGGCGGGTGGTCGAGCAGCTCGACGACGTTGCCGTCGGGGTCGGCGACGTAGACGACGCGGGCGCGGCCCCAGCGGTCGACGGCGGGCCACAGGCGGCGGCCGCCGGCGGCCTCGACGCGCGCCAGCGTCGCGTCGACGTCGTCGACCTGGAGGCCGAGGTGGGGCAGTCGCGCGTCGCGCGGGCGGCGCGCCCAGTCGGGCAGCGCGGGCTCCAGCAGCTGGAACAGCTCGACCGCGCCGCCGCCGGGGAAGCCGATCAGCGCCAGCTTCATCCGGACGCCGTCGTGGCCCATCGCCTGCTCGGCGCCGGCGCCCTCGAACGTCACCGGCCGCGCCAGCCACTCGCCGCCCAGCGCGTCGACGTAGAACGCGCCCGCGCGGTCGATGTCGGACACCTGAAGGCCTTGGTGGTGCAACGCCACGGGCGACATCGACCCACTATAACCAATCGGTCGTTTGGTAGGGTCGCGAGGCTCGTGCCCTCCCGCGCGCCCCACCCGCCGCCGGTCCCCGCGCCGGTCCCGCTCGACGCCCGGCTCGTCGCGCCCGGGCCGCCGCGTCCCGGCGCCGAGCGGGCCGACCGCCTCGCCGACGGGCTGTGGGTGCTGCGGCTGCCGCTGCGCTACCCGACGACCTCGGCGATCAACTGCTTCCTGCTGGCCGACGCGCGGGGCGGAGGGTGGACGCTGGTCGACTCGGGCTCCGGGCTGGACGGCGGCTGGGAGGCGCTGCGCGGCGCGCTGCGCCTGGCGGGCGTCGAGCCCGCGGCCGTCGGCACGCTCGTGCTCACCCACCCGCACCCCGACCACTCCACGCTGGCCGCCGAGCTGGTCGACCGCCTCGGCTGCCGGGTCGTCCGCCACGCCGGGCCGACGTCGACGATGGACCGCCTGCGCGACCCGCGCCTGCCGCTGGCGCGGCGCGAGGCGGCCGCCCGGCGCGAGGGCGTCGGCGAGGACGAGCTGGAGGTCCTGACCGACGTCCCGATCGCCGGCGACGGCCGCCAGCCGCGCCCGGCCGCCGACCACGTGCTGCATCCCGGCGACGCGCTGGCCTCGGCCTCCGGCACCTGGCACGCGGTCCCGGTGCCCGGCCACTCGCCGAGCCAGATGGCGCTCTACGAGCCGACGCGCCGCTGGTTGATCGCCGCCGACGCGGCCTACGCCGGCGTGCGCCCGTACCTGGAGTGGGGGACCAGCGCGACGCCGCTGGCCGACTACCGCGCGTCGCTTGCGCGCGTGCGCGCGCTGGCGCCGGAGCTGCTGCTGCCCGGCCACGGCCGCCCGGACCGCGACCCGGCGGCCCGCCTCGCAGGCGCCGAGGCCACGCTGGCCGAGACCGTCGCGTGGGTGCGGGGCGCGCTGACCGAGGAGCCGCGCACGGCCTACGCGCTGACCTGCGCGCTCGCCGGCGACGAGCCCAACCCCGACGAGCGCGGCTCGGTGCTGTCGGTGGCGTTGTGCGTCCTGGAGGAGCTGGTGGGCCGCCACGAGGCGGCGCAGGAGATCGGGGCGGACGGGCGGCGGCGGTTCGCCCGCGCCTGACACCGAGGCGAGAAGGGGAGTGGAGATGGCAGACGGACGGATGGCGGGCAAGGTCGCGATCGTGACCGGGGCCGCGTCGGGGATCGGCCGCGCGACGGCGCTGCTGCTGGCGAGCGAGGGCGCGCGCGTGGTCTGCGTCGACCTCGAGCGGGGCCCGGCGGATGACGTGGTCGACGCGATCGCGGCCGCGGGCGGCACGGCCATCGCGGTGGCGGCGGACGTGACCGTCGAGGCCGACATGGAGCGGATGGCTCAGGCGGCGCTGGACGCCTACGGCCAGATCGACGTGCTGCACGCCAACGCCGGCATCCCCGGCGTCGGCCAGGCGCACGAGGAGACGCCGGCGGGATGGGCGCGGCTCATCGACGTCAACCTGACCGGCGTGTGGCTGTCGTCGCGGGCGGTGCTCCCGGCGATGCTCGCGCGCGGCCAGGGTGCGCTCGTGCTGACCGCGAGCGTCGGCGGGATCAAGGGCGTCCGCGCGCTGGCCGGCTACTCGGCCGCGAAGGCCGGCGTGCTCGGGCTGATGCGCTCGATGGCCGTCGACTACGCGGCGCAGGGCATCCGCGTCAACGCGATCTGCCCGGGCACGGCGTGGACGCCGCTGGTCGAGGCCACCTACGAGCTGGGCGGCGGCACCGGCGTCGGCCCGGACGGCGCGAAGGTCTCGATGGAGGAGGCGCGCGAGCGCAGCACGGCGCGCTACCCGATCGGCCGCCTCGGCACGGTCGAGGAGATCGCGCAGGCCGTCCTCCACCTCGCCGGGGACGGCTCCTCGTGGACGACGGGCACGGCGCTCGTCGTCGACGGCGGCTTCAGCCTCTGACGCCGACGCCGACGTCGACGCGCGCGGTGCCCGCGATCGCGCGGGCGCCGCCGTCGACGTCCAGCCAGACCTCGCAGAGGCGGGTGCCGTCGTCGTCGACCGCGAGCACCGTGCCGCCGGCGATCACGCGGTCCTCCACGCGCACGTTGCCCAGCAGGCGCAGCTCCAGCGCGCGCAGCCGGCCGGCGGGGAACGCCGCCCGCAGCATCGTGACGATGTAGCTGCCGTTCGCCGGGCCCTGGTTGATCTCGCGGTCGCCCAGGCCGAGCGCGCGCACGGCGGTGCGGTCGAGGTGGATCGGGTTGGGGTCGCGCAGCACCACGGCCAGGCCGGCCATCGCCGCGGCGCTGACCGACTCGACCACGTGCTCGGGCAGCACGTCGCCGGGCCTCATGCCGCTGCCTCCTCGTCGCGGCGGGGCAGGATGTAGGAGATGGTCACCGCGGCGACATCGGCCAGCGCGACGCGCACGCGCAGGACGTCGAAGGCGCCGCGGCGCCCGGACTTGCGCGTGCGGTCGAGCACCTCGCCGGTGATCGGGTAGGGGCGGTCGAGCGCGAGCGGGGGCCCGTCGAAGGCCATCGCGACGCCGCCGAGCATCGGGCCGTCGTGGGCGAGGTCGATCCCGTGCCGGGCGAACAGCTCGCCGAGGCCGATCCCCAGGCCGCGCAGGTCGCTGACGATCAGCCACAGCGCGGTGACCGTCGGGTCGCCGTCGGGGTCGCCGCCGACGTGGCGGGCGAACGCCCGGTGGTCGTCGGCGCTGAGCGTGAAGGTCCCCGCCGGGAGCATGGGCCGAACCTACCACCACCGCACAACCGAACGATTGGTAGGGTGACCGCCATGCGCGCCGTCACCCTCACGTCCCCGTCCGCCGACGACCCGGTCTCCGCCGTCACGATCGGCGAGCGCGACGCGCCCACGCCGCCCGAGGGCTGGACGACCGTCACGCTGAAGGCCGCGTCGCTGAACCACCACGACGTGTGGAACATGCGCGGCGTCGGCGTCGACCCGTCGTGGCTGCCGGTCGTCGTGGGCTCCGACGGCGCCGGCGTGGACGCCGACGGCAACGAGGTCATCGTCCACCCGCTGATCGCCGACCCCGACGCGGGCGGCGGCGACGAGACGCTGGACCCCAAGCGCCGCATGATCTCCGACGGCATCGACGGCACGTTCGCCGAGGTCGTGACCGTCCCGCGCCGCAACCTCGTGCCCAAGCCCGCCGAGCTGTCCTGGGAGGCCGCGGCCTGCCTGGGCACCGCGTGGCTGACGGCCTACCGCATGATCTTCGGCCGCGGCGACCTGCCGCCGGGCAGCACGATCCTCGTCCAGGGCGCGGGCGGCGGCGTCGCCACCGCGCTGATCGCGCTCGGCCGCGCCGCCGGCCTGCGCGTCTGGGTCACCAGCCGCGACGCGGAGAAGCGCCGCCGCGCCGTCGAGGAGCTCGGCGCGCACGCGGCCTTCGAGAGCGGCGCGCGCCTGCCCGAGCGGGTCGACGCCGCGATGGACACCGCGGGCCAGGCGACGTTCAAGCACTCGCTGCGCTCGCTGCGCCCCGGCGGCACGCTGGTCAGCATCGGCGCGACCACGGGCGTGGCGGTCGACCCCGAGCTGACGCGCCTGTTCCTCAACCAGATCCGCATCCAGGGCGTGGCGATGGGCACGGTCGACGAGCTGCGTCGCCTCGCCCAGATGTGCGCCAGCGCGGGCGTCGCGCCGACGATCGACTCCACCCACGCGCTCAGCGCGGCGCGGGACGGCATCCGCCGGATGGTCGACGGCGACCTCTTCGGCAAGGTCGTCTTCGACTGCGCGAGCTAGGCCTGGGCGTCGGCGTCGCGCGTGAAGTCCACCAGGTAGCGCAGCCCCGCGATCGCGCGGCTGCCGTACCAGGACGTCATCTCGCCGTCGATCAGCGCCGCCCGCGCGCCGGGCACCAAGGCCTCCACCTCGGCGAGGTGCCGGTCCTTGAAGTGGTAGGGCTCGCTGCTGAGCAGGACGTGGTCGACGGCGCCCGCGTGCTCCTTCAGCGCGACCTCGGGATAGCGCGCGTCCGGCGCGTCCGGGACCGTGTCCCACCCGAACGCGGCCAGCGTCCGTGAGATGTAGGTGTCGGGCGCGACGCTCATCCACGGCTCGCGCCAGATGAGGTACAGCACGCGGCGGCGCGGGCGGTCGGCCGCCGCGGCGACGGCCGCCGCGTAGGCCGCCTCGAACCGCGCGCACAGCGCCTCGGCCTCCGCCTCGCGCCCGAAGACCGCGCCGAGCTGCCGGTAGAGCGCGAGGTTGTCGCGCGGCGCGCACGGGTGCGTGACGACGACGTGCTCGACGAACGTCCGCAGCTCCTCGGCATCCTCGCGGCGGTTCTCGTCGACGTTGACGATCGCGTGCGTCGGCGCCAGCGCGCGGATCCGGTCCATCTTGAGGTCCTTGGTCCCGCCGACCTTCGGGACGTGGCGGACGGTCTGCCACGGGTGCACGCAGAAGCCGGTCCGGCCGACGAGCCGCGGCGCCAGGCCGAGGTCGCAGAGCAGCTCGGTGATCGACGGGACGAGGCAGACGATGCGGACGTCGTCCGGCATCGACCGAACGCTACATGTTGCGCCGGTACTCGCCGCCGACGCCGTACAGCGCGGCGGAGATCTCGCCCAGCGACGCGTGCTTGACGGCCTCCAGCAGCGCCTCGAAGACGTTGCCGCGCTCCAGCGCGACCTCGCGCAGGCGGGCCAGCGCGGCCGGGGCGTCCTCCGCGCCGGCGGCGTTGAACGCGCGCACGCTGGCGATCTGGGCGAGCTTCTCGGACTCGGTCGAGCGCGCCAGCTCGGGCTCGACGTCGACCTCGCCCGCGCCCTCGCGCGGCAGGAACGTGTTGACCCCGATCAGCGGCAGCGTCCCGTCGTGCTTGAGGCGCTCGTAGTACAGCGACTCGTCCTGGATGCGGCCGCGCTGGTACATGGTGTCCATCGCGCCGAGCACGCCGCCGCGCTCGGAGATCCGCTCGAACTCCTCGTAGACCGCCTCCTCGACGAGGTCGGTCAGCTCGTTGACGACGAACGACCCCTGCCACGGGTTCTCGCAGAAGTTCAGGCCCAGCTCGCGGTTGATGATGAGCTGGATCGCGACCGCGCGGCGCACCGACTCCTCGGTCGGCGTGGTGATCGCCTCGTCGTAGGCGTTGGTGTGCAGCGAGTTGGTGTTGTCGAAGATCGCGTAGAGCGCCTGCAGCGTCGTGCGGATGTCGTTGAACTGCATCTCCTGCGCGTGCAGCGACCGGCCGGACGTCTGGATGTGGTACTTGAGCATCTGCGAGCGCGCCGACGCGCCGTAGCGCTCGCGCATCGCCCGCGCCCAGATCCGCCGCGCGACGCGGCCGATGACCGCGTACTCGGGGTCCATCCCGTTGGAGAAGAAGAACGACAGGTTGGGCGCGAAGTCGTCGATCTCCATCCCGCGCGCCAGGTAGTACTCGACGATCGTGAAGCCGTTGGCCAGCGTGAAGGCCAGCTGCGAGATCGGGTTGGCCCCGGCCTCGGCGATGTGGTACCCGCTGATCGACACGGAGTAGAAGTTGCGCACGCCGTGGTCGATGAACGACTGCTGGACGTCGCCCATCATCTTCATGGCGAACTCCGTCGAGAAGATGCAGGTGTTCTGGGCCTGGTCCTCCTTGAGGATGTCGGCCTGCACCGTGCCGCGCACGCGGGTCAGCGTCTCGGCCTTGATCCGCTCGTAGGTCTCGCGGTCCAGCACCTCGTCGCCGCTGACGCCCAGCAGCCCCAGGCCGAGGCCGTCGTTGCCCGCCGGCAGCTCGCCCGCGTAGCGCGGGCGCTCCACGCCGCGCTGCGCGAACAGCGCGTCGATCTTGGCCTGCGCCGCGTCCCAGCGGCCGGTCTCGCGCAGGTGGCGCTCGACCTGCTGGTCGATCGCCGCGTTCATGAAGAACGCCAGCACGATCGGCGCGGGGCCGTTGATCGTCATCGAGACCGAGGTCGTCGGCGCGCACAGGTCGAAGCCCGAGTAGAGCTTCTTGGCGTCGTCCAGCGTGGCGATCGACACGCCGGAGTTGCCGACCTTGCCGTAGATGTCGGGCCGCTCGTCGGGGTCCTCGCCGTAGAGCGTCACCGAGTCGAACGCGGTCGACAGGCGCGCCGCGGGCTGGCCCTCGGACAGGTAGTGGAAGCGCCGGTTGGTGCGCTCCGGCGTGCCCTCGCCGGCGAACATGCGCGTCGGGTCCTCGCCCTCGCGCCGGTAGGGGAAGACGCCGCCGGTGTAGGGGTAGGAGCCCGGCAGGTTCTCCTTCATGAGGAAGCGCAGGCGGTCGCCCCAGCCGTCCAGGCGCGGCGGCGCGATCTTGGCGATCTTCGAGCCGCTCAGCGAGGTCCGGTAGTTGTCACCGCTGATCTCCCGGCCGCGCACCGTGTAGGTGTAGGTGTCGCCGGTGATCCCCTCCAGCTTGGCGTCCCAGCCCTCCAGCAGCGCGCGGGCCTCCGGGCCGAGCTGGTCCAGCGCCTCGTCGCGGCGGTCGCGCAGCGTCTGGGCGACGGCGGGGTCGCTCTCGCCCAGCGCCTCGGCGGCGGCGTCGTAGTGCTGGGCGGTGGCCGCCACGGCGGCCAGCCGCTCGACCTCGGCGTTGACCGAGCGCCCCTGCTCGGCGATCTCGGCCAGGTAGCGCACGCGCGCGCCCGGGATCAGCGCGTGGCCCAGCGGCTCGCGCTCGTCCGGATCCGCGCCCGGGTCCAGGTCGATGCGCCGGCACAGCGCGGTGAACATCCAGGTCAGGCCCGGGTCGTTGAACTGGCTGGCGATCGTGGGGAAGACCGGGACCTCGTCGTCGGCCAGGCCGAACGCGACGCGGTTGCGCCGCCACTGCTTGCGCACGTCGCGCAGCGCGTCGGGCGCGCCCTTCTTGTCGAACTTGTTGATGACGACCAGCTCGGCGAGGTCGAGCATGTCGATCTTCTCCAGCTGGCTGGCCGCGCCGAACTCGCTGGTCATGACGTACATCGGGAGGTCGACGAGGTCGACGATCTCCGAGTCGCTCTGGCCGATGCCGGCGGTCTCGACGATGACCAGCCCGAAGCCCGACGCGCGCAGGCAGGCGACCGCGTCCTCGAGGATCGCGCTCGTCGCGCGGTGGTGGCGGCGCGTGGCCATCGAGCGCATGTAGATGCGGTCGTGGCGCAGGCTGTTCATGCGGATGCGGTCGCCGAGCAGCGCGCCGCCGGTGCGCCGGCGCGTCGGGTCGACGGCCAGGACGGCGACCCGCAGCTCCGGGAAGCGCTGCATGAAGCGCGAGAGCAGCTCGTCGGTGACCGTCGACTTGCCGGCGCCGCCGGTGCCGGTGATGCCGACGACCGGGACGCCCTCGCCCGCGGCCTGCCACTGCTCGCGCAGCGCGGCCAGGCGCTCGTCGTCCAGCGCCTCGTCCTCCAGCGCCGAGAGCATCCGGGCGATGTCGCGGTCGGTGCGCGCGATCGGGTCGGCCGGGACCTCGGAGGGCTGCTGCGCCGCACGGGCGCGCTCGACGAGGTCGCCGATCATGCCGGTCAGGCCGAGCGCCATGCCGTCGTTGGGGTGGTAGATCCGCTCGACGCCGTAGTCCTGCAGCCCGGCGATCTCGTCGGGCGTGATCGTGCCGCCGCCGCCGCCGAAGACGCGGATGTGGCTCGCGTCGTGCTCGGCGAGCATGTCGACGACGTAGCGCAGGTACTCGACGTGGCCGCCCTGGTAGGAGGACAGCGCGATCGCGTCGGCGTCCTCCTGGATCGCGGCGCTGACGACGTCGCGCACGCTGCGGTTGTGGCCGAGGTGCACGACCTCAGCGCCGCTGTCCTGGATCAGGCGGCGCATGACGTTGATCGCGGCGTCGTGGCCGTCGAAGAGCGAGGCGGCCGTGACGAAGCGCAGCGGGAAGGCGGGGCGGGCGTCGGCGGGCGGCGTGTCGGGAAGGTCGGTCTGGATCGTCATCGGGGTGCTCCTGGGGGCGAAAGCAGACTAGGCCAACGGCAGGCCGGAGCGGGATGAGAGGAGAAAGGGCGCTCCGGCCTGCTGCAGGGAACTCGGCGGGGCGTGGACGGTCTCAGTCCATCACCGCGCCGCGGCCTCATTGACCTGGTGTCCGCCGGTGGCGGGTCCTGTCGCGTTCCACGTCCCGCGGGCGCGACAAGGATGGTCGACCATCGGTTGGTCGGAAGATAAATAGTAGGAGGTCCAACGATCGGACTATCGCACACCTGGTAGCGTGGCCGCAAGAAGCCTTTCGTCGAAGTCCACAAGGAGCCCACATGCAGGAACAGGACGTCTTCACGCAGGTCGGAGTGGTCGGCGCCGGGTTCATGGGTTCCGGCATCGCCGAGTCGACCGCGCGCGCCGGCATCCCCGTGATCCTCTACGAGCCCGAGGAGGCGGCCCTGCGGCGCTCGCGGGATCGCATCGACACGTCGCTGGAGCGGGCGGTCGCGGGCGGCAAGCTCGACGCGGCCGCCGCGGGCGAGCTGCGCGACCGGATCGCCTGGACCACCGACCTGATGGCCTTGGACGGCAGCGACGTCGTCGTCGAGGCGATCGTCGAGGACGTCAAGGTCAAGGGCAAGGTCTTCCGCGACATCGACGCCTGGCTGTCGCCCGACTCGCTGCTGGCGTCCAACACCTCGTCGATCCCGATCGCCCAGCTCGCGTCGTGGACCCAGCACCGCGAGCGCGTGCTCGGCCTGCACTTCTTCTCGCCGGTGCCGGTGATGAAGCTCGTCGAGGTCGTCGTCGCGCTGGACACCGGCGCCGACGCCGTCCTGCGCGCGCAGGCCTTCGCCGAGGCGATCGGCAAGACCGCGATCCGCACCAAGGACCGCTCCGGGTTCATCGTCAACATGCTGCTCGTCCCGTACCTGATGGCCGCGGTGCGGATGTACGAGGAGGGCTTCGCCTCGCGCGAGGACATCGACACGGGGATGAAGCTCGGCGCCGCGCACCCGATGGGTCCGCTGACGCTGTGCGACTTCATCGGGCTCGACGTGCTCTACGCCGTCTGCGACTCGCTCTACGAGGAGTTCAAGCGGCCCGAGTACGCGCCGCCGCCGTTGTTGAAGCGGATGGTCGTCTCCGGCCACCACGGCCGCAAGTCCGGTCGTGGCTTCTACGAGTACTCCCGCGCGCGAGTAGGCGCCGCGGCATGAGCGCGCTCGCCGACGGGCCGGTCCGGTACGGGCTGACCCAGGAGCAGCGGGATCTGCGCGACATGGTGCGCGAGCTGGCCGTCGGCCGGATCGCGCCGCGCGCGGCGGCCATCGACGCCGCCGGCGAGTTCCCGCAGGACGTCCGGCAGCTGCTGGCCGAGCACGACGTCCTCGCGCTGCCGTTCGCCGAGGCCTACGGCGGCACGGGCACCGGCACGCTGATGACGGTCGTGGCGATCGAGGAGATCGCCAAGGCGTGCGCGTCCAGCGCGCTGATCCTCGCCGTCCACGACCTCGGCACGCTGCCGATCCGCATCGACGGCTCCGACGAGCTGAAGGCGCGCGTGCTGCCGAAGTACGCCGCGGGCGAGTGGCTGGCGGCCTTCGCGCTGAGCGAGCCCGACGCCGGCTCGGACGCGGGCGCGCTGCGCACCAACGCCGTCGCGGTCGACGGCGGCTGGCGGCTGAACGGCGCCAAGAACTGGATCACCAACGCCGGCGTCGCGGGCGCCTACGTCGTCTTCGCGGTCACCGACGGCGCCGCGCCGCCCTCGCGCGGGATGACCGCGTTCCTCGTCGAGGCCGACGCGCCGGGCTTCGCCGTGGCCAAGTTGGAGCACAAGATGGGCATGCGCGGCTCGCCGACCGGCCAGCTGACCTTCGACGACGTCTTCGTGCCCGATGGCAACGTCATCGGGTCGGTCGGCGACGGCTTCAAGGTCGCGATGCGCACGCTGGACCGCTCGCGCCTGGGGATCGCCGCGCAGGCGCTGGGCATCGCGCAGGGCGCCACCGACTACGCGGCCGCCTACGCGCGCGAGCGCACCGCGTTCGGCAAGCCCATCAACCAGCTCCAGGCGATCCAGTTCAAGCTCGCCGACATGGAGACGCGCACCGCCGCCGCGCGCGAGCTGCTCTACCGCGCCGCGGCCAAGGCCGACCACGACGAGCCCGACCTGGGCAAGTACTCCGCGATGGCCAAGCTGTTCTGCTCGGACACCGCGATGGACGTCACCGTCGAGGCCGTGCAGGTGCTCGGCGGCTACGGCTACGTGACCGAGTACCCGGTCGAGCGGATGATGCGCGACGCCAAGCTCACCCAGATCTACGAGGGCACCAACGAGATCCAGCGCGTCGTGGTCGGTCGCAGCCTCCGCTGAGCGCCGGAGCGCGGTGAATCCGACCGATGTGCCACGCTGCCCCGGTGTCAGGCTCTCTGCCCTTCGACCCGATCGACGAGGCGCGCCGCCAGTGGCAGAAGCACTGGGGCGCGTCGCCGACGCCGTCGATGGTGGCGGTCACGTCGATCATGCGCGTGGAGCAGATCCTCACCGCGCGGCTGAACGCGCTGCTGAAGCCCTGGGACCTGACGTTTCCGCGCTACGAGGCGCTGATGCTCCTGTACTACTCGCGCAACGGCTCGCTGCCGCTGGGCAAGATGGGCGCGCGCCTGCAGGTGCACCCGACGAGCATCACCAACACGATCGACGGGCTCCAGAAGCTCGGCTACGTCGAGCGCACGCGCCACGAGGACGACCGCCGCAAGTGGCTGGCGTCGATCACCGAGCGCGGGCGCGAGGTCGCGGTCGAGGCGACCGAGGTCATCAACAACGCCCGCTTCGGGACCCAGCCGCTCAGACGCGCTCAGCTGCAGGACCTGTTCGAGATCCTGCGCGACCTGCGCGCCGACGAGGACGCGTTCGACGCGGGCTGACGCGCGGCGCGCTCAGACGAGCGCGGGGCGCAGGGTGAAGCGCACGGCCTCGACCTCGGCGCCCGAGCGGACCTGCCACGGCTGCGCCACGGCGCACAGCCGCGCGGCGCGGTTGACCGACATCCCGAGGTAGTCGAGGCCGGTGTCCGCGAGCACGACGCGGACGACCGGCCCGTAGGTGATGCCCGCGCGCAGCGGCAGCGCGGGCCCGGCCGCGTCGCGCGTGCGGACCATCGTGCGGTAGAGGCAGGTCAGCGCCGAGGTGACGTCGTCGGCCGCGAGCATCGCGCCGTCGCCCAGCCACTTGACGACCTCCACGCCGGCCGGCGTCGCCTCGCGGGTGACGTCGTCGCGCAGCGCGAGGAAGAGCCGCGTGGCCGCCGCGTCGCCGCGCTCGGCCGTGAAGTTCGTGAAGCCGCAGCAGTCCAGGAAGGCGATGGCCTTGGTCGTGACGTGTGGACGCGCGGCGTAGGACATCGGGCACGTCCAAGATACACGGCGTTCCAACTATCGGAAAGGCGTACGAGTCCAGGGCTTGGAACCCGGTCCAAACGTCTATAGCGTCTCCGCGCCATGCTCCCACGCACCTTCGTCCTGGGCACGATGCTCACGATCCTGGCGGCCTCCGGCGCCTCCGCCGCCACGATCACCGTCCCGGCCGGGGACACCGCCGCGCTCGTCTCGGCGATCGCCACCGCCAACGCCACGCCCGGCGCCGACACGGTCGAGGTCTCGGGCACCTACACGTTCTCCGCCGCCAACAACTTCTGGTACGGCCCCAACGCGCTGCCCGCGATCACCTCGGACGTCACGATCGAGGGCGACGCCGACCACGGCGCGGTGATCGCGTCCACCAACGCGACCCGGCTGCGGCTGTTCTACGTCGCGGACACGCGCTCCGGCCTGTCGGCCGGCACGCTGACCCTGCGCGACCTCGAGGTCACGGGCGGCAGCGCCCGCGGCGGCAACTCGTCGTTCGGCGGCGGCGGCGCCGGCCTGGGCGGCGCGATCTACAACCAGGGCACGCTGCGCCTCGACGGCGTGACGCTGCAGGGCAACCGCGCCACCGGCGGCACCGCCGGGGCCGTCAACTCGACGAGCGGCGGCGGCCTCGGCGAGGACGCGGTGGCCAGCGGCGGCGGCGGGGGCTTCGGCGGCACGGTGCCCGGCGGCGGCGCGGGCGGCGCCGGCGGCGCGGCGACGACCTACGGCGGCGGTGGAGGCGGAGGCGGCGGCTACGCGTCCGGCGACGTCGGCCAGCCCGGCGTCGGTCCGGTGGGCGGCGCGGGCGGGGGCGTCCCCAACGGCCTCGGCGGCGCGAACTCGGACCGCACGCGGGGCGGCAACGGGTCGGGCGCGGGCGGGAGCTCGATCGTGGGCGCGGGGCCGGGCGGCTCCGGCGGCGGGTTCGGCCACGGCGGCGGCCTCGCTCCCGACAACGCCGCCTCCAACCGCGGCGGTGGCGGCGGTGGCGGCGTGGGCGGCGGCGGCGCGGGGGCCGGCCCGGGCGACGGCGGTGGTGGCGGCGGCTTCGGCGGCGGCGGTGGCTGGTCGAACCTCGACGGCGGCGACGGCGGCTTCGGCGCCGGCGGCGCGGGCACCGACGGCCGCAACAGCGGCGCGGTCCCCGGGCACGGCGGCTTCGGCGGCGGCGACGGCGGGGCGTTCATCGCCAACTCGGTCAGCGTCGGCGGCGGCGGCGCCGGGATGGGCGGGGCGGTCTTCAACGACCGCGGCACGGTCACGGCCACCAACAGCACGTTCGCCGGCAACGCGGTCGTCGGCGGCGGCAGCACGGCCGCGTTCGTCGGCGGCACCGTCAACGCGGGTGGCGGCGGCGCCGCGTACGGCGCCGCGCTGTTCAACCTCAACGGCACGGTCACGCTGACCCACGTCACGATCGCCGGCAACAGCGCGACCGCCGGCGTCGGCGTGACGACGGGGCTCGCGTCCGGCGCGGTCGCGACCGTCGGCTACGACACCTCGGGCCCCGCGACGGCCGGCTCCACCGCCCGGCAGTCGATCGTCACGGCGGTCGGGAGCAGCGCGGTGTTCGGCGCGGCGCCGTCGACCGTCGCCGACGGCACGGCCAACAGCGCGGTGTTCTCCAGCATCCTGTCCAACGCCACCTACGTCGGCACCACCGACCCGAACCTCGCGCCGCTGGGCGACTACGGCGGGCCGACGCGGACGATGCCGCCCAACCCGGGCAGCGGGGTCATCGGCGGGGCCACCGCGCAGAACCTCGTCACGACCGACCAGCGCGGCTTCACGCGCGCCGCGCCGTTCGACGTCGGCGCGGTGCAGACGGTGGCGACGACGGTGACCGCCGACCACGTCGACACGCCGTACGCGGGCGCGGCGCGCAACGTGACGTTCGGGGCGACGGTCGCTCCGGCACGCGGCGCGACCGGCGCCGGGAACGTCACGTTCACGCTCGGCGGCGGCCTGGGCTCGGGGTCCGGGGCGATCTCCGGCGGCACGGCCTCCAAGGCGATCGGCCTCGCCGGCGGCACGGCGCCCGGCGACTACACGATCACCGCGAGCGCGGCGGCCGCGCCGGGCTTCGCGGCCGGCAGCGGCACCGAGACGCTGCACGTGCTCCAGGCGCCGCAGGTCTGCGCCGACGTGACGGGGCAGACGCTCGAGGGCGACGCGGTCTCCGTGGCGCCGGACTGCGGCGGCGACGGGCCCGCGACGATCGCGGTCGTCGGCGCGCCCGCGCACGGCACCGCGACCGCCGTCGGCGGGCATCTGCGGTACACGCCGGACCCGGGCTTCTTCGGCGACGACACGTTCACCTACACGTCGACGAACGAGGGCGGCGCGTCGAACGTCGCGACGGCCACGGTGACCGTCCAGGCGCTCAAGCCGGTCTGCTCCGACGTCACGGCCGTCGCGAGCGCGGGCATCGGGCGCGTGGTCGCGCTGGACTGCGCCAGCGAGATCGCCCAGACCCACGCGATCGTCGCCGGGCCGGCGCACGGCACGCTGGGCGCGATCGGCGGCGACGGCAAGGTCACCTACACGGCCGACGACGACTACGCCGGGACCGACACGTTCACCTACCGGTCGACGAACGCGACCGGCGCCGCCGACGTCGCGACCGTCACGCTCGACGTCAAGGCGCGCCCGACGCTGTCCGGGACGCGCGGGCACGCCGTGGTCGACGGGCGCTTCGACCCGGTGGCGGGGGCGACGATCGAGGTTCGCGTCTACGCCGACGCGTCGTGCACCGGCACGGTCGTCCACGCCGAGACGGTGGTGCCGGACGCCTCCGGCGCGGTCTCGATCGACTACACGCCGACGGAGCCGGGCAGCTACGGCTGGCAGTCGCGCTACAGCGGCGACGCCAACAACCTGCCGGCGACGAGCGCCTGCGAGGCGCAGGTGATCGCGGCGCCGATGCCCCCGGCCTACGATCCGCCCGCGCCGCGGCCGCCCGTCCCGGCCCCGGCTCGGGAGTGCGGCACGCCCGTGACGCTGCTCGACGTCTCGCCCGTCGGGACCCGCGCGCGCGTGAGCGGCGTCGCGCACCGCGCGCTGGCCGGCCAGGCGGTGACGATCCTGCGCGGCACCGCGCCGGTGGGCACCGCGACCGTCGGCGTCGACGGCGCGTTCTCGGCGCTGGTGGGCGGCCCGGCGAAGGCCGACGCCGCCCCGGTCAAGTACACCGTGATGCTCGGCGCCGACCGCAGCCGCGCGTTCCGCTACGACCGCCTGCTGCGCATCACCGGCCGCAGCGGCCTGAAGGTCAGCGGCCGGCTGGCGCTGAAGCGTCCCCCGAGCCGCGTCACGATCTCGCGCGAGAACGTCTGCACCGGCGCCCGCGCGCTGAGCACGACCAAGGTGTCCAAGAACGGCACGTTCTCCTTCACCATGCGCACGCCCGACAGCGGCTCGCCCTACGCGCTCTACCGCGTCTCGGCCAAGGTCGGCGGCGGGCACAGCTACAGCACCGAGGTGGCGGTCACGGGCTAGGGCCGGCCGCTCAGGCCACCAGCGACGTCCGCTCCAGCGCCTGGACCCCGGCCGCGACGACCTCGCACACCTCGTCGGGCAGGCGGCGGTCGCGGTGGGCGTAGCGGCAGATGCAGCGGGGCGACACGAGGCCGTCGAGCGGGACGCGGACGATCGCGGCGTCCCAGGGCTCGACGGCGGCGGCCGCGACGATCGCCCCGCCGGCGCCCGCGCGGACCGCGCCCAGCGCCGCGGGCACGCTGGAGGCCTTCGACGACCAGCGCGGCGCCGTGCCGCGGACGCGCAGCTCGCGGTCGATGCGGCGGGCCTCGTCGGCGTCGCCGCAGACGATCAGCGGCTGGCGCTCGATCAGCTCGGAGGGCGGGCGGCCGTCGAAGCGGCCCAGAGGCGAGGCGGCGGGGACGGCCAGGATGTAGGGGTCGGTCCCGACGCGGCGGACGTTCAGGCGGTCGGCGCCGTGGGGCAGGCCGCCGACGGCGACGTCGATCTCGCCGCGGGCGACGGCGCGGGCCAGCGCGGGGTCGTCGTCGACCTCCACGACCTCGACGTCGTCGGCCCGCGCGCGGCGCAGCATCGGCGCCAGCACCCGCGCGCCGAGGCCGCCCAGCACGCCGATCCGCGACGGCCGTCCGGCCAGCACCGCGAGGTCGGCGCGGGCGGCGGCGAAGCCGTCCAGGAGGCGGTCGGCGTGGTGCAGCATCAGCGTTCCGGCGGGCGTCAGCCGCACGCGCCCCGAGCCGGAGCGGCGGACGACCAGCGCGGTGCCGACCAACTCCTCCAACTTGCGCACGAGCTGCGAGACCGCGGGCTGCGAGTACCCCAGCTCCTGCGCCGCGGCGCGGAACGACCGGTTGCGCGCGACCGCCGCGTAGGCCGCGAGGTGCCGCTGCTCGACGCCGATCCAGGATGGTGCTGCTGCGCTCATCGAAACGCTCCGGGGCCACGGGGTGTGCGGGGACACCCGTGCCATCCGGCGGGCGCGCGGGGGCGCCCGTGGGCGTTCGATCAGCGTGTCCGCGTGCGGACACGTAGGGGGACCCGGCGATCGGTCGGGCTCAGCGCGGCGGCGGGAGCATCGCGCCGGCCAGCTCGTGGCAGACCGCCCGCGCCACCACGCGGAACGCGTTGGCCGCCGGCGACAGCTCGGCGTCCTCGCCCGACCGCCACGCCAGCGCGACGATCCGCGCCGGCGCGCCCTCCAGCGGGACGAGCGCCGTCCCGGGATGGGCGGCGTCGACCGCCAGGTACGGCGCCAGCGCGACGCCGGTCCCGGCGGCGACGAGCGTCTGCACCGACTCGTTGTGGTCGGAGGAGAACGCGACCGTGGGCTCGACGCCCCGCGCCGCCAGCCAGTCCAGCGCCGTCCGCTGCCCGCGCCAGCGCCCGTAGGCCACCAACTCGAGCCCGGCGAGGTCGGCCGCCGTGGCCGCGCCGCCGCGCCGCGCCAGCGGATGGTCCGCGGGCACCAGCAGCAGCAGCGGGTCCTCCAGCAGCTCCGTGCAGGCCAGCTCGCCCTCGGGCAGCGGCAGCTCGCAGAACGCCAGGTCCAGCTCGCCGGCCGCCAGCTCGTCCAGCAGCTCGGCGTCGGCCGCGCTCTCCGACGGCACGACCTGGACGTCCGGGCACTCCTCGGCGAAGCGCAGCAGCACCCGCGGCAGGACGCGGCCCGCGACGCTCGGCAGCACCCCGACGCGCAGCCGTCCGGCGCGCCCCGCCGACAGCGCGGCCAGCTCGGACCCGGCCCGCGCGTAACGGGCCAGGATCTCCTCGACGTGCTCCAGCAGCAGCCGCCCGGCGGGCGTCAGATCCACCGCCGCGCTGCCGCGCGAGCGCTCGATCAGCCGCGTGTCGACCAACCGCTCCAACTGCGCGATCTGCTGGCTGATGGCCGACTGCACGTAGCCGAGGCTCTCGGCCGCCTCGCGGAACGACCCCTCGCGCGCGATCGCCGCCAGCGCCTGCAGGTGGCGCACCTCGACGCCGAGCCAGGCGTCGCGGGTGACGCCGGGCGGCGCCGCTCCGGTCCCCGCCGACGGGCGCTCGTCGCTCATCGGCGGGCCTCGGCCGCCGCCGTCGTCGCGCGCATCGCGCGGCCCAGCGCCTCGCGGAACGCGCAGAGCGCCGGGATCCGACGCCGGTCGCGGTGCCAGTACAGCGCGACCCGCCGCGCCGGGAGCAGGTCGCCCAGGCCGACGACCGCCACGCACGCGCGGTGCTCGTCGACCGCCGTGCGCGGCATCAGCGCGCTGCCCATCCCGGCGGCGACCAGCGGCAGCAGACCGGCCGCCATCCGCGAGCGCAGCGCCATCCGCGGCGCGACGCCCGCCGCGCGCAGCTGGCCCTCGACCAGCTCGAGCATCGGCCAGCGCTCGTCGGCGATCAGCGGGAGGCCGTCCAGCTCGTCCAAGGACCCCAACTCGCCGCGCCGGGCCAGCGGCGCCTCGCGCTCGACGACCAACACGATGGGGTCGACCAGCACCTCGACGGCGTCGAACGGCCCGTCGGGCAGCGGCAGGTCGTCCAGCGCGGCGTCGAGCTCGCCGCGGCGCAGCGCCTCGGCGCGCGCCGCCGGGCTGACGTCGCGGTCGCGGATCGTCACCGCGACCTCCGGCGCCCGCGCGGCGAGCAGCTCGATCGCGCGCGGGATCGCGTCCATGATCGCCGGGTCGTGCACGCCGACGCGCAGCGCGGCCTCGGCGCCGCGCAGGTCGGCGCCGGCCGCGTCGAGCTGGGCGAGGATCCCGCGCGCGTGGCGGGCGACCACCGCGCCGACCTCGGTCAGCTCCAGCCGCTGGCCGGGCGTCCGGACGAAGACCGGCGTCCCCAGCGCGCGCTCCAGCTGCGCCATCTGCTGGCTGACCGCCGAGAGCGCGTAGCCCAGGCGCTCGGCCGCGACCTTGTAGGAGCGCACCTGCTCGACGGCGGACAGGGTCGCGAGATGTCGTGGCTCGACGCCCGCCAGCGCCGGCGCCGTCACGCTGGCTCCCCGCACGGCCGCGTCATCCGAGGCATGGTACTGCGGTGTCTCCCTCGCCCTGGCGGGCGCAATGCCGATCGGCAATCGGGTCCTCCACGAGCTCGCGTTGCCTTCCCGCTCGCGCGAGCGCGAGGATCGCGCCCCGTGACCTCCGAGCCGGCATCGACCCCGCGGCTGGTCGTCCGCGACGACCTCGTCGGCGTCTGGCGGCGGGCCTGCGCCGCGCAGGACGCGGCGTGGCGCGGCTGGCTCGGCGGCACCGGCGGCGCGGGCCCCGTCCTCGCCGCGCTGGACCGCGAGGAGGCGGCGGCGCGCGCGCTGGCGAGCTTCCATCGCGCCGGGATCTGACACCGCCAGAGATCGAGGGGGGCGGAGACGCGGGCTCGCCGGATGGAAGCGATGCAACGTCATCGTCAACCGACCCAAGGAGCCTCCCCGAGATGATCGCCACCCCGTTCCGCGCCCACCCCGCCGCCGCCGCGGCCGCCACCCTGGCGGTCTCCGGCGTCTGCGCGGTCGCCGCGCTGGCCGGCCCGACCGCGGCGACCGCGCAGGTCAGCGACGCGCCGTGCGACACGAGCTACCAGCTGGCCCTGCAGCCGCTGCACGCGAAGATCCACGGCCGCAGCGTGCTGATCGGCAAGCTGTACGTCTTCGACGAGGGCCGCAACCTGTGCGCGGTGACCACGTCGGTCGGCACGAAGTACGAGGGCGTCCGGAAGTTCATGCGCGTGACGCTCTCCGTCGGCGGCAAGACCCAGACCGATCAGGGCCAGTTCAGCCTCTACGCCGGCCGGATCCGCCTGCCCGACAAGGGCTGCTTCTCGGCGCGCGGCACCGTCACGCTGGCCGGCGGCCAGAGCGACGACGAGTACGCGAGCTGCGTGCCGTGGCGGAACAAGCCGATGCCGTGAGACGCGGGCAAGCGCGGTCCGTGCACGCGTGGTTCAGACATCTGGATCACGCGTGTCCCCGTCGTGAGGGATGATGTCGGTTCTCGTGTCATCGTCGACAATCGCCAAAGCCAGCTACGAGGATCACCGGGCCTACGTGCTCGGCGTCCTGGCGCGGCGCTGTCGGTGGCTGGGCGCGGAGGATCGCGAGGCCGCGCTGCACGACGCGTACGCCGTCCTGCTGGAGAAGCAGCGGGACGGCGTGCTCGACGTCGAGGCGATGAACGAGCACCAGGTCCGCGCGTACCTGACGCAGACCGCGCTCAACAAGGCGCTCAGCGAGGGCAGCCGCGCGTACCGCAGGACGTCGGTCGCGCTGGAGGAGGGCGGGCTGGAGGCGCCCGACGGCGCGCTCGCCGCCGACGACGCGCTCGCCCGCGACTGGGACAGCGCGCGCCTGCGCGAGATCGTCGCCGAGCTGCCCGAGCGCCAGCAGGTCGTGATCGCCCTGCGCTACTTCTTCGACCGCGCGCCCGACGAGATCCAGCACTACCTCGGGATCACCGAGCGTGTGTACCGGCGCGAGATGGAGCGCGCGATGCGGACGCTCAGCGCGCGCATGGCCGAGGTCCGCGACGGCTCGTTCTGCGAGAGCCGCCGCAGCCTGATCCTCGCCTACGTCTCCGGGATCGCCGGACCCAACCGCATGCGCGACGCGCGCCGCCACCTGCAGAGCTGCACCGGCTGCGCGGCCTGGGCCTTCGAGCTGCGCCACGCGGCGCGCGAGGCGGGCGCGGTCGTGCCGCTGCCGGTCATCGTCGGTGGCGGGCTGGTCGACGACGGCGGCGACCGGCTCGTCGCGCTCGGCCACGGCACGCGCGGGCTGCGCGATCGGTTGGCCGACCTGCTCAGCGGCGGGCGCGAGCACGCGACGGGCCTGGCGACGCGCGCCGACCCCGCGACCGGCTCGCTGCTCGGCGCGCTGCGGCCGGGCACGGTCGCCGCGGTCGTCGCGGGCTGCCTCGGCGTCGGCTCGACCGCGACCTACTGCGTCTTCGAGGGGCTCCCCGCGCCGCTGGCCGGCCATCGCGCGCCGGCCGCGAAGGCGGAGGCCAAGGAGCCGAAGGCCAAGCCGGCGGCCAAGGTCGCCACGACCGCGGCGGTCACGGTGCCCGCCGCGGTCTCGGCCGCCGAGCGTCCCGCGTCGACGGCCAAGACCAAGACCACCACCAAGTCGGCCTCGACGTCGACCAAGACCACCAAGAAGCAGCGACAGCGGGCCAAGGCCCGGAAGGTCGCCCGCGCCACCGCGCCGGAGTTCGGCGTCGAGGGCACGGGCACCGCGACGCCACCCGCCGCCTCCCCAGCG
Source organism: Baekduia sp. (assembly GCF_035685985.1). Taxonomy (GTDB): domain Bacteria; phylum Actinomycetota; class Thermoleophilia; order Solirubrobacterales; family Solirubrobacteraceae; genus Baekduia. The sequence goes on from NZ_DASRZV010000017.1 coordinate 146,971, forward strand.
GCGTCCTCGGCGTCGTCCGGATCGTCCTCCGGCTCCACCTCCGCCGCCAACGGCGGGTGGGGCCAGGAGTTCGGCCCCTGATCGCATCCGCGTCCCACACCCTTCACGAATCCCGATTGGGCGCCGGACGACGCCCACGCAGAATGGACCCCATGCTCCCCAGACCCGCTCTCCCCGCTGCTTTGCTGCTCGCGTTCTCCGCGCTGGCCCTGGTGTTCGCCGGGCCCGCCGTCCGGGAGGCGCACGCCGGAACCTACGTCGTCTACTCCTGCCAGGACCCCAACGGCAACCTGGCGTCGACGTCCTCGTGGTCGTTCCGGTTCTCGGCCCCGACCGTCGACACCCACGACGACACCTGCCCGCGCGGCGGCGTCCACGTCCGGCTGACGCCCGGGATGACGCACCCCGCCGACGCCGAGGCGCGCATGTACTTCTGGGCGCCCGACAACACGGTCATCACCAAGTACACGCTCTGGCGCAGCGCCCGGGTCGCGGCCGGGACCGCGTACTTCTTCAGCGCGATGGAGAAGTTCGGGACGACCGGCGACGACTACCGCTGGGCCGGGACCGGGTGCAAGGGCACCACCAACAACTGCTCGGGAGTCGGCGACCCGGCGACGCCGCTGTCGGACGCCAACAAGTTCTCGCGCACGCCGCCGGTGCCGGTCAACGGCGTGGCGCTGTACGTGTCCTGCGGCGAGCCCAACAGCGGCACCACGGCGTGCCCGTCGACCAGCGGCGTGGCCGCCGAGACGTGGCTGCACCGCGCCGACATCACGCTGGCCGACGACATCAAGCCGTCGTTCTCCACCGCGCCCGCCGGCGGGCTCGTCGACGCGACCGCCCCGGTGTCGGGCATCTCCACCGTGTCGGTCCTGGCCACCGACAAGGGCGGCGGGGTCGCGCAGGCGATGGTCGAGGTCGACGGCAAGGTCGTCGCCACGCAGGCCTTCGGCGGCGCCAACTGCACCCAGCCCTACGCCTACCGCGTGCCGTGCCCGCTGACCGCCAGCGGGACGCTGTCGCTCGACACGGCGACGCTGGCCGACGGCGCCCACAAGGTGCGCGTCCTGATCCAGGACGCGGGCGGCAACACGACGGCCTGGGGCCCGGTGTCGTTGACCACGCACAACGCGCCGCCCGACGAGTCCTGCAACCCCGAGCCCGCGCTCGACCTCACGACGGCGGGCATGAGCATGAAGCCGGGCCTGCTGCGTCCCGGCAAGGCGTCCAAGGGCGTCGGCACGGCGGCGATCACCATCCACTACGCGACCAAGGCCAAGGCCAAGGCGCGCGGCCTGCTGCGCGCGGCCGACGGCACGCCGCTGGGCGGTCAGCCGGTCTGCCTGGTCTGGCGCCCGGCCGGGACGACCGGGCCGCTGGAGGTGCTGCGGCGCGTGACGACCAAGGCCGACGGGCGGTTCAGCATCATGATCCCGCGCGGCTCGTCGCGCGAGATCTACGCGATCCATCGGACGCCCGCGGGCGCGGTCGTCGGGCGGACGGTGCTGCGGGTGATCCCGAAGGTGACGATCGCGGCGTCGCGACGCAGCCTGCGCAACGGGCAGCTCCTGACGCTGCGTGGCCGGCTGTCGGGCGGGCCGATCCCCAGCCGCGGCGTGCTCGTGCGCGCCGAGGCGTGGCGCGGCACGCACTGGCAGCCGTTCCGGGACACGCGCGCGAAGGGCTCGAAGGGCAGCTTCCGCGTGCGGTACCGCTTCGTCGGGACGACCGGCTCGCAGCGCTACACGCTGCGCTTCCACGTCGTCGCCCAGGCCGCCTATCCCTACGTGGGCGGCGTGTCCAAGCGCATCCACGTGCGCGTGCGTGGCTAGGCGCCCAGGCGCGAGGTGACGGCGTCGGCGTAGGCGCGCATGCGGCGGGCGGCGGCGGTGGCGTCGCCGCCCGCGACGGCGTCCAGCAGGCCGCGGTGCTGGGCGGCCTCCCAGGCGCCGAAGCCCGCGGTGGCGTCCAGGCGCGCGAGCGCGGGCGCCAGCGCGTCGCCCAGCGCGGCCAGCAGTGAGGCCAGGACGGCGTTGCCCGCGGCGTCGGCCAGCGCCTGGCGGAACGCGGCGGACGCCGCGGCGGCGGGCTCGCCGGCCGCGACCAGGCGGGCGTGCCGGTCCAGCGCGTCCTGGAGCGCGCGCCGGTCGGCCGCGGTGGCGCGCGCGGCGGCCAGGCGGGCGGCCTCGACCGCGGCGACCCGGCGCGCCTCCAGCAGCTCGGGGTCGGCGGCGCGGCACAGCTCGGCGACGAGCCGCTCGGCCCCGGGCCGCGCGGCGCGGTCGGCGACGAACGCCCCGCTGCCGTGGCGGATCTCGACCAACCCCATCATGCTGAGGCCGTTGATCGCCTCGCGGATCGTCGAGCGGCCGACGCCGAGGGCGACCTGGAGGTCGCGCTCGGAGGGCAGCCGGGTGCCGGGCGCCAGGCGCTTGGCCTCGATCTCCTCCAGCAGCTGACGCGCCACGACGTCGGCGAGCTTGCTGCGCGGGGCGCGGGACAGCTCCAGTCCGGCGGTCGGGTCGGCGCTCACCCGGCCGATGCTATCCGCGCTCGATTCGAGGGGGCGGGATCTCGGGCTCGCCCAATGGAAGGGGTGGTGACCGACCACGACCCCCGCACCACCGACCCCGTGGACAACCTCTTCGAGGCCCACGGCGCGGCCGCCCCGGCACCCGAGCCGGCGGCGCGGCCGTACTCGTGGGACGACGACGCCGCCGCGACGGCGGTGCCGCGGCGGGAGCGGCGGGCGGTGCTGGAGGACTGGGCGGCGCGGGCGCGGGACGTCCTCGCGCGCGCGGCCGACGCCGCCCACCGGGTGGGCGTGCCGGCGGGCGGGCGCTGGGTGGCGCCGGCGGCGCTGGCGCTGGTCGGGCTGCTGGTGGCGGTCGTGGTCCTGCGGCCGGGCGGCGGCGGTGGGGGCGGGGGCGCCGCGCGCGCCCCGAGCGCGCCGCGCACGGCCACGACCGCGGCCCCGGCGCGACCCGCGCCGGTGCCCGACGTGGCGGCCCTCGCGGTCACGCGGACCGCGGCGCGGCGTGGCGACGTCGTCCCGGCGGTCGAGCGGGCGCGGGCGGCGCGAGCGCGAGCGGCGGCGCGGGCGCGCGCGGTGGCCCGGCGCCGCGCCGCGCGCCGCCACCGGCGCGCGGTCGCCCGGCGCGGCGCGCCGCCGCCCGCCGCGGCGACCCCGAGGCCCGCGTCCACCCCGGCGCCCGCGCCCGCGCGTCCGGCGCCCGCCCCGCCGCCGTCGTCCTCCCCCTCCTCCTCCGGGACCACCAACAACGAGTTCAGCTTCGAGCGATGACCGCAACCAACCCAACCACCATCACAAGGAGCAACACCATGAAGGCAGCCACCATGTCCCTGCGCCGTCGCGCCCAGGGGCTCTACGTCGCCGCCGCGGCGGCGGCCCTGACGGGCCTGGGCGCGGCGCTCGTCCTGCTGGGCCCGCACGCGCTCGTCCTCGCCAAGGCGGCGGGGGTGGGCGGCAAGGAGCACGACCTCAGCTCCGGGACGGACTTCAAGGACCTGATCAAGGTCGCCAACCACCTGACCGACGCGGCGATGATCCCGACGATCGCGATCGCGCCGCTGGCGGCGGTCGCCGGCGCGTTCGCGCTGATGATGGGCGGCGGCGGACGGCAGGGCAGCGGCGGCGTGAAGCTGATCGGCGGCGCCATCGGGGCCGTCGTGGTCGTCGCCGGCGCCAAGGGCCTGGCCTACTAGGGGCGCGGCGTGCCGACGCTCGACCACCCGACCGCGCGCGGCGCGGCCGTGCCCGGCGCGCGGTCCGTGGCGCGCGCGGTCCGGCGCACGCTCACGGCGCCGCGCGGCTGGGGGCGGCGGCGCGTCTTCGTCACGGCGTTCGCCGCCTCGCTGCTGCTCTGCCTCGTCTGGCCCGACTCGGCCTCGGCGCTGCCGTCGGTCGACGACATCATCAACAAGGCGATCGACAAGATCTCCCAGAAGTTCTTCGGGGTCAGCCTCGACGGCTTCAACGGCACGTTCTTCACGTGGCTGGTCAACGCCCCCAACTTCGCCGGGAAGGCCAACGGCCACCTAGACGGAAAGTTGGAGGCCTTCGGCCACGTCAGCCAGGGCGTCGCCTTCGCGCTGGTCGGCGTCGTCATCACCTTCTCGGTCCTGCAGTACTGGCTGGCCGGGATCGCCGACCTCAGCGGCGACGGCAGCGAGCTGCTGCAGGGCATCACGCGCGGGATCGGCGTGGCGCTGCTGATCACCGCGTGGCCGTTCATCTTCGAGAACGCGATCGCGGTCTCCAACCAGGTCACCGCCGTGCTCGTCAACGGCAAGGACCTCGACAAGATCGCGAGCCTCATCACCGGGGCGCTGGCGGTCACGACGATCGCCAGCATCGGCCTCGGCCTGATCTTCGTGGTCATCCTCGGGTTCGCGACCGCGAGCGTGCTGCTCGGGCTGATCGCGATGAAGATCGTCATCGGCGCCACGCTGGCGATCCTCTACGCGGCGATGCCGCTGGCCTTCGTGCTCTCGCCGATCGACCAGACGGCGTGGGTGCCGCGGCTGGCGATCCGCAGCTTCGTCGCGGTGCTGATCATCCCGGTCATCTGGGCGCTCTGCCTCGGGACGTTCATCGGCGTCGGCGTTGACTCGCTGACCTTCGGCGGCGGCGGCTCGTTCGTCGACAAGCTGATCAAGCCGCTCACCGCGCTGGCGTTGTTGTACTTGATGTTCTCGCTGCCGCGGACGCTGATGCGGATCGCCTCGCTGGGGGCGATCATGCCCGGCGGCGGTGGCGGACGGCGCGGGGGCGGCGGGATCGTCATGCGCATGGGCGAGCGGTTCGGGTTCCAGTACCTGAGCCAGCAGATGCCCTGGAACCAGCAGGACGGCGCGGCGACGCCGCCCGGCGGCGGGCAGGACCCCGGCCAGGGCCAGCGGCCGACGCCGGGGACGCCGACGCCGGGCGCGCCTCCCGGCGGCGGCACCGGTGGCGGCGGCGCGCCCGCGCTCCCGTCGGCGACGCCGGCGCTGGAGGCCGGGGGCGCGAGCGCGGCCGAGGCCGGCGCGGGCACGGCGGCCGCGGGCGCCGGGACCGGCGCGGCGGCCGGCGCGGGCACCGGCGCGGCCACGGGCGCCGCGACCGGCGCGGCCGGCGGGCCGCCCGGCATGGCCGCGGGCGCGGCGATCGGCGCGGTGGCGTCGAAGGCCGGCAGCAGCAGCGGGGGCGCCGGCGGGGGCCTGCCCGGCGCGCCGGGCATGGCCGAGGCGGGCAACATGCTGCGCGAGCGCGGCGCCGAGCTGTCGGCGATGAACCCCGCGCAGCGCCTGGACGCGGGCCGCGCCGCGCTCGAGCAGCTCGGGCAGTCCGGCGTGGCCGGCCCGGTCGTCGACTACACCGCGTCGCACACGCCCGAGGAGGTCACCGACCGAATGACCGCCGCGGCCGCGAGCGAGGGCGTCTCCGGCGACGACGCCGCGGCGTTCATCACCTGGGGCGCCATGGACTCCGCCACGCGCGGCGACCTCGTCGCCGAGGCCGGCGGCGGGTCCGCCGGCGCGGGCTTCGACGGCGGCGGCGGCGCGACGGGCGGCGGCGGCGCGACGGGCGGCGGCGGCTCGGACGGCGGCTCCGACGGCGGCGCCTTCACGGTCGCCGGCGACGGCACCGCCACGCCGCCGTCCCCCGCCGGCGGCAGCGGCTTCGACGGCGAGCCCGGCGACGACGGCGGCGCGCCGTCCGGCAGCGCCGCCACGCCCGCGCGCGACCACGTCCGCGCCGAGGACATCGGCATGTCCTCCTCGTGGGGCCCGCCGTCCGACGACGGCGCCGTCCCCGAGGACCCCGGCGTGACCGTCCCCGACGACTCGATGCCGCTGGCGCTGCCGTCGGGCTCGTCGTCGCCCGCCCCGCGCGGCGGCGACATCCCCAGCCCCGGCGACGACGGCCTGGAGGGCTAGCCCGACATGAACGTCGCCTACAAGCACCTCGACACGAAGCTGCGCATCGGCGAGCTGACGATCGGCCAGTGGCTGGCCGTCGCCCTGGGCGTCGGGATCGCCGGCGGCTGGGCGCTCTACGTCCACCCGCCGATCGGCGCGACGCTGACCGCGGTCACCGCCGTCTACCTCGGCGCGCTGCCCGCGGGCGCCGCGCTGATGGCCAGCTCGTCGGAGTTCAACCTCATGTTGCTGTTGGCCTCGGCGGTGCGCTGGCGCCGCCGCCGGCGCCGCTACGTCCCGGGCCCCGGCGCCCGCCTGCGCGGCTACGAGCTGCGCGTCGACCACGCCGACGCCCCGCGCGGGCCGCGCCGCGAGCCCGTCCCCGTCCTCGACACCGCTGCCCTCTGGGAGGAATGAACCGATGAAGATCCGCAACCGCCGCCGACGCGGCGCGCCGACCCCGAAGCGGACGTCCGACGACGGCCTGCCCGAGAGCGGCGAGCTGCTGCCGGTCGAGGCGCTGGACCGCACCGGGCTGGCGATCACCAGCGACGGCGCGCTCGTGCGCATCCTGCACGTGATCCCGCCCAACCCGCTGATCCTGTCGGCGCCCGACCGCGCGCGGGTCGCCGCGTCGTTCTGCGCGATCGTCGCACGGCTGCGACCGGGCCAGACGCTGCAGTTCTACGTCCAGGCGCGGCCGGTCAACCTCGACGACGTGCTGCTGGAGTCGCGCCGCGAGGTCGCGGCGTGGGCCGGCGAGCCGCCCGCCAAGGGCAAGCCCGCGCAGGACCCGCTGTCGCTCTCGCGCTGGCGCCTGTACGCGGCGATGGAGGAGTCGCTGCGCCTGCACGCCGACCACCAGGCGGCGGTGCGGACCGACGCCTACGTGGTGGTCCCGCACGTGCCCGACGAGCGCTCGGCCCGCCAGCTGCTCGCCGCGCTGAAGCCGCGCGCGTCCTCCAAGCCCGCGGGCGCGCCGCTGGGCCGCGACCTCACCGCGCACCGCCGGGCGGTCCGCGAGAGCCTCGCGCTGACCGACTCGGTGCGCGCCGAGCTGGACGCGCTGTCGGTCCCGACGCGGCTGCTGGACGGCGAGGAGGTCGCCGAGCTGCTGTGGGGCCGCTTCAACCCGACGAGCGCCGACGCCGCCAAGCGCCGCGTGCCGATCCGCAACGAGGTGCTCGGCACGCTCGACGCCGCGCGCGACCGCGACGAGTCCCGGCGCGCCGCCGAGAAGCTGCGCGGCGCGATCGCGCGCTCGACGCTGGACTTCTCCTCGTCCAAGCGCCACGCGGAGATCGACCAGGACCTGGAGCAGACGATCTACACGGCGACCACCGCCGACGCGACGACGATGGGCTGGCTGATGGGCGCGATGATGACGCGCCAGCCCTACACCTTGAGCGTCTTCGCCGGAGCGTTGGACCGCCGGCGCGAGCGGCGGCGGATGAAGATGGGCTACCGGCGGATCTTCGCGATCAACCGCGTCGCCGAGGCCAAGGGCCGCGTGCCGGACTTCGACCGCTACGCGCAGGAGACCGAGGCCCAGCGGCTGCTGCAGGAGATGGCCGGCCACGAGCGCGCGAGCCTCTACCGCGTCTCGATCTACCAGTCCCTGCGCTCGCGCGGTCCGGACCCCGACGTCGCGTCGCTCAACGAGGCGGTGGACTACTGCGTCGACCAGATCGAGTCGGCGTCGGACTGCCGCGTCAGCCGAGGCGAGTTCCAGCAGTACGAGCTGTGGCAGTCGACGCTGCCGCTGGGGCGCGACGTCGCGTCGCGCACGCGCCGCTACGCGACGCGCAACGTCGGCGACACGATCCCGCTGATCGGCACCAGCTGCGGGTCGCCGACCGGCATCCCGTTCGCGTTCAGCGACCCGGGGCGCACGCTGGAGCTGCTCAACCCCTACGACCGCACGCACTCCAACTACACCATGTTGGTCAACGGGCGCTCGGGGTCGGGCAAGACGATGGCGGCCAACATCATGATCTCGCGCTGCATCGCGCACGGCGCGCGGGCGTTCGTGATCGACCGCGCCGGCCACTACGGCGTGCTCACCGCGCTGGTGGCGGGCGCGCGGCAGATCGAGATCGGCGCCGACGACAGCCCCTATGCGATCAACCCGTGGGACGTGCCGGACCCGGGCGACGTCAGCCTCGAGAAGATCGCGTTCCTCGTCTCGCTGCACGGCGTGATGATGGGCGACGAGGGGCTGACGACGCTGGAGCGCGCGCACCTCGGCGCCGCGATCCGGACGGTCTACGCGCGCGCCGCGCAGACCGGGCAGACCCCGCGCGAGTCGATGCTGCGCGACGAGCTGCGCGAGCGCTCGCGCGGCGAGCAGGCCGAGGGCTCGGCCGACGTCGCGGCCGTGCTGCGCAACCTCGCCGAGCGGCTGGGCGAGTACTGCGGCGAGGGCTCCTACGCCTACCTGCTGGACCGCGAGACGACGGTGCCCGTCGACTCGCCGCTGGTCGTCTTCGACACGCGGCGCTGCCCGGAGATCGTGCTGCGGTCGGTGATGTTCGCGCTGGTCGAGTACGTCACGCGCGCGATCGAGCGCCACCGCGACCAGTCGCGGACGCTCAGCCACCAGCCCGACGCGCCGATGTTCACCGGGCGCACGGTGATGCTGATCGACGAGGCCTGGCACCTGGTCGGCCGGCGCGAGACCGGCGAGTTCGCCAACGACCTGGCGCGCCGCGCGCGGCACCTCGGGCTGTTCCTGATCGTCATGTCCCAGCACATGTCGGACTTCGCCACCGAGCACGGGCTGGCGCTGATCCGCAACTCGACGATGCAGCTGTTCCTGTCCCAGCACCCGGACGAGATCCCGTTCGTGCAGGACGCGCTGCGGCTGTCGGACGAGGAGGCGGCGCTGATCGCGCGGCTGAAGACCGTCAAGGGCTCGCACGCGCAGGTCTTCTGGGTCAACGGCGCGCGCGGCAAGGGCCGCGTGTCGCTGCGGATCGGGCCGCGCGAGTACTGGGCCTACACGTCGGACCCGCTGCGCGACGTGCCCCTGCGCGACGCGGCGGTCGCGCGCGCCGACGGCGACGTGTGGCGCGGGATCGTGGAGCTGGCGGCCTCGACGAGCACGACCGGCGACGCGGCGCGCGACCGGGGCTAGGCCGTGGAGGCGGGCGGCGACACGGGGCTGTTGGAGCGGGGCGGCGCGGCGGGCGGCGGCGCGGGCCTCGACGCCGGCGCGCCCGGGCTGCCCGACTTCTCGTCGCCCGGCGACATCCCGTGGGGCGGCGACGGCGGCGCGGCGCCGGGCCTGCCGGGCGGCGACCTGGCCGACGAGGGCACCAAGGCCGCGGCGGGCGGGGCGCTCGCGCTGATCGGGCTCGCGCTGCTGCCGCTGATCACGATCATGCTCGGCGTCGCCGTGCTCGTCGGGTTCCTGGCGTGGCTGAACCCGCTGAGCGGCGACGACGGCAACACCGCGCTGCTCGGGCGCTGGCCGACGTCGAGCCCGATCCCGGCGGTCTACAAGCCGATGTACGAGGCCGCCTCGCAGCGCTACCACGTCAACCAGTTCCTGTTGGCCTCGATCCACGAGCAGGAGACCGGCTTCTCGCGGAACCCCGCGGCGCGGCTGGGGACGAACTCGTCGGGCGCCGCCGGGCCGATGCAGTTCCTGCTGTCGACGTGGGTCGCGCACGACAAGGCCTACAAGGCGATCGAGCGCGCGCGGCCCAAGTCCTATCCCTTGAACCGCAAGACCCTGAAGAGCTGCTATCCGGTGCCCGACGACCTCGGCTGCGTCTACGACGACTTCGACGCGATCGCGGGCGCGGCGCACAAGCTCGCGGCCGACGGCGCGAACATGAGCCTGACGTCGGCCGGGACGCGGCGCGCGGTCTGCGCCTACATCGGGTCCTGCGGCGAGGTCGACGACTGCACGGGGTCGAAGAACCAGTACTGCGAGGTGATCCCGCGCGCGCGGAGGTGGGAGCTGGAGGCCGGGCCGGTGGAGACCGCGCCGGGCGCGGGCGCCGAGGGCGCGGTCCGGTGGGCGCTCACGCAGGACGGCGTCGAGGAGTCGCCGCCGGGCAGCAACTGCGGCGGCCCGATCACCGCCTGGCAGCGGCGGACCGGGACGACGTGCGGGACCGCGTGGTGCGGCGTCTTCGTCCACGAGGCGTTCCTGCACGCCGGGATCGACCTCCCGAGCTGGATCGCCTCGGTCCCGACGACGCTGTCGCAGGCGCGGGCGGGACGGGGCGGGCTGAAGGCCGTTCCGAAGAACCAGATCAAGCGAGGGGACATCGTGATCTTCCAATGGGACACGGGCAAGGTCGACCACATGGGGTTGGCCACCCAGGACTGGCCCGGCACCGGGCGGCTGGCGACGATCGAGGGCAACACGAGCAACGGGGTGCACCGCCGCTCCGAGCTCGAGGGCACGATCGTCGGCGGCGTCCGCGTCATCGAGGGGGCGAAGTGATGCGGGTACGCGTTGTGATGGTGATGGGGTTGGTCGCCGGGGCCGGCGCGACGGCGGGCTGCGGCGTGCACGACCCCTACAACGACCGGCCGGCGACGACCGCGACGACGGCGGCGGCCGCCTCGGTGGCGGCGCCCGCGTCGACGACCGCGCCGCCGAGCGCGAGCGCGGCGGCGACGCCCGACGCCGCGATCCGGACGGTCGCGCTGGCGTGGGCGAACTGGACGCCGGCGACGCTGCACGCCCAGCACCGCCGCGCGATCGCGCTGACCACCGGGCACGCGGCGAAGCTGCTCAAGACCGAGAGCGCGCAGCTGGAGGACGGCGTGGTCTCCTCGCCCGACGACCTGCGCTCGCGCGGGACCGTCGAGGCGCTGGCGCTGCGGCCGGGCGCCGACCGGCGCGACGCGGTCCTGGTCACGCGCGAGAAGCTGCTGGGGCTCGGGCCGCTGGGCTCGGAGAACGAGTACGTGGTGACGCTCGTGACCGTGCGGCGGCGCGCGGACGGGTGGATCGTGACGCGCTGGGAGCGGCAGTCGTGAGCGGCGCGACGACCGTGGCGCCGGAGGGGCGCGCGCCCGCGGACGCCGCGGCGCCCGCGCCCGCGCCCGCGTCGACCCGGGCGGCCGCGCCGCTGCTGGCCGTCGCCGGGCTGTGCGGCGGGGCGGGGGCGAGCACGCTCGCGTTCCTTGCCGCGCGCCACGCGGCGCGCGAGGGCGATCGGCCGGTCCTCGTCGCCGACACCGGCGGGCCGAGCGGCGGGCTGGCCGCGTGCGCGCGGGTGGCGGTCGCGCGGTCGCTGCCGCGGGCGGCCGCCGCGATCGCGGCGCACGAGCCGCTCGGCGCGGGGCTCTTCGCCGAGGCCGGCGGCGGCCTGCGCGTGATGGCCAGCGCCCCGGAGCCGCCGCTCGACGTCGCCGCCGACGCCGCCGCGCGGGTGCTCGGCGACGCGCGCGGCGCGCACCGGCTGACGGTCGTCGACTGCGGCGTGCCCGGCGGCGCGTTGAGCGCGCAGGTGCTGGAGGTGGCCACGCACGTCGCGTGGGTGCTGCCCGCGACGCTCGGCGGCGCCCGTCGCGCGCGGCGCACGCTGGAGCTGTTCGCGCCGCGCCCGGACCGGCGCGAGCTGGTGGTCGCTCGCCACGACGCCGCGGGCGCGACCGCGCCGACGGCGATGTTGAAGGAGCTGGCCGCCGAGCGGCGCGCCCCGCTGCTGCTCGTGCCCCACGTCCCCGACCTGGCCGAGCAGCCGCCCGACGCGGCGCTGGAGCTGGCGGGCGAGGCGCTCGACGCGCTGGTGGCGGAGGTGCTGCGATGACCGCGCTCACGGCGCGGGCGTCGGCGATCGGCGGCGGCGTGCTCGTCGCGATCGGGTGCGTGGCGCTCGTCGTGGCCCTCGCCGGCGCGGACGCCGCGCGCGAGGCGCTCGGGCTGACGTTCCCCGGCCTGCCGCGCACGCTGGGCTCCGCGGAGGAGGTCTTCGCCGCCAACGCGCGGCTGCTCGGCGTGACGGCGATCGCGGCGGCGGTCGCGACGCTGCTGCGCGGCACGGGGTGGGCGGGCCGCGTCCCGGTGGCGCTGTGCGACCTCGCGCTCGCGCTGGGCTGCGCGCTGCACGTCCTGCTGGTCGGCGCGGCGCTCGGCGGCTACGGCGCCAAGGCCTTGGCCTACATCCTGCCCCACGGGCCGGTCGAGCTGGCGGGCTTCTCGATCGGCCTCGCGCTCTACGCCGAGGCGCGCGTCGGACGGCTGACCGCGCGCGCGGCGGTCGGTCCCGTCGTCCTGGCCATCGCGCTGCTCGCCGTCGCGGCGGGCCTGGAGGTGTTCACCGGCGCATGATCCCGCGACCTCGCACAGTCGTGCTCACGTTCTTCGGCGCCATCGCCTGGGTGGTGGTGGCCATCTGGGTCCTGACCACCAACTCGATGCTCGGCGACGACGGCGAGCAGGCGGTCGGGCCCGCGCGCCGCGCGGTCGCCGACCACGTCCCGGACGCGCCGAACGTCCACGGCGTCGCCGACCACGGCGGCTCGCTGCTGGGCACGGTCTGGGGCGTGAGCAAGACCATGTTCCTGCTCGCGCTGCTCGGCGTGCTCGCGCTCGTGGTCGTCCGTCGGCTGGGCCGGCGGAGCGAGGCGCGCGTGCGCCTGGCGCTGCTGCCGCACCGCGACGAGACCCTGGACCGCCGCGCGGTCGAGGACCTGCTGTCGGCCTGCCGCGAGCTGCTGCGCGAGACGCCGCTGCGCGCCGCGCTGCTCGGCGCGCCGACGCTCGGCCTGGAGGTCGCGACCGCGCCCGGCGCGGGCGGCGCGACCGTCGCGTCGCTGGCGCTCGTCTGCCCGGCCGACCTCGTGCCCGAGGTCGAGGGCGCGCTGCACGACCGCTGCCCCGACACGCGCCTGGTCGCCGAGCCGGCCGAGGCCGAGGCCGCGCCGCCGCCGGTCGTCCTGCGGCTGCGCCGCCCGCGGCGGGGCGCCTCGGACGGCGATCGGCTGCCGGCCTCGTTGGAGGCGATGGCCGCCACCGGCGCGCCGGTCCGCGTGCACTACGCGCTGGCCGCCGCGCGCCGTCCGGCCGGGCGCGGGCGCGGGCTGGCCGACGTCGGCTGGCTCGACGCCCGCTCTGACGCCGGCGGCGCGTTCGAGCCGACGCGACCGGACCTCGTCGGCCCCGCCGTGGGCCTGGAGGCGCCGCGGCCGCTGCCGGTCGCCTTCCACGTCGAGGTCCGCGTCGCCGGGCCGACGCGCGCGGCGTGCGCGGCGATCGCCCCGGCCGCCGCGGCGGGCGCGGGCCTGGCGCCCGCCGCGCTGACCGCGGTGCGCGGCGGGCTGCTCGCGCCGCTGCGGCGGCGCCCGCGCGCGACGACGACGTCGGTCGCGCTGGCCGCGGGCTGGCACCTGCCCGGCGCGGAGGATCCCGGCCCGCGCGTGCCGCGCACCTCGGTGCCGCGCAGGCCCGCGCCGCCGCGCGTCTCGCGCGCGCCGGAGGACGCGCTGGTGCGCGACGAGCGCGGCCCGGTCGGGCTGGCCGAGTCCGACCGCCGCGCCGGGCTGGGGATCTTCGGCGGCTCCGCGGCGACGCGCGCGGCGCTCGCCGGTCGCTGGCTGGCGCGCCGCGCCGCGGGCGACGAGGCGGTGCCGGTCGTCGTGCTGGCGGCCGCGCCGGGCGCGGCCGCCGCGGCGCGCGGGGCGCTGGACGGGCACCGCGACGTGACGGTCGTCGCGCCCGGACGGCTCGACGTGCTCGCCGAGCCCGCCGCTCCCGACGCGCTTGGCGCGGCCGTGGCCGACGCGCTGCTGGACGCCGGCGCCGGCGACGAGGCCCGGCGCGTGCTCGGCCTGACGGTCGCGGTGGCGATCGCCGCCGCGCGGAGCGGCGCGCTCGACGGGCCGCCGGTCCCCGACGGCGCGCGCCGGCTCCTGCGTCCCGACGACAGCGCGCTGCGCGAGGGCCTGGCGCGCGAGCTGTACCGCCGGCCCGGCGCGGCCGACCTCGGCTCGTTCGTCGGCCACGAGCTGCCCGCGCACCTCGACGGCGCGGCGGGCGCCGCCGCGCAGGCCGCGCTCGACGGACCGCGCGCGCGGGCGCTCGGCCTGGGCGCCGACGCGCCGCCGCCGATCGCGTTCGCCGACGTCCTGCGCCGGCGCGGCGCGCTGGTCGTCGACCTCGCCGCGTTGGACGACGAGGACGCGCGCGGGCGCGTCGGGCGGCTGGCGCTCGCCGGGCTCGGGCCCGCGCTGCGGGCCGCCGCGCCGCCCGGCCGCTCGGCCTCCGTCCGCGCCGCGCTGCTGATCGACGGCGCCGACGCCGTGGTCGACGCGGCGTCGGCCGACGCGCTCGTCGCGCTCGGCGACGCGGGCCTGGAGGTCGCGGCGTCCTGGCGCTACGCGGGCGGCCACGACGCTGCGCTGCGCCTGCACCGCCACCGCTGCCTGCTCGGCGCCGACCCGGCGGCCGACGACCTCGCCGCCGCCGAGGCGCTGTGCGCGACCGTGCTGGACGGCGACGAGCGGCTGACCGCGCTCGGCGCGCTCGCCCTGCCCGAGGCCTACATGGTGTGCAGCTGGGTCCCGGACGGCGGCGCGCGCGCGACGTTCGTCGCCCGCGCGAACTGAAGGGGGCGCCCGGACGTGCTCGCCCAATGGCATCGACATGGGCGCATCAGGAAAGAAGCTGCCGGGGCACGGAGCGCGCCGCAAGGCGTTCTCGCCCGCCCCGTCGATCAAGGACTCCATCCACGGGCCGCGACCGCATCCGGTCGCGCTGCGCGTCGGCCAGCGGTTCTGGCCGCGCGCGGGCGACCGGCGGCGCGGGTTCGTCCTCACGCGCGTCGCCGGCACGCACGCGCACGGCCGCCGCGAGGACGGCGACCCGAAGCCCGCGCGCTACGCGGTCTCGCGGCTGCTGGCCGTCGACGCCGAGGGCCGCGGCCGGCACTTCGCGTTCACCGGCTTCGCGCCCGGGCGCCGCTACCGGACGCTCGCGCGCGTGGTCGCGGTGCGGGGCGCGGTCGCGACGCTGATCGTCCCCGAGTGGCATCCCGGCCACCCGGTGCGGCTGCCCGCGGGGCTGCTGCGCGGGGCGGGGGAGGGCGACTGGGTCGACGTCGCCGCCGACCTCGGCGCCGCCGCGCCGGCCAAGCTCCAGCTCGACGTGCTCGGCGTCGCGGCCACCGCGCCGCGCGCCGGGACGCTGCCGGAGATCACCTCCACCTCGCTCGACGACGGCGGCCGCGGGGCCCGCGACGACGGGCCCGGCGGCGTCGTCTTCGAGCTGGCCGGCGGCGACCTGGAGACCGCCGCGCCGGTCGTCGGCGGGCGGCGCGAGCTGTACGCCTTGGACCGCCTGCGCCTGCGCGCGGGCGCGCGCGTGTACCTGGCGGAGCCGGGCGCGGGGGAGATCGCGCGCTACCTGGAGCTGATCTCGGTCCGGTCGCTGCCCCACGGCGTGACGCTGGTCTGCGCCGCCGAGCCGCGCGCGCTCGACGCGCCGGTGCCGTGCGACCTGCGCCGCCGCATGGGCGCCTCGCGCGCGGTGTGGTGGGAGGCGGCGTGAGGCCCGCCGGGGCGGTGGCCCTGCTCGCGGCGCTGGTCGTGGCGCTGGTCGCCGGGAGCGCGGCGGCCGGCAGCGCGCACGCCGCGGGCGCGCCGACGCGCGCGTCGGCCTCGACCGCGCGGATCGTCGTCGCCACCGACGCCCGCGCGCGGCCCGGCGGCGGGCGCGTCCTGGAGCGCGTGCCGGTCACCACGAGCTGGGGCGGCGCGCCGGTCACGCTGCTGGTCCACGGCGTCCGGCGCGACGCCGCCGGGCGGCGCTGGCTGCGCGTCGGCCTGCTGCACCGCGCGCGGCGGCGGACCGGCTGGATCCGCGCCGACGACGCGGTGCTCGGCACGACGACGTGGCGCGTCGAGGTCTCGCTGCGTCGCCGCCGCGTGGTCGTCCGCCACCACGGGCGGGTGCGCTGGCGGCTGCGCGCGGTCGTCGGCGCGCCCGGCACGCCGACGCCGACCGGCACGTTCTCGGTCCTCGAGCGCGTCCGCCAGACCGACCCCACCACCTTCCCGGGCGCCTGGGTCCTGTTCCTCACCGCCTACTCGCCGGTCGTCCGCTGGTTCGACGGCAACGACGGGCAGGTCGGGATCCACGGGCGCGGCGGCGCGAGCCTGCGCGACCCGCTCGGCAGCGCCCGCTCCCACGGCTGCATTCGTCTCACCAATCGCGCGATCGCGCGGATCGCCCGGCACGTGCCGGACGGCTCGCCGGTCGCGATCCACCCGTAGACCCCTCGACCCCTCGGAGCCTCATGTCCTCCACCTTCCCCCGGGCCGTCCTCGGCCCGCTCGTCCTGACGATCCTGCTCGCGGCCGCGCTGACCGGCACGGCCCGGGCCGGCACGATCTCCGCGCGCACCTGCACCGGCGCGACGGCCGCGATCCCCGGCGGCTTCGCGGCCTCCGGCCAGTGGGTCGTCCTGGAGAACAACGCCGGCCAGCGCGCGCCGCAGTACGGCACGACCACGAACTTCACCGGCGTGCCGCTGTGCGCGGTGCGCTCGACCGGCACGGCGACGTCCGGCGACCCGCAGTGGATCTTCTGCACGCAGGCCTCGCTGTACGCCTGCGGCCAGGACGCGCTCGGCGGCGCCGCGCTCGCGTCCGACCTCGACGCGCGCGCCCGCGCGGAGATCGCCTGGGCGATCGCGACCGCCGACCTCTCGACGGCGGGCGGGCGCGCGGTGGCGCAGACGCGCGTGTGGTGCGTGACCGACCGCGTCCAGCGCCACCGCTCCGACGCCGACATCCTGTCCGACGCGCGCGCGTACTTCGCCGACCACGGCGTGACGCTGCCGTCCGGCACCGCCTGCCCGCGCTGGGCGACGGTCGACGCCGGGCTGCGGACGCAGCCGCGGCTGACCGTCCGCGGGGCCACCGGCGACGACGGCGGCGCGCGCTTCGAGCTCACCACCAACCTGCCGGAGGTCCGGATCGGCGCGACCGCGCCGGTCCAGCCGTGCGCGGACGCGCCCGGCGGGACGACGCTGGACGGCGGGACGCTGAGCGTGCCGGGCACGTCCGACGCGCGCGCGGTGACGATCCCGCTGTGCGCGACCGCGCCGGCGGCGCGGCTCGACGCCACCGCCCCCGGGGTGCAGGCGTCCGACCTCACGGTGATCCGCTCGCTGCGCTCGCCGGGCACCTGCCAGCTGATGGTCACCGCGCGCGGGACGCGGTTGGCGGCCAGCGCGACGGTGACGCCGGTCGCGCCGGCGGTCACCCCGCCGGCCGCCGCCGCGCCGCCGACGGTGGTCACCGCCCAGAGCGCGCCGCCCGCCACGCCGCGGCTGACGCTGGCCAAGCGCCGCGTGCGTCGCGCCGGCGAGGCGCGCCGGGTCCGGTCCGGCGCCGCGGTCCGGTGGGCGATCACGGTCCGCAACCGCGGGACCGCCACCGCCAAGGGCGTCCGGGTCTGCGACACGCTGCGCCGCGGGCTGGCCGTCCTGTCGACCACGCCCCGGGCGACCCCGGACCGTGGCCGTGTCTGCTGGCGGATTGCCACGCTGCGCGCCGGGGCCCACGCCACGCTGCGTATCACCACGCGCGTCAGCGTCACCGCCTCCGGCTGCCACCCCCTGGCCAACCGCGCGTCGATCCCCGGCGGGCCGTCGGCGTCCAGCACGGTGACGGTCTGCCGCAAGCGCCGCGTGCGCAGTGGCGGCACCACGGGCTGAGGTCCGGGGCAGACGCCCCCGGGGGCGAATCCCGGGGGCGCGGAGCCTAGGTCGGCCAATGGAGTCCATGAGGGACCCCATTCACCGACCCAAGGAGGCTCCCAATGCCCGAATTGCTCAACGACGGCCTGCCCGAGCGCGCGGCCCGCTCCAAGTTCGACTTCGCCAAGTGGGCCGACGGCCAGGCGTGGAAGTTCGTCAAGGGGCAGGACTACACGAGCTCCACCGAGACGTTCCGCTACAACGTCAAGCGCTGGGCCAAGGCCCAGGGCATCGAGGTCGAGCTGCGGCCGTACCCCGAGCTGGACGCCGACGGCCACGAGGTCCCGCTGACGAAGGCCGACGCGATCGCGCTCGGCGTGCGCTTCGTGGTGGACGGCGCCGGCCCCGTGGCGGCGCGCGCCGGAGCGGCGGCGCGATGATCGCCACCGGCACGCTCGGGCACCTGCTCGAGCTGATGGCCTTGCTCGTGCTGGCCGGCGCCCTGGGCGCCGGCTGGCTGGTCCGGTCCCGGCGCGCCGCGCGCCGGGACCGGACCGCGACGCGGCTGTGGCTGCTGCCGTTCCGCGCCGACGACGCCGAGCCGCAGGCCGTGATGCGGCTCCTGGAGTCCTGGCACCAACAGCTCCAGGAACGCTGGTGGCGGCGGCTCCTGCACGGCCAGCCGGGGCTCGCCCTGGAGGTCGTCATGGCGCCCGACGCCGAGGGCGACCGGACCGCGCGCCTGTCGGTCGTCTGCCCGGAGGAGTTCGCCGAGACGATCGAGGGCTCGCTGCTGGCCTGCTACCCGGACAGCCGGCTGGTGCGCGGGACGCAGGCGCTGCCGCCGGTCCACGAGGTCGTCCGGATGAAGAAGCGCTATTCGTTCGTGCGCGCGCTCCGGGGCGGCGAGGACGAGGAGGGCAAGGTCATCGACGTGGTGCTCAGCCAGATGGACCGTGTGGGGGAGACCGCCGTGGTCCAGTACGCGCTGACGCCGACGCCCGCGTGGCTGGACCACTACTCGCGCTGGCGCTTCGGCGCCCGCGAGCGCGACGCGGGCGCGGCCGCGGCCCGCGACCCGGCCAACCCCGGCGTCCGCTCCGAGGTGCTGGCCGCCGAGTTGCAGGGTGGCCTGCGCGTCCAGCACCGGGCGCTGTTCTTCACCGAGATCCGGATCGCGGCCGGAAGCTACGGGGCGTGCCGGGCGATCGCCGGTGCGCTGCGCGGCGCGTGCGCGGCCGAGAACCGGCTGGTCGAGCGCCACATGCGCGTGCGCCGCGAGCTGTACCTGGGACGCCTGCGGGAGGCGGTCGGCAACCCGCTGCCGGGCTGGCGCCGGGAGGTGCTCAGCTCCGGCGAGCTGGCCGGGCTCTGGCAGCTGCCGAGCCCGGGGCTCAAGACCGCGCGCGTGGCGCGCACCCCGGTCCCGCGCCTGCTCGCGCCCCCGGAGATCACCCGCCGCGACGACTACGCCCTGGCGCGCGACGAGCGCGGCCCGGTCGGCATCCGGCCCGAGGACAAGTCCGACGGCCTCGGCCTCATCGGCGGCCAGAAGACCGGCAAGACCTCGGTGCTCTGCCGCACCGTGCAGGCCGACGGGCGCGACGAGTCCTGCGCCATGATCGTGCTCATGCCCAAGCCGGGCGACGCGCTCAAGGCGCTGTCGATGGTCCCGGAGGGGCGCACGGTCCACTACCTGGACCTGGAGAACCCCGAGCTGGGGATCAACCCGCTGCTCGGCGAGGGCGAGCCGGCGATGATCGCCGACAAGGTCGTCGAGGCGTTCCGCGACGTCCACGCCGAGGGCGACATCAAGGGCTCGTCGGACCGCTACCTCCGGCAGGCGGCCCAGGCGGCGATCGGGGCCAGCCGCCACGGAGTGGTCGACGGCCCGCCGACGCTCTGGCACATGTACAGGATGTTGCTCCCGCCCGAGGTGAGCTTCCGGGAGAAGGTGGTGGAGGCGCTCTACCCCGACCAGCGCTTCACCGAGACCGCCACGTTCTTCGGGCGCGAGCTGCCCAGCGACCTGGCCAACGCCGCGGCCCAGACCAACGCCAAGCTCGACGCACCGCGCAACAAGCTGCTGCGGCTCATGGTCGACTCGCTGGACAAGGTCCTCCGCCATCCCAACCAGCTGAGCCTCGACGACGTCATCGCGCGCCGCGAGGTGCTGATCGTCGACGGCAAGATGGGGACCTTCGGCACCGACAACTGCCGGGTGATGATGCAGTTCATCCTCACCTGCCTCTACGGGGCGCTCCAGCGCCAGCAGCAGCTCCCGGACGAGCAGCGGGTGCGCGTCGCGGTCAAGGTCGACGAGGCCCACCTGATCATCAACAACTCGTTCGCGGACGCGCTCGCGACGCTGCGCTCGGCCGGCCTCGAGGTCGTCGCCGCGTGGCAGTACGGGGCGCAGATCGAGGACCCCAAGCTGCGCGGCGGCATGCTCAGCCTCCTGCGCCAGCGCTGCATGTTCTCCATGGGCGAGTCCCAGGACGCGCTGGAGATGAGCCGGATCGCGATGGCGGCCTACACGGACCTCATCCGCGACGACACCCAGTCGCGGTCTCGGCTGCGGCTCACGCCCGACACGATCTTCAACCTCCCCAACCACCACGCGGTCTGCTCGTGGATCAGCGGCGGCGCGCGCCAGGGCGCGTTCATCGCCCAGACGCTCCCGTTGGAGACCGACGACGAGGTCATCGCCCATCACCTGGAGGCCCAGCGCGAACGCGGCGGGTTCGTCCCGGACCGGCTGCCGGACCCGATGCCGGACCTGGACTGGAGCGACCCCGACGACGAGCTGCAGGAGGATGCGTCGCCGGTCGCGGTGCTGGTGGCCGAGGAGCCCCAGCCCGAGCCCGAGGAAGTCGTCGATGAGGAGGCTCCGGCGCCGCTGCTAGTCGGCGCCCCCGACACCTACACCGAGCTGGACTTCGACGACATCCGCGGGTTG
Source organism: Baekduia sp. (assembly GCF_035685985.1). Taxonomy (GTDB): domain Bacteria; phylum Actinomycetota; class Thermoleophilia; order Solirubrobacterales; family Solirubrobacteraceae; genus Baekduia. The sequence goes on from NZ_DASRZV010000017.1 coordinate 167,527, forward strand.
GTGTGGGACAAGGACGACCCGTCGGCTACGCCCCACGAGCCCAGCGAGCGCGAGCTGGAGATCCTCAGCGCGCTGTGGGACGCGCGCTTCATGTTCACCACCCAGATCTGGCGGCGGTGGTGGGACGGCAGCTCGCAGCGGGCCTGCCAGCAGGGCCTGCAGCGGATGTGGGCCGCGGGCTGGGTCCGGCGGTTCAAGTTCCAGCGCGCCGAGCGCGGCGCCCAGCAGCGTGTCTACTGCCTCACCGAGGCGGGCTTCGAGCTGCTGCGCGGGCGGTCCGGGCGCAAGGGCCAGTTCCTGCGCGACGACGAGGTCTGGCGTCAGCCCTCGACCGGCGACCCGCGCCACATCCTGCGCGACCTCCAGGTCAACGGCTGGGTGCTGGCGCTGGAGGCGCTGGCGGGCTCGCGCCGGGTCGGTCGCTGGCGCGGTCCCGGCCAGGGCCGCCTGGAGCCGCCCCGGCGCAAGGTCTACGGCGAGTGGGTCGACGTCCGCCCGTCCGAGGTCGTGCTCGGCTCCAACCATCGCCTCCAGGGCTACGCGGGCGAGCACTTCGAGGCGGTCATGCCCAACGCCACCGTCGAGCTCCGGCTGGGTGCCGGGGAGCGCCAGCGGCGTATCGACCTGCTCGTCGAGCTGGATCGCAACCGCGGCGCCGGCGCGGCCGAGGAGCGGCTGCGGCGCTACGACGGCCTGGTCTCCGGGTGGGCTCGGATGCTGCGTCGCTACCGGTCCCTCGGGACGGTCCCCGTGGTCGTCTTCGTCAGCGAGGACGAGCGCAGCCGCCTGAAGCTGCTCCAGGTCGCCGACCGGGCGCTGACCACGCGCATCGCCAAGGCCGGCTCCGACGAGCGCGAGTGGCCGTACCTCGGGCGCCGCTCGATCCTGTTCGCGGTCGAGCGCGACGTGCACGAGGGCTCGCTGGCCGCGCTCGCGCTCCCGGCGCTGCCGCCCGAGGCGCGCGCCCGGCTCGGCGAGCCCGAGGCGCTGACGCCGCGCCGCGTGCACGTCGTCGACCCGCGCCTGCTGCCCGCGCGCGGCTGACGAACGCCGGCTTCGCCGGATTCGCGCGCGGCCCGCGAGGGCTTCGGCGGATCCGGCGAAGCGCGTTCGACGCAGCTCGATTTCTGCGTCATACGCGCGCGGTTCTAGGGTTCGGGGCGCTTCTTCCCCCTTCCCTTCTCTCTCGTTCTCTCGCTCCACCGCTGCACCCGCCGACCGGCACTTCCGCCGCCTCGGCACCGCATCTGAGACTCGGACCACGGAATGCGTCCGGGTGAGGAGGAACACCATGTTCGACCGTTTCGAGCAGCTGCTCGCTCGTCACGACCTCGCTCAGAACCTCTCGCAGGCCCAGCGCAAGATCGTCTTCGTGCTGCTCTGCCTGTTCGGCCTCTACGTCGTCTCCGCGCTCGTCAGCACGTACCTCGCGATCCTCGCCGGCCTCGTGCTCCTGATCGTTCGCATGGTCCGCCCCAAGGTCGACCACGCGACCGCCGCGCCCACCGCCTCGGGCGCCGTCCCCACCGTCAGCAACCGTCCCACCCCCGAGCTGGTCGCCGGGTTCGACGCCTACATGCGCCCGGCCCGCGACCTCCTGCGTCGCGTCCCGCAGGACCAGCGCGCCGCGACCATGATCGCCCTGCTGGACGTCATGGAGGTCTTCACGGCCATCGGTCAGTACGAGGTCATCGACGGCGACGACGTCCTCCGCGCCGCCCTCGCCGGTGACCTCCCGCGCCTGACCAAGCACGCGGACGACCTGCTCGCTCCCGGCGCGACGCTGTACCTCAACCAGGTGTCGGTCACCGAGCAGGGTCGCTTCATGGACGTCCGGCTCTGCCTCGTGGACGGCACCGACATCAAGTTCCAGTGGAACGTTCGGATGCTCGGCGGCCGCTGCATCTACCGGATCGACCAGACCCAGACCACCGGGCGCTGACCCGGACCTCGACCACCGGCCGCCGCTCGGCGGCCGGTGGTCCGATCGCTCTCGAAGGGAGCATCATCATGTTCAAGCCCACTCTCCGGGTCGGGCTCGCGGGCCTCTCCCCGTCCGACGGCCGGCACCTGCTGCCCGCGCTCGCGGCGCTCGACGGGCGCCACGCCGAGCTGGTCGCCGTGGCCGACGCCGCGCCCAGCTCCGCGCAGGCACAGCTCGGACTGCTCGACAGCATCTCCGGGCGCCGTGCCGCGCTCAGCGACGGGCACGTCGTCGCCTCGCGCTTCGTCGCCGACGACGTGACCATCCACGCGGACGCCGAGGCGATGGTCACCGAGGACGACCTGGACGCGATCGTCATCGGGTCCGTGGATCGTCCCGCGGTGGTCGCCGAGCGCGCGCTGCGGTGCGGCCGCGATGTCCTGCTCCTGTCGCCGGACGCCCTCGCCGACCCGGCGGCGCTGCTCTCACTGTCGGCGCTGGTCGACCGCTACAACAAGGTCTTCTGGCCCGCGCACGTCACCGGGCTGCTGCGCCCGACCGGCACGGCCGCCGCTCCGCAGCTGCTCGGGGCGGTCACCGGGGCTCGCGCCACGTGGGACCTCCGGCCCTCGCCTCGGCCGGAGCCCACGGCTCCCGCGCAGCTGGTCGGCCTGACCGCTCCGCTGGCCACGCTCCTGGACGCGCGCTCGGTGGAGTGCACGGACGTCGAGGTCACCGGCCGCGGCGCTCGGCGCTCGGCGCGCGTCACGTGGGACACCGCCGCCCACCACTCGGCGGAGGCCGAGGTTCGGCTGGGGTGGGAGCTCGGGCCGCACGGCGGGGCGCGGGTCAGGCTGTTCGGCGCGGGCGGCGCACGCGCCGACCTGCCGCTCGTGGCTCCGGACGCTGCCATCGAGCCGACGTCGCGGGTCCTGCGCGGCGTGCTCTGGCACCCGGCACAGGGCCCGCTCCTGCTGCCGCCGCCGCGCACGTTCGCGGTGGCCCACCGCGCGGTCCTGACCGAATGGGTGGACGCCTGCCTGGCGCGCCGACCCGGGCGGGCACCGGTGCCGACCGCCTTGACCGCCGCCCGCATGGCTACCGACCTGGCCGCGGCGCTGCGCCAGAACCGCTGACCGGACCAACCCCATCATGTCGCACCACCCTCAAGGAGGAGGAACCACCATGCACCGGATCCAGCGAGCCCTCGTCGGCTACCTGATCGCCGACCTCGACGAGCCGCGCCCGGCCGAGACCGGCCTCATGGCCGTCCAGGGCACCACGTACTACGTGCCGGTTCTCGACGGCACCGGCTCCCCGGCCGCGTACCAGCCGATCGGCTACGGGCCCGACCTGATGAGCGGCCTGGTCGTCTCCGACCTGGAGGACGACGAGGTCCTGGACCTGCTCACGCGCGAAGGCCTGGGCGCTGTCGCCGGGGTCACCTGGACGGCGGACTGGCACGCCGGCGAGATCTCCGTCCACGACCACGACCTGGACCGCGCGCTGGCTCGCTTGGCCGACGCGCTCGTCCGCGTCCCCGGGCGCTACGTCCCGGTCGCGGTCGACCGCGCCGACCTGGACCAGGTCACGATCCACGCCCCGAGCGGCGCCCCGCACGCTCGGGCGATGGCCGACTGGTCCGGAGACGGCGGCGACCTCTGGGGCGCGGTGTTCGCCGACCCCGGGGATCGCTGGCCGACCGAGTTGGTCCGCGCGTTGCAGGTTGCCGCTCGCGCCCGTCTCGGGGTCGCGGGCGTCGAGGCGATCCGCGTCGCGTTGGCCGAGGGCGAGCCCCCGGCGACGGTGCTGGAGGCCGACCCGCTGCGCCTCGAGGTCTCGTGGACGGACTACACGCCGCGACGCAACGGGTAAGGCGCGGCGTTCAGCCCCGGGCCGCGGCCAGCAGCGCCGCGGCCCGGGCCCGCACGACGTCGGCGCCGTCGCGGGCCACGGTCCCCAGCTCGGACCCGACCCCGACGGCGTCGGCGCCCGCCGCCAGCCACGCCCCGATGTCCTCGGCGGCCACACCGCCGGTGGCCATCGCGCGCAGCGACGGCATCACCGCGCGCAGGTCCCGGAGGTGCGCGGGGGAGACCGCCCGGGCCGGGAACAGCTTCACCGCGTCGGCGCCGTCGCGGAGGCAGGCCGCGACCTCGGTCGGGGTCAGCGCCCCCGGGATCGCCGGCAGTCCCGCGGCATGGGCCGCCGCCACCATGCCCGGCGGCTTGGTGTAGGAGACGACGAACGCGGCGCCCGCGGCGGCGGCGCGCTCCACCTCGCCGACCGTCGTCACCGTGCCGAGCCCCGCGCAGACGTCGTCGTCGCGCAGCGCCTCCAGCGCGGCGACGACGTCCGGCGTCGTGCAGGTCAGCTCCACGATCCGCATCCCGCCCGCCGCGCAGGCGCGGGCCGTGGCCACCGCGTCGGCGGCGTCGGCGGTGCGGATCACCGGCACCACGCGCTGGGCGGCGATCGCGTCGAGCATCGCGATGGCCTCCGAGGCGCTCACGCGCGCACCGCCCGTCCGAGGGCGGCGTCGATCTCGGGTCCCGACGGGTAGGACGCCGCGCAGCCCTGGCGCCCGACGCTCAGGGACGCGGCCGCCACGCCGCGGCGCAGCGCGTCCGGCGGCGCCATCCCGGCCAGCCGCGACGCCAGGTAGGTCCCGGCCAGCGCGTCGCCCGCCCCCGCCGCGTCCACGACCGCCACCGGCGCCGGGGCGCAGCGGTGCTCGTCGCCGTCCCAGCGCAGGATCGCCGGCGCGCCTCCGGCGGTGCGCACGACCTCGGCGGCGCGCGCGCCGTCCTCGATCCCCGGCAGCGCCGCGGCGTCCTCGTCGGACAGGAGCAAGGTGTCGCACTCGGCCGCCCAGCGGCGGAGCAGCTCGGCGTCGGGCGCCAGCGCGGGCCGGTGGTTGACCACGAAGGCCACCGGCAGGCCCGCCGCGCGCGCCCGGGCCGCCAGCTCGTCGGCGGCCGCCGCCGCGCTCGCCGAGATCGCCAGCGTCACGCCGGTCACCAGCAGCATCCCGGCGCCGGCCAGGAACGACCCGGGCACGTCGCCGGGCGCCAGCCGGCTGCCCGCCGAGCACGTGCGCCAGTAGGCGAAGCGGTGGCCGCCGCCAGGCGCGGGCTCGTTGAGGTACAGGCCGGTCGGCGCCTCCGCGTCCGCGAGCAGCCAATGCGTGTCGACCCCGGCCGCGCGCCAGAACGCGACCAGGCGGTCGCCGAGCGCGTCGGTCCCGACCCGGCCCCCGAGCCGCGCCGGCGTCCCGGCCCGCGCGGCCATCGCGCAGACGTTCGCCGCGTCGCCGCCGAAGCCGATCTCCAGCCGGTCCTGGCCGCGTCCGGCCCGCAGCTCGACGAGGCCCTCGCCGAGGGCGGCCAGCGCGTTCGGGTTGACAGCGGCCCCGTCAGGCATCAGGGTGTCCGCTGTGCAGGTCATCAGACCAGTAGACCAGTTGCCCGATCCGATCGTGGTCACCGGCGCCGCGCACGGCATCGGCGCCGCGACGGCGACGCTCGCCGCCCGGGCCGGCGCCGCGGTGGCGCTCCTGGACCGCGACGCCGACGCGGCCGCCGCGCTCGCGAGCCGGCTGCGCGACGCGGGCGCGCCCGGCCCGCTGCTCGCGCTCGGCTGCGACGTCTCCGAGGCCCACTCGGTCGAGGCCGCCTACGCCGCCGTCGCCTCGGAGCTCGGCGCGCCGCGCGGCCTCGTCGCCTCCGCCGGCATCGACCGCGGCGGCCTGGCCCACGAGCTGCCGCTGGCCGACCTCGACGCGGTCCTCGCCGTCAACCTCCGCGGGACCTTCCTGTCCTGCCGCGCGGCGCTCAGGTCGATGCTCGACGCCGGCGGCGCCGGCGGCGTCGGCGGCGCCATCGTCTGCGTCGGCTCGCCGCTGGGCGCGGTCGCCGCGCCGGGCGGCACCAGCGCCTACAGCGCCTCGAAGGCCGGCATCGCCGCGCTGGTCCGCACGCTGGCCGTCGACTACGGCGCGCACGGCATCCGCGTCAACGGCGTCCTGCCCGGGCCGACCGAGACCGAGCTGATGTGGGCCAACGTCCCAGCCGCCGAGGTCGAGGCCACGCGCGCGATCGTCGGAGACGAGGTCCCGCTGGGCCGCCTGGCCGATCCGGAGGAGCCCGCCCGCGCCGCGCTCTGGCTGCTCTCCGGCGCGGCGTCCTACGTCACCGGCACCAACCTCGCCTGCGACGGCGGCGTCCTGGCCAAGGCCTCCATCTCGGTCTGACGCCGGGGTCATGCCGGATAGGCGATCGTGGTCATGAGCGCGTTCTCCGCCTGGCGGCTGTCCAGGCGGGTGTGCTGGACGACCACCGGGACGTCGCTGCGCACCAGCGCGCAGTAGTCGACGCCGACCGGCACCGGCTCGGGGCCCTCGAGGTCGTTGAAGCGCTGGTGGAACGCGCGCCGCGGAGCGATCGTCAGCGGATACGGGCCGACCGGCTCGCGGTCGGTGAAGTACAGGGTGATCTCGACGTGGGCCTCGGCGTCGTTGGCGTTGAGGACGCAGGCGCTGTCGTGGCTGGTCATCGCCGGCTCGGGCCCGGTGCTCGCGGGCGGGATGTAGCCGTCGGCGATCACCCAGGTGGTCGCTCCGATCATGATGTCCTCGCTTCGTTGGGGGAGGGGGCGGGGGCTCCTACCTGTATCATTGTCGACAATCATCCGTCAAGGAGCCCCGGTGCCCAACCCGATCGGTCCGCTGGACCCCATCTCCCGCCGCCACCAGGTCGTGGCCACCCTGCGCCGCGCGATCGTCGCCGGGGAGCTGCAGCCCGGCCACCGCCTGGTCGAGACCGAGCTGGCCGAGCAGCTCGGCACCAGCCGCGCCCCCGTCCGCGAGGCCCTGCGCCAGCTCGAGCAGGAGGGCCTGGTCGTCTCCCGGCCCTACCGCGCGACCGAGGTCCTGGGCGTGACCCAGGAGGAGATCGAGGAGGTGCTCGTGCCGCTGCGCGTGACCTTGGAGCGCTTCGCCTTCCGGAAGGCGCGCCCGAACCTCGCGCCGGAGGACTTCGACGAGCTGGAGCGCCTGATCCGCGCCATGCGCGTCGCCGGGAAGGACCGCGACGTCGACGCGTTGGCCGACGCCGACGTCCGCTTCCACGAGCTGGTCGTCACCCGCGCCGGGCAACCGCACTGCGAGCAGCTCTGGCGCACGATCGAGCCGCGCGTCCGCGCCCACTTCCGCCGCGACGCGCCGGCCCACCGCGACCCGGCCGCCGTCGCCGACCAGCACCAGCGGCTGCTGGACGCGCTGCGCGACGGCGCGGAGCCGCGGCTGGGCGACGAGGTCGAGCGCCACATCCGCGTGTACCTGCCGGACCCGGCGACCACCGGCGGCGCCGCCGGCGACGCGTGAGCGCCCCGCGGCCGGTCGTCTTCGACATGGACGGGGTCCTGGTGGACTCCGAGCCGCTGTACGAGGCGGGGTTCGTGTCCTACATGAACGGGATCGGGCGCCCCGAGCTGGCCGCCTGGTACCCCAACACGCTCGGGCGACGGCGGGCGGACTTCGTCGCCGAGCTGGCCGAGCTGCTGGCGCGCGACGAGGACGACGTCATCGCCGGCCTGCGCGACGCGGTCGCGCCGCACCTGGCGGGCGAGCTGCCCGCGATGCCCGGCGTGCCCGACGCGGTCCGCGCGATCGCCGCCGGTCGCACGGTCGGCCTCGCCAGCTCCAGCCGCGGGTCGTTCGTGGACACGGTGCTGACCCGGCTGGGCCTCGACGACGTCCTGGCCGTGCGCGCGACCGGCGACGAGGTCGCCCACGGCAAGCCGCACCCCGACCTCTACCTCCTGGCCGCCGAGCGCCTCGGGATCGACCCCGCCACCGCGATCGCCATCGAGGACACGCCCGCCGGCGCGGCCTCGGCCAAGGCGGCGGGCATGGGCGTCATCGCGATCCCCAACGACCACACGCGCGACCTGGACCTGGGCATCGCGGACGTCGTCCTGAAGGACTTGGGCGAAGCGGCATCCTGGCTCCAGGGCGATTCGGCGAAGCTCTGAGCGCACTGAAGCGCACAGCTTCGTCCAATGCTGGACACCATCCAGCGAAGCGAGATTTGGCGATCGGGCGCGCCCCGCGTACCGTCCCCGCCACTTCTTCTTCTTTTCCTCTCTCGCACCACCGCAGCACCCGCACCACCGCACCACCCGCAGCACCCCAACGGTTCAAGGAAGGACCGACATGCAGCACAAGAGGATCGTCCCGAGCCCGCGCGAGCTGGCCGCGGCCGTGATCCAGGCGCCCGCGCACCTCCGTCCGCTGGTCGCCAACTTCGGCACCAAGCTCGGAGCCGACGACACCCAGGCGATCGCCGACGGCCTGCTCGCCCTCCGCGCCGCCCTCATCGCCGCCCTCCGCACCACCGACGCCGACCACCGCCCGCTCGCCCTCCTGGAAGAGCGCGGCGTCCCCGCGTATCTCACCTTCGGCCTGACCGAGCTGATCGTCGTCCCGATCCCGGTCTCCCGGTTGGACACGCACGAGATCGAGCTGCTCGTCACCCCCGACGACCCCGACGCCCATCAGCCCTGGCGCTTCCTGCTCAGCGGGAGGCGCCTGCTGGCCGTCGAGCCGCCGGACACCCTCACCGCCGACTGACAGCCGCGTGTGGCCGCCCGCCCCGCCTCGCATCGCGCGAGGCGGGCGACCGCACGGGGCCTTCAGCCCCCCGCGCCCCGGCACCAACGCCGGGGCGCGGTTCGCATCGGCGACGGCACGGACCGTCGCCACGCACAGAAAGGGGACGCGCATGTCGCGCATCTCCAACGTCAAGGCCGCCCTGTCCCTCCCGCAGCTCCTGACCCCGACCCAGTCGTGGCCCGAGCACGGGGAGCGCGAGGCGGAGCTGGTCACCCGGTCGCTGGGCAACCAGCTCGGCCTGGGCAGCCCGGAGGTCCGGACGTTCGAGGAGGCCTTCCGCGGGATGCAGCAGCTGCCCGCGACCCACGAGGCCGTCGCCACCACGAACGGCACCCACGCCATCCAGCTCATCCTGGAGGCGCTCAACATCGGGTGGATGGACCGGATCCTCATCCCGGGCGAGACCTGGCAGGCCACCGGCGGCGCCGTCCTGGACGTCAACGCCATCCCGGAGCTGATCGACGGCAACGGCAGCTGGACGATCGACCCGGACCTCGTCGAGGAGCACCTGCGCAAGACGCGCGGGACCAAGCGGTTCCCCAAGGCCGTGATCGCCGTCCACCTGTACGACCGGGCGGCGGACGTCAAGCGGCTGGCCGAGATCTGCAAGGCCTACAACGTGTTCCTCATCGAGGACTGCGCCCACGCCGTGGGCGCGGTGATCGACGGCCGGCCGGCCGGCACCTGGGGCGTCGCGGGGTCCTACTCCCTGCAGGGCTCCAAGGGCTTCACCTCCGGCGGTGAGGGCGGCGTCATGGTCACGGGCGTCCCGCTCCTGGAGCAGCGGCTGCGGTCGCTGGTCTCCTGCGGGCGCGAGGACCAGCCGCTCATCCCCGCCTCCGCCGAGGCCGACGCGCTCACCGCGCACTGGCGCCGGCGGGTCGACGCGCTGGACCTGGCCCCCTTCGGGGCGCAGTCCGGCAACTACCGGATGAACGGCGTCACCGCCGCGCTGGGCACCGCCCAGACCGAGCGGTTCCCGCAGCAGTACGCGCTGCGGGAGGCGTCGATCCGGGCGCTGGAGGAGCTGCTCCCGACGGTGCCCGGCATCACGTACCGCAGGCAGGACGAGGTCACGCACCCCGTGGCCTACATGCTGGCCTTCGCCTACGACCCCCAGCAGTTCGCGGGCATGGACAACGCGCTGTTCCGCGAGGTCCTGCACGCCCTGCTCGGCGAGGGCGAGTCCCAGCTGGTCCTGCCGACGTACGACCCGCTGGGCGGCGGCGAGGCGGGCTACCGCTCGCCGGTCTACAACCCGCTCAGCAAGAAGCGCCACCTCGTGTCCGAGGAGTACGTCCGGGCGATCGACCCCAGCCGGGCCAACCTCCCCGTCGCGCACGAGATCTTCCGCACCGGCATCACCATCCAGCACTCGTTCCTGCGCGAGGCCGACGCCGCCCAGGCGCTGGTCGAGGCGCTGCGCTGGATGCACGCCAACGCGGAGGCCATCGTGGCCGCGGCCGGTCAGTCCTCCTGATCGCGCCTGAGTGAGCACGCCGGGGCCCCGCGCAGCCAGCGCGGGGCCCCGGCCCTCGTCCGCATCCCATCACGCAGAGACGGAGTTCTGCATGAACGACAACAACGGCGGCGGGCCGCACGACGCCCCGCCGCGGAAGGTCGGCCTGGCGGTCGGCCTCCTCGGGCTCGGCAACGGGTTCATGGAGCCCAACGCCGGCGCCCGCTCCACCGAGATCCAGCGGTCGACCCGCACCTCCGACGCCACGCTCTCGCTCGGCTGGGCGGGCTGGCCGATCGGCATGTTCCTGGCCTCCACGGTCGGCGGCCGGCTGCTGGAGCGCGTCGGCGCCCGCGCGGTGCTCCTGGCCGGCGGCCTGTTCTATTTCGGGGCCTTCGCGGCGATCGGCTTCGCGCCGAACATCGTGGCCCTGGGCGTCGTGCTGTTCGTCGTGGGCCTGGGCAACGGGCTCTTCGACGTCGGCTGGACGCGGCTGTCGGCCCACCACGACCACCAGCAGGAGCAGGTCAAGGGCGACAAGGCCGGCCTGGTCATCCAGGTGCTCAACGGCCTGTTCTCGCTCGGCTCGGTGGCCGCCGCGATCACCGGCATGGTGGTCGTCGCGCTCGGGCTGCCGCTCGGGCCGCACCTGCTGGCGGTCGGCCTCGCCGGCCTGGCGGTGCTCGCCTGGTCGGCGCGCCACCTGCCCAACCCCGGCGCGACCGAGGTCGACGTCGACCGCCGCGCCGCGGCTCCCGCGCACCGGACGCAGGGGGCGCCGCGGCCGCGCGCCCCGCGCCGGCTGCGGGCCGTCGCGGCGATGTCGGCGTGCGCGACGCTGCCGGTCGGGGTCGGCTACCTGTGGTCGTCGATCTACCTGACGCGCCTGGGCGCGTCGGAGACGGTGGCCACGCTCGGCGTGCTGGCGTTCACCCTGGCCGAGACCGCGGTGCGGCTCTCGCTCGGGATGCTCTCGCGGCACGTCGCGGCGCTGCGGGACGTCGTCCGCCAGGCGCGGGTCGGCGCGCTGGTCGCGCTGGCGGGCCTCGCGCTCGTCGTCGTCCCCGCCACGATCCCGACGGCGATCGCGGGCTTCGCCCTGCTGGCCGCCGGGATGGCGCCGATCGCGGGCCTGGCCCAGCGTGAGGCCCCGCACATCTGGCCCGACCACAAGGGCCGGGCCACGGGGATGGTCAGCCGCTACATGTACACGGCGCTGGTCGCCGGGCCGGTCGTGATCGGCCCGCTGTCCTCGCTGCTGGGCGCCAAGGACAGCCCGGAGTCGCTGCGCGTCGCGCTCGGCGCGCTGCTGCTCCTGCCCGCCGTCGTGCTCGTGCTCGCCGGCCGCCTGCGCCGGGCGTGAGCGCCGCGCCCGTCCGGTGTCGCGGCCCGCCGCGCCACCGGCACCACCGCACCCGTTCCACCGGGCCCCGGCACTCCCGCCGGGGCCCGTCCTTCTTCATCGCGAGGAGCGAGAAGTGAACGAGAACACCAACACCACCACCAACGCCGCCGCCGCCGAGCCGTTCAAGGTCGTCGTGGTCGGCACCGGCCGCCAGGGCACCGAGCACCGCATCCCGTCGCTGCGCTCGGTCCCGGGCGTCGCGATCACCGGCGTCGTCGACGTCGCGGTCGAGCGCGCCCAGGCGGTCGTCGACTCCTACAACGACGCGGGCAAGCTCGACGAGCTGCGCGCGGTCGGCTACGACGTGCGCGACGGCCAGGAGCCGCCGCGCGCCTACGCGTCGCTGACCGAGGCGCTGCGCGACGAGCGCCCCGACGGCGTCGTGGTCGTCGTCCCGCACGCGTTCCACAAGGCCGCCACGCTGGAGGCCCTCAGCGGCCGGGTGGCGCCCGCGGCGCACGTGCTGGTCGAGAAGCCGATGGCGACGTCGCTGGCGGACGCGGTCGAGATGGAGCAGGCCGCGGCCCGGACGCGGCGGGTCCTGGGGGTCGGCTACCAGAACGCCCACGCGGTCCGCTGGGCGGCCGAGCAGCTGCGCGCCGGCGCCATCGGCGAGCTGCGCGGCCTGACCCTGCACTGGACGCGCGAGTCCGGCATCCCCGGCGCCGAGCACTTCTGGGCGTCGCGCGAGGACGGCGGCGTCACGCCGGACCTCGCCGGCCACCTGGTGGCGCCGCTGCAGGTGCTGCTCGGCGCCGACAACCGGGTCGTCCGGCTGTCGGCGAAGGGCAGCGGGGCGGCCGGTCGCGCCCAGCACGGCGCGGGCTTCGTCGCCGACGACACCGTCGTCGCGCGGCTGGAGCTGGCCAACGGCGCCACCGGCAAGCTCGTCGTCAGCTGGGCCACCGGCATGGCGCCCGACGAGCAGGCCGGCGTCACGCTCTTCGGCAGCGAGGGCAAGCTCGAGGTGCCCTTCATCCCGCAGAAGGGCATCGGCTACGTGCCGTCGTCCGGCGACTTCCTGCCGGTCCTGCGCCGGTGGGACTCGGGCACCGAGCTCGGCCCCGACCCGCTGATCTACACGGAGCTGGTCGTCGACCAGGCCTTCAACTGGGTCGCGGCCGCGCAGGGTCGCGAGGAGCTGGTCCTGCCCGGCGCCGCGGCCGTCGCGGTCGAGCGCGTCGTCGACGGCATCCGCCGCTCGGCCGACGCCGGCGGCATCTCGATCGACCTCGCCTGAGGTCGTCGCACCACGCCGGGCCCCGCGCAGCGTCTCGCGCGGGGCCCGGCCCGCTCCACCGGCCCCGCGCGACCGCGCGGGGCCGTTCCCCTTTTTTGTCCGAAGGAGAAGGACATGAAGTTGAACCCGCACACGGGCACGCTGATGCAGGCCTACCTGCCGGCGTTCGACCCCAACGGCCTGGCCGGGCTCACCACCCGCTCGGGCGCGCTGCGGTGGATGGGCTTCAGCGGCCTGGTCACCCAGCCCGTCACGGCCTACCGCCGCGACAGCGAGGACGGTCCCTACAGCCCGCTCAGCCACACGCGCGTGGACCACGGGCTGGGCGGCGAGGCCCGGCTGGTCGAGGTCAACGCCCACCTCGCGGAGATGGGCATCGCCCCGATCGGCGACTTCGTCCCCAACCACCTCGACGAGCAGTCGCAGGAGGTCCGGGACACGCTGCGCCGCGGCGTGGTCGACCGGTCCTGGTTCCGCGTGACCCGCGACCGCGAGGTCATGGAGACCTGGCGCGGCAAGACCAACATCTTCGGGTTGGACAGCACGCGCTGGGAGCCGGGCCTGGAGGCGTGGCGCGCCTCGACGTTCTACGGCTCCCAGTGGGAGCTGGACGTCGAGCACCCCGCGGTGATCGCGCACCTGAAGTCCGCCGCGGCCACCATGGTCGGCCCGTGGGCCTACCAGGGGCTGCGGTGGGACGCGATCGCCTACGCCGCCGGCAAGCGGCTGACGACGCGGACCGGCGAGCACGAGCCGGCCGCGTTCGAGCTGCTGCGCCAGGTGCGCGCGCACCTGGAGGCGCGGGCGGGCGGCGACGCGCCGCTGATGCTCGCCGAGGCCGGCGGCTTCACGCGCGACATCGCGCGCTGGCTGGGTCCGGGGCTGGCGCACGCCGCCTACGACTTCACGTGGATGCCGACGCTGGTCCACTCGCTCGACGAGGGCGACTGGACGCCGCTGCGGTCCTACTGGGGGTCGCTGCCGTCGACCGAGGGCCGGCTGCTGCGCTTCCTCGGCAGCCACGACGAGCGCCAGCTGCGCTACGTCCCGTTCAAGGACGCGCTGATCGCGCGCCACGGCGGGCCGGGCGGGAACCACGTCTGCTTCGGCGGCAACGGCCTGACGCTGCCGGTGCGCAACCTCGTCCCGTCCGAGGAGGCGTTCGTCATGTTGATGGCCTTGACGGTCCTCAGCGACGGGCTGCCGCTGGTCTACCAGACCGACATGGGCGGCTGGGGCGGCGACCCGGACGCCAACGCCCACGACGTCCGCGACCCGAACCGGTGCCTGGTGCCGTGGATCTCGGCGGCCGCGGGCGGCTGGACGCGGGCCACCGCGCGGGGCTACCGGCCCGAGCCGGAGTACCGGCGGCGCTCGGTCCGGCGCCAGATGATCGACGAGCGCTCGGTGATGTCGCGCCTGGCGCAGCTGATCCACCTGCGGTCCCACCACCCGGCCTTCGACGCGACCCCGCAGGTGCGGATCGCGTCGTCGTCGCGCAAGGTGGAGGCATTCGCGCGGGTCGGCGGCGAGCGGGCGCTGCTCGTGCTGGCCAACGCGTCCGGCGAGCACGAGGCGGCGGAGCTCGACCTGCGCCGGTGGGGCGGCTGGCGCGCCCGCCGGCTCGGGATGCCGTCGACGGAGGCGGACCGGACCACGTGGAGCCCGGAGCGGTTCCTGCCGGTCGGTCGTCGCCACGAGGTGCGCCTGCGGCCCTACGGCGGGGAGGTGATCGAGCTCGCGCCGCCGGGCGTCTGACGTGAGGCCCAGGCGGTCGTCGTCCTCCCTCGGGAGGGCGGCGGCCGCCGTCTCCGCGTGCCCGCGCGGCACGCCCTTTTTTTGTCCCCGATTCGCTTGCTGGCGCAAATGATGTCCTTGGCACCGCGTCTTCCGCCGGACGCTCTCACCGCTACAAATCGATTGTCGACGACTGCTAGGATCGCGGCCATGGAGATCACGCGCATCGAGGCCGCCGGGCTGCGAGGGGCGACGCCGCTGGGTGGCTGGACCGTCGACAGCCGCCCGGACGACGTCCTGCACACGCTCGTCGTCGTGCACACGACCGAGGGCGTCGTCGGGGTCGGCAGCGTGTACACCAGCGAGGACCTGGTCCGCGCGGCGCTCGACGTCCTCGCGCCGCTGTGCGTGGGGGAGAGCGCGCTGGAGCCCGAGCGCGTCGCCGAGCGCCTGCACCAGCACACGTTCTGGCTCGGCCGCGGCGGCGCGCTGACCCACGCGATCTCCGGCATCGACGTCGCGCTGTGGGACATCCTCGGCCAGGTCACCGGCCAGCCCGTCGGCCGCCTGCTCGGCGGCACCTACCGCACCCACGTCAAGCCCTACGCCTCGCTGCTGATGGACGCGCCGGAGGCGATGGCCGAGCGGTTGGCGGCCTTGGTCGACGAGGGCTTCCGCGCGTTCAAGATCGGCTGGGGCCCGTTCGGCCGGCAGTCCGCGCGCGAGGACGAGGCGATCGTCGCGGCCGCGCGCGCGGCGATCGGCGACGAGGCCATGTTGATGGTCGACGCCGGCGGCAGCGACGGCTTCTGGCCCAACCACTACAAGTGGGCGCTGCGCACCGCCGGCATGCTCGCCTCCTACGGCGTGGCGTGGTTCGAGGAGCCGCTGCGCCCCGACGCGCTGGAGGACTTCGCGCAGCTGCGCCGCCGCTCGCCGGTCCCGATCGCCGGCGGCGAGACGCTCACCCGCCGCCAGACCTTCCACCCGTGGCTGGCCGCGGGCGCGTTCGACGTCGTCCAGCCCGACGTCACCAAGGTCGGCGGCCTCAGCGAGCAGCGCCGGATCGCCTGGGCCGCCGACGACCACGGCGTCGCGTTCGTCGGCCACGGCTGGAACACGGCGATCGGCCTGGCCGCCGACCTGCAGCTGGCCGCGGCGCTGCCCAACACCGAGCTGGTGGAGTTCAAGACCGGCTCGCCGTACATCGACGAGCTGGCCGGCCCGCGCTTCGCGCTGGACGACGACGGGCTGCTGGCGATCCCCGATCGTCCGGGGCTCGGGATCGAGCTGGACCCCGACGCCGTCGCGCGCTACACCGGCCACCCGACCCTCCTGGCGGCCTGATGACCGGCCTGACCCACCTCGACGTCCACGCTCCCGGCGCGCCGACCGCGCTGCGCCTCGACGACGCGACCGGCCTGCCGGTCGCGCTCGTGCCCGCGGGCCCGGGCGCCGCCGCCGCGCCCACGGTCCCGCTGAGCCTCGCGCTCGAGGTCGTCTGGGGCGGGGAGGAGGCGACGCGCCCGATCGGCGGCCTGGAGTACCCCGGCGCCGAGCGGCTCGCGCTCGACGCGCTGCGGCTGGTCGCCACCCGCCGCGAGGACCATGGCGACCACGCGCGCCTGGTCGCGACCGCCCGCCAGGACGCCTGGGAGCTCGACCTCGCCTACACCTTGCACGACCGCGCGCCGCACGTCGCGCTCGGCTTCACGCTGCGCCGCGCGCCCGGCGCCGCGCCGGTGGCGCTGCGCGACGTCGTCGTGTCCGTCGGCGTCGGCGTGGAGGACCGCGCCGCCTGGGCGCTGCACGCGCCCGGCAACCAGCAGCGCCCCGGCGTCGAGCTGGCCGCGGTCGACGCCCCGCTGCGGATCTTCGGCGCCGCCGACACGTTCGGCTCGCCGGGCCTGGTCGCGCTGAGCGCCCACGACGACCCGGCGACGATCGCGCTGTGGCCGCTGTGCCGCACCGAGCTGGGCGGCGGGCGCCTGGAGGTGGACGACGACGCCGCGACGCTCGTGTTGAACACCAACCTGGCCGGTCGCCTCGACGACGCCGCCGGGCTGACGTGGGGGACGGTCTGGCTGGACGTCGCCCGCGCGCCGTGGGAGGAGGTCCGCGACCGGCTGCCCGCCTGGTACGCGCGCCTGGGGATCGCCGCGCCCGCCGACCGCCCCGCGTGGCTGGGCGCCGCGCACGTCTACGAGGCGCACGTCGGCTTCTCGGTCTTCGCCGACGGGGTGCGCTACGAGCGCTACCCCGAGGTCGCCGACCTGCGCGCCGACCTCGACCGCCTGCAGGCGCTCGGCTTCGACGTCCTGCAGCTGATGCCGCGCCACCCGTACCCCAGCTACAACGTCCACGACTACGCCGACGTCACCACCACCTATGGGGACGAGGCGCAACTGCGGGCGCTGGTGGACGAGTGCCACCGCCGCGGGATGCGCGTCATCGTGGACATCATCCTGCACGGCCTGATCGACCGGGAGGTCATGGCCGACACGCTGGCCGGCGTGCACGCGGGGCCGTACGCCGACCGCCTCGGCGAGGGCCGGATCGCCTACCTGCTGGACACCGCCGAGGACGTCGCCTGGAGCCGGCACATCGTCGAGTACGCGCCCTACTGGAGCGCCGGGTCCCCGGAGCGCGCGGCGCTGGCCGACGAGTACCCCGAGTGGTTCATGAAGGACTCGGCCGGCGCGATCACGCGCCGCTACACCAAGGCCTTCGACATCGCGTCGCCGGCGTGGCAGGCCTACTTCCTGGACGCGTGCCTGGACCTCGTCGCGCGCCTGGACGTCGACGGCTTCCGCGTCGACGCGCCGACCTACAACAACTACGCCACCTGGGCCGAGGGCCGCGGGCACCGCGCGAGCTACGGCGCGATGGCGTCGCTGGGCCTGCTGGAGGAGCTGCGCGCGCGCCTGCGCGCCGCCAAGCCCGACGCGATCGTCTACACCGAGCCGACCGGCGCGCTGTTCCGCGGCGCGGTCGACGCGACCTACAACTACGACGAGCACTGGCTGGTCGAGTCGCTCTACGCCGACGCGCGCAACCCGCAGCGGCCGTGGCGGCTGGTCCGCGACGCGCGCGACCTCGCGCGCTGGCTGGGCGAGCGCGACCGGGCGCTGCCGCCGGGCGCGGGCATCATCCACCACGTCGACTCCCACGACTCGATCTGGTGGCGGCTCCCCGGGCAGCAGTGGCGGCGCGAGCGCTTCGGCAGCGAGGCGACGGTCGCGCTGACCGCGCTCTTCGCGCTCGCCGCGCCCGGCGGGTTCATGACGTTCATGGGCGGCGAGGAGCAGATCCAGGACGAGCTGGCCCGCGCGCTGCGGCTGCGCCGCGAGCACCCCGAGCTGGCCACCGGCCGCTGCGAGTACCTGCCCGAGGCCGCCTCGTGCGACGACGTGCTCGTCGCGCGCCGGACGCTGGACGGCCGCGCGGCGCTGGTCGTCGTCAACCTCGGCCCCGACGCGGTCGACTGCCACCTCGCGCTCGACGCCGGCCCCGCGCCGGTCGCCGACCTCTGGAGCGGGGAGGACGTGGACCTCGCGCGGCCGGTCGCGCTGGCGCCCTTCCAGCCGCGGGTCCTACGCCTGGCCTGACGGGGGCTCGCGCTCCAGCAGCTCCCGCGCCGAGCCGAGGATGTGCTCCTCCAGCGCGGCGGCGATCGTCGCGTCCTCGCGCGTGCGCAGCGCGTCGAGCAGGCGCCGGTGCTCGTCCTGGATCTCGGCGAGGTCCTCGTGCAGCGGCGCCAGGCGGCGGAACTGCAGGCGGATCCGCGGCAGCACCGAGCGCCACAGCTGCGCGGAGTGCTGGGAGCCGCTGGCGGCGATCGCCGTGTCGTGGAACGCGACGTCGAGGTCGTTCAGGCGCGCGAGGCTCGCGTCGGGCGCGCCCATCTCGGCGACGATGCCCTCCAGCCGCTGCCACGTCGCGTCGTCCATGCGCCGCGCGGCCAGCGGCAGCGCGAAGGCCTCGATCGCGAGGCGGACCGGCGCGAGCAGGCCGAGCAGCTCGCCGGGCGCGATGTCGCAGACGACGACGCCCTGGCGCGGGATGTGCGTGACCAGCCCCTCGCTCTCCAGGTCGCGCAGCGCCTCGCGCACCGGGGCGGCGCTGAGCCCGAACTGGGTGCAGAGCCGGTCCTGCTTGAGGTGCTCGCCGGGGCCGAAGGAGCCGTCGAGGATCGCGTCGCGCAGGACGTCGAGCACCTGCGAGCGCCGCGAGCTGGGGGTGGGGTCGAGCGTCAGTCGGGGGGTGGTGGGGGAGGTGTCGGCACGCTTCATCGATGGAGTCCTTCCAAACGGCTGGCACAGATGGTCGACAATCGATATGATGCTCGCACACGGCGCTCAGCTCAAGCCGCGCGTCAGGAAGTATGGATGTTGTCGCTCGATCTCTCTCCCCTTCGCCGCAGCCGGCCGACTCGCCGGGAGGCGTCGCGCGGCCGGGTCGCCGAGGGCGCTCGCGCGTTCCCCCGGCCGTCGGGCGCCCCACGCGCCCGCGGCCGGCGCCGCCCTCGCGGCCCGGCCCGATTACCGGGTCGGCCGACCCCGCTCGGCCGCCTCCGGCAACGCCAACTCTCGGAGGAGCAGTACGCATGGTTCGCTGGAACACTGCGCAGCGATGTGCAGCGATGGTCTGCGCCGCGGGCGCGGCGCTGGTCGGCGCCGGGTGCTCGCCCGGCGGCGACGCCGCCTCGCCCACCTCGCGGAGCGAGACCAGGACGGTCGTCACCGACGCCTCGAAGCTCGGCCAGGTCACGATCACCGAGTGGGACAAGAACACGTTCGCGGGCCCCAACCAGGCGATGAAGGAGATCAACGCCCGGTTCGAGCAGAAGTACCCCAACATCAAGGTCAAGCGCCTCGCGCGGGCCTTCGAGGACCTCAAGACGACGCTCAAGCTCGCGCTCTCCTCCGGCACCCCGCCCGACGTCGTCCAGGTCAACCAGGGCTACGGCGACCTGGTGGCCTTCACCAAGGCCGCGCTCGTGCGCCCGCTCGACCCCTGGGCCGAGGCCTACGGGTGGGAACGGCGCTACCCGGCCACGCTGCTGGCCCAGAACCGCGTCGGCGACGACGGCACCTGGGGCACGGGCAAGCTGTACGGGGTCTCCAGCACCGCCGAGCTGGTCGGCGTGTACTACAACAAGAGCGTGCTCGCCAAGGCGGGGCTCCAGCCGCCCACCAGCTACCCCGAGCTGGTCGAGCAGCTGGCCAAGTTGAAGGCCTCGGGGGTCCAGCCGATCGAGTTCGGCGCCTCGACGAAGTCGCCGACGATCCACCTCTTCGGCACGATCCTCACCAGCCTCGCGGGCCCGAAGCTCGTCAACGACCTCGTCTTCGGCCGCGACGGCGCGTCGTGGAAGGACCCCAAGGCGGTGCAGGCGCTGACGACGCTCGGCGACTGGGCCAAGCAGGGCTACATCAACAAGGACGCCAACGGCAAGACCGAGGCGCAGGCCGGCGCGGACTTCCAGAAGGGCAAGGCGGCGTTCTACGTCAGCGGCTCCTGGTGGGGCGGCACGTTCAAGAGCTCCGACGACGTCGGCTTCGTCGCGTTGGCCCCGTCGTCCGGCGCGGCCCCGGCGGCGCTCGGCGGCCTCGGGCTCCTGTGGGCCGTGACGTCCAAGAGCCCGCACCCCGACGCCGCGGCGGCCTACATCGACTACCTCAACGGGCCCGAGGCGGCCGACATCATCGCCAAGTCCGGCGACCTGCCGGCCAACCAGGGCGGCGCGTTCAAGTCGCCGGCGGACTCGCTGCAGGGCGAGTTGGGGTCCAACATCGCCAAGGTGCTCGACGCCGGGACGATGGCGCCCTACCTGGACTACGCGACGCCCGACTTCTACGACGTGATCACCGCGCAGCTGCAGCAGGTGATCGCCGGGCGGACGTCGGCGAGCCAAGCGGCGGACGCCCTGCAGAAGGAAGTCGACAGCTTCAAGTCGACCAAGTAGGTGGAGCGCGCCATGCAGGTCGCCGAACAGCGTGACGCGGTCGCCGGCGCGGCCGCCGCCCCGACCGCCCGCAAGGGCGGTCCGGAGGCGGCGGAGGCCGAGGCCTACGGCATCCCGCGGCGCCGCGGGCGCGCCGGGCGCCGGCAGCAGAGCATCGCCTACGTCTACCTGCTGCCGGCGCTCGCCATCTACACCCTGTTCCTGCTCGTCCCGCTCGGCCACAGCGCGTGGATCTCGCTCTACCGCTGGGACGGCCTGTCGCCGGGCACGTGGGTCGGGCTGCACAACTACGCCGACGCGTTCACCGACCCGCAGCTGCGCGCGTCGTTCGTGCACTCGCTCGTGTTGATCGTGTTCTACGCGATCATCCCGGTGGGGATCGGGCTGCTGCTGGCGGGCGTCATCGTCCGCGCGCCGCGGCTGCGGTTCCTGTCGGCGTTCCGCGTCGTGCTGTTCCTGCCGCAGGTCGTCGCGTCGGTCGTGGTCGCCACGACGTGGTCGATGATCATGGCGCCCGAGGGCGTGCTCAACGACGTGCTCTCGGCCGTCGGCCTGGGGTCGCTGACCAACGACTGGCTCGGCGACTTCTCGACCGCGCTGCCGGCGGTCGGCCTGATCGGCACGTGGACGGAGATCGGCCTCTGCCTGGTGCTGTTCCTGGCCGGCATCGGGCAGATCCCGCGCGAGCTCTACGAGGCGGCGCGGCTGGACGGCGCCGGGCCCGTCGCCGAGTTCTTCGCGGTCACGCTGCCCGGGCTGCGCCGCCAGGTCGTGATCGCGCTGGCGCTGACGGTGACCGCGGCGCTGCGCAACTTCGACGTCATCTTCGTCACCACCCGCGGCGGGCCGGGGACCGCGACGACCGTCCCGGCCTTCCAGGTCTACCACCAGGCCTTCGAGGCCAACGCGGTGGGCTCGGCGAGCGCGATCGGGATCACCCTGCTGGTGATCATCGGCGTGCTGGTCGCGGCGATCAACCGACTGGACGTGAGGGACTCATGAGGCTGACCCGCAACGAGGTCGCGATGAACTACGCGGTCCTCGGCTTCTTCGCGCTGCTGACGATCTTCCCGCTGATCGGGCTGGTCAGCTCGGCGCTGGGCGACCCGTCCTCGTCGACGCCGCAGTTCGGCTTCGGCGACGGCATCCACCTGTCGAACTTCTCCGACGCGTGGAAGGAGGGGCACTTCTCCACCTACCTGGTGTCGAGCGTGATCGTCTCGACCAGCGCGACCGTGCTGTGCTGCTTCGTCTCGATCCTCTCGGGCTACGCGTTCGCGACGATGGAGTTCCGCGGGCGCACCGTCCTGTTCGCGCTGTTGGTGATGGGGATCGTCGTGCCCTCGGAGGCCGTCGTCGTCCCGCAGTACTTCGAGCTGCGCGACCTCGGCCTGACCGACACCTACCTGTCGCTGATCCTGCCGCAGACCGCGGGGATCCTGGCCTTCGGGACGTTCTGGATGCGCAACTTCTTCCGCAGCGTGCCGCGCGCGCTGGTCGACGCGGCGGCGGTCGACGGCGCCAACTCGTGGCAGACGCTGTGGCGCGTGCTGATGCCGATCGGCAAGCCCGCGCTGCTGACGATGGCCACGCTGGCCTTCATGTGGACGTGGAACGAGTTCCTGTTGGCCTTGGTCATGATCACGAAGGAGAGCGTGCGCACGGCGCCGCTCGGGCTGTCGTTCTTCCGCGGCGCGCACCTGACCGAGTACTCGCTGCTGTCGGCCGCCGCGCTGATCGTGGCCGCCCCGGTGGTCGCGTTGTACTTCTTCTTCCAGCGGCACTTCATCGCCGGGATGCTGTCCGGCGCTCTCAAGGAATAGGAGAACCCATGGCCGGCATCGTCTTCGACGACGTGACCAAGCGCTACCCGGACGGCACCCAGGCGGTGTCCGGGCTCGACCTCGAGGTGGCCGACGGCGAGCTGCTGATCCTCGTCGGCCCCTCGGGCTGCGGGAAGTCGACCGCGCTGCGGATGGTCGCCGGGCTGGAGGAGGTCTCCGACGGCGCGCTGCGGATCGACGGCCGCGTGGTCAACGACCTCGCGCCCAAGGACCGCGACGTCGCGATGGTCTTCCAGAACTACGCGTTGTACCCGCAGATGACCGTGCGCCAGAACATGGGCTTCGCCCTGAAGCTGGCCAAGGTCTCCAAGGCGGAGGTCGACGCCAAGGTCCGCGAGGCGGCCGAGGTGCTCGACCTCACCGAGCACCTCGACCGCCGGCCGGGCGCGCTGTCGGGCGGCCAGCGCCAGCGCGTGGCGATGGGCCGCGCGATCGTGCGCGCGCCCAAGGCGTTCCTGATGGACGAGCCGCTGTCCAACCTCGACGCCAAGCTGCGCGTCCAGATGCGCGCGTCGATCGCGCACCTGCAGGACCGCCTCGGCTCGACCATGTTGTACGTGACGCACGACCAGGTCGAGGCGATGACGCTCGGCGACCGCGTCGCGGTCATGCGCGGCGGCGTGCTCCAGCAGGTCGGGCCGCCCAAGGTCCTGTACCAGCGCCCGGCCAACGTCTTCGTCGCGGGCTTCATCGGCTCGCCGCCGATGAACTTCCTGCCCGGCGAGCTGGCCGACGACGGCCTGGCGACGCCGCTGGGCTTCACGCCGCTGCCCGACGACCTGCGCCAGGCGGTGGCGGCCTCGACGCTGGCCGGCCGCGCGGTCGTCGCGGGCATCCGGCCCGAGCACCTCACGCGGCAGCGGCCCGACACGGCGCTGCCGGCGCTGCGGTTCGCGGCGACGGTCGACCTCGCCGAGGAGCTGGGCGCCGAGGTCCTGGCGCACTTCAGCGCGCCGCCGGCGCCGGCCGACCTCCCCGACCGCGCGCTGGTCGCGCGCCTGACCGGGGCGACCGGCGAGCTGGCACGCGGCACGCGGCTGGACCTCTGGCTGGACCCGCACGGCCTGGAGCTGTTCGACCCCGAGACCGGCTACAGCCTGCGCACCGCCGCGCCGGCCTAGGGCTCCACCAGCCCGCGCCGGATCGCGTAGCGCGTCAGCGCCACGCGATCGCGCAGGCCGAGCTTGTCGAGGATGTTGCTGCGGTGGCGCTCGACGGTCTTCTCGCTGATGTGCAGCAGCGCGCCGATCTCGCGGCTCGTCAGGCCCTCGGCGATGAGCTTGACGATCTCCGACTCGCGCACCGACAGCGGGTCCTCGGCGGCGAGCTCGGGCGCGCGCTCCAGGAAGTCGCTGACCAGCGCGGCGACGCCGGCGGGGTGCAGGAACGGCTCGCCGCGCATCGTCGCGCGGCAGGCCGTGACGAGGTCCTCGTGGGCGGCGGACTTCAGCACGTAGCCCGACGCGCCCGCGCGCAGCGCCTCGAAGAAGAACTGCTCGTTGTCGTGCATCGACAGGATCAGCACGCGCAGGTCGGGACGCCGCTCGGTCAGCCGGCGCGCCGCCTGCACGCCGGTCAGCCGCGGCATCATCACGTCGAGCACGGCGAGGTCGACGTCCTCGCGCAGCACGGTCTCCACGGCCTGGGCGCCGTCGCCCGCCTCGGCCACGACCTCGAAGTCCGGCTCGGCGTCGAGGATCATCCGCAGGCCGTGGCGGACCATCGCGTGGTCGTCGGCGATCAGCACGCGCGTCGGGCGCGTCAGCGTCGCCACGTCGGAACCTCCAGCATCACCTCGGTGCCGTTCCCGCTCGCGCGGCGCCCGACCCGCAGCTCGGCGCCGATCGACAGCGCGCGCTCGCGCATCCCGCGGATCCCGCTCTCCCGCCGGCGCTCCGCGTCGATCCCGACGCCGTCGTCGCAGACGTCGAGCAGCAGCCGGTCGCCGTCGCGGCGCATGGTCAGCTCGATCGTCCGCGGGCGCGCGTGGCGCACCGCGTTGGTCAGGGACTCCTGGGCGATCCGGTAGATGACCATCTCGGTGTCGGGATCCAGCGGCGGCAGGTCGCGCTCCAGGCGGCGGCGGATCTCGATGCCGGTGCGGCGCGTCATGCGCTCGCTGAGGTTCGTCAGCGCGGGGATCAGCCCGAGCGTGTCCAGCGCCTCGGGGCGCAGCTCGCGCGCCAGGCGCCGGACGTCCTCGACGCTGGCCAGCACGCCGTCGCGCAGGTCGTGCAGCTCGCGGCGCAGGCCCTCGTCGGCGGCCAGCAGCGCGACGCGGTCGGCCTGCAGCCCGAGCGCGGTGAGCGTCTGGCCGATCTGGTCGTGCAGCTCGCCCGCGACGCGCCGCCGCTCGCCCTCGCGCTCGTTGAGCGCGCGCATCCCCGCCTCGCGCCGCTCGGCCTCCAGGCGGTCCAACATGTCGTTGAACGCCTCGGCCAGCAGGCGGATCTCGGACTCCTGGGCCGGGACCGGCAGACGCTCGCCGGGGCGCATCGGGTCGATGCGGCCCATCAGCGTGGTCAGCCGGGCCAGCGGCGCCGTGGCGCGCCGCAGCACGAGCGCGTTGACCACGACCATGACGGCCAGGCCGCCGGCCAGGGCCGGGATGCGGCCGTTGGCCGGCTCGACGATCAGCACGACGCAGGCGGTCGTCAGGACCGCCACGTTGGGGACCAACAGGCGCCAGAACAGCGAGTCGGAGCGGCGCTCCATGGCTCAACGGTATTCGAGGGGCGGCCCCGCGGCCTTATGGGGGCTGCTCCCCAGTTGGTCTCCCGCGCGCGCGGGGCAGTTCGGGAGCATGGAGCGTCCGTCCCTCGGCCTGATCCGCGTCTTCGAGCACGACCCCGAGCTGCTGGCGGGCCTGGAGCCCGAGATCGCCCAGCACCTGCGCCGCCGCACGGGCGCCCGGCGCGCGTGGGTGGAGCCGGGGCCGTGGGCGCCGTCCTTCGCGCCCGAGGAGATCCCGGGCCACCTCGGCCTGCTGGTGATCGACGGGCTCCTGATCCGGACCGTGACGCTGGCAAGCCGGGAGTGCTCGGAGGTCGTGGGGCCCGGCGACCTGATCCGGCCGTGGGACGGCGACGACGTCGTCGCCTCGGTCGCGTCCGCGAGCGCGTGGCGCGCGCTGCAGCCGGTGACCTTCGCGGTGCTCGACCGGGGCTTCGCCGTGCGCGTCGCGCGCTGGCCGACGATCACCGCGCAGCTCATCGGACGCGCGACGCGCCGCTGCCGCACGCTCGTCCAGCAGGCGTCGATCGCCTACGTCCGCCACGCCGACACCCGCGTGCTGCTGGCGCTGTGGCAGCTCGCCGACCGCTGGGGGAAGGTCACGCCCGCCGGCGTGCGCGTCCCGGTGCCGCTGACCCACCAGCTGCTGGGCGAGATCACGTGCCTGCAGCGGCCGACGGTCAGCTCGGCGGTCAGCCGGCTCACCGAGAGCGGCGCGATCTCGCGCGCGCCCGAGGGCGGCTGGCTGCTGCACGGCGACCCGCCGACGCAGGAGCCGCCCGCGCCGGCGCCGGCGAGCGACGTGATGTCCTTGGTCGCCTAGTGTCGTGGCGGTCGAGCAGGGACGACGCCGGGCCCGGCCGGTCAGGGCCGGGCCCGCGACGTCATCCCGGTGACGCGACCCCGCGCGCTACGGGCCGGCGTACCCGGCGGCGTAGCACGGCGCCGCGCCGCAGGTGTCCACCAGCGCCCCGCCGTTGTCGAGGAACTGCGCGACCTGGCTGTTGGCGGCGGCCTCCTGGCCGGCGTAGCCGTGCGGGTCGACGCCGGTCGCCGGCGGCGTGTTGGTCGTCGGCGCCGGCGGCGTGCCGAGGTTGACCCCGCCCTCGACGCGCGCCGGGCCGATGTCCCACATCACCAGGCCGTTGCCGGTGAACAGCCACGACGCGATCGCCGGGATGCCGTAGAACGGCGTCACGTCGAGGCTGCGGCCCGGGTCCAGCGCGGGCGTCCGCACCGACGCGCCGATCGTGCGCGCCTCGGTCTCGGCCGTCACGTTGGACACCTGGTGGTCGCCGAAGCCCGCCTCCAGCACGACGCGGTGGCGCGGCGTGTTGGGCAGCGGGTCGTCGGTCATGTGGTTGGCGTAGCCGTTGGGCTCGCCGCGATCCCACAGCAGCTGGACCATCGAGAGGATCAGCTGGCGGTCGCTCTCCACCGGGTAGGACGCGTTGAGGATCGTCCCGAACGGGTCCGGGTAGTCGGTGCTGCGCGGCAGCAGCACGCTGTAGTTCATGCCCGGGACGACGAGCGCCGCGCGCGTGAAGTCCGGGGCGATCGCCGTCAGCGCGCCGCCGAGGATGCCGCCCTCGCTGACGCCCGTGTAGTACAGCCGGCGCGTGTCGATCAGCGACTCGTCGCCGTGCCCGCGGTCGGCGCGGAACGCCGGGTCGGCCGCGAAGCCGCCGGGGTGGACCATCGCGCGGCCGAGGTAGAGGAAGTTCAACAGCCCCTGCTGGAGGCGGTCCGCCAGCTCGGAGAAGTTGGACATGTCGGTGAGGATGTGCGTGGCGACGTTGAGCTGGTCGTCGCTGGCCATGCCCTTCCAGTCGGTGCCGCACATCATCAGGCCGCCGGCCTGCGCCAGGTCGCCGCGCTTGTCGCCGTCGGTCTGGGTGTAGGACCCGAAGAGCCCGTGGCCGTACATCGTCGGCCGCGCCTTCGGGGCGTTCGCCGACGTGTCGTCCATGACGACCCGCGGGATGTTGCAGCTGAACGGCGCCTTGGTCGTGCCGTGCTGGACCGGGTTGCCGTCGGCGTCGAGGTCGAACGTCGCGCCCGGCGCGCACGGGTCGGACCCGCTGCCGTTCAGGTAGCAGGGGACCGTGACCGTGCCGCGGATGCGGCGGGCCCACCGCGTGTTCTGCACCGCGGTGTAGTTCGTGACCGACGTGATCGCGAACGTGGGGGAGGTGCCCGCCACGTCGCCGTCGGCCAGGTCGTGGTCGCCGAGCTGCGCGAACGCGTCGTCGCGGATGTGCAGCATCCGGCCGGTCGTGTTCTTGACGCTGGCGACCGTGAAGTCCCACGCGAGGTAGAGGTCGTCGCGGGCGATGCCGGCGGCGTCCAAGGACTTGAACAACGACTCGAAGTGCGGGCGGCGCGCCTCGATCTCGGCCTGGTCGGAGGGCAGGTCGTCGCGGTAGATCCGGAACGCGTCGTGGGCCGGGATCGCCGTGCCGTCGGCCTTCTCGAGGTGGCGCAGGGCGACGATGTAGCGGTGGCCCTCGATCAGGTTCTTGGCCGGGTGGATGGCCAGGTCGCGCTGGTCGTCGCTGGTCGCGTTGGCGTCCAGCTCGGCCCAGATCAGCTGGCGCTGCCCGGTCGCGGCGTCGATCAGCACGACCGGCTGGTCGTCGTCGTAGGTGCGCGCGAGGTCGGTGACCGGCACGATGCCGGTCTTCTCGCCCGCCGCCATGTTGTCCATGCCATCAACATGGACGAGGATCTCCTGGCCCGGGCTGAAGCCGTCGGACCGGTCGATGTCGGTGGGGTCGAGCGGTACGTCGCCGGCGTTGCGCGGCATCGCGGCGGCCTTGAGGTTCACGCGCCGGCCGGTCGGCGTGTCGGCGTCGGCCTTGGTGAAGTAGTCGCTCGGCCACGTGCCCAGGCAGCGGCCGGGGACGAGGATCTCGCAGTGGTCGGCCTTGGAGACGTCGATGACCGGCGCCTTCTCGACCGGCGGCGTCACCGGCCCGCCGTTGATCGCCCCGGGGTCGGTCGGCACGCCCGCCGGACCCGCCGGCGCGGGCGCCGGCGCCGAGGGCAGCGGCGCGGGCGCGGGCGTGGTGCCCGGCTTGGCGCAGCGGGACGTGTCGAGCTTGAGGGCGCGGCGGTCGCGGATCGTCACGGTCTTGCGGCCGTTGCGCCGGACGGTCATGCGCAGCTCGAGGGTCCGGGCGTCGCACGCGCGCAGCCGCGTGGCGCCGCCGGAGGTGAGGCCGACGGCGACCTTGAGCGTCAGCGCGCGGCGGAACGACAGGGTGCGCGTGCCGCTGACGCGGCGGCCGCCGGCGTAGAGCGCGACGCTCGCGCGGCTCTTGGCGGGGGCGTGGACGCTCGCGACCGCGGCGCCCGCGGACAGCAGCGCGCTCTGGCTCGGCGTGGCGAGCTTGACCTTGGGCGCGGTGGCGGCCGAGGCCGGACCGGCCGCGGCGAGGAGCGCGACCGCGGCGGCGGCCACGACGAGGGGACGACGTTGGGACACTGGACCTCCTGGGACAGCGCGCGCCGTTCGTGGCGCAGCGGCGGGACCCTCCGATCCTCCCCCGCCACGCGACCCGGAATCCAGAGGGCCGTTCACAACCTCGTTGTGACCGGTCACAATGCCCGGAATGGAGGAGACGCCGACCGCATTGGCGGCGCTCGTCGCGCGCATCGACCGCACCGCGCTCGCCGAGGGCATGCTCGCGACGTTCCGCACCGCGATCCCGGGCTACGAGCGGCTGCCCGACACGGTCGTGCGCGGCCAGATCCTCGACATCATCCGCGACAACCTGGACCTCTGCCTGGACTGGGTCGCGGGCGGCGCGCCGCCGTCGACCGAGCGCTTCGCCGAGTTCCGCGCGTCGGCCAAGAACCGCGCGACCGAGGGCATGCCGCTGGAGGACCTGCTGCGCGCCTACCGCATGGGCGGGACCGCGGCGTGGAAGGTCCTGGTCGCCGAGGCCGACGCGGACGCCGCCGCCGGCGAGCGCGACGCGCTGCCGCGAGCGGCCGAGCTGGTGATGGAGTACCTCGATCGCGCCACCGGCACGGTCGCCGAGGCCTACCTGGAGGAGCGCTCGCACCTGGTCTCCGAGGAGGAGCGCGGGCTGCGCGCGCTGCTGGACGTGCTGCTGGCCGGCGAGCCGCCGGCCGCCGGCCACCACGCGACGGCGGAGCGGCTCGGCTTCGTCGTCGCGGGCGAGCACGCGGTGTTCGCGGTCGGGCTGCCGGGCGAGGGCGCGCGGGCCCACGCGCGCGTCGCGGCCGGGCTGCGCGGCGGCGGGACGCTTGCGCTGACCGAGGGCGACCGCGTCGTCGGCCTGGCGGCGGTCGGTCGCGCGCCCGGGACCGCGCTGCCGCCGGAGGCGGTCGCGGTCGTCGACGCCGCCGTCGCGCGGGACGACCTCGCCGCGAGCCTGGCCGACGTCCGGCTCGGGCTCGACGTCGCGGTGCGCGCCGGGCGGACCGGCGCGATCGCGCTGCCCGAGCTGGCGCTCGAGGTCCTGCTGGCGCGCGCGCCGCGCGTCGCCGCCGACCTGCGCCGCCGGGCGCTCGCCCCGCTCGGCGAGGGCGAGCTGCTGGAGACCGTCACGACCTACGTCGAGCTGCGCCGCGACCGCAAGCGCACCGCCGAGCTGCTGCACATCCACCCCAACACGCTCGACCACCGCCTGCGGCGGGTCCGCGAGCTGACGGGCCTGAGCCTCGACGTGCCCGAGGACCTGACGACGGTGGTGCTCGCGCTGCGCGCGCCGGCCTGAGCGACGACGGCCGGTTGCCCGTCCGCGGGCGTCGGGTAGCGCCAACCGATGCGGAGCTTCCGCGGACCGCTCGCCGATCGCTACTCGGCCGCCGTGGCGCTCGTGCTGCTGGCGCTGACGCCCTACCTCGTGTTGACCACGGCGCTGCAGCCGCTGCAGCGGCTGATCGCCGAGGACCTCGGGATGAGCGCGCGGTCGCGCTGGGGCCGGTCGTCGGCGGGATCGCGCTGCTCGGCCTGCTCGTCGCGGGCGCGATCGCGGTCGCCGGGCGGTTGCGGGCGCTCCAGGAGCCGACGTCGAGCGGTGGATGGACGGCGAGGCGCCCGCGATCGACGTCAGGCTCGGGCTCGCGCGCGGAATAGGCTCCCGCGGCGATGCCCGCCGCCGCCGATCCGCACGCGCCCGTCCTCGTCGGCCTCGGGGAGGTGACGCGCCGTCCCGGCGACGCCGGGCCGACCGAGCCCGCCGCGCTGATGGCCGTGGCCGTGCGCGCGGCGCTGGAGGACGCGGGCGCCGCCGCCGGCGACGCGCTGCTGGAGCGGGTGGGCGCGATCGGCGCGGTGCCGCCCGCCGCGTGGCCGGACGGCGACCCGGGGCGCCGCGCCGCGCGGCTGCTCGGGATCGGCGACGACGTCCCGACGCTGCGCTCCTCGCTGCAGGGCGGCAACGGCCCGCAGCTGCTGGTCAACGTGCTCGCGGGGCGGATCCAGGCCGGGACGCTGGACGCCGCGATCGTCGGCGGCGCCGAGGCGCTGAGCACGGTCGCCCGGCTGGCCCGCGAGGGCGCGGCGCCCGACTGGCCCGCCCCCGACCCCGACCGCGCCGCCGACGAGGTCCTGGAGGGCGAGCGGGCCGCGAGCACCGAGGCCGAGAGCGCCGTGGGGATGATCGCGCCGATCATGGCCTATCCCTTGATCGAGAACGCGATCCGCGCCGCCTCGGGCGCCACGCCGGCCGCGCACCTGCGCACGATCGCGGGCCTCTGGTCGCGCTTCAGCGCGGTCGCGGCGACCCAGCCCGCCGCGTGGTCGCCGACGGCCTACGGCGCCGACGAGCTGGCCACGCCGAGCGCCGCCAACCGCCAGGTCACGTTCCCCTACACCAAGCTGCTGAACTCCAACATCCAGGTCGACCAGGGCGCCGCGGTCATCCTGACGTCGGTCGCGACCGCCGAGGCGCTCGGCGTGCCGCGCGACCGCTGGGTGTTCGTGCACGCGGGCGCCCGCGCGACCGACGAGTGGTTCGTCAGCGAGCGGGCCGAGCTGCACCGCTCGCCGGCGATCCGCGCCTGCGGCGAGGCGCTCTTCGCGCACGCCGGAATCGGCCCGGACGACCTCGGCCCGATCGACCTGTACTCCTGCTTCCCGGCCGCCGTCCAGCTCGCGGCGACCGAGCTGGGCCTGCCGCTGGACGACCCCGACCGCCCGCTCACCTGCACCGGCGGCCTGACGTTCTTCGGCGGCCCGGGCAACAACTACGCCACGCACGGCATCGTCGCCGTCGCGCGCCGGCTGCGCGCGGCGCCCGCCGGCACGCTCGGGCTCAGCACCGCGCTGGGCTGGTACGCGACCAAGCACGCGCTCGGCCTGTACGGCAACGCGCCGCCGAGCAGGGCCTACGCCTCGCTGGAGCCCGTCGTCGACGCGCCACCCGCGCGCGCCGTCGCGCGGCCCGCCGAGGGCGACGGGATCGCCGAGACCTGCACGCTGATCTACGACCGCGACGGCGCTCCGAGCTACGGCATCCTGTTCGCGCTGACCGCCGACGGCGAGCGCGCGGCGGCCAAGACCGACGACCCGGCGGTCATGGCCGCGATGACCGGCGACGGCTTCCTCGGCGCGCCGGTCCGCCTGCACGCCGATCGGACGTTCGACCTGGCGTGACGCGCCCGCCCGCGCCGGCGCTGGAAGCGCCGCCACCGCTCCACGGCCACCGTCTCGGACGGGATCAGCGGCACCAGGACGTCCCCGCCGGCCGCCACGAACACCAGCAGATAGGTCCAAGGGCGGTCGGAGATCTGCTGCGTCAGCCAGTCGAACATGCGGCATCCGACGACGTACCCGCGAATTGGCGCCCGGACCCGCGTTTGGGCGGCCCCGTCCCGTGGGCATCGGGAGTCAGGTCATGTCGGTGACGACGACCGTCCGAGGGGCCTGAGGGGCCTCCGTCGTGGATCCGCTGCTGATGGCTCAGGCCCTCGGGCCGACCGAGCAGCACCACCTGCTGGTCGCCCGGCAGATGCAGGCCCTGTCGTTCGCGGTGCACATCCCGCTGGTGTGCTTCGGCATCGCGTTCCCGGCGATGGTCCTCTTCATGGAGTGGTGGGGCATGAGGACCGGGGACCCGCTCTACCGCACGATCGCGCGCCGCTGGAGCCGGATCATGGTCGCGCTGTTCGCCGTCGGCGTGATCACCGGCACCGTGCTGAGCTTCGAGATGGGCGTCCTGTGGCCGAACTTCACCGCGACGTTCGGCGCGGTCTTCGGCCTCGGCTTCGCGATCGAGGGCTTCTCGTTCTTCATGGAGGCCATCTTCATCGGGATCTACGCCTACGGCTGGGACCGGCTGTCGCCGCGTCTGCACCTGCTGAGCGGGATCCCGATCGTCATCACCGGCTTCACCGGCTCGTGGATGGTGATCGCGGTCAACGGCTGGATGAACCACCCCGGCGGCTTCCGGATCGTCAATGGCCAAGCGGTCGACATCCACCCGTGGAAGGCGCTGTTCGCCAACCCGTACCTGTGGCACGAGTTGGTGCACATGTACATCGCGGGCTACATCGTCACCGGCTTCGTGGTCGCCGGCTGCTACGCGTTCGCGCGCCTGCGCGGCCGCTGGACGCGCTACGAGCGGACCGCGATCGCCGTCCCGCTGACGATCGCCGTGCTCGCCTCGCCGGTCCAGGTGCTGGTCGGCGACTGGGCGGCCCGCGACGTCGCCGCCAACCAGCCGACGAAGCTCGCCGCGCTGGAGGGGCTGGGGCAGACCGAGCGCGGCGCGCCCGAGCACCTGCTGGGCTGGTACCAGGACGGCCGGGTCAAGTGGGGCGTGCGCATCCCGAGGTTGTTGTCGTTCTTGTCGTTCCACAACTTCAACGCGCGGGTCGAGGGGCTCGACGCGGTGCCCGAGCGCGACCAGCCGCCGGTCAACGTCGTGCGCTTCGCGTTCCAGACGATGGTGGGGATCGGCACGTTGATGGCCATCCTCGGCGTGATCGTGCTGATCGTGCGCGTCCGCAAGCGACGGCTGCCCGAGAGCAAGTGGATCTACATGGCGTTGGTCGCCGCCGCCCCGCTGTCGGTCGTGGCGCTGATCGCCGGCTGGGTGACGACCGAGGTCGGCCGCCAGCCGTGGGTCGTCTACCACGTCATGCGCACCAACCAGGCGGTGACGGGCGCGGGCGGCGTCCCGGTCGGCTACGCGGCGTTGTGGGTGGTCTACATCCTGGTCGCGATCGCGGTCGTGTGGATCCTGCGCCGGCTGGCGCGCGCGCCGCTGAGCCTGCCGACCACCACGGCGGCCGAGGAGGTCTAGGCCATGCCGCTGTCGACCGTGCCGATGCTGTTCATCCTGGCCGGCCTGATCTTCTACGTGGTGCTGGGCGGCGCGGACTTCGGCGCGGCGCTGTGGCAGATCAGCGCGCCGCGGAAGTCGGACCCACGCACCCGCGCGCTGCGCACGCTGGCCCACGACGTGATGAGCCCGGTCTGGGAGGCCAACCACGTGTGGTTGATCTTCGTGCTGACCGTGACCTGGACGGCGTACCCGGGCGCGCTGGGCTCGATCGCCTCGACGCTGTCGATCGCGCTGTCGGTCGCGGCCTTCGGGATCATCACGCGCGGCGCGGCCTACGCGACGTCGAGCGGGACGTCGGATCCGCGCGAGCTGGTGCGCATCGACACGCTGTCGGCGATCGCCTCGGTGCTCGCGCCGTTCGCGCTGGGCGCGTGCGTCGGCGCGATCGCCTCCGGGCGGGTGCCGTACGGCAACGCGCGCGGCAACCTGTGGACGTCGTGGCTGAACCCGACGTCGATCCTGATCGGCGTGCTGGCGGTCGTCTTCAGCGCGTACCTGGCCGCGGTCTACCTGTGCGCCGACGCGCACCGGCGCGGCCACGACGAGCTGGTCGCGCCGTTCCAGCGGCGGGCGATCGGCGCGGGCCTGGTGGCGGGCGCGCTGGCGCTGGCCGGGCTGATCGTCCTGCACTCCGACGCG
Organism: Baekduia sp.; assembly: GCF_035685985.1. GTDB lineage: Bacteria > Actinomycetota > Thermoleophilia > Solirubrobacterales > Solirubrobacteraceae > Baekduia. The sequence continues at coordinate 201,473 of NZ_DASRZV010000017.1, forward strand.
CACGCGCTCTACCACCAGCTCGTGTCCGGCCGCGGGCTGCCGGCGCTGATCGTCTCGGTGGTCGCGGGCGCGGGGACGCTCGGGCTGGTCGTCGCCGGCCGCTATGAGCCCGCGCGGTTCACCGCGGCGCTGGCGGTCACGGCGATCGTGGTCGGCTGGGCGCTGGCCCAGGAGCCGCGGTTCCTGCCGGGGCTGACGGTCAGCGAGGCGGCGGCGTCGCACGACACGCTGGTGGCGGTGATCGTCGCCGTGGTCGGCGGCGGGATCCTGCTGTTCCCCGCGCTCGGGTTGTTGTTGCGGTTGACGCTCGGCGGCACGCTGGGCCACCACGGCGAGATGGACCACGGGCCCGCGGGCGCGGAGGGGGCCGTCGCGGCGCTCAGGCCCGGTCGCGTGGCCCCGCCGTTCCCGACGCCGTCGGCGGCACGGGTGGCGGTCGCGCTGCTGGTCGCGGGCTTCGGGCTGCTCAACGTCGCCGACGCCCGCTGGGCGCACGCGATCGGCGTGGTCTGCCTGATCGGGGCGGTGGTCGTGGGCTTCCTGGCGGCCGTGCCCGCGTGGCTGGCGCCCGAAGGGGGGTAGTCTCGCGGCCATGGCCACGAGCGCGATCCCGCTCACCTCCCTGTCCTCGGGCGCGGGCTGCGGCTGCAAGCTGCCCGCCGCCGACGTGCTCCCGATCGTCAAGGACCTCCCGGTCGCCACCGACCCGCGGCTGCTGGTCGGCACGCCCACCGGCGACGACGCCGCGGTCTTCCGGCTGTCCGACGACCTCGCGCTGGTCCAGACGATCGACTTCTTCACGCCCTTGGTCGACGACCCCTATGACTTCGGCCGGGTCGCCGCCGCCAACGCGCTGAGCGACGTGTACGCCATGGGCGGCACGCCGCTGACCGCGATGAACGTGGTGGCCTTCCCGCTGGAGCGGCTGGGCGGCGACGTGCTGGCGGCGATCCTGCGCGGCGGCGCCGACGTGGTCGGCGCGGCGGGCGCGTCGGTCGTCGGCGGGCACTCGATCAAGGACGACGAGCCGAAGTACGGGCTGGCGGTGACCGGCACCGTGCATCCGGACCGGATCACGTCCAACGCGGGCGGGCGGCCGGGCGACCGGTTGGTGCTGACCAAGCCGCTGGGCGTCGGCGCGATCGTCACGGCGGCCAAGCGCGGGGCCGCGGGCTCCGGGCTCGTGGCGCGCGCGGTCGAGATCATGGTGGAGCTGAACGCCGCGGCCTCGCGCGCGGCGGTCGCCGCCGGCGTGCGCGGGATGACCGACGTCACCGGCTTCGGGTTGTTGGGGCACCTGCACAACCTCGCGCGCGAGAGCGGGCTGGCCGCCGAGGTCGACGCGGCGGCGGTCCCGGCGATCGACGGCGTGGCCGAGCTGCTGGCCGACGCGGGCGCGGTCTCCGGCGGCAGCGCCCGCAACGCCGAGTGGGCCGCGGGCTTCGCGACGATCGCTCCCGGCGTGGATCCGTGGCGCGCGCGGCTGGTGACCGACGCCACCACCTCGGGCGGGCTGTTGATGGCCTTGCCCTCCGGCGCCGACGTGGCCGCGATCCCCGGCGGCGTCGTCGTGGGCCGCCTGGTCGACGGCCCACGTGGCACGATCTCCGTGCGATGAGGTCCCTGAGGCCTCCCGTGGAGCGGCCCGGGGCCGGTGCCCCGAACGGCCTTCAAAGCCGTTGGCGGCGCCTCGACCGCGCCGGGAAGGTTCGACTCCTTCGCCGCTCCGTCCCATGACCGCGTCGGCGGCGCCGCTCACGCTCGGGACGGCCGGGCACATCGATCACGGCAAGACCGCGCTCGTGCGCGCGCTGACCGGGATCGACACCGACCGCCTGGAGGAGGAGCGCCGCCGGGGCATCTCGATCGTGTTGGGCTACGCGCCGCTGGCGCTGCCGTCGGGCCGGCGGCTGTCGGTGGTCGACGTGCCGGGCCACGAGCGCTTCGTGCGGACGATGGTCGCGGGCGCGACCGGGATCGACCTGTACCTGATGGTCGTCGCCGCCGACGACGGCGTGATGCCGCAGACCGTCGAGCACGCGACCGTGCTGGGCGCGCTCGGCGTGGCGGCGGGCGTGGTGGCGGTGACCAAGGCCGACGTCGCCGACCCGGCGCGGGCGGTCGCGGAGGCGCGCGAGCTGCTGCCGGGCGCGAGCGCGTTCGTGCCGTGCAGCGGGACGACGGGGGAGGGCGTGGCCGACGTGGCGGCGGCGCTGGACGCGGTGGCGGCGGCGCTGCCGGGCCGCGCGGGGGCGGGCGGCGCCGACGCCGCCGCGGTCCTCCACGTGGACCGCGCGTTCACCGTCGCCGGGATCGGGACGGTCGTGACCGGCACGCTGTGGGCGGGGCGCCTGGCGCGGGGCGATGTGGTGGCCCTGCTGCCGGGCGAGCGCACGGCGCGGGTGCGGTCGGTGCAGGTGCACGACGTCGACGTGGAGGCGGCGGAGGCCGGCCAGCGCGTCGCGGTCAACCTCGCGGGCGTGCGGGCGCGCGACGTCGCGCGCGGGGACGTCGTCGCGCGGCCGGGCTCGCGGGGCGAGCGCCGGGTGCTCGACTGCGCGCTGCGCCTGCGCGGCGACGCCCGCCACGGCGAGCGCGTCCACGTCCACCACGGCACGCGCGAGGCGCCGGGCCGGCTGAGCGACCTCGGCGACGACCTCTGGCAGGTGCGGCTGGAGGCGCCGGTGATGGCCGCCGACGGGGACCGGATCGTCGTCCGGCGCCTCTCGCCGCCCGACACGCTCGGCGGCGGCGTGGTGCTCGACGCGGCCGCGCGCCGCCACGGGCGCCGGGCCGACGTGCTGGCGCGGCTGGCGGCGCGGCGCGACGGACGGCCCGAGCCGCACGCGCCCGCCGCCGCCGCGCCTCCGGCGTCGCCGTCGTCGTCGCCGGCCGACGCCCCGTCGCCCGCGCGGCGCGCCGCCGCCGACGCGCTCGCCGCCCGCCTCCGCGCCGCGGGCCTCGCGCTGCTGAGCGAGGCCCAGATCGACGACCGCGCCGCGCTGGCGCTGCTGCGCGACGAGGGCCGCGCGGTCCGCGTGTCCGGCCCGCTCTACGCCGACGCGACCGTCGCCGACGACGTGACCGCCAAGATCATCGCCTTGATCGAGGAGCGCGGCTCGACGTCGCTGGCCGAGGTCCGCGACGCGCTCCAGACCTCGCGCAAGCCCGCCCAGGCCTTCCTCGAGCACCTCGACGCCCGGCGCGTCACGCGCCGCCTCCCCGACGACCGCCGCGTGCTGCGCGCGCGCCGCCCCGCCGCCGCGGAGGTTCCCCGGTGACCGAGCGCGACCGCCTGCGCGCGCTGCCCGCCGTCGACCGCCTGGCCGCCGCCGTCGCGCCGAACGGCGAGACCACGCCCGCCGCGGCGATCGCCGCCGCGCGCGCCGTCCTGGACCGTCGCCGTGCCGAGATCCTCGCGGGCGCGACCGACGACCCCGACCTCGTCGCGCGCGCCCGCGCGCACCTGCGCCCGTCGCTGCGGCGCGTGCTCAACGGGACCGGCGTGGTCATCCACACCAACTTGGGTCGGGCGCCGCTCGCCGACGCGGCGGCGGAGGCCGTCGCCGACGCCGCGCGCGGCTACGTCAACCTCGAGCTGGACCTGGACTCCGGCCGCCGCGGCGCCCGCGACGCGCACGTCGCGGCGCTGCTGGCCGAGCTGACCGGCGCGCAGGACGCGCTGGTCGTCAACAACGGCGCGGCCGCCGTGCTGCTCGCGGCCGCCGCGCTGGCGGGGCGCGACCGGTCGATCGTCGTCTCCCGCGGCCAGCTCGTGGAGATCGGCGGCGGCTTCCGGATCCCCGACGTCGTCGCGCAGGCCGGGGCCCGGCTCGTCGAGGTCGGCACGACCAACCGCACCAACCTGGCCGACTACGAGCGCGCGGTCGCCGACGGCGCTGACGTCGTCCTGCGCGTCCACCAGTCGAACTTCCGCACGGTCGGCTTCACCGCCGACGTGCCGATCGACCAGCTCACGTCGCTCGGCGTCCCGGTCATCGACGACCTCGGCTCCGGCGTCCTGCTGCACCACGCCGACGAGCCCTCGGCCCGCGACGCGATCGCCGCCGGCGCCGCGCTCGTGACCTTCAGCGGCGACAAGCTGCTCGGCGGGCCGCAGGCCGGCCTGGTCGTCGGCACGCGCGCGGCCGTCGCCGCCGCCCGTGCCCATCCGCTGGCCCGCGCGCTGCGCGTCGGCCGCCTGCCGATGGCCGCGCTGGCCGCGACGCTCGCGCTCTACCGCGACCCCGAGCGCGCCCGGCGCGAGATCCCGGTCCTGGCGATGCTCGACGTGCCCGACCACGTCCTCCGGGAGCGCGCCGAGCGGATCGCGCTGGCCACCGGCGGCGAGGTCGTCGCCTCCACCGGCCGCGTCGGCGGCGGCGCGCTGCCGCTGCTGGAGCTGCGCGGGCCCGCGGTCGCGGTCGGGCCGCCCGCGCTGGCCGCGCGCCTGCGCGCCCACGAGCCGACGCCGCTGCTGGCCCGCGTCGCCGACGACCGCACGCTGATCGACCCGCGCACGCTGCACGACGACGGCGACCTCGACGCGGCCATCGCCGCGCTGATCGCGGTCCTCGGCACCCGAAGCTAGCGGTGCTCGACGACCTCCATGTCGTGCTCGGGCTCGGCGCGGGTGGCGCGGCCGCGGTGGTTGAGCGCGACGGCCTCGTCGTCGTGCGCCGACGAGCGGCCCGCCCGCACCCAGGCGAAGCGGAAGCACAGCGCGGCGCCCATGAACGCCCCGCTGGCGACGTGGTCGGCCCAGCGCCCGACGCCCGGACGGCGCCGCGCGAGCCGCAGGCCGAGGCCCAGCCGGGCCAGCCACTTCGCGCCCGAGAACCAGCGCGCGCCGGCGCCGGTCTCCAGGACGTTGGCCAACCGCCCCAGGCGATGGTGGTTGATCTCCGACAGGATCAGCTCGGCCGCCATCGCGCCGCTCTCGGTGACCAGCAGCGCGCGCTGGCTGGGGTGGTCCTCGTCCTGGCCGAGCGCGGCCAGCGTCAGCCGCACGGTCGCCGCGCCGGTCAGCGTCGCGGTCGAGACGAAGATCGGGCCCAGCAGCCACTTCGAGCGCGACCACACCGGCACCGCCGTCGACGCCAGCAGCACGCCGGTGTAGGACCCCAAGTACCCGCCGACGACCGCGTTGGCCGCGCCGAGCGCCTTCGCCTCGCGATCGCGGCCCAGCAGGTCGGCGCCGACCGCGCCCGCGCCCAGCGCGCCGAAGACCGACAGGCACCACGACCCCATCGACATGGGGGAGCGCGGCTTGAAGATGCGCAACATGTTGTAGAAGCGCTCGGACCGGCCCAGGTCCATGATGAGCAGCGGCGGCGACGGCATCAGCGCGCCGAGCGCGACCTTGCGCGCCACGCGCGCCGAGCGCTCGTCGCCGGCCAGGTCGCAGGCCAGCGCGACGAACGACGCGCCCGCCGCCATCCCGCCGAACCAGAAGTACAGCGGCACCTCCCACGTCCACACCGGCGCCTTCATCATCGGCCCCTGGACGATCTCCGGCGGCTCGCCGCCGCGCCCGCGCCGGTTGGCCTCCGCGATCCGCTCGGGCTCAGGCCGCGGCGCCCGCGCGTACCGGGACCCGTCGCGGAAGAGGAACGACCACCGCGCGTCCGCCCAGGCGCGCTGGTGCAGGCCGACCGCCGCGCCGGCCACCGCGCGGCGCCAGCTGCCCGGGCGGCCCGGGACGCCGAGCGCCGGCGTCATGTCGCGGTCGTCAGCGGCCGCCGCGTCGGCGGTGCGGGCGCGCTCGGCGGCCCGCGACTCCTCGGCGCCCGCGGCCGACGCGGCCTTCTGGCCCTCGCCCATGTCGCGGTCGCCGCCGCGCGGGCCGCCGCTCATCGCGGGTGCCCCTCGCTGCGCGTCTCGCCCTGGTCGGCGCGCCCCTGGGCCCGGGGCACCGCCGCGTGGCCGTGGGCGCGATCGCGGCGCCGGCCGCCCTCGCGCAGGTCGCGCACGACCTCCACGGCGCCCGCGGCCGCCGCCGCCAGCGTCAGGAGGCCGCCGGGCCGCGCGCCCGTCCACCCGCGCTTGGCCGCGCCGAAGGCCACCGCCACGCCGGTCGCCGCGGCCAGGCCGGCCGCGACCGCCGCGGCCGTCGCGGTCACCACGTTCTCCTGGATCGGCGAGTCGGCCTGCGCCGGCAGCCCGTAGCGCTCGGGCGGGTCGGTCAGCAGGAAGAACGCGCCGAGGCCGCCCGCGACCTCCTCGCCGGGCGCGTCGCCCGCGCCGTAGAGGTAGGCGTCGGTCCGGCCGCGATCGTGCAGGGTCGCGACGCGGCGCTCCGCGACGTCGAGCAGCTCGTCGTAGGGGCCGAACTGGATCGAGTCGGTCGGGCACGCCTTCGCGCACGCGGGCTCCAGGCCGTCCTGGAGGCGGTCGTAGCAGAGCGTGCACTTGGCGGCGCGACCATCTTGATGATCTCGGTCGATCACGCCGAACGGGCACGACGGCACGCAATAGCCGCAGCCGTTGCACACGTCCTGCTGGACGATCACGGTCTCGAACTCCGTGCGGACCAACGCGCCGGTCGGGCACGCGTCCATGCAGCCGGCGTTCGTGCAGTGCTTGCACACGTCCGACATGAAGATCCAGCGCGACATGTCGGCCACGGCGGCCGCGACGTCGACCTCGGCCGGCGCGCGCTCGGAGGCCATCGCGACGAGGTCGAGGTCGTGGGCCTCGGAGACCGACAGCGGCGAGGGCTCCAGCTGCTCGACGAAGCGGACGTGGCGCCACGTCGCGGCGCCGAGCTCGCCGGTGTGGTCGTAGGAGCCGCCCTTGCGGAACGTCGAGCCGTCGGCCGGCAGGTCGTTCCACTGCTTGCAGGCGACCTCGCAGGCCTTGCAGCCGATGCAGACGGTGGTGTCGGTGAAGAACCCCATGCGCTCCGCCTCGGGGCGGCGCACGGAGATCTCGGAGCGGGGCGCGTGGGGGACGGCGGTGCTCATGTCTGCGTGTCGCCTCCCGTCTCGAAGGACTTGGGCTGTGGGCCGAGCTTGGGGCGCTCGGCGGCGTGGTCGCGGTTGACCCGCGCGTCGCCGCGCGGCGCGAGCGTGACCCGCGAGGTCCCGACCGTCGAGCGCCGCCCCGCGCGCACGTCGCAGGTCAGCGCCTTGGTCGTCTCGATGTTGACGTTGGGGTCGCCGCTGAGGTGCAGGATGTCGTTGGCGCTGTCGCCGAGGCTGATGCCGTTGTAGCCCCAGTGCCACGGCACCGCGACCTGGTGGATGACGCGGTCGGCGATCCGCAGCGGGCGCATGCGCTCGGTGACCTTCGCGCGCGCCTCGATCTCGCCGCGCTCGGTGCTCAGCACCAGCCAGCCGCCGTCCTCGATGCCGCGCTGGGCGGCCAGGACGGGGTCGATCTCGGCGAACATCTCCGGCTGCAGCTCCGACAGCCACGGCAGCGTGCGGCTCATGCCGCCGGCGGTGTGGTGCTCGGTCAGCCGGAACGTCGTCAGGACGCAGGGGAAGCGCGGGTCCGCGGTCTTGTTGATGGGGTTGTCCGGGCGCTCCCAGCGGATCGCCACCGGGTTGGCGCCGATCGCGGGGTAGAGGAGGTTGGGCACGGGCGACTCGACCGGCTCGTAGTGCGTGGGCAGCGGGCCGTCGAGCAGGCCCGCCGGCGAGTACAGCCAGCCGCGGCCGTCGGCCATCATGATGAAGGGGTCGTCGCCCGCGATCGCGTCCATGCCCTCGCCGCCGTTCTCCGGCGGGCGGTAGTCGGGGCGCTTGTCGACCGGGAAGTCGGGGACGTCGTAGCCGGTCCACCGCTCGGCCTCCGCGTCCCACCAGACGTACTTCTTGCGCTCCGACCACGGCCTGCCCTCGGGGTCGGCGGAGGCGCGGTTGTAGAGCAGGCGGCGGTTGGCCGGCCAGACCCAGCCCCACTCGGGCGAGACGTAGCCGCCGGGCTTGGACGTGTCGCCGGCGGTGCGGCGGCGGGCCTGGTTGACGCCGTCGGCCATGATCCCCGCGTAGATCCAGCAGCCGCACGCGGTGGAGCCGTCGGCCTTGAGCTGCGCGAAGCCGGGGACGGGCGCGCCGCTGGCCATGTCATAGCCGTTGATCTCGCGCAGGACGTCCTCGGCGTGCGGCTCGTGCAGCGGCCCGTGCTCCTCGTAGGGCCAGCTGAGGTTGACGATCGGCCAGTCCTTGGGGTCCTGTGAGCTCTTGTAGTGGTCGATCACGCGCTTGGTCAGGTGGTGCATGAACCACAGCTCGCTGCGCGCGTCGCCGGGCGGCTCCAGCGCCTTGTCGCGCCACTGCACCATCCGCTGGGTCTGGGTGAAGGACCCCTCCTTCTCGACGTGCGTGGCGGCGGGCATCAGGAAGACCTCGGTCTCGATGTCCTCGGGGCGGACCTCGCCGGCCTGGACCTCGGGCGCGTCGCGCCAGAACGTCGCGGTCTCGATCTCGGCGAAGTCGCGGACGACCAACCACTTCATGTGGCGCAGCGCGCGGCGCTGCAGGCCGCCGTTCTGCGAGCCGACCGCCGGGTTCTGCCCCATCACGAAGAGCCCGTCGAGGCCGCCGTCGACCGCGCGCATCATCGTCGGGAAGTGCGCGTGGTTGCCGGTGATCTTCGGCAGGCGCCCGAAGCCGTAGTCGTTCTCCGCGGTGGCGGCGTCGCCGAACCAGGCCTTCAGCAGCGAGATGATGTACTTGTCGAAGTTCGCCCACCAGCCGCGACGCGCGCCGCCGGTCTTGATGTAGGTGTCGAGCGTGAGCTCCTCCTCGTGCGCGCGCGGCATGTGGAGGTAGCCGGGGAGCAGGTCGTACAGCGTGGGGATGTCCGACGAGCCCTGGATCGTCGCGTGGCCGCGCAGTGCCATGACGCCGCCGCCGGGGCGGCCGACGTTGCCGAGCAGCAGCTGGAGGATCGCGCCGGCGCGGATGATCTGGACGCCGTTGGCGTGCTGGGTCCAGCCGACCGCGTAGCAGAGCGCGGTGGTGCGCTCGCGGCCGGAGTTGGCGATCAGCGCGTCGGCGACCTCGCGGAACCGCTCCTCGGGGATGCCGCAGATCTGGGCGACCATCTCCGGCGTGTAGCGCGCGTAGTGGCGCTTGACGACCTGGAAGACGCAGCGCGGGTCCTGCAGCGTCTCGTCGCGTGGGATCGGGCCCTCGTTGAGGCCGGCGCCGGTGTGCTCGTCGAAGGCCTGGCTGGCGTGCTCGCGCATGCCGGCGGCCGAGGCGATCTCGCCGCCCTCGTACATCCACGAGCTGCGGTCGTACATCCCGGTCTCGGGGTCGAAGCCGGAGAAGACGCCGCCGAGGTCCTCGGTGTCCTGGAACTTGTCGTTGATGATCGTCGACGCGTTCGTGTAGTGGAGGACGTACTCCTTGAAGTAGGACTCGGTCTCCAGGATGTAGGAGATGAGCCCGCCGAGGAACGCGATGTCGGTCCCCGCGCGAATCGGGACGTGCGTGTCCGCCGACGCGCCGGTGCGCCCGAAGCGCGGGTCGACGTGGATGACCTTGGCCCCGCGCTCCTTGGCGCGCATGACCCAGCGGAAGCCCACCGGGTGCGCCTCGGCGAAGTTGGAGCCCTGGATCAGGATGCAGTCGCTGTTGGCGAGGTCCTGCAGGAAGGTGGTCGCCCCTCCGCGACCGAACGAGGTCCCCAGACCGGGGACCGTGGAGGAGTGTCATATGCGGGCCTGGTTCTCGATCTGGACCGCGCCCATCGCCGTGAAGGACTTGCGGATGAGGTAGTTCTCCTCGTTGTCCAGCGTGGCGCCGCCGAGGTGCGCGAACCCGAGCGTGCGGTCGACGCGCGTGCCGGTGTCCGGGTCGACGGTCTGCCAGCCTGCCTCGCGGGCGGCGATCACGCGCTCGGCGATCATGTCCATCGCGCGCTCCAGCGGGATCTCCTCCCACTCGGTGCCGCGCGGACGCCGGTAGAGGACCTTCGTCAGCCGGCCGGGCTGCTGCACGAGCTGGCGCGACGCCGACCCCTTCGGGCACAGCGCGCCCTGGTTGACCGGCGAGCCCGGATGGCCCTCGATCCCGACCAGCTCGCCCTCCCGCGTGTACACCGCCTGCGCGCACCCGACCGCGCAGTACGGGCAGACGGACTCGGTGGCCTTCAGCCCCGCGATCCTGGCGCCCGCCTCCCGCGTCTGCCTGGAGACCGCGTGTGGCCCCATGCCCCAATCGGCCGCCCGGCCGATGACGGGCAGATCGCGCAGCGTGCGGAAGGGCTTCGGACGTGCCACCTCCACAGGATCATGCCCCTTTCGTCGCGCGGAGGAAACCCGGTGCGGGAGTCTGTCGGTGCAATACCGTCACGGCGAACTGATCGTGTTACGCCTCGTCGAAGGCGTCCTGTCGCAACGCCGCTTCGACCACGGATGGAACGTCGTCAGGGGAGACGAAGCCGATCAGGGCGGTGTCCACCTGCGTGTACTCGGCGGACCGGATGACGCTTGTCGGACCAACGACGACGCTCGTCACGTGGTCTGCCCGGGCAAACGCTTCAACGGCATAGCAGACCGCCTGGTGGTATCCGGCGGCGACGGTCGACCGATTCGACGAGTACTTGCACTCGAACAAGAGGACCCTTCCGTCGGGACCCTCCAACATGAGATCAGCACCGAGCGGCTGTGGGTGCGGAAATAAGGCCTTCGCCGCCGTCAGATATGGCTCCGGTGGGTCGGAGCTCCACGATCCCGCGCTCTCGAACCAAAGTCGCCATGGCCGGTGGGCGTAGTCCTCGACCAGGAAGTGCGGCCCCTTCGCTCCGGCGCCGAGCGGTACGACGTTGGTGACGGTGGCGCCGCTCGACCGCAAGGCGTGGAGCACCTCCCCGAGAACCGCGAGGTGGAACAGGCGTCCACCGAGCGCCGGGTCCGGCGCCACCAATTCCATCGCCAGTTGATCGAGCGGCGTGCGGTGGCGCCAGAGCAGCCGTTCGCACACCGGGACGAGCGATCTCCAGGGTGAACCTTCCGCTCGAATCGCACGTAGTTCCGCATGGCCCGGAGGGTCTCCGGAGACTTCGGCCAAGGCCGTCGTGTCCAGCAAGGCCATCGCTGCCGCAAGCCGTGCGCGCGCCTCCTTCTGCTCGGGGCGTTCGGCCACGGCCGCGTGAGGAGCGAGCGCCGCCAGCTCGTCGAGGCACCACCTGACGGTGGTCGCCAGGGTCGTCGCGGGCGTGCGTCGCCGATGTCTGGCCACGAAGTCTTGCGGCGGCCAGCCGGCCCGCCGGGTGAGCGGCCATGAGACTCCGGTCGTCGGTGTGGCCGTAACGGCCGTCGAATGTGCGGTTACGGCGGGCAGCGCATCGATCCATGCGCGTGTCCGCCGGGGCCATCGACGCAACAGCGGCTCGAGCATCTCGAAGAGAACACGCATCGCGCGGTGCTCGACGTCTCGCTCATTCCATCGGCGCTCGGCGATCTGTTCATGGTCGGTGGCCAAGGCGCGCCAGAGTTGGCCTGCGCCCGTCCACATCGCGCAGGTCTCAGCAAGTCCGCGTCGAGGAATCGGCGGAACGTCCCCGAGGGCGTGGGGAAAGTCCGTCGGCTCGCGGCTCAGCTCAGGACCGCGATCGTCGCCGTCACCCAGGTCCATTGCTCTGACGAAAAGAGGCCTTGCCCCATCAACCGAGCGCCGAAGGACGCCAACTCGTCTTCGTCGTACTGCGCCAGAGCGTTCCCGGCGGCCAGGACGTAAGCCTCTGCGGTCAGCTCCGGGGTCAGCGCGGTCACATGCTCGGCACTGAGTCCTGCCGCACCGGCGCGCAGGTAGTTGGGGATCGAGAGGAAGACCGCTGGCCCAAGAGGAAGATCGGAGACTCGGTGCAGGTTGTAGAGGCCGTTGATGACACGTGCGGTGTGCGTGATGTCGATCCCTGCCGGCAGGTCATCCAGCCTCTTGTCGAGGGCTGTCGCGAACAACAGGTCGTCGATGGGCGGCACCGGTACGCGGTGGAAACGGCGGCCGAGGGCCTGGCCGAACCGGAAGACCCGCTGGGCGTCAAGCGCGTTGTAGGTCCCGAGCAGGCGCCAGTCGCGGTTCGCGACGAAGCGGATGGGTTCGCCGACGCCCGACTCGAGCCGCTCCCAGCCGTCGCAATAGCTGTGGTCGGCGTCGAGGTCCCAGTCGAGCAACACCTCCGCAGCGTCGAGTTGGTTGCTTGCCCGCCCGAGTGAGACGGAGCCGCCGGTGAGCCACGTGAGCACCGGACCGAGGATCCGGTCCAGGTCGGCGCGATTGGCCTCGTCCAAGACAAGCCATGCGTCGCGGCGCAGAGCATCGAGCAACCGGCCCGGGCGAAAGCGCAGGCGCCCCTCGTCATCGACGGTCTCGCCGCCGACGAGCGTTCTTGTATCCCATCCTTCGTCCGGGGTGGTCGAGTCCACGCGTGAGGGTGGAGCTACCAGGCCGAACCTCGTCGGCGTCTCGTACACCTCAGCGAGGAGGTTGTTCACGAGCGTCGTCTTCCCGGTTCCGGGAGGCCCGACGAGGAGCACCGCGCGATGCGAAGCGACGGCCGTACGCACCATGCGCTGGACGCGGTCGTCGACGTGCAGATCGGTCGTGCCCGGCGGAACGTATTCGTCCCCGCGGTCGAACTGCAGACCGATAGACGGATTCATCAGATATGAGGACATGGCCTGGCCGCTGTACGCCGGTTGGATCGCCGTGATCTCCGCCGCGGGGAATGCCGTGCGGAGCGGCTGAAGTCGTTGCGCACCGACGGGTTCCACAGCTGCGAGAACCTCGGCGCCGTCGCCGTTCGAATGCACGATCAGAGCGGCTTCGAGACGTCCGTACCCGATGAGCTGCGGAAGACTACGCACGCTGGACGTCAACAACGAGGCATCCGTGTGCAGGACCACCAGCAGGCGGGCGGCGCGCCCACGGTGCGACTGGTCGGCCTGCTTCTTGAGGTTCCCGGGCTTAGAGACATAGATGGCGTAGACCTCGCCCATGGGCAGGCGGAGGAGGTCAGCGGCCCATTGCTCCAGTGGGCGGAGCTGTTTCGTGCTTGGCTGGCTGGGATCGAGATCGACGACCGACTCGTCGAGCCGATCCTGCCACGTCGTCATACGGTCTCCAGCTGCGCCGTCAGGCTTTCGTGATGCCGACGCAGAGCCGCGATGAATCCCTCGGCAAACCGCAGCCGGCCCTGCTGGGTGCGCCGGAGGAAACCGGCGGTGGCCCGCTCCGACAGCGGCGTGGTGGGGTACTCCAGAAAGTCCGCCAGGGATGTGGCGGGCACGTGTCGCGGCCACGTGGAGACCGGCGATCCGTGAACACGCGTGTCGGGGCCGCCCCAGGCGGCCGAGGGCCACCGGTGGCCGCCCTCGAGCGGCGCGTCGGCGGTCTCGTCATAAACCGTAGTCGGAGCAACGAGCCGTCTGCCAAGCCACTCGGCCACCGGGACGCTGACCGCGTTGCCGACGAGCTTCCATCGCGGACCGTTCCTGCGCGAGGGATCGTCGACGGACGACGCCGTCCAACCGGACGGGAAGCCCTGCAATCGCTCCGCGTCACGGATGTCTGGTAGGACGATCCTCCCGTCGGGCATCCAGATGGCGGGCGGCGACGGGATCCCGACGGTGGAACCGCCCTTCAATGTCGGGATCGCATCGATGGCCCATCCGAGCCCTCGTACACCCTCGGTCCAGTAGAAGCCACAGGCGACCTCTCCGGGCGTTCCTTCAGTATTGACCACGCCGTGGTCCTCGGTCAGCAACACCGGCCTGGGGTCCTTCGTCCGGCTCGCCAGGACCAGGACACGTTGCCGCCGTTGCGGTAGACCGAACGCGCGGGTGTCCACGATGCGGTATGCCCATGAGAACCCGCGACGGCTCAGCTCGCTGGTGAGGAAGCGCATTGCCTCGCCGCGCTCCAGCTGGAGCATGAACGGCACGTTCTCCAGCAGAAGCCAGTCAGGATCTTTCGGCGCGCTGTCGAGCAGGCGGAAGACCTCACCGACCAACCCCGAGCGTTCGCCCGTGATACCCGCCGTGCGGCCCGCCTGACTCAGATCCTGGCAAGGGAATCCGGCTGCAACGAGATCGACCTCGGGCAGGCGTTCGATGTCGCGGACGTCGTCCACCAGCGGGGACTCAGGGAAACGCTCCGCAAGGACTCGTTGTGCGGGTTCGAAATTCTCGCACAGCAGGACGGTGGCGTGGCCGACCCGGCTCAATCCCAGCTCGATGCCTCCGATACCTGCGAACAGCCCAGCGGTGCGGAGACGCAGGCGTCGCGGTTCGGCAGGGATCGGCAATGCGGTCTGGGCGGCGTCCATCGGGATGAATGAGGGTGGCAGAGCGGGCGGACAGTTCGAAGACCGCCTTTGCATCATTTCCGGCGAGTACTGGCGTCCGGTTGGCGTTCGCGGTGCTGTCGGCCAGATGACCGACATGGGCGGCGCGGCGCGTCCGTCGCGGCGCGTCCGCCGGCGGACGCGGGGCCGAGCGGCCGGGTCCTTCCGGGACGGTACGTCGCTTTCTTGGTGAGCGTTCTTGTACGCTTCCGACATGGCGCCGGAGGAGACGGCTGCTCGGCTCGACACGATCGCGGCGCGGGTCGGCGCGCTGGCCGACGACGTGCGCCAGGGCAGCGCGGCCGCGCGGGACCTCGACGAGGTCGCCGCGATGCTCGCGCGCGTCAAGCTCGACCTCTTCGGGCCCAAGCGGCGGGCGGCGCGGGGCGCGGGGGCCAAGGTCAAGATCCGCGACTTCCTGCTCGCGCACGTCGACGAGGTCGTCACCGGCGCGGAGCTGAAGGCGATCGGCGGCATCCAGGAGTGGGCGCGCCGCGTCCGCGAGCTGCGGGTCGAGGACGGCTACGACATCGTCGAGGTCGGCGACAGCGCGTACCGCCTGCGGAGCGCCGTGCCGAACAGGGAGCGCGCCGAGCAGTGGGCGCTGGCCAACACGATCAGCAACCTGCCGGGGTCGGCGCGCAGCCGCATCGAGAGGTACCTCGAGGCCACCGTCGGCACGGTCGTCACGCGCAAGCAGATCGACCTCGTCGCCAAGATCGCCGAGGGCAGCCGCCGCGTCCGCGAGCTGCGCGACGAGCACGGCTGGCCGATCCTGTCGCACGTCGACGACCCGACGCTGGCGCCCGGCGAGTACCGGCTGCTGTCGACCGATCCCGCCGACCGCCGCGACGCCTCCCAGCGCATGTACCCGGAGGACCTGCGCCACCGCGTCTTCGTCCGCGACGCCTACACCTGCCAGATCTGCCGCCGCGACCGCGCCAAGGCCGAGGCCGCCGGCGACCTGCGCTTCTACCTCGAGGTCCACCACAAGGTCGCCATCGCCGACGACCTCTCCGACGTGCCCGTCGCCGCGCGGCACGACATGGACAACCTGATCACGCTCTGCCACAGCGACCACCTGCGCGAGAGCGCCGCCCTCCAGGAGCGCAAGCGCCGCGCCCGCGGGGCCTGAGCGGGCCTACGCCGCGATCAGCTCGCGGTCGGCCGCCTCGAGCTGGACGAGCAGCGTCTCGGCGATGCGCTGGGCCAGCAGCGGCGGGACCGCGTTGCCGACCTGCTTGGCGACCGTCGTCATCGGCTGGTCGGCGGGAAGCTCGAAGTCGTCGGGGAACGTCATGCAGCGGGCGGCCTCGCGCACGGTGATCGGGCGGTGCTCGCTGGGGTGCAGGTAGCGGCCCTTCTCGGGCTTGAAGAACTCGGTCCGGATCGTGAACGCCGGACGGTCCCACCACAGGCGGCCGAAGACGTCGGTCGAGCCGGTCTTCTTGCGCAGCCAGCAGTTGGGCGTGATGTCGGGCCGGCGCTCGGCGAGGTGGAAGCGGCCCTCGCCCTCGCCCGGGATCGTCCGGTAGCGCTCCAGGCTGACCGGGCGCGGGTTGCGCGAGTTGTGCCAGTTCTTCTCGTCGGGCGTCAGGGGCAGGCCCTCGACCGCGTCGCGGAACGTGCGCCACGCCGTGCCGCCGAGGCCGACCGCGTCCGGCGGGAAGTGCGTCCGCTCCGGGAAGGCCGGGGCGCCGATGCGGCTGCCGATCGCGATGGCCCGCCGACGGCGCTGCGGCACGCCGTAGTCCGCCGCGTTGAGGATCCGGGCGTCGACCTCGTACCCGCGCTCGCGCGCCGCGTCGGCGAACTCCTGGTACTCGGCCGAGCGCAGCAGCTCCGGCACGTTCTCCATCACGAACATCGACGGCTGCGCCTCGTCCAGCGCGCGCAGGTACTCGCGCCACAGCTCGCGCCGCTCCAGGCCCACGCCCGCCATGTTCAGCGGCGAGAAGCCCTGGCACGGCGGGCCGCCGATGACGACGTCGGCGCTCGGGAACTCCTCGACGTCCTTGATGTCCCCGGCCAGGACGTGGTCGCCGAAGTTGCGGCGGTAGGTCTCGGCGGCCGCGGCGTCCCACTCGACGGCGAAGACCGAGCGGAACCGGCCGGTGTCCTCGAAGCCGCGCGTCATCCCGCCGCAGCCGGCGAAGAGGTCCATCAGGGTGAACGGCGAGGGACGGAAGCGCGACATGTGGGCCCGGAAAGCTACGGGTGGCGTCGGACGCCGGCGCTCGCGAGCGCGGTCCGGACCGCGATCTCCACGCGGTCGGCCGCCTCGATCGCGTCCTCGTGCTCCCAGACCCGGACGACGTGCCAGCCGTTGGCCTCCAGGAGGGCGTCCGTGCGGCGGTCCCGGTCGCGGTTGCCCTCCAGCTTGGCGCGCCACCAGCAGGCGTTGTTGGCGGGCATCGTCGAGTGCCGCGGGCACATGTGCCAGAAGCACCCGTCCACGTAGACGGCCACGCGCGCGCGGGAGAACACGATGTCCGCCGACCCGCGCAGCTCGCGGATCGGCCGGACCGCCACGCGGTAGCGCAGCCCGCGGCGGTGCAGCTCGCGCCGCAGCGCGAGCTCGGGCCCCGTGTCGCGTCGCGCCTGTCGCGACATCCGGCGGCGCACGCTCTCATCCGCCGGGGTGGGGCGCTCGGAGGACATCGTCGACAAGCCTCTCAGGGATCGCTCAGGCACGCCTTCGATCCCCTTCAGGAACGCGGCGCAAGCTGCGTCCATGACCAGACGACGGAGCGCGTGCCAGAGGCCGGTGAAGCTGAGGGTGCCCGCGCGCCGGACGGCGTGCCGTCCGCGCGTGACGGCGCTGGACGAGCCGGGGCGGATGTACATCGCCGGCTGGGACGTGCCGGGTGGGCCGGTGAGCGTCGACGTCGTCGACCCCGCGGGGACCCTGACCGCGCATTGGGAGTGCGGCAGCGACGCGGCGCTGGCGGTCGCGCTGCTGTCGGACGCGACCGGTCACCGTCCGCGGGAGGCGACGGCGGCGGCGTTCGAGCGCGAGGTCGTCGCGCTGCTGCCGCGCGACGGGTTCGCCATGTCCTCCCAGGAGGTCTGCGCCTGGCTGCTGATCCGCGCGATCGAGCGGCTGGAGCAGTAGGGCGAACCCCGCGGCCGCGGCGGTCGCGGCGGCCTCAGGCCGCCATCCGGATCGGCGCGTCGTGGACGACCGCGCCGGTCCCGAACTCGAAGCGCTCCAGCGTCACGACGTGGCCGCGGCGTCGCACCTCGACGAGCACGCCCCACGGGCGCTCGTGGACGCGGACCTCGGCGCCGGGATGGCGCAGGCGCAGGCTGTGAATCTCTCGTGCCTGGTCGAGGGTGAGCTCCGAGTCCATGCAAGGATCATCGACCGCGTTGCTCAAGACCTGATGGGCGCAGCCTGAAGACTTCCTCAACATCTGTCCCCCTGACGACCATCGCCCGCGAGTGGGGACGGATCGGGTGCGTCGGGTTCGGCGGCCCGCCGGCCCACATCGCGCTGCTGCGCGAGCTGTGCGTGGACCGGCGCGCGTGGATCCCGGCCCAGGACTTCGAGGACGCGATCGCGGCCGTCAACCTGCTGCCCGGCCCGGCCTCGACGCAGCTGTCGATCTACTGCGCCAACCGCCTGCGCGGCCGCCTCGGCGCGCTGGTCGGCGGCCTCTGCTTCATCGTCCCCGGCCTGATCCTGATCCTGGCGCTCGCCGCGCTCTTCCTCGCCGACGACCCGCCGCGGGCGCTGAAGGGCGCGGGCCTCGGCGCGGGGGCCGCGGTCGCGGCGGTCGCGGTCCGCGCGGGCCTGGACCTCATCGGCCCGAGCTGGCGGCGCGGCGGGGAGGAAGGACGGCGCCCGACGCTGCTGCTGCTCGTCGCCATCGGCGGGCTGGCCGCCGCGACGATCGGCCCGTGGCTGGTCCTCGTGCTGCTCGGGTGCGGCGCGGTGTCGCTGGCGGCGCGCCGCCGGACCGCGCTGGTCGCCGTCCTGCCGGCGGCCGCGGTCCTCGGCAGCGGCCTGTCGTGGACCGCGCTGAAGGTCGGCGCGCTCTCCTACGGCGGCGGCTTCGTGATCATCCCGCTCATGCGGGGCGACGCGGTCGACGCCCACCACTGGATGACCGACGCCCAGTTTCTCAACGCGGTCGCGCTCGGCCAGGTCACGCCCGGGCCGGTCGTCCAGACGATCGCGGTCGTCGGCTACGCGGTCGGCGGCGTCGGCGCCGGGCTGCTCGCCGCGCTCGTCGCGTTCTCGCCGTCGTTCCTGTTCATCCTGGTCGGCGCCGACCGCTTTCACGGGCTGCTGGCCAACCGCGACGTCCGCGCGTTCATCGACGGCGCCGCGCCCGCGGCGCTCGGCGCGATCCTCGGCTCGGCGGTCCCGCTCGCGCTCGCGCTCGACCACGGCTGGCAGGCGGCGATCCTGGCCGCCGCGGCGGTCGCGCTGCTGGCGCTCCGGCGCGGCGTCGTCGGGGTGCTGGTGGCCGCCGGCATCGCGGGCGCGCTGGTCCACGCCCTCGCCTAGCCGTCGTGGGGCCGGTCGACGCGCAGCGCCGGCAGCTCCCACAGCTCCCGGATCTCGGCCAGCGTCAGCCCGGCCTCGCGCACCTCGCCGATCACGCGGATGCGCTCGACCACGCACGCCGGGTAGCGCGTCGGCCGCCCGGGCCGCCGCACGCCCACGGGCAGGAGCCCGGCGCGCTCGTAGTACCGGACGTGCGAGACCGCGACGCCCGCGCGGCGGGCGATCTCGGCCACCGTCAGCTGCTCCTCCGTGATTCTGCTCAAGGGACCCTTATCGTGTGCGAAGCTTGCGCATGATAGTGCGCGCCGACGCGGTCCTGGACGTGGATACGGCCGGCCGGCATGAGCCCGACGCGCGGGTCGAACGGCGCGCTAGACCTCCAGCTCGGGCCGCAGGCGCCCGATCGTCCACACCCGTTGGCGCGAGACCGCCCACGTCGCCACGGCCAGCGCGCCGAGCAGGAACGCGACGGTCACGACCAGGTCGCGCGTCAGGACGCCGGGCTCGCCGCCGGAGATCGCGTGGCGGAAGGCGTCGATGGTGTAGGTCATCGGCAGGATCGGGTGGATGACGTCGAAGAAGCCGGGCGCGATCTGCAGCGGGTACAGGCCGCCCGCGCCGCCGAGCTGGAGCACCAGCAGGATCAACACCACCACCTCGCCGACCGCGCCGAGCGCCAGCCGCAGCGCGTGCACGATCGCGGTGAACGCGAGCACGGTCAGCCACAGCAACCCCAACAACAGCAGCGGCCGGTCGGCGTGCAGCCCCAGCAGCGCCTCCAGGACCCCGAACATGACGGTCGCCGCGCCGGCGCCGACCAGCGCCGCCGGCAGCCACGCGCCGACCGCCACCGTGCGCGACGGCAGCGTCGAGGCCAGCGCCTCGCCGCCCACCGGCCGCAGCAGGATGTAGGCCACGAGGCCGAAGACCCACAGTCCGATCGACAGGAAGAACGGCGCGACGCCGCGCCCGTAGACGCCCGCCGGGTGCAGGTTGGAGGTCGCGACGGTCACCGGGTTGGCGAGCACGTCGGCGTCGCGCGAGCGGTCCGCGGCGCTCGGCGACGGGATCTTCTTGTAGCCCTGCCGCAACTTGGTGGCCAACGTGCCGGCGCCCGACTGGAGCCTGCTCGCGCCCGAGGACAACGACTTGGCGCCGTCGTGCGCGTCGCCGATCCCGGACTCGAGCTTCTTGGCGCCGCTCGCGACCTGGTGGGCGCCCGTGTTCAGCTGGTCGATCTTCTTGACCGCGGCGTCGAGCTGCTGGTTGGTCGCCTGCGACGAGGACCGCAGCCGCCTGACCGCCGGGTCGTCGGCCAGGTCGGGATGCGCGGCCAGCAGCGCGGCGACCGCGGCCTTCGCGCGCGAGCGCACGTCGGCGGCCGCCCGCGACGCGGCGTCGGCGGTGTCGGCCAGCTCCTGCGTGCCGCCCGCGACCTGGTCGGCGCCGTCGGTCAGGTCGCCCGCGCCGGATTGCAGCGTCGCCAGCCCGGACGACAGCTTGCGCGCTCCCGTGTGCAGCTCCTTGGCGCCGTCGCGCAGCTGCCCCGCGCCGTCGGCCGCCTCCTTGAGCTGCGAGCGCAGCTCGGTCAGCGATCCGAGCGTCGCCTCGACGTACGCGCTCTGCGCCGCCGCGTTGACCTGCGACTGCAGCTCGCTGCGCGCGGTGGCGGCGATGATGCCCACGATGTAGTTGTTGGCGTCGTCCAGCTCGATGTCCAGCCGCGCCCGCTCCGGGGGGCCGGACGCCACGCTGGACAGCCGCGAGGAGAAGTCCTCCGGCACCGTGATCGTGAACAGGTAGTCGCCGGACTTCAGCCCGCTGTGCGCCCGGTCGGCGTCGACGAAGTGCCAGTCGAACTGCCGCGACGCCTTCAGCTGGGCGACGAAGTCCTGGCCCGCGTGCACGGACTTGCCCTGGGCGGTGACCGGCCGGTCCTCGTTGACGACCGCGACCGGGATCTTCTTCAGGTGCCCGTAGGGGTTCCAGCTCGACCACAGGTACACGCCCGCGTAGAGCGACGGGACGATCAGCAGGAACGCCAGGCCCGCGCGCCGCAGCGAGCCGCGGAAGCGCCGCAGCTCGTAGAGCGCGAGGCGCAGCGCGGTCACGGCGCGGCCACCTCGCTCGCGCCGGGGGCCAACGACACCACCGTCGCGCCCGCCGCGCGCGCCGGTCGGGCGTCGGTCGTCACGCCGATCACCGCGACGTCGCCCAGCGCCGCCAGCGCGCGCCACACGCGCTCCTCGTCCTCGGGCACCAGCCCGCGGTCGACGTCGTCCATGACGAGCACCGGCCGCCGCTCGCTCGCCGCCAGCGCGACGTCCAGCAGCGCGCGCCGCACCGCGCTCAGCGCGTGCAGCGGCACCGCCTCGGGCTCCGCGACGCGCGCGGGCGCGCCGCCCGACAGCAGCGCGCGCTGCGCGACCGCCTCGCCGACCGTCCACAGCTCGTCGAGGTCCAGCAGCGCGTCGGCGCGCGCGACGGCGACCCTGCCCCGGATCTCGCGCGGCGCCGTCGCGCCCGCGACGGCCAGCGTCCCGCCGGCCAGGGCGTAGCGCCCGGCCAAGGCCAACAACAACGACGTCCGCCCGCTGCCGCCCGGGCCGGTCAGCGCGACGACCTCGCCCGGACCCGCGCGCAGCGACACGGGCCCGAACACCACCCCGCGCGGGCCGGTGGCCAGCAGGTCGTCGGCGACGACGACCGGCGGCGGGGGCGGCGGCGGTTCGGGCGCGTCGCTCACGGCTCCCGCCGCATCGTCTCCCACTCCTTGTGGTACAGGTACGCGCGGAACGCCAGGCGCGTCAGGTCCTCCTCCAGCTCCGGCAGCCGCGCGGTGTCGCCGCGCCGGATCGCGGCGTAGACCACTTCGAGGATCCCGCCGGTCACGAACACCGGCGTCAGCTCCGACAGGTACTTCTCGGCGCCCGCCTGCGCGCGCGGGATCTGGTCGACGACCGGGAAGAACGCCTCGATCGTCGCGTCGCGCTTGGCCAGGCCGCGCGGCCCCGAGCCCAGCACCTCGACGATGCACATCCGCGCGAACGCGGGCTCGGCGGCCAAGAACCTCAAGAACTCGCCCAGCAGCGCGCTGACCTGCTGCTCCCACGGCTCGTCGGCCACGGCCGCCAGGCCCTTGGCCATGCGGTCCATCAGGAGCGCGGAGATCGCGTCGTAGGCGGCCAGGAAGCAGTCTTCCTTGTCGCTGAACAGCTCGTAGAACGTCTTGCGCGAGACGCCGGCGTACTCGGTGATGTCCGCCACGCGCGTCGACGCGTAGCCCTTCTCGGCCACGACGTTGGCGATCGCGTCCAGCAGCCGCTCGCGCTGGTTGGAGGCGATGAACGCGCGCGACAGCCCGTGCCGCCCCTTGGGCAGCTGCTGCGTGACGGCCCCGCCGCCCGAGAGCGGCAGCGGCGACGGCACGGCGGGCTCGTGCTCTGGGCTCATGGCGCGGAGATGCCCTGTCCTAGTCGGTTCCGAACAGGCGGTCGCCGGCGTCGCCCAGACCGGGCCGGATGTAGCCGCGCTCGTCCAGGCCGCGGTCCAGCACGCCCGTGAGGATCGGCACCTCGGGATGGGCCGCGCGCACCGCCTCGACGCCCTCGGGCGCGGCGATCAGCGACACCAGCCGGAGGTCGTGCGCGCCGTTGGTCCGCATCCGGTGCAGCGCCGCGGTGGCGCTGCCGCCGGTGGCGAGCATCGGGTCGACCACGAAGACCGTCGAGGTCTCGATGCCCTCGGGCAGCGACTCGTAGTAGTCCTCGGGCTGCAGCGTCTCCTCGTTGCGCCGCATGCCGAGGTGGCCGACCGACGCGCTGGGCACGTAGCGCAGGAAGCCGTCGACCATGCCCAGCCCGGCGCGCAGCACCGCGACGACCATGACCGGCGCCGGCCGCAGCCCGGTGGTCTTCTCCAGCGGCGTCTGGACCTCGACCGCGCGCGTCGGCACGTCGCGCAGCGCCTCGTAGGCGAGCATCGACGACGCGTCGGCCATCGCGGCGCGAAACGCCTTGCGGCTCGTCGTCGCGGCGCGCAGCTCGGTGATGGCGCGGGCCATCACGGGGTGGTCGACGACACGGAGACCTTCCATCTAGGGCGCAACCGTAGACCATGCGGAGGACCGTGTAGCTTGGCCCGGCGAGATGGACGCACCCAGACGCAACGTCGAGCTGAAGGCCCGCGACCGCGACCCGGAGGCGACGCTGGCCGCCGCGCTCGGCCACGGGGCCGTCGACCAGGGCGTGCTGCGCCAGAAGGACACGTACTTCGCGGCGCGCGAAGGGCGGCTGAAGCTGCGCGAGGAGGACGACGGCGCGACGCTGATCGCCTACGCGCGCGCCGACGCCGCGACCGCGCGGACCAGCGCCTATCACTTGGTCGACGTGCCCGACCCGGCCGCGCTGGCCGCCGCGCTGGACGCGTCGCTGGGCACGGTCGTCGTGGTGGAGAAGCGCCGCCGCCTGCTGCTGTGGGAGGACGTGCGCATCCACCTCGACCGCGTCGAGGGGCTGGGCACGTGGGTCGAGCTGGAGGCCGTGGCCCCGGCGGGCTCCGACCTCTCCGACGAGCACCGCAAGGTCGCGGAGCTGCGCGCGGCCCTCGACATGGGCGACGAGGACGTCGTCGCCCAGGGCTACGCCGCGCTGCTGCTCGCCCGGGGCGCGGCGACCGACCGCATGGTGTCGCTCGCGCGCCGAGCGATGGAGCGCGCCTACGCGCCCTACTCGAACTTCCACGTCGGCGTCGCGCTGCGCGACGAGGCCGGCGCGCTGCACTTCGGCGCCAACGTCGAGAACGGCGCCTACCCGCAGGGCAACTGCGCGGAGGCGTCGGCGATCGGCGCGCTGGTGACCGCCGGCGGCCACCGCATCGAGGAGGCCGTCGTGATGGGCGACACCGCGCTCATCGTGCCCTGCGGCGGCTGCCGCCAGCGGCTGTCGGAGTTCGCCGACGCCGACACGCCGATCCACCTCGCCGGGCCGGAGGGCGTGCGCAAGACCGTCACGCTCGCCGACCTGCTGCCCTACGCGTTCGACCTGGAGGAAGCGCAGAAGTGAGCGACACCCGCGCCAAGACCCTGACCACCGCGGCCGCCGACGCCGTCCGCGAGGCCGCGGGCGACGCGTTCGTCGCGCCGCGCCTGGGCCTCGTCCTGGGCTCCGGCCTCGGCGGCCTGGCCGACAGCGTCGAGCACGCGACCGCGATCCCCTACGCCGACCTGCCCGGCTTCCCGGTCGGCTCGGTCGTCGGCCACGCCGGGCGCCTGGTGCTCGGGACGCTGGAGGGCACGCCGGTCGTCGTCCTGCAGGGCCGCGCCCACCTCTACGAGGGGATCCCCGCGAGCGACCTCGCGGTCCCGACGCGGACCGTCCGCGCGCTCGGCGCCGAGACGCTCGTGCTGACCAACGCCGCCGGGTCGCTGAACCCGGAGGCCGGCCCGGGCGAGTTGATGGCCTTGAACGACCACATCAACCTGATGGGCGCCAACCCGCTGATGGGGCCCAACGACGACGCGATCGGCCCGCGCTTCGTCGGCCTCGGCGACGCCTACGACCTCGACCTGCGCACGGCGCTGCACGCCGCCGCCGAGGCCGAGGGGATCGACCTGCACGAGGGCGTCTACCTCGCGGTCGCCGGGCCGTCGTTCGAGACGCCCGCCGAGATCCGCGCGTTCAAGGTGCTCGGCGCCGACGCGGTCGGGATGTCGACGGTGCCCGAGGTGCTCGTCGCCCGCCACTGCGGCCTGCGGGTCGCGGCGGTCAGCGCGATCACCAACCTCGCGGAGGGGCTGGGCGCCGAGGTGCTGACCCACGAGCACACGCTCCAGAACGCGGCGCGCGCCGCCGAGAAGCTCCAGCGCGTCCTGCGCCGCTTCGTCAAGGACCTCGCCTGATGCGCGCGGTCAAGGAGCTGCTGCGCGCCAAGCGCGACGGCGGCACGCTCACCGCCGACGAGCTGCGGTTCATCGCCACCGGCATCGGCGACGGCACGCTCTCCGACGCCCAGTGCGCGGCGTTTGCGATGGCGGTCTTCTTCCGCGGCCTGGACGCCGACGAGCTGCCCGCGTTCACGCTCGGCATGCGCGACAGCGGCACGGTCCTGGACTGGTCCGACGTCGACCGCCCGGTGCTCGACAAGCACTCGACCGGCGGCGTGGGGGACAAGGTGTCGCTGATCCTCGCGCCGCTGATCGCCGCGTGCGGCGGCGCGACGCCGATGATCTCCGGCCGCGGCCTCGGCCACACCGGCGGCACGCTGGACAAGCTGGAGACGATCCCCGGCTACGACGCGACGCCGGACGCGGCGACGATGGCCCGGGTCGTCCGCGAGGTCGGCTGCGCGATCGGCGGCCAGACCGACGACCTCGCGCCCGCCGACCGCAAGCTCTACGGCATCCGCGACGCGACCGGCTCGGTCGAGGCGATCCCGCTGATCGTCTCCTCGATCCTGTCCAAGAAGCTCGCCGCCGGCCTCGGCGGGCTGGTGATGGACGTCAAGCACGGCAACGGCGCGTTCATGGCCGACTACGACGACGCCCGCGCGCTGGCCCGCGCGCTCGTGGACGTCGCGGTCGCCGCCGGCCTGCCGACGGTCGCGCTGATGACCGACATGAACCAGGTGCTCGGCCGCACCGCGGGCAACGCGCTGGAGGTCCGCGAGTCGATCGCGATGCTGACCGATCCGGACGGCGCCGACCCGCGGCTGATGGACGTCACGCTCCAGCTCACGCGCGCGCTGCTGGACCTCGGCGGCCTGGGCGACGCCGACCCCGAGGCCGCGCTGCGCTCCGGCGCCGCCGCCGAGCGCTTCGGCGCGATGGTCGCCGCGCTGGGCGGCCCGAGCGACATCATGGACCGCCCGGACGCCCACCTGGAGACCGCGCCGGTCGTGCGCGAGGTCCACGCCGAGGCCGAAGGGATCGTCACCGCGCACGACACCCGCGCGCTCGGCCTGGTCGTCATGGAGCTGGGCGGCGGGCGCAAGGTCGAGTCCGACGCGATCGACCCGGCGGTCGGCCTGGCCGACGTCGCCGGACCGGGCGCGGCGGTCGGACGCGGCGGCCGGCCGCTGGCGGTCGTCCACGCGCGCGACGAGGACGCGGCCGACGCGGCGGAGGCCGCGGTGCGCGCGGCGATCGCCGTGGGCGACGCCGGGGCGGGCGGGTCCGACTCCCGCCCCGTCGTCGCGGAGGTCCTGCGATGAAGCCCGACGTCGCCGCCGTCCCCAAGGCCGAGCTGCACGTCCACCTCGAGGGCACCGCCACGCCGGACCTCATCCGCCGCCTGGCGGCCCGCAACGGCGTCGCGCTGCCCGAGGAGCGGCTGTTCAACCCCGACGGGACGTTCCGTTGGAACGACTTCCTGCACTTCTTGCAGTCCTACGACATCGCGGCCTCGGCGATCCGGACCGGCGCCGACTACCGCGACGTCACCTACGAGTACCTGGCCGCGTGCGCGGCCGAGGGCGTGGTCTACGTCGAGCTGATCGCCAGCCTCGACCACGGCAAGAACGTCGGCCTGCCCGACGACGAGCACCTCGCGGGCATCGCCCAGGGCATCGACGACGCCCGGCGCGACCACGGCATCACCGGCCGGATCATCTCCTCGATCGTGCGCAACTTCGGCGTGGCCGACTGCGAGGACGTCGCCCGGCGCACGGTGGCGCTGGACCATCCCTACGTCGTGGGCTTCAACATGGCGGGCGACGAGGCCAACTTCCCGGCCTCCGACTACGCCCGCGCGTTCGCGATCGCGCACGAGGCGGGCCTGGGCTGCTCGGTCCACGCGGGCGAGCACGCGGGCCCCGAGTCGATCCGCGCCGCGCTGGAGCTCCCCGGCGTCGTGCGAATTTCTCACGGTGTTAGGGCGGTCGAGGACCCGGACCTGGTGTCAGAGCTCGCGCACCGTCAGATCGTGTTGGAGGTCTGCCCGACCTCGAACGTCGTGCTCGGCGTCTTCGGCTCCTACGAGGAGCACCCGTTGGGCCGTCTGCGGGACGCCGGCGTCCCGGTCACGTTGGGATCAGACGATCCACCGTACTTCGGCACGACCATCGGTCGGGAATACGAATTGGCGCACGAACGTCTCGGATGCGACCTCGACGACCTCCGCCGGATCACCGAAACCGCGCTGAATGCGGCCTTCTCGGACACAGAAGGTGTGGTCAACCGACCAGACCGCCGCGCGGATCTGTAAGTTCTCGCGGCGGCCAAGGGTCGGTCGCACTGTCCCTCCGCAGTCCCGTTCAACCCCAGAGGGAGATCCTCGCAAGTGCGCGCACGTTCCACCCGCCAGGCCATCGCCGCCATCGGCGCCGCCGGCGTTCTCATCCTCGCGGCCGGCTGCGGCAGCAGCGACAACGACAACAAGTCGTCGTCGTCCGGCAGCAGCACCGCCGCGTCCACCCAGGCCTCCACCGGTCCCAAGATCAAGGTGGGCCTGGTCACCGACATCGGCGGCCTCAACGACCGCTCGTTCAACGCCCTGGCCAACAAGGGCCTCCAGGACGCGCAGTCCCAGCTGGGCGTCGACGGCCGGGTCCTGACGTCGAAGTCCAACGCGGACTACGTCCCCAACCTGTCCACGCTGGCCCAGCAGAAGTACGACCTCGTCATCGGCGTCGGCTTCCTGATGGCCGACGCGGTCGACACGGTCGCCAAGAAGTTCCCGAACACCAAGTTCGCGATCATCGACGTCGACGCGACGACGCTCAAGGGCAAGCCCAAGAACGTCGAGGGCCTGCTCTTCAAGGAGCAGCAGTCCGGCTACCTGGCGGGCTACCTGGCCGGCCTCTACGCCAAGGACAACAACATCAAGGTCGTGTCCTCGGTCGGCGGTCAGAAGATCCCGCCGGTCGACCACTACATCGCCGGCTACCAGGCCGGCGCCAAGGCCGCCGACCCGTCGATCAAGACGCTCAACGCCTACTCCCAGGACTTCGTCGACCAGGCGAAGTGCAAGGAGATCGCGCTGAACCAGATCGCACAGGGCTCGGGCGTCGTCTTCCAGGTCGCCGGCCAGTGTGGCCTCGGCGCGCTGGACGCCGCCAAGGAGAAGGGCAAGCAGGGCATCGGCGTCGACGCCGACCAGGCCTACCTCGGCTCGTACATCCTGACCTCGGCCATCAAGAAGGTCGACGTCGCGGTGCTCGACACGGTCAAGCAGGTCCAGGACGACAAGTTCACGGGCGGCGTCAACACGACGTTCGACGTGTCCAACGACGGCGCGGGCCTGGGCAAGATCAGCGCGGCGGGAGCGAAGTACCAGTCCGAGATCGACGCGCAGACGGCCAAGCTGAAGGACGGCTCGGTCACCCCGCCGGACACGGTCAAGTAAGACCGGTCTGACGCCGTACCCTGGCGCACATCGTGACGCCACCTGACGCATCCGGTGCCGCGGGCCTCGCGCTCGAGCTCCGCGGCATCACCAAGCGCTTCGGCGCCCTGACGGCCAACGACGCCGTCGACCTCCAGCTGCGGCGTGGGGAGATCCACGCCCTGCTGGGGGAGAACGGCGCCGGCAAGTCCACGCTGATGAACGTGGTCTACGGCATGCTGACGCCCGACGAGGGCGAGATCCTCGTCGACGGCCAGGCCGTGTCGATCGGCTCGCCCCGCGAGGCGATGGACCACGGCATCGGCATGGTCTTCCAGCACTTCATGCTGATCCCGGTCATGACCGTGGCCGAGAACCTGGTCCTCGGCAACGAGGGCAAGGCCAAGCGCGGCCTGCTCGACGTCGCGGGCGCCCGGCGGCGCACGCGCGAGCTGTCGGAGCGGTACGGCCTGCGGGTCGACCCCGACGCGCGCGTCTCGGACATCTCGGTCGGGATGCAGCAGCGCGTGGAGATCCTGCGCGCGCTGGATCGCGGCGCGAAGATCCTCGTGCTCGACGAGCCGACCGCGGTGCTCACCGCGCAGGAGACCGCCGAGCTGGTCGAGGTGCTGCGCGGGCTGCGCGACGCCGGGACCTCGGTCGTCTTCATCACGCACAAGCTGCACGAGGTCCTCGAGGTCGCCGACCGCGTCACCGTGCTGCGGCGCGGCCAGACGATCGGGACGATCGACACCGCGGGCGCCGACGAGGCGTCGCTGGCGCGGATGATGGTCGGCCGCGACGTCGTCCTGCGCGTCGAGAAGGAGCCGTCGAAGGCCGACCCGTCCCAGGCGCCGCTGCTGGAGCTGGAGGACCTGCACGTCACCGACGAGCGCGGCCTGCCCGCGGTGGACGGCGTGTCGCTGGCCGTGCGGCCGGGCGAGATCGTCGCGGTCGCGGGCATCGACGGCAACGGGCAGTCCGAGCTGATCGACGCGATCAGCGGCCTGCGCGGCGTCGACTCCGGCCGCGTCCGCCTCAAGGGCCAGGACATCACCAACTGCACGCCGCGCGAGGCCCGCGAGGCCGGCGTCGGCCACATCGCCGAGGACCGCCACGCGCGCGGCCTCGTGCTCGACTTCTCGCTGGCCGAGAACCTGGCGCTCAACGACTACCGCCGCGACACCCGCTTCGGCCTCCTGAACCCGAAGCGGATCGTCGGGGCCGCGCACCAGCTCCTGAGGGAGTTCGACGTGCGCGGCGGCGGGCCGTCGACGCCCGCGCGCTCGCTGAGCGGCGGCAACCAGCAGAAGGTCGTCATCGCGCGCGAGATCTCCGGCAACCCGGAGGCCTTGATCGCCGCGCAGCCCACGCGCGGCCTGGACGTCGGCGCGATCGAGTTCGTGCACAAGCGCCTGCTCGCCGAGCGCGACGCGGGCCGCGCGATCCTGCTGTTCTCGTTGGAGCTGGACGAGGTCCGCGCGCTCGCGGACCGGCTCCTCGTGATCTACGACGGGCGCATCGTCGGCGAGCTGCCGCCGACGGCGTCCGATGAGGAGCTGGGCCTGATGATGACCGGCAGCGGGGCCGCCCGCGCATGAGCGACGTCACGCCGCCGGGCGGGCCGGGTCCGTCCCAGCAGCCCGAGTACGACCTCGGCCAGGGCGCGACCGTCGGCTCGCGCCTCACGACCGCGCTGAAGGCCGGCGGGGTCGTCGCGCCGATCCTGACCGTCGTCGTCGCGTTCATCGTCGGCGGCCTTGTCGTGCTCATCACGGGGCACAACCCGTTCGACACCTACAAGGCGATCTTCGACGGCACCGGCCTGCAGTGGCTGTTCCCGTGGACGTCGGGAGCCGACCGCGACACCGCCGCGGTCAACCTCCAGCAGACGCTGCTGATCACCGGGCCGCTGATCCTGCTCGGCCTCGCCGTCGGCTACGCGTTCCGCGCCGGCCTGTTCAACATCGGCGGCCAGGGCCAGTACATCGTGGGGTCGATCGTCGCGGTGTGGAGCGGCTCGTCGTGGGCCGGGATGCCGCACCTGCCGCACGTCGTGCTGTGCATGCTGCTGGCCACCGCCGCCGGCGCGGCGTGGGCGGCGATCGCGGGCGCGCTGCGCGCGTTCACGGGCGCCAACGAGGTGATCACGACGATCATGCTCAACTGGATCGCGATCTGGCTGGGCGTCTACCTCTTCTCGCTCGGCGGGCCGCTGCAGAACTCCTCGCAGCCCGACGTGCCGATCTCCAACGACGTCGTGCCGAGCGCCAAGCTGCACGTCTTCTGGGGCGACCCGGAGCTGCAGGGCCTGCACATCGGCATCTTCGTCGCGGTCGCCGCGGCGGTCGTCTACTGGGTGCTGCTCAACCGCTCCACGAAGGGCTACGAGGCGCGGGCGGTCGGCTTCAACCCGGAGGCCGCGCGCTACTCCGGCATCAAGGTCGGCAAGACCTACGTGTTGGTCATGGGCACGTGCGGCGCGCTGGCCGGCCTGGCCGGGTCGCTGGACGTCCTGGGCTGGCAGTTCCACCTGGCGACCAACGACATCCAGACCACGCAGCTGGCGTTCCTGGGCATCGCGGTCGCGCTGCTGGGCCGCAACACGGCGATCGGCACCTGCCTGGCCGCGCTGCTGTTCGGCGCGTTGGTCAACGGCACCTCGGTGCGCAACCTCGACCCACAGGTCTTCGAGCCCGAGCTGGCCCAGAACCTCACGACGGTCATCCAGGGCCTGGTCGTGCTGTTCGTCTCGGCCGACGTCCTCATCTTGATGATCTACAACAAGCTCCGGCCGAGGCGCCGGCGCGCGGCGGCCGCCGGCGAGCCGGTGGAGGCGGGGGCATGAGCAGCCCGGCGACGGATCGCATCGCCAACGCGCTGCGGGCGCCGGCCGACGGACCGCGGGGCAAGCTCACGCCCCCGGCCTGGATCGGCTGGGGCGGCGTCGCGCTCGGCCTGATCGCGTTCCTCATCACGCTGCCGCCCTTCGAGGTGCGCACGGTCGTGCCGTCGATCGTCCTGGCGGTCATCGGGATCTTCTGCGGCATCGTCGCCGTGCGCGGCGGCGAGAAGCGCGTCGGCGGCGGCGCGATCGTGGCGTCGGTGCTCGGCGCGCTCGGCGGCTACGCGGCGTCGCGCTCGGGCGTCTCGCACCTGGAGGTCGTGGTCTCCTGGAGCGCGCTGCTGGCCGCGATGCTGCGCTACGCGACGCCGCTGACGTTCGCCGCGCTCGGCGGCCTGGTCAGCGAGCGCTCCGGCGTCGTGAACCTCGCGCTCGAGGGCATGATGTTGATGGGCGCGTTCTTCGGGGCCTACGGCGCCGACAAGACCGGCTCGTGGGTCGGCGGCATCGTCATCGGCGTGCTCGCCGGCATGGCGCTGGCGGCGGTCCACGCGGTCTTCGCGATCTCGCTGCGCGCCGACCAGATCGTCTCGGGCACCGGCCTGAACTTCGTCGCGCTGGGCCTGACGGGCTACCTGTACGTCCAGGAGTACGGCGACCAGGGCACGCCCGACAACCTGCCGGCGGTGCCGGAGATCAAGCTGCACACGGACTCGCTCGGGTTCATCGGGCAGGCGATCGACCAGCTCAGCCTGCTGGTGTGGGGCTCGCTGCTGGCCGTGGTGCTCGTGTGGCTGGTCGTCTTCCGCACGCGCGCCGGCCTGCGGCTGCGGTCGGTGGGCGAGAACCCGAAGGCGGCGGAGACCGTCGGCATCGGGGTCTTCCGCGTCCGCTACGCGGCGGTGATCGCCTCGGGCGGCCTGGCCGCGCTGGGCGGCGTGTTCCTGTCGATCGGCTTCGTGCACTCGTTCTCGCAGAACATGACCGCGGGCCGCGGCTTCATCGCGCTGGCCGCGCTGATCTTCGGACGCTGGCGTCCGGGCGGCCTGCTGGCGGCGACGTTCCTGTTCGGCTTCTCCAGCGCGCTCGCGCAGCGGCTGCCGGAGTTCTCGCCGCAGCTGGCGACGCTCTTCCAGGCGCTGCCCTACCTGCTGACGCTGATCGCGGTCGCCGGGCTGGTCGGCGCGTCCAAGCCGCCGGCGGCCGACGGCGTGCCGTACACGCGCGAGGGCAAGTAGGCCCTCGCGTGGGATCGCTCTAACCTGGTTCCCATGACGGCGATGAGGACGCTGCCCCACGTCGACCGCGTCGGGGTGTCCGAGCGCGTGGCCGCGCTGGGCAAGCGGTCGATCAAGGGCGACGCCAAGCAGCAGGGGCTGCTGCTGGCGATCTCGATGCTCGACCTGACGACGCTCGAGGGCGCCGACACGCCCGGCAAGGTCCGGCAGCTGGCGGCCAAGGCGGTCACGCCCGCGCCGCAACTCCCGGAGGTGCCGTCGTGCGCGGCGGTCTGCGTCTACCCGACGATGGTCGGCGCGGCACGCGACGCCGTGGCGGGCACGGGCGTGCACGTCGCGTCGGTGGCCACGGGCTTCCCGGCCGGGCAGACGCCGCTGGCCACGCGCCTGGAGGAGGTGCGCCAGGCCGTCGCCGACGGCGCCGACGAGATCGACATGGTGATCTCGCGCGACGCCTACCTGCGCGGCGACGACGCGCAGGTCGTGTCGGAGATCGAGCAGATCAAGGACGCCTGCGGCGCCGCGCACCTGAAGGTCATCCTGGAGACCGCCGAGTTGGGGTCCTACGACCACGTCCGCCACGCGTCGATGCTCGCGATGGACGCGGGCGCGGACTTCATCAAGACCTCGACCGGCAAGGCGCCGGGCGGCGGTGCGACGCCGGGGACCATCTTGGTGATGTTGGAGGCGATCCGCGACTACGTGCAGCGCACCGGCCGCGTGGTCGGGATGAAGCCGGCGGGCGGCGTCTCCAACGCCAAGGCCGCGCTGGCCGTGCTCGTGCTGGTCAAGGAGACGCTGGGCGACGAGTGGCTGACGCCGGACCGCCTGCGCATCGGCGCGTCGTCGGTGCTCAACGACCTGTTGATGCAGTACGCGAAGACCCAGACCGGCCGCTACGGGCGCGCCGAGGACTTCTCGAAGGAGTAGACGGCATGGCGACGACCGAAGACCGCACGGCGACCAACGGCCACGCTCCGGCCGCCTCGCGCGAGCCGATCCGCTGGGACTACGCGCCGGCGCCGGAGTCGACCGACCATGTCCGGCTGCGCGACCGCTACGGGCTGTTCGTCGGCGGGTCGTTCGTCGACGCCGACGACTACGCGCCCACGATCAACCCGGCGACCGAGGAGCCGCTGGCCGAGGTCGCGCAGGCGTCGGAGGCCGACGTCGCTCGGGCCGTCGCGGCCGCGCGGAGCGCGGCGGCGGGCTGGGCGAAGCTGCCCGGGCTGGAGCGCGGCAAGTACGTCTTCCGGATCGCGCGGCTGATCCAGGAGCGCGCGCGGGAGCTGGCGGTCGTCGAGACGTTGGACGGCGGCAAGCCGATCAAGGAGTCGCGCGACGTCGACGTCCCGCTGGCCGCGGCGCACTTCTTCTACTACGCGGGCTGGGCGGACAAGCTGGCCTACGCCTTGCCGGGGCGCTCCGTGGTCCCGCGCGGCGTCGTCGGCCAGGTCATCCCCTGGAACTTCCCGTTGCTGATGGCCGCGTGGAAGCTCGCGCCGGCGCTGGCGACCGGCAACACCGCGGTGCTCAAGCCCGCCGACACGACGCCGCTGACCGCGCTGCTGCTGGCCGAGATCATCGAGGAGGCCGACCTGCCGCCGGGCGTCGTGAACATCGTCCCGGGCGACGGGAGCGCGGGCGCCGCGCTGGTGCGCGCCGACGTCGACAAGGTCGCGTTCACCGGCTCGACCGCGGTCGGCCGCGACATCCAGGCCGCGCTGGCGGGCCAGGGCATCGGGTTGACGCTGGAGCTGGGCGGCAAGTCCGCCAACATCGTCTTCGAGGACGCCGCGCTCGACCAGGCGGTCGAGGGCATCGTCCAGGGCATCTTCTTCAACCAGGGCCACGTCTGCTGCGCGGGCTCGCGCCTGCTGGTCCAGGAGTCGGTGGCCGAGCAGGTGATCGAGAAGCTGTGGGCACGGATGGGGCACCTGCGCGTCGGCGACCCGCTGGACAAGAACACCGACGTCGGCGCGATCAACAGCGCCGCGCAGCTGGCGCGCATCGACGCGCTCGTGCAGGCCGGTGTCGAGGAGGGCGCGGGGCTGCGGCAGGTCGCGTGCGACCTGCCCGAGCGCGGCTTCTGGTTCGCCCCGGCGCTGTTCACCGAGGCCTCGCCCGCGCACCGCATCTCGCGCGAGGAGATCTTCGGCCCGGTGCTGGCGGTCACGACGTTCCGCACGCACGAGGAGGCCATCGAGAAGGCCAACAACTCGCCCTACGGCCTGGCCGCGGGGATCTGGACCGACAAGGGGTCCAAGGCCTTCCAGGTGACCTCCAAGCTCCAGGCCGGGGTCGTCTGGCAGAACACCTACAACCACTTCGACCCGACGGCGGCGTTCGGCGGGTTCAAGGAGAGCGGCTTCGGCCGCGAGGGCGGGCCGGCCGGCCTGGCGCCCTACGTCAAGGAGGCGTGAGCGATGGCGTCCACGCAGCGCAGGGCCGTGGCCAAGACCTACAAGCTGTACGTCGGCGGCGCGTTCGTGCGGTCGGAGTCCGGCCGCCACGACGAGGTCGAGGGCATCAACTACCCGCGCGGGTCGCGCAAGGACGTCCGCGACGCGGTGAAGGTGGCGCGCAAGGCGCAGGCGGGCTGGGCGGGCAAGACCGCCTACAACCGCGGGCAGGTGCTCTACCGCGCGGCCGAGGCGCTGGAGTCCCGCGCGCGGGAGTTCGAGGGCGACGTCGCCGACGCGGTCGACGCGTTGGTGCACTACGCCGGCTGGACCGACAAGCTGCACGCGGTGCTCGGCGGCGTCAACCCGGTCGCCGCGCCGTTCCTGTCGATCTCGACGCCCGAGCCGACCGGCGTCGTTGCCGTGCTGTGCGCCAAGCGCGACCCGCTGGCGCGCGTGGTCGAGGCGATCGCCGCGCCGCTGGCCGCCGGCAACGCGGTCGTCGTCGCGCTGCCGCAGGACGACCCGCTGCCGGGCCTGGACCTCGGCGAGGTGCTCGGCGTGTCCGACGTCCCCGGCGGCGTGGTGAACCTGATCTCCGGCCGCCAGGCCGAGCTGGTCCCGGCGCTGGCCTCCCACCGCGACGTCAACGCGATCGTCGACCTCACCGGCGACGCCGAGCTGGCCGCCCAGGTCGACGTCTTCGCGAGCGAGACGCTCAAGCGCGTCGTGCGCGGCGACGGCGGCTCGTCGCTGGCGCGCCTCCAGGCGCTGACCGAGCTGCGCACGGCCTGGCACCCGGTTGGGGCGTAGCGTCGCGCTCTACCCGTCCTCGCAGGCCTCCGACTCGGGCGTGCCCGGGATGTCCGGGTCGGCGTAGCGGACGGCGAGCGGGGCACGGGCCTGGTCGACGGTCACGCCCCAGCGCCGGAGCGTGCCGCGGCGGGCGACGCGCTGGGGGGAGGCGCAGCCGTTGCGGAACGCGCGCTGCCAGGTGAACGTGCCGTCGGCCGCGGCGGTGAGGCCGCCGAAGCCGGCGGCCGAGCCCTCGCCGACGGCCTGGCCGCCGTCGAGGTCGCGCAACCCCTTGGGGTCGAGCTTCAAGGACGAGGACGTGCCTCCGCGCCGCACGACGACCCCGGCCTGGGGGTCGACCCAGGCCGTCGTCGCGCCGTAGCTCGCGATCTCGGCGACCGGCTGGGCGGGGAGCGTCGTGGGCGGGAGGTCGAGCACGCGGCCGATGATGCCGCGTGCCCGATCGCCTTCCGGTAAGCAGCCCACGGACCGGAGGTGCGGCTACCGCGCCCTGGGGCGATCCCTAGCGCGCCCCGACGCCGACGCGCGCCAGCAGGCGGGCGGGGGAGAGCGCCGGGATCCGCACGCCGCGCATGACGACCAGCACGACGCTCAGCCCGAGGGCCAGGAGGATCGCCGAGCCGGTCAGCGCCGAGCCCACGCCCTGCGCCAGCGCGTGGGACGCGTCGCCGCCCGCGCCGCGCTGCGCCGAGGCGAACACGGTCACGAGGATCCCGAGCCCGAGCGAGCCGCCGAGCTGCTGGGCGACGTTGACGACGCCCGAGGCGGCGCCCGCGTCCTCGGGCGCGACGCCCGCGATGCCCGCGCCGGTCAGCGGCGTCAGCGCCATGCCCATGCCGGTGCCCAGCAGGGCCAGCGGCAGCGCGATCCCGGGGAAGAACGCGGTGCCGTCGCCGAGGCGGCTCAGCCAGAACATGCCGGTCAGCGCGATCGACAGGCCGGCGATCAGCACCGCCGTCGAGCCGATGCGCGCGGTCAGCCGCGGGACGACCTGGACCATCGAGAACATCACCGCGGTCATCGGCAGGAACGCCAGGCCGGCCTGGAGCGGGTTGTAGTGCAACACGCCCTGGAGGAACTGGGTCATGAAGAAGAACGAGGAGAACATCGCGCCGACGACGAGCAGGCGGGCGACGTAGGCGCCCGAGCGCTCGCGGCTGGCGAACAGCCGCAGCGGCGTGATCGGCTGCTCGGCGCGCAGCTCGTTCAGGATGAAGGACACCAACAAGACGGCGCCCGCGGCGAACGACGCGACCGTGATCGCGTCGCCCCAGCCGTCGGAGGCGGCGTGGACGAAGCCGTAGACCAGCGCGACCATGCCGAGCGTCGAGGTGACGGCGCCGGTGAGGTCGAAGGCGCCGGGCCGGCGCTCGGTCTCGGGCAGGTGGCGCGGCGCCAGGTACATGACCGTGAGGCCGACCGGCACGTTGACGAACATGCCCCAGCGCCAGCTGACCCAGTCGGTCAGCATGCCGCCGAGGACGAGTCCGGCGCTGCCGCCGCCGCCCGCGACCGCCGAGTACCAGGCCAGCGCGCGGGTGCGCTCGGTGCCCTCGCGGAAGGTCGTGGTCAGCAGCGCGAGCGTCGACGGGGCCGCGAACGCGGCGCCGACGCCCTGCAGCGCGCGGGTCGTCAGCAGCCAGGTCGCCGACTGCGCCAGCCCGGCCAGCAGCGAGGCGAACGTGAACAGCGCGATGCCCGCCAGGAACGTGCGACGACGACCGAGGATGTCGCCGGCGCGGGCGCCGAGGAGGAGCAGGCCGCCGAAGGTCAACGCGTAGGCGTTCTGGACCCAGGTCAGGCCCGCGGAGGAGAAGTGCAGGGCGGAGTGGATGTCGGGGAGCGCGGTGATGATCACCGAGATGTCGAGGACGATCATCAGGTAGGCCGCGAGGATGAGGCCCAGCACGAGGTTGCCGCTGGGCGCGTGCGTGTCCGACCGGCGTGCGGAGGCACGCCGGAGCGTGGGGAACGACATGGGGAGAGGTGCTCCTTGAGGTCTTGCGGGAGGGCGCTAAACTGGAGGCGTCCTCCGATTTAGGCGGAGGATGCCTCCGCTTCTAGGAGGATGATAGCGGAGGGTGCCTCCGATTTGCAAGAGGAGGATGATGCATCCGATGTCCGACAGCACGATCGCCCCGCCCGGCCAGGTCACCGGCTTCGCGCAGCGCCCGAAGCGCGCCGACGCGCGCCGCAACTACGAGAAGCTGCTGCGGGCCGCCGGCGACGCCTTCGAGCAGGACGGCACCGCCGCGTCCCTGGAGGACATCGCGCGCCGCGCCGAGGTCGGCATCGGCACGCTGTACCGCCACTTCCCGACGCGCCAGGCGCTGCTGGAGGCCGTCTACGTCGACGAGGTCGAGGAGATGTCGGCCAAGGCCGGGCAGCTCGACGACCTCGACCCGTGGGACGCGCTGGTCACCTGGCTGCGCCAGTTCGTCCGCTACGCGGCGACCAAGCGCGCGTTGATGGAGGAGATGGCCAACGCGGTCGACGCCGACGCGCCGGTCTTCGCCGCCTGCCGCACCGCGATCACCTCCGCGGGCGACATGCTCCTGCGCCGCGCCCAGGAGGCCGGCGAGGCGCGCGAGGACACCAACTTCTCCGACGTCGGCCGCATGGTCTCGGGCATCGCCGGGATCCGCGCCGCCGACCCGGGTCAGATCGAGCGCATCCTCGACATGGCGCTCGACGGGCTGCGGGCCGGGCCCGGCTAGGCGGTCGTCACCCGGCGGGCGACGTCGAGCGCGACGCGGTCGCCGAAGGCCGTCGTCAGCACGGTGACGCCGAACGGCGCGCCGTCGGCGCGGCCCGCGGGCACGGCGACGGCGGCCATGTCGAACAGGTTGGAGAACGTGGTGTAGAGGCCCAGGCGGCGGCTGGTGCCGACCGGGTCGGCGGCGACCGCCTCCAGCGTCGGCTGCGCGGTCGTGGTCGGCAGCAGGAGCGCGTCGGCGCCCGCGTCGCGCAGCGCGTCCAGCGCGCGGGCCTTCAGCGCGTCGGCCCGCTCGGCGTCGGCCAGGTACTGCGTGGCCGTCAGGTCGCCGGCCGCGCGGACGATCGCGCCGACCGTCGGGTCGACCGCGTCGGGGTGCGCGTCGACGAACTCGCCGACGGCGGCGTAGCGGTCGGCCACCAGCGCGCCGTCGTCGACCAGCCGGCCGGCCTCCAGGAACGGCGCGAGGTCGAGGTCGACGAGGTGCGCGCCCGTGTCCTCCAGGCGCGCGGCGGCCGCGGCGAACGCGGCGCGGGCCGCGTCGGTCAGCGCGGGCAGCCGCTCGGCGCCGGGCACGGCGACGCGCGGGGCGGACGGCGCCCCCGCGGGCGCGTCGGGCGGCCACGCGCGCGACAGCGGGTCCTCGGGATCCGGGCCGGCCATGAGCGCGATCGCCGCGGCGGCGCGCTCGAGCCCCGGCGCGAGGATCGTCACGCAGTCCAGGCCGCGCAGCGCCGGCACGGCGCCGCGCGCCGACACGATCCCGCGCGTGGCCTTGATCGCGACGACGCCGCCGAACGCGGCGGGCACGCGGCCGGAGCCGTCGGCGTCGGTGCCGACCGCGAGGTCCACCAGCCCGAGCGCGACCGCGACCGCGCTGCCCGCCGCCGCGCCGCCGGCGGCGCGCTCGTCCCGGACGGCATCGCGCACCGCGCCGTGGGGCGAGCGCGTCCCGGTCAGCCCGATCGCGAACTGGTCGAGGTTCGTCTTGCCGACGACGATCGCGCCCGCGTCGACCAGGCGCTGGACCGCGGGCGCGGTCCGCGACGGCGTGGACGCGTAGGCCGGGCACGCGGCGGTGGTCGGCAGGCCCGCGACGTCGACGGTGTCGATCACCGCGACCGTCGCGCCCAGCAGCGGGCGCGCCGCGCGGGCGGCGTCGTCCAGCGCGTCGAGCGCCGCGGCGTCGGCGAGCGCGTCGGCCTCCGCGCGCAGCGTGATCCAGACCTCGGGCCGGTCGGCGTCGGCGATCCGCGCGTAGGCGGAGCGGACGCGCTCGGTCGCGGTCACGCGGCCACCCTCTCGGCGGGGTCGATCGAGGTGTCGGTCTGCATCGCGTCGAGCGTCGGGTGGCGATCGCTCGCGGGCACCGTATCGCCTGGACGGCGGATGTCGATGGCGCACTTCACAGTTCTGCGCGTCCGTGTGACGAAAGACGGTGCGCTCGTGCATGACGAGCGCGTGGCCGGGCACACCACCGCCATGGCGCCTCAGCCCGGACGCTGGGCGGTGCTGGCGACCGCGGAGCAGATCGCCAGGCTGCGCAGCGAGGTCACCGACTACGCCCAGCAGGTGGGCGTGCCCGACGGACGCCTCGGGGACGTCCGCCTCGCCGTCAGCGAGGCGGCCACCAACGCGGTCCTGCACGCCTACCGCGACCGGCCGCCGGGCGAGATCCGCGTCGACGCGCGGGTGACGGACGACGGCTGCCTGCGGATCGTCGTCGAGGACGACGGCTTCGGCCCGCTGCCGCGCCCCGACTCGCCCGGCCTCGGCCTCGGGCTGCCGACGATCGCCTCGGTCGCCGACGCCGTCGAGCTGAGCGCGGGCTCCGCCGCCGGCGCGCGGCTGTCGATGATGTTCTTGACCGGCGGCGGCTAGCCCACGATCCGCCGCACGGCCACCGGCGCGAGCACCACCGTCACCACGACCCGCAGGGTCCAGCAGCGAGACCGAGGTCGTGACGGTCAGCAGCACCGCCAGGCCGAAGCAGGCCAGAGCAACGCCACCATGCTGATCAGGACCGGGACGAGCAGCCGCCCCCACCACCGGGACGGCCACGATCGCCCCGGCCCGTTGCCGCGGCCCGCGCCCGGGAACGTCAGCGCATCACGTCCGCGTGCAGAGGACCTGGAAGACGGACAGGAAGCCCGTCTCGAAGCCACGGCGCGCGGTGCGCAGGTAGAGCCGCCAGACGCGGACGCGCTCCTCGCCGCCCAGCTCGATCGCGCGCGGCAGGTTGGCGTCGAAGTTGTCGGCCCAGTGCTTGAGCGTCTCGGCGTAGTCCATGCGGAAGCCCTCGACGTGCGTGGGCTCCAAGCCGCCGCGCTCCATCGCCGCGAGGATCCGCGACACGTGCAGCGGGGCGCCGTCGGGGAACACGTAGCGCTCGGAGAACGGGCCGGCCTCGGGGTCGGACCAGCGCAGGCGCCCGATGCCGTGGTTGAGCAGGCGGCCGCCCGGCTTGAGGAAGTTCCGCAGCGCGACGGCGTAGTTGTCGATGTTGCCCGACCCGACGTGCTCGACCATGCCGATCGAGGAGATCGCGTCGAACGGCTCGGCGCGCAGCTCGCGCCAGTCCATCACCTTGATGTCGACCTGGTCGCCGACGCCGGCCTCCCGCGCCCGCTGGCGCGCCAGCTCGGCCTGCGGCTCGGACAGCGTGATGCCGGTGACGTGGACGCCGTGCTCCTTGGCCGCGTGGATCGCGAACGCGCCCCAGCCGCAGCCGACGTCCAGCACGCGCTCGCCGGGCTGGAGGTTGAGCTTGGTGCAGACCAGCTCGCGCTTGGTCCACTGCGCCTCCTCGAGCGTCTTGGCGCCGCGCGAGAAGATCGCGCACGAGTAGGTCATCGACGGGTCCAGGAACTGCGCGAAGTACTCGTTGGAGACGTCGTAGTGGTGGCGGACGGCGGCCTTGTCGCGCTCGATGCTGTGACGGCGACCCTGCGGGATCAGCTCGGCCTTCGGCGGCTTGGGCGGCGCGACGACGCCGGTCGCGCGCGCCGCGGCGGCGGCGAGCTTGAGCTTCTGCTTGGTGTCGAGCGCCGGCGGCTTCCACTGGTCGAGCACGTCGATGGCGGCGTCGATGTCATCGACGTCCAGGGCGCCCGACACGTACGCGCGGCCGATGCCGAGCTGGCCGGGCGCGCGCAGCACGTGGGCGAGCGCGAGCGGCGAGGTGACGCGGAACGTGGTCAGCGAGTCGCCGTTGGTCGCGGGCAACGTGCTGCCGTCCCAGAACGCGATGTCGAAGGGTCGTTCCGGGAGCGCGCGTGCCAGCTCCTCGCGGAACGGGGCGGGACGAGAGAAGGCCATGACCCAGAACCTAGCCCAAACCGTTCGCTGAGCAACGACCTGTCGCGTTTGGCCGAGGCGTCGCCCGCGGAAACCCCAGGCGCATGACGCGCAGGTTCCTGTCGGGGGTGGCCGCGGCGGTCGCGCTGATCGCGGCGGTCGCGGGCTGTGGCCAGGACGAGGGGGCGGGCGGCGGCGCCACGACGGCGGCCCGTCCGACGGCGCCCGCGGGGCCGGGCACGACCGCGGCGGTCGGCTCGGTCGAGGTCATCGCCCAGAACCTGCCGGCGCCGTGGGGGCTGGCCTTCCTGCCCGACGGCAACGCGCTGGTCGGCGAGCGCGACACGGGCCGGATCGTGGAGATCCCCGCCGGCGGCGGGTCGGCCAAGATCGTCATGAGGATCCCGGGCGTCGTGCACGACGCCGGCGGCGAGGACGGGCTGCTCGGGCTGGCCGTCTCCCCGCGCTACGACGTCGACAAGTTGGTGTACGCCTACTACACGACCGCGCGCGACAACCGGATCGTGCGCTTCAAGCTCGGCGGCGCCATCCACCCGATCCTGACCGGCCTGCGCAAGGGCGTCATCCACAACGGCGGGCGGATCGCCTTCGGGCCCGACCGCAAGCTGTACGCCGGCGTGGGGGAGACCGGCACGCCGGGCCTCGCGCAGGACATGCGCTCGCGCAACGGCAAGATCCTGCGGATGGATCCCGACGGCTCGGACGTCCAGATCTGGTCCTCCGGCC
Source organism: Baekduia sp. (assembly GCF_035685985.1). GTDB lineage: Bacteria > Actinomycetota > Thermoleophilia > Solirubrobacterales > Solirubrobacteraceae > Baekduia. Next base: position 243,674 of record NZ_DASRZV010000017.1, read on the forward strand.
ACCGCAACGTCGAGGGCCTGGCCTGGGACTCGGCCGGGCGCCTGTGGGCGTCGGAGTTCGGCCAGGACCGGTGGGACGAGCTGAACCTGATCCACCACGGCGACAACGGCGGCTGGCCGGTCGTCGAGGGCTTCGGCTCGACGCACGGCGGCAAGTACACCAACCCGAAGCTGGTGTGGCCGACCGACGAGGCGTCGCCGTCGGGCATCGCGATCGTGGGCAACATCCTGTACATGGGCGCGCTGCGGGGCCAGGCCGTCCTGCGCGTGCGCCTGGACGGCACGTCGGCCAGAAAGCTCTCGCCGATCGTCACCGGACGCGGCCGCATCCGGACCGTCGTGCGCGCGCCCGACGGCTCGATCTGGGTGACGACGTCCAACACCGACGGGCGCGGGACCCCGCGGCCGGGCGACGACAAGATCCTGCGCGTGCAGGTGTAGGGGTCGCTAGGCGACCGGCCGCAGGTGCCGGTAGGGCTCCTCGCCGCGCAGCGCGCGGATGACGCCGTCGACGACGTTCTCGCCGTCGATGCGCTTGCCGTCGGTGACGGCGGAGATGATCCCGCGCTTGCGCTCGATGAGCGTGGCCATCGTCTCGTCGATCGTGTTGGCGGCCAGCAGGTACCAGGCGGTGACCGCGTCGCGCTGGCCGATGCGGTGGCAGCGGTCCTCGGCCTGGTCGTGCAGCGCGGGCGTCCACTCCAGCTCCAGGAACGCGACGTTCGAGGCCCGCGTCAGCGTGATGCCCTGGGACGCGACGCGCGTGGCGCAGACGATCAGCTGCGGGCCGTCGGGGTTCTGGAAGGCCTGCACGGAGGCCTCGCGGTCCTGCAGCGAGTCGCGCCCGAAGAGGTGCAGCGCGTCGGGGAAGCGCTCCAGCACCGCCTCCTGGACCTCGCGGTGGCGGGCGAAGACGACCAGCGGCTCGCCGGAGGCCAGGAAGTCGTGGATCCACGCCAGCGCCGCGTTGAGCTTGCCGCGCGCGGCCAGGCGCTGCAGCGCGCCGAGCTGCGCCAGGCGCTCCGCGCGCAGCGTGGCGGCGATCTTGGCGTTGAGGTCGCCCAGCTCCAGCGGCTGGGTGCGCAGCCACTCGACGACGTCGCGCTCGGCGACGCGGTACTCGCGCTCGTTGTCCAGCGACACGGGCACGATCGTCTGGCGCTTGGCCGGCAGCTGCGGCAGCACCTCGCTCTTGAGCCGGCGCACGAAGCACGACTTGCGCAGGTGCCAGTGCAGGCGCTCCTCGGTCAGCACGCCCTGGAACTGGCGGCTGAAGCGCGCGCCGCTGCCGAACTCGTCCAGCCGCCCGATGATCCGCAGCTGCGAGATCAGCTCCTCGGGGTGGTTGAGCACCGGCGTGCCGGTCAGCGCGACGCGCAGCCCGCCGCGCGTGACGCTCTCGGCCAGCTTGCGCACGGCCTGCGTGCGCTTGGCCCGCGGGTTCTTGCAGTAGTGGCTCTCGTCGACGACCATCGCCGCGGGGCGCAGGCGCGCGAGCGTCTCGTAGTGCTTGCCGACGACCTCGTAGTTGACGATCGTGATGTCGCCGGTCTTGGGGACCGCGACGCCGCCCTCGACGACCTCGACGGTCCGGTGCGGCAGCCAGCGCCCGGCCTCGCGCAGCCAGTTGAGCTTCAGCGACGCGGGGCAGACGACGATCGCCGGGTAGGCGTCGTCGGCCTCCAGCGCGGCCAGCGCCTGGACGGTCTTGCCCAGGCCCTGCTCGTCGCTCAGGAACACGCGGCGCGCGTCCAGCACGTAGCGCACGCCCGCCCACTGGAACGGCTGCAGCTCGCCGCCGAGGCGCGCGGCGGCCTCGGCCAGCGGCTCGGCCTCGGTGGCCTTGGACCTGCGGATCTGCGCCTGGGCCTCGGCGGCCTCCTCGCGCAGGTCCTCCAGCGCGGACTCGGCGGGCGCGTCGATCGCCACGCCGTGCGTGGCCAGGAAGCCGTCGAGGTGGTGGATGACCCACGGGTCCAGCGGCAGCGAGCGGCCGCCGTCGCCGGCGCCGGGAAGGCGCTCGAACGCGTCGCCGATCGTCGGGTCCCAGAGCGTCTCCAGGACGAACGACTCGCCCTCGGAGCTGTTGAGGACGGAGAGGCGCGCGGGCGGCGCCTCGTCGCCGACCAGCAGCGCCTGCACGCAGCGCGTCGCGGAGGCGTCGAGCTTGGCGCCGCGCGCCTCGTCGATCGCCTCGGCGCCGGCGCGCGTCAGCGGCGCCAGCAGCATGCCGTCGACCTCGATCGACCCCTCCAACAACGCCTCGGGCACGGTCCCGGCGCGGGTGTCGAGCACCCACCAGCCCTGGCCGTCGTAGCGCGTCGTGCGCACGCGTCCGACCCAGCGCTCGCCGACGCCGCGCAGCCAGATGTCGACCTGCGTCGACGCCGTCAGCTTCGGGAAGCGCTTGAGGACCTCGGCGACGTGGACGGCCGCCCAGTCGTCGACCGGCGCCCACCACTCGCGCGTGTCCCAGTCGAAGCGCCGGTGCGGGATCTGCCGGACGACCGCGACGATGTGCGGGTCGTAGGGAAAGCCGAGGACCACGATCGGCTTGCCGTCGGGCCCCCGGCGCAGGTCGACGTTGGGGTCCCCGGAGGCCAGTTGCACTTCCTTAAGGCTAGTGCGTGCGTCAGCTGGGCAGGGATGAGCCCGCGAAGGCGAAGAACCAGATCCCGAAGAGCACCAGCGCGCAGCTGACCGAGACGGCCATGACCTGCTCCAGGACGCCGCGGTCGTTGGTGCGGCCGCGCTCGGCGCGCATCGACTTGTTCCAGCTGCGGGCCTCGCGCTTGTCGCCGATCCGGCCGGTCAGCCGCATGTGCGTGCGGTTGACCTTGCCCAGGCCCTTGCCGATGACCACCGCGGTCAGCGCCATCCCGGCGAGCACGAGCACGTAGGGGCCGAGCGACGGCTGGCTGGAGCTGGTCATCCGCGACGCGATCCACAGCCAGGCGACCGGCGAGATCACCCACATGACGACCGAGCCGATCGCCATCACCGCGACGAGGAACGCGGCCTCGGCGCGGGCGGTGGTCGACGGGGCGGAGGGGGCGGACGGAGCCGACGGTCCGGCGGGACTGCTCATGACCTCCCCCTTCTACCCCATTTCAGGTCAGGGGAGCGCGATCAGGTCCCCGGGGCGCTGGCGATGCGGCCGCCGCGGCGGAAGCGCGCCGCGCGCTCATCGCCCTTGCGCGCGGGCTCGGCGGGCGGGGCGGTGCCGTCGCCGTCGGAGCCGGTGCGCGCCACGCGGGCCACGCCCCACGCCAGCGACGTCATGAAGACGATCGCGAGGGCGAGCACGACCAGGCAGGCGGCGGTCCACAGCCAGCCGGGGATGTCGTCCTTGCGCTCGCGCTGTAGGAGCCGGTGGTCGGCGACGAACGCGCGGGTGAACTCCGGCGTGGCCGGGACCAGCTTGGCGCCCGGGATCGCGGAGTCCTCGGGCATGTAGATCGGCACGCCCATCACCGAGCGCCCGTTCTGCACGCGCAGGACGGTCTTCCAGTCGCCGTAGACCGGCGCCGGGACGCGGAACCTGTAGACGCCCTCGCCGACGCGCTGCAGGCGGTCGACCTTCATGCCGCCGTTCTGCCACGAGGTGACCGTGACCCAGGCCGCCTTGTCGGCGGTGTCGCGCGGGTTGAGCGTGACGGTGCCGACGACGTGCCGATGGGCGGGATCCCCGCCGTCGTCCTGGAGGCGGACGGTCGCGGTCTGGCCGTCGGGCTGCGACGTGACGAGGCCGTTGGCGGTGAGGCCCGCGATCGCGGCGAAGGCGGCGATCGCCGCGGTGCGGGCGACCGCCCGCGAGGGCAGCTGGAAGCGCAGGCCGGCGCCGAGCAGGCCGCCGAGCACGCCGCCCGCGGTGCCCGCGATCGCGGCGCAGATCAGGGCCTCGGGCATGATGCCGTCGTTCCAGGGCAGCGGGAACATCTCCTTGACCCAGACCCACTCGGCCGCGAAGCCGACCGTGCCGCAGAGCAGGCCGCCGACGACGCCCAGCGTGAGCGGGCGGTCGCGGCCGACGGCCAGCGCCACGCCCTCGACGCACAGCGCCTCGACGAGGTAGAGCGGCAGCGTCGGCGAGGACTCGCCGAAGACGTCGCCGACGATCAGCGCGATGAGGCCGCGGACGACGAGGAACATGATCGCGGTGGCCAGCGCGCCGCCCTTGCCGATCCAGATCCGCCCGGCGGTCAGCGCCAGGCCGGCGGCCAGCGCGATCAGCATCGGGTGGAAGACCATGCGGAACTGCGGGACGCCGAAGTCGAACTCGCCCTGGAAGGTCGAGAGGCCGATGAGCAGGCCGCCCATGAGGCCGACGCGGCGGATCGACGTGAAGAGCTGGGTGTCGGTCAGGCGGTCGGCGCGGATGCCGCGGTAGCGCAGGCCCTCGGCGAGCAGGATCGCCTGGCCGATGAGCGTGAGGCCGGCGCCGCCGAAGAGCATCAGGTGCGTCGGGCCCCAGAGCGTGACGTCCTGGCCGAAGAGCCGGTGCCACATGTCGTCCAGCGGGAAGCCGAGCAGCGCGAAGCCGCCGCAGGCCGCGGTCAGCACGCCGCCGACGGGCACGTACCAGTCGCGCGTGATGCGGATCGCGGCCGGGCCCGGCTTCTCCTCGGGCAGCGCGAGCGCGAGGCAGCCGGAGGCGAAGACGCCGTAGAGGCCGACGAGGATCAGGTAGTGCGCGGGGTTGGCCAGCGGGCCGGGGTCGCGCCCCTGGTCGATGTGCAGCGAGATGTCCCAGTACATGCCCAGGAGGGCGACGAGCAGGGAGCCGCCGCCGACGGCCAGCGGCAGCGCCGCCCAGCCGGGCAGGCCGGTGGCGCGCTCGGCGACCTGCGCGAGGCGCCGCAGGGGCGTGTCCTTGCCCGGATGCTTGCGATAGCCCAGGATCCCGACCATCAGCACCGCCGTCGCGATCCCGGCCATGCCGGTCGCGATGGCGACCTGATCGAGCGCTGCTCCTCCCGCGGGCTCCGACGCCGCGACGACGTGCGAAAGTGCCATGGGGTCATGTTACACCGATCCATGTCACATCAAACGCGGTAGGATCGACGTGTGTCCGATGTCACGGAGGCACCTGAGCGCGCTCTCGACGATGGAGACCTGACCATCGATGAGCTGGCCCAGCGCACGGGCATGACCGTGAGGAACATCCGGGCCCACCAGTCCCGTGGCCTGCTGCCGCCGCCCGAGGTGCGGGGGCGCACCGGCTACTACGGGCCCGAGCATCTCGCGCGGATCGAGCTGATCCGCGAGATGCAGGGGCAGGGCTTCAACCTGGAGGCGATCCGCCGCCTGGTCGAGGCCGCCCCGGGATCCTCCGAGGAGCCGCTGCGGTTCCTGCGCGCGGTCGCCGAGCCCTACACCGAGGAGCAGCCGGAGGTCCTGACCGGCGGCGACCTGGCCGAGCGCTGGGGGTCGACCGACGTCGGGCTGCTGGAGCGCGCGGTCAAGTTGGGGCTGTTGCGGCCGTTGGGCGACGGGTCGTTCGAGGACGTCACGCCGCGGCTGACCGCGGCGGGCAAGGAGCTGGAGCGCCTGGGCGTCCCGGCCGGCGTCGCGATGGACCTGGCGGCGACGATCCGCAAGCACGCCGACGGCGTCGCGCGGGCGTACGTGAAGCTCTTCGTCGAGCAGGTCTGGAAGCCGTTCGAGGCGGCGGGCGCGCCGGAGGAGCGGTGGCCCGAGGTCCGCGACGCGCTGGAGCGGCTGCGGCCGCTGGCCGCCGAGTCGCTGCTGGCGATCTTCGCGGTCGCGATGGCCGACGAGTCCGAGCAGGCCTTCGGCCGGGAGATCGAGCGGCTGCAGCGGCGGCGCGGCGGCAAGGGCGGCGGGGGGAAGGGCGGCGGCAAGGGCGGCGGGGGGAAGGGCGGCAAGGGCTAGGACGCGGCGGCTTCGGCCGGCGCCTCGCGGGCGTGGGCCCGCGCGGCCTGCGCGAACGCGGCGATCACCGGCGAGAGCGGCTCGCCGTCCAGCGCGCCGATCTGGACGTGGAAGAGCGTCGCCATGACGAACGGCTCGCCGTCGGGGACCTCGAGGGCGACCGGGCCGACGCCGTCGGCGTGCGCGGCGATGACGCCGCCGGCGCGGGCGATGCGGTCGGCCGCGTCCGGGCGCGGCGCGTAGCCGCAGAAGAACAGGCCCGCGAACGGCTCGACGCCGAGCAGCGACGCCAGCATGGTGCCGGGCACCGGCGTGACCGGCCGCCACTCGCCGTCGACGCGGCACGGCAGCGGGGCGACCAGCGGCGCGGCGGCGTCCGGCGTCGACTCGCCGTGGTCGCCCAGGTCCAGGCCCGCGAGCGCGAGCAAGATGTACTGGAACCCGCCGCACGTGCCGAGCAGCGGCACGCGCTCCGCGCGAGCGCGCGCGATCGCCGCCATCACGGCGTCGTCGTCGCGGTACGGACTGCCGGGCGCGATCCACAGCCCGTCGCCGAGGTCGTCGAGCGGCGTGTCGGTCGGCGCCCATCGCGCGTCGATCCCTTCGGGCAGCAGGGCCAGCGTCGCGTCGAGCGCGCGGTGGGTGATCCAGTCGGGGTTGCGGTCGCCGAGGACGGTGATGGTGGTCATGCCTTCCATGACGCTCGCGGCGAGCCGGACCGGACATCGCGCCGGTCGCGCGCAGGCGGGCGACGTCGACCCGGACCTGCGCAGCCTGGCGGCCGAGCAGGCCGAGACCGGAACCCTCAACTGGCTCGCAACGGTCGGCTTGCTCTATCAAGAGCAGCAGCTCCGCAACCAGCGGCTCGCGCACCGGCTGACCCGCCTGTTCGCCACGCTGGCCGTCGTCACGACTGGTCAGTCGCTGTTGTGGATCGTCGCGATCGGCGTACGGTGACCGGCATGGAACCCAAGCGCAGGCTGAGGGACATGACGCCGGAGGAGCTTCGTGGGATGACGGCGGAGGAGGCGTTCGCCACCTTCGACCTCGAGAAGATCTTCCTGACCGAGCACGGCGGCCCGTGGTCGCCCAAGCCCTTCGGCCCGCGCGTGTACGAGCGCTGGCGCCGTCGCTTCTTCCGCCTGCTGCACCTCCTCCACCTCCGTCGGGAGGGCGAGATCGGCGCGGAGGCCTAGCAGACTTCGTCGCCGCGCGGCACGATCCGCAGCTGCGACGGCGAGATCACGCGGACGACGACGTGCGCCGGGCGCGTCGGCGCGCCGAGCGTGAGGAAGTCGCGCACGCGGCCGGCGTGGCCGCAGAAGGGGCAGGCCAGGTCGGTCGCGGGGGACAGCCGTCCGGACGGGGAGACCGGGGCGTCGCAGGCGGGGCAGGCGAGGGTGCCGACGGCCAGCGTGGACGTGCGGCTGACGTGGCGGATCTCGTCGGGGCCGGAGAGGCCCCCGATCCGCTCGGACCCGTCGTCGGGACCGCCCATGCGCCGGAATAGGCTCACCCCGACGAGTGTAGGCCGCGTCGGCGGCCGTGGGGCTACGCGGCCTTGACCGCCGGCCGGTCGCCGGTCGCGACGTCGGCGGCGTGCGCGTGCTGGGCGATCGCCCCGATGATCTGGCCCCAGGCGTCCTTGGGCAGGTCGTGGCCCATGCCGGGGATCGTGATGAGCTTGGCGCCGTCGATCGCCTTGGCGGTCGCGCGGCCGCCGGACGGCGCCACGAGCTTGTCGGCCTCGCCGTGGATCACCAGCGTCGGGGCCTGGACGCCGCGCAGCTCGCGGCGGCGGTCCCCGGAGGCGATGATCGCGCCGAGCTGGCGGGCGGTGCCGGCGGGCGACGCGCCGCGGTCGAAGCTCAGCTCGATCATCGCGCGCAGCTCGAGGTCGTCGCGCTCGAAGCCGGGCGACCCGATCGTCGTCCACGTCTTCATCCCGCGCTCGACGAACCCGTCGCGGTCGGCGGGCGAGGACCCCAGCAGCACGGGGTAGGTCTTCAGCGCCGGCTGGCCGCTGAAGCGCGCGCCGGTGTTGGACATGATCGACGTCAGCGACCGCACCCGCGACGGGTGCCGCGCCGCGACGGTCTGGGCGATCATGCCGCCCATCGAGACGCCGACGACGTGCGCGCGCTCGATCTCCAGGGCGTCCATCAGCCCGACCGTGTCGAGCGCCAGGTCGGCCAGCTTGTAGGCCGGGCGCGGGATCCGGCGCAGCGCGATCTCGTGCAGCTTGGGCACCGGGGCGCCGTCCAGCCGCGTCGAGCGGCCGGTGTCGCGGTTGTCGAACCGCACGACGAAGAACCCGTGGCCCGCGAGCTGCTCGCAGAAGCGGGTGTCCCACCCGATCATCTGCGTGCCGAGCCCCATCACCAGGACGACGGCGGGATCGGCGGCGTCGCCGAACGTCTCGTGGCAGAGGGTGATCCCGTTGCCGACCTCGGCGAAGCGCTCGTCCATCCCCCGATGGTACCGCGCCGTACCAGCCCGGCCAACCGGCGTCGCGGCGCTCACGCGGCCAGCGTCAGCTGGCCGTCGTCGTCCCCGTCCCGCGTGGCGATGTCGCCCAGCTCGCGCGCCAGCGGCACGAACAGCGCGACCAGCTCGGGGTCGAAGTGGCGTCCGGACTGGGCGGCGATCTCGTTCAGCGCGTCCTCCAGCGTCCACGCCGCCTTGTACGGGCGCCGCGACCGCAGCGCGTCGAAGACGTCGCAGATCGCCACGATCCGCCCGGCGATCGGGATCTCCTCGCCGGCCAGCCCGCGCGGGTAGCCGGAGCCGTCCCAGCGCTCGTGGTGCGTGCGCGCGATCTCCTCGCCCAGCCGCACCAGCGGCGACGGCGACCCCGACAGCATCGACGCCCCGATCTCGGCGTGGGTCTTCATGATCGCCCACTCCTCGGGGTCGAGCTTGCCGGGCTTGAGCAGCACGCGGTCCGGCACGCCGATCTTGCCGACGTCGTGCAGGACCGCCGCGTGGCGCAGCGTCTCGGCCGCGGTCGCCGACCAGCCGGCCGCCAGCGCCAGGCGCTCGCTCAGCCGGCCGATCCGCTCGACGTGCTCGCCGGTGTCCTCGTCGCGCCACTCGGCCGCGCGCGCCAGGCGCGCCACGACCTCCAGCTGCGTCTCGTGCAGCTCGGCCGTGCGCTCCCGCACCGCCTGCTCGAGCACCGCGTTGTGCCGCGACACGCGCCGGCGCTCGCGGCGCTCGGTCAGGTACGACGCGGTGACGGTCCCGACCGCGCTCAGCGCCAGCGCCGCCAGCGGCGGCACGACCGCCACGACCCAGCCCGCGCGGAACGCCAGGTACGCCGCGCCCAGGAACGCGAGCGCCGCGACCGGCGCGGTCAGCACCGACAGCGTGCGCAGCCGCAGCGCCGCCGCGGCCGGAGCCAAGGCCATCAACAAGATCGTCAGCGCGCCGACCCAGCCCGGCGCCGAGCGCAGCGGCAGGTCGTGCAGCACGGTCCACAGCGCGTTGGCCTGGACCTCGGGGCCGGACATCAGCTCGTCGTGGACGGTCGGCGTCGGGTGGACGTCCTGACCGGTCGGCGCCACCATGCCGACGACCACGACCTTGCCGCGGATCGCCGACGCCGGCACGCGGCCCTCGCGCACGTCGGAGAACGACAGCTCGGGGATCGTGCCGGGCGGGCCGCGGTAGTCGATCCACGCGCCGCCCCGCTCGAAGGCCCGGACGTCGACGCGATGCCCGAGCGACTCCGCCGCGGCGACCGCGATCGTCGGCACGCCGTCGGCCGACGGCTCCACGCGCGCGATCTCGCCGCCGCCGAGGATCGGGAACGACGCCATCGCCGCCCGCGCTCCGACCGCCGCGACGTGGTCGTCGCCGCCGAAGACGTTCGTCCCGCCGTGCCCGTCGGTCTCGGTCGTCGCCAGGACCGTGCCCGGGAAGCGGCCGACCGCGTCGAAGAGCGCGCGGTCCTGCGTGGGCGTGGTCTGCTCGGTGAACTGGACGTCGTAGACGACCCGGCGCGCGCCGAGGCGGCGCAGCTCGTCGAGCACCTGCGCGTGCCACGAGCGCGGGTAGGGCCAGCCGTGCCGGCCGGCGTAGTCCGACAGCGTCGCGTCGTCGACGCCGACGACCACCAGGTCGCTCGGCGCGTGCGCGGGGCGCAGGTGGAAGCGCCAGGCGACCGTCGTCTCCTCCAGCGACCGCGAGACGCCCGTCGCCCAGAGGCCCAGGCCGCAGGCGGCGGCCAGCAGCCCGGCCAGCAGGACGGCGCGGGCGTGCGATCCGGACCGGGGGAGGGCGGACACGGTCGGCCGCTCGCTACGGCGCGACCCGCGCGCGGTATCGGTGGCCCGCGCGGACGCGGATCGTGCGGCCGGTGCGCAGGTCGTGGACGTCGACCGCGCCGGCGGCGACGCGCGTGAGCGTCCCCGAGCAGGTGTCCTGGGTCAGCCAGCGGGTGCCGCGGACGGTCGCGACCGAGCCGCGGCCGTGGGTCTGGAAGCGCCCGTGGTCGTCGGCGCCCCACAGCGAGCGCGACGGCTTCTTCTTCTTGGGCTTGGCCTTGACCTTGGCGGCGACGGCGCCGGCGCGCGCGACGCGCCCGCCGCGCGGGCAGACGCCGAAGTCGCCGCCCCGCAGCACGAGCCGCGTGAGCCCGCGGTGGGCCGCGCTCTGGCGCACCTCGAAGCGCCCGCCCCAGAAGCGGCCGGTCTGGGTGGCGCCCTTGCGGTCCAGCGCGGTGGTCAGCTCGACGGTGCCGGCGCGCGCGTCGATGACCGTCCCGGTCGGGACCGCCTTGGCGGACCTGAGGTCGACCGGCGTGCCGCCGGGGCCGGTCGCGGTGACCTTGCCCTGGACGGTCGCGGCGGCCAGCGTCTTGCCCAGCACCGGCGTGACCGCCGCGGTGGCCTCGCCGCGCGGCACGTTGGCGGCGGGGTCGGTGCTCGGCGGGGTGTCGACGTCGTCGTCGCCGGCGTCGGAGCCGGCGCCCGTGGTGGAGCCCGAGCCGGACGGGGTGCGGTCGTCGCCGGTGGTCTTGCCGGTGTGCGACGAGGTGGTGGTGGTCGTGGTGGGCGTCGTCGTCGGCGTGGTGGTGGTCGGCGCCGAGGACGTCGGCGTGTCGCCGGTGCCCGAGCCGTTCGAGCCGCCGTTGTCGTCGTCGGTGCCCGGCGTCGTGCCACCGCCGGGGGCGGTCCCCGGCGTCGTCGTGCCGTCGTCCCCCGACGTGGCCTTGGACGTCTTGAACGTCACGTCGGCGCCGTAGGCCGTCGTCAGGCCGCTGGCCGCCACGGCGCGCACGTGGTAGGTCGTGTCCGGCGTCAGGCCGGTGAGCGGGAGCGACAGCGTCTCCTTGACGCCGATCAGCGAGCTCGACAGGGCGCTGCTGGTGGAGCCGTAGCCGGTGGTCGTCCCGTACTGCCAGTAGACCGACGCGCCCAGCACCGAGACCGTGACCTCGGCGCTGACCGTCGCCGAGCGGGCCGCGACGTCCTTGGGGCTCTTGGTCGTGACGCCCAGGGTCAGCAGCGCGCCCGCCGGGCCCGGCACGAGGAGGGCCGCGACGACGGCGACGACCGCGCCCAAGAGGGCAGCGCTGACCTTCCGTGGCGTGCGCACGTCCAGGTGATCGCCTCCTGACGCCGCGAGCGCCAGGGCTCCTGGACGGACGTCCTACGCCGCGCGCGCCTCGTTCTCGCGCAGGAACGCCTCCAGCCGCTCGCGCCCGTCGTCGGCCACCGGCGCGCCGTGGGCGAAGAGCAGCGCGTCGAAGTCCTGGTCCAGCAGGCGCGTCAGCGCCGCCGTCAGCCCGCGCTTGACCGCCTCGGGGTCGTCGCCCATCAGGACGTCCGGGACGAACGCGAGCCCGCCGTCGCCGTCGCGGATCAGCGCGTCGGCGAACAGCAGCGCGCCCGGGCCGGCCGCGATCCGGAACGCGGTGTCCTCCGGCGTGAGCGCGCCGACCTCCAGCGCCACGACGCCGTCGGCGACCCGGTCGCCGAACTCGAACGGCTGGACGTCGGGCCCGCCGTCGGCGAACTCGTGCAGCCCGGAGCGGTGCGCGCGGATCGGGCAGTCGAAGCGCTCGGCGAAGGCCGTCGCGTGGCGCAGGTGGTGGCGGTTGGAGAGCAGGACGACCTCCGGTCGCCCATGGCGGGCGATCTCCTCCAGGCCACCGTCCTCGGGCACGCGCGGGTCGAACAGCGCGCAGCCCTCGACGTAGAAGTGCGAGTGCACCGGCCGGCCGATGCCCTCGTGGAACGTCGTCCAGTGCAGGACGCCGGGAAGGACCTCATCCATGGGCGACGCCATACCCCAGGCGCGCCGACCTACACCAGGTCCTCGCGGACGACCGCGCGTCGCGCCCGCGGCAGCCACAGCGCCAGCGCGCTGCCCGACCACGGGCGCCGGTGCGGCGGCGTGGCCCGGTCCTCGGGCCGGGTGCCGCGCCCGCGGAAGCGGCGCGAGGCGCCGTGGTCGGCGCGGCCGTCGCGGTGCGCGCCCGCGTCGGGCACGGTCAGCAGCCGCCGGCCCTCGATCGTCGCGCGGCGCGCGAGGTCGGTGACGGCGGCGGTGCCGCGCAGCTCGGGGTCGAAGCCGCCGAGGTCGAGGAAGCCGGCGCGGCGGAAGACGGCCAGCCCGGTGGCGGCCCGCGGCGCGGCCCAGAGCGCGTCGTGGTCGTCCTCCAGCGCCGTCGTCAGCGCGCGCAGCGTGCCGGGATCCGGCCGCGTGGCGGCGTCGATCAGCGCGACGTGGACGCCGGTCGCCTCGGCCATCGCGAGGTCGGCCGCGGCGGTGGTGCCGAGGCGGCGCGGCAGCGTGAGGATCGTGCGGCGGGCGCGGACGTGGTGGTCGGCGAGCGCCGCGCGGGCGGCGCGCGCGGTGGTGGCCGGCGCGCCGTCGTCGACCACGAGCACGCCGCCGCACCACTCCTCGGAGAGGTCGGCGGCCAGCGCGGCCTGGAGCGCCGCGAGCTGCCACGGCGCCTGGCGGGAGACGACGACCGCGACGTCGAGCAGGTCGAGCGGGTCATGCGTCGCCCCCGCGCGCCGTGACGGGCGAAGGCGTCCTTCGAGGTGCGGTGTCACGTCCAGACAGCGTTGCCGGAACGCGCGCGTCCCTAACTACGAAGGGCGCAGGACGAGGCGGAGGGTCAGGTTCGGTGCGCGGTGAAGGTCGGCGCGCGGGTCGGCGAGGCGGCGGCCCTCGACCCGCAGCTCGAGGCGGTCGCGGTCGTCGCCGAACGGCCACGGGTCCAAGGTGTAGGACTCGCTCGCGCTCGCGCTCGCGTCGCCGTCGGCCCGCGCCAGCCTGAAGCCGCCGGCCTCGTAGGGCAGGCGCGCCTGGCACAGCGCGAGCGACAGCCCGTCCCAGATCGCCAGCAGCGCCTGGTTGCGCCGCAGCTCCTCCTCGGTCGCGCCGACCTCGGCCGCCAGCGCGCGCTGCAGCTCGCGCTGGCCGGTCAGGTAGTCCTCGACCGCGCGCGCGATCTCCGGGTCGTCGGTCCTGGGCGGGAAGCGCTCGTAGAGGCCGGTCCCGTGCAAGGACACCAACAACGCCGCGTAGCGCGACTGCGTCAGGACCTTGCGCGGCGCGGCGGTCCACAGCGCCAGGTGCGTCCGCCGGTCCAGCTCGTAGAACTGGACCGGCAGGCCGCTGTCGGGATGGCGCTCGGGATCGAGGTCCCACTCGGCCATCCCGACGTCGTGCTGCAGCGCCCCGAGGCAGACCTCCTCGAACGGCTCCGGGCGCGGCACCCACGCCCGGGCGAGCTGCCCCGACAGCCAGGCGTGCGACGCCTGGCCGATCGCGAGGTGGCCGTCGCCGTCGGGGCGGACGATCACCGGCGGTCGGTGTCGTCCTCGTCGAGCTCGGAGACGCGCTCCTCGTCGGCCTCGGCGTCGACGGCGGTCTGCTCGTCGGACTCGGCCTCCGGCGTGAACGCGTCGCCGATCGGGTCGGCGCGGCCGCCGCCGTGGCTGGCGTTCTCGACCAGCGCGTCCTCGGCGGCCTCGAAGCCCTCGGCCTCGCCGCCGCCCGCCTCGTAGACGGCCTCGAAGGCCTCGTCGCCGTGGGCGTCGTCCAGACGCGGCCCGCCGATGCCGGCGGCCTCGCGCGCGGCGGCGGCCTCCTCG
>NZ_DASRZV010000018.1:0-3130 GCF_035685985.1 Baekduia sp.
CGGCACACCTCGGGCAGCGACTGCCCGGTCGCGATGCCCAGCTTCGCGGACAGCGTCTGGATGAGCATCGCGAACAGGTTCGCGGTCAGCACCACCCAGCCCAGCGCATAGCCGAACTGCGCGCCGCTCGCCATGTTCGTCGCGAAGTTCCCCGGGTCGACGTAGGCGACGGCCGCGATGAACGCAGGGCCGAGAAAGGGCAGGAGAGCCCGCAGGCCCCGGCGTTCGCCCGCCAGGGCCTGCTGAGCGGCTAGGACGGTATCAACCAACCGACGGTCCAAGCCCCAGTGACTGCGGCGTCGACGCGTCGGGCGACGGCTGGTGCAGGCCCTCGTCCAGCGACCCGTACTCGGTCATCAGGGCGGGCGAGCCGCCCCACGGCGTCTGCTCCTCGGCGACCAGCGTGTTGGTCGTGAGCAGCAGCCCGGCCACCGAGGCGCCGTTCTGCAGCGCCGAGCGGACGACGCGCAGCGGGTCGACGATGCCCATCGCGATCATGTTCCCGTGCCGCCCGCTGAGCGCGTCGAACCCGTCGTCGGGCCCGAGCGCCGCGGTCTGCCCGATCACGTCCGCGGCCGGGAAGCCCGCGTTCGACGCGATCAGCGTCGCCGGTTCGGCAAGCGCGTGCCGGACGATGCCGACGCCGACCTTGTAGTCCCCGGTGATGTCCGAGTCGCCGGCCACGCCGTCGTCCAGGGAAGGCATGGCGTGCAGCAGAGCCGCTCCGCCGCCCGCGACGATCCCCTCCGCCATCGCGGCCCGCGTCGCGGCCAGCGCGTCTTCGACCCGGTGCCGCAGTTCCTTCAGCTCCGCGGGGGTGGCCGCCCCGACGCGGATCACGGCGACCTGGCCGGACAGCGCACCGATGCGCTCGGTCAGCACGTCCTCGTCGATCCCGAACGTAGCCCGCTCGAGCTCCGCTCGCAGCTGCGCCAGCCGGAACTCCACGGCCTCGGCCGACCCGCCGCCGCCGATGATCGCGGTGTTGTCCGCGGTCACCCGCACCTGCCTGGCCCGCCCGAGCTGCTCGACGGTCATCGTCTCCAGGGAGAACCCGGCGTGCCGCGAGTACACCGCGCCGCCCGTGAGAGCGGCAATATCCTCCAGTTTGTGCAGCCGCCGGTCGCCGAACCCGGGCGCGCGCACCGCCACGCACTGGAAGATGCCGTTGACGTGGTTGTGCACCAGCATCGACAGCGCGGTGCCCTCGACGTTCTCCGCGATGATCACCAGCGGCCGCGGCGCCCGCATGACCTTGTCGAGCAGCGGCATGAGCTGCTGCACCTTGCTGATCTTCTCGCTGCACAGCAGGATGTACGGGTCGTCGACGATGGCCTCGAGCGACGCGGGCGACGTCACCAGGTACGGCGACAGGTAGCCGTTGTCGAACTGGAATCCCTCGACGAAGTCGACCCCCATGCCGGACGCGGGGGAGTCCTCGACGGTCACGATGCCCGCGTCGCCGACCGTGTGCAGCGCCTTGGCGATCACCTCGCCCACCGCGTCGTCGTCGTTGGCCGAGATCGCCGCGACCCGCCGGAAGTCCTCCTCGGAACTGACCGGGTGCGCGACCGACTGCAGGTACTCGACGAGCCGCCCGACCGCGAGGTCGATGCCGCGCTTGACCAGCACCGGGTTCGCGCCGCCGTCGATCGCGCGCATGCCCTCCCGCACGATCGCCTGGGCGAGCACGGTCGCGGTGGTGGTGCCGTCGCCGACCACGTCGTTGGTCTTGATCGCGGCTTCCTTGACGAGCTGCGCGCCCATGTTCTCGAACTGGTCCTTGAGGAAGATCTCGCGCGCGATCGTGACGCCGTCGTTGGTCACGACCGGCGACCCGGTGATCTTCTCCAGGATGACGTTGCGGCCCTTAGGCCCGAGCGTGGATTTCACCGCCTCGGCCAGCTGGTCCACGCCCGCGAGCAGCAGGCCGCGTGCCTCCGCCCCGAAGCGCAATTCCTTCGCCATCAGTGCTCCTCAGCTTTCTTCCGAACGGACACGTCGTGACTACGGGACGAGAATCGCCCGGCCGCGGACGCGGCCGGCGTCCAGGTCGGCGAGCGCGTCCGGCGCGGCGGTCAGCGGATACGTCTTGGTGTGCAGGGTGACCTTGCCGCTTTGCGCGAGCGCCATCAGCTCGGCCAGGTCGTTGTAGGTGCCGACGATGTTGCCGATGACGTTCCGCTCGGTGGAGATGATGTCGAGCGTCGGGATGTGCACCGTGCCGCCGTACCCGATGACGAAGTACGACCCGGCGGGCGCGGTCATGTTCCACCCGTCCATCTCGGCTCCCTGCTCGGCGACGAAGTCGAGCACGACGTCCGCCCCATTCCCGCCGGTCAGGTCCTGGACAGCGGCGACATGCCCGCCGTCGGCGACGACGGTGACGTCGGCGCCGATCTGCTCGGCGAGCTTGAGCGCGTCAGGGTTCCGGTCGACGACGATGATCCGCGTCGCGGAGAGCGCCGCGAGGCACTGAACCCCGATATGCCCGAGCCCGCCGGCCCCGATCACGACGCAGGTAGTCCCTGGATAGGCCAGCGGGATGGCCTTCTTCACGGCGTGGTAGGCGGTGATCCCCGCGTCGGCGAGCGCGGCGACGTCCTGCGGCTGCGTTGACGGCTCGAGCTTCACGCAGGCCCGCGCCGACGTCAGCAGGTACTCGGCCATCCCGCCGTCGGTGGACAGCCCGGGGAACGAGGAGTTCTCGCAGTGCATGTCGTCGCCCGCGCGGCAGGCGCGGCACAGCCCGCAGGTAGGCGTCGGATGCAGGATCACGGTGTCGCCGACGGCGACGTTGGTCACGGCGGAGCCGACCTCGTGCACCCACCCGGCATTCTCATGCCCGAGGACGTACGGCAGCGGCGTATGCATCCGCTCATCCCACTGCCCCTCGATGATGTGCAGGTCGGTCCTGCACACGCCGGCCCCGCCGATCTTGACGATGACGTCCAGCGGCCCGGTGATCGTCGGCTCGGCCACGTCGTCCACGACGGGCGTGCCGTGAAATTCATGCAGTCGTACGGCTTTCACTAAGACCTCCCGATCAGGGTCTGCGTGTTCTAGCCAGAGGCGTATCGATACCGGAGCATCCCGGAGCACATCGAGGCGTTGGCGTCGATCCCGGCCT
>NZ_DASRZV010000019.1:0-38385 GCF_035685985.1 Baekduia sp.
CGCGGCGCCGCCCGCGCCCGTCCCGCCGCCCGCGCCCGTCCCGCCGCCCGCGCGCGCCCGGCGCCGTCCCCTGCTCGCCGTCCATCGCGGCCTGCGCGCCCTGGTGCTCGTCGAGCTGCTCCTCGGCGTCGCCTTCGGGGCGCTGGACGTCGCCGCGCCCGCGGTCGCCGACCGCGCCGGCTCGGCCGCGCTCGGCGCTCTGCCGCTGGCGACGTTCGCGCTGGGCTCGATCCGCGCCTCCCTGTGGTCGGGCTCGGCCCGCGGCGCCGCCGACCGTCCGCCGGCGTGGCGCTACCGCGCCGGGTGCGCGATCGTCGCGCTCGCCGTCGCGCCCACGCTCGCGCTCGACCGCCTGCCGGAGGTCGCCGTCCTGCTCGCGCTCGCGGGCGCGGGCTACGGCGTCCTCAACGTCGCGGTCTTCGAGCTTCTGGAGGACGTCGTCCCGCCCGACCGCGCCGTCGAGGCCTTCACCTGGCTGACGACGTTCGCCGGCGCGGGCATGGCGGCGGGCGCCGCGCTCGCCGGCCGGCTCGCCGAGGACGCCCTCGCGGTCGTGACCGTCGCCGCCGTCGCGGCGGCGCTCGCCGCGCTGTGGCAGCGTGTGGAGCCGTGAGCGAGGAGCCGTTGAACGACGACGAGCACGCCGCGTGGTGGGAGGCCCACGGCGAGGAGGAGCTGCGCGAGCTGCTCTTCTGGCGCTGGGACCCCATCGGCGTGGCGAGCGCCTTCCCCGACACGTGGGACGAGTACGACCCGTACGCGCCGCGCGTCGTCGCGGTCCTGCGCGCCGGTGGCGAGGCCGACGCCGTTGCGGCCGAGCTGGCCGCGATCGCGCTGGAGGTCATGGGGATCGCGGCGCCCGAGCCCGCTGAGCGCGCCGCCCCGGCGATCGTCGGCTGGTATCGGGAGTCCACCACCGCGTGGGCGACGCGCGGCGAGCACCGCTCCTCCCGCTGGCGCGCGGTCGCGGGCGGGCGCCGTCCCACCCGCGTCGTCGCGCTCACCGATCCCGAGCCGCCGCCGCTGGACGGCGCCACGCCCACGATCGGCCTCGACGCCGACGACGAGGTCACGCTCGACTGGCCCGGCGCCACGCTGACGCTGACCGGCGTCGTCGCCACCTCCGTCGGCCCCTCGCGCCCGCTCGGCGCGGCCCGTCCCGGCGTCGTCTCCGAGGTCCTCGACTCGCCCTGGATCGCGCTGCTGACCGCCATCCGCCGCGCCGACCTCGGCCCGGTCCGCCACGTCGTCCTCCCGCTCGGCAACGGCCGCTTCGTCGAGTGCGTCTGCGCCGGCGTCGCGCTCTCGTAGGCTATGGCCATGTCACGCCGCGACGAGCTCGAGGCCCTCAGCTCCAAGGAGCTGCACGACCGCGCGGTCGCCCGCGCCAGGAAGCACCTGGACGTCAAGTTCCTGTGGAACCTGATGCGGATGGTGCCCGCCGCGGAGGCCGCGGCCGGGGAGGAGGACCAGGCCGACTACGACGTCGCCCACTGGTCCGGCCAGGTCGCCGACACGTTCCGCGACGACGACGGCCGCCTCTCCGACGCGCTGCGCCCGGTCTACATCGACTACCTCGAGAAGCACGCGGACGGCTGACCTTCAGGAAACCGGTGCGCCTGCCGACGACCACGGGAGAACGACCGCAACTCGTACTTCCAGTGGCAAAGGGACAGGGACTCTCCGCATGACGACGCAGGTGGCCGAGCGGTACCGGCTGGTGACGCGCTCCGACTTCGACGGGCTGGTGTGCGCCGCGCTCCTGAAGGAGCTCGGCATCCTCGACGACATCCTCTTCGTCCATCCCAAGGACGTGCAGGACGGCAAGGTCGAGCTGAACGACCGCGACATCACCACCAACCTGCCCTACGTCCCGGGCGTGCACCTGAGCTTCGACCACCACGACTCGGAGCTGGTCCGCGTCGAGGACTCGCCCGAGAACCACGTCATCGTCGCCGGCGCCAAGTCCGCCGCGCGCGTGGTGTACGACTACTACGGCGGGACCGACACCTTCACCTCGGTCGGCGAGGACATCATGTCGGCCGTCGACAAGGCCGACGCGGCGGACTTCACCCGCGAGGACATCCTCGAGCCGCAGGGCTGGGACTACATCTCGTTCCTGATGGACCCGCGCACCGGCCTCGGCCGCTTCCGCGACTTCCGCATCAGCAACTACCAGCTGATGATGCAGCTGATCGACGACATCACGACGAAGTCGATCGACGAGATCCTCCTCACCCCGGACGTCGCCGAGCGCGTCGACCTCTACCGCGAGCACGCCGACGCCGCGATCGACCAGCTCGGCCGCTGCGCGACGCGCCACGGCAACGCGGTCGTCCTCGACCTCCGCGAGGAGGACCCGATCTACGCGACCAACCGCTTCACGATCTACGCGCTGTTCCCCGAGTGCAACGTCTCGGTCCACGTCCTCTGGGGCCTCAAGCGCCAGAACACGGTCTTCGCCGTCGGCAAGTCGATCCTCGACCGCTCCTCGAAGACCGACGTCGGCGAGCTGATGCTGGAGTACGGCGGCGGCGGGCACTCCGCGGCCGGGACCTGCCAGGTCCCCAACGAGGACGCCGAGCGCGTCCAGGCCGAGCTGCTGGCGCGGCTCAACGCGGACGGGTAGAGCACTCAGCGCTCGATATCGTCCGGGCGCGAGATGAGCGTGCGCCCGGTATCCGGCGGCGACGTCGATCGGCTGGCGGTCGCGCTGGCCCGCGCGTTCCAGGACGACCCGGTCACGTGCTGGGTCTACGCCAACGCGCGGCGGCGCCCGCACTGGGCGACGCGCTTCTTCGCCTGGCAGGTGCGCCGGCTGATGGTCCAGGACGTGTCGTGGACGACCGCCGACGGCGCGGGCGGCGCGGCGCTGTGGGCGCTGCCGGACCGCTGGCGCGAGGACGCCAGGGACACGCTGACGCTGCTGCGCCTGACGCTCCCCGGCGTCCTGCCGCGGCTGCCGCGCGTGCTGCGCGGCCTCGGCCAGGTCGAGCTGCGCCATCCGTCCGAGCGCCACATGTACCTCGCGGTGCTCGGCGTCGACCCCGATCGCCAGGGCCGGGGCGTCGGCTCCCAGCTGATCCGCCCGGGCCTCGACCTCTGCGACCGCGAGCGGCTGCCCGCCTACCTGGAGACCGGCAAGGAGGCCAACCTGGCCTTCTACGGCCGCCACGGCTTCCAGGTGCTCGACCGGCTCGACCTGCCCAAGGGCCCGCCGGTCTGGTTCCTCTGGCGCGAGCCCGCCTGAGGCCCGAGGACCCGAACACGGTCTCGTAGGGTGGGTGCGGTGACCCTGCTCCCACCCGATGCCGTGATCTTCGACTGCGACGGCCTGCTCCTGGACACCGAGACCGCCTGGACCCGGGCCGAGACCGAGC
Organism: Baekduia sp.; assembly: GCF_035685985.1. Lineage (GTDB taxonomy): Bacteria > Actinomycetota > Thermoleophilia > Solirubrobacterales > Solirubrobacteraceae > Baekduia. Next base: position 3,381 of record NZ_DASRZV010000019.1, read on the forward strand.
TGTTCCGCCGCCACGGATCCACGTTCACGATGGAGCACAAGCGCGACATGATCGGCTCCTCGCACACGGTCGCCGCGGGCAAGCTGGAGGCGTGGCTGGAGCAGCCCGGGCAGGGCGCGGCGCTCATCGACGAGCTGCACGACCTCGTCATGGAGGAGGCCCGCCACGACGTTGAGCCGCGGCCCGGAGCGGTCGAGCTGGTCGACGCGCTGCGCGAGGCGCGGATCCCGATCGCGGTCGCCTCCAACTCGCCGCGCTCGTTCCTGGACCAGGTCCTGGCCACCGCCGGCGTCGCCGACCGCTTCGCGATCACGGTCGCCGGCGACGAGGTCGCCAACCCCAAGCCCGCGCCGGACATCTACCTCGAGGCCTGCCGCCGCCTGGACGCCGCCCCGGGCCGCAGCGTCGGGCTGGAGGACTCGCCGACCGGCGCCCAGGCCGCCGCCTCGGCAGGCCTGCACGTCATCGGCGTGCCCTACATCCCCGACATGGAGATCCCGCCCGCGGACGTGACGACGGCGTCGCTCGCCGACACCGTCGTCCTCGAGGCCGTCGGCCTCGTATCGTCCCCGAGGTGATCGCGGGCGTCGGCGACTTCTTCGATGCGGCGGGGCAGTTCTTCAGCAACCTCGCCGACATCCGTTGGGGGGCGCTGGCGCTCGGCCTGCTCTGCTTCGGCACCTACCTGACGATCCGCTCGCGGGCGTTCTACAACGTGCTGCGGGCGGCCTACCCGACCGAGCGGATCGAGTTCAAGCGGATCTGGGGCGCCTACATCGCGGCGTACGGCTTCAACAACGTCGTGCCCGCGCGCGGCGGCGACGTCATCAAGCTGTTCCTGGTCAAGACGTCGGTCCCGAACTCCACCTACCCCGCGATCGGCGCCTCGTTCCTCGTCGAGGCCGGCTTCGACGCGACGATGGGCGCGTTCATCCTGCTGTTCGCGTTCACGCAGGGCGTCTTCCCCAAGCCGCCGGACTTCTCCAAGCTGCACGCGTTCGACCTGTCGTTCTTCGCGTCGCACCCGCGCTTCCTGCTGTTCCTGCTGACCGCGCTGGCCGTCGGCGGCCTGCTCGCCTTCGCGCTGCTGTCGACCAAGGTGAAGGCCTTCTGGGCGCGCGTGCGCCAGGGCCTGACGATCGTCTTCGACCGCGGCCGCTACTTCCGCGAGGTCTGGCTGGTGCAGCTCGGCGGCTGGCTGTTCCGCTTCGCCGCCTTCTGGTTCCTGCTGGACGCCTTCCACATCGGCGGCTCGGTCAAGAACGTGCTGTTGGTCCTGGGCGTCAACGCGGTCGCCGCCGTCGTGCCGTTCACGCCCGGCGGCGCGGGCGTCCAGCAGGCGTTCCTGGTGAAGGTCTTCGCGGGCACGGCGACCGGCGCGACCGTCGCCGCCTACAGCGTCGGCCAGCAGATCGCGATCGCGGCGTTCAGCCTCGCTGTCGGCTTCGTCGCGCTGGTGACGATCTTCCAGTTCCGCTCGTTCAAGGAGGTCATCGCGGCGGGCCGAGAACACCGCGAGGCCGAGAAGGCCAGCGCACTACAGTAGGTGGCATGGAAGGCTTTGGAGGACTCTTCGGAGACCCGGACGAGCTGCAGCGCCGCATGGCGGAGTTCGCCGACCAGATGCAGGGCCAGCAGCGCCTGGCCTGGGCCGACAACGCGATCGCGTTGGCCGTGCAGATGACGGTCGCGGCGGTCAACCGCGTCAACATCCAGGGGACGACCCACGAGCAGGCGGAGCAGATCCGCGCGGTGATGGCGACGGTCTTCCCCGAGGCGGTCACCCTGGTGCGCGAGGCGCGCCAGGGCCTGCAGTAGAACGGGCTTGAGCACACGGCGTCACGCCGCCGCGCCGGTCGGATCCGGCGCGGCCGAACCCGGGCCGCGCTGGGCCGTCAGCCGCAGATAGGATCGGGTTCGTGGCGCAGCTTTCCCACTCCCAGCTGATCTGGCGCGGCCGGATCGAGACCGGCCTGCGGTTCGCCGCGCCCGTGCTCGACCTCGTGCTCGCCGCGGGCGACCGCATCGCGCGGACCGTCGACCGCGAGGAGCCGGAGCTGATCCTGCCCGGCCGCCTGGGCACCGACTCCGCGGCGCTCGCCGAGCGCACGCTGACCGATGGCCGTGGCTGACGGCCTCGTGGCGACCCCCGAGCAGCTCGTCGCGCGCGAGCGGCCGGTGCGCGCCAAGATCGGGCTCGTCGCGCTGGCGACGGCGATCCTCACGGTCGTCGCGAACGTCGTCCAGAACGCCGCGCTCAGCGACCGCCCGCGCGTCACCGAGATCGACGCGCTGCGCGACGCCGCCGGCGAGCCGCTCGGCCGCGCCGGCCTGGGCACCGACCAGGTCCTGTTCTTCCACCACCACGGCGGGTCGATCCTCGTCGGGTCGGTCCTGCAGGCGCTCGTGTCGGTCGGCGTCGGCATCGTGCTCGTCACGCTGCTGCGCTTCGCGCTGGACCGCGGCGGCCACGCCCCGCGCTTCGCCCGCGAGCTGGTGATCGTCGGCGCCGCGGCGGCCGCGATCGGCACCGTGATGCTGACGCTCGGGCTGGTGCTCAACGCCAACGACTTCGCGTCCGCGGCCGACCAGGGCACGCAGGCCGCCCACGACGCGGCCCGCACGGGCTTCCTCGTCGTCACCGGCACGATCCTCGGCCTGATCGGCCTGTTCCCGCTGGCCGCGGGCTTCGTGATGATCGCGATCGCCGCGATGCGGGTTGGCCTGCTGACGCGCTTCGTCGGCGTGCTCGGCGCGATCGTCGGCGTGCTGCAGATCCTCGGGCCGCTGTCGGCGGGCGCGTTCGTCGTCAACGCGTTCTGGCTGGCGATGGTCGGCGCGCTGATGCTCGGCCGCTGGCCGTCGGGGATGCCGCCGGCCTGGGAGCGGGGCGAGGCCGTGCCGTGGCCCACCCAGCAGGAGCTGCGCGAGGAGCGCGACCGCCAGCGGGCGGCGCGCGGCGATGGCGGCGGTCGCGGCCGCGGCGCCGCGGCGCCCGCCGGCCCCGCCGAGCCGGCCGCCGTCGAGGGCCCGCGCACCGAGGCGCCGAGCCGCTCGACGTCGGCGCGCAAGAAGCGCAAGCGCCGCTCGTAGGTCACCTCCCGGACAACAGCGAGGCTGCCGGTTTGAAAGCAGCTTCGCGCCCGTCTCGCACGGGAACCCTTTGCCCTCACAATCACCTCGGGTCAAAGGGAGGGTGAGATGGAAGCCTCGGCGACCAACGCTCCGCGCTTCACGCGCCAAGAGCAGATGGATCCCACGGCGCCCGTCGCCGCTCACGACGTCACGTTCGTTCCCACGCCCCTGGCCGATCCCGGGCCACTGGGGCTCGCGGCCTTCGCGCTGACGACGTTCGTCCTGAGCATGTTCAACGCCAACCTCGTAGGAGCGGGCGGCGAGCCGGTGGTGCTGGGGCTGGCGCTGGCCTATGGCGGCATCGCGCAGTTCGCCGCCGGCATGTGGGAGTTCCGCACCGGCAACACGTTCGGCGCGGTCGCGTTCTCCTCGTTCGGCGCCTTCTGGCTGTCGTACTGGGCCTTCGTGGAGTTCTTCGCCAAGGGCATCCCGGCGGCGGACGTCGGCCACGCGGTCGGCCTCTACCTGATCGCGTGGGGCATCTTCACGGCCTACATGTTCGTCGCGTCGCTGCGCACGACGGCGGCGGTGGCGCTGGTGTTCCTCCTGCTGGCCGCGACGTTCATCGTGCTCGGCATCGGGAACGCGGGCGGGCACACCGGTCTCGTGCACGTCGGCGGGTGGCTCGGGCTCGCCACGGCCGTTGTCGCGTGGTATGCCTCGTTCGCGGCGGTGACCAACTCGACGTTCGGGCGCACCGTCCTCCCCGTAATGCCCCTTCGCTGAAGAGAGAGACCATGGCCGGAACGGCAGAGGACCTGGAACATCAGCTCGCCAAGCTCCTGGAGCAGGAGCGCTTCGAGCCCCCGGAGGGCTTCAAGGCCCAGGCCTTGATCAAGGACCTGTCGGTCCACGAGGAGGCGGCGAAGGACCCCGCGGGCTGGTGGCGCAAGCAGGCCGATGCGCTGGACTGGTTCGAGGCACCGCAGCGCGCGTTGAACGACGAGAACCCGCCGTTCTACAAGTGGTTCGAGGGAGGCAAGGTCAACGCCTCGCACAACTGCCTCGACCGCCACGTGGCGGCCGGGCTCGGCGACCGCGTCGCGTTCAAGTGGCGCGGTGAGGAGGGCGAGAGCAAGGACATCACCTACGCCTGGCTGCTGGAGCAGACGCAGCGGGCGGCCAACGCGCTCAAGGACGCGGGCGTCGGCAAGGGCGACGTCGTCGGGATCTTCCTGCCGATGATCCCCGAGGTCGTCGTCGCGATGCTCGCGTGCGCGCGGATCGGCGCCCCGCACAACGTGGTGTTCGGCGGCTTCAGCGCCGAGTCGGTCAAGGAGCGCATGGAGTTCTCCGAGGCCAAGGCGCTGATCACCGCCGACGGCGCGCGGCGCAAGGGCAAGACCGCGCCGGTCAAGCAGACCGTCGACGACGTCGGCATGCCGGTCAAGACCACGTTCGTGGTCCGCCACACCGGGATCGACTGCCCGATGGGCGAGGGCGACGTGTTCTGGGACGAGGCGCTGGCCAAGGCCGACGCCGAGTGCCCGGCCGAGCCGCTGGACGCCGAGCACCCGCTGTTCATCCTGTACTCGAGCGGCTCGACGGCCAAGCCGAAGGGCATCCTGCACACCACCGGCGGCTACCTCACGCACGTGGGGTGGACGCACAAGTACGTCTTCGACCTCAAGCCCGAGTCCGACGTGTACTGGTGCAGCGCCGACGTCGGCTGGATCACCGGCCACTCCTACATCGTCTACGGGCCGCTGCTGAACGCGGCGACGTCGGTGATGTACGAGGGCGCCCCCGACTACCCGCACAAGGGCATCTGGTGGGAGCTGGCCGAGAAGACCGACACCACGATCTTCTACACGGCCCCGACGGCGATCCGCGCCTGCATCAAGTGGGGCACCGAGCACGTCGAGAAGTTCGACCTGTCCAAGCTGCGGCTGCTGGGGTCGGTCGGCGAGCCGATCAACCCCAAGGCCTGGCTCTGGTACTGGAAGGTCGTCGGCGGCGGCCACTGCCCCGTGGTCGACACCTGGTGGCAGACCGAGACCGGCGGGATCATGATCACGACGCTGCCCGGCGCCCAGGCGATGAAGCCGGGGATCGCGGGCACGCCGCTGCCGGGCGTCGAGGCCGCGGTCCTGGACGAGGAGGGCAACGAGGTCCCGCGCGGGACGCAGGGCCTGCTGTCCCTGTCCCGGCCGTGGGCGGGCATGCTGCGCACGCTGTACGGCGACGACGACCGCTACGTGTCCACCTACTGGGAGAAGTGGGGCCCCGAGACCTACCTCGTGGGCGACGCCTCCAAGCAGGACGACGAGGGCTACATCTCGGTCATCGGGCGCGTGGACGACGTCCTCAACGTGTCCGGGCACCGGATGTCGACGGCCGAGATCGAGTCGGCGATCGTCTCGCACGGCAAGGTCGCCGAGGCGGCGGTCATCGGCGCCACCGACGAGGACACCGGCCAGTCGGTCGCCGCGTTCGTGACGCTGGAGGGCGACCTGGAGGGCAACGAGGACCTGGTCGTCGAGATCCGCGAGCACGTCGCCCAGCGCATCGGCAAGCTCGCGCGGCCCAAGCGCATCATCTGGGCCGACGACCTGCCCAAGACGCGCAGCGGGAAGATCATGCGGCGGTTGTTGAAGGACATCGCCGAGGGCCGCGAGCTGGGCGACGTGACGACGCTGCGCGACCCGGGCGTGATGGCCCAGCTGCAGGGCAAGATCAAGGAGCGCGGCGCCGACGAGGACTGATCCCGCACGCGATCCGGGTCACCTCGTGCACGTCCTGCGTGCGTCAGGCGACCCGGATCGCCGCGCCGGGGCTACCCTCGGGCGCAGTGCCACCCGCCGCCGCCCCGATCGTCCGCGACGTCATCCTGCGTGACGGCTCCGCCCTGCGGCTGCGGTCCCCGCGGCCGGAGGACGAGGCCGCGATCCGCGCGTTCTTCGACGGGCTGAGCTTCGAGTCGCGCTACCTGCGCTTCCACGGCGCGGGCCGCTCGGACCTCATCTCGCGCGACTACGCCAACGCCGACCTCGACGCGCGCGTCCCGCTGGTCGCGCACCTCGGCGACCGCGTCATCGCGGTCGCCGGCTACGACCGCCTCAACGAGCCCGACGCGGCCGAGGTCGCGTTCGCGGTCGCCGAGGACCAGCAGGGCCGCGGGCTGGCGACGAGCATGTTGCAGCAGTTGGCCGACGTCGCCGCCGGGCGGGGGATCACGCGCTTCGACGCGGAGGTGATGGCCGAGAACCGGCCGATGCTGCACGTCTTCGGCAACGCGGGCTTCGGCGTGGGCCGCGCGTCGACGGGCGGGATCGTCCACCTCGCGCTCGACCTCACGCCGACGGTCACGCTGGCCGAGCGCATCGACGACCGCACGCACGCGGCGACCGTCCGCTCGCTGCGGGCGCTGATGGCGCCGCGGTCGATCGCGGTCGTGGGCGCCAGCGCGCGCGAGGGCTCGGTCGGCGGCGCGATCTTCCGCGGGATCGTCGAGGGCGGCTACCGCGGCGTCGCCACGCCCGTGCACCCCGACCAGGGCGTCGTCGGCTCCACCCGCGCGGTGGCGTCGCTGCGCGACCTCGAGGAGCCCGCCGAGCTGGCGGTCGTCGCGGTCGCCGCGGGCGAGGTGCTGGGCGTCGCGCGGGAGGCGGCCGACGCGGGCGTCCGCGCGTTGTTGGTGGTGTCGACGGGCTTCGCCGACACCGACGAGCCGGCGGGCATCGCGCGCGAGGAGCAGCTGCTGGCCGAGGTCCGCGCGCACGGGCTGCGGCTGGTCGGCCCCAACGCGCTGGGCGTCGTCAACACCGACCCCGACCTGCGGCTGCAGGCGCTGATCGGCCGCGTGCCGCTGCGCTCCGGCGGGCTGGGGCTGTCGTCCCAGTCGGGCGCGCTCGGGCTGGCGCTGCTCGGCCACGCCGCCGCGCGGCGGATGGGCGTCTCGTCGTTCCTGGCGCTGGGCAACCGCGCCGACGTGTCGACCAACGACGTCCTGGAGCACTTCGCCGACGACGAGCGCACGACGGTCGTCGCGTTCTACGTGGAGTCGTTCGGCAACCCGCGGCGCTTCTCGCAGGTCGCGCGGCGCGTGTCCCGGCGCAAGCCGATCCTGGCGGTCAAGGGCACGCAGCCGCGCGACGACACCGCGGCGCCCGGCCGGCTGCGGATCGCCGCCGCGCTGACCGACGCGGCGCTGACCGAGGCGCTGTTCTCGCAGGCGGGCGTCCTGCGCGTGGAGTCGACGCAGACGCTCTTCGACGCGGCCGAGCTGCTGGAGCGCCAGCCGCTGCCGGCGGGCCGCGCGCTGGGGATCGTCACGAACTCGGGCGGCCTGGGGACCGTGGCGTCCGACGCGGCGGCGGCGCGCGGGCTGTCGCTGGCGCGCGTGGGCGACGCGACGCGGGAGCGCCTGGCCGTCGAGCTGCCCGACGCCGATCGCCTGCGAAACCCGATCGACCTCGGCGTCCGCGCGTCGTCGGCCGACGAGCGCGTCGCCGTGCGGGCGCTGCTGGACGACGACGGCGTCGACGCGGTCCTCGTCGTGCACGTCGGCCTCGGCGGCGCCGATCCCGAGGAGCGCCTCGGCGCGCTGGAGGCGGCGGTCGGCGAGCGCGAGGGCACCGCCAAGCCGGTGGTCGCGTGCGTGGTCGGCGGCGACGGCTCGCTGCCCGAGCGCGAGACGCGCGAGATCCCCAACTACCGCTTCCCCGAGGCCGCCGTGCGGGCGCTGGCGATCGCCGCCGACCGCCGCGCCTGGCTCGGCCGCCGCCTCGGCCAGGAGCCCGAGCTGGAGGGCTTCGACGCGGCCGCCGCGCAGGCGATCGCGGCCGCGGCCGGCGACGGGTGGCTGGGCGGCGAGGAGACCGTCGCGCTGCTGCGCGCCGCCGGCCTGGAGCTGGCGGCCGCGCCGGCGGACGCCGCCCTCGGCGAGGCCGACGCGGTCGCGGTGCTGGCTGGCGCGGTCAACGACCCCGAGTTCGGCCCGGTCGTCGGCGTCGCGCCGGGCGGCGGCCTGGGGTGGGCCGGGCCGATCCCCGGCGCGGTCTTCCGCCTCGCGCCGCTGACCGACGTCGACGCCGAGGAGCTCGTCGACGGCCCGCCCGCCCTCCGCGCCGCCCTCCACCAGGGCGCCCACGACGCCGCCGCCCTGCGCGACGTCCTCCTGCGCCTCGCCGCGCTGGCCGACGCGATCCCCGAGCTGGCCGAGGCCGAGCTGGACCCGGTCCTGGTCTCCGAGGCGGGCGTGGTCGTCGGCGGCGCCCGTGTCCGCCTCGCGCCGCCGCCGCAGAGAGATCGAGCGAAGACCTGGTAGCCGAACGCTCGCCCTGGGGGCGAAACCCGCGGCGGGGGGTAACGTTGGCCCATGAGGCACTACCAGGAGCTGCGTGAGAGCCACGAGTGGCACGTCCCCGAGCGCTACAACATCGCTCAGGACGTCTGCGACAAGCATCCGCGGGAGAAGCTCGCGATGGTGTGGGAGCGCTTCGACGGCGCGCGCCGTGACCTGACGTGGGGCGAGCTGCAGGACCTGGCCAACCAGGCGGCGCACGTGCTGGCCGACCACGGCGTCGAGGCGGGCGACCGCGTCGCGGTCGTGCTGCCGCCGACGCCGGAGACCGCGGCGATCTTCTTCGGCACCTGGAAGCGCGGCGCGATCCTGCTGTCGATGTCGGTGCTCTACGGCGACGACGGCATCGCGCACCGGCTCAAGGACTCGCGGCCGCGCGTGCTGGTGACCAACGCCGCCAACGCGGAGCGCTTCCGCGCGCACGTGGGGGAGACGATCGACGAGCTGCTGGTGATCGACGACGACGGCGAGGGCTCGCTGCTGGCCGGGGCCTCGACCGACCCCATGTCCTGCGACACCTCGGCCGACGACCCGGCGCAGCTGTACTACACCTCGGGCACGACGGGGCTGGCGAAGGGCATCGTCCACGCGCACCGCTACCTGCTCGCGCACGAGGAGTTCGTCTACTGCCACGAGGTCCAGGACGGCGAGCGCTTCCACGGCATGGGCGAGTGGGCCTGGGCGGCGGGCATCGCGCCGCTGCTGGGCCCGTGGCGCTACGGCGCGGTCCAGGTCGTCCTGCAGCGCGAGGGCGGCTTCGACCCCGAGCAGCAGCTGTCGTTCCTGTCGCGCCACGACGTCACGAACGTCTTCACGACCCCGACCGCGATGCGCTCGATGATGTCGATCGACCGCGCGGCCGAGCGCTTCCCGTGCGACTTCCGCCGCGTCTGCTCGGCCGGCGAGCCGCTGAACCCCGAGGCGATCCGCTGGTTCCGCGACGAGTACGACGTCACGGTCCTCGACTACTACGGGCTGACCGAGTCCTACCCCTTGGTCGCCAACTACCCGTGGCAGGAGGTGCGCGAGGGGTCGATGGGCCTGCCGATGCCCGGCTGGGACGTCCGCATCCTCGACGAGGACGAGCAGGAGGTCCCGCAGGGCGAGCGCGGCGAGATCTGCCTGCGGGCGCGCAGCAACCCGCACTACCCGCTCGGGTACTGGAACAACGACGCGGCGGCCGAGGAGACGTTCGGCGGCGAGTGGTTCCACACCAAGGACGCCGCGACCCAGGACGAGGACGGCTACATCTGGTACGCGGGCCGCGCCGACGACGTCATCATCTCGGCCGGCTACCGGATCGGCCCGTTCGAGGTCGAGTCGGCGTGCATCGAGCACCACGCGGTCCGCGAGGCCGCGGCGGTCGCCTCGCCGGACGAGCGCCGCGGCACCGTCGTCAAGGCCTTCATCATCCTCGCCGAGGGCCACGAGCCGAGCGACGCGCTGGCCGAGGAGATCAAGGCCTTCGTCCGCGACCGCCTCTCGGCCTACGCCTACCCGCGCCGGATCGAGTTCGTCGACGACCTGCCCAAGACGCTGACGGGCAAGATCCGGCGCATCGAGCTGCGCGAGCGCGAGGCGGAGAACGCTCAGAGCGCCTGACGGAACCCGGCACGCCAGCTCGGCTCATCTTGGCGAAGGCCTCGTCAGAGCCCGCGTTCGAACCCGGCGCGCCAGCTCGGCCATCGCGGCTCCCAGCCCAGCACCGCCTTGGCGCGCGCGTTGGAGGCGCCGCGCGACTCGGTCATCAGCACCGCGGGGACCTCGCCCGCCGCCAGGCGGCCGAGCCACAGCGGGACGTGGCGGGGCGGCTTGGCCCCGAGCGCCTCGGCCAGCGCGGGCAGCCACGCGCGGATCGGCGCGGGGTCGTCGTCGACGATCGCGTAGGTGCCGGCGGGCGCGTCGTCGCCCAGCGTCGCGACGACCCCGCGCGCGGCGTCCTCGATGTGCGTGAACGACCACACGCCGCCGCCGTCGCCGACGATCGGGAACCGGCGCTTGCGCACCGCCTCGGTGACCTCGCCGCCGTCGGCGCTCAGCGACGTCCCCGGCCCGTAGAAGCCGCCGTAGCGCAGGACGACGCCGGCGGCCTGCCCCACGAGCCGCTCGCACTCGACGATCGCCGCGAGCGTCTCGCGCTGGGCCCGCGGCGGCGCGCCGTCCAGCGGCGCGTCCTCGTCCTTGACCGGCCCGCCCTCGCGCGCGAACGGCCAGCCGGTGAAGGACTGGGCGATGACCCGGCGCGTGCCCGCCGCGCGGGCGGCCTCCAGCAGGTGCCGCGTCCCCTCGGTCCGCAGCCGGTTGGTCGACGCGAACGTGCGGTCGAAGTGCCGCAGGTCCGGCGTGCCCGCCAGCGCCGTCATCTGGTGGACGATCACCTCCGGCTCGGCGCCCGCCACCGCGCCGAGGACCGCCTCGCGGTCCAGCGCGTCGCAGACGACCGGCAGCGCGCCCGCGCGTCTCAGCGCCTCCGCCTTGGACGGCGTCCGCGTCACCGCCACGACCTCGTGGCCCGCGTCGATCAGCATCGGCAGCAGGTGCTGCCCCACGGCGCCCGTGGCGCCCATCACCATGATTCGCATGGTCCTCGGAGACGGGACAGCCCTTGCGGGCGTGACACGTCACGTTTCACCGGGCAGGATCGTCTTCGAATCCATGCCCCTCGACACCGACACGATCAACGAGCTGCGCCCGCTGGTCTTCTCGATCGCCTACCGGATGACCGGCTCGGTCGCCGAGGCCGAGGACATCGCGCAGGAGACGCTGCTGCGCACGGTGCGCGAGCGCGACGCGGGCACCGAGATCGAGTACCCGAAGGCCTACATGACGGCGATCGCGACGCGGCTGGCGATCGACCACCTGCGCTCGGCGCGGGCGCGGCGCGAGGAGTACGTCGGCGCGTGGCTGCCCGAGCCGCTGCTGACCGACGGCCCGGCGGACCCGGTCGTCGACGTCGCCGCCGAGGCCGAGATGGCCGACGAGCTGTCGCAGGCGTTCCTGGTGGTCCTGGAGCGGCTGACGCCGGTCGAGCGCGCGGTCTTCCTGCTGCGCGAGGCGTTCGACTACAGGTTCGCCGAGATCGGCGAGATCGTCGGGCGCAACGCCGACCACTGCCGCCAGATCGCGGCGCGGGCGCGGCGCCACGTGGTGGTCGCGCGGCCGCGCTTCGACGCCTCCCGCGAGGAGCGCGAGGCGCTGACCGACCGCTTCGTCGCCGCCGCCCGGGAGGGCGACATGGAGGCCTTGGTCGCGCTGCTGGCCGACGACGCGGTGCTGACCGGCGACGGCGGCGGCAAGGCGCCCGCGCTGGCGCGGCCGCTGGTCGGCCCGGAGCGGATCGCCCACGCGATCCGCGCGTTCTTCCGCCAGGGCGAGCGCGGCGGCTTCACGGTGCGCCGGGTCGAGCTGGGCGGGCAGCCGGGCTTCCTCGGCGTCGGGCCCGACGGCGGCGTGGCGGTGGCGATGGCGCTGCAGGTCGCCGACGGGCGGGTGGCGGGGATCACCTCGGTGGTCAACCCCGACAAGCTCGCGCACCTCCAGCCCGCGGCCGATCACTCGTAGACGACGACGTCGGGCCGCGGCGACAGCGCCAGGACCGACTTGGGGGACATCGTCCTGACGTCCTCCTTGTAGAACAGCTTGAAGCCGCGGCGCGCGGTCGGCGTCGAGCGCACGAAGGCGTGGTACTTGGCGATCTTCACGCTGTTGGCGCCGAAGCCGTCGACGTTGACGACGGTCTGCACGCCGGGCGCGGGCTTGAGGCGATCGGCCCGCGCGATCATGTTGTCGGTGAACCGATGGACGATCAGGAGCTTCTCGGGCAGGTTGCGCTCCCGCACGATCCGCGACAGGTAGGTCGCGGCGGCGTTGACGACGTCGGCGTCGGTCGACCCGATGACCTTGCCCGGGAGGGCGTCGGGCCCGACGTGCCACTCCGGATCGAGCGCGAGGCCGACGTCGGGCTCGCGCAGGAACGGCTCCAGCCGCTCGATCTCCGGGCCGAACTCCCCGCGCCCGGGCTGGATGTCGAGCACGAGCAGCGCCTTGGCCTTGCGCGCGGCCGCGAGGTAGCGGCGGATCATCGTGAAGGGCATGCGGTCGCGGTACTCGCCCGACGGCCCGGGCGCCGCGGTGGCGACCGTCGAGATCAGCTCCATCGCGGGGAGCACCGGACGCGCCTTCAGGTCGTAGGGCCTGGCCTGCGCGATGAGCTTGCGCGCCGCCTGCGTCGGCGTGCCGATGCCCAGCGCGCCCAGCTCGTCGTCGCGCGGGTTGCCGTAGAACGCGACGACGCGCCGGTCGGGGAACAGCCGGCGCCCGCCGCCGGGCAGCCGCGTCGGCTGCGGCCCGCCCGCCGCCGCGCTCGTGGCCGCCTCGTGGCCGCCGTCGCCACCGCCGCCGCCGCGTCCCGCGCCGACCGCGATGCCCACGACGACGGCGAGGCCCGCCACCGCGCCCAGCGCGGTCAGCCGGCGCCTGCGCACGACGGACCGGTCCACCACGCGGGCATCATGCCCCGAACCGGCCGGGGCGGAAACACGGGACCCGCCAGGCGGGCCAATTCGACACGCCGAGACCACGGTGTCAGGCCGTGATGCGGAAGGATGGGGCGATGGCTCTCCTGGACGGCAAGAAGCTCCTGATCACCGGCGTGCTGACCGACCGCTCGATCGCGTTCGCGGTCGCTCGGCGGGCGCAGGAGGAGGGAGCGGAGATCGTCCTGACGGGGTTCGGGCGCGGGATGCGGCTGACGCAGCGGATGGCGGGCCGGCTGCCGTCCGAGCCCGACGTGCTGGAGCTGGACGTGACCGACGAGGCGCAGGTCGCGGCGGTCGTGGCCGACCTGGAGTCGCGCTGGGGCGTCGTGGACGGCGTCCTGCACGCGATCGCCTTCGTGCCCGGCGACGCGCTCGGCGGCCGGTTTTTGGAGGCGCCCGCCGAGAGTGCCAAGGCCGCGTTCGAGATCGGCGCGTTCTCGCTGAAGACGCTCGGCGCCGCGTTCGCGCCGCTGCTGGAGCGGGCGCAGGACGGCGGGTCGCTGGTCGGGCTGGACTTCGACGCCTCCAAGGCGTGGCCGATCTACGACTGGGCGGGCGTCTCGAAGGCCGCGCTGGAGTCCGTCAACCGCTACCTGGCGCAGTACCTCGGCCCGCGCGGGGTGCGCTCGAACCTCGTCTCGGCCGGGCCGCTGCGCACGATGGCCGCGGGCGCGATCGACGGCTTCGACGTCCTGGCCAGCGCCTGGGAGGAGGGCGCGCCCCTGAAGTGGGACCTCGCCGACCCGGACCCGGTCGCCGACGCCTGCCTGTTCCTGCTGAGCCGGATGGGACGGGCCATCAGCGGCGAGATCCTGCACGTCGACGGCGGCTTCCACGCGCTCGGCGTGCACGGCGGCGCGGTCGCGGCGGCACGGGACCAGGCCGCCGACGGCGAGTAGCGCTACGGCCCGTCTCCCTGAACTTTGTTCGGGGTTTTGGGCAGTTGGCCGCAGCGTTTGGCAGGATGCAGCGCAAGTGCGCCGCATCCGCGACTTCATGCCCGCCACGCTGAGCGTCGGCGTCAAGCCCATGCCCGCCATCGTCGCCGCGACGTCCAAGGACATCGCGTGGCTCCTGCCGCGCGATCCGCGCGACACGACGCCCGGCCTGCTGCCCCGCGCGGCGTCGATCTCGTTCATGCACCAGGGCCAGATGGTGGTCCTGCACGGCAACGCCGATCGCGCGCCGGAGGGCACCGTGGCCTTCCAGGCCAACCGCGAGGGCCGCGTCGACAACCTCCGCGCCAGCCCGCGCCTGGACGTCGCCCTGCCGGTCGTCGTCAGCGCCTCCGGCCGCACGATCGAGACGACCACGGTCAACGTCTCCGCGGGCGGCGCGCTGGTCGCGGGCGGCTTCTTCGGCCCGCGCGACACCGCCGTCGAGGTCACCATCAAGCTCCCCAACGGCCCCGAGGTCCACGCCCGCGGCCTGATCGTCCGGATCCTGCCCCAGGGCACCGGGCTGCGCTTCACCGACATCGAGCCCGCCGCCCGCGACCACCTCGACACGATGGTCCTGTCGATCCGCGCCGCGCTGGCCCGCCGCTTCGCCGAGAAGGCCGCCCGCGACGAGGCGGCGCGCGGTGGTCGTCGCGTCTAGAGCGGAGTAGCCTCGCTCGCATGAGCCCGATCCCCGGCGAGCCTCTGGACCCCAAGCAGCCCGACCTGACGACCGCCGACGGTCGCAAGGTGAAGCTGAAGCTCCCCGGCGCGGGCTTCCCGCCGCCGGTCAAGCCGTCCAAGACCGAGCAGCGAGGGGACGCCGAGCCGCCGCGCGACGACCCGCGGCCGCCGGTCAACCCCGATCACGCCGGCGGCTGACCGCCGCCCCGCTCAGTCCGCGTTGAAGTCGGCCGGAGGCGTCTCCGGCTTGAAGTAGACCGCGCGCCACCACAGCTCCGCCAGGACGCGGATCGACTGGTGGGCGTCGCCGCCGCCCTGGATCAGCTCGAGCGTGACGTGGCGCTCGACCATCGCCAGCAGCGCCTGCGCCGCCAGGCGGGGCGGGATGTCGCTCGGAGCGAGCCCGCGCGCCTGGTCGCGCGCGATGCGGTCGGTCGCACCCTGGACGAAGCGGACCACGTAGGGCGCCCACTGCGGCGGCAGCCGGTCCTCCTCGCCGGACAGCATCGCCGCCAGCGTCAGGACGTGGCCGTCGCGGTCGATCACGCGCACGGTGCGCGCCAGGCCGCGGCGCAGCTCGGCGCGCGGGTCGCCGTTGCCCTCCAGGTAGGGCGAGGCGGCCTCGTACATGTCGAGGAACGCGCGCAGGATCAGGCGGTCGATCAGCGCGCGCTTGTTGGGGAAGTAGAAGTACAGCGCCGTGCGCGAGACGAACGCGCGCTTGGCGATGACGTCCATCGTCAGGCGGCGGTACTCCGTGTCGGCGAGGGCGTCGCGGGCGGCGTCGAGGATGGCTTCTTCGGTCGCGTTGCGCGACTCGTTCAGGCTCAGCGGATCCTCGGAAGCGCCGCCCGGCGTCACGTCTTGGCCAGCTCGAGGACGTGGGCGATGCGGTCGCGCGTCTCCGACGGCGACACGATCTCGTCCACGAACCCCGCGGCGGCCGCGACCCGCACGGGCAGGTGCTCGGCCTCGTAGGCGTCGGCCAGCGCTGCCGCGTCGGCCCCCGCCTCGATCTCACGACGACGGACCAGCTCCACGGCCTGACGCGCGCCCATGACCCCGATGTAGGCATCCGGCCAGGCGAGGGTCAGGGTGGCACCGAGGTCGCGGGAGTTCATGACGATGTGCGCCCCACCATACGCCTGACGGAGCGTGATCGTCACGCGAGGCACCGTCGCCCGCCCGAACGCCCGCAGCAGCGAGGCCCCGTGGCGCAGCACCGCCGCGGCCTCCTGCTTGGCCCCCGGCAGGAAGCCGGGCGTGTCGCTCAGGACGACCAGCGGGATCCCGAAGCGGTCGCACATGTCCACGAACCACGCGCCCTTCTCGGCGGCGGCCGCGTCCAGGCAGCCGCCGAGGTGCTTGGCCTGGTTGGCGATCACGCCGACCGCGCGACCCTCCACGCGCCCGAAGCCGACGACCAGGTTGCGCGCCCACTTCGGCGACAGCTCCAGGAAGTCGCCGCGGTCCAGCATCCGCGCCGCCAGCTCGCGCACGTCGTACACCTTGCGCCGCGACTCCGGCAGGACGTCGCCCGGGTCCTCGCCCGGCGCGTCGGCCGGCGGCACCAGCGGGGCACCCTGGCCGCCGACGCGGTCCGGGAGGTAGGTCAGCAGCTGCCGCGTCATCTCCGCGGCCTCGACGTCGTCGCGGGCGACCATGTGCGCGACGCCGTTGGCGCCGTGCACCTTCGCGCCGCCGAGGTCGGCCGACGAGATCACCTCGCGCGTCACGCGCTCGATGATCTTCGGGCCCGTGAGGAACATGAAGGCCTCGGTCGTCATGATCACGAAGTCGCCCAGCGCCGGCGAGTAGGCGGCACCGCCGGCGCACGGCCCGCTCACGACGCTGATCATCGGGACCGTCGCCTGCGCCTGCGCGCGGAAGATCGCGCCGTAGGCGGCCAGCGCCGCGGCGCCCTCCTGCAACCGGGCGCCGCCCGAATGCGGGAAGCCGACGACCGGGACGCCCATGGCGTCCGCGCGGGCGATCGTCCGCGCGATCGTGTCGCCGCCGGCGCTGCCCAGGGACCCGCCCTTGAACGCGCCGTCCTGCGCCCACGCCACGACCGCCCGGCCCTGGACGCGGCCGGACCCCGAGAGCACCCCGTCGCCGACCGCGGTGCGGATCGGACGGAAGGTGCCCGGGTCGAACAGCAGCTCCAGCCGCGCGCGGGCGGCGAGGTGGTCCGGTGCTACGTCGAAGACGGCAGACATGACGAAACAGATCCCCTGACTAAGCGGCCTGCAGGACGAGGGTCGCGTTCTGGCCGCCGAACGCGAACGAGTTGCTCAGCGCGACCCGGAGGTCCGGCGCCTCACGCGGGGCGCCGGCGATGTGATCCGCCGCGCACTCGGGGTCGATGTCCTCCAACCCCAGCGTCGGCGGCAGCGCGCCGCGGCGCAGCGCCTCGACGCACGCCAGCGCCTCGATGGCGCCCGCGGCGCCGAGCGTGTGCCCGACCGCGCCCTTGCACGACGAGACCGGCGGGCCGTCGTCGCTGAACACCTGGCGCAGGGCGATGGTCTCGACGCGATCGTTGATCGGCGTCGAGGTGCCGTGCGCGTTGACGTAGCCGACGTCGGCGGGGGACAGGTCGGCGTCCGCGAGGGCCGCCGTCATCGCCTCCACCGCGCCGCGCCCGTTCTCCTCGGGCTGCGTGATGTGGAAGGCGTCGTTGGACGCGCCGTAGCCGGTGACGCGCGCGTAGATGTGCGCGCCGCGCGCCTTGGCGTGCTCCTCGCGCTCCAGGACCAGGACCGCGGAGCCCTCGCCCATGACGAAGCCGTCGCGGCGCGTGTCGAACGGCCGCGACTCGCCGACGCGCGACAGCGCGCCCATGCGGCGGAACGCGGCGATGCAGAGGCCGACGAGCGCGGCCTCGGTGCCGCCGGCGATCATCGCGTCGACCTCACCGCGCGCGATCATCCGTGCGGCCTCGCCGATCGAGTGCGCGCCCGTCGAGCAGGCCGAAGCGATCGAGAAGCCCGGTCCGTGCAGGCCGCGCCGCATGGCGATCTGGCCCGAAGCCGCGTTGGGCATCATCATCGGGACGAAGAGCGGCGACACCGCGCGGTCGCCCTCCTGCAGCCAGGTCGTGCATTCACGCTGCAGGGTGGTCAATCCGCCCACGCCCGTGCCGACGATGACCCCCACCCGTCGGGGGTCGACCCCGTCGACCAGGCCCGCCTCGTCGGCCGCCTGGTCGGCCGCCGCGATCGCGAGCTGGGCGAAGCGGTCGGTCCGCCGCGCCTCCTTGGGCGTCATCACCGTCTCCGGGTCGAAGTCGCACGGTGCGATGCCCTCGTCGGAGATGCCGCCCTGCAGGCCGAGCAACCCGTCGAAGAACGGGTCGACGCCCGAGGCGACCGGGGAGACGACGCCCCGGCCGGTGATGACGATCCCGTCCATCTACGCCGTGGCGCTCTGCAGGCGCTCGACGAGGGCGATGGCGTCGCCGACGGAGGCGATGCCCTTGAGGTCCGGGTCGGCGATCTGGACGCCGAAGCGGTCCTCCAGCGCCTTGACCAGCTCGACGAGGTCGAGCGAGTCGACGTCCAGCTGCTCCCACGTCGTGTCGGGCTGCGCGGTCTCGGCGTCGGGCACCTTGATCGCGGCGAGCTCGGCGCGGATCGCCTCGAGGATCTCCTGCTGGTCGGCCATGTCTCTGTTCTCCTTGTTCTTGCTCTTGTTGAAGTTCTAGACGTTGAGCCCGCCGTCGACGGCGAGCGTGGCGCCGTTGACGTAGGACGCGTCGTCCGAGACCAGGAAGGCCACCGCGGCGGCGACCTCCTCCGGCCGGCCCACGCGGGCCGCCGGGATGTGGGCGGCGATCTCGTCCTTGGGCAGCTCGGCGGTCATGTCGGTGTCGATGAAGCCGGGCGTCACCGCGTTGGCGGTGATGTTGCGCTTGCCCATCTCCTTGGCGACGACGCGCGTGAAGGCCAACAACCCGGCCTTGCTCGCGGCGTAGTTCGCCTGCCCGGAGTTGACGCGCGTGGCGGTGATCGACGACACGTTGACGATCCGGCCCCAGCGGGCCTTCAACATGTCCTCCAACCCGCGCTTGGTGCAGTTGAAGGCGCCGGTCAGGTTGGTGTCCAGCACGTCGGTCCAGTCGGCGTCCGGCATGCGGATCGCCAGGCCGTCGCGGGTGACGCCCGCGTTGTTGACCAGGACCAGGACCGGGCCGTGCTCCTCGCGGACGCGCGCGAAGGCGGCGTCGACCTGCTCGGGATCGCTGACGTCGGCCTGGACGTCGCCGCCGGTGCGGCCCAAGGTCACGACCTTGAAGCCGTCGGCGCGCAGCCGCTCCGCGATCGACGCGCCGATCCCGCGCGTGCCGCCGGTGACCAGCGCGACCTTGGCGTCGGCGTTGCTCTCAGGCGCAGACATACTGGCGCTCCTTCCAGGACACGACGCCCGCGCCCCACACGAAGCCGGCGCCGAAGGCGGCCAGGCCGATGGTCATGCCGTGCTGGAGCTGCCCGTCGGCCTCGGCCTGGGCCAGCGCCAGCGGGATCGAGGCGCTCGACGTGTTGGCCACGCGGTCGACGTTGATCGCGAGCTTCTCGCGGGCCACGCCCAGCTCGTTGGCGGCGGCCTCGATGATCCGGGCGTTGGCCTGGTGGGCGACGAAGAGGTCGAGGTCGGCGGCGACCAGGCCCGCGGCGTCCAGCGCCTCGCCGGTCGCCTCGACCATGCGCGCGACCGCGTGGCGGTAGACCTCGCGGCCCTGCATGCGCAGCTTGCGGTCGACCTGGTCGGCGTACAGCAGCTCGCCCTGCTCGGGGTCGCAGCCCAGCACGAAGCGCGAGACGCCGCGGTCCAGCTCGCCGGCGGCGACGACCACCGCGCCGGCGCCGTCGCCGAAGAGCACGGCGCTGCCGCGGTCCTCGGTGTCGGTCAGGCGGCTCAAGGCCTCCGCGCCGCAGACCAGGACCACGCGCGCGCGGCCGGTCTCGACCAGCGCGGCGGCCTGGTCCAAGGCGTACAGGAACCCGGCGCAGGCGGCGTTGAGGTCGACCGCGGCGGCGCCGTGGGCGCCGATCAGCCGCGCGACCTCGGGCGCCAGGCCCGGCGTGACCTGGTCCGGCGTGATCGTGGTGACGATGATCTGGTCGACCTCGTCGGGCGTGCGGCCCGCGTCGGCCAGCGCGTCGGCGCACGCGCGGGCGGCCAGCGGGGCGATCGGCTCGCCCGCGTCCAGCCAGCGGCGCGTGCGGATGCCGGTGCGGCGCACGATCCACGCGTCGTCGGTGTCCAGGCGCGACTCCCAGTAGGCGTTGTCGATCTCGCGCTCGGGCAGCGCGGCGCCGACGCCGAAGAGGCCGGCGCTGAGGCCGCGGGGCAGCGGGCGCCGCGTGCGCGGCCGGGCCACGGTGCGCGGTGCGCGGTCGCCCGTCGTGATCCGGCCGTCGCGGGGCTCGACGGTCTCGGTGATCGTCGCGGCCTGCATCACGCCGCCGCCAGGGTGCGCTTGACCAGCCCGGTGAGCACCGCGCCCGGCCCGTGCTCGACGTAGCGGTCGATGCCCGCGGCGCGCAGCGCCAGCATCGTCTCGCGCCAGCGCACGGGGCCGAGCAGGTTCTGGCTCAGCTCGCGGCGCACGTCCTTGAACGGCGCCGCCGTGCCGTTGGCGTAGACCGGGAAAGCGGCGGGACCGACCTCCACCTGCGCCAGCGCCTCGGCGAGGCGGGCGGCGGCGGGCTTCATCAGCGGTGAGTGGAAGGCCGCGGAGACCGGCAGGACGCGGGCGCGCGCGCCGGTCTCGTCGCGGGCGGCGCCCTCGGCGGCGGCGATCGCCTCGGTCGCGCCGCTCAGGACCAGCTGGCCGGGCGCGTTGTCGTTGGCGATCGTGAGGCCCAGCCGCGTCGCGAGCGCCCGGACGGCGTGGTCGTCGCCCCCGAGCATGGCGACCATGCCGCCGGGGTTCGCGTCGCCGGCGTCGGCCATCGCGGCGGCCCGCTCGCGGACCAGCAGGACGGCGTCGTCGAACCGCAGGATGCCCGCGGCGACCAGCGCGGCGTACTCGCCGAGCGAGTGGCCGGCGGCGGCGCGGACCTGCGCCAGCTCCTCCGGCGACTCCGCGCGCCAGACGTCCCAGGCGGCGACGGAGCACAGGAAGATCGCGGGCTGCTGGTAGCGCGTGCCCTCGTCCAGGCGCTCGAAGGGGTCGAAGCCGAGCAGCTCCAGACCACGCTCGAAGGCAGGGGAGCCGCGGTACGGCTCGTCCATGTCGGCGGCGTGGCTTCCCTGCCCGGGGAAGATCGCGGCGATCGAAGGCACTGCTCACACTTAGCGTGCCAACGGGCCCAGGTTTCCCAAGCTCGACACCAGTGGTGAAGAGTGTCGAATCGCGCACCGGGTTGGGGGGAGCGCTCACCCCCTGGGGGGCCGGGTGGTCAGCCCCGCCAGCAGACGCCGCCGAGCGACGTTCGTACCCCCGTCCACCACCAGCCAAGCGCGCCCGACGCGCCGCGCGGCGGCCAGCGGCCCGACGTAGCCGCGCGGCAGCGCCGCGGCCGGGCGGGACGGGTCCCGGGCGTCGACCAGGACCGCCGCGCGCAGGCGCACGCCGTCCAGCCGGAACAGCGCGGTCGAGCAGGTGCGAAACGGGCGCCCGGCGGTGTCCACGGGCCGGTTCAGGGCGCCGGTCGCGATCGTCTGTTCCAGCGCGGCGAGGTGGGGCAGCGCCCGGTGTCCGATCGCGCAGCGCCGCGCGGGCGGCCGGTGGGCGTCGACCGGGCGCGCGGGCAGGCTCGGCACGCCGCGCGGCGCGTCGGCCGTCCGGCCGGAGCCCGCCAGGAGCACCCGCCCGTCGGCGCCCAGGAGGTCGGCCGTGAGGGCGTCGGTCGGCATCGCGCCGCGCCGCGCGGTCACGAAGGCCACCGCCGCGCGCCACCCGAACGGCAGCGCGGCGTCGGCGCGCGGGAGGATCCGCGTCCCGTCGCGCAGCCGGACGGCGGCCACGCGCCGGTCGACGATCCAATAGCCGAGCGCGACCGCGTTGGAGACCGACATCCCGCCGCCCGAGATCTGCGGATAGGCGGCCTGCGCCGCCGGGCCGCAGCCCGAGCCGGCGGCGATCGAGCCGCGCTCGCCGCGCAGCGCGACCGTCGAGCACCAGCCCACCGCGCCGACGCGCAGGTCGGGGCGCAGGACGACGGCGTAGGCGCGCACCGCGCTGGCGTTCCCGCCGCCGCCGCCCGGCACGCGGCCCTTCAGCGGCGGCGACGGCTCGCCGCTCAGCGTGAGCACGGCCGCGGCGGTCGCCGTCCCGCCGAGCGCCAGCGCCGCGGCGAGCACGACGAGCGGCCGCCATCGGCGCCGGGCGGCGACGCGCCGCGGCGCCGCCGCGGTCACGAGCTGGTCGCGCAGCAGGTCGAACGGGTCCGGGCTCATGCGCCTTCCTCCTTCAGCTCTCGCCGCAACCGCGCCAGGCCGCGCGCCACCCGTTGGCGGACGACCTGCTCCGAGCAGCCGACGGCGGCCGCGATCGCGGGATAGGGATCCTCGGCCAGCACGCGCCGCAGCACGGCCTCGCGCTGGGCCTCCGGCAGCGCGGCCAGCGCCGCGCGCAGGTCGACCGACCCGCGCGCCTCGATCGCCGCCATCTGCGCGTCGTCGAGCGCGACCGGCGCCATCCCGAGCCGCCGTCGCGCCGCGGCGTCGACGCGCCGCCGCCGGGCCGCGTCGTAGATCAGGTTCCGCGCGATCCCCAGCAGCCACGCGACCGCCGGGCCCCGCGCCGGGTCGAACTGCCCGCGGCGCTCCAGCGCTCGCGCGAACGTCTCGGCGACCACGTCGAACGTCAGGTCCGGCCGCGCGACGCGCCGCGCCACGTAGGCCGTGACCGCGCCGACGTGGCGCTCGTAGAAGCGCCCGAAGGCGGCCGGATGCTCGGCCGTCAGCAGCCGCGCGTCGTCGGGTTCCGATCCCACGCTCCCTCTACTCACGAGCGCTCGCGATTGTGACGACCTGCCGGATTGGCCACCTTTCCCACCGGCGAGATCACCACCAAGCCGGTAATGCCCACAGGTTTGGTGTACACTGCCCAACCTCTGAAACCTGACTGTGATTCGACCATTTTCAGAGGAGCCCCCTTCGTGAGAACCAAGATCCTGCTCTCGGCCCTGGTGGCCGGCGCGCTGGCGGTGGCCGGCTGCGGCGGCGCGTCGGACGACAAGAGCGGCGGCGACGCGTCCGCGGCCTCCAACGGCGGCGGCGCGAAGACCTCGCTCTCGCTGGTCGCCTACTCGACCCCCGAGGTCGTCTACGACCAGATCATCCCGGCCTTCCAGAAGACCCCCGAGGGCAAGGGCGTGTCGTTCAAGACCTCCTACGGCGCCTCCGGCGACCAGTCGCGCGCGGTCGCGGCGGGCCAGAAGGCCGACCTCGTGGCGCTGTCGCTGGCGCCCGACGTCGACAAGCTCGTCGACCCCGGCCTCGTTCCCAAGGACTGGACCGCGCAGACCGAGGCCGCGGGCGGCCAGGGCGGGTTCGTCACGACGTCGCTGGTCTCGTTCGTCGTCCGCAAGGGCAACCCGAAGGGCATCAAGGGCTGGGACGACCTGCTCAAGCCGGGCGTCAAGGTCGTCACGCCCAACCCCTTCACGTCGGGCGCGGCGAAGTGGAACCTGATGGGCGCCTACCAGCACGGGGGCATCGACTACGTCAAGAAGCTCCTGACCCAGCACGTGCCCGTCCAGCCGAAGTCCGGTCGCGAGGCGCTGCAGACGTTCACCGGCGGCGAGGGCGACGTCCTCATCTCCTACGAGTACGAGTACACGACCGCGGTCAAGAAGGGCGAGAAGGACATCGAGCTGGTCCAGCCCGACGACACCTTCCTGATCCAGAACCCGATCGCGGTCACCTCCAACGCTCCGCAGGCGGCCAAGGACTTCCTGAAGTTCGCGCTGGGCGACACCGCGCAGCAGTACTTCGCGGACTGGGGCTACCGCCCGGTCAACGCGGCGGTCCTGGCCAAGAACAAGTCCAAGTTCCCCGACCCGCCGACGGTCAAGACGGTCGACGACTTCGGCGGGTGGAAGAAGATCAACGCCGAGCTGTTCGACCCCGAGAAGGGCTCGGTCGCCAAGATCGAGAACGACGCGGGCGTCTCGACGGCCAAGTAGCCCATGGCGACGTCGGCGGCGACCGCACCCGCTCCGCCCGCGCGCGCTCGCGCGGGCCGGCGCGCCGGCACCCGAGGCCTCACCGGCCTCGGGGTCGGCGTCGTCACGCTGTGGCTGAGCGTGATCGTGCTGCTGCCGCTGGCGGCGCTGACGGCGAAGGCGTTCGACGGCGGCGTGGACGAGTTCTGGACCGCCGTCTCCAGCCGCCAGGCGGTCTCCGCGCTGAAGTTCACGATCGGCGTGTCGGTCATCGTCGCGGTGGTCAACGCGGTCGCCGGCGTGGCGATCGCGTGGACGCTCGTGCGCGACGACTTCCGCGGCCGCCGGCTCGTCAACGCGGTCATCGACCTGCCGTTCGCGCTGCCGACGATCGTCGCCGGCATCACGCTGCTGGCGCTGTGGGGGCCGCGGTCGCCGATCGGCGTCAACCTCGCGTTCACGCAGGTCTCGGTCGCGATGGCGCTGTTGTTCGTGACCTTGCCCTTCGGCGTGCGCGCGGTCCAGCCGGTGCTGATCGAGCTGGACACCGAGATGGAGGAGGCGGCCGCGTCGCTGGGCGCCTCCGGGCCGCGCGTCTTCCGCTCGATCGTGCTGCCCAACCTGATGCCCGCGATCCTGTCCGGCGCGGCGCTGGCCTTCGCCCGCGCGGTCGGCGAGTTCGGGTCGATCGTGCTGATCAGCGGCAACAAGCCGTTCGACACGCAGGTGTCGTCGGTGTTCATCTTCAAGCAGATCGAGAGCGACAACCCGGTCGGCGCGGCCGCCGTGTCGGTCGTGCTGTTGTTGGTGTCCTTGCTCATGTTGGTGGCCCTGCGCGTCATCGAGTCGTGGGGGAGCCGCCATGACCACCGCTAGCCCCGTGGGCCGCCTGTCGGTGCGCGTCCTCGCGCTCGGCTACCTGGCGCTGCTGCTGCTCGTGCCGATCGGCGTCGTGCTCTACCGGACCTTCGAGCCCGGCCTCGGCGAGGTCTGGGACTCGATCACGACGCCCGCCGCGGTCAGCGCGTTCTGGCTGACGATCGAGCTGGCCGCGATCGCCGTCCCGTTGAACACCATCTTCGGGATCGTCGCCGCGCTGGTGCTCGTCCGGTCGCGGGTCCGCGGCAAGTGGTTGTTGCAGGCCTTCATCGACCTGCCGTTCGCGATCTCGCCGGTCGTCATCGGCCTCGCGCTGTTCCTGCTCTACGGCCGCCAGGGCTGGCTCGGGCCGACGCTGACCGACGCGGGCATCCAGATCATCTTCAGCGTGCCGGGCATGGTCCTGGCGACGATCTTCGTCTGCCTGCCGTTCGTGGTGCGCGAGGTCGCGCCGGTGCTGCGCGAGATCGGCGACGAGCAGGAGCAGGCCGCGGCGACGCTCGGCGCGTCGCGGTGGCAGACGTTCCGGCGGATCACGCTCCCGGCGATCCGCTGGGGCGTGGCCTACGGCGTGGTGCTCAGCACCGCGCGGGCGATCGGCGAGTTCGGGGCGGTGAGCGTCGTGTCGGGGAAGATCTCCGGCGAGACCGTCACGCTGCCGCTGCTCGTCGAGAACCGCTACTCGAACTTCGACCTGTCCGGCGCCTACGCGGCGTCGGCGCTGCTGGCCGTGATCGCGCTCGCGACGCTGCTGGCCATGACCCTGTTGCAGAGGAAGGGTGACCCGCGATGATCGCCGCCACCGGCGTGTCCAAGCACTACGGCGACTTCGCCGCGCTGCGCGACGTCTCGATCGACATCGAGGCCGGCTCGCTGACCGCGCTGCTCGGGCCGTCGGGCTCGGGCAAGTCCACGCTGCTGCGCGTGATCGCGGGACTGGAGACGCCCGACGCGGGCACGGTCGTCATCGAGGGGCGCGACGTCACGAACGTCCCGCCGCAGCGGCGCGACATCGGCTTCGTGTTCCAGCACTACGCCGCGTTCAAGCACATGACGGTGCGCGACAACGTCGGCTTCGGGCTGAAGGTCCGCAAGCGGCCGAAGGCCGAGATCGACGCCAAGGTCGACGAGCTGCTGACGATCGTCGGGCTGGCCGGCTACCAGAAGCGCTACCCGTCGCAGCTGTCGGGCGGCCAGCGCCAGCGGATGGCGCTGGCGCGCGCGCTGGCCGTCGAGCCCAAGGTGCTGCTGTTGGACGAGCCCTTCGGCGCGCTGGACGCCAACGTCCGCGCCGAGCTGCGCGCGTGGCTGCGCCGGCTGCACGAGGAGGTCCACGTCACCACGGTCCTGGTCACCCACGACCAGGAGGAGGCGATGGAGCTGGCCGACCGGATCGTCGTGCTCAACGCCGGTGAGATCGAGCAGGCCGGCGCGCCGCGCGACCTCTACGACCGGCCCGCCAACGAGTTCGTGATGGGCTTCCTCGGCCCGGTCGCGCGCCTGGGCGACGGCCTCGTGCGCCCGCACGACCTCGTCCTGCAGCCCGACCCCGACGGCACGTCGATCGAGGCCCAGGTCGCGCGCATCGTCCACCTCGGCTTCGAGGTCCGCGTCGAGCTGGAGCTGGCCGGCGACGGCGCCCTGGCCGCCCAGCTGACCCGCCACGAGCTGGAGCAGCTGGAGATCGCCGAGGGCGACATCGTCTACGTCCGGCCCGCCGGCGGGCGCTTCGAGCGCGCGACGCCGGAGCCCGCCCCCGCGCCGGTCGAGCAGCCCGCCGCCTAGCGGCGGGTGACCGGGGTGACCGCGTCCGCAGTGGCCGGTCTCCGCCGGCCGTTCACCTGCGCGTCACCCAGGCCTCCGGGTCCTTCGCGAGGGCCTCGACGCCCTTGGGCAGCTTGCCGGCGGCGAGGTCGGCCAGCGTGACCTCCTCGACGACCGAGCGCAGCGCGGCGCGCACGCTGATCCAGACCCTCTGCAGCGGCTCGGCCGAGCCCGCGTACTCGACGTCCTCGGGGCGCCCGCCGCGCACGGAGGCCAGCGGGCCCTCGACGGCGCGGATGATGTCGGCGACCGTGATCTCCTCGGCGGGACGCGCCAGCCAGTAGCCGCCCTCGGCGCCGCGCCGCGACGTCACCAGGCCCGCGTGGCGCATGTCCGCCAGGATGTTCTCGAGGAACTTCAGCGGGATGTTCTGGGCCTGCGCGACGGCGTCGCCCTTGGTCGGACGCTCGGTTCCGGCGGCGGCCAGCTCGATCGCTGCCCGCACCGCGTAGTCGGCCTTTGCGGAGATGCGCACGGCCGCAATCGTTCCAGACGCGTCGGAAGGTCGCGGCGCGGGCGGGCCGGCGGCCGCTCAGCCGGCGGCGTCCGGGTTGCCGGTGGTGTGCTCGCGATCGGCCTCCTTGTCGGTCGACGGGCTCGGCGCGTCGGGCCCGTCGTCGGGGTCCGCGCCGCCGGCGTCGCCGCCTTCGCTGCCGCCGGGCGTGCTCTCGGGGTAGCCGCCGGTGCCGGTCCGCTGCTTGCGCGGATCCTCGCTGTGATCGGGCTGGTCTTCGTCGGCCATGCCCGAGTCCTGCCCGGCACGCGCCGGGGCCAGTCACGGCCCCGGCGCGCCCGTGGTCACGCCTTCCTCTTGGCGGCCTTCTTCTTGCCCTTGGCCTTGGCCTTCACCTTCTTCTTGGTCGCCGTCGTCTTCGGCTTGGCCTTCTCGGTCGTCGGCTCGGGCGTCGCCAGCCGCGACGAGCCGCTGGAGGCCGACGGCTTGCAGCCGCGCGGGCGGCCGAGGTCATAGGGCCCCGAGATGTACTGGGTGATGGCGCCCTTGCTGTCGGCCGTGGCGTAGGTCACGGTCAGCAGCGGGTCGACGCGCGGCTCGGCGCACAGCGGCGTGGCGATCGCGAACGTGCCGACGATCTTCGCGTACTGGTTGCCGGTGTACTTGCCGATGCAGTTGACCCCCCAGCCGGGGAAGTCGCCGTTGCAGGTGAACGAGTCGGTCGTCACCGGGTTGTTCTGCTGGTCGAAGACCGACACGTCGGTCGAGAAGCCGGTGTCGCCGATCTGGGGCTGGATCTGGTAGCCGGTGATCGGGCCACCGCAGGCGAAGACGTACTGCACCTGCGTGTCGTCGTCACCGGGCTGGGCCGGGCCGGCCTCGATGTGGCCGCCGCAGTCGTAGTTGTTGGCGTTGGCGCCGGCGAGGGCGGACGGGGCCGCGATCGCGAGCGCGAGGACGGCGGCCGCACCGGCCGGAGCGAGACGGGCGAGGGTCAAGGAGACCTCCGTGTCGGGTTCGATGGATGGGATGGGGGGAAGATCGGGTCCAGCGCGCCGGCCGGCGCCTGGGCGGCGGCGCCGAGCGGGTCGAGGCCGAAGAGGCCGTCGACCGAGCGCAGCAGCGCGACCGGGCCGGTGGCCGTGGCGTCGGTGGCGCCGGCGGTGGCCTGCGGCGAGAGCACGAGCGCGCCGACCGGGGCGGCGGGCGCGGCGGGCGCCGTGGGGTCAGGCGCCGCCGCCGGCGCGTCGGGCGCCAGGACGAGCACGCCGTCCTTCTTGTAGGCCTCGCTGGCCAGCACCTGGTCGGCGACGGCCTTGGCGCTCGCGTCGCTGTCGGCCACGACGAGGCTGAGCGCGGGCGTCGCGTCGGCGGTCTCGAGGTCGGCGGCCAGGCGGTCGGTGCCGACGGTCGTGGTCGCGCAGTCGCCGCGCTGGACCAAGGTGGTGAACAACGACGGGCCGACGCGCGCGGCCGGGCCGGTCGTGCAGCGCTGGGTGGCGTCCTCGACGTAGGCGCGCCACGTCAGCCCGATCGCGACGAGCTGGTCGGGCAGCGACGTCTCGCCCGCGGGCCGCACGCACGCGGGGAGGCTCGCGGCGCAGTCGGCCGTCGGGACCTGTCCGCCGAGCAGGGCCAGCTGGTTGGCCGCGGGCGTCGGGCCGGCGTCGGAGTAGCCGCCGAGCAGCAGGCCCCGAGCGACCAGCGGCGCCAGCGGCGAGGCCGGGCCGAACGCGGTCGCCGCGTCGGCGGCGGGCAGCGAGACCAGCCAGACGTGCGCGGGCGCGGTGCCCGCGGGGGCGGTGGACGACGGCGTGGCGCTCGACGCGCCGTCGTCGGTCGAGCTGGGGGTGGGGGAGCCATGGCCGTCGTCGTCGCTCGACGAGGGGTCGTCCGTGGACGACGCGTCGCCGTCGCCGTCGCCGTCGGAGCCCGCCGCGGCCGAGGACGCCGACGGCGTGTCGGAGCGCCCGCCGTCGTCGTCGGGCTCGTCCGCGGCGCCCCCGGCGTCCTGGTCCGCGTCGTCGGTGGCCGTCGTCGCGGGCGCCGCCGCGGGCACCACGAGCGCCAGCACGCGGGCCGGCGGCGCGCCCGCCACCGCGCCCTCGGGCGCCGGCCCGAGCGCCGCGCCGGCGACCCCGCCGAGCGCCAGCGTCGCCGCCGCGAGGGCCGCCGTGAGGCGCCGCGAGGGCGTGTTCGGGCCGCTCGGCAGGGGCTCGTCGGCGCGAGCCGCTGACGGAGCGGCAAGCGGCGCGGGCGGGAAGCCCAGCTCCGCGAGCGCGTCGACGCGCGGCGCGCCGTGGCGCGCGCCGCAGCGCAGGCAGTAGCGCTGGTCGTCGCGCAGCGCCGCGCCGCATTCGCCGCAGTTGGAGGCCGGAAGGCTCATCGCCTGGACCTTTTCTTTTCAAACCCGATCCGAATTGTGCAGTTAGGATATTGTCCACCTACTGACCTTGCAAACTGGGAAAGGGAGTTCCGCGGAGATGAACCGCACCCGCCGTCTCACCACCGCCGTCGCTGCCGTCGGCGTCCTCACCGTCGCCGTGCCGGCCAGCGCGTCCGCCGTGAGCACGATCACGATCAGCGGCGCGACCGGCTCCGCGCCGCTCGTCGCCCTGCTCGCCAAGAAGTACGTCAAGCTCAAGCCGGGCAAGGTGAAGTTCAAGCTCGCCCAGGGCGGCGGCGAGGTCGGCATCCAGGATGCCGCCGCCGGTCGCGTCACGATCGGCAACGCCGCGCGCGACCCGCGCCCGAGCGACCCGCAGGGCCTGACGTTCTACCCCATCGCCAGGGACTTCTTCTGCTTCGACACCAACCCGGCGAACAAGCTGCCGAACCTGACGACCGCCCAGGCGCAGGCGATCTGGACCGGGCAGATCCGCAACTGGGAGGACGTCCCGGGCGCGACGGTCACCGGGACGATCGACCTCATCGGGCGCACGGCCGCGTCGTCGCTGCCGCCGCTGGTCCAGTCGCTCCTGCTGGGCAACAAGACGATCTCGAGCTTGGCCGCGCTGAAGCCGTCGGACGGCCTCGTCGAGCAGACCGTCGCCTCCGACAAGAACGCGATCGGGTTCAACTCGGGGTACTACGCGTCGCAGAAGGACGTCCACGCGGTGTCCTACAACGGCGTCGCCTGCAACCTCCAGAACGGCAAGTCCGGCCAGTACCCGGGCACGCGCACCTACTACGAGGTGACCCGTGGCCCGGCCCAGGGCGCGGCCTCCGCGTTCATCAACTGGATCCAGCACAGCGCGCCCGCGCGCAAGATCATCGCGTCGATCGCGATCCCGCTGAGCTGATCCACCGTGCTCGCCCGGCTGCGACAGCCGTGGACGGACCGGCAGGCCACCTGGCGCCTCGGCGCGGTGGCCTGCCTGGTGCTGCTCCTGATCACGTTGATGGTGGTCTTCGTGACCGTGCGCGCGTGGCCGATGCTGCGCGCCAACGGCTGGGTGTCGTGGCTGGGGCCGGGCGGGTCGGTCGACGACCAGCTCGGCCGGATGATCAAGACCGGCCAGGACCCGCCGGACGCCGCCTACCACCTGCGGGCCTGGCCGCTGGTCTACGGGACGCTGCTGACGACGGGCGTCTCGGTGCTCATCGGCCTCGTCTTCAGCGTGTTCAGCGCGATCTTCATCGTGGAGTTCGCGCCCGCGCGGGTCCGGGCCGTCGTCGTGCCCGCGGTGCGGCTGCTGGCCGCGGTGCCGTCGGTGATCTACGGGCTCGTCGGGATCCTCGTGCTGGCGCCGTTCGTCGGCAACCACCTGATCTCGCCCGGGCGCAAGACGTCGGTGCAGAACGTCGTCCAGCTCGACGGCACCGGCGTGCTCGTGGCGATCGTCGTGCTGACCGTGATGATCGTCCCGATCATGATCGCGATCGTCGTCGACGCGCTGCGGGCGATCCCGCCGGCGTGGACGGAGGGCGCCGCCGCGCTGGGCGCCAACCGCTGGGAGACGATCTGGACGGTCGGCGTGCGCGCCGCCCGTCCGGCGATCGTCGCGGCGGCGGTGCTCGCCTGCGCCCGCGCGCTGGGCGAGGCCGTGGCGTTGTCGATGGTGTCGGGCTCGCGCGGCTTCTCGCCCAACCCGGTCGACGGCGTCACCTACCTCTTCGAGCCGATCCGGCCGCTGGCCGCGTCGATGGTCGAGAACGTCGACGCGATGAACGCGCCGGCGGTCAAGTCCTCCATCTACGCGTTCGCGTTGCTGTTGCTGCTGTCGAGCCTGGCGCTCTCGATCGGCGGCTACCTCGCCAAGCTCCCGCTGCGCCGCCAGGGGCTGAGGGTGTAGATGGCGGCCACCGCCTACGAGGCCCCGCCGCCGCCGCCGTCCGCTCCGCCGCGCCCGGCCCCGCGCCGCGACGCCGTGCGCACGTGGAAGTGGTCGCACCGCCTCGCGTTCGGCACCTGCTGGGCGTGCGGCATCGCGCTCGGCCTGGTCTGCGCGGCGATCGTCGTCTACATGGGCGTGCGCGGCGTCCAGTACCTCAACCCGCGCCTGCTCTTCACGCGGCCCCAGCCCGGCCTGGCGCAGAGCACGACGGGCGGCATCCTGGACCCGATCGTCGGGACCGTGATCCTCACGATCATCGGCATCGCGATCGCCGTGCCGCTGGCCGTGGTCGCCGCGGTCTGGGTCGTCGAGTACGGCAGGCCCGCGCCGCTGGCGCGCGCGGTCGAGTCCGGGATCGAGGTCGTCGCCGGCACGCCGGACATCGTCATCGCGATCTTCGGGCTGGCGATCTTCCAGCTGCCGATCCTCGCGCCGGTGTCGTTCACCGCGTCGGGCGGCGGCGTCTTCGGGCGCTCGTTCCTGGCGGCGGGCAGCATGATGTCCTTGATCGCGCTGCCGCTGGTCTTCGGCGCGGTGCGCGAGGGGCTGACGGCGATCCCCGCGCACGTGCGCGAGGCGTCGTGGGCGCTGGGCAAGACCCGCGTCTGCACGATCCGCGAGATCCTGCTGCCGCAGGTCCGCCACAACGTCGCGACCGGCGCCGCGCTGGGCATGGGCCGGATCGTCGGCGACACGGCGGTCGTCGTCGTGCTGCTCGGCGCGACGCTGCAGATCGAGCGCCAGGGGAGCGTCCCGATCCTCGGCGACCTGCGCGGCACCGGCTCGACGCTGACCAGCTACGTGTACAACGCGTCGCCCGCGGGCGAGGGCAACGCGCCGCAGAAGGCCTACGCCGCGGCGTTCGTGTTGCTGTTGATCGTCCTGTTCCTCAACTTCGCGGTCGACCTGCTCGGCCGCCGCCGCAAGGAGACGCGGGCATGAGCGCCCACGAGCGCGTGGCCGATCCGTTCCTCGACGACACGCTGCCGTCGCTGCCGCCGCCGCGCCGCCGCGTGCGGCTGGACCGCACGCCGGTGCCGGTGGCCGCGCCGGGCGACGCCGCCGCGGCCGGCGCGCGCCGCCGACAGCGCGGCCCCGGTGGCCCCGAGCGCATGCGCCTGGAGCGCCTGAGCGTGCTGTACGGGTCGCACCGCGCGGTCAAGGACGTGTCCCTGCCGATCCACGCCGGCGAGGCGTTGGCGCTGATCGGGCCGTCCGGGTGCGGCAAGACGACGCTGCTGCGGACGTTGAACCGCCTGACCGAGACGACGGCGGGCGCGACGCGCGAGGGCCGCGTGCTGCTCGACGGCACCGACGTCGAGCAGCTCGAGGTGACCGCGCTGCGCCGTCGCGTGGCGATGGTCTTCCAGCAGCCCAACCCGTTCCCGATGTCGATCTTCGACAACGTGGCCTACGCGATCCGCGTGCAGAACCGCAAGACGCCGCGGCGCCGCGACCTCGAGCCGCGGGTCGTCGACGCGCTGCGCCGCGCCGGGCTCTACGACGAGGTCGCGGACGATCTCGATCGCCCCGCGCTGCGGCTCTCGGGCGGCCAGCAGCAGCGGCTGTGCATCGCGCGCGCGATCGCGACGCGGCCCGAGGTGCTGTTGATGGACGAGCCGTGCAGCGCGCTGGACCCACGCTCGACGGCGGTCATCGAGGAGCTGATCGGCGAGCTGCGCCGCGAGCTGGCGGTCGTCATCGTCACCCACAACCTCGCCCAGGCGCACCGGATCGGCGACAAGGTCGCGTTCATGTACCTGGGCGACCTGGTGGAGTACGGCGAGGCCGAGCAGGTCTTCGTGGACCCGCGCGCCGAGCGGACCCGGGACTACGTGGCGGGGGCGTTCGGGTGACCCGCGCCGCCGCCCTCGCGCTCGCCGCCGTCGTGGCGCCGGCCGCCGCCGGGCTGTCGGCCTGCGAGAGCACGGCGGACAAGAGCGCGCGGATCGCGGCGGAGGGCCGCAAGGCCGTCGCGGCGAGCGCGACGCTGAGGATCCACGCCGGCGCCGACCTGCGCGTGGCCCGCGCGGTGGTGGTGCGCGGGGACGGCGGCGCGGTCGCGGCGGCGGTCGAGGTGCGCAACCGCGGCGCGGCCGTGCGGCGGGACGTGCCGGTGCTCATCGACGTCCGCGACGCGCACGGGAGCAGCCTGTACAGGAACGACCAGGTCGGCCTGCAGCCCGCGCTGCAGCGCCTGGGGTCGGTCGGCCCGCGCGAGACCGTGTGGTGGGTCAACGACCAGGTCACGGCCGCCGCGTCGCCGCGTCGCGTGACGGCGCGGGTCGGCGCCGCGCCGCCCGCCGCGCCCGGCACGGTTCCCCGCGTGCGCCTGGCCGGCGTGCGCTTCGCGTCCGACGCCACCGGCCGCTACCTCACCGGCCGGGTCGTCAACCCGTCGCGCTCGGCGCTGCGCGACGTGCCGATCTTCGCGGTCGCGCTGAAGGGGACGAGGGTCGTGGCCGCCGGCCGCGCGCTCGTCCCCGCGCTGCCCGCCGCGGGCAGCCCCAAGCGGGTGGTCTTCCGCCTGTTCTTCGTCGGCGACCCGCGCGGGGCACGGGTCCGCCTGACGGTCGCCCCCGACGCCGCCCCGAGGAAGTCGTGAAGGAGCCCGACGTGATCACCGAGTCCCACAGCCCGGCGCCGCCGCCCGTCTTCGGCCACGACGGCCTGCCGTGCCCGTCGTGCGGCGCGCCGCTGGCGGGCGACCAGCGCTACTGCCTGTCCTGCGGCGCGCGCCGTCCGGAGGCGCGGCTGGAGTTCCTCGACGTGCTCGACGAGGACGTGCGGGCGCGGCGGGCCGTCCCGCCCGGCGCCGCCGTGGCGACCGTCGCGCCGTCGGCGCCGCCGCCGGCCGCCGGCCTCAACGGGCGGATCAACGCCCACGCAGGCCTCCTGGCGGTGGGCTCGTTGTTGGTGCTGACGCTCTTGGTCGGCCTGCTCGTCGGCCACTGGGCGACCCAGCGCGACGCCCCGTCGGCCTCCGGCAGCGCCGCGGCGCCCGCGCCGCAGGTCATCACGGTGCAGGGGGCGGCGGCGCCGAGCGCGACGTCCACCGACGCCACCGCCGGCTCGGGGTCCGGCGGCTCCTCGTCGTCCACCAAGGGCACGTCCAGGTCCTCCACGGCCAAGGACGCCGACGCCCGCGACAAGGCCACCGCGCCCAAGGGTTCGGTGTCGGTCAAGAGCCTCAACTCCAAGAAGGCCGTCGAGGACGCGGTCAAGAAGGGCAAGCCGATCTCGACCGGGTCCGGCAAGCTGCCGCCCACCGACGACAAGGCGCCGGCGGGCGGCGCGGGCTTCGAGGACATCGGATGAGCGCCCTGCCCGGCCCGGTGTCGCTGGACGAGCTGCGCCGCCGCCGCCACGAGCTGGCGCGGCGCGTCGCGGCGCTGACCTTCGACCTCGGCGGCCTGACCTACGAGATGGCCGCGCGGGACCACTACCGCCTCGACGTCCTCTCCCGGCGCGCCGCCGAGCTTCAGCAGGCCGACGGCGAGCTGGGGGAGGTGGAGCGCCTGCTGGCGGCCTCCGAGGACGGCGTCGTCGGATCCTGCCGCTCCTGCGGCGCCGTGCACTCGCGCGGCGCGACGTTCTGCTGGCACTGCGGTCAGCCGCTGGTCACCGGCTGACCGCGTGCGGAGGGCGCGGCGCCTAGTGTCGTGATTCATTCATTCGGTCGCAGCTTTCCGGGATGCTCGGCCCCGTCAGGCGGTCGTCGATGACCGCAGGCGACCCTTTGGGTCGTTGAGGATCAGCGGCGGGCGCATGGCGGCGGCGAGCGCCCGGAGG
>NZ_DASRZV010000020.1:0-173934 GCF_035685985.1 Baekduia sp.
GCCTAGTGTCGTGATTCATTCATTCGGTCGCAGCTTTCCGGGATGCTCGGCCCCGTCAGGCGGTCGTCGATGACCGCAGGCGACCCTTTGGGTCGTTGAGGATCAGCGGCGGGCGCATGGCGGCGGCGAGCGCCCGGAGGCGGCCGGCGAATGAATGAATCACGACACTAGAGCAGCCCCAGCGCCTTGCCGGCCGAGTCGGCCAGGTTCAGCAGCGGCGAGGGGATGATGCCGAAGACCAGGATGGCGGCGCCCGCGAGGACCGCGACCAGCGAGATCTCCCAGTCGGCGCGCTCGGTGACCGGGTCCGCGCCGGCCAGGCGCGGCGAGCCGTCCGGGTTGACCGTGGAGACCTCGCCCGCCGAGGACGGGCGCATCCACATCGCGGCGACGATCCGCAGGTAGTAGGCCAGCGAGATCATCGAGCCGATGACGATGACGATGCCCAGCCACGTGTAGCCGCCGTCGGCCGCCGCGTCGATCAGCGTGAACTTGCCGATGAAGCCGGCGGTCGCGGGCATGCCGGCCAGCGAGAGCATCGCCAGCGTCAGCGGCCAGGCCAGCAGCGGGCGCGACATGCCGATGCCGGCGATCGAGCGGATGTCGTCGCCCCACGGCGTCTCGCGCTCGCGGGCGATGATCACCGCGAAGGCCGCCAGGTTCATGAACAGGTAGATCGCCAGGTAGAAGACCGTGGCCTTGACGCCCAGGCGCGAGGCGACCAGCACGCCGGCCAGCAGGTACCCGGCCTGCGCGACCGACGACCACGCCATGATCCGCTTCAGCGAGGACTGGGCCAGCGCGCCGATGTTGCCGACGACGATCGTGATCGTCGCCAGCGTCGCGATCGCCGGCTGCCAGTCGTGGGCGGCGTCGATCAGCGCGACGTCGAAGATCCGCAGCGCGGCGCCGAACGCGGCCGCCTTCGTCGCGACCGCCATCCACGCGGTCACCGGCGTCGGGGCGCCCTCGTAGACGTCGGGCGTCCACTGGTGGAACGGGGCGACCGAGGCCTTGAAGGCCAGGCCGACGAGCGTCAGCGCGATGCCGGTCAGCAGCAGCGAGTCGTGCGCGACGCCGCCGGCGATCGCGGCGGAGATCTCGCGGAAGTCGGTCCCGCCCGTCGCGCCGTAGAGGAACGCCAGGCCGTAGAGCATCGTCGCCGAGCCGACCGACCCGATGATGAGGTACTTCAGGCCGGACTCCAGCGAGCGCTCGCGGCGCATCTCGGTCGCGCAGAGCACGTACAGCGGCACCGACAGCAGCTCGAGGCCGAGGAACACCGTGACCAGGTTCTGCGCGGCGGCCAGGATGAACATGCCCGCGGCGCTGGTCAGCATCAGCGCGAAGAACTCGCCGTGGGCGGCCTCGCGCGGCGCCAGCGAGCGCCACGCCAGCAGCGTCGCGCCGATGCCCGTCGCCGAGATGATGAACAGGATCATCAGCGACAGGTCGTCGAGGCGCAGCGCGCCCTGCGAGCCCTTGGCCACGAACAGGTCCTTGGCGTGATCCCACTGCCAGATCCCGAGGCCGATCGAGGCGCCGAAGGCGACGATCGTCAACAGCGGGACGAGCTGCTCGCGGATGACGCGCCCGCGCAGCAGGCCCGCGAGCAGCACGACGATCGAGCCGCCCAGCAGGGCGATGAGCGGGGAGGCCCCGGCCCAGTCGATGGACGGCTTGGCAACGGCGGCGAGCATGGCTATCGGATGACCTGGGTCTCGGCGGGACGGGTGGCGAGCGCGGGGTCACCGGTCGCGACGGCGGCCGGCACGACCGACTCCGTGATCGTCCGCTGCCCCTTGTGCAGCGCGAGCTGCGGGTAGACGGCGAAGAACAGGATCACGCCGACCAGCGGGACGAGCACGAGGCCCTCGCGGAAGTTGATCTCGCGCGACTCGACCTCGGGCCCGACGCGGTTGTGCATCGCGCGGATGAAGAGGCGCAGCGAGTAGACGGCAGCCATGCCGACGCCGACGAAGGCGATGGCGGCGATGACCAGCTTGGAGTGGAAGACGCCGAGCAGGATCAGGAACTCGCCGACGAAGTTCGACGAGCCCGGCATCGCCAGGTTGGCGAGCACGACGATCAGGAACAGCGCGGCGAGCACGGGCGCGCGGAACGCGATGCCGCCCATGTCGCGCAGGTCCTCGCTGCCGCCCGCGCGCTCGGCGAGGTAGGCGACGATCACGAACGCCGGCGCGACGACCAGGCCGTGGTTGACCGCCTGCAGGATCGCGCCGTTGGCGCCGTCGGCGCTCAGCGAGAACACGCCGAGCGTGATGAAGCCCAGCTGCGCGACCGACGAGTACCCGAGCACGAGGCGGGACTCGCTCGTGGTGAACGCCATCGCCGACCCGTACAGGATCGAGCCCAGCGCCAGCACCAGCATCAGGTCCTGGAAGTGCGCGGCGGCGTCCGGGAACAGCGGCAGCACGGCGCGCAGGAAGCCGTAGGCGGCGACCTTCGACAGCACGGCGCTGAACACCGCCAGCACCGGCAGCGGCATGTTGCGGTAGCCGTCGGGCATCCAGCCGTGGACCGGGAAGGCCGGCATCTTGACCCAGAAGGCGGCCGCGAAGCAGAGGAAGATCCACTCCTGCGTGCCCTTGCCGAGCGCCGGCGCGGTGCGCGCCAGGTCGCTGAAGGCGAACGACAGGTCGGTGCCCGCGTTGTTGGCGGCCAGCACGCCGGTGGCGATCGCCGCGGCCAGCATCAGCAGCGAGCCGACCAGGGTGTAGATGAAGAGCTTGATGATGGCCGGGACGCGCGTGGCCTCCGGGCCCCAGATGCCGGCCAGGAACAGGAACGGCAGCAGCATCAGGTCGAAGAACAGGACGAACAGCGCGAGGTCCTGCGCCATCAGCGCGCCGAGCACGGCCGACTCGGCCAGGCCCAGGAAGAAGAAGAACTGCGGGGCGTGGTCCCACTCCTTCATCGCCGCCCACACGATGCAGACCAGGAACAGGAACGCGGCCAGGCCGATCAGCGCCAGGTTGAGGCCGTCGATGCCCAGCTTGTAGTGGATGCCGAGCTGCTTGATCCAGACCTCGTCGGTGAGGTCCTGGAGCTTGCCGACGCCGCGGTCGAAGTCGGCGATCGCCCAGATCGTCCAGGCGAACGTGCCGGCCGCGCCGACGATGGTCAGGACCCGCGACAGGGCGCCGGGCAGGAAGAGCCCGAGGAACGCCGCCGCGGCGGGCAGCCAGAGGGGGATGGAGAGAGGGAGGCTCACGAGGACTGGATCAGGAAGTACAGGATCACCGCGCCGGCGCCGACGACCAGCAGCGCCGCGTAGGCGCGCAGGAAGCCGGACTGGAGCGCGCGGACGGCGGCCGAACCCGCGCGGACGAGGCCTGAGGTGCCACCGACGAGCGTGCCGTTGACGAAGATGCGCTCGAACGTCTGCTGGCCGAAGCGGCCGAACCAGGCGAACGGGCGGACGACCACGACGTCGATCAGCTCGTCGAAGTACCACTTGTTGACGAACAGCTTGTGCAGGAAGGGCAGGCGCGCCTGGATGCGCTGCGCGGCCTCGCCGTTGGCCTTCGCGTAGAAGGTGTAGGCGATGAAGATGCCCAGCAGGCCGAGGGCCGCGCCGAGGATCAGGCCGAACGTGAGCTTGGCGTCCGACGACGTGTAGTTGATCGTCGAGCCCGCGAACGTCGGGTCCAGGAACTTCTCCAGCCACGTGGTGACGTGCGGGATGCCGACGACGCCGCCGACGGTGGCCAGGACGGCGAGCGTGCCCATCGCGAGCTTCATGCCGAAGGCCTGCTCGGCGATGTGGTGCTCGGGGCCCGGGAAGCCGACGTCGGTGTCCTCGACCTCGCCGCTGGCGGGGTTGGTCGGCTCGTGCGCGTGCCAGACGTGGCCGGTGTCGATCAGCGTCTGGGCCTGCTCGTTGGGCTCGCCGTGGAAGGCGCGGAAGATCATCCGCCACGTGTAGAAGGCGGTCATCAGCGCGGTGATGTAGCCGACGACGTAGAGGATCCAGTGCCAGCCGCCGATCTCGGCCTGGACGAGCAGGATGTCGTCCTTGGAGAAGAACCCGGAGAACGGCGGGACGCCGGCCAGCGCGAGGCCGCCGATGACGAAGCACCCGTAGGTGAACGGCATGGCCTTCTTGAAGCCGCGCATCTTGTCGAGGTTCTGCTCGCCGCCCATGGCGGAGATGACCGAGCCGGCGCTCATGAACAGCAGGGCCTTGAAGAAGGCGTGCGTCATGAGGTGGAAGAGGCCCGCGACGTAGGCGCCCGAGGACACCGCCATGATCATGTAGCCGATCTGCGACATGGTCGAGTAGGCGATGACGCGCTTGAGGTCGGTGACGACCATGCCGATCGTCGCGGCGACCAGCAGCGTGACGCAGCCGACGATCGTCCCGACGTCGGCCGCGGCGACCGACTGCTCGAAGAGCGGGTGCATGCGGGCGATCAGGTAGACGCCGGCGGTGACCATCGTCGCGGCGTGGATCAGCGCGGAGACGGGGGTGGGGCCCTCCATCGCGTCCGGCAACCACGTGTGGAACGGGATCTGCGCGGACTTGGCGAACGCGCCGACCAGCAGCAGGATCAGGCCGGCGGTGAGGTCGCCGTGGTGGTGCGCGCCGATCTCCTTGGCCTGGGCGAACGTCCCCAGGAAGTCGAGCGTGTGCGAGCTCTTGAGGATGAAGAACGTGCCGAGCGTCAGGCCGACGTCGCCGACGTGGTTGATGACGAACGCCTTGATGCCCGCGCTGGTCGCCGTCGTGCGGCGGTACCAGAAGGAGATCAGGAGGTAGGACGCCGCGCCGACGAACGCCCAGCCCACGATCAGGATCAGGAAGTTCGCCGCCAGGACCAGCAGCAGCATCGAGAAGACGAAGAAGTTGAGGTACGCGAAGAAGCGCGTGTAGCCCCGGTCCCCGCTCATGTAGGCGAACGAGTAGACGTGGATGAGCATCGAGACGCCGGAGACGACCAGCATCATCAACACGCTCAGCGGGTCGACGAGGATCGACAGCTTGGCGTCGATCGTCCCGACCACGGCGTAGTCGTAGAGGTTGGAGACGACCTGGCGGCCCTCCTCGCCTCGGCCCTGCAGCGACAGGAACGCGATCACGGCGAACACGAACGCGCCCACGAGCGCGGCCGTGCCGATGACCCCGGAGGTCTTGTTCTTGAAGACCTTGAAGCCCAGGCCGTTGACGATGGCTCCCGCGAGGGGGAAGGCCAGCGCCAGCCAGGCGGCGGTGGTCGGACTCATCTACCCGTGCAGCTCCCGCATCTCGTCGACGTCGATCGGCAGGCGGCGGCGGAACATCGCCACCACCAGGCCCAGGCCGATGCAGACCTCGCACGCCGCGACCACCATGACGATGATCGCGAAGATCTGGCCGTCGCCGTTGCCCCACATGCGGGAGAAGGCGATCAGGGCCAGGTTGGCGGCGTTGAGCATCAGCTCCAGGCAAAGGAGGATCACCAGCGGGCTGCGGCGCGTGAGGACGCCGGCCGCGCCGATGCTGAAGACCAGGGCGGAGACGGTGAGGTACCAGCCGATGTTCATGGTCGGCTACCAGCCCTTCTCGTCGTCGGGGTCGGCCTCGGCGCGCGCGGTGATCGCGGCGGGCTGCAACGAGGCCGTCGGGTTGGTGTCGCCGACGCCCTCGGCGATCGTGCCGAACTGCCCCTCGGGGAGGGACTGCGCGATCGGCTGGACGTACTCCTCGTCGGGGTGGGCGGGATCCGATAGCCCGCCGCGGCGGCGGGCCAGCACGACGGCGCCCACGGCGGCCATCAGCAGCAGGAACGAGGCCGCCTCGAAGGGGAAGAGGAAGCGGGTGAGCAGCAGCTCGCCGATGGCGCCGGGCGTGCCGAAGCCGGGGTTGTAGGGCGCGCCCTTGGCGTCGATGCCCTTCAGGCCGGAGCCCAGGACCGCGATGAACAGCTCGACGGCCAGCAGCGCGGCGAAGACGATCGACGCGGCACGCAGGCCGGGGCCGCCGGCGGGGCGCACGGGCTCGGTGTCGGAGCCGACGTAGGCCACCACGAACACGTAGAGCACCATGACGGCGCCCGCGTAGACGACGACCTGCGCGGCGGCGATGAACTCCGCGCGCAGCAGCAGGAACAGCGCGGCCAGCGACAGCAGGTGGCAGACCAGCGCGAGCACCGCGTAGAACGGGTTCTTGACCGTGGCGACGCCGATCGCGCCCGCGATCGCGCCGATGCCCGCGATGAAGAAGAAGACGGCGGCCATGGCCTACTCGCCCTCGCCCCGCAGCGGCGTGCGCTCGAACGGCTCCGCGAGCAGCATCTCCTTGGTGAAGATGAGGTCGGAGCGGTTGTAGTCGCTCAGCTCGAAGTCGTTGCCCATCGTGATCGCGTCGAACGGGCACGCGACCTCGCAGTAGCCGCAGAAGATGCAGCGCGTGAGGTTGATCTCGTACACCGCGGCGTAGCGCTCGCCGGCCGACACGCGGTTGTCCGGCGTGTTCTCGGCGGCGACGACGCGGATGCAGTCCGCGGGGCAGGCCGCCGCGCACAGCGAGCAGCCGACGCACTTCTCCAGGCCGGTGTCCTCGAACTTGTGGAGGCGATGGCGGCCGCGGAAGCGCGGGTAGACGGGGATCTTCTCCTCGGGGTAGGAGATGACGGAGACCGGCGCGACGGACTGGCGCAGCGTGGTCTTCAGGCCGCGCAGGGTCTCGCCGAACGCGCGGTAGAACGAGCCGGGGCCGCCGAAGGACTTGGGGCCTTCGACGACGTGGATCTCGTCAGCAGAGGGAGGCCAAGGGGCCATCTAGTCGGTCACCACCACGATGATCGCGGTCACGAGGGCGTTGAGGGTCGCCAGGGGCAGGAGGATCTTCCAGCCCAGCGACATCAGCTGGTCGTAGCGCAGACGCGGGAACGTCGCGCGCGCCCAGACGAAGAAGAAGATGAAGAGCATCGCCTTGCCGATGACCACGATCGGCTCGACCCACCCGGGCGGGTGGATGCCGAACGGGAGCCACCAGCCGCCGAGGAAGACCGTGACCATGATGAACGAGGCCACGACCATGTTGAGGTACTCGGCGAAGTAGTACGTGGCGAACTTGCCGCCGCCGTACTCGGTGTTGTAGCCGCCGACGAGCTCGCCGTCGGCCTCGACCAGGTCGAACGGAGGACGGTTGGTCTCCGCGAACGAGGCGATGAGGAAGATGATGAACCCGACGAACTGCGGCACGATGTACCACATGCCCGCCTGGCCCTTGACGATGTCGACCAGGGACAGCGACTGGGCGGTCATGATCACGCCCACCAGCGCCAGGCCCTGGGAGACCTCGTAGGAGATCAGCTGCGCGGCGGCGCGCATGGCGCCCAGGAACGAGTACTTCGAGCCCGAGGACCAGCCGCCGAGCATGATCCCGTAGAACGCGATCGAGCCGAACGCGAACAGGTACAGCGGGCCGATCGAGGCGTCCACGCCGTAGAGGCCGGTCTTCGTGCCGAAGATGTCGTGGACGTCGCCGAACGGGACGATGGCCAGCGCGGCGACCGCGGTGACGATCGAGATCAGCGGCGCGGCCGCGAACATCCAGCCGATCGACGTGTTCGGGCGGAACTGCTGCTTGAACAGCAGCTTGCCGATGTCGGCGATCGGCGTCAGCGCGCCGAACGGGCCGACGCGGTTCGGGCCGTAGCGGTTCTGCATGCGGCCCATGACCTTGCGGTCGGCCATCAGCGCGACGGGGACGATCTGCAGGCCGACCAGGAAGATGACGATCGCCTTGGCGATCTGCATCCACCACGGCTCGTAGTAATAGATGTTCGCGAGGATCACGGTGGCTCAGGAGTTGACGGCGGCCGTGTCGGCCGCGGGCGGCTCGACCGAGCCGGAGGACTTGCGGATCTCGACGAGCGGCCCTTCGACCGCGTTGCTCTCGAGGAAGGCGGATCCGGCCGGGACCGCCGCGCGCACGGCGACGGTCGCCTCCGCGGCGCCGCGCTCGCCGCCGACGGCGACGCGGTCGCCGTCGAAGACGCCCAGGCGCTGGGCGTCGTGGGGCGACAGCTCCACGCGCGCGCGGTTGGCCTTCAGGAACTGCAAGGCGGGGGAGTTGGCGACCTCGGGCCCGGACCAGACCGAGCGGTAGGTGCCCAGGCGCAGGCGGCCGTTGGCCTCCGGACCGGCGTCCGGCGTCGTGTAGGCCGCGGCGGCGCCGGTGTCGGCGGCCGGCCACGCGGCGGCGGCGCCGGACTCGGCGACCCAGCGCAGGCCCTTGCCGCCGATCAGGTCGAGCGTCAGGCCCTCGTAGAAGGGGACGGCGGCGAACAGGCGCTGCGAGGCCTGCGGGCCGGTGAGCACCGGGACCTCCGCGTTGCCCAGGCGCTTGGCCAGCTCGGACAGGATCCACCAGCCAGGGCGGACGTCGCCGACGCGGGTGATCGCCTGGCGC
Source organism: Baekduia sp. (assembly GCF_035685985.1). GTDB lineage: Bacteria > Actinomycetota > Thermoleophilia > Solirubrobacterales > Solirubrobacteraceae > Baekduia. The sequence continues at coordinate 8,423 of NZ_DASRZV010000020.1, forward strand.
AGGCGCTGGACGCGGCCGTCGGGGTGGACGACCGTGCCCTCGTGCTCGGCGTGCGACTCGGCCGGGAAGACGACCGTCGCGTGCTCGCGGACGCCCGCGGTCAGGTAGCCGGCGTGCGCCACGATCGTCGAGGCGCGCTCCAGGCCCGCGTCCCACAGGGCGCGCTCCGGGTGGGTCTCCAGCGGGTCGACGTTCACCAGCCACAGCGCGGCGAGCTGCCCGTCCGCGGCGGCGGCGGCGATCTCGCGCGTCGAGCGGCCGGTCGCGGCGGCGGGCGCGAGGCCCGGGCCGGAGAAGGGGAGGACGCCGGCCTCGCGCAGGCCGCGCGCGTTGGCCGAGGACGGGACGCCGAGCAGGCCGGCGCCGTCGCGGCCGCGCAGGCCCAGCGTGTCGGCGATGGCGACCAGGGCGGCGGCGCCGGCCGCGTCGGCCAGGACGCGCTCGCCGTAGAGGACGACGACGTCCTCGCCGCCGTCGCGCAGCTGCGCGACCAGCTCGGCGAGCTGCTCCGGGACGGAAGCGCCGGGCTTCAGGGCGTCGGCCAGCAGCGCGGCGGCGCGCGGCTCGTCGCCCGGGGCGAAGCGGACGACCTGCTTGGCGTTGGCGTCCAGCGACGACGGGCGCGAGCTGGCCACGGCCAGGTTCACGCGGCGGCGACGCACGCCCTTGCGGATGCGCAGGTCGAGGATCGGCATGTCGTCGACCGGCTCGACGCCGAGCACCAGGACGGTGTGGGCGAACTCCAGGTCGGCGACCGTCGCCTGCAGCGCCGGGTCGTGCAGCGCCAGCGTGGCGTCGCGGCTCGTCGCGTCGTACACGCGCGAGTCGAGGTCGTTGGTGCCCAGCGTCTCGCGCGCGAGCTTCTGGACGAGGAAGCCCTCCTCGTTGGAGGTGCCGCCGCCGGCGAGGACGCCGACGTGGCCGCCCGCGCGGCGCAGGCCGGCCGCGGCCTCGTCCAGCGCGCGCTCCCAGGAGACCGGGCGCAGCTGGCCGCCGTCGCGGACCATCGGCTGGGTGATGCGCTCGTCGACGTGGATCGCCTGGTAGGCGAAGCGGCCGCGGTCGCAGAGCCAGCCGTCGTCGACGGCCTCGTTGTCGCGCCCGAGGACGCGCAGGACGCGCTCGTCGCGGACGGTGAAGGTGACGTTGCACTGGCCGGGGCAGAGCGTGCAGATGCCGCCCGCGCCCTCGATGTCCCACGGGCGCGCGCGGAAGCGGTAGGGCTGCGAGGTCAGCGCGCCCACCGGGCACAGCTCGGTGATGTTGCCGGAGAACGGCGCCACGTAGGGGTGGCCGTCGAACGTGCCGACGAACGTGTGCGCGCCGCGCTCCTGGAAGACCAGCTGGTAGTCCTCGCTCAGCTCCTGGGAGAAGCGCACGCAGCGGTAGCAGAGGATGCAGCGCTCGCGGTCGATGGCGATCAGCGGCGACAGCGCGATCGGCTTCTCGAAGTGGCGCTTGGGCTCGATGAAGCGCGAGCGGCCGCCGCCCCAGCCGAAGGAGATGTCCTGGAGCGGGCACTCGCCGCCCTTGTCGCAGACCGGGCAGTCGAGCGGGTGGTTGATCAGCAGGAACTCGACGACGGCCTGCTGGGCCTGCTTGACGCGGTCGGTCTGGGTGTGGACGACCATGCCGTCCTTGACCGGCGTCGAGCACGCGGTCTGGAGCTTCGGGATGCCCTCGATCTCCACCAGGCACATGCGGCACGCGCCCACGGGCTGGCCCAGCTTCGGCTCGTAGCAGAAGACCGGGATCTCGACGTCGCCGTACTTGGCGCCGTCGACCAACATGATGTTCTCCGGCGCGGTGACTTCGCGGCCGTCGATGGAGAACGTGACCTGCTTGATTTCGGGGCGGGGCATGAAGAGGGGGCGGTGCTCTGTGGTCGCTAGACGACGGCGCCTTGGAGGAGCGCCAGCTCGGGCGCGTCCTCGTCGCCGGTGAGGGTGTTGGCGGCGCGGGCGGCCTCGATGTGGGCCTCGAACTCGCCGCGGAACTTCTTGACCATCGAGCCGACCGGCATCGCCATCGCGTCGCCGAGGACGCACAGGCAGTTGCCGATGATCTGCTCCTGGACCGAGGCCATGATGTCGAGGTCCATCGGCGTCGCGAGGCCGGACTGGATGCGCTCCAGCATCTTGACGGTCCAGTTGGTGCCCTCGCGGCACGGCGTGCACTTGCCGCACGACTCGTGGCGGTAGAACTCGGCCAGCCAGAGGCAGACGTCGACGACCGAGTTGGAGTCGTCGACCACGATGATCGCGCCCGAGCCCAGCATGGACCCGGCCTTGGCCAGCGTGTTGAAGTCGTAGGGGAGGTCGAGGTCGTCCTTGGTCAGGACCGGCGACGACGAGCCGCCCGGGAACCACAGCTTGATCTCGCGGCCGTCCGCGGGACCGCCGGCGAGGCCGTAGATGATGTCGCGGGACGACATCCCCAGCTCGATCTCGTAGTTGCCCGGGCGCTGGACGTTGCCCGAGATCGAGATGAGCTTGGTGCCGGTGGAGCCCTCGGCGCCGATCTCCGCGTACCGCGCGCCGCCCATCTCGACGATCAGCGGCACGGTGGCCAGCGTCTCGACGTTGTTGATGAGCGTCGGGCCCTGGTAGAGGCCCTGGTTGGCCGGGAACGGCGGCTTGAGGCGCGGGTTGCCGCGCTTGCCCTCCAGCGAGTCCAGGAGGCCGGTCTCCTCGCCGCAGATGTAGGCGCCCGCGCCGCGGTGCACGGCGAGCGAGAGCGAGTGGCCGGTGCCGAGGATGTTGTCGCCCAACAGGCCGGCGTCGTAGGCCTCGACCAGCGCGGCGTCGAGGATGTCGGCCTGCTGGACGTACTCGCCGCGGATGAAGATGAAGGCCCGGTTGGCGCCCGCCGCGTGGGCGGCGATGATCATGCCCTCGATCAGCAGGTGCGGGATCTTCTGCATCAGCTCCCGGTCCTTGAACGTGCCGGGCTCCGACTCGTCCGCGTTGCAGACCAGGTACTTGTCCATCGTGCCCTTGGGCATGAAGGACGCCTTCATGCCCATGGAGAAGCCGGCGCCGCCGCGGCCGCGCAGGCCGGACGCCTTCAGCTCCTCGACCAGCGCCTCGGGCGGCATGGTCAGGGCCTTGTGGAGACGATCGCCGTAGCCGCCGCGGCGCTTGTACACCTCGATGGTGTGCAGGCCGGGCTCGTCGATCTCGTCGAAGATCAGAGGCTGCTGCGTGCTCATGCTTCGTCCTCGGGGTCAGGCCGGCCCATCGGCGGGCCGAAGGAGGAGGGCTCGGTCGGCAGCGGGTCGGACCCCGGCGCGGGGCGCTCGATCTCCGACTCCACCTGCTCGAAGTCCGTGCCCGGCCGGTCCCACTCGCGCGTGTTGGCGTTGGGGTCGGCCGACGGGCGCTTGATCAGCTGCTTGGCGGGAAGCGGGTCCGCGCCCGAGTTGATCTGGTCGGCCAGCTCCTGGACCTCGCCCTCGTCGACCGGGCCGACGAAGACGCCGTCGACCGAGACCATCGGGGCGATGTCGCAGGCGCCGAGGCACTCGAAGCCGCGCACCTGCACCTCGACGTTCTCGCCGACGGCCTCCTGCAGGTCGCCCAGCAGCTTGCGGCCGCCGCGCAGCGAGCACGAGATGTTGGTGCACACGTAGACGCGCTTGTGGCCCACGGGCCGCGTGTCCAACATGTCGTAGAACGACGCCACCGCCACCAGGTAGGCGGGGGTGAGGCGCATCACGCACGCGACCTGGCGGAAGGCCTCCGGCGAGCACCAGCCGTGCAGCCGCTGGGCGGCGGCCAGCGCCGGGATCGCGGCGGAGCGCCGGTCCGGGTACTTGGCGATGTGGTGCTCGATCTCGGCGCGCAGGTCCGCGGGCACCGGCGTGGTCGCCGGGTCCGGGATCTCCTGCGGGTCCTTGGTGAGGTCGACCGCGTCGTCCCAGCCGGGGACGCGGGAGCCGTGGCTGAAGCGCTTGACGTCGGGAAGCGACATGGTGGTCTTGGTCTACCGATCCACTCCGCCCAGGACCGGGTCCATCATCGCCAGCGTGGTGATGAGGTCGGCGATGTAGGCGTCCTTGACCATCGGGAGCGTGGCCTGGAGGTTGACGAACGAGGGGTCGCGCATGTGCACGCGCGCGGGCTTGGAGGACCCGTCGGAGCGCAGGAAGATCGCGTACTCGCCGCGCGGGCCCTCGATCGGGTAGTACACCTCGCCCGGCGGGACGCGGAAGCCCTCGGTCACCAGCTTGAAGTGGTGGATCAGGGCCTCCATCGACGTCGCCAGCTCGTGGCGCGGCGGCAGGGCGACCTTGCGGTCGTCGGTGATGTAGGGGCCCTCGGGGAGACCGTCGAGCGCCTGCTCGATGATCTTCACCGACTCCTTCATCTCCTGCATGCGGACGGCGAAGCGGTCGTAGTTGTCGCCGCGCGAGCCGACCGCGATCTTGAAGTCGAAGTCCTCGTAGGAGGAGTACGGCATGGCCTTGCGCAGGTCCCAGTTGCTGCCGGCGGCGCGCAGCAGCGGGCCGGTGACGCCGAGGCCCTCCAGCGTCTCGAGATCCAGCGGGCAGGTGCCGTACATGCGGCGCAGCGCGATCTCGTTGCGGTTGAGGAGATCGAGGTACTGGTCGATCGCCTCGGGCATGATCTTGATGAACTTGCGGAGCTTCTCCGCCCAGCCCGCCGGGATGTCCTCCATGACGCCGCCGACCTGGAAGTAGCGCGTGTGCATGCGCTGGCCGGAGCTGTACTCGAAGAGGTCGAGGATCGTCTCGCGCTCGCGGAAGCAGTACCACCAGACGGTGACCGCGCCGAGGTCGAGCATCGACGTGCCGAGCCAGACCAGGTGCGACATGATCCGGTTCAGCTCCATGTGGATCACGCGCAGGTACTGGGCGCGCTTGGGGACCTCGACGTCCAGCAGCGTCTCGGTCGCGCCGCAGAAGGCCATCGCGTTGAAGTAGTACGCGAGGTAGTCCATCCGCTCGACCACCGGGATGGCCTTCCAGTAGGACTTGTCCTCGGCCGTCTTCTCGATGCCGGTGTGGACGTAGCCGATGATCGGCTTGAGGTCGCGGACGACCTCGGCCTCGAGCGTGACCAGCAGGCGCAGCACCCCGTGCGTGGCGGGGTGGTGCGGGCCCATGTTGAGGGTCAGCAACTCCTGGTCGGGCGCGGGCGCCGGCAGCGTCTGGACGCGCTGGCTGACGTCGATGCGCTCCTCGGTCGAGCGGTAGTCGGTGGTCGTGACGTCGCTCATCGCTTGGCCTTCTCCGACCCGCGGGGCTGGTCGGCCCCCAGGGTGTAGTCCTTGCCGGCGGTCTCGGCGGCCGTGAACAGCACGGGCTCGCCGCCGAGGGGGAAGTCGCGCCGCTGCGGGTGGCCCTCGTAGTCCTCGGGCATGAGGATGCGGCGCGGGTCCGGGTGGCCGTCGAAGACCACGCCGAACATGTCGTAGACCTCGCGCTCCTGGTGGTTGGCGGTCGGCCAGCCCGGCGTCACGGAGGGCACGTTGGGCGCGTCGATCGTCACGCGCAGCTTGACCGTCAGGCGGTCCAGCGCGTCGCGGTCGAGCAGCTCGTAGTGCACGCCGAGGCGCGGCTCCTCGGGGTAGTAGTCCACCCCGTGGACCGACATGAGGTGCTTGAAGCCCTTGGCGCGCAGCGTCTGCAGGACATCGACGATCGCGGTCGGCGCGACCTCGATCGCGCCCTTGTCGCGGAAGAAGCCGGTGCCGACCACGGCGTCGTCGCCGTGGGCCTCGCGGAGGTCCTGGGCCAGCAGCTCGGTGCCGGGGGCGTCAGGCACCGGGGAAGCCCTCGCCGTCCATCACGTTGACCGCGGCGGCCTGCTCGGCGCGCAGCTGCTCGCCCTCCTCGGGGAGCACCTCGACCGTGCGCTCGGCGCCGTAGCGCTCGCGCCAGCCCAGCGACGGGTCGCTGTGGACCATCGAGCGGAGCTTCAGGATCCCGTGCATCAGGGCCTCCGGGCGCGGCGGGCAGCCCGGGACGTGGACGTCGACCGGCAGGAACTTGTCGGCCGGGACGATGGCGTAGTTGTTGAACACGCCCATCGACGAGCTGCAGGCGCCCATCGCGATCGCGTACTTGGGGTCCAGCATCTGGTCGTAGATGCGGCGGACGACCGGGGCCATCTTGATCGAGATGCGGCCCGACAGGATCAGCAGGTCGGCCTGGCGCGGCGAGGCGCGGAAGGCCTCGAAGCCGAAGCGCGCGATGTCGAGGCGGGCGCCGACCACGGACATCATCTCGATGGCGCAGCAGGCGAGGCCGAACGTCGCGGGGAAGAGCGAGTTGCCGCGGGCCCAGTTGGCGGCGCGGTCGAGCGTCGTGGTGATCACGCGCTCCTGGACGTACTGCTCGAGGTCGTCGCCCTCGAGGTCGCCCCGCAGCATCTGCTGGGCGCGCAGCTGGCGGATCCGGAAGTCCTCCGGTGTCCCTGCCTTCTCCCGCTTGATGATCTCCATGGCCTAACTCCGTTCTAGCGCCACTCGAGCGCGCCACGCCGCCAGACGTACACGAACGCGACGACGAGGAGGCCGATGAAGACCGCGGTCTCGATCAGGGCGAACGTCCCGAAGGCCCGCAGCTGCACGGCGATCGGGTAGAGGAACACGACCTCGATGTCGAACAAGATGAACAACATCGCGATCAGGTAGAAGCTGATCCCGAAGCGGAAGCCCTGGTGGACCTCCGAGGGCATACCCGACTCATAGGGCTCTGCCTGGTACTTGGTGGGCGTCTTCGGCTTGGGCCCGAGCAGAGAGCCGGCGCTGATGAACAGACCGCCGACGAGTCCCCCGAGGCAGATGAAGACGATGGCTGGAAGGTACGTCCGAAGCACTCGGCCTCCCGTTGTATCACCAACTTGTAACTTGCTGCCACAAAGTGGCGCTCCGCACTTGTAGGCACCCCCTTTGACCGACGTCGCGCACATCCTCGCCGTCCTGGTGGCGGTTTCAAACGGCCTTGCCGGAATCGTGTCCGGCTTTCTGTGGTGGCGGGTCGAGCCCCATCCCTCCGCATGGGTCCTCATCCGCACCGGCCAGGCGATGGCGGTCGCGCAGGCGGTCGGCGCGGGCGTTCTCGCTGCATTCGGGCTGCATCCGGACGACGACCTCTACTGGTTGTACGCCTTGCTCCCGGTGGCCGTGGGGTTCGTCGCCGAGCAGCTGCGGCTGGCCTCCGCGCAGCAGGTCCTGGACGTCCGCGACCTCGAGGACGCCCAGGCCGTCGGGCGGCTGCCGGCCGACGAGCAGCGGTCGATCGTGCTCCAGATCGTCCGGCGCGAGATGGGCGTCATGGCCGCGGCGGCGCTCGTCACGTGCTTCCTGGCGCTGCGGGCGCTGGGCACGGTCTGATCGCCGGGCGACCGGATGCACCCGATCGGGCGGCGCGACCGCCCGCGCGACCGCCGTTGACCGCGTCCGACGCGTCGCCTCCGCGTCGACTGCCCGGTTTTCGGTGTCATTGTTCTGACACTGACTTGGGCGCCGTGCAAGCAAACGCCCGGATCGCGTGGCCGGCGACCCGGGGCGGACGGCGTCGTCCGGCCGGGCCTCAGGCCATCCGCGCGAAGCCGCCGCGGAAGAACAGCAGCGGGTCCCGCGCGCCGTCGGGCGCGTCGTCGGCGCTGAGGTGCGTGACGCGGCCGATGCCGATCGTGTGGTCGCCGGCGGGGTGCAGGGCGTCGAGGTCGCAGGCGATCCAGGCCAGCGCGCCGTCGAGGACCGGGACGCCGTGGGCGACCGTGTGCGTGGCGGCCTCGAACTTCTCGGGCTGCTCGCGCTTGGACGCGAAGACGCGCGCCAGGTCCTCCTGGTCCGAGCTGAGGACGTTGACCGCGAAGCGCCCGGCGCGCTGGACGATCGGCAGCGTGCGCGAGCCGTTGTCGAAGCAGACCAGCAGCAGCAGCGGGTCGAGGCTGAGGCTCGTGATCGCGTTGGTGGTCAGGCCGGCCGGGCCGTCGGGCCCGTCCACGGTCACGATCGCGACGCCCGTGGCGAAGCTGCCGATGACCTCGCGGTACCGCGCGGGGTCGATTGCGGGCGATCGCGTCTCCATGCCTGGGCAGGGTAAGACGCGAGCGCCGACCAGGTTGCCGCCGTATCGAGAGCGATCGCGTGAACGTCGTTGGAAAGCGATCGATTCGAGGTCGGCGCTCGCGTCCGGTCCTCAATTCGCGACGAACGTCACGATCCCTTCGCGACGACCTTCAGCTCGCCGTACTGGCCGAGGTCGTCGTGGTTGCCGATCGAGCAGACCAGGCGGTACTTGCCGGGCTTGAGCCTGATCGGCTCGCGCTCGTGCCCGGTCTGGCCGGGCTGCAGGGTGTCGGTGCGGCCGTAGACGGTCGCCTCCTCCCCGGTCTCGCGGTCCCAGGCCTCGATCGTGAGGTTGTGGGTCAGCCGGCCGCTGTTGTGGGCGACGAGGTGGATGGTCCCGGCCGGGACCTCGACGTTCTCCGGACGCAGCGTGTACTCGTCGAGGTCGATTTTCAACACGCCGTCCGGGACGCGGGTGTACGACGGTCCTCCGCCGCATCCCGCGATGGTCAGCGCGCCCAGAAGGGATAGGGCGGCAAGCCTGCGCATGAAAGGGTCCCGTATGATGCCCGGCCGCATGCCTCGCCGTCCTGTCATCGCCATCGCCGCCCTCTCGATCGCCGCCGCGGCCGCCGTCGGCTGCGGTTCGGAGAAGGGCGATCAGAAGCAGCCGGGTGCGAAGATCACCACGGTCGCGCCGCAGTACGAGGCCGGCGCCAAGCTCTTCGTCGAGCGCTGCTCCGGCTGCCACAACCTCGGCATCGTCGGCGCCGAGGGCGGCGCCCTGAAGGTCACCGACCGCGAGCGCGTCGACGGCCCGAACTTCAACGTCCGCGTCGAGGACAAGGACTCCGTCCTCTACGCGATCCGCAACGGCGGCTTCTCCGGCGCGATCATGCCCCAGGACATCGTGGTGGGCAAGGAGGCCGAGCAGGTCGCCGAGTTCCTCGCGAAGTACGCCGGACACGGCAAGAGCAAGAACGCGCGCAACTAGCGCGACCTGACGAACGGCCGTCCTCGCGAGGGCGGCCGGCTCCCGCCGCCGGGTAGGCTCCGGCGCCGTGCTCGACATCAGGCTGATCCGTCGCGACCCCGACGCCGTCCGCGCCGCGCTGGCGCGCCGCGGCGACGCCGACACCACCGCGCTGGACGCGGTCGTGCGCACCGATGCGCGACGGCGCGAGATCCTGCCCGAGCTGGAGTCGCTGCGCGCCGAGCAGAACGCGGCCAACCAGGCGATCGCCGCCGCCAAGAAGTCCGGCGAGGGCTTCGACGAGGCCGTCGCCAAGATGCGCGACGTCGCCGGCCGCGCCAAGGCCTTGGACGAGGAGCTGGCGACCGTCGACGCCGAGCTGACCGAGTCGCTGCAGCGCCTGCCGAACCTGCCCGACGAGACCGCGGCGCCCGAGGACACGGTCGTCAAGGAGGTCGGCGAGGCGTGGGTCCCGTCCTGGCCCGTGCGCGACCACCTCGAGCTGGCCGGCGAGCGCATCGACATGGAGCGCGGCGCCCGGCTGAGCGGCTCGCGCTTCGCCTACCTGCGCGGCGCGCTCGCGCGGCTGGAGCTGTCGCTGGTCTCCTGGGTGATGGACCACCTCGGCGAGTACGGCTTCGAGCCGGTCATCCCGCCGGTGCTCGTCCGCGAGGAGGCCCTGTACGGCACGGGCTTCCTGCCCGACACCGAGCAGCAGATCTACCACCTGCCCGCCGACGACCTCTACCTGGTCGGCACGAGCGAGGTCGCGCTGGCCTCGCTGCACGCGGGCGAGATCGTCGACGAGCTGCCGCTGCGCTACGCGGGCTTCTCGCCGTGCTTCCGCCGTGAGGCGGGCGCCGCCGGCAAGGACACGCGCGGGATCTTCCGCGTCCACCAGTTCGACAAGGTCGAGATGTTCGCGTTCGTCGAGCCGGACAAGAGCGTCGAGGAGCACGAGCGGCTGCTGGCGATCGAGGAGTCGATCATGCAGGCGCTGAACCTGCCCTACCGCGTGGTGAACATCGCCGTCGACGACCTCGGCGCCAGCGCGGCCAAGAAGTACGACTGCGAGGCGTGGCTGCCGTCCCAGCAGCGCTACCGCGAGCTGACCTCGACGTCCAACACCACCGACTACCAGGCGCGGCGCCTGGAGATCCGGTACCGCCCCGAGGGCGCCAAGCGGCCCGAGACGCTGCACACGCTCAACGGCACGGCGGTCGCCGTCGGCCGCACGCTGATCGCGCTGCTGGAGAACGGCCAGCGGGAGGACGGCTCGGTCGCGCTGCCCGAGGTGCTGCGCGGCTACGGCGCGCCCGAGGTGCTGCCGCCCGCATCGACCATCTAGTGTCGTGATTCATTCATTCGCTGGCCGCCTCCGGGCGCTCGCCGCCGTCATGCGCTCGTCGCTGATCCTCAACGACCGAAAGGGTCGCCTGCGGTCATCGACGACCGCCTGACGGGGCCGAGCATCCCGGAAAGCTGCGACCGAATGAATGAATCACGACACTAGGCCGCCGCCGGCGGCTCCGGCCTGGACGGCCGCCAGCGCCGGCTCCAGCTCGGTGTGCAGGTCGAACGTCGTGTCGAGGTGGGTGATCTCGAACAGCCGCAGCACGGTCGGGTTGGAGCACACGATCGCCATGCGGCCGCCGGCGCGCGTGACGCGCCGCAGCGCGTTGAGCAGGACGCTCAGGCCGGTCGAGTCGATGAACATCACGCCGGTGAGGTCGAGCACGAGCCGGGTCCGGCCGCTCTCGACCGCGGCGGCGAGGACGCCGCTGAACTCCGGCGCGGTCGACACGTGGATCTCGCCGTCGACGGCGACGACGGCCGCGCGATCGTCGACGTCGCGCTCAGTGGTTCGGAACTTCGGCTCGGCGAAGGACATGATGGCGCCCGAGCTACCCTCTCGTTTCCGGCGTCACGCGTCAACCGCGGTCAGCGGAAGCGGACCCAGCGCGCCACGTTCGACCGTCGCCGCTGCTGATCGACGGCGGTCGCGGTCAGGCGGACCTTGACCGATGCGCGGTGCGCCCGACGCAGCAGCTTGATGGTCTTGCTCGGCAGCTCGATCGTCCAGGAGCCGAGGCCGGGACCCTCGGTCCTCTCCTTCATGGTGAGGATCGTGCGCCGTTTGGCGTGGATGGCCTTGGCGGTGGACCTGGGCAGCACGAGCTTGGCCGTGAACGTGCAGATCGACGAGCAGGCGATGCGCACCGGGAGGTCGATGCCGTCGACGGGGTCGAAGGCGATCAGCGGCTTGCGCTGGATGATCGGCTCGACCGGCACGCTCGGGTCGATGATCCGCAGCGCGAGCGTGGTCGTGCCCAGCGCGCCGCGGAAGTCGCGCGCGCCGACGGTCACGGCGTAGGTGCCGGCCGCGCTCCAGACGTGGGCGACCTGCGGGCCGGCGGTGGCCTGGTCGAAGCGGCCGTCGCCGTCGAAGTCCCACAGGTAGCGCACGATCGTGGAGTCGGGGTCGGTGAACGCCGCGCGCAGGCGGACGATCGACTTGATGTAGCTCTTGGGGGTGAGCGGGGCGACGGTGCCCGACGGCGCGACGTTGGGGCCGCCGCCGTAGACCTGCAGCTCGCGCAGGTCGATCGACGCGGCGGCGGCGTCCTGGGCGGCCAGCGCCGACAGGCGGACGAAGCGCGTGGCCGCGGCGGTCACCGCGACCGCCTGGTCGCCGGCGGGGGACAGCGCGCCGGTCGCGGCCGCGCTCCAGGTCACGCCGTCGGGCGACGTCTCGATCTTGTAGTCCTTGAGCGCGGCGCCGTCCGGGTGGCCGCACGCGGCGCCGGGGGTGAGGACGACCGCGCCGACGTCCACCGGTGCGGGGAGCTGCACGGTGAGGGTGGCGGGTTGGGAGGTCGACCAGCCGGTCGTCGTGTCGTTGTCGGTGGCCTTGGTCGGCTCGCAGCCGGGGGCGCCGGTGGCGTCGGGCGCGGCGGTCGTGGGCGCGCCCGCGGCCCAGTCGCGATGCAGCGCGACGTCGCGGGTGGCCGCGCCGTCGGCCGGGAGCGCGAGGTTGGGAATCGACGTGCGCTCGTAGCCGGCGGGGCCGGCGACCGCGAGCGTCCCGACGGTCCCGGCGGCCAGGCCCGTGAGCAGGTAGTCGCCCGCGTCGTTAGCGGTCGCCGGCGGCGGGGACGTCGTGCCCCACCAGGTCAGCGCGGTGCCGCCCAGCGGCAGGCCGGTGTCGGCGTCGGTGACGGTGCCCGAGACGGCGCCGCCGATGCCCGCGGCGGACGCCGTCGTCGCCGTGCCGAGCGCGCACGCGAGCGCGACGGCCACGGCCGGCACCGCGACGGCGGTTCTGCGTCTTGACGACATCGCTTCTCCCCTGAGACCCGCCGCCGCCCTCCTGGCGCTCGGCGCGCGGCAGCGTACCGGATCGTTCGGGCCCGACGCCAGGGGGAGGAGACGTTCCTGTTCCCTTGGGGAGGTCGGCCGTCAGCGCGGGGCCGGACCTTCAGGAGCTTGGCGTTGGCCGCGGTGAGCGGGAGGTGCTCGACGGAGGGGGCGGGATTCGAACCCGCGGACGGCTCACACCGTCTCCGGTTTTCAAGACCGGTGCATTAAACCGCTCTGCCACCCCTCCAGGGGAGGGGTGACAGGCTAACGGCGAAGGCGCGTCAGGCGGCCGGGTCCGGCGTGACGCCGGTCCCGATCGGGCAGGAGACGCCGGTTCCGGTCATCGAGCAGTAGCCGTTGGGGTTCTTGGCCGGGGAGAGGTACTGCTGGTGGTAGTCCTCGGCGTGGTAGAAGGGGCCCGCGGGCGCGATCTCGGTGGTGATCGAGCCGCGGCCGGCCTTGGCGAGGGCGTCGTCGTAGCGGCGGCGGGAGCGCTCGGCGGCCTGGGCCTGCTCGTCGCCGACCGTGTAGATCGCCGAGCGGTACTGGGTGCCGACGTCGTTGCCCTGGGCCATGCCCTGGGTCGGGTCGTGGACCTCCCAGAAGCGCTTGAGCAGCTCGTCGTAGCTCACGACCTTCGGGTCGTAGGCGACCAGGACGGCCTCGGTGTGGCCCGTCCGCCCGGAGCAGACCTCCTCGTAGGTCGGGTTCTTCGTGAACCCGCCCTGGTAGCCGACCGCCGTCGTGTAGACGCCGGGCAGCGACCAGAAGGCCCGCTCGGCGCCCCAGAAGCACCCGAGGCCGAAGTAGGCGACCTCGATGCCCTCCGGGAACGGACCGGTCAGCGGCGTGCCCAGGACCGTGTGGTCGCTGGTCACGGGAATGGCGTTGTCGCGACCCGGCAGCGCGTCCTCCGCGCTCGGCAGGGTCAGCTTGGAACGGGACGAGAAGAGCATCTGATGTCACCGTATCTGCCGCGTGGCAGAACGTTACGCGGCGCCCGGGCCCGGAAGCCGTACAATCCCGCGACCCCCTTGGAGAGGTGGCCGAGTGGCTGAAGGCGCTCCCCTGCTAAGGGAGTATGGGGTTTAGAGCCCCATCGAGGGTTCGAATCCCTCCCTCTCCGCTGTCAGTCCCCGGCCTGAGCGCACCCCGCGCGGGGCCGGGCTAGACTGATTGTCACTGCGCCCGTAGCTCAGCTGGATAGAGCGTCGGTCTACGGAACCGAAGGTCATAGGTTCGAATCCTATCGGGCGCGTCGCGAAAAGCCCCGCATTTGCGGGGCTTTCGTCGTTCCTGGAGCGTGCGTGCGCCAAACATGGCGCCTTGACTTCCGAACACGGTCGCGTCTACGTTGCCGAACCTTGCCCGAAGCGTTTGCGGAGACGTCTCGGCAGCCAGGCAACGAGCAAGGACAAGGTTTTGGGTCGGAACACCATCGGTGCCGCCGTCGCGGCGCCCCTTCGGCAAGGACGCGCCAGGACGGTCGTCGCCGCGCTCGCCGCGGCGGTCGCGGCCCTGGCGCTCTCCGCCACGCCCGCCGGGGCGACGACGGGTCACACCGCCGCCGCTCCCTTCGGCATCCCCGGCAGCGGCGACCCCGGCGGCTTCGCCTACGGCGGCCCGACCGGCATCGCCGTGCGGCAGTCGACCGGCGACGTCTTCGTCACCGACACCGCGCACACCGACGCCGACGGCGCGCCCGCGCCGCGCGTGGAGCGGTTCGACGCCTCCGGGGCCTTCGAGGACGAGTTCCCGCTCGACCCGGCGCTCTACATCTCGGCGCAGGCGATCGCGATCGACCCCAACGGCAGCGGCGCGCTCTACGTCGGCGCCACCGACCAGAGCTACCAGGGCGCGGTCCTGAAGTACGCGCTCGACGGGGACTTCCAGCATGCCTTGGTCCCCGACGCCGACACCACGCTGAACCCCTCGGCCGTCGCGGTCGATCCGGCCACCGGCGACGTCTACGTCGGCGCGACCGACACGAGCGACCCGGACGCGAACGTGCCGATCGTCGAGGTCTTCGACGCCGCCGGCGTCTTCCAGACCCGGTTCGACGGCGGCGACGGCAACGACGCGCCGCTGGGCGGCATCGCCGGCCTCGCCGCGGACGGCAGCGGCCACGTCTACGTCACCGACCCCACCAAGAACCGCGTCGACCGCTTCAGCGACGGCGGCACGTTCCAGGCCACGGTGGTCGACGGCAACGATCGCGGCGTCTCGCTCGGCGCGCTGGCGACCGATCCCACCAACGGTGAGCTGTACGTCGTCGAGAACGGCGGCCAGGTCGAGTACTTCAGCGCCGGCGGCGCCGCCCACCTGGACGTCTTCGACAGCTCCGGCGCGGCCGTCACCGGCCTCGCCGTCGACGCGGCCGGCGGGACCGTCTACCTCGCCGACCAGGGCCAGGCGATGGGCCTGACCGCCACCGCCTTCGCGGGCCCGACGGTCGTCACCACCGGCGCGTCGTCGGTGGACGCCACGTCGGCGACGCTCGAGGGCACCGTCGACCCCGAGGGCGACGACGCCGACTTCAGCTTCGAGTACGGCACCGACGGCAGCTACGGGTCCAGGACCCCGAGCCTCCCGGTCGGCGACGGCACCTCGGCGGTCCCGGTCTCCGCGCCGGTGGCCGACCTGCTGCCGAACACCAGGTACCACTTCCGCGTCGTCGGGAGCCGCGGCGACGACGCGATCTCCGGCGCCGACGCGACGTTCACCACCGACCCTGCGCCGCCGGTTCTCGACGGCACGCCGTCGGGCGTCTCGCCGCCGTTCGCCTCCGACATCGGGCCCGACGGCGCGACGATCAACGGGACGATCGACCCGCGGGGCAGCAGCACGACCTACTCGGTGGAGTACGGCACGACGACGGCCTACGGCTCCTCCGAGCCGGCCGCGTCGCCCCTGGAGGGGCAGGGCGACCAGCCCGCCGTCGTCCCGATCGCCGGCCTCGCGCCGGGCACGACCTACCACTTCCGGCTCGTCGCCGACAACGGCACGGGCGGCGCCCAGCCCGGGCAGGACGCCACGTTCCGGACGGCGCCCGCGGCGCCCGCCGGGGCCTCGTCGGTCACCGCCGTCAGCGCCGAGCTGACCGGCGTCGTCGACCTCCACGGCGGCCCCGCCAAGTACCGCTTCCAGTACGGCGAGAGCACGTCCTACGACAACGCCACGCCGCTCCGCGACGTCGGCCCGGGCTCCGGGAACACGACGGTCACGGCCTCGATCGACGGCCTGAAGCCGGGCACGACCTACCACGTCCGCGCCGTCGAGATCGACACCGCGACGGGCATCACCACGTCGGGCGTCGACGGGACGTTCACGACGGATCCCGCCGCGCGGGTCTCGACGGGCACGGTGACCGACGTCACCCCGAGCCACGCGACGTTCCACGGGGACGCCGACACCCACGGCCTCGGCGGGGCGTACTGGTTCTTCGTGCAGGCGAGCTCCAGCGCCTACATCGCGGCCACCCCGGAGGCGAGGATCCCCGCGGGCGCGGGGTCCGGCCCGGTCTCGGGCACGCTGAGCGACCTGCTGCCCGGCCAGACCTACACGGTCCGGCTCGCGGTGCGCAGCAGCGGCTACACCGCGGTCGGCGACGCCGTGACGTTCTCGACGCCGCCCGCGCCGCCGGTCCAGCCGCCCGCTCCGCCGCCGGCGCAGGTCGCCGACCCGTACGGCTGCGTCGCGCCCGTGCTCAGCGCCTACGACGCGCACCCGCGGCCCGGCGACACGATCACCGTCGCGGGTCGCGACCTCGGCGTCGGGGGCACGATCGCCCTCGGCGACCGGACGCTCACCCCGACCAGCTGGACCGCGACGGCGCTGACGTTCACCCTGCCCGCCGACGCGAAGGGCTCCCTGCCGCTGACGGTCAACTGCGGCAAGGTCTCCAACACGATCGCCGTCCAGATGTTCCAGGCGCCCTCCAACGCGTTCACCACCAAGTCGAAGGTGAGCGGGACGACGGCGACCCTGACGCTGAAGGTCCCGGGGCCGGGCGACATCGCGATCCGCGGCGCGGGCGTCAAGGCCGTCAAGCGGCACGTGGGCCAGGCCGGGACCTACGTCGTCAAGGCGACGCTCTCGGCCTCCGGGAAGCGGTCGCTGCGGCGCCACAAGCGGCTGTCGTCCACGTTGACCGTGAGCTTCACGCCCAACGGCGGCACGACCGCGAAGAAGACGACGAAGGTGACGTTCCAGCGACGCTAGATGGTTGATGCGAGATTCCCGTGGTCGGTTTCGCATCAACCATCCAGGCGCTCACGACGACGACGTGCGCAGGTGGACCCGTTCGCCCTGCGGGCCCATCAGCGCCAGGACCTCGGCGGGCCCGTCGACCGCGCCCATCCAGTGCGGGGTCCAGGTCGAGAACTCGGCGGCCTCGCCGGCCTCGAGCACCAGGTCGTCGTCGCCGAGCAGCAGGCGCACGCGACCGCTGAGCACGTAGATCCACTCGTGGCCCTCGTGCGAGCGCTGGTCGGGCGCGCCGCGGTCCGCGTGCAGCGTCAGGTGGTAGGCGCGGGGCACGCCCGGGCCGGCGCGGCGCGAGATCGCCGCGATCCGCATGCCGTGCGCCTCGTGGACGCGGGGCCGGACGCGGGGGTCGTCGTGCTGCTCGGGCGCCAGCAGCGCGTCGACCGACGTGCCCAGCGCCGCGGCGAGCACGCCGAGGTGGTCGACGGTCAGGCGCCGCTTGCCGCTCTCCAGGCGGCTGAGCGTCGACGCCGCCATCCCGGCGGCCTCGGCGACGTCCTCCAGCGTGCGCTCCGCGCCCAGGCGCAGCGCGCGCAGGCGCTGCCGGGCCAGCTCCTCGGGTTTTGCCATCTTGGCATGAAAGCTTGCCAGAACATCGATCCGCCGCCAACCTGGGTGGCCATGGACTTCGAGGTCATCATCATCGGCGGCGGCGCCGCCGGGCTCACCGCGGCGCTCGTCCTCGGACGCGCGCGCCGCCGCGTGCTCGTGCTGGACGACGGCGCCCCCAGCAACGCCCCCGCCCACGCGATCGGCGGCCTGCTCGGCCAGCGCGACACCTCGCCGCTGGAGCTGCTGGCGCTCGGTCGCGAGCAGCTCGCCGAGCTGCCGACGGTCACGGTGCGCGAGCGGCGCGCGATCTCCGTCCGCGCCGACGCCGACGGCGTCGAGGTCGACGGCGTCCGCGCCGAGCAGCTGGTCGTCGCCACCGGCATGGACTACGTCCGCCCGGACGTCGCGGGCCTGGAGGAGCTGTGGGGCGACACGGTCTTCCACTGCCCGTTCTGCCACGGCTGGGAGGTCGCGGGCCTGCCGCTGGCCGTCCTGGGCACGGGCGCGCACGCCGCCGCGATGGGCCGCCTGCTGCGCGCGTGGAGCGACGACGTCGTCGTCCTCGCCGATCCGGACGCGCTGCCCGAGGGCGCCCGCGACGGCCTGGTCGTCGACGGCCGCGAGGTCGTCGCCGTGCGCGCCGAGGGCGGCAAGCTGGCCGCGGTCGTCTTCGCCGACGGCGCCGAGCTGCCGCGCGGCGGCCTGCTCATCCACACGCCGCTGGCGCAGCGCCCGTCGCTGCTGGACGGCCTGGGCCTCGAGTACACCGACATGGGCGCGATCGCCGCCGACGACTGGGGCCGCACCTCGGTGCCGCGCGTCTGGGCGGCCGGCGACGCGGCGGTCTTCCCGCCGTCGATCACGGTCGCCATCGCGTCGGGCACGCGCGTGGCGGGCGGGATCGTCCACGACCTGGTGGTCGCCGCTTAGCGCAACTGCACGGTTGCGTTGCCATCGCGCGACCTCGACGACGCGATCGAGGCCGCGCTCGTCGCGCCGGTGCCCGCGATCGAGGTCACCGAGCTGCTCGAGCCGGGGGCGATCGGGGCGCCAGACCGTCGCAGCTGACCTCGGGGCCCGACCGATCGGGGGCGACGAACCTGACAAGGAGTCAAATATCATCCCCGCAAATTGCGGGAATCCACTGGACCTTTGGTCCAAGACCCCCCCAACCGTCTGCCCCCACCTCTGCCACGAGGGAGTAGTGCGTCCACGTGACGTTCGCCATTTGGGCGGTTGCTCCCGTGTGAAGGGTCGTGTGAGAGTTGCGCTCCGCTCCGGCGCGAATCCGCGCCAACCTGAACGGAGGACGACACTTGCGAACGCGAAGGGCGACCGTGGCGCTGGCCACCGCGGTCGGATCACTCCTGCTCGCGTCGGCGGCGAACGCCGCGACGCTGACCGTCGATGACGACCGGACCGACTGCCCCACGGCGCAGTACACGTCGATCCAGGCCGCCATCGACGCCGCCGCGACCGGTGACACGGTCGCGGTCTGCCCCGGCAACTACGAAGAGGGCACCGGCGCGATCGGAACGAACGCGCTCACGATCTCCAAGTCGCTGACGCTCAAGGGCGCCGGCGCCGGCCTGGTCCACATCTCCCCGAAGGCCTCCTCGCCCGTCGGCGGGCAGATCCTGGAGGCCAGCCCGAACATCCGCAACGGCGTCGGCGACATCATCGCCGTCGACGGCACCCCGACCCGGCCGCTGACCGTCGACATCTCGGGCGTCACGGTCGACGGCTACGACTCCGCCGGCCGCCCGATCGCGGTCGAGGCGGGCATCGTCTTCGTGGACGCGAAGGGCTCGATCTCGCGCTCGCGCGTCACCAACGTCGTGACCTCCGAGGGCAACGACGCCTACAACAAGACCGGTGGCTGGCGCGGGACGCAGCCGGGCATCGGCATCGCGCAGACCTCCAACGCGCTGCTGGCACCGGTCGACGGCGCCCGCAAGCTGACGATCGACCGCACCCGCGTCGACAAGTACAACCAGGTCGGCATCCTGATCGACGGCGCCACCAACGACACGGCGCCGCTGACCTCGTCGGGGACGGTCAACAGCGCGGTCATCACGGCCAGCCAGATCGTCGGCCGCACCGAGTGCGTCAACTACGCCGGCACGGGCAACTGCTCGTCGGTCGGCCTGCTCACCACCGGGCCGCTGTTCGGCCAGGACGGCATCCGCGTGACCGCCGGCGCCCGCATGAAGGTGTCCGACACGCTGATCTCGCAGAACCTGGTCAACGGCGCGGGCGCGCCGGTCCGCACGACGGTCTCGTCGTCGGGCACGGTGACCCCGAACTCGACCAACAACGCGAACCTCGCGTTGGGCGCGGGCATCCGCCTCGTCGGGGCGAGCCTGACCTCGTACAGCAGCTCCAACGGCCAGGTCGTCTACAGCTCGGCGAGCAGCAGCAACATCACCGACAACGCCTACGGCGTCCTGAACCTCGCCGCCGACGGCACGACGACCGCCACCGGCTCGCCGACGTCGACCGGCAACCTCGGCAACGTCTTCAAGGCCGAGAACAACTGGTGGGGCGAGAACTACTACCGCTCGACCAACCCCGGGCCGGCGGTGGCTCCGACCGACAACCCGCCGGTGCCGGAGAACCCGATCAGCGGCACGGCCTCGGTCGCCGACGGCTCGGGCACCACCTCCAACTCGGTGGACTACTACCCGTACCGCTCCGGTCAGCAGTCGGACATGTCCAACGGCGAGTGGCCGGTGCTGAGCGCGCCGATCCCGGTCGACGACGCCGCTCCGACGGTGACGATCGCCGGTGACGCGACGGTCTACCGCGGCCGCACGATGACCCTCGTGGCGTCGGCGTCCGACGACTTCGGCGTCAAGAGCGTCACGTTCTACGACGGCACGACCAAGCTCGGGACCTCGAAGGGCCCCGATTACCGCGCGACCGAGGCGATCCCCGCCGACGCCGCGTGCGGTACCCGCACGGTGAGCGCGATCGCCGAGGACTCGCTCGGCCAGACCACGGTGTCCTCGGGCACGATCACGGTCAGCTGCGACACCCCGCCGACCGATCCGGACGACGGCAGCGGCACGCCGACGACGACGGTGACGGTCACGACGCCGGGCGAGACCACGACGGTCACGACCGCGGGCGAGACCAGGACGATCACCACGGAGGGTGAGACCAAGACGGTCATCACGCAGGCGCCGCCCGCCGACACGCCCGCGGCTCCGGCGAGCCCGACCATCGGCCTGGCCCCGGTCTCCGGGAAGCTGAAGGTCTCCGGCGCGACCCTCGCGCTCACGCCGTCGGCCCCGGCCGGCGTCAAGCAGGTGGCGCTCTTCCTGGGCACGCGGAAGGTCTGCACGCTCACGGCCGCGCCGTGGTCCTGCCGGGTCGTCCCGAACGGCTCCGAGGTCGGCGACCAGGTGCTGCGCGCCGTCGTCGTCGACACGGTGGACCGCTCCGCCGAGGCGACGCAGAGCGTCGTCGTGGGCAAGTTCACGCCGCGGCTCTCGGTGAGCGTCGCGAGCAAGGGCCTGACCCGCACGACGGTCCGCAAGACCATCAAGGGCAAGGTCGTCCGGCCCACGGGCGTCACCGCCGCCCAGGGCTGCCAGGGCGGCACGGCGACGATCGTCGTCAAGCGCTACGGCCGCTCGATCTCCAACGCCGAGATCGACGTGAAGGGCGACTGCTCGTTCACCAAGACCGTCACCGCCCGACGCGTCGCGTCCGGCTCGGGGGCGTTCTCGTACTCCGTGCGGTTCAACGGCACGTCGGTGCTGTCGACCGCCAGCTCGACCCGGAGGTCCTCCTGATGTTCCCGCGCAGGGCTCGGGCCCTGATCACCGCCGCCGTGGCCACCGTGGCCACGGCGGCCCTGCCCGGCATCGCGTCGGCCGCCGACTGCACGTCGTCGCTGACCTATGACCCGAACGTGCCGACCTGGGATCAGTACTTCTCCCAGCACCCGGACGACGGGGCGATCCAGCCGTTCGCGGCGGGCGGTCCCGGCCGCTCGACCGGCAAGAACACCACGCACAACCTCGACCTCTACTTCGACGCGGTGACGGCCGCGGTCAACTCGTCCCCGGGGACGAAGGACCGCGTCGGGATCGTCAAGAAGTACCTCGGCAAGTCCGAGCTGGGCAACCGCGGGGTCGACGGCCGTGACATCGCCTTCTGGGTGATCGGCACCAAGGCCAACATCGACAACCTCGACACGCCCGGCGGCGACGCCGAGTTCTGGGCGGGCGTGCGCGGCGGGACGATCTCGGAGGCCGACGGCCTCGCGGGGGCGACGACGCGCCCGACGTTCGGCTGGGTGACCGCGACGCCGCACGGCAACGAGCCGGCGGCGGGCGAGGCGATCGCCCGCGAGCTCTACGAGCTGGCGGCCCGCCTCGACTGCGAGAACCTCGACCGCCTCAAGAAGATGGACACGTTCCTCATGCCCGTCCGCAACCCGGACGGCCGTGACAACAACGTCCGCACGACCTCGTGGGCCTTCGACCCCAACCGGGACTTCGGCACCCGCAACCAGGTCGAGAACGACATCTTCATCCCGGAGATGAACAAGTACCCGGGCGTCTTCTTCATCGACGCCCACCAGCAGACCACGGGCTACTTCTTCCCGCCCAACGAGGACCCGGTCCACCACGAGATCTCGTCGTTCTCTCTGGACTTCATCCAGAACACGATCGGGCCGGCGCTGCAGAGGGTCTTCAACGACCAGAGCAGCCAGTACCAGAACTACAACTCCTACGACATGTTCACGCCGGAGTACGGCGACACGGTCCCGTCGCTGATCATGGGCGCGGCCGGCATGACCTACGAGAAGGGGACCGACGAGTCCTACTCCAAGCAGGTCTACGACCACTACCTGGCGATCGACACCACGATCAACCTGACCGTCCAGGACAAGGTCAACATCCAGAAGAAGTGGGTCGCGCAGTGGCAGCAGGCCATCGACCAGGGCGCCGCGTGCGAGCTCCAGCCCAACAAGCTGGTGTCGCCGCTGCACGACACGATCCAGACGATCGTGCCGGAGGGCGGCCAGGACGCGGTCTGCGGCTACTTCTACAAGCCGTCCGAGCACACCGGTGACGTCGCGGCGCTGCTGCAGAACCTCACGCAGGTCGGCGTGCACGTGTACCGGTTCGCGTCCGAGGTGACGCTCCCGGGCGTCCGCGAGTTCGGCAAGGACGCGACGAGCGAGACGCTGCCCGCCGGGACGCTGTACATCCCGATGGCGCAGCCGATGAAGCACTGGGTCCAGGCCGTCCTGGGTCAGGACCCGTTCATCCCGTACAACTACTACTACGACGTGGTCGACTGGTCGTACTCGACCCAGCGCGGCCTGGCCGGCGACGGGTGGCTCACGCAGAACCCGCCGGCGACCGTGACCGCGTCGATGATCCCGGTGACCGACGTCGACCTGTCGTCGTACCCGGCGACCTCGAGCCCCGTGTACGCCTTCGACACCGACTCGATGCAGTCGCTGGCCCTCGTGGCCGAGCTGCTCGACAAGGGCGTCACGGTGTACCGCGGCGTGGCGCCGTTCACCGCCAACGGCGTGAGCTACGCGTCCGGCGCGGCCATGGTCTCCCGGGCCGACCTCGAGTCGGGTGCCGCGGACCTCCGCGCGATGGCCAAGGCCCGCAACGTCCAGGTCACCGGCCTGGGCGCCTTCCCGGTCGCCCGCAAGGCGCTGGCCAAGCCGAAGATCGGCCTCTACACGGGCTCCGCGACGATCCCGACCAACCCGATCAACCAGGCGGGCCCGAACGTCACCGGCAACACCGGCCAGTGCACGTCCACGGTCTTCTGCCAGGCGTACTTCACGCTGACGCAGAAGGACAAGCTGCCCACGTCGATGATCGTCCCGGTGACGACCGCCGACCTCCAGGGCGGCGTGCTGGCCAGCGGCAGGTTCACGGCGCTGATCAACCCGACGACGAGCATCGCCACGTCCGACGCCACGTCGCTCTCCGCGATCTCGGCGTTCGTCAACGCCGGCGGCGTGTACGTCGGCAACCTGGCCGGCGGCACGACGACGGCCCGCAACGCGAGCATGACCACCGCCAACACGTCGACGATCTCCGGCCTCAACACGCCGGGCACGACGTTCGACGCGCGGTTCGACACGACCAACCCGGTCGCGTGGGGCTTCGACGAGGGCGGCTGGATCTACCGGGACGCCAACAGCGACCCGACGTACGACCCGGCGACGCTGGGCGGCAACGGGACGACGATCCCGGCGGCCAGCGCCGTGGTGAGCTACGCCGGCACGACGACCGGCGGCGGCCTGCGGGCCTACGGCTACCAGGTCAACGCGCTGGGGGCCGGGAAGCTCGACGGCCGCCCGGCGGTGATCGACCAGCCGCTCGGCTCCGGCCACGCGGTCCTGATCGGGTTCGACCCGTTCTTCCGCGCCTGGAAGGAGCAGGACGAGCGGATCGTGCTCAACGCGGTGCTCTACCCGCTGGGCGCGTCGCTCCCGGCCTCGCGGAGCACCGTGACGCCGACCGCGTCGCAGCTGGCGGCGGCCATCGAGCCCGTCGCGAAGCCGCTGGCCAAGGCTGAGATGCCGAAGGTCGCGACGTCCTCCAAGGCCGTCGCGGTCGCGACGACCGACCGCGACGTGCGGATCGCCGTCAAGACCAAGCAGCTCAGCTCGCTGCGCAAGGCGGTCAAGGCGGCCAAGCTGCCGAAGTCGGCGATGCGCAAGGTCAAGTACGCGAAGACGAAGGGCCGGGTGACGTTCGTGGTCAAGGGCGTCCGCCCCCTGGGAACCGACCATCACCCGCACTGGATTGGCCGTGTGATGCACCAGTTGTCCAGGCAGCGCGTCAAGCCGATCTCGGCGCAGCTGTAGCGCCTCAACCCCAGCCCAATGTGCTCGGGCGGCGGCGAGCGTATGCTCCCGCCGCCCGTTCACTGTTGTGATAAGGACCACAGAACCATGCAGATCAAGCACCAGCGGTTCGCCGCCATCTTCGCGACCTCGGCCGTCGCAGCCTTTGGGCTGAGCGCCTGCGGCTCGTCGAACGACAACAGCTCCTCGACGTCGTCGGGCTCGGCGGCGTCGACGCAGGCGTCCACCGGCTCCTCGACGATCGCCGTCCCTGAGGCGATCAAGTCGAAGGGCACGCTGGTCGTCGCCTCGGACGCCAGCTACGCGCCCAACGAGTTCATCGCCTCCGACGGCAAGACCGTCGAGGGCGCCGACGCGGACCTCGCCAAGGCCATCGGCAAGGAGCTCGGCCTCAAGGTCGAGGTCAAGAACGTGGGCTTCGACTCGATCATCCCGGGTCTGGCCGCCAAGAAGTACGACCTTGGCATGTCGTCGTTCACCGACACCAAGGAGCGCGAGCAGACCGTCGACTTCGTGACCTACTTCAACGCGGGCACGTCGTTCTACACCAAGGCGCAGGGTGGTACCGAGGTCACCGGCCTCGACGACCTCTGCGGCAAGACGGTCGCCGTCGAGAAGGGCACGACCCAGGCCGACGACTCCACCGCGCAGTCCAAGAAGTGCAAGGCCGCGGGCAAGCCGGAGGTCAAGGTCTCGACGTTCCCCGACCAGAACGGCGCCAACTTGGCCATCCAGTCGGGCCGCGCGCAGATCGGCATGGCCGACTCGCCCGTCGCCGCCTACCAGGTCAAGAAGTCCAACGGGCAGTTCAAGCTCGTCGGCACGCCGTACGGCGAGGCGCCCTACGGCATCGCGATCCCCAAGGGCAGCGGGCTCGACGAGCCGGTGCTCGCGGCCGTCAAGCAGATGATCGCCGACGGGACGTACAAGCAGATCCTCACGAAGTGGGGCATCGAAGCCGGCGCAATCTCGAACCCCGTGATCAACGGGGCCCAGAGCTAGCGAGGTCAGATGTCTTCGACGCAGAACCCGGCCGGGCCTGGGGAGGGCTCGGCCGGCAGCGTCCACGGTGCGATCGAGGCCGTTCCGGTCCGACACCCTGGACGCTGGATCGCGGCCGCCATCGTCGTGGTCATCGCGGTCCTGATGGCCCGGTCGGTGGCGACCAACCCGCGCTTCGAATGGGGAGTGGTGGGTGACTACCTGTTTGATCCGCGCATCATGCGCGGAATCGTCAAGACGCTCGAGCTGACCGTGATCGCGATGGCGATCGGCGTCTTCGGCGGCATCCTGCTCGCCGTCATGCGCCTCTCGCCGAACCCCATGGTCTCGGGGGCCAGCGGCATCTACATCTGGATCTTCCGCGGCACGCCCGTGCTGGTCCAGCTGCTGTTCTGGAACTTCATCTCGGCGATCTACCCGCAGATCACGTTCGGGCTGCCGGGCGTCCACCTCGACGCCAACACGCTGATCAACCCGTTCACCGCGGCGATCCTCGCGCTCGGCCTCAACGAGGCCGCCTACATGGCCGAGATCGTGCGCGCCGGCATCCTCTCGGTCGACGAGGGGCAGTCGGAGGCGGCGCAGGCGCTGGGCATGACGCGCACGCAGACGATGCGGCGCATCGTGCTGCCGCAGGCGATGCGCGTGATCGTCCCGCCGACCGGCAACGAGACGATCTCGATGCTCAAGACGACGTCGCTGGCGTCGGTGATCGCGGTGACCGAGCTGACCTACGCGGCGCAGCTCATCTACGCGCAGAACTACAAGACGATCCCGCTGCTGATCGTGATCAGCATGTGGTACCTGGTCGGCACGACGATCCTGTCGATCGGGCAGTACTTCCTGGAGCGGCACTTCGGGCGCGGCTTCCAGCGATCTCCGGAAGGAGCGGTCGGCGTATGAGCGAGCCGATGGTCCGGGCCGAGCAGGTCCACAAGAGCTACGGGCGCCTCGAGGTCCTCAAGGGCATCGACCTGACCGTCCAGCCGGGCGAGGTGACGTGCCTGATCGGCCCGTCGGGCTCGGGCAAGTCGACGTTCCTGCGGTGCGTCAACCACCTGGAGAAGATCCAGGCCGGGCGCCTGTGGGTCGACGGCGAGCTGGTCGGCTACCGCCAGCAGGGCGACAAGGTGCACGAGCTCCGCGAGAACGAGGTGTCGCGCAAGCGGGCCGAGATCGGGATGGTGTTCCAGCACTTCAACCTGTTCGGCCACATGACCGCGCTGCAGAACGTCATCGAGGCGCCCGTGCGCGTCAAGGGCGTTCCGAAGGCGCAGGCGGTCACGCGTGCCCAGGAGCTGCTCACGCGCGTCGGCCTGGGCGACAAGTTCAACAACTACCCGTCGCAGCTGTCGGGTGGTCAGCAGCAGCGCGTGGCGATCGCCCGCGCGCTGGCGATGGATCCCAAGCTGATGCTCTTCGACGAGCCGACGTCGGCGCTGGATCCGGAGCTGGTCGGCGACGTGCTGGCGGTCATGCGCGAGCTGGCCAGGACCGGCATGACGATGGTCGTCGTCACGCACGAGATGGGCTTCGCGCGTGAGGTCGGCGACACGGTCGTGTTCATGGACGGCGGGGTGATCGTCGAGGCCGGCCGACCGGCCGAGGTGCTCGGCGCTCCGCGCGAGGAGCGCACGAAGGCCTTCCTGGACAAGGTGCTGTGAACGATGCGGAGGCGGCCGCCGATCGGGCGGTCGCCGACGCGCGGCGGATCTGCGCGGTGGAGGCACCGCCGTTCGCCGAGGGGCCGCGCGGCGAGCTGGTCGCCGCGCTGCTCGCCGAGGCCGGCGCGCCGGTGGTCGACACCGACGCCGTCGGCAACGTCATCGCGCGGTTCGGACCCGGCGACGCCCCGCCGGTCGTCTTCGCCGCCCACCTCGACACGGTCTTCGCGGCCGGCACCGAGATCGCGTTCAGGCGCGACGGCGACCGGCTCGCCGCGCCCGGGATCGGGGACAACGCGCTGGGCGTCGCCGCCCTGCTGCACCTCGCCCGCCACCTGCGCGACCACCCGCCACGGCGGCCGCTGTGGCTGGTGGCGACGGTGGGGGAGGAGGGCCTGGGCGACCTGCGCGGCGCCAAGGCGCTGGTGGCCGAGCACGCGCCGGCGGCGTTCGTCGCCGTCGAGGGCACGATGCTGGACGCGATCGCGGTCGGCGCCGTCGGGTCGCTGCGCTTCCGCGTGACCGTGCTCGGGCCGGGCGGCCACTCGTGGGCCGACCGCGGCGCGCCGAGCGCCGTCCACGCGCTCGTGGCGATGCTCGCCGCCGCGCTGGACGCCCTGCCGACCGACCGCGACGACGTGGCGTTCAACGTCGGGACGATCGAAGGCGGCACGACCGTCAACGCGATCGCCGCGGAGGCCTCCGCGGTGATCGACCTGCGCTGCGGCGACGACGCGGACCTGCGCGCGCTCGCCGACGACCTGCGCCGCGCGCTGCGGGCCGACGGCGTGGCCGTCGAGGTCGAGCAGCTCGGCCACCGCCCGGGCGGCGCGCTGGCCGCGGGCCATCCGCTGCCGGCCTGCGCCCGTCGGGCCCGCGAGCGCGCCGGCCTGCCCGTCGCGCTCGAGACCGCGTCGTCCACCGATGCCAACGCGGCCTACGGAGCGGGCGTCCCCGCGATCACCGTGGGGGTGTCGACCGGCGGCAACGCGCACCGGCTCGACGAGTACCTCGACCTGCCGCCGATCGCCGGCGGCCTGCGCGCGCTGACCGCGCTGGCCGACGAGATCGACGCCACCGACTTCTAGGCAGTCGGGGCCGCTCGCCTAGGCGAGCATCGTCCCCAGCGCCCGCATCCCGCGCCGCCACAGCTCGTCGACGTCGGTGTCCGGCGGGAAGCGGTCCGCCAGCTCCAGCGAGACCATCCCGTGCGCGAAGGACCAGATCGCGCGCGAGGCGGGGACGTCGCCCCGTGTCAGCGACCGCAGCGGCCGCGCGGCATGCTGCTCGGCCTCGGCGACCGCCAGCTCGTCGCGGTCCAGGTCGCGGGAGTAGATGAGGCGGTAGAGGTGCGGATGGGCCAGCGCCCAGTCGCGGTAGTTCATGGCCATGCCCATCAGCGGGTCATCGCCCTGGTAGCTCGCGAGGAAGGTGCTCTGCGCGGTGGCCTGCTCGTTGAGCGCGTCGGCGATGATCGCGCTCTCCAGGGCCCGCTTGTCGGTCACGTGCTCGTAGAGCGACGGCGCGCGGATGCCGATCTCCGCGGCCACGTTGCGCATCGAGAGCGCCGTCGGCCCCTGCTCCTCAAGGAGCCGGCGGGCGGCCTCGACGATCTGCTGGCGGCGTGTTGACGGAATGGTGGGTGTCACGATCGGTGATCATCTCACCTCTGAGCAACCCGCTGGGCGAAAACGCTAGGCCTCGCTGATCGGCCAGGATCCATTAAGCGCGATTCGTATCGTTTCGGTATGCGCGTGCCGCGAGCACGGTCATGACGAGGCTCCAGCCGATCACGACCATCCAGCCCGTGGCGTTCCAGGCGCCGCCGCCCAGCGCCACGCGCCCCGCCTGCACCAGCCAGTAGGACGGCAGGATCTGCCCGAAGTCGTGCAGGAACCCCGACGTCACGGGGAACCACGTGCCGCTGACCAGCGCCAGCACCGCGGTGCCGCCGCCGATCGCCGGGCCGACCGACTCGACCGTGACCTTGTGGCCGACGAAGATGCCCGCGGCCGCGAACGGGACGAGCGCGATCACGATCAGCGCGGTCATCTCCAGCCAGTCCCGCGCCGGCAGCGACACGCCGAGCGCCGCGCCCGAGATGTACATCGTGACCAGCGACAGCGCCGCCATCAGGTAGGCGATCGCGACCTTGGCGCGCAGGTAGGAGAACGCGGAGAGCGGGCTGATCCGCAGCTGGCGGTTCCAGCCGACCTGGCGCTCGCCGGCGATCCGCGCGCCGGTGCTGAGCATCGCGGTCATCGTGCCCCACGAGGCCATCGACACCATGAAGTAGAGCGGCGCGCTGAGCCCCGTCTTCTCGAGGTTGGCGGTGTTCTTGTTCGGCGCCGCGGTCAGGAAGTACAACATCAGCGGGAAGCCGAGCGAGAAGAACAGGAAGCGCTTGTTGCGGAAGGCGCGCAGCAGCTCGTAACGGGTGTAGGCGAGGTCGCTCATGCGGCGGTCAACTCCAGGAAGGCCTCCTCGAGGCCGGCGCCGCTGATCTCCAGATCGCGGGCCTCGGGGAAGCGGGTCAGCAGGGCACGGATGGCGGCGTCGGAGTCCGAGCAGCGCAGCGTCACCGCCGCGCCGCGGCGATCGACGCTCGCGACGCCGGGCAGCGTCATCAGCGCCGCGTCGGGCGCGTCGGGCAGCGTCGCGCGGATCGTGCGGGCGCCGACGCGCGCCTTGATCTCGGTCGTCGGGCCGTCGGCGACGACCTGGCCGTGCGCCATCAGCACGGCGCGGTCGGCGAAGTCGTCGGCCTCCTCCAGGTAGTGCGTGGCGAAGACGATCGTCGTGCCGCCGCGGGCGAACTCGCGCATCGTCGCCCAGAACGCGTGACGGCCCTCGACGTCCATCGCGACCGTCGGCTCGTCGAGGACCAGGAGGTCGGGGTTGGCGACCAGCGCGCAGGCGAAGCGCACGCGCTGGGCCTGGCCGCCGCTCAGCTTCTCGGTGCGCTGCTCGGCGGCCTTGGCCAGGCCGGTCAGCTCCAGCACCTCGTCGACGCCCAGCGCCCGCGGGTAGAGCGAGGCCATCATCGCGATCAGCTCGCGGACCGTGAGGTCGCGCAGCAGCGCGCCGGTCTGCAGCATCGCGCCGACGCGGCCGGAGGCGATCGCGTCCTGCGGCGCGCCGCCGAACAGCGAGACCGTGCCCTGGTCGGGCTCGGCGAGCCCGAGGAGCATGTCGATCGTGGTCGACTTGCCCGCCCCGTTGGGGCCGAGCAGCGCCACCGTCTCGCCGGGCTCGATCGCGATGTCCACGCCGCGCACGGCCTCGACGGGGCCGTGGGGCGTGCGGAACGTCTTGACCAGGCCCTCCAGGCGGATCCCGGTCGTCAGCGTGCTGGACTCCATGATCCGTCACGATCGCGGATCGCGCGGCTCCAGGCCAGGAGGTCACCTCCCGAGGCGCGCGTGACAGACGTCACGGCGCCCCGGATGGCGGTGTCACGTGACCGGCTGGCGGTCCTCGTCCAGCGCGGCGGTGCGGGCGCTCATCGAGCGGCCGAGCGCGAGGACCTCCTGGTCCATCAGCGGCACGATCTCGTGCGCGTGGCGCGCGGTCTCGCGCTCGCCGAGCGGCGTGGTCAGCGCGGGCTTCAGCCAGCGGATCGCGTTGACCCAGCCGGGGACGCTGATGCGCGTCTTGCGCCGCTCGATGCCCTTGACGAACGCGTCGGCGCAGGCCTCGACGGAGGTCGTGTTGCCGAGCGGGCCGGGCAGGCGCTGCAGCATCGTGCGGAACGCGCTGAGGTCGTTCTTGGCGTCCTGGACCAGCGGCGTGTCGATCCACGACATGTGCGCCGAGCCGACCTTGACGCCGAGGTAGCCGACCTCGGGCCGCAGCGCGTTGGCGAAGTGCTCGGCGCCGGCCTTGGAGGCGTGGTAGGCGACCAGGCCCGGGGAGGCGGCGTAGGCGGCCAGCGACGAGACGACCAAGGCATAGCCCTTGGTCTCGATGAGCGCGGGCAGCGCCGCGCGGATCGTGTGGAAGACGCCGTTGACGTTGACGTCGATCACGCGGCGGAACGTCGCCGGGTCGACGGCCAGGACGCTGCCGTAGGAGGCGATGCCGGCGTTGGCCATCGCGACGTCGAGCCGGCCGAACGCCTTGAGCGCATGGTCGACGGCGGCCTCCATGTCCTCCAGCTTGGTCACGTCGCCGACGATCGACGTGGCGTTGGCGGCGCCCAGCTCCGCCTCCAGCGCGGCCAGCGGCTCGCGGTCGAGGTCGACGAGCGCCACCTTGGCGCCCTTGGCGACCAGGCGCCGCGCGGTCTCGGCGCCGACGCCGCGCGCGCCGCCGGTGATCAGGACGACCTTGCCCTTCAGCTTGCTCATGAACGTCACCGTACTCTCAACCGCGCGCGACCGCGCCCATGATCGTCTCGGTGAACGCGGCCAGGCGGTCGGGCGGGTAGGCGTCCGGATCGCTGAGCACGAGCTTGGCGCCCTCCTCGGCGCAGGCGATCAGCATCCGGCTGAACAGCTCGACGTCCAGGCCCTTGGGCCCGCCGCGGCGCTCCAGGCCCTGGACGGCGACCGGCTGCAGCAGGCCGAGCAGCCCGCCGCGCACGCGCGCGATCGTCTCGCGCAGCTCGGGCGGCGCGCCCTCGACGGGGAACAGCGCCAGCCGCCACGTGTCGGGCTCGTCGCGGACCATCGTCAGGAACGTGCGCAGCGCCTCGACGAGGACCGCGTCGGGGTCCTCCTCGAAGTCGATGTCGGGGATGACCGCGCGGATCTGGCCCAGCGCGCGCTGCTCGGTGCGCTCGATCAGCGCGTGCAGCAGGCCGTCGAGGTTGTCGAAGTGCGAGTAGATGACCGTGCGCGCGATCTGCGCGTCGCGGGAGACGCGGTCGATCGAGACCGCGCCGTAGCCCTCGCTCAGCACGATCCCCGAGAGGACGTCGAGCAGCTGGTCGCGGCGCTCCTGCGCGTTCATCCGGGCCATGGACGGACATTCTATGTACACAGCTGTACGTACAGTCGTGTACATTGCGCCGACCATGATCCTCGCCGCATCCGCCGACACGCCCGCCGCGGGCGC
This sequence comes from Baekduia sp., assembly GCF_035685985.1. GTDB lineage: Bacteria > Actinomycetota > Thermoleophilia > Solirubrobacterales > Solirubrobacteraceae > Baekduia. The sequence continues at coordinate 40,203 of NZ_DASRZV010000020.1, forward strand.
CCCGCTGGAGCAGATCGCGATCGCCTCGGGCTTCGCCGCCATCACGACCGCCGTGCTGCTGACGCTGATCATGCGCCACCGCTCGGGGCGCTCGACCGTGCTGGCGCGCGCCGGCGACGCCGCCGGCCGGCTGCTGGCGATGGAGCCGTGGGCGGGTCTGCCGTTCCTCGTCGGCTCGCTGGCGCTGGTGTGCGGCGGATTCGGCGTCTTCTGGGACATCTCGCTGCACATCGACACCGGCCGCGACCCCGGGCCGCTGGCCAACCCGTCGCACTACTTCATCCTGCTTGCGCTCTACGGGCTCTTCGCCGCCGGGCTGATGTCCTGCGCGCTGCACGAGAAGACCAAGACGCCGTCGCCGGTGGCGGTGAGGCTGCCGCCGTGGGCGGGCGGCCTGAAGCTGCCGGTCGGCGGCGCGCTGCTGATCTCCTGCGGCGCGTTCGCGCTGACCGGCTTCCCGCTGGACGACTTCTGGCACCGGATGTTCGGCCAGGACGTCACGCTCTGGGGCCCGACGCACCTGGTGATGATCAACGGCGCGATCCTCTCGGTGCCGGTCCTCGCCGTGCTGGCGCTGGAGTCGCGCCGAGCGCGCGGCGGCACGGTGGTGCCGACCGCGGAGACCGTCGTGCGCACGCTGCTGCCCGCCGCGCTGCTGTTCGCGATCGCGTTCTGGGCGACCGAGTTCGACTGGGGCGTGCCGCAGTTCCGCGTGGTCTGGCACCCGCTGCTGCTCGCGCTGGCCGGCGGCGTCGCGCTGACGTGCGGCCGCGTCGTGCTCGGCCGCGGCGGCGCGCTGCGCGTGGTCGCGGTGTACCTCGTGCTGCGCGGCGCGCTGGAGCTGGCCGTGTGGGCGCTGGGCCGCTCGGTGCCCGCGATGCCGCTGTTCCTCGTGGAGGCGATCGGCGTCGAGCTGCTGGCGCTCGCCCTGCGGCCCGAGCGCGGCGCGCTGCGCTTCGGCGCGGCCGCCGGCCTGCTGTGCGGGACCGTCGGCTTCGCCGCGCAGTACGCGTGGACGCACGTCTGGGCGCCGGTGCCGTGGACGCCGTCGCTGATCGCCGAGGGCCTGCCGAGCGCGGCGCTGGCGGGCCTGGCGGGCGGCGCGCTGGGCGCGCTGCTGGGCGCCGGCCTGCGCCAGGAGCTGCCCGCGCGGCCGGTGCGCCGCGGCGTCGGCCTGGCCGCGGCGGCGACGCTCGTGGTCCTCGGCGCCAACGCGCTGTGGGTGAGCAACCCCAAGGGCCTGACCGCCGACGTGACGCTGACGCCGGTCAGCGGGGCGCAGCGCTCGGCGGTCGCCACCGTGCGGTTCTCCGACGGCGGCAGGCTCGCGCGCAAGGCCGAGATGCGCGAGGTGCTCGCCTGGCAGGGCGGCCGCCGCGTCGTCCGCCAGCTCGTCGAGGTCTCGCCGGGCGTCTTCCGCACCGACGGCGCGGTCCCGCTCTACGGCACGTTCAAGACGAACATCCGCGTCCAGTCGGGCCGCGCGCTGATCGCGCTGCCGCTGCACCTGCCGCGCGAGCCCTCGATCCCGACGCCGGGCGTGACGCGCCCCGACCACTTCACCGCGACGATGCTCGCCGACAGCAAGGTCATGCAGACCGAGCGCAAGGACTACGTGCCCGGCTGGCTCTGGACGCCCGCCGCGCTGCTCATGCTCGCCTTCTGCGGCCTCTTCGTCCTCGGGATCTCCACCGGCCTGGCGCGTGTGGCCGACGGGGCGGCGGGCGACGCCGGCCGGACCGGCGCCGCGGCTACGCCGTCGCGGCGGCTTCCGGGTCGCCCGCGGCGGGCGCCGGCGCCTGCGGCGTCGTAGCGGCCGCGGAGGCCCAGTCGCCGATCGTCGTCGCGATCAGCCCGGGGTCGTCCCACATCGGCGTGTGGCCGATCCCGGGGTGGACGCGGAACTGGACGTCCTTGATCTCCGCGCGCAGGCGCGGGGAGAAGGAGTCGATCGGCAGGATGCGGTCCTTGGAGCCCCAGGTGATGAGCGTCGGGACGTCGATCTGGTCCAGGTCGGTCAGGTGCGACTCGCCGTTGCGGATCACCGTGTAGACGTCCTCGACGATCTCGCAGCGCACCGACGAGCGCGCCAGCCCGATCGCCTCGGCGGCCGGCACCTGGTGGCCGCGCGTCATCACGTCGCGCAGCGCGATCCGCCGCAGGCCGGGCCGGGCCATGACCTTCGGCAGCACCTTCAGCGACCGGGCCGTCGTCGACTGCATGCGCGAGAAGACCTTGATGACCTTCAGCGCGGCGGCCGTGTCGTCGGGCCGGATGCCGCCCGCGGGCGAGATCCCGACGACGCTGCGCGCGCGGCCGCGCTTGGCCAGCTCCAGCGCCAGCGCGCCGCCGAGCGAGTTGCCGGCCAGGTGCGCGGTGCCGACGCCGAGCTGGTCGAGGTGCTCCTCCAGGAAGTCCGCCGCACGCGAGATCGAGTGCGGGTGGTCGCTGGGCGGCAGCGGCGAGCCGCCGTCGTGGCCGTGCAGCGTCGGGGCGATCACCTCGAAGCGGGGCACGAGCTCCCCGAGCACCGGCAGCCAGCACCGCCAGGTCGCCGTGAAGCCGTGGATGAGGACGAGCGGCTCGCCCTCGCCGGCGCGGTAGAGCGCGGGGGAGATCTCGGGCATGGTCGAAGGATCGTACGCGTTCAGTGAAGGACGCGCGGCGGGCGGCCGTCCCGCGCGCGGAACGGCCGCCTCGCGCGTCCTCACTCGACCTCGCGACGCCCAAGCGGAAGACGTGCGCCGCGCGGTGGGGACGTCGAGTCGTCAGGCCGTCGCCGCCGGACCCTCCTGCTTCTCCCCGAACGGGTCGGCGAAGACCTCGCTGAAGCGCTCGTCGTGCTTGAGCGCCTCGATGAAGGCTTCGCCGAGCCCGGTCAGGCCGAGCTCCTGCGTCTCGGGGACGTGGGGCTCGTCGTCGGGGTTCCCGCGCCGGGAGCGTGCGCCGCAGCGGTCCTTGCGTCCTGGGGCCATGTCCCTTAGGACGCACGTGCGGCGGGGTTGTGACCGGACTCTCAGGACGAACGTCGCTTCGGCTTGCGCGGCTTCTGCGTCGGGGCGGGCCGGCCGGCGCTCGGGTCAGGCGCGCCGACGGCGTCGAAGAGCATCGCGACGAGCGCGGTATCCGTGGCGCTGGCGCCGTTGTTGCCCAGGCGCTTGGAGGCCGCTTCCTGGATCTTGCGCGCCTCGTCGACGAGCTTGCCGACGGCCTTGGAGAGCTGCTCGACGCCCTTGGCGTCGAGCGCCAGCCGGACTCGCTCGAGCCGGGCGTGATCGGAGTCGAAGCCGCCGACCCCCGCCGCTCGGGTGGCCACCTCGGTCGTCTGGGCCAGCTCGGCGCCGATCACGGCCTGCTTGGCGATGACCGACACGCTGTCCCACTGCTCACCGCCGCTCTTCGGGCGCGGCTTGGCGCGGTAGTGGTGCTCGATGGCGCCGCGGCGGGGCGTCTCGCGCACGAGCTCCAGCAGCCCCAGCTCGTTGAGCTGGCGCACGTGGTAGCTGATCGTCCCCAGGGTGGCGTCGAGTACTTGGCTCAGCTCGACCGGGCTGGCAGGCTGCTCCTCGAGGATGCCCAGGATTCGCACTCGGAGTGGATGGGAGAGCGCCTTGACGTACCGCTGATCATCGACGCTGGTGATGGATGGCATGGCGTTCCTTGGGTTCAGGGATTGTTGCTGTGCACATCATCGCTCAGAATCGTGAACCGCGCGACGGTTAGCGGTCCAAAGTGGCGAAGTTGGCGCACGCTGGTGCAACATTCTCAGGTTCCGCCTACATCAAGTGGTACAAGTACGTGCGGATTTGCACCGTTTCGTCAGCGACGTGACGCCGGTTTAGGATGCGCGGGTGTCCCGAACGCTCGAAGGCCAGACCCTGTTCATCTCCGGTGCCTCGCGGGGCATCGGCCTCGCGATCGCCGTGCGCGCGGCGCGCGACGGAGCCAACGTCGCGCTGATCGCCAAGACCGCCGAGCCGCACCCCAAGCTCGAAGGCACCGTGTACACGGCCGCCGAGGAGATCGAGCGGGCCGGCGGCCAGGCGCTGCCGATCGTCGGCGACATCCGCGACGACGCGTCGGTCGCCGACGCGGTCGCCCGGACCGTCGAGAAGTTCGGCGGCATCGACATCTGCGTCAACAACGCCTCGGCCATCAACCTCTCCGGCACCGAGGCGATGGACATGAAGCGCTACGACCTGATGCAGAGCATCAACACGCGCGGGACCTATGTGGTCAGCAAGGCCTGCGTCCCGCACCTGAAGCGGTCGGCCAACGCGCACGTCCTGACGCTCTCGCCGCCGATCAGCCTCCAGCCGCGCTGGCTGGGCGGCCACATCGCCTACACGATCGCCAAGTACGGGATGAGCCTCTGCACGCTCGGCATGGCCGAGGAGTTCAAGGGCGAGGGCATCGCGTTCAACGCGCTGTGGCCCAAGACGCTGGTCGCGACCGCCGCGGTCCAGAACCTGCTGGGCGGCGACGCGGCGATGGCCAAGTCGCGCAAGCCCGAGATCGTCGCCGACGCGGCCTACGCGATCCTCACCCGTGACAGCCGGCAGTACACCGGGAACCTGGCGCTCGTGGAGGACGTGCTGGCCGAGGAGGGCGTGACCGACCTCAGCGCCTACTCCTACGGCGGCAGCGACGCGGAGCTGCAGGCCGACCTCTTCGTGGACTGACACCTCCAGAAAACGCGCCCGTTTCGCGCCGGTTCGCGTGGGTACGCCTTTTGGTGTGCTGGCAGGGGACCGGGGTCTGGCAAGGACGACGCGCGCGCTGATCGCCGTGCTGCTGCTGGGGGCGCTGACGCTCGTCGCGCTCCCGGCCCGCGCGCACGCGATCGGGATCGGCGACGTCAGCCTCACGTCGGTCGACCCGTCGGCGGGCGCCCACAGCAACTTCACGCTGAGCGTCTCGTTCACCAACGCGAGCGACGACCTCAAGGACGTGACGGTCAACCTGCCGACCGGCCTGCTCGGCAACCCGCGCGCGGTGCCGCAGTGCACCGAGACCCAGCTCAACGCCGACGCGTGCCCGCCGGCCAGCGAGGTCGGCTCCACGACGGTGATGGCGCAGGCGCTCGGCATCCCGCTCAACGTGCCGTCGACCGGCACGGTCTACAACGTCGTCCCGCCGTCCAACCGCCCGGCGCGCCTGGGCATCGTCGTCCGGCCGGTGGGCGGCGTGCTGGGCAAGATCGTCCTGCCCGTCGACATCGACGTGCGCGACGACAGCGACTACGGGCTCGTCAACGTCATCAAGAACATCCCGAACAAGCTCAACGGGATCCCGCTGACGATCACGTCGATGTCGCTGACGCTCGACGGCACCACGCCGGCCGGGCCGTTCTTCATCGTCAACCCGACGTCGTGCGCGCCCAACTCGGTCAGCGTGACGATCGACTCCTACGCGTCGAGCAAGCCGGTCACCGCCAAGGCGCCCTACCGGGCCACCAACTGCGACTCCGATCCCTATCCGCCGCAGCAGGTCGCCGACTTCGACAGCCACGGGATCGACCAGCCGACCGGCGCGACGATCGGGCTGACGATGCCCGAGAACGTCGACGGCCGCGCGCCGTCGCACACGTCCAAGGCCGTCGTGCGCCTGCCCACGGGCTTCGGCTTCAACCCGGCGCTCGCCGACGGCGGCCTGCTGCTCTGCTCGCCCGCGCAGTTCGGCAAGCAGGGCGACGACCCGATCAAGTGCCCCGACAAGTCCCAGATCGGCACCGTGACGTTCGACAACCCGCTGCTGGGCGTCGTGTCGGGCAAGGTCTACTTCGGGCGCACGACCGGCCACCCGTACCAGATCTACTTCTACGCCCAGAAGCAGGGCGTCACGGTCAAGCTCGTCGGCAACGTCACGCTCAACGACGACACCGGCCAGATCACGACGGTCCTCGACGGCCTGCCGCAGGTGCCCTACACGCGCTTCCTGCTGACGTTCTTCGGCGGCGCGCGCGGCGTGCTGACCACGCCGCCGGCCTGCGGCGACTACACGTCCTCGACGACCGCCACGCCGTTCAGCACCGGCAACGCGGTGACGACGTCGCTGACCACGTCGTTCTCCGACGACGGCGCCGGGAGCTGCACGCCCAAGGAGCAGCCGGCGGTCACCGGGAAGATGTCCTCGACCAAGGCCATGGGGTCGGGCACGCTGTCGCTGGACATCCGCCGGCCCGCCGACTCGCGCCGTCCCAAGGCGCTGGACGTCGTCATGCCCTCGGGCCTGGTCGGCAAGGTCTTCAGCGTCCCGATGTGCCCGACGGCCAAGGCGCTGGCCAGCGCGTGCCCGTCGAACACCGAGATCGGGGACATCACCGCGCAGGCGGGCTCGGGGCCGCTGCCGGTGACGTTCAAGGGCAAGCTCTACCTCGGCACCGGCACGTCGACGTCGGTCGCCCGGCTGTGGCTCGACCTGCCGGTGAAGGTCGGCCCGATCGACCTCGGGCACTTCGTCCTGCCCAACTACCTGACGCTCGGCAAGACCGACGGGCGCGTGCACGTGACCGCGACGCTGCCCGACGCGTTCCAGGGCTTCCCGCTCGCGCTGCGGCGGCTGCAGCTGACGATCGACCGCAAGGGCTTCCTCCAGAACCCGTCGGGCTGCGGCGCGCGCACGTTCGACGTCGGCATCACCGGCGTCGACGGCACGCAGGGCGCGGGCAGCGGGCCGTTCCAGGCCACGCAGTGCGGCGCGCTGAAGTTCCGGCCCTCGGTGCGGACGTCGATCGAGGACCCCGACGTCAAGGCCGCCAACGGCCAGCCGCCGTTCCGCACGCGGATCACCAAGCCCGCGAGCGACTCGGCGCTGGCCGACGTCACGCTGCTGGTCTCCGCCGGGCTCCAGCCCAACCCGACCTCGCTCAACAACGGCATCTGCGACCCCGGCCAGCTCGCGCGCGACGCGTGCCCGCCGGACGCGCGCCTGGGCACCGCCTACGCGGTGAGCCCGTTGTTGAAGGACAAGCTCAGCGGGCCGGTCTACCTGAGCAACACCGGGACGCCCGTGCCCGACGAGGGAGGGGTCGGCCTGCCGTACGTCAGCGTGTACCTCAAGGGCGACGGCGTGATGATCCGCCTCGACGGCGAGCTGCGGCTGAGCCCGCAGGCCGGGCGCCTGGAGGCGCACTTCAAGAACCTGCCCGACGTGCCGCTGACCGACTTCACGCTCGACTTCTACGGCGGCCGCAAGGGCCACATCGGGCCGTTCACCAACATGGCGGACCTGTGCGCGTCGAGCTTCGCGCCGTCGGACGCGTCGCTGCTGGCCCAGGACGGCGCCCGCGTGTCGCGGCAGCCGCTGATCGACGCGGCCGCCTGCCGCACCGGGGCGCTGGTGCGCGCCGACGCGTCGGGCCTGTCGACCGCCAAGCCGCAGGTCGGCATCGACGTCACGCCCGAGCCGTCGGACCCGCACCCGCTGCGCCGCGTGACGATCGTCGTGCCCAAGGGCCTGTCGGCCCGGACCGCGCGCGCCGCGCGCGGCGTGCACGCGCGGATGAACGGCAAGCTGCTGGCGCGCAAGCACTGGACGTTCGCCAAGGGCAAGCTCGTCGTCCGCGCGCCCGGCATCGGCGCCCGGCGCCTGCGCGTGGCGTTCACGCGCGGCGCGGTCGTGCCGACCGACGGCGTGCGCCGCCTGGCGCGCCAGGCGATGTCGGACCTCTCCGGCGCCCAGCCGGTGCCGCTGAAGCTGTCGGTCTACACGACGGCCGTGCGGACCGGCAAGCGCGGCAAGACGATGTTGAAGGTCAACGGGCGGCCGTAGGGGCGGGGCGGCCTAGATGATCCCGACGAGCGCGGCGCAGACCCAGTTGGAGGCGCCGGCGCCGTTGTTCCACAACTTGGCGGCGAGGCGGTCCTGCTCGGCCTTGGAGGCCTTGTAGGCGGCGGAGGTCGAGCCGCCGAGGCCCGCCCAGGTCGCGGGCATCATCTGGTAGTAGCCGCTGGCGCCCGCGAAGTTGGGCGGCAGGTTCTGGCCGCCCGACTCGCACTGGACGATCGCCCACGGGATCGCCCAGGGTCCGCCGGGGCCGACGTTGCTCGTCGCGGCCTTCGCGCGCGCGGCCAGCAGCTTGCGCAGCGTCTTCTCGGCGGACTTGCGGGACGCGCGCGTGGCGTGCAGCGCGGCCAGGCGGGCGGCGCGCGCCTGGGCCAGCGCGTCGCGGCGGGCCTGTGCGGCGGCCTCCATCCCGGCCAGCGCGTTGCGCTCGCGCTGGACGGCGATCGTCTGCTCCTGGCGCTTGGCCTCCAACTTGGTCAGCTTGAAGGTCTCGCGGCCGGCGTCGGCGCGGGCGTCCTTGACGACGTCGACGATCTCGGTGTCGGCGTCCTCGACGCGCTTGTAGAACTCCATGCGCTCCAGCAGGTCGCCGAAGCCCTGGGAGTTGAGGACGACCGTGACGAGGTCGGGCTTGTCGGACATGTAGCGCTCGCGCAGCAGCTCGGTCAGCCGCGTGCGCGACTCGGCGAGGCGCCGCTTCAGGCGCGCGAGGCGCTTGCGCTCGGCGGCCAGGTCGGTCTGCGTCCGGGTCAGGCGCGCCTGCGCGGCGTTCAGCTGCGCCTGCGCGTCGGCCAGGCGCCCCTCGATGATCGTCAGCTCCTTCTGCGACGCGTGCTCGAGGCGCAGCAGGTGCGCGGCGGCGTCGCCCAGCGCGGCCTCGCGCTGCTTGCCCGCGTGGATCTTCGAGCGCAGGCCGGACTCGCTGGCCCCGTTGGCGGAGACGGCGACGACGAGCAGCGCGCAGAGCGCGAGGATGAGGGCCCGGCGGAGCGGCAACGGCGTCACGCTAGCGGCGTGAACCCCTGCCACCTGCAGGGGAACTTGCAGCGAGGCCTATAGGTCGCGCAGCTGCGCGAAGGCGGGCGCGAGCGCGTCGTAGAGCCCGTCGAAGACCGGCAACATCTTCTTGTAGGTCTCGGCGGCGCCGGGGTCGGGCTCGCGGACCTCGTCGAGGGCGATGAGCTCGGCGGCGCGGTCGAAGGAGCCGATCGCGCCCAGCGCCTCCATGCCCAGGAGCGCGGCGCCGAAGCCGCTGCCCTGGTGGCCGTCCGGGAAGCCGACCGGCTGCCCGAGCGTGTCGCACAGCATCTGGCGCCACAGCGCGCTGCGCGCGAAGCCGCCGGTGGCGCGGATCTCGTCGACCGCGTTGCCCGCGTCGCGCAGCGAGGCGAGCACGAGCGCCATCTGCTGGCAGACGCCCTCGATCGCCGCGCGAACGAGGTGCTCGCGGCGGTGGCCGCGCGTCAGCCCGACGTAGGCGCCGCGCGGCAGCGTCGACCAGTGCGGCGCGCGCTCGCTGAGCAGGTAGGGGAGCATCACGAGGCGGTCGCTGCCCGGCGGCGCCTGCGCGGCGAGGTTCATCAGCTCGGTCTCGGGATCGTCGTCGGCGCCCAGCTCGGGCGTCAGCGCGTCGCGGATCCACCGCAGCACGACGCCGCCGTTGTTGATGGCCCCGCCGACGACCCAGCGGTCCTCGGTCAAGGCGTAGCAGAACACGCGGCCCTTGCGGTCGACCACCGGCTTCTCGACCATCAGGCGCAGCGCGCCCGACGTGCCGATCGAGCACGCCGCCACGCCGGGCCGGGTCGCGCCGACGCCCAGGTTGGCCAGCGGGCCGTCGCCGGCGCCGAGCACCAACGGCAGGTCGGGCGGGCAGCCCAGCGCCTTCGCGCCGTCGGCGCTGAGCGACATGATGTGCTTGCTCGGCGCGACGTCGGGGAGCTGCTCGCGCCGGACGCCCGCGACCGCGAGCGCGTCGTCGTGGTACTCCAGCGTGCCGAGCGCCAGCAGGCCGGTGCCCGACGCGGTGGAGTGGTCGGTCAGCCACGCGCCGGTCAGCCGGTGGACGATCAGCTCCTTGACGCCGACCCAGCGCGCGGCGCGCGCGCGGCGCGCGGGCTCCTCCTCGCGGAACCACACCAACTTGGTCAGCGGCGCCATCGGGTGCAGCGGCGTGCCGGTCGCCCCGTGCAGCTCGGGCCGCTCGCGGCGCAGCCGCTCGGCCTGCGGCGCGGCGCGCTGGTCGGCCCAGGTGACGATGTCGGTCAGCGGCGCGTCGTCGTCGCCCAGCCCGATCAGCGAGTGCATCGCGGTCGAGCACGACAGGCCCGCGACGTCCAGCCCGGCGGCGCGCGCCGCGGCGAGCGCCTGCCGCGTCGCGGCCACGACCGCGTCGACCACGACGCCGGGCTCCTGCACCGCCCAGCCCGGGCGCGGCGCGGTGAGCGGGTAGGCGATCTCGGTCGAGCCGGTCTCGCGACCGTCGGCGTCGAAGGCGCCGGCCTTCGCGCTGGTCGTGCCGATGTCGATGCCCACTACGACGACGGGAGCGGTCGTGGTCACGCGATCACGGACGGGATCATGACGCCCGCCGCGCCAAGGCAGGTCCCGGCGGCTCGGCATGTCCCCGGCAAGCTGTTAGGGTGCCCTAAGGATGACCAACCGCCACAGTAGGAGTTAGAGCGTGGGACGCTACACGGGGCCGGTCGAGCGGCTCTCGCGGCGCGAAGGCGTCGAGCTGTACCTCAAGGGCCTGCGGGCCATCAACGGCAAGAGCGCGCTGGCGCGCCGCGGCCCGCTGCCGCCGGGCCAGCACGGCAACCGGCGCCCGAACAAGCCGACGGTCTTCAGCACGCAGCTGCGCGCCAAGCAGCTGGCCAAGCGCTACTACGGCGTCCGCGAGAAGCAGTTCCGCCGCTACGTCGCGCGCGCCGAGCGCCACGCGGGGCGGACCGGCGAGGAGCTGCTGGTCACGCTGGAGCGCCGGCTGGACAACGTGGTCTACCGGTTGGGCTTCGCCTCGACGCGCGCGCAGGCGCGGCAGTTCGTCGGCCACGGCCATGTGATGGTCAACGGGCGGCGCGTCGACATCGCCTCCTACCTGGTGCGCCCCGACGACGTGATCACGTTCAAGGCCGACACGCCGGTCGAGCCGCTGATCCGCGAGGCGACCGAGCTGACCAGCGGCGTCGGGCCGTGGCTGCAGGCCGACTTCGACGGTCTGACCGGCAAGGTGCTGCGCCTTCCCGAGCGGCGGGAGATCCCCGCGCCGATCGAGGAGCAGCTCATCGTCGAGTTCTACTCGCGGCGCTAGCGATGAGCGAGTTCGCGCGGTTGGCCGGGCAGCAGTGCCCGCCGCAGGAGTCGCTGGCGCTGGAGCTGGCCGCGGAGCTGGGCGTCGACGGCGTGGCGCTGTCGGCGGCGCGGCGCTCCCTGGGGGTCCTGGCGCGCGGCCTGGGCGACGTCCGCTCGCCGGGCGAGCAGCTGGAGGCGCTGCGGGCGCTGGCCGCGCGGGTGCTGCGGCCCCGGCGCGACGGCGCGCTGCTGCTGCCGGAGGTCCTGCGCGAGGGGCGCGGCCATCCGGTCGGCGTCGCGGTCGCGCTGGTGGCGGTCGCCCAGCGCGCGGGCTGGCCCGTCGACCTCGTCGGCCACAACCTGCGGCTGTACGTCGCCCACCGCGGGCACGGCCCGGGTGCGGTCGTCGATCCCTCGCGGGTGGAGGCGCTGCTGGATCCGCGCGAGCTGGGCGAGGACCTGTCGTGGCGCTGCGCGCACGAGGCGACCGGCGTGGTGCTGCGGCAGGTGACGACGGCCGCCGAGCGCTCCGGGGACCTGACGCGCAGCCTGACCGCGAGCGCGCTGCTGCTGGCGCTGCCGGTGGACGGGACGTCACGCGCGGCGCAGACCGCGATGCACCAGCGCCTGCTGTCGCGGCTGAACTAGGCAGCCGAGGGGATCCGGGTCACTCTATGACGAATAGTTCGTCATAGAGTGACCCGCACGGCCGCTTGGGCACGGCGCGGAGCCCGAGCGGTACCGTGATCCTCATGCCCCGCCGTCGCCTCGCGAACGCCCCCACGTGGCCCGTCGCCGCCGGCTCGCTGGCGCTTGGCTTCGCGGTCGCGCAGGCGACGGGCGTCCGGCCGCTGGGCGGCGTCGTGCTGATCGCCGGCTGTGGCTGGTGCGCGCTGCGGTGGCGCGAGCGCGTCGGCGTCGGTCGCACGGCCGGCCTGGTCGGGCTCTACCTCGCGGCGTTCGTCGCCTCGCACGTGCTCGGGCACGCGATCGGCGCGTGGCCGTCCGTGGCCGTCGTCAGCGCCGTCGTCGGTGCCGGCACGTATGCGGTCGCCGACGCGGGGCCGGCCAGGCGCGTCGTCAACGCCTGAGGCCGGCCCCGGTGCTCAGGCTCGCTGGCCCGCCGGCTGCGCTCGCGGCCCCGCAGCAATCCCCGGGCTGCGCGGCGGCACGGTCAGCAGGCGGCTCTGGACCAGCGCGACCTGGCGGGCGTGCAGGTCCAGCTCCCGGGCCAGGATGGCCTGGATGTGGTGCGCGTGCGACTGCATCGGCGGATCCTCGCCGCCGCCCAGCCTCCGGGCAGCGGAGCAGGCACCCGGTCGCGGGTACGGTCCGCCACACCCCCGGGTCAGGTGGTCGGCCCGCTCAGCGCGCCGAGGACTGGGCCCAGATGTTGATCCCGGCGTCGACCGCGTGCCGGTCGATCGTCGCCAGCTCGCCCTCGGAGAAGTCGAGGTTGTCGAGCGCCGCGAGGTTCTCGTCGAGCTGCTCGACGCTGCTCGCGCCGATCAGCGCGCTCGTCACCCGCTCGTCGCGTAGCGTCCAGGCGATCGCCATCTGCGCCAGCGACTGCCCGCGCTCGGAGGCCATCCCGTTGAGCGCCTCGACGTGGGCCAGCGCGTCGGCCGTGATCATGTCCCGCGTGAGGAAGCGCCCCTCGGCGGCGCGCGAGCCCGCCGGGATCTTCCCGCCGAGGTACTTGTCGGTGAGCATGCCCTGCGCGAGCGGCGAGAACGCGATGCAGCCGACGCCCTCGCGCTCCAGGACGTCGAGCAGGTCCTCCTCGACCCAGCGGTTCAGCAGCGAGTAGGACGGCTGGTGGATGAGCAGCGGGACGCCCATGTCGCGCAGGATCTGCGTGGCCTCCTCGGTGCGCTGGCCCGAGTAGGAGGAGATCCCGACGTAGAGCGCCTTGCCCTGCTGGACCGCGGTGGCCAGCGCGCCCATCGTCTCGTGCAGCGGCGTGTCGGGGTCGAAGCGGTGGCTGTAGAAGATGTCGACGTGGTCGAGGCCCATGCGCCGCAGCGACTGGTCCAGCGACGACAGCAGGTACTTGCGCGAGCCCCACTCGCCGTAGGGCCCGGGCCACATGTCGTAGCCCGCCTTGGTCGAGATCACCAGCTCGTCCCGGTAGGCCTTCAGGTCGGTCGCCAGCAGCGTGCCGAAGTTGACCTCGGCGCTGCCCGCCGGCGGCCCGTAGTTGTTGGCCAGGTCGAAGTGCGTGATCCCGCGGTCGAACGCGCGGCGGACGATCGCCCGCTGGGACTCCAGCGACCGGTCGTCGCCGAAGTTGTGCCAGAGGCCGAGCGAGATCGCCGGCAGCTTCAGGCCGGAGCGGCCGGTGCGGCGGTAGAGGGTCGGATCCGCGTAGCGATCTTCAGCAGGCACGTAGGGCATGCCCATAGAGTTACCCGATGAGCATCACGACCGGAGACGGATACGCGATCGGCCATCTCTCCGACCTCGGAGAGGGACCCGGAATGCGCAAGGTCCGCGCGCCTTTGGGCGTCACCGCGTTCGGCGTCAACGCGATCGTCCTGCCGCCCGGCTACGAGACCGACCCGCACGCCCACGAGCGCCAGCAGGAGGTCTACTTCGTGCACCGCGGGGCGATCGAGATCCGCTTCGGCGACGGCACGCGCCACCGCCTGGAGGAGGGCGGCCTGGCCCGCGTCGACCCGTCCACCGTCCGTGCGCTGAGGAACGTGGGCGACGGCGAGTTCGGTGTACTACTGCGTCGGCGGCGCCGACGGCTACGTCGGCCGCGACGGCGTGTCCGCGTCGTTCGAGCCCGCGTCGTCGTCCACGTAAGGCTCCAGCGCGCGCCGGAACGCGTCCGGCCACGGCGTCTTGACGTGTTCGCGCGCGTCCACGCAGACGTGACGTAAGAAGCCGGCCGCGACCGCCGTCCCGTCACGGCGAATCGCGAACCGGCTTATCAAGGAGGAACTCGTGGGCGGCTCGAATGTGACCACGATTTCGAGAACGTCGTCGAAATGGGCGGGAGCGAGGTACCGCACCCCGCTCTCGGCGACCACGAAGTCGACCCCGTGCTCGGCCACGAACTCGCCGTAGGAGACGCCCAGCGCCGACCGCAGCGCCTCGGTGTGGGCGATGTCGAAGTACGTCAGGTAGTGGCCGTTGAAGACGTGGCCCTGCATGTCGCACTCGACGTAGCGGACGCGCAGGGCGGTGATCAGCGGGGTGGGCGGCATGGCGGCACGCAAGCCTAGACGGAGGACCAGGGATCCTCTCGCCCGAGGCCAAGCTCGCGATCACCGGTCGCGCGCAAGGGCCACGCCTCGCGCGTTCACCTACACCATGGTCAAGGGCGAGAACCCCAAGGCGCGGTGCGATAGTCCTGTACGCGATGCGCCTGCTCTTCGTCTGCATGGGGAACATCTGCCGCTCGCCGACCGCGGAGGCCGTGATGCGCGCGGTCGTCGCGCGCGAGGGCCTGGAGGACGAGATCGAGATCGACTCGGCCGGGACCGGCGGCTGGCACGTCGGCGATCCGCCGGACGCGCGCTCGACGGCGACCGCGGCCAAGCGCGGGATCGTCATGGCGGGCGCGGCGCGGCAGGTGACCGAGGCCGACTTCGAGGCCTATGACCTGCTGCTGGCGGCCGACGAGCGGAACCTGGCGTCGCTGCGCGCCGGCGCGCCCGACGACGAGGCAGCGGCCAAGGTCCACCTGCTGCGGGAGTTCGACCCCAAGTCGGTCGCGGCGGGCGACCTCGAGGTCCCGGATCCCTACTACGGCGGCCCGGACGGCTTCGAGCACGTGCTGGACCTGATCCAGGACGCCTGCGAGGGCCTGCTGGCGCACCTGCGCGCCGAGGGCGCGATCAGCGGCGGCGCCGCCGCGCCGTGACCCGCGACGCGCTCGCCGCGGCCCTGGGCCAGGAGGTCGTCGCGCTCGACGCGATCCCCGGCGGCGACCTCAACGACGCCTACCTCGGCGGCCTGGCCGACGGCACGCCGTTCTTCGTCAAGACCGCGTCCGACGCCGCGCCGGGCGCCTACGCCGCCGAGGCCGCGGGCCTGGACTGGCTGCGCGACGCCGGCGGCCTGCCGGTCCCCGAGGTCCTGGCCGTCGGCGAGGGCTTCCTCGCGCTGGAGTGGGTCGAGGGCGGCGGCCGTCCCGATCCCGAGCAGCTCGGCCGCGGGCTGGCCGCCGTGCACCGCGCGGGCGCGCCGCGGGCGGGCGCGCTGCCGCCGGGCCGCGACGGCGAGGCCTACGTCCTCGGCCCGCTCACGCTGCCCAACGCGCCCGCCGACGACTGGCCGGCGTTCTACGCCGCCTCGCGCCTGCTGCCGCTGGCGCGCATGGCCGCCGACCGCGGCGCGCTGGACGCCGCAGGGGTCAAGGCCGTCGAGTCGGTCGCCGACCGGATCGCCGACCTCGCCGGACCGCCCGAGCCGATCGCGCGCCTGCACGGCGACCTCTGGTCGGGCAACGTCCACGCCGACGTCGACGACCGCCCGTGGCTGATCGACCCGGCGGCCTACGGCGGCCACCGCGAGATCGACCTGGCGATGCTCACGCTGTTCGGGAACCCCGGACCGTCGTTCGAGCGCGCCTACGACGAGGTCTGGCCGCGCGCCGACGGCCATGCCGAGCGCGTCGACCTCTACCAGCTGCTGCCGCTGCTCGTGCACGCCGTGCTGTTCGGCGGCTCCTACGGCGCCTCGGCCCGCCGCGCCGCCGAGCGGTACATCTAGACACCGCAAACGGGTACGGTCCCGCCATGGGCAAGATCACCGGCGAGCGCTCGGTCGAGATCGACGCGCCGATCCAGAAGGTCTTCGACATCGCCGCCGACATCGAGGGCTCCGTCGACTGGATGGGCGCGATGAAGGACGTCGACGTCCTGGAGCGCGACGGCGACGGCCGCGCCAAGATCGTCGAGACCGTCAACGACGCGAAGGTCAAGACGGTCAAGACCAAGCTGTCGTTCACCTACAACGCGCCGACGGAGATCCGCTGGCGCCAGGAGAAGGGCGACGTCAAGGCGCTCGACGGCTGGTGGACGCTCGAGGACCTCGGCGGCGACCGCACCCGCGCCACCTACGCGCTGGAGGTCGACCCGGGCCGGATGCTCGGCATGCTCATCCGCGGCCCGGTCGAGGGCCAGGTGCGCGACTTCCTGCTCGGCGATGCCGCCGACGGCCTGAAGAAGACCGCCGAGGGCTGACCGCCGCCGTTCGCTAGCTTCGAGGCCGCATGGCCTCGCAGGAACCTCCGCCGCGGCGCGAGGGGCTCGACGTCGCGACGCTGTTCATCAGCGCGATCGCCTCCGCCGCCGCGGCCTACGTGACATCGAAGATCTGGGCGCCCGGGACGCTGTTCAGCGCCGCGATGACCCCTGTCATCGTCGCGCTGGTCAAGGAGGGCCTGCGCCGGCCGACCGAGGTCATCACGAACGTCGTCCCGACGGCGTCGCGGTGGACGCGCGCCGGGGCCGACGACGCCGGCCTCGTCGCGGACGTCGAGCCGGGCCAGGCGCCGCCCGACGAGGCGCCCGCGCCGGTGCTGGTCCCCGGCGACCACGGGCCGGTCCGCGTGTACTCCACGCGCGGGCGCAGGCTGCGCTGGCGCCTGGCGGTCATCACCGGCCTGCTGGGCTTCGGGATCGCCGTGCTGGCGTTCACGGTGCCGGAGCTGATCGCCGGCCAGTCGCTGGGCGGCTCGAACAAGACCACGATCTTCGGCGGCGGCGGCCACCGCCACCGCACGTCGACGACCAAGTCCACGACCACGAAGACGTCGACGCAGAAGACGACGACCTCCACGACGCCGACGACGCCACGGACGGTCACCCAGACCGAGACCGTCACCACGCCGACGCCGACGCCGACGACGCCCGCCCAGACGACGCCCGCGCCGTCGAGCGCCGCGCCGCAGTCCTCGACCGCGCCGTCCAACGAGCAGGGCGACGCGGCGGCGCCGCCGGTCGGCTAGCGGTCCTGCTCGCGGTCGGCGCGCTCGGCCTCGGCGAGCTTGTCGCGCAGGTAGGCGGCCTTGTCGGCGCGGCGGCGGTGCGCGCGCTCCTCGGCGGGCTGCCGCGCCTCGCGGGCGAAGCGGTCCTCGTCGCGGGCGCGGTCGTCCTGCTGACGCTCCAGAGTCTTGGGGTCGCGGCGCGGGGCCATCTCGCTGCGGTAGTACCCCGCCTTGATGTCGTTCAGCAGCCCGAGGCGGTCGAACGAGGGCATGACGGCCGTCGCGCTCATGCCGCGACGAGCGCGGTCAGGTTGCGGCGCGCGCGGTGCACGAGCTGCACCGCCGCGTTCTCCTTGACCCCGAAGTGCGCGGCCAGCTCGTCGTAGCCGTGGCCGTCCAGCGCGCGCAGCGCGAGCGCCTCGCGCTGGCGCGGCGGCAGCTGGGCCATCGAGGTCAGCGCGGCCCGCAGCTGCTCGTTGCGCGACGCGACGTCGCAGCAGTCCGCGCCGCCCGCCGCGGCCGGCTCGACGTCCGTGTCGGCGGCGTGGCGGCGGGCGGCGCGGTCGAGCTCCGAGAGGCACGCGTTGCGCACGCAGCGAAACAGCCACGGGCGCAGCTCGACGACGCGGCCGCGGCCCAGCAGCGCCTGCTGCGTGCGGGCCAGCGCGTCGTGCACGGCGTCCTCGGCGTGCTCGGCGCCGACGTAGCGCCGGGCGAAGCGGCGCAGGGCGGGCGCGTGGCGACGGTAGATCGCGTCCAGCGCCCAGGCGTCGCCGTGGGCCAGGCGACGGGCGAAGGCCGCGTCGCCGGCGTCGAGGCGGACGGGGCCGTCGAAGGAGGGTCGGGAGAGCTGCACCGGAGTCATGGCGGCGAACCTAGGCGCGGCCCGGCGGGTTTCCAGTATCACCCTGGTCTCAGCGGGGGTCTTCCGCCTGCTGGCCGCACCACGACGTGCGGGCAGCCGAACCCGCTTCGTAGAATCCGCCCCCTGCACAGCGCCGCGCCGATCACGATCCGCCCCGCCAACCCCGGCGACGCCGAGCGCATCGCCGCGATCTACAACGAGGGGATCGCCAACCGGGCGGCGACGTTCGAGACGCGCCCGCGCAGCAAGGCCGAGGTCGCGGGGTGGACGGTCGCGTCGCTGCCGATCCTCGTCGCCGAGGTCGACGGGCACGTGGCGGGCTTCGCCAAGGTGGTCAACTACTCCGAGCGCGAGGTCTACGCCGGGATCGGCGAGCACGCGGTCTACGTCGCCGGGGACGCGCGGCGCCTGGGCGTCGGGCACGCGTTGTTGGAGGCCTTGGCCGAGG
This sequence comes from Baekduia sp., assembly GCF_035685985.1. Classification (GTDB taxonomy): domain Bacteria; phylum Actinomycetota; class Thermoleophilia; order Solirubrobacterales; family Solirubrobacteraceae; genus Baekduia. The sequence continues at coordinate 58,542 of NZ_DASRZV010000020.1, forward strand.
CGGCCGACACGGCCGGGCTCTACAAGCTGACCTCGCGGATCTTCTCCACCAACACGGCGTCGATCGCGCTGCACGAGGGGTCGGGCTTCACGATCGTCGGCCTCCAGCGCCGCCATGGCCGGCTCGACGGCGAGTGGAAGGACTGCGTGCTCGTCGAGCGCCTGCTGGGCGACGCGGCGTCGTAGCCGCCGTCAGCCCGCCAGCGCCAGCGTCACGCGGTCCGCGAGCAGGCGGCCGCGCAGCGTGAGGACCGCGCGGTCGCCGTCCAGCTCCAGCAGGCCGTCGTCGGCGAGCCGCGCGGCGGCGTCCCGCTGGGTCGCGTCGAGCGCCAGGCCGTCGCGCAGCCGGACCTCCAGCATCACGCGCTCCAGGCGCGCCGCGTCGTCGTCGGGCGTCTCGCGCCCGGCGGCGGGCGAGGCGCCGTCGGCCAGCGCGGCCATCCAGCGCGCCGGGTGCAGCGCGTTCCACCAGCGCACGCCGCCGACGTGCGAGTGCGCGCCCGGCCCGACGCCCCACCAGTCGCCGCCCGCCCAGTAGCCCATGTTGTGGCGGCAGCGGTCGGCGGCGGTCCGCGCCCAGTTGGAGACCTCGTACCAGCCCAGCCCGGCCTGGGCCATCAGCGCCTCGGTCGTCTCGTAGCGCTCGGCGAGCACGTCGTCGTCGGGCGTCGGCAGCTCGCCGCGGCGCACGCGGGCGGCCAGGCGGGTCCCGGGCTCGACGATCAGCGAGTAGGCGCTGACGTGGTCGGGGTCGGCGTCCAGGGCGGTCTCGACGGACATCTGCCAGTCTGCGGCGGTCTCGCCGGGCGTGCCGTAGATGAGGTCCAGCGAGACGTGCTCGAAGCCCGCGGCGCGGGCCTCGCGGGCGGCGGCGACCGCGCGGCCGGGCGTGTGGTGGCGGTCGAGCGTCGCCAGGACGTGCGGCGCGGCGGACTGCATGCCGAGCGAGATCCGCGTGAACCCGGCGGCGCGCAGCGCGGCGAGCTTCGCGGGGTCCACGGACTCCGGGTTGGCCTCGGTGGTGACCTCGGCGCCGGGCGCCAGGCCGAGGTGCTCGTCGATCAGCGCGACGACCGCGGCGAGGTCGGCGGCGGGCAGGAGCGTCGGCGTGCCGCCGCCGACGAAGACGGTCGCCACGGGCGGGGCGGCGTCGCCGAGGACCCGCCGCGCCAGCGCCAGCTCCGCCGCGACCGCGCCGACGTAGCCCTCCGGCCCGGCCTCGCTCGGGATGTAGGTGTTGAAGTCGCAGTAGCCGCAGCGCGTCGTGCAGTACGGCACGTGGACGTAGACGCCGAACGGGCGCCCGGGCGCGCCGAGGCCGCGCAGGGCCGCCGCCGGCAGCGTGCCGTCGTGCGGGGGACGGTCGCCGTCGGGAAGCCGCGCCATGGTCAGCCGTCAGGGTAGAGCCGCGCGCGGAACGCCCGCGCGCCCTCGACCTCCGCGCCCGCCGCCCGCACGCGCTCGACCAGCGCGCCACCAGCCGTCCGGCCGCGTCCCGATCACGTTCATCCCGTCCACCAACCAGCGCACACCCGGCATGTTCCCGCGCGCCCGGCCGCTATGGTCAACCGCCGCATGCGGGCCCGCGCGTCCATCCTGCTCGTCCTGATCGCGGCGGCCCTCCTGGCCGGCTGCGGCGGCGGCGACGGCGCCAAGGACGACTACGTCACCTCGCTCAACCAGGCGCAGGACGCGCTCCTGAAGCGGGTGACGCAGCTCAACGAGCGCATCACCGCGACCTCCACGCCGGCGCAGGACCGCGCCACGCTGAAGGTCTACGAGACCGCCGTCGACACGGCGGTCCGCGACCTGCGCGCGATCGACCCGCCGAGTGGCCTCGACCAGCTCCACCAACAGTTCGTGCGGGAGGTGGCCGAATACGGGGCTGTGGTGCGACAAGCACGAGACCGCCTCAGCAACGGCAGCGTCAAGAGCGGCCTGGCCGTGCGCGGCACGCTGCCCGACGCGTTGGAGCGGGTCGCGCGCGAGCTCAACGCCACCATCAAGGCCATCAACGCCAAGTTGCAGGGGTAGCGCCGACCGTGCTCGCGAGGCTGCGCGCCGCGCCGGTCACGGTGCCGACCCTCCTGGCGGTCGCCGTCTTCCTGGCCTGGACGCCGTTCGACGGCGCCCAGGCCGTCACGCGCTGGGCGCCCGGCGGGATCGCGCTGATCGCGCTGCTGGCGGCGACCGGCGGCGGCCTCGGCCTGCGCTGGCGCGCGGTGCCGGGCGCGGTCCGCGCGGCGGTCGTGCTCCTGGCCGCGTTCACCGCGTGGTCCTATCTGTCGCTGGCCTGGGCCCACGACGGCGGCGCCGCGCTGGAGGGCGCCAACCGCACGCTCCTGTACCTCGTGGTCTTCGCGCTCTTCGCGCTGTGGCCGCAGCGGCCCGCCACCGCGGCCTGGGTCCTCGGCCTGTGGACGGCGGGGATCGGCGTGCTCGCGCTGATCACGCTGATCCGGCTGGGGACGCTCGCCGACCCGCATGCGGCGCTGTTCGGGCGCAACGACCGCCTGCTGTGGCCGATCGGCTACCCCAACGCCGAGGCGGCGACGTGGCTGATGGCCTTCTGGCCGGCGGTGGCGTTCGCGGCCTCGGCCCGCGTGCCGTGGGTCCTGCGGGGCGGGGCCGCCGCGCTGGGCGTCGTGCTCGCCGACGTCGCGCTGCTGAGCCAGTCGCGCGGCTCGATCCTGGCGCTGCCCGCCTGCGTCGCGGTCTTCCTGATCTTCGTCCCGGGGCGCCTGCGCCACGTCGCCGCGCTGCTGCCGATCGCGGGCCTCGCCGCGCTGGCCGTGCCCAAGGTCCTGGACGTCGGCGACGCGATCGACGCCGACGGCGCGGTGGCCGACGCGGGAGCGTCGGCGATGAAGGTCGTGCTGCTGATGGCGGTCGTGGCGGGCGTGATCGTCGCCGCGGCCGGCGCCTGGGAATCGCTGCGCCCGCCGGCCGAGCGCACGGCCCAGCGGATCCGGACGACCTGGCGCGCGCTCGTCGTCGCCGGCGTGGCGCTCGGGGCGGTCGGCGGGCTGGTCGCGGTCGGCAACCCGGTGCATCGGGTCGACCACGCGTGGGACTCGTTCAAGGGCGGCTACGAGGACAACACGGGGTCGTCGAGCCGCCTGACGGCCGGGCTGGGGTCCAACCGCTATGACTTCTACCGGGTGTCGCTGGACCTCTTCGCCGACCATCCGATCGCGGGCGTCGGCGCCGACAACTTCTTCCAGGACTACCTGCGGCTCGGCGACTCGCCCGAGACGCCGAGCTACCCGCACAACCTGGTCCTGCGCACGCTGTCGCAGACCGGGATCGTCGGCACGCTGCTGCTGCTCGGGGCCTTCGGCGCCGCGCTGGCCGCCGCGGGGCGCGCGATGCGCCGCTCCGACCCGCTCGCCGCGACGGTCGCCGGCGGCGCGGTGATCGCCTTCGCCTACTGGGTCGCGCACGGCATGACCGACTGGTTCTGGGAATGGGCGGGCCTCGGCGCGCCCGCGTTCGCGCTGCTCGGTCTGGCGTGCGCGCTGGCGCCGCGGCCGGCGGTCGCCCCGGAGGCCGTTCCGGACGCCGACGCCGACGCCGACGCCGCCGCGGCCGCGGGCGGCGGCGCGTGGGTGCGCCGCCCGGGCCCGGTCGCGCTGGTGCTCGGCGGCGCGGCGGCGGTCGTCGCCGCGCTCGTGCTCGCCGGCCCGTGGCTGGCCGAGCGCGACGTCGAGCGCGCCGGCCAGATCTGGGCCCAGCGGCCGTTCGAGGCCTACTCGCGCCTGGATCGCGCGGCCGACCTCGACCCGCTCTCCGACCGTCCGGCGTCGGTGAAGGGGTCGATCGCGCTGCGCTACGGCGACCTCGATCGCGCCAAGGCCGCGTTCTCCGACGCGCTGGACCGCAACCCGCGCGATCAGTACGCGACGCTCGAGCTGGGCGCCATCGCCTCGGTGCGGCGCGACCCCGCGACGGCCGAGCGGCTCCTGGCCCGCGCCGTGGCGCTGGCCCCACGCGACCGGTCGGCGCGCGAGGCGCTCGACGTCGTCCGCAGCGGCGGCACCGTCGACATCTCGGTCCTCAACGACCGCATCCGCTCGTCGGCCGACCAGTTGGCAGGGACATGATGCATCGATCGGATGACCATGCCCTTGGCGAAATCCCAGGGTCCGGTGATACGTTCACTCAGGTAGGTGGTCGGACGGCGACGCCGTCAGGGAACGGACCGGGCAAGCGGATGAAGTTCGTGCAGGGATTGGCAGGGAACGCCCAGAGAAGGACGCCGTCGCGCCTAGGCGCGGCCGCGTCGCCGTACCGGCGTTCCATGTCCGTCCGTCCCCTCGCCATCCTCGCCGCGCTGGTCCTCGCGCTCGCGCTCCCGGTCGCCTCCGCGCACGCCACCGACCCCCTGCTCAGCGGCTACGCCGGGCCGGGCGGGGGCGAGCAGGTCGTGCTCGGCGGTGGCTCGGTCGGCGCCAAGAAGGGCTCGTCGTCCGGCCGGGCCGGGACGTCGGACCCGGGCAGCGCGAGCCTGAAGGCCGACACCTCGGCCTCGTCCCCCGCCGCTCCGGCGGGGGCCTCCGGCGGCGCCAAGTCGACGCTGACCTCCAAGCCGCAGCGCAAGACGTCGTCGTCCCCGTCGTCCAAGCGCGAGGGGCATGCCGAGAGCGAACGCCACACGAGCGCCCAGGGCGCCGCGAAGAGCACGACCGCGACGACGACCACCGCGACCCTGCCCGGGGCGCCCGAGGTGGTGGCCTACCCGACGCGCGCCGGGGACGGGAGCGGCGGCCTGCCGATCTCGGCCGCGGGCATCGTGCTGCTCGTGCTCGGCCTCGCGGCCGCGACGCTCATCGGCCTCGGCCTGCGCCGACTCTCCGGCTCCGAAGCTGCTCAAGCCCCTCAAGTGTCGGGCCGATGAGGCCGACGAGAAGGGTGAGCCGAGACCTGCCGTGAGCCGCATCGACTTCAGCAGTCAGACCGCCGACGCCGTGCCCCTGCACGCGCCGCTCGCGTCGCTGCCCGCGACGGCGCCCGTCGACGCCCCCGTGCTGCTGCCGCGGCACGAGCCGTCCACGATCCGCCGGGCGCTCCAGGCACGCGCGGTGCGGCCGCTGCTGGACGGGTTCGGCCTGGTGGCCGCGCTGCTGGTCGCCTTCCGCTGGCCCAGCGAGCCGGTGCCGTTCTCCGAGGGCTGGCCGATGCTGGCCTTCCCGCCGCTGGTGATGCTCCTGCTGCTGATCCGCGGCATGTACGAGCGCCGCCTGCGGCCGACGTTCTTCGACGGCGTCGTGCCGATCGCCGGGTCGATCTCGATCGCGGCGATGTTCGTCGTCGTGCTCCAGGTCTACGCCGCCGGGACGACCACGGTGTCGTCGGTCGGCGCGCACCTCTGGGCCGTGGCGATCGTCACGGTCGGCGGCGCGCGCGTCGGGCTGCTGGCCGCGCAGCGGATCGCCCGCGTCCGCGGCCTCGACGGCGTCCCGACGCTGATCGTCGGCGCCGGCCACGTCGGCATGCGCCTCGCGCGCCGGCTGGAGGCCAACCCCGAGTACGGGATGACGCCGATCGGCTTCCTGGACGCCAACCCGCTGCAGGACGGCGGCGAGGCCCCGGGCATCCCGGTCCTCGGCTCGCCCGACGAGCTGGACTGGGTCGCGCAGCTGACGGGCGCCGAGCACGTGGTGATCGCGTTCTCGTCGGAGCCCGACGAGCGCCTGGTCGACCTCGTGCGCCGCTGCGAGGCGCTCGGGCTGGAGGTCTCGCTGGTGCCGCGGCTGTTCGAGTCGCTCAACCACCGCGCGACCTACGAGCCGCTGGGCGGCACGCCGCTGATGGGCCTGCGCTCGGTGCACCCGAAGGGCTGGCAGTTCGCGGTCAAGCACGGCCTGGACCGCTGCGGCGCCGCGCTGCTGATCCTGGCCTTCTCGCCGCTCATGGTGACGATCGCGCTGCTGGTCAAGCTGTCGTCGCCGGGCCCGATCGTCTTCCGCCAGCGGCGCGTGGGCCGCGACGGCACGGTCTTCGACCTGTACAAGTTCCGCTCGATGCGCCCGCCGGACCCGGACGCCGACAGGTTCCGTCCCGGCGAGGGCAGCGCGCCCGGCGGGGTGGAGGGCGTCGACCGCCGCACCTGGATCGGCCGCCTGCTGCGCCGCACGTCGCTGGACGAGCTGCCGCAGTTCTTCAACGTGCTGCGCGGCGACATGTCGCTGGTCGGCCCGCGCCCCGAGCGGCCGGAGTTCGTCGAGCTGTTCGAGTCCGACATCCGCCGCTACGGCGACCGCCACCGCGTGAAGTCCGGCGTGACCGGCTGGGCGCAGGTGCACGGCCTGCGCGGCCAGACGTCCCTCAGCGACCGCGTCGAGTGGGACAACTACTACATCGAGCACTGGACCCTCGGCCTGGACTTCAAGATCCTGGCGATGACGATGCTCGAAGTGCTGCGGCCGGCCGAGTGAAGCCCGTCGCCGGGTAGTCTGCGGGGCGTGTCCCCGTTCTGGATCTGGATGCAGGCCCTCATCGTGGTGTGCGTGATCGCCAGCGTGATCATCGCCACGTTGAAGCTGACCTGACGCCGGTACGCTCCCGGCCATGTTCCGGACGATCGTGGTGGGAACCGACGGCTCGGAGACCGCGAGCAAGGCCGTGGCGCAGGCCGCGGAGCTGGCGGCGTCCGTGTCCTCGGAGCTGTTGATCGTGTCGGCCTTCGAGCCCGTCTCGGGGACGCGCCTGCGCGAGGAGGCGTCCCAGGCGCCCGACGACGTCCGCTGGATGGTCAACCCGCGCGAGGACGTCGACGCGACGCTCGGCGCCGCGGTCGAGATCGCCGAGGAGAAGGGCGTCACCACGCGCGTCTTCGCGCGCCAGGGCGACCCGGCCGACGCGATCCTCGACGTCGCCGAGGAGGAGCACGCCGACCTCATCGTCGTCGGCAACAAGGGCATGACCGGCGCCAAGCGCTTCCTGCTGGGGTCGGTCCCCAACAAGGTCAGCCACCACGCGCCCTGCAGCGTGCTGATCGTGCGGACGGTCTAGCCGCCGTCCGAAACGGTTAGCTCGCCTAGCTAGCCGGTAGTACCCTCGTCCCATGACCAAGGTCGGGATGCACGAGGCCAAGACGAAGCTGTCCCAGCTCGTCGAGCGCGCCGAGGCCGGCGAGGACATCGTCATCGCCCGCAACGGCCGGCCGGTCGCGCGGCTCGTGCCCGTCGCCCAGGAGGCGTCGCTCGCGCGGGCCTACGGCGCGCTGCGCGGGCAGATCCACGTCGCCGACGACTTCGACGACCTGCCCGACGACCTCGCCGACGCGTTCGGCGCGCGGTGAAGCTGCTGCTCGACACGCACGCCGCGCTCTGGTTCCTGAGCGGGGACGAGCGGCTGAGCGAGAACGCCCGTCGCCATCTCACGGACGGGAGCAACCGCGTCCTGCTGAGCGCCGCCGTCGTCTGGGAGATCTCGATCAAGCGGTCGCTGGGCAAGCTGACGGTGCCGGACGAGTACCTGCGGGTGCTGCTCGACGCCGGCGTCCAGCCGCTGCCGGTGAGCGTCGAGCACGCGGAGGCGGTGCGGCAGCTCCCGCCGCACCATCGCGATCCGTTCGACCGCATGCTCGTCGGCCAGGCGCGGATCGAGGGCGGCGCGCTGGTCTCGCGCGACGACGCGCTGGCGCCCTACGGCGTCACGCTCGTCTGGTGACCGCGGCCGCGCGCTAGGAGACCGGCACGGTCGGGTCGGTCGCCTTGGCGGCGTCGACCAGGCCCCAGCCGTAGCGCGTGTCGTAGCCGGCCGGCCCGAGGTCGCGGGCGGTCGCCTCCAGGCGGCGCTCGACGGCGTCGGGCGACGGGTCGGGGCCGAGGACGCCGGAGGCGATGACCAGCGCGGCGGTCGCCGAGACGTGCGGGACGGCCATCGACGTGCCCTGGTAGCCGCGCGGGATCCCGAACTTCGTGTGGTGGACGCCGATCAGCGTCATCTGCGAGATGTTGCGCCCGGTCGAGTCCTGCGTGCAGCCGGGGTCCGAGAGCGGCGCGTCGGGCCCGCCGCCGGGCGCGACGAGGTCGAGGCCGCGGCCCTGGTTGGAGAAGTCCGACAGGCAGCCGTGCTCGGTCGTCGAGCCGACCGAGATCACGTTCGCGTTGCGCGCGGGGTAGGCGACGACCCGGTCGGCCTCGTTGCCGGAGGCGGCGACGACGATCGCGCCCTTGCGGCGCGCCTCCGAGATCGCGTCGATCAGCTGCGGGATCTGCTGCCAGCCGACGTCGGCGGAGAACTCCAGGCTCAGGTTGATGACCTTGGCGCCGTGGTCGGCGGCGTAGCGGACGCCCTTGGCGATCACGGCCGCGTCGCCCTCGCCGTCGTCGTCGAGCACCTTGACCGGCATGATCGACGCCCCGTAGGCCAGGCCGGTCAGCGCGACGCCGTTGTTGGTGCTCTCGGCGATCGTCGACGCGACGTGGGTCCCGTGGCCGTTGCGGTCGTTGGCGTAGGGGTCGTGGCCGACGAAGTCATAGCCCTTGACGAAGTGCGTGCCGACGAGGTCCGGCGACGCCGGCGTCTTGCCGAACGCGCGGTAGGCGATGCCGGTGTCGAGGACCGCGACCTTCACGCCCCTGCCGCCCGGGCGGCCCGCGGCGATCAGGTGGCCCCAGGCGTCGGGCGCGTTGACGCCGGCGGGGCCGGTGAAGTTCCACTGCACGGCGGCCCAGCGGCCCGGCGTGGCGCCGCGGCCGGGGTCGTTCGGGACGTAGGCGGCGGTCGTGTGGGCGACCACGTTGCGGACCGCGTAGCGGACGCCGGGCTTCGCGCGCAGCCGAGCGATCGTCGCGGACGGGTCGGCGACGTGCAGGACGTGGGGCGTGGCGTCGCCGTGGTAGCCGACGACGACCTCGCCGGGAACGGTGGTGGTGCGCGCCGACGCGCCGCTCGCGGCGACGAGGGTCATGGCGGCGGCCGCGAGGGCGAGGCGTGGGGACAGGGCGGACAAAGGGTGTGAAGAAGGAACCCCGCCCACGCGGGGAAGTTCCTCCATGATGACGCTTCCATGACCGGCCCGGAGCAGGACGACAGGTGGATGGGCGCCGCGTTGCAGGAGGCCCGGGCGGCGCTGGAGCACGACGACGTGCCGATCGGAGCCGTCGTGGTCAGCGACGCGGGGGAGATCATCGGGCGCGGCCACAACGAGCGCGAGCTGCGCGAGGACCCCACCGCGCACGCCGAGGTGCTGGCGCTGCGGGAGGCCGCGGTGCACGTCGGATCCTGGCGCGTGCTCGACGCGACGCTGTACGTGACGCTCGAGCCCTGCACGATGTGCGCGGGCGCGATCGTGCTCTCGCGGGTCCCGCGGGTCGTCTACGCCACGCCCGATCCCAAGGCCGGCGCGGTCGACTCGATCCTCTCGATCCTCTCCGACGAGCGCCTCAACCACCGCCCGGAGGTCCGCTCGGGCGTCCGGCAACCGGAGGCCGCCGACCTCCTGCGCTCGTTCTTTCGCGCCCGTCGCTAGCCTTCGCGATCCACTTCCCCCTGGAGGGGTGCCGGAGTGGTTGAACGGGGCGGTCTCGAAAACCGTTGTACGGCTTCGTCGTACCGAGGGTTCGAATCCCTCCCCCTCCGCTGAGCAGGACCGTGGCCCGTGGGCCTCCTACATTGGAGACCCACATGGCCGCATCCTCCGCCGCTCTCCGCAAGCGCATCGGCTTCCTGTCCTTCGGCCACTGGTCGCAGGCGCCGGGAAGCCAGGTCCGGACCGCCGCCGACGCGCTGCGGCAGAGCGTCGAGCTGGCCGCCGGCGCCGAGGCGCTCGGCATCGACGGCGCGTACGTGCGCGTGCACCACTTCGCGCGTCAGCTCGCGTCGCCGTTCCCGCTGCTGGCCGCGATGGCCGCCCGGACGAGCACGATCGAGCTGGGCACCGGCGTGATCGACATGCGGTACGAGAACCCGCTCTACATGGCCGAGGAGGCCGCGGCCACCGACCTCATCGGCGCCGGCCGGCTGCAGCTCGGCGTCAGCCGCGGGTCGCCGGAGCCGGCGGTCGACGGCGCGCACGCGTTCGGCCACGTGCCGCGGCCGGGCGAGACCGACGCCGACCTCGCCCGGCGCCACACCGCCGAGTTCCGCGCGGCGATCGCGGGCGCGCCGGTCGTCGACGGCGATCCCCGCATGGGCGCGTTCGGCCGGCTGGCGATCCAGCCGCAGGCGCCCGGCCTGTCGGACCGGATCTGGTGGGGCTCCGGCTCGTCGGACACCGCCGAGTGGGTCGCGCGTCAGGGCATGAACCTGATGTCCTCGACGCTGCTGCTCGAGGAGCGCGGCCTCCCGTTCGACGAGCTGCAGGCCCAGCAGATCCTGCTCTTCCGCGACGCGTGGGTCGCCGCCGGCCACGAGCGCGAGCCGCGCGTCTCGGTCAGCCGCAGCGTCTTCCCGATCACCTCCGACGAGGACGCCGCCTACTTCGGCGGCCAGGCCGGCGGGCGCGACACGGTCGGCTTCCTGGACGGCGCCAACGCGCGGTTCGGCAAGACCTACGCGGGCGACCCGGACGTCGTCGCCGACCAGCTCGCCGAGGACGCCGCGGTGCAGCTCGCCGACACGGTCCTGCTGACGATCCCCAACCAGCTCGGCGTGGCCTACAACCTGCACGTGCTCGGCGCGATCGCCGAGCACGTCGCGCCCGCGATCGGCTGGACGCCGACCGGGGCGCGGCGCGCCGAGGCCTAGGCCTTCGCCTTCGGCTTCTTCTTGGCGGCGGACTTCTTGGTCACGCTGCCCTTGCCGTTCTTGCCCACCACCCGGAACGCCCCGCGCATGAACGGGTGGATCCGGCAGAAGTAGGTGTAGGTGCCGGGCTTCAGCGTCCTGGGCGTCTTCCACGTGTTGCGGTTGGCCGCCGGCGTGAACTTGCCGCCGAAGCCCTTCAGCGGCAGGTTCGGCCCGTAGCCCAGCTCGCCGGAGTCGAACTGCACGTTGGCGTTGGCCAGCGGGTAGGCGATGCCCGTGGTGCGGTCGCACGGCTGCCGGCACGCGGTGATCGTGTGGTAGGCCGCCTCCTGCGGCGTCATCGTGCTCGTCGCGTCCAGGTTGGTGAACTTCAGCGACTGCCCGGCGCGGACGACCGGCGGGCGGCCGGACGAGCCGACCGAGCTGAGGTCGCCCTGGCCGTAGACGTAGCCCTTGATGTCGACGTTCGTCGGCCGCGTGCCGTCGAGCAGGTCGCGCGCGTCGGGCAGGCCCGCGTCGGGATCGCCGCCGTGGTTGTCGTTCTCCTTGAGGTGCCCGTGCGTGATCAGGCCGTGCCAGTCGATCGGCTGGCTGAACGGGTCCTTGGCGCCGTTCTGGATGCCCTCGGCGTAGAACACCACCATGATGCCCATCGACTCGTACCAGGACGCCTGGCGCGTGTCGTAGGTGACGGTCGTGTTGATGCGGTCGCCCGCGTGCAGCGCGACGCGCCAGTCCGGCTTGGACCCGGTCAGCGCCACGTCCCACGACACCGCGCCCGCGGGCTCGAAGTACTTGGCCTCGGAGCGGAACAGCTCCTTGGTCGCGCCGTTGCGCGTCGCGGTCAGGTCGTTGTAGAGGCCGCCCGGGTGCAGGTGCCCGGCGGTCGAGATCAACGTGATGTCGTTGGGCACCGTCCACTGCTGGGCCGGGCCGATGTCCTTCTTCTGCGACGGGCGGGCCTGCGTGGGGAACGTGAACTTCCCGTTCTTGCCCTGGCCCTTGAGCGCGTCGAAGACCGGGTAGGGCTTGATGCCCGCGACGTCCATCCACAGCGGCTTGACCTCGGTGATCCCCGCGGCCGCCGGCTCGGACGCCGGCACGAAGTCGATCGTGTACTTGATGTACACGCTGTCGGGGTTCGGCGTCAGGTTGTGGATCATGTAGTTCATGATCCAGCCGTCGGACGGGCTGTACTTGTAGCCGTAGCCCTGCGGCATCTGGAAGATCGTCTTCTCCTCGCCGGCCGCGAACGTCGGGTACAGCGTGTTGTCGCGCGCGACGAGCCAGACGCCGTGGTGCAGGTGGATGACGTCGACGCGCGGCGTGTCGTGGCCGCCCTGCGCGTTGGTCTTGGCGTAGACGAGGTCGGGCTGGAAGCGCGTGATGTAGCCCGGGACCGCGGGCTTGAGCGTGTTGGCCTGCGCCTCGATCGTGTTCTGGCCGGGGCTGATCTTGATCGGTCCGTACAGGTAGGTGAGCCGCTGCATGCCCGGGTACTGGGCCTCGGGGATCATCTTCACGGCCGAGACGCGCGCGCCGGGCAGCGCGGCGGCGGAAGCGGTGGACGAGGCGAGCAGGGCGCCCAGCAGCGCGCAGGGGAGCGCGAGCAGGACGGCCAGGCGGGACGGCATGCGGGACACGGACGGTTTCTCCTCCAGCCGGTCGCGCGCGCGACCGGTCGGTCAGCAAGTGGGGCGCGAGGGTAACGGGTTGTTGACCGGTCGGTCAACTACGCGTACGGTGGCGCGTCCGTGCCGCCGACCAAGTCGACCCGCCTGGCGCCCGACGCCCGCCGCGAGCAGCTCGTCCAGCTCGGCCTCGAGCTGCTGGGCGCCACGCCCTACGACCAGGTCTCGATCGAGTCGATCGCCCGCGCGGCCGGGATCTCCAAGGGCCTGCTGTACCACTACTTCCCGACCAAGGCCGACTTCGTCGTCGCGGTGCTGCGCCACTCCTACGACGAGCTGTCGCGGCGGATGGCGGAGGCCGACGGCCTCGACGGCGCGCTGGACGCGTTCCTCGGCTACGTCGAGGAGCGCGCGACGGGGTTCTTCGCCGTGCTGCACGCGCGCGCGGGCGGGGAGCCCGCGATCCGCGCGGTGCTGGAGGCGCATCGGGCGGCGCGTGTGGACCGGATCGTCGACGTCGCCGCCGCGCTCACCGGGACGTCGCGCGAGGAGATCGCCTCGCCGACGCTCACGCTGGCGATCGAGGGCTGGCTGTTCTTCTGCGACGGCGTGGTCGGCGGCTGGCTTGAGCGCGGCGAGCCCTCACGCGCCGACGTCCTGCGTCTGCTGCGCGAGAACCTGCTCGCCTCGGTGGCCGCGGCGACCCGCGCGCCGGTCGTCTAGCCCGACCGCGAAGACCCACGTCTTCAGCGCGACGTAGCGGGTGACGGTCGCCACCAGCGACGCCGCGACGAGCACGGCCAGCTCGACGGCGTGGGAGGCGCCCGGGGCGATCCCGTGCAGGACGCCGAGGGCGCCCGCGGTCAGCGCGAGCGTGATGGCGTACACCAACGCGCCCGCCGCGTGCTGGCGGACCAGCCCGGCGCGGCCCAGCACGCCGAACGTCAGCCGCCGGTTGGCGGCGGTGTTGGCGACCGCGGTGACGGCCAACGCCACCGCGTTGGCGAGCCCGGCGCCCAGGCCGCCGCCGGCCCTCAGCGCCAGGAACAGCAAGGCGTAGGCGATGGTCGACAGCACGCCGACGGCCATGAACCGCGCGACCGGCGTGGCGAAGGCCAGCCGCGCGACGCCCTTGAGGTCGTCGACCGCGGTCCGGACGATGTCCACGCGCGAGTCGGGGTCGTCGACCCAGTCGACCGGCACCTCGTGCACGCGCAGGCCCTCGCGTCCGGCCAAGACCAACAACTCGGTGTCGAAGAACCAGCCGTCGTCGCGGATCCGCGGCAGCAGCAGCGCCGCGGTCTCGCGCGTGACGGCCTTGAAGCCGCACTGCGCGTCGGTGAACCGCGCCCGCAGCGTGGCGCGCAGGATGTGGTTGTAGGTGCGGGAGATCAGCTCGCGCTTGGGCCCGCGCACGACGTGCGCGCCGCGCGCCAGCCGCGAGCCGATCGCGACGTCGCTGTGACCGCTGAGCAGCGGCGCGACCAGCGGCAGCAGGCCGCGCAGGTCGGTCGACAGGTCGACGTCCATGTAGGCGACGACGCGCGCGTCGCTGCTCGACCACGCCTCCTTCAGCGCCAGCCCGCGGCCCTTGCGCTCCAGCCGGTGGTGGGCGACGTGCTCCAGCTCCTCGGCCAGGGCCCGGGCGATCGACGGGGTGCCGTCGGTGCTGGCGTTGTCGGCGATGACGATGCGCCAGGAGAACGGGAAGTGCTCGGTCAGGAACGCGTGCAGCCGGCGGACGCTGTCGCCCAGGGCCGCCTGCTCGTTGTAGACCGGCACGACGACATCCACGTCGAGGCGGGGGGAGCGGGGCATGGCGGAGACGATCGGCGGCGGGCGTCGGAGCGCCATAAGAGGTCGCTGAGAGCAGCCTGAGACCGGGCGCTCAGGCACCTCCCAGGAACCGCCGAGGGTCCGCTGAGTCGGCGGGCCGATGCTGCTTCCCATGTCGACCGCGACCCCAGCCGAGCTGCGCACCCCGCGCACCGGCTCCTCCCTGCGCGACCGCGTGCGCGCCGTCCGGATCCCGATGCCCGCGCCCGAGCTGCTCGTGCTGCTCCTCGTCGCGGGCGTGCTCGACCTGTGGGCGCTCGACCGGAACGGGTTCGCCAACACCTACTACTCGGCCGCCGTCCGGTCGATGTCCACCAACTGGCACGACTTCCTCTACAACTCGTTCGACCCCGCCGGTCTTCAGACGCTCGACAAGCCGCCGGCGGCGCTGTGGGTGCAGGCGCTGAGCGTGCGCGCGTTCGGCTACTCCTCGTGGTCGATGCTCGTGCCGCAGGCGCTGATGGGCGTCGGGACGGTCGCGTTGGCCTATGACCTGACGCGGCGCGTCTTCGGCCGTCCCGCGGGCTTCGTCGCGGGCCTGGTGCTGGCGCTGACGCCGATCACGGTGGCGATCTCGCGTCACAACAACCCGGACGCGCTGGTCGTCCTGGCCTCGACCGCCGCGCTGTGGTTCACGGTGCGCGCGTGCCTGGACGGCCGGACGAAGTGGCTGGTGTGGGCGGGCGTGATGGTCGGCGTCGGCTTCGAGGCCAAGATGGCGACGGGGCTCCTGGTGCTCCCGGCGCTGGCGTTGGCCTACTTCTGGGTCGCGCCGCGCGGGCGGATCGCCGCCGTGCGCCAGCTGCTGGTCGCGGGCGCCGTGACGGCGGCCGTCTCGCTGGCGTGGCCCGTGTTGGTGTGGTTGACCCCGGCGGCCGACCGGCCGTGGGTGTCGGGCACGTCGGACAACTCGATCTGGTCGCTGATCCTCGACTACAACGGCGCGGGCCGCGTCGACGGCCAGGCGGGCGGCCCGGGCGGTGGCGGTGGCTTCGGCGGCGGCGGTGGAGGCGGCGTGTTCGGCGGCGACACCGGGATCACGCGGCTGGTCGACCAGTCGCTCGGCGGGCAGGCGGGCTGGCTGATCGGCATGGCGATCGTGGGCGGGCTGGCGATCGCGGTGCTCACGCGCCTGCGCCGCAACGACCCGCGCACGGGCTGGATCATCGCCGCGGGCGGCGCGTTCGCCACCTGCGCGATCGTGTTCTCCTACGCCAAGGGCATCTTCCACCCGTACTACGTGTCGATGCTCGCGCCGTTCACGGCGGTGCTGATCGGCGCGACGGCGGGGACGATCCTCAAGGGCGGCGTGGCCGCGCGGGTGATCGCGCCGCTGGCGCTGCTGGCCGGGCTGGCGACCGAGCTCACGGTCATCCACCGGGGCGCGAGCGACGTCGACGGCCTGATCCCGCTGGCGGTCGTCGCGGCGGCGGGCGGCGCGGCCGTCTTGGTGGCCAAGACGCCGCCGGTCGTGCGCGGCGTCGCGCTGGCGGTCGCGCTCGGCGCGCTGCTGATCGCGCCCGCGACGTGGGCGGCCGACACGCTCGGCCACGCCACCAGCGGGACGTTCCCGGCCGGCGGCCCGGCGCAGCAGGGCTTCGGCGGCGGCCCGGGCGGCGGCGGGCGCGGCGGGTTCCGCGGTGGGTTCGGCGGCGGCGCGGGCGGCTTCGGCGGCGCGCCGCGGGTGCGGGGCGGCGGCGGGACGTCGTCCAACGGCCAGATCTCGCCCCCGCCCGGGTTCTCGCTCGGCACGGGGACCGGCACCGGCTCGAGCAACTCCACCAACAACGGCGGCGGCTTCGGCGGCGGTCCGGGCGGTGGCGGCGGCTTCGGCGGCGGGATGTTCGGCGGCAACAGCGAGCTCACCGAGGCGTTGTCCTATGCCAAGGCCCACGGCGGCGGGACGATCGGGGTCTCCTCCCAGCAGGGCGCGGCCGAGGCGATCATCCGGTCCGGGGCCAAGGTCGCCGGCCTCGGCGGCTTCTCGGGCAGCGAGTCCTCGCCGACCGTGCGGTGGCTGGCCCAGGCGGTCGCCGACGGCCGGATCCGCTACGTCCTGACCGACGGCAGCGGTGGCGGTGGCTTCCGCGACGGCCGCGCGGGCGCGAGCGCGGTCATGGCGGTCGCCCAGCAGGTCGGCACCCAGACCTCGGTCAGCGGCCTCTACGACCTGCAGGGCAAGGCCGCGGCGATCCTGGCGGCGGCGAACGCCTCGTAGCGACTTGCGCGCCACCGGCGCCGTCGGCGAGCATCCGGGGCATGGCCCCCGTGGACTACGTCGTCGTCGGCGCCGGCTCGGCCGGTTGCGTGCTCGCCAACCGGCTGACCGAGGATCCCGCCGTGCGGGTCCTGCTGATCGAGGCCGGCGGCAAGGACCGCAGCCCGAACATCAAGATCCCGGCCGGCTTCGCCAAGCAGTTCCACACCAAGTTGGACTGGGACTTCGCGACCGAGCCCGAGCCGCACTGCGACGGGCGCTCGCTGTTCATCCCGCGCGGCAAGTCGCTCGGCGGCTCGTCGTCGATGAACGCCATGCTGTACGTCCGCGGCCGCCCGTTGGACTACGACCTGTGGGAGCGCGAGGGCGCGCGCGGATGGGGCTGGGACGACGTGCGCCCGTACTTCCTCAAGGCCGAGCACAACGAGCGCGGCGCGTCCGAGCACCACGCGGTCGGCGGCCCGCTCAACGTGATGGACGAGCGCTCGCCGCGGCCGCTGACCGCGCGCTTCCTGCGCGCGGCCGAGGCGGTCGGGATCCCGCGGATCGCCGACTACAACGGGCCCGAGCAGGACGGCGCGTCGATCGTGCAGGTCACGCAGCGCAACGGCCGGCGCTGGTCGACGGCCGACGCCTACCTGCGGCCCGCGCTCTCGCGGCCGAACCTGACCGTGCGGACCGACGCGCACGTCGCGCGGGTGGCGATCGAGGGGGACCGCGCGGTCGGCGTCGTCCTGCGCGACCGGCGTGGGAGGGAGGAGACCGTCCGCGCCGAGCGCGAGGTGATCCTCAGCGCGGGCGCGATCGGCTCGCCGCAGTTGTTGATGTTGTCGGGCATCGGCCCGGCCGACCACCTGTCGTCGTTGGGCCTGAAGGTCGCGGTCGACAACCCGGCGGTCGGCGCCAACCTGATGGACCACCCGTACGTGGTCTGCGTCTGGGAGGCCACGGCGCCGGAGTCGCTCTACGGCGCCGACAAGCCCAAGCCGCTGCTGGAGTGGGTGCTGCGCCGGTCGGGGCCGCTGACGTCGACGGTCGCCGAGGCGTTCGCGTTCGTCCGCTCGCGGCCCGGCCTGCCCGCCGCCGACCTCCAGTACCACTTCGCGCCCGCGTACTTCGTGGACAACGGGGCCGAGGAGTTCGACGGCCACGCGTTCACGATGGGGCCGGTGCTCGTGAGCCCGAAGAGCCGCGGGACGGTCCGGCTGGCCGCCGCCGACCCGGTCGCCAAGCCCAAGATCCTCACCAACACGCTGAGCGAGCCCGAGGACCTCGCCGCGCTGGTCACGGGCGTCGAGCTGGCGCGCGAGCTGGCCGGCGCCGAGCCGCTGGCCGCCGTGCGCGGCCGCGAGATCTACCCGGGCGCGTCGGTCGCCGACGACGCCGCCGTCGAGGACTACGTCCGCCGCTCGGTCGAGCTGCTCTACCACCCGTGCGGCACCTGCCGGATGGGCGGGGAGGACGCGGTGCTCGATCCCGAGCTGCGCGTGCGCGGCGTCGAGGGCCTGCGCGTCGTCGACGCGAGCGTCTTCCCGGTCATCCCCGGCGGCAACACCAACGCGCCGACGATCATGGTCGGCGAGCGCGCGGCCGACCTCGTCAAGGGCAAGGTCGCCGCCCCTGCCACGACGGCTTGACCCACCGCGCGCCGGAAGGCCGAGGATCGCTACGCTTCCCCCTCGCCCGTGGCGTCTTGGAGGGGTGCCGGAGTGGTTGAACGGGGCGGTCTCGAAAACCGTTGTACGGCTTCGTCGTACCGAGGGTTCGAATCCCTCCCCCTCCGCTGAGCGCCCCGGGGCGATGAGTTTGCCCGGTGGGGCGGGTCCCTGAGACCATGACCATCGTCATCACCGCCTTCGAGCGGTCGCCGGACGGCGGCCAGGGGCTGGCGCGCGACACGCGCGTCCGCTGGGCGCTGGAGGAGGTGGGGCAGCCCTACGAGGTGCGCCTCGTCTCGCTGCGCGCGAAGCGGGAGCCGCCGCACCTGCGCGTCCACCCCTTCGGGCTGATCCCGACCTACGAGGAGGGCGACCTCGTCCTGTTCGAGTCCGGCGCGATCGTCTTCCACGTCGCCGAGCGGCACGCGGGCCTGCTCCCGGACGACGCCGACGCGCGGGCGCGGGCGATCGCCTGGATGTTCGCCGCGCTCAGCACGGTGGAGCCGCCGATCCTCGAGCTGGTGACCGTCCGGATCCTGGAGGGCGACCGCCCCTGGGCCGGCGAGCGCCTGCCGCTGGTCCAGGACCGCATCCGCGAGCGGCTGCGCCTCCTGTCCGCGCGGCTGGGCGACGCCGACTGGCTCGACGGCGCCTTCAGCGCGGGCGACCTCATGATGGTGTCGGTCCTGCTGCGCCTGCGCCCGTCGGGCCTGCTGGACGAGTTCCCGACGCTGGCCGCCTACGTCGCCCGCGGCGAGGCGAGGCCCGCCTACGCACGGGCCTTCGCGGCCCAGTTGGCGGTCAACGCGCGCTAGCGTGCGCGGCATGCGTGCGCCGATCCAGCTGAACCTGCATCTGCCGAACTTCAACTACCCCGGGGTGGCGCCGGAGGCGCTGTTCGATCGGCTGGTCGACATCGTGAAGACCGCCGAGGCGTCGGGGTTCACGTCGGTGACGCTGATGGACCACTACCACCAGATCCCGCCGGTCGGCCCGCCGGAGAACTACATGTTCGAGGGCAACACGATGCTGGCGGGGCTGGCGGCGCGGACGGAGAAGATCAACCTGGGGTTGTTGGTCGGCGGCGTGACGTACCGCAACCCGGCGCAGCACGCGAAGATCACGACGACGCTGGACTTCGTCTCCGGCGGCCGCGGGTTCCACGGGATCGGCGCGGGCTGGTTCGAGGAGGAGCACCGGGCCTACGGCTATGACTTCCCGCCGCTGAAGGAGCGCTTCGAGCGGCTGGAGGACCACTTGCGGATCGTGCGGGCGATGTTCACGCAGGAGCAGGCGACCGTGGACGGCACCCACCACTCGGTCCGTGACGCCTACAACAACCCGAAGCCGCTGCGGGGCGACATCCCGATCCTGATCGGCGGCAGCGGTGAGAAGAAGACGCTGCGCTTCGTCGCGAAGTACGCCGACGGCTGCAACCTCTTCGGCGATCCGGAGCGCGCCGACCACCTGCTGGGCGTCCTGCGTGGCCACTGCGAGGACGTGGGTCGCGACCCGTCCGAGATCACCAAGACCGTCATGATGTCCTTGGTCGTGGCCGAGGACGAGGCGGCGCTGGAGGCCAAGCTGGACGACCTCCGCGCCCGCTTCCCCGCCGAGCGCGTCGCCGCGACGACCTCGGGCACGCCCGACCGGATCCGCGAGCGCGCCGAGGCCTACAAGTCGGTCGGGATCGAGGGCGTGACGTTCTCGCTGGCCGACGTCCACGACCTCGACGCGGTCGCGCTCGCCGGCGAGACGCTCGCGCCGGTCTTCGCGGCCTGAGCGACGCCGCCGGGGCGCGCGGCGGCGCGGTACGTCGAGCGCTGGAGCGCTGGAGCGTGCGGTGGCCGCTACGTCGAGCGGGCGAGGCGTGCGGCGGCCGCGCTACACCGAGCGGCGCACGTGGACGTGCGTGGCGACGACGCGCTCGTTGGCGCGCAGCGTGCTGACGACGTCGACGTAGCCCGTCCACGTGCCGCCGTGGCGCCAGGCGACCGCGCAGCGCACGCGCGTGCGAGCGGTTCGGCGGCAGCGCGCGTGGTAGCGGCTGCCGGCGGCGAACGCGGTGCCGTGCGAGCGGCGCAGCGCGGCGCGCGTCGCGGTCGCGGCGTCGCGCAGGGCGATCGTGGCGACGTAGCGCTTGTGCTTGGGCAGGTTCTCGCAGGCGACGCCGTTGCCGTTGCGGTCCAGCCGCGCCGCGAGCGTCTTGTCGCTCTTGAGCGCCTTCTGCGCGTCCTGCTGGTAGGTGTAGCGCAGGCAGGTGACGGTCCTCGCCGACGGCTTGCTCAACGGCGCCTTCGGCGTCGCGCCGCCGGCGCCGGTGCCCGATCCGGTCCCGCCGCCCGGCTGCGTGGTGGTCGGCGTCGAGCCGTCCCCGCCGGGGGACGCGTCGCCGGGGTCGCCGCCCGACGGGCGCGTGATCACCGCGGTGGCGACGAGCGTGTAGTCGCCGTCGGTGAACGTGTAGAGGCACAGGCGCGTCGGTCCGACGACCGCCGCCCCGCTCCAGCCGCGCGGCCGCGCGCGGCCCGTCTCGGTCGCCGGCCCGGTGTTCTGGACGTCGCCGGTCCACAGGATCCACGGGTCGTGCGGGCGGGTGGCCGGGCAGGCCGAGGCGTCGGTGAGCTGGTCCAGCTCGGAGAAGTAGTCGCACTGCTCGCCGCCCGAGCAGACCCGCTTGACCGTGAACGTGAACGACACGCTCGTCGAGGTGGTGGCCGTCACCTGCAGCGACCCGCTGACCTGCGCGGCGCCCGCCGGCGCGCACCACGCCGCGGCGGCCGCGAGGACCGCGATGACCCAGACCTCAGCTGCTCTCCTGCGCACGGCGGGACTCTACCCGTCCGAACACAAGCATGTCTACCGTTCTGGGCCGCGATTCATTCGATCTCGCGCAGCGACCCGTCCTCGGGGTTGAAGATGAACCCCCGGATGTGATCGCGGTGCGGCAGCTCACGGGCGGCCCGCAGGCGCGCGAGCGATCCGCGCAGCGTGTTCTCGAGGTCGTCGAACGCCCCCAGCCGCCACGTCGGCAGGATCCCGTCGGCGGCCAGCGCCCGGCGGTAGTCGTCCTCCGAGCCACCGTGCAGACCGCAGCCCTCGTGCATCACGACGACGATCTCCTCGGTGCCCAGCAGCCGCTGCGACGCCGACAACGACCGCAGCGCGTCGTCGGTCGCCAGCCCGCCGGCGTTGCGGATGATGTGCGCGTCGCCGCGCTCGATGCCGAGCATCGGGAAGAGGTCGATCCGCGTATCCATGCAGGACAGGACCGCGACCTTGCGGCGCGGGCGCGGAGACAGCCCGGGCGCGGCCAGATCGGCCGGGCGCTCGGCGGCGTGGTTCAGCATCTCGTCGGCGTTCTTGGGCATCGTGGCTGCGGATCGTATGGCTCTTGTGGGGCCTTCGCGTGCTCGGGCGTGGGTGGATGACCGCCGCACCGCGACCCGGACGGGTCTCTGCGCCTCGCGCTCGGGTGGCGGGTCGGCGGAGGGTTGCGGGTTTGTATGGCTGGGACGGTCGTGCGGGCGGCTGGCGCGGGGCGCCGTGGCATCGAAGGCCGCGCTGCGGACTCCGTTCCCCGCCGGGTCATCGATGCGGCGGTCTTCACGGGCCTGGGCTGCCGCCGGGTGGCTCGGCCCTCCCCGGCGGGAACGCGGGTCACTGCCGACGTCCCAAGGACGTTGGCAGTGACCCGGATCCCCCGGGCTGGCGTGCCGCAGGCGTGGCCGGGTGGCTCAGAAGGCCGCGGCGGCTCGGGCGACGAGGCGATCGAGCGCGATCGCGGCGGCTCGGTCGACGTCGATCGCCTCATCGATCTCGGCGCGCACCACCGGATCGCTCTCGGCGTCACGCATGGCGAGGCGGTCGAGGTTGGTGTGACCCAGCTCGTAGCGGCACGTCAGCAACTGCTCGGCCAGGCCGGGCGTGATCGGCACGTCCACCGACGCGGGCGGAACGTCGGGCCGTGCCCAGCTGACGGCGTCCAGGACCGCGAAGGCATCGCGGTAGCGCACCGACAACGCGAACTGCGCCGCCGGACCGAACGACAAGATCTCCTCGAAGAAGTGATGGTTGGCGTCGAGGACGACCAACGCCTGCCGACGCAGCACATCGGCGGTGGACGGATCGACGCCGACGATCGCGACGCCATTACGCTTGACAGCGCTCATGGAGGTAGTGCTCCTTGGGCCATGCCCCCGGGTCGTTGGCGCGACGCGGGGGCGATTTCGTTCTAGGTGATGCTCAGAAGAGCCTACCGATGGGGGCGGCGGAGGACACCGTGCGGAAGCCCGCGCCCGTGAAGGTCGCCGCATCGATGACCCGGCGGGGAACGAAGTCCGCAGCGCGGCCTCCGATGCCACGGCGCCCCGCGCCAACCGCCCGCACCACCGTCCCAGCCACACAAACCCACCACCCTCCGCCGACCAGCAACCTGAGCGCGAGGCGCAGTGAGTCCGTCCGGGTCGCGATGCGGCGACCATCCAGACGCCCCGAAGGCTCGAGCAAGCACAAACAACGGCCCGCCCGAGGAACCAACCCCCGGACGGGCCGCAAGCACAACAGCGAAGAGCGGCGAAGGGACGACTACGCAGCCACCGGCGCCGGAGCGTCGTTGTAGCTCTCGCCCGCCTCGGCCTTGGCCACCAGCGACGCCGGGGGCTCGAAGCGGTCGCCGTACTTCTCGGCCAGCTCCCGCGCCCGTGCCACGAAGCCGGCCAGGCCGCCCTCGTAGCCGTTGACGTACTGCAGCGAGCCACCCGACCACCCCGGGAAGCCGATGCCGAAGATCGAGCCGATGTTCGCGTCGGCCACGGTCTCCAGGACGCCCTCGTCAAGGCACTTGATCGTCTCGATCGACTCGGCGAAGAGCATGCGCTCCTCCAGGTCCTTCAAAGCGATCTGCGACGGGTCCGCGACGGGCGGGAACCACTCCTTCAGCCCCGCGAACAGCCCGGCGCGCTTGCCGTCCTCGTAGTTGTAGAAGCCGGCCCCGCGCAGCTTGCCGGCGCGGCCCTCCTCCAACATCTTGTCGATGACCCCGAACGCCGGGTGGTCGACCCACGTCCCGCCCTCGGACTCCACCGCTTCCTTGGACGCCTTGCGGATCTTGGCCATCAACTCGAGGTTCAGCTCGTCGCTGAGCTGGAGCACCGGCGCCGGGTAGCCGGCCTGCGAGGAGGCCTGCTCGATCGACTGCGCCGGGACGCCCTCGGTGAGCATCGCGATGCCCTCGTTGATGAACGTGCCGATGACGCGCGAGGTGTAGAAGCCGCGCGAGTCGTTGACGACGATCGGCGTCTTCTTGATCAGCCGCGCCAGGTCCAGCGCGCGGTGCAGCGTCTCCTCGGACGTCTGCTCGCCCTTGATGATCTCCAGCAGCGGCATCTTGTCCACGGGGGAGAAGAAGTGCAGCCCGATGAAGTCGGCCGGGCGGGAGACGTTCTCGGCCAGCGCGGTGATCGGCAGCGTCGAGGTGTTGGACCCCAACAACGCGTCGGGTGCCAGGTGCGGCTCGATCTCGGCCATGACCTGCTTCTTGACGCCCGGGTCCTCGAAGACGGCCTCGATCACGAGGTCGGCGCCCGCCGCGGCGGCCGGGTCGGTCGTCGGCGTGATCCGGGCCAGCAGCGCGTCGCCGTCCTCCTGGGACTGGCGGCCGCGCCCGACGGCCTTCTCGACCAACGTGACGCTGTAGCCCTTGCCGCGGTCGGCGGCGGCCTGGTCGACGTCCTTGAGCACGACCTCGATGCCGGCCTTCGCGCAGACGTACGCGATCGCCGCGCCCATCATGCCCGCGCCGAGCACCACGACCTTCTTGGGCGCGAAGCGCTCCAGCCCGTCGGGCCGCCCGCGATCCCCGCTGACCTGCTGGAGGTCGAAGAAGAACGCCTGGATCATGTTCTTGGCGACCTGGCCGGTCGCGAGGTCCACGAAGTAGCGGCCCTCGATCTCGATCGCGGTGTCGAAGTCGACCTGCGCGCCCTCGACCGCCACGGCCATGATGTGGTGCGGCGCCGGGTAGTTGGCGCCCTTGAGCTGCTTGCGCAGGTTGGCCGGGAACGCCGGCAGGTTCATCGCGAGCTTCGGGTTGGACGGCGTGCCGCCCGGGATCTTGTAGCCCTTGACGTCCCACGGCTGGCCGGCGAAGTCCTCGCCCTGCGCGTCGATCCACTTCTTCGCGGCCGGGACCAGGTCGTCCACGGTCGGCACGACCTCGTTGACCAGGCCCATCTCCAGCGCCTGCGCGGGCCGCTTCTCCTGGCCCTGCAGCAGCAGCTGCATCAGCGCGTCGACGATGCCGAACATGCGCACCGTGCGGACCACACCGCCGCCGCCGGGCAACAGCCCCAACTTGACCTCGGGGAAGCCGAGCTTGGCCTTCGGCGAGTCGACGATGACGCGGTAGTGCGTCGCCAGCGCGATCTCCAGCCCGCCGCCCAGCGCCGCGCCGTTGATCGCCGCGGCGACCGGGACGCCGAGCGTCTCCAGGCGGCGCAGCTGGCCCTTGACGAGGCGGATGCCCTCGGCGAACTCGGCGGACTGCTCGCGCGTGACCGCCTTGAGGTCGTGCAGGTCGCCGCCCGCGAAGAACGTCTTCTTGGCCGACGTCAGCACGATGCCCTTGATGGAGTCCTTCTCGGCCTCCAGGCGATCGACGGTCGCGCCCATCGACTCGATGTAGGCGCGGTTCATCGTGTTCGCCGACTGGTTGGGATCGTCGAGCGTCAGGACGACGATGCCGTCCTCACCCTTGTCCCACTTGATGGTGGTGCTCTCCGAAGCCATGGCTAGAGCGCCTCCACGACCGTCGCGATGCCCATGCCGCCGCCGACGCAGAGCGTGGCGAGGCCGTACTTGCCGCCCGTGCGGTGCAGCTCGTCGACGATCGTGCCGAGGATCATGCCGCCGGTCGCGCCGAGCGGGTGGCCCATGGCGATGGCGCCGCCGTTGACGTTGACCTTCTCCATGTCCAGGCCCATGTCGCGCACGAAGCGCAGGACGACGGCCGCGAAGGCCTCGTTGATCTCGACGAGGTCGAGCTGGTCGACCGTGATCCCCGCCTTGGCCAGCGCCTTGCGCGAGGCCGGCGCCGGGCCGGTCAGCATGATCGTCGGGTCGGCGCCGGACACCGCCGTCGCCAGGATGCGGGCCTTCGGCTTCAGGCCCAGCTCCTCGCCGACGGCCGCGTTGCCGATCGCCAGCAGCGACGCGCCGTCCACGATGCCCGACGAGTTGCCCGGCGTGTGGACGTGGTCGATCTTCTCGATCCAGTGGTACTTCTGCAGCGCCACCGCGTCGAAGCCGCCCATCTCGCCCATGACGGCGAACGACGGCTTGAGGTTGCCGAGCGTCTCGACCGTCGTGCCGGGGCGGATGAACTCGTCGCGGTCGAGCACGACCGCGTCGTTGATGTCCTTGACCGCGATGACCGAGTTGTCGAACTTGCCCGCGGCCTGCGCGGCGGCCGCGCGCTCCTGTGAGCGCGCCGCGTACGCGTCGACGTCCTCGCGCGAGAACTCCTCGACGGTCGCGATCAGGTCGGCGCCGACGCCCTGCGGGATGAACGACGTGTCGTAGTTGGTCTCCGGGTCCATCGCCCAGGCGCCGCCGTCGGAGCCCATCGGGACGCGCGACATCGACTCGACGCCGCCCGCGAAGACGAGGTCCTCCCAGCCGGAGGCGACCTTCTGCGCGGCGATGTTCACGGCCTCCAGGCCGGAGGCGCAGAAGCGGTTGAGCTGCACGCCGGCGACCGTGTCCGGCAGGCCGGCCTTGATCGCGGCGGTCTTGGCGATGTCGGCGCCCTGGTCGCCGACGGGGGAGACGCAGCCGAGCACGACGTCGTCGACCCGGTTGGGGTCGAGCTTCTCGTTGCGGATCAGCATCTCGTGCATCAGGCCGACCACGAGGTCGACCGGCTTGGTCCCGTGCAGAGAGCCATTGCTCTTGCCCTTCCCGCGCGGGGTGCGGATGGCGTCGAAGACCAACGCCTCGGTGGCTGCCATTGCCCTGTGTCTCCTCTAGGCGAAATCGAGTACTGCGGTCAGGGCGCGGAAGCTACCACAGAAACATTCAGTCGCGAACGCAAGTAACATCCCCGCGAGCGATGTCCGTCCAGCCCCGGCAGAAGGCTCCGCAGGAGCGCCGCAACCAGGCGCAGCGCAGCGCCGCCACGCGCGAGGCGCTGCTGGACGCGACGCTCGAGTGCCTGGTCGAGGACGGCTACGCCAACACGACGACCGCGCGCGTCGCCGAGCGCGCCGGCGTGTCGCGCGGCGCGCACCTGCACCACTTCCAGACGCGCTCGGCGCTGGTCGCCGCGGCGATCGAGCACCTGGCGCTCAAGCGCCGCGACGAGCTGATCGTCGCCCTGGAGACGCTGCCCACCGGTCCCACGCGCGTGGCCGAGGGCCTGGACCTGCTGTGGTCCAACTACGCCAACCCGCTCTTCCAGGGCGCGCTGGACCTGTGGTCGGCGGCGCGCACCGACCCCGAGCTGCGCCCGCACCTGGTCGAGGTCGAGCGCCAGCTGGATCGCCAGACGCTGAACCTCGCGCGCAACCTCTTCCCCGACGCCGCCGACCGCCCGGACTTCGAGCGCCTGGTCGAGATGAGCGTCGCGACGATCCGCGGCCTGACGCTGCTCGACACGCTGCACCCGGGCGACGACCGCGCGCGCAAGCAGTGGCCGGACTGCCGCGACCGCCTGGTCGCGATGTTCGAAGCGCGCTGATCGCCCGGTTCCGCCGGGGCGTGGCCTAGGGTTCCCGCCGCGCGGATGTCCGCGCGAGAACCTTGCGGAAGGAGCCGTCCGATGGTCCGCCGTGCCGCGCTGTACCTCCGTCAGCACCACCTCGCCGTGGTGGCCCTGCTCGTGGCGCTCGCCGGAGGCGGGGGCTACGCGGTCGCCGCGACGACCGCGCCCAAGCCGGTCTACGTCTGCGCGACGGCGTCCGGGAAGCCGTTGACGCTCAGCAGCGCCAAGGCCAAGTGCCAGGGCGGCGGGCAGGCCAAGAAGCTGACGCTCGCGGCGGCGACGACCGTCGTCGGCCCGGCGGGCGCCGCCGGCGCGACGGGCGCCACGGGCGCGACGGGCGACACCGGTGCCGCCGGCCCCAAGGGCGACACCGGCCCCAAGGGCGACGCCGGGCCCCAGGGCGACGCCGGCACCGCCAACGTCATCACGTCGGACTGGTTCTACCTGCCGAGCACGGTCGACGCGACGTACGACAACTCGGCCATCAAGCAGACCTCGATCGACGTCGCGGCCTTCACCGCCCAGGCGATCGCGCAGAACGACATCCAGGTCTACGCGACGTTCGGCAGCGCCATCTGGCAGCTGCCCTACACCTCCTACGCGGGCAGCAAGGTCAACACCATCAACTACCGCGTGGAGCCGGGCAAGCTGTACGTGTGGCGCTTCACCCACGACAACTCCGCCTCGGTCCCCCTGAGCACCGTCCTCCGGTACCGGTACGTGATGATCCCGCGCGGGGTGGCCGCTTCGTAGCCTTCGCGACCGCCGGCCCGGAGGGCGTCTCCGGGCCCGTGCGGTCGGTCGTCGGCGCGGTCTCCGTGCTTGACGCGCTGTCCGGGCGGTGGTTGTCTGCCGAGCTTGCCGCATCGACGCGGCACGCAGTCGTCCCACTCGAAGGAGAGAAGTGCCCATGTCCCGGGTCCGCGCGACGCTCGCCGTCGCCCTCACCGCCGCGTTCGCGCCGGCGGCCGCCGCCCATGCGCAGGACGCCACCGTCACGTCGTTCGACGGCACGGCGATCACCATCCACGTGTTCCCGTCGCCCGCGGGCGGCGCCGCGCCGACCGTCCTCAACGGGCCGGGGTGGTCGCAGTCCGGCGACACCGACCCGACCAAGGGCGTCATCAAGGAGCTCAACGACGACGGCTACAACGTCGTCACCTGGGACCCGCGCGGGTTCGGGACCAGCGGCGGGGTCGTCTCGATCGACACGCCGTCGATCGAGGGCCGGGACACGAGCGCGATCGTCGACTGGGTCGCCCAGCAGCCGTGGTCGCTGAACGACGGCCCCGGCGACCCGCGCGTCGGCATGGCCGGCGGCAGCTACGGCGGCGGCATCCAGTACTCGACCGCGATCGCCGACCACCGCCTCGACGCGCTCGTCCCGGTCGTCGGCTGGCACAGCCTGCGCACGAGCCTCTACAAGGACGACACCTTCAAGCAGGGCTGGGACACGTTGTTGTACGGGTCGGGGCTCGGCGCCGCCAACGCGGTGCCGCCCGGGTTGGACCCGCACATCACCTCGGCCTACGAGCAGGGCTCGAAGACCGGCGTGCTCAGCAGCGCCGACGCGGCGTGGTTCGCCGCGCGCGGGCCGGGCGACGCGGTCTCCAAGATCACGACGCCGACGATGGTCGTCGGCGGCACGGTCGACACGCTGTTCCCGCTCGACGAGGACATCAAGCTCTACAACGCCATCAAGAACGGGCCCGGGCACGCCCCGGTCAAGATGGTGTGGTTCTGCGGCGGGCACGGCACGTGCCTGACCGGCACCGGCGATCCGGGCGGGGCGGCCCCGACGCTGGCGCTCGGCTCCCAGCACCTGACCGACCTGACCGCCGCCTGGTTCGCCAAGTACCTCAAGAAGGACGCGAGCGCGAACACCGGCCCGGGCTTCGAGTGGCTGGCCGACGACGCCAAGTGGCGCTCGGCGCCGGCGTGGCCGGCGAAGGCCGCGGGGTCGATCGCCGTCTCCGGCAAGGGCAGGCTGAAGCTCGTCAAGGGCACGCAGTCGGGCGACAAGACGGGCGTCGCGGCCACGCCGGCCCCGGCGAGCGCGTCGCTGCAGATCGCGTTCCGGACGCCGCGCGCCGCGCAGCTGGTCGGCGCGCCGCGGCTGACGCTGTCCTACTCGGGCAAGGGCACGCCCGCCAAGGGCGCCAAGGTGTTCGCCCAGATCGTCGACGTCAAGCGCAAGCTCGTCGTCGGCAACCAGGTCACGCCGATCCCGCTGGTGCTCGACGGCAGGAAGCACACGGTGACGCGCGACCTCGACCCGATCGCCGCCGCGGCGGCCAAGGGCGCGCGCTACACGCTGCAGATCATCTCCGGCTCGACGGTGTGGGCGCCGCAGCGCGGGACGGGGACGGTCACGGTCGCGCGGGCCAGGCTCGTGCTGCCGACCGTGAAGGGCTAGCGGCCCGGCGGGCCGCGTCGCGCGCTCCGGCGCGCGGCGCGGCGCCCGCCTCCCATCGTTAGTGAAGAATCTTGATAGGGTTTTCCGGAATTTCCGCCAACCCGTCAGCGAGGCCACGCACCATGTCCGACGACGCCATCACCTACCGCCCCGAGACCATCGCGCTGCACGGTGGGCAGGAGCCCGACCCGACGACGAACTCGCGCGCGGTCCCGATCTACCAGACCTCGTCCTACGTCTTCGACGACACCGAGCACGCGGCGAAGCTGTTCGGCCTCGAGGTCCCGGGCAACATCTACACGCGCATCATGAACCCGACGTGGGACGTGCTGGAGCAGCGCGTCGCGCAGCTCGAGGGCGGCGTCGCCGCGCTCGTCACGGCGTCCGGCCAGGCCGCGGTCACCTACGCGGTGCTGAACGTCGCGCGCTCGGGCGACAACATCATCGCGACCTCGCAGCTCTACGGCGGCACCTACAACCTGTTCGCGCACACGCTGCCGCAGTACGGCATCGAGGTCCGCTTCGCCGACGCCGACGACCCGTCGGCGGTCGCGTCGCTGGCCGACGACAGGACGCGCCTGGTCTTCGGCGAGACGATCGGCAACCCGCGCCTCAACGTCCTCGACGTGCCGGCCTGGGCCGAGGCCGCCCACGCGCAGGGCCTGCCCCTGATCGTCGACAACACGGTCGCCACGCCGCTGGGCGCGCGCGTCCTGGACCTCGGCGCCGACGTCGCCGTCCACTCGCTGACGAAGTTCATCGGCGGCCACGGCACGTCGATCGGCGGCGCGATCGTCGACGCCGGCCGCTTCGACTGGGTCGCCAACGGCGCCCGCTTCCCGGGCCTCACGCAGCCCGACCCCAGCTACCACGGCGTCGTGTGGAGCGACGCGCTCGGCCCGGCCGCCTACATCGGCCGCGCCCGCACGGTCCTGCTGCGCAACACCGGCGCCGCGCTGTCGCCGTTCAACGCGTTCCTGTTCCTGCAGGGCATCGAGACGCTGCCGCTGCGCATGGAGCGCCACAACGCCAACGCCCAGAAGATCGCCGAGTGGCTGGACGCGCACGACGCGGTCGCGTGGGTCAACTACCCGGGCCTGGAGGGCGACAAGTACCACGAGGTCGCCCAGCGGGTGCTCCAGGGCGGCGGCGGCGCGCTGATCACCTTCGGCGTGCAGGGCGGCCTGGAGGCGGGGCGGACGTTCATCGAGTCCCTGTCGCTGTTCAGCCACCTGGCGAACATCGGCGACGCGAAGTCGCTGGCCATCCACAACGCGACGACGACGCACTCGCAGCTCAACGCCGAGGAGCTGGCGGCCGCGGGCGTCACCGAGGACACGGTGCGCCTGTCGGTCGGCATCGAGCACGTCGACGACCTGATCGCCGACCTCGACCAGGCCCTGGCCCAGGCGCGCGCGACGGCGTAGGCGCGGGGGCGCGGATGACGCAGCAGGCCGAGGAGCCTGCGACCGTCGAGCGGGTCGTCCTCTTCGACGAGGGCGACCCGCTGGCGCTCGCCTGCGGCCGGACGCTCGCGCCGGTCGAGGTTGCCTACGCGACCTACGGCACGCTGAACGCCGAGGCGTCCAACGCGGTCTTCGTCTGCCACGCGCTGACCGGCGACGCGCGCGCGAGCGGGCCCGGCGGCTGGTGGACCTCGATGATCGGGCCCGGCTGCCCGATCGACACCGACCGGTTCTTCGTCATCTGCCCCAACCTGCTCGGCGGCTGCCAGGGGACGACCGGGCCGACGTCGCTGGACTTCCCGCCGCTGGCGATCGCCGACCTGGTGTCGGTGCACCGGCGGTTGCTGGCGCACCTGGGGATCGAGCGCCTCGCGGTCGCGATCGGCGGCTCGATGGGCGGCATGCAGGTCCTGCAGTGGCTGATCGACGCGCCCGGCCAGATCGAGCGCGCGGCGCTGATCTGCGCGTCGGCGCGGCTGAGCGCGCAGAACATCGCGCTCTCGCACGTGGCGCGCCGCGCGATCCTCGACGACCCGGACCTCCGGCGCGGCATGGCGACCGCGCGGCGGCTGGCGCACGTCACCTACCTCAGCGAGCAGGGCATGGCGGACAAGTTCACGCGCGCCGAGCCGGACGGCTGGGCCGACGTGCGGGACGCCCGCGAGTGGCTGGCCCCGGCCTACGATGTCGAGACCTACCTGGAGCACCAGGCCAAGATCTTCGACGAGCGCTTCGACCCCTACTCCTACCTGTACCTGACGCGGATCATGGACGCGTTCGACCCCTTCGGCGGCGGCCCGGGGTCGGTGGCGCTGGACCCCGCGGCGCGCGCGCTGGTCGTGTCCTTCGACTCCGACTGGCGCTTCGGCACCGAGCACTCGCGCGCGCTGGCGGCCGGGCTGCGCGCGGGCGGGATGACCGAGGTCGCCGAGCACGTCGTCGCCTCGCCCTACGGGCACGACTCGTTCCTGCTGGCCGTGCCCGAGTACCTGGACCTGGTCCGGGCGTTCGTCAGCTGAGCACGGCCGCCAGCCGCCGCCAGCGGGCCTGGCGCAGGGCGAAGAACGTGCGGGCGAAGACGGCGACCAGCGGCGTCAGCGGCCCGGCGTCGATCTCGATCTCGTCGGTGTACTCGCAGCCGGCCGGCGAGGTCGGCGTGAACGTCAGGCGGTGGTTCCAGGTCCGGACCGGGCCGCCGTGCTCGGCGGTTCGCACCTCGCGGCCGGGCTCGATCGCCACGACGCGCAGGTGGTGCGTCCAGGTGGGGAGGACGCCGAGCCACCACAGGCGGCCGCGGGCCTGCGCGCCCGGCGCGGAGAAGTCGCCGTCGACGGTCGCCAGCGCCGGAACGCGCAGCACGCCCCGGGCGACGTAGGCGAACGTCGCGGGCTTGAGCGCGAGGCCGAACGCGGTCTCGGCGCCGATCGGCAGCGGGGTGGTGCGGCGGACGGTGATCATGGCCTCTATCGTGAGCAATTCCTCACGTCTTCGCCACTCGCATTTCATGCCCGCCCGCACCAGCCCCCGCAAGGTCCCGCGCCAGGAGCGATCCCGGCTCACGGTCGAGGCGATCCTCGACGCCGCGGCTCGCGTCTTCGAGCGCCACGGCTACGCGGCCGGGACCACGAACCGCATCGCCGAGCGGGCCGGCGTGTCGATCGGGTCGCTCTACCAGTACTTCCCCAACAAGGACGCGATCCTGGTGGCCCTGGTGCAGCGCCACCTGGAGGAGGGCGTGGCGGTGGCCGGGCCGGTGCTCGCGGGGCTGACCGCGGAGCGGCCGCCGGTGGACGTCGCGATGCGGCGCCTGGTCGAGGCGATGGTCGCGCTGCATCGCGAGCGCCCGGCGCTGCACCGCGTGCTGTTCGAGGAGGCGCCGCGCCCGCCCGCGCTGCGGCGGCGCCTGGACGCGCTGGAGGACGCCGCGGTGGCTGCGGTCTCCGCGTACCTGCGCGAGCGCGACGACGTGGGGCGTGACCCGGAGCTCGCGGCGCGGATGGTCGCGCGCGTCGTGGAGACCGTCACGCACGAGCTGGTGCTGCGCCCGCGCGGCGTCGCGGTCGACGCCTACGTGGACGAGGCGGTCGTGCTGTTGACGGCCTACCTGACCACCAACCGAGACACCGGCGTTCCATCTGTCACGCCGGAGGCGTAGGGTGCCGCGCCATGTCCCATCAGTTGCCACGGCGGTTGGTCCCCGCCCTGGCGGCGGCCCTCGCCGTCGCCGTCCCGTCCACCGCCGCGCACGCGGCCTCCTCGCCGGTGGCCGCGCCGGGCTGCGATCGCCTCGACGACGCGGCCTGCCTGCTGCCGTTCCCCAACGACGCGTTCCGCAAGAACGGCCAGGTCGCGCTCAAGACGTCGCAAATGCCGCGCAACGCCAAGGGCAAGGCGATCGACGCGTCCGGCTGGAAGGGCCTCGACGGCTTCTCGCCCGGCAGCGTGATCCTCACCAAGGTGCCGGCGATCCAGACCGACGCGGCGCTGAAGAAGACCGGCGCGGTCTCGCTCAGCGCGCTGTCCAAGTACTCCGCCAAGAGCGCGCCGGTGATCGTCTGGGACGCCACCTCGGGCAAGCGCTGGCCGATCTGGGCCGAGCTGGACAACAACGCCAAGACCGGCAACCGGCTGCTGGAGATCCACCCGGCCAAGAACTTCCTGGAGGGCCACCGCTACGTCGTGATCCTCCGCTCGCTCAAGCGCGCCAACGGCAGCGCGATCCGCGCGGGCGCGCGCTTCGCCAAGCTGCGCGACGCCAAGAAGCCGGGCACGCGCTACGCGCGCATCTTCAAGGACCTCAAGAAGGCGGGCGTCAAGAAGGACAAGTCGCTCTTCCTGACCTGGGACTTCACGGTCGCCACCGAGAAGTCGCTGGCCGGCCGCGTGCTCTACATGCGCGACCAGACCTTCAAGTCCTTCGGCGACAGCAACCTCGCCGACGGCGTCGTCTCCGGCACCGCGCCGTCGTTCGCGCTGGCGCCCAAGCCGCTGGACGGCGACTTCGCCAAGTACGACGACGGCCGCTACGCGCAGGTGCTCGAGGGCTCGTTCACGGTCCCGTGCTACCTGACCAACGGCTGCGCGCCCGGCTCGCGGATGACGATCGACGCCAAGACCGGGATGCCGAAGCTCCAGGGCACCTACGCCGCGCGCTTCACGTGCGTCGTGCCCGCGACGGCGACCGCCGACCACCCGGCGCGCCTGGCGCTCTACGGCCACGGCCTGCTCGGCAAGGAGACCGAGATCCTGACCGGGCCCGACGTGCCGAAGATGGCCGCCGAGAGCAACACGGTGTTCTGCGCGACGCCGTGGATCGGCATGGCCAACGAGGACATCGGCACCGCGGCGTCGGTGCTCGGCGACTTCTCGGGGATGCCGGCGCTGCCGGACCGCCTGCAGCAGGGCTTCCTGGACGCGCTGGTGCTGGGCCGGATCATGGCCCACCCGCAGGGCCTGGCGACCTCGCCGCTGCTGCAGCAGGACGGCCGCCCGATCGTGCAGACCGGGTCGATCGGCTACGACTCCAACTCGCAGGGCGGGATCGCGGGCGGCGCGCTGACCGCGCTGGCGCCCGACTTCACGCGCGCGGTGCTCGGCGTGCCGGGCATGAACTACAGCGTGCTGCTGCCGCGCTCGCACGACTTCGACGTGTACTCGCTGGTCATGTACCCCGCCTACAAGGTCGAGCAGGAGCGCCCGCTGATCCTCGACCTGGCCCAGCTGCTGTGGGACCGCGGCGAGGGCGACGGCTACGCCCAGCACATGACGACCGACCCGCTGCCCAACACGCCCAAGCACACCGTGTTGCTCGACGTGGCCAACGGCGACCACCAGGTCACGCAGTACCAGGCCGACGTCGAGGCGCGCACGATCGGCGCGTCGATCCACACGCCGATCCTGCCGTCGGGCCGCTCGCCGCAGTCCGAGCCGTCGTGGGGCATCCCGGCGATCAAGTCCTACCCCTTCGACGGGTCGGCGATCGTCTACTGGGACTGGGGCCCCGCCAACGTGACGGTCCCGCCGCTGGCCAACCGTCCCAACTCGGGGCTGCAGGACCCGCACGAGGCCGTCCGCCGCACCCCGGCGGCGCGCGCCCAGAAGGCGGCGTTCCTGGCGCCCGGCGGCGCGCTGATCGACACCTGCGACGGCGCGGCCTGCGTGGCCGCGCCGGACGTCGGCTGACGATCGACGCGCACTAGGGTGCAGTCCATGGGCACCGTTCGGATCGGCTACAAGGCGTCGGCGGAGCAGTTCGACCCCGCCACGCTGTTGGACTACACCAAGCAGGCGGAGGCCGCGGGGCTGGAGATCGTGGCCACCTCGGACCACTTCCAGCCCTGGCGGCACCACGGCGGGCACTCGCCGGCGGCGCTGCCGTGGCTGGGGGCGGCGACCGTCGCGACCGACCGGGCGCTGCTCGGGACGAGCGTCCTGACGCCCACCTTGCGCTACGAGCCCGCGATCGTCGCCCAGGCGTTCGCGACGCTCGGGTGCCTGGCGCCGGGGCGCGTGTTCCTCGGCGTCGGCACCGGCGAGGCGATGAACGAGACCCCGGCCACCGGCGCCGAGTTCCCCGGGCGCAAGGAGCGGCGGCTGCGGATGGCCGAGGCCATCGAGCTGATCCGGCGGCTGTGGCGCGAGGAGCGCGTCGACTTCGAGGGCGAGTACTACAACACGTCGCAGGCCACGATCTACGACCGGCCCGCCGAGGAGGTCCCGATCTACGTCGCGGCCTCCGGGCCGCTGGCGGCCAAGCTGGCGGGCCGGGTCGGCGACGGCTTCATCTGCACGTCGGGCAAGGACCCGCAGCTGTACCTCGACCTGTTGGAGAAAGTCAAGGAGGGCGCCGAGCAGGCCGGCCGCGACCACGCCCAGATCCGGCACATGATCGAGATCAAGGTCTCCTACGACCGCGACCGGCAGAAGGCCTTCGACAACTGCAACTTCTGGGCGCCGCTGGCGCTGACGCCCGAGCAGAAGGAAGGCATCGAGGACCCGATCGAGATGGAGCGGGTCGCCGACGAGAACGTCGGGCAGGCCCACACGCGCTTCATCGTCTCCGACGACCCCGACGAGGTCGTCGAGAAGATCGGGACCTACCTCGACCTCGGCTTCGACGACCTGCTCCTGCACGGCCCCGGCCCGGACCAGGCGCGGTTCATCGCGCAGTTCGCCGAGGACGTGCTGCCGAAGCTGCGCGAGCGCGCGGGCTAGGAGCCCGTCACCTCCAGCGCCAGGTGCTGCCGACCATGTCGGCCGCCGTGCTGCCCAGCTCGGAGAGGCTCTGGTCGCGGACCACCTGCAGCATGTAGATCCGGCGGCCGTGCTGGACGACCGCCGCGGAGTGCTGGGTGCCGTCGCCCTTCAGGTTGTAGGTCACGCCGAAGACGGCGCCCCGCGCGCCGGCCAGCGCCGTCGGCGACGGCCCGAACGCCACCTGCAGCAGCGTGGCGTCGCGCGGGATCGAGATCAGCTTCTGGGCCAGGACGCCCTTGTCGCTGACGCCGAGCTTCAGCCGTCGCTCGATCGTCTTGATCGGGGCGGTCGCCACCGCCACGAGCGCCACCGGGCTCCGGTTGGGGGCGCGCTGCGGCGACGCGATCGTCACCGTCCGCCAGCCCCGGCTGGAGGTCTTCTTGACCGTCCAGCCCGATGGCGCGTAGGCCCGGTAGCCCGGGCCGCGGATGGCCTGCCGCGCGTCGGCGACGCCGGCGAGGAGCCCGGACAGCAGCAGCGCTGAGCAGAGCAGGAGGACGAGCCGTCGCATGATCCGCGGACCATCTCAAGTCCGCACCGCCAAGTTGAAGGACTTCCCGCTGCCGGCCCGGCAAGTCAGGCCCCCGCGGGGTGCCGTTTCGGCAGGCTAGCTTCGCTTCAGCGAGGCCTGGTTCTCGTCGACCTTGGTCGAGGTCGCCATCGCGTCGCCGGCCTGGCCGCCGAGGATCCGGCGCGTCAGGTTGGGCAGCAGCAGCCGCGCGGCCGCGGCCAGGGCGTAGGGGCGGGGCGCGTAGCGCTCGGCCTTGCGGCCGGGGCCGACCTGCATGATCGCCTCGGCGACCTTCTCGGGCTCGGAGACCATCCAGCGCGTGGCGCGGCTGTCGGTCAGCTCCTTCTGCGGGAAGCCCTCGGTGGAGACGAACCCGGGGTTGACGATCCCGACGTGGACGCCGTGGGGCTTCTCCTCCAGGTGCAGCGCGTCGCTCCAGCCGATGAACGCGAACTTCGACGCGCTGTAGCCGCCGGAGCCGGGGCGCGCGACGCGGCCGGCGGTCGAGGCGACGTTGACGATCGCGCTCGGCGCGCTCTCGCGCAGCAGCGGCAGCAGCGCCTCGGTCAGCGCGGCCTGGGCGAAGAGGTTGAGCTCCAGCGTCTGGCGCAGGTTCTTGGTGCCGACGTCGGCGAAGCGCCCGCGCCAGCCGCCGCCCGCGTTGTTGACCAGGAGGTCGAGGCGGCCGAAGCGCTCGCGGACGGCGGCCTCGATCCGCGCGGGCGCCTCGGCGTCCGTGAGGTCCTCGGCGAGGACCAGCGTCTCGACGCCGGGCAGCCGCGCGGCGAGCGCCTCGAGGCGGTCCCGACGGCGCGCGACGAGGACGAGCCGGGCGCCGGGCTCGCGCGCGACGCGCCGGGCGGTGACCTCGCCGATGCCGCTCGACGCGCCGGTGATGAGGGCGATCATGCGGCAGATCCTATGTGCCTAGGTGGTCCCGGCGGTCGATGTCACCCTGCTGCCCTCTCGACCGATGGTCCGTGGCGACGGGCCGCGCGACCGCGCATCATCGTTCGCATGCTCCCCACGCGCACCGACGCCGTCCTCGTGACCGGCGTCACCGGTTTCGTCGGGACGGCGATCATCCTACGGATTCTGGAGCGTTCAGATCGTCCCATCATCGCGCTCGTCCGAGCGACCGACCGGACGGACGCGGCGGCCCGCGTCCGCGCGGCGCTCGCCGACGTCGTGCCGCACGCGGCGTCGCTCGACACCTACATGTCGCGCGTCACCGCCGTCCCGGCCGACCTGCTGGCCGACGGGCTCGGCCTGCGCTTCGCCGACCGCGAGGACCTCGCGTACCGCTGCGACGAGGTCCTGCACTGCGCCGCGGCGGTGAGCTTCGAGCTGCCGCTCGACGCCGCGCGGGCGGTCAACGCGGCGGGCGCCGCGCGCGTCGCCGAGCTGGCGACGCGCTGCGCCGGACGGGGCGCCGGGCTGCGGCGGATCGTGCACGTCTCGACCGCGTACGTCGCGGGCGAGCGCCTGGGCGTCTTCGGCGAGGACGACGTCACGCTCAGCCACCCGTTCCGCAACACCTACGAGCGGACCAAGCACGAGGCCGAGCAGCTGCTGCGGGCCTGGACGCCGCGGCTGCCGCTGCAGGTCGTGCGGCCGTCGATCGTCGTGGGCGAGCGGGCCACGGGGTGGACGCGGTCGTTCAACGTCCTGTACTGGCCGCTGAAGATGTTCGCGCGCGGGCGGCTGCCGGTCGTGCCCGCGGTCTCCGACGCGCCGGTCGACGTCGTCCCGGTGGACTACGTGGCCGACGTCGTGCTCGGCCTGGAGGGCGCGCCCGAGGGGACCTACCACGCGGTCGCCGGGCGGCACGCCTCGACGGTCTCCGAGGTCATCGACCTGGCGGCGGCGCGCTTCGGCGTGCCGGAGCCCGCGATCGTCGACCCGGGCGTGATCGAGGCGGCGCTCGCGGAGCCGATGCCCGAGCCGCAGCGGCGCGCGCTGGAGCAGGCGCGCGTGTACTTCCCGTACTTCCGCCTCGGCGTGCGCTTCGACGACCGCTGGGCGCGGTCGATCCTGGAGCCGTCCGGCGTCGCGGCGGCGCCGTTGGCCTCCTACTTCGACACGTTGATGGACTTCGCCCAGCGCGCGGCGTGGGGACGTGGGGCCTTGACCGTGACATCGAACGGTGTCACGGTCGGGGTATGACGGACTCCGAGCTGGCGGCCCTGGCCGATCTCGCCACCGACGGCTTCGGCGGCGCGGTCGCGCGCGTCGAGGAGCTGCACCGGGCGATCGCGGGCCGCACGCCCGGAGGTCCGGCGCGCGCCGCGCACGACGCGGTCGCCGGCGGCGTCTACGCGCTGGTGCGCGGCGGCGGGCGCGCGGTCGGGGGCGGCGTGGCGGCCGCGGTGCGCGCGGGCGGCGTCGGCCCGCGGGTGCTCAGCGACGACCCGCGCGGGCGCCTGGTGCGCGGGGCGCTCAACGGCGTCTGGGGCGACCGGCTGCACGCGTCCGGCAGCGCGCTGGCGACCGCGATGGCCGTGGTGCCGGCGGTGGACGCGGCGACGGCGACGCCGTTCGTGGTGGTGTTGGTGCACGGGCTCTGCGAGACCGAGGCGGCGTGGTCGCTGAAGGCGCGCGAGCGCGGCGGGACGTACGCGACGCGCGTGCTGGCGCCGCTGGGCGCGACGCCGGTGACCGTCCGCTACAACACGGGCCGCTCGATCGCCGACAACGGGCGCGCGCTGGCGGCGCTGCTCGACGAGCTGGTCGCGACGTGGCCGGTGGCGGTGGAGCGGCTCGTGCTCGTGGGCCACTCGATGGGCGGGCTGGTGATCCGCGCCGCGGCGGCGCACGGGGGCGCCTGGGTGGCCGCGGTCGAGTCGACCGTCTCGCTCGGCACGCCGCACCGTGGCGCGCCGTTGGCGCGGGCGGCGCGGCTGGCGGGCCGGGCGCTGGCGCTCGTGCCCGAGGGCCGGCCGGTCGGCGCGGTGCTCGACGCGCGCAGCGCCGGGATCAAGGACCTGGCGCGGGGGCTGCCCGGCGACGTGCTGCCCGACGCGCGCCATCTCGCGGTCGCGGCGACGGTCACGGCGGACGCGGGGCATCCGGTGGGGCGGCTGGCCGGCGACCTGCTCGTGCTGACCTCCAGCGCGCACGGGGTGCGGGCGCGGCGCGTCCACGTCGGCGGCCACGATCACTTCGATCTGCTCAACGGGCCCGCATTGGACACCTTGTTGGAGGACTGGCTCCGCGCCGGGAGGTCAGAACGCTGACCGTCGTCGGTCCGGCTAGGCTTGCGGTTCCAGTGAGCGGCAGCGGCCCCGCACCCTTCTCCGTCACCGTCGAGCAGGTCGACGAGCGCAGCGTCGTCACCGCGCGTGGCGAGCTCGACCTCGCGACCGCGCCCGAGCTGGAGTCCGCGCTGCTCCCGCCGCTGCGCGAGGGCGCGAGCGTGGCGCTGGACCTGCGCGCGCTGGAGTTCATGGACTCGACCGGCGTGCGGGTGATCGTCGCCGCCCACCTGGCCGCCCAGGAGCACGGCGGGGCGCTGGCCGTCGCGGTCGTCGACGGTGGGCCGGTCGCCCGCGTCCTGGAGATCTCCGGGCTGGACGCGGTGCTCCGGATCGTCGACCGACCGTAAGCCGGTCGAACCTGCCCATCCCCGCCGATAGGGTGGGGGGATGAGCAAGCGTGCGGCCTTCGACGATCCCGAAGTCCTCGACCGGTTCGCGGACCTCGTGGTCCTCACCGCGGCCAACCTGCAGCGCGGCCAGCTGCTGTCGATCGGCTCGGAGATCGGCAAGGAGGCGGTGACGCGGGCGATCGCCGCCGCCGGCTACCGGCACGGCGCGAAGTTCGTCGACGTCTCCTACTTCGACCTGTACGTCAAGCGCGCGCGGCTCCTGCACGCCGACGAGGAGACGCTGGGCTACGTGCCCGACTGGTACGGCGAGCGGATCCTGTCGCTGGGGCGCGAGCGCGCGGCGCGCGTGGGGCTCAGCGGCCCGGCGCATCCGGGGCTGCTCAGCGATCTGGATCCCGCGCGCGTCGGCCGCGACCAGCTGCCCGCGCTGCGCGAGACCGGCAAGGTCGTCAACGAGCGCACGACGAACTGGACGGCGGTGCCCGGCCCGACGCGCGCCTGGGCGCAGCTCGTGCACCCGGACCTCGATCCCGACGACGCGTGGGTCACGTTCTGCGACCAGATCCTGCACGTCTGCCGGCTGGACACCGAGGACCCGATCGCCGCCTGGCGCGCCCGTGCCGACTTCCTGGTGAGCGCCGCTGATCGCGTGACCGAGCGGCGCTTCGACGCCCTGCGCTTCCGGGGCCCGGGCACCGACCTGACCGTCGGGCTGTTGAAGACCTCCAAGTTCCTGGCCGCGCGCTTCGAGACCGTCGACGGGATCGTGCACCTGCCGAACCTGCCGTCGGAGGAGATCTTCACCTCGCCGGACCCGACCCGCGCCGACGGCGTGGTCCGGGCCACGAAGCCGCTCGTCCTGGGCGGCAGCATCATCCGCGGGCTGGAGGTCGAGTTCCGCGACGGCCGCGCGATCCGGATCGACGCCGACGAGAACGCCGAGGTCCTGCGGTCCTACGCGGCGCGCGACGAGGACGCCAACCGCCTGGGCGAGGCGGCGCTGGTCGACGGCGAGGGCCGCATCGGCGCGCTGGACACCGTCTTCTTCGACACCCTGCTCGACGAGAACGCCGCCAGCCACATCGCGCTGGGGCACGCGTACCAGATGTGCGTGGACGAGTCGGAGGCCGATCGCGTCAACGACTCGACCATCCACGTGGACTTCATGATCGGCTCTCCGGAGGTCAGCGTCTTCGGCGTCGACGTCGACGGAACCGAGACCGCCGTCCTCGTCAACGGCGCCTGGCAGATCTGACCGCTACCCTTACGCCCTTCCAGGAGAGGTGCCGGAGCGGCTGAACGGGCACGACTGGAAATCGTGTGTGGGCTTTACGGTCCACCGAGGGTTCGAATCCCTCCCTCTCCGCTTCGCCGGGGCGCGCTTGACGCGCCGGTGGGTGCCGCGGCCCAGCCGGTCGGCCAGTTGCGTCGCGCGCCCGCGGGCGGGTACGGTCGCCGTCCCGGTGCCGCGCGTGGAGAGGCGGGGTGCCAACGTCCCGGAAGGTCCTGTCCCATGCTGCATGGTCGTCGTCGTGCCCTGGAGGGCGCGATGGTTGGTGCGTTGGTGGTCGCTGTCGCCGGTTGTGGCGGCGGCGCGAAGGAGGAGAAGGAGCGGGCGAAGGTCGCGACGGTCGCCGCGGTGACGCCGGCCGCGCCGAAGGCTCGGCCCGCCGCGCAAGCGCCCGCGCCCGCGCGCGCCGAGCCCCTGACGCGCGCGCAGTACGTCAAGCGCGCCGATCGGGTCTGCCTGCTGGCGCGTGGCGTCTCGCGGCGGGCCAACCAGGTCGTCGCGAAGGCGTTCAGGACCGGCTCGGCGGAGCAGGCCGCCCAGGCGATCGACAACTACCTGCCGGTGTTCGCCGCCCACGAGCGCGAGCTGAAGGCGCTGCCGCGGCCCAAGACCGCCGACCGGCCGATCCTCGA
The DNA here is from genome assembly GCF_035685985.1 of Baekduia sp. Taxonomy (GTDB): domain Bacteria; phylum Actinomycetota; class Thermoleophilia; order Solirubrobacterales; family Solirubrobacteraceae; genus Baekduia. Next base: position 100,522 of record NZ_DASRZV010000020.1, read on the forward strand.
CGGCCTCATCAAGGTGCTGGACGGCCAGATCCAGGCGCTCGCCGACGAGTCGCGGGCGCTGCGCGAGCAGGACTCCGACGCGATGGCGCAGGTCACCAAGGCCCAGCGGCAGGAGGTCGCCTACGCGGAGGAGCTGGGCCGTCAGTACGGCTTCAAGGTCTGCGGACGCGGCGCCTAGAGCGCGCCCGCGGGCGGCACGGCCGCGGAGGCGGCCTCCAGGCTCCCGTCCTCGGGCAGCTCGGGGATCGCGATGACGACGTGGTGGCGGCTCACCGCGAGGAAGTCGTGGTGGGTCCCGGGACCGTCGTGGCCGACGAGCTCGACGGTCACGTCGGTCAGCGGGATGAAGTCCCGCTCCGACGCGTTCAGCACGTCCGACACGCGGCTGCGGTAGCCGTCCCGCGCCAGCGTCAGCGTCCCCGCGATCCGGTGTCGGGGGGTCTCCAGGTACACGCGTTCCCGCCGGGTCTGCATCACGGGCACGATTATCGGCGATCCCGGCCGATTGGTTAAGGGATCTGGCCGGAACGCTGACCGGCGTTCGCCACAATGGACGCGATGGACCCGCACGCCGTCCTCGGTCTCGACCCCGGCGCCACGCCGGACGAGGTCCAGCGCGCCTACCGCGCGTTGGCCAAGCGCTTCCATCCCGACCGCGCCGGCGGCGCCGACGGCGAGCTGATGATCTCGATCAACGCCGCCTACGACCTGCTGCGCGAGCAGCTCGAGCAGGGGCACGCCGCGGGGCCCGCGACGACCGCCGCCAACGGCACCGCCGCCCGCCCGCCCGCGTCATCGCCGCCGCCCGTCATCGCCGGCGCGTGGCTGGCGCCCGCCGTGCGCCGCGTCCTGGCCCGCGAGCTGCTGCAGACGCTGGAGCCCGGCGAGATGGTCGACGAGGTCGTCCTGACCGCCACGGGCGACAGCCACGACGTCCAGCTCGCGCTCACCGATCGCCGCCTGCTGTGGCTGCGCGACGACGCGATCATGGGCCGCGTGCGCTACGTGCGCTACCGCGAGCTCGCGCGCGTGGAAGGGCGCCCCGCCGGGCGCTTCCGCCGCGCGGGCCAGCTGCGCGTCCAGGCCCGCGCCACCGGGCGCTGGCTGCGCTTCCACGACCTGCGCCCCGACGTGCTGGAACGCCTCACCGCTCGCATTCGGGCGCGTGCGAGCGCGTGAACCGGGTAGGCCGAACCCCATGAGCGACGGAACCAAGGACGATCTCAAGGGCCGGGCCAAGGAGGCCGCAGGCTCCCTCACCGACGACGACTCCCTCAAGAACGAGGGCAAGGTCGACCGCGCGTCCGGCGCGGTCAAGGACAAGGTCGGCGATGCCGCCGACAAGGCCAAGGACGCGCTCCGGAAGGATTGAACCCGGCCGATCCCGTGTCGGCACAAGGGCTCGCGGCCTATGGGCAGGCCTCATCCGTACGGCGCCTGCTCTAGGCTGCGCCCTCTGTTTGCCGTCGATCCAGGAGCAACCGCATGAACAAGACCGAGCTCGTCGAGGCCATCGCCAAGGACAGCGGTCTCACCAACGCCGACGCCCGCAAGGCCGTCGAGTCGTTCATCACCACGGTGGAGAAGACGCTGAAGAAGGGTGATGAAGTCGCCCTGACCGGCTTCGGCAAGTTCTCCGTCGTCAAGCGCAGCGCCCGCACCGGTCGCAACCCGCAGACGGGCGAGACCGTGAAGATCAAGGCGTCCAAGGCGCCGAAGTTCACCGCCGGCGCCGGCCTCAAGACGGTCGTCAACGGCGCGCGCAAGAAGTAGCACGCGCTCCGCGCAACCACGCTTCACCGAAGGGCTCCGGCACCGCGCCGGGGCCCTTTTTGCGTCCAGAAGCGCCCGACAGGTTCCAACTACCCCTTTTCAGGGGTATGACCTAGCCTGTCCTGACCGCCCGCGTTCACTCGCGCGCGGTCGCTGTTTTCAGGGGAACGTGGAAGTCGGGGGAAGAGGATGGGTCGATGGATCGTCGGCGCCGCGGCCGCGTGCTGCGCGCTGATCGCTGGTCTCACGATGGGGACGGCCGGCGCGGGCGCGGCCGAGGTGCCGATCACGTCGCTGGTCGCGCAGCCGATCGCGGCAGACGGCACGTGCTCGCCCACGTCGCCGAGCGCCGCCGACGCGCCCGCGGGCGCGCACCGCGACTTCTGCGTCGCCTTCGCGCTGAACACGGCCGGCGACGACGTCAAGAGGGTCACGATCGGGCTGCCCGGCGGCGTCGTCGGCGACCCGACCGCGACGCCCACGTGCACGCAGAGCGACTTCACCGCGGGCCGGTGCGACGGCAGCACCCAGGTCGGCACGGTGTCGTCCTCGGCGACCGTCGTCCCGCCGATCCCGATCCCGATCACGCTGACGATCACCGGCGAGGTCTACAACCTGCAGACCGATCCCGGCGAGCCCGCGCGCCTGGGCATCGCGCTCGACCAGGGCCTCGGCGGCTCGCTGAGCCCGGTGCGGCTGATGTCGCCGATCCGCGTCCGCGTCGCCGACGCGGGCCTGGACTCGGTCACCGACGGCATCCCGGACTCGGCGCTCGGCGGCGACCTGCACGTCAACGACATGGCGTTGACGCTGTGGGGGACCAAGGTCCATCACAGCACGATGGCCAAGCCCTTCATGACGTTGCCGACGCGCTGCGACGCCGACGCGGTCTCGACGATCTCGGTCACCTCCTACGGCGGCCAGACGACCTCGAAGACCGCGGCGTTCCGCCCGACCGGCTGCGACCAGGTCCCGTTCACGCCCTCGCTGGAGGTCGGTCCGCCGACGACGCCCGCCGACTCGCCCGGCGAGGCGTGGGCCAAGCTCATCATCCCGACGACCGACACCGGCAGCGGCGACGACGCGCGCCGGCAGGCCTACCTGAAGGACGTCGACCTCAAGCTGCCCGCCGGCCTGGCGCTCAACCCGCCGCTGGCCAACGGCCTGGAGCCCTGCACGGCCGAGCAGTTCGGCTTCGGGATCGACGCCCCGCCGCAGTGCCCGGCCTCCTCGGAGATGGGCCGCGTCGAGTTCGTCACGCCGCTGTTCCCGGGCCAGACGCTGACCGGCAAGGTGTACTTCGGCACGCCGCGGCCGGGCGTCCCGCTCGTGAACTACATCTCGGTCGAGGACCCGCGCCTGCGCCTGAAGCTCGGCGGCTACGCGACGATCGACCCCACCACGACGGCGATCACCGCGCACTTCCTCGACCAGCCGCAGGTCCCGTTTCAGTCCTTCGAGTTCGTCTACACCGACCCCGGCGACGGCCGCGCGACGCTGACCTCGCCGACCGCGTGCGGCGACTACGGCGTCACGGCGGACATGACGCCGTGGAACGGCGGCGGCGTGCAGTCCCCGTCCAACACCTTCAAGGTGGTCGACTGCCCGCCGCCGGCGTTCGCGCCGCAGCTGGGCGTCAGCGTCGCCGACGCGCAGGCCGGCGGTCCCGCCGCGTTGACCGTCCACATCGGGCGGCCCGACAAGGACCTGCGCCTGCAGGACGCCAAGGTGTCGCTGCCGCCGGGCCTGACCGGCCGGCTGCCCAACGTCCCGCAGTGCGACGTCGCCGCCGCGCGCGCCGCGAGCTGCCCGGACGCCTCGCTGGTCGGCCACGCGAGCGTCGCGGTCGGCACCGGCCCGGCGCCGCTGACGCTGCCCGGCAAGGTCTACCTCACGCAGGGCTTCGACGGCGGGATCGCCGGCCTGGCCGTGGTCGTCGACACGAAGGTCCCGGCGCTCGACCTCGGGACGGTCGTGGTGATGAACAGGCTCGTGCTGCGCCCCGACACCGGCATCGACGTGCAGACCGAGGCGCTGCCCCAGACGCTGCAGGGCATCCCGACCGTCTACCGCGCGATCGACCTGACGATCGACCGGGCCGGGTTCATGCAGAACGCCACGTCGTGCGCGCCCCAGACGGTCGGCGGCGCGTTCACCGCCGTCGGCGGCGCGACCGCCGCCGCGACCGCGCCCTACCAGGCCACCGGCTGCGACAAGCTGCCGTTCGCGCCCAAGCTGGCGGCGTCCTTCGGGGCCAAGGGCCAGACCGCCAAAGGCTCGCACCCGCCGCTGACGGTGACGATCCAGCAGGCCGACGGCCAGGCGGCGATGAGCAGGACGGTGGTGTCGCTGCCCGCGGGCCTCGGCGTCGACCTCAAGAACCTCAGCGCGGTCTGCACCGACGACCAGCTGAACGCCGGCGCCTGCCCGGCCGGGTCGAAGATCGGCACGGTCTCGGCGAGCACGCCGCTGCTGCCGGTCCCGTTGAGCGGCGGCGCCTACCTGACGCAGGGCGCCAAGCCGGGCGCGCTGCCGGGCATCGCGCTCGACCTCGGGCTGATCCGGCTCAAGGGCGACGTCGCGCTCGGCACGCGCGTGACGACGACGTTCGACGGCATCCCGGACGTGCCGCTGGCGAAGCTGACGCTGAGCCTCACCGGCGGGCCGAAGGGCGCGCTGTCGACGATCAAGGACCTCTGCACGACCACGCCGACCGTCGAGGCGCAGTACGGCGCGCACTCGGGCGCCACCGGCAAGGAGACCGTCAAGGCCGACGTCGTCGGGTGCGCGGCGAGCGCGTCGAAGCCCCTGACCGTCAAGGGCAAGCTCGCGGGCGTCAAGAGGAAGCGGCCGTCGCTGTCGCTGACCGTGACGTCGACCAAGGCGCTGCGGGGCGTGCGCGTGAAGCTGCCCGCCGCGCTGAAGCTCTCGTCGTCGAAGACCCTCAAGAAGTCCGCGCGCGTGACGCTCGGCGGCAAGCGCTACAAGAAGACCAGCGTGCGGTGGTCGTCGGGCAAGGTCTCGTTCACCGCGGCCAAGGGCAAGACCACCAAGAAGCTCGTGCTCTCGCTGCCGCGCGGCGTGCTGAAGCTCAAGAAGGCGATGAAGGTCGGCTCCAAGCAGGCGTTCACCGTCTACGGGCTCACGAGCGCGGGCAAGCTCGTGCACGTCACGGTCAAGCTGACGGCGGGCAGGTAGCCCGCCGTCCGGCGGCGTCAGGCGTTGGCCAGCGCCGCCAGCACGCCGGCGAGGAAGGCGACGATCGCCACGACGGCGACGGTGCGGAAGGCGAACGGCGTGGGCACGGAGGGGTGTCCTTTCGGGAACTGCGAAGCGGTGGTCATCGTTAAGTCGCGCGAACGCGCTGTTCTGTGACCACCGCTCACGGAAGTTCCCGCTCCGTGCCGTAGACGCCGTCGGGCGCGACGGCCGGGCGATCTCGCCCGGTCCGGTCAGTCAAGGACGCCGAGCCTCTGGGCCCGGACGATCGCGTCGGCGCGGTTGCGCGCGCCGAGCTTGCGGAACATCGAGCTGGCGTGCTCCTTGACCGTGTTGGGCGACAGCTGCAGCTCGGCGGCGATCTCCGCGTTGGTCAGGCCCGCGGCGACCAGGTTGAGGACCTGGCGCTCGCGCGCGGTCAGGCGCTGGTGGGCCGGACGGCCGGGGGAGCGGTCGGCCGCGCCCAGGGACCTCGACCCGCCCGCCCCGCCGTTCCCGGCGCCGCCCGAGCGGGTCGCCACGTCGAAGACGTCCTCGCCGGCGCCGATCCGGCGGATCGCCTCGACGATCTCGGCCGCGCTGCGGTCCTTGGTGACGAAGCCGGCGGCGCCGGCGGCGCGCGCGGCGGTCGCCGAGATCCGGCCCGCGCCCGAGACCAGCAGCACGCGCGTGGACGGGTGCGCGGCGCGGACGCGCTGGGCGATGTCGGTGCCCGCCTCGTCGCCGACGAAGAGGTCGACGAGCGCGACGTGCGGCGAGTAGCGCCGGGCGCGGTCCTCGGCCTCGTCGCCGGTGGTCGCCGGGATGCAGCGCTCGACCCAGTCCTGCTGGACGAGGACCAGGCGCATGCCCCAGTGGACGATGTCGTGGTCGTCGACGACCAGCACGCAGAGCTTGCGCGGAGGGGCGGTCGGTGAGGCGGTCATGCCGGGACGGTCGGTGCGGGCGCGGCCGGGACGGGGAGCATCAGCCGGACGTGCCAGCGGTCCGGCGGCGTGCGGCCGAAGTCGACCGCGGCGCCGAACTCCAGCGCCTCGAAGGCCGCCAGGCGCAGGCCGACGCCCGCGCCGGCGGGGGCGCCGGGGCCGACGCCGTCGTTGACGATCCCGATCGCGACCGCGTCGCCGTCCCGCTCGACGGCGATCGCGATGCTGCTCGGCCGCGCGTGCTTGCGCGCGTTGCGGACCGCCTCGAGGACGACGGTCTGGGCCAGCGGCTCCAACGTGGGCGGGATCTCGACGTCGGGTGCCCAGGCGACCGTGAGGTTGGCGTCGGCGTGCTCGTCGACCAGGCGCGCGACCTCCTCGCGCAGCGTCGTCCGAAGCTCGCGCGCCGGGCGGCCGGTCAGCGGGCGCTGGATCGCGGTGCGCAGCTCCGCGGTGGCGGCGGTCAGCGCGTCGGCGCAGCGCTCGCGCTGGGGGCCGGTGAGGTCGCCGGGCGCGCCGAGCGCCAGCGTGACGCCGAAGAGGCGCTGCACCACGCGCTCGTGGACGTCGCGCGCGAGGTCGAGGCGGTCGCCGAGGTGGCGGGCGCGCTCCTGCTGGCGCGTGGCGGCGCGCGCCGAGGCGGCCAGCGCGCAGACCTTGCCGAGCGTCCAGAGCCCCTCGCGCTCGGCGTCCGACAGCGGGCCCGTGGCCGCGTCGCGCTCGGCGAGCACGACGCCGTGGTGCTGCCCGGCGGCCGACAGCGGGATGCAGGTGAGGCTCGCGGTCTCGCCGGCGAGCGCGATCGGCTCCTCGATGACGCGATCGTCCTCCAGCGCGCGCCAGGCGGGGGCGAGGACGCGGGCGGGCGTCGTGCGCAGGAGGTCGAGCTCGACGCCGTGCGCGCCGACCGCGGTCAGCCGCCGGCGCACGTCGTCGGTGAGGAAGACCGCCGCGCGGCGCATCGAGCCCAGGCGGCAGACCGCCTCGGCGAGCCGGTCGTGGAACGCGGCGTCGGGCGAGGCGATCTCGTCCTCGCCGAGCATCGTGACCAGAAGGGGCAGCGCGGCGAGCGGCGAGGTCGCGGAAGGTGGCATATGGGAAGGGTCAACGGGCCGGGCGCCAGGGGAAGCGCCCGGCCCGTTGGGAGAAGGACCAGCTCGCGTACGCTCGGTCTCTAGCTTTGCGTCAGCGGCCGTCTGCTCCCTGTCCCGAGAGAGCGAGACGACTGGTCGGCCCCAAGTCTGCCTCATCGAAACGGCAACGTACAGTCCAAACACACGCTTGACCACCCGAATTGGTGGACCGTGTCCGGACGGGACACGTTTGGCTCACCGCCGGATGAGGAACTTCACTGGGTCCATTCAGGAACACTCCTGTTCCATTTCCGCACGCCGCGGTCGCGAGCCCGATCCTCGCGACCGCCGCGGTGCGTGCGATGTGGCGCGGAGCGCCTAGGCGTTCTCGGTCGCCGGCCGTGCGGCCGGCGCCGGGTGCTGCGTCGTCGGGGCGGCCTGGCCCTCGACGTTGAGGCGCGGCACGATGCGATCCAGCCAGGCGGGCAGCCACCAGTTGCGCTTGCCGACCAGGAGCATCAGGCCGGGGACGAGCACCGATCGCACGATCAGCGCGTCGAGGAAGACCGCCGACGCCAGGCCGATGCCGAACAGCTTGATCACGCGCTCGCCGCCGAGGACGAAGGCGCCGAAGACCAGGACCATGATCGCCGCCGCGGCGGTGATCGTCCGGCCGGTGGCGGCCAGGCCGTGCTTGATGGCCTCGCGGTTGTCACCGCGCTTGTGCCACTCCTCATAGATCCGGGACACGAGGAAGACCTCGTAGTCCATGGACAGCCCGAAGAGGATCGCGAAGACCATGACCGGGAGGAACGCCTCGATCGGCCCGGTCTGGTCGACGCCGATCAGCGACGCGCCCCAGCCCTTCTGGAACACGGCCACCACGACGCCGAACGCGGCCACGACGCTCAGCAGGTTCATGACCGCGGCCATCGCCGGGATGACCAGCGACCGGAACACGGCCATCAGCAGCAGGAACGACAGCAGCACGACGACGCCGATGAACAGCGGCAGCTTGTCGGCCAGGACCTTGGAGAAGTCGATGCCGATCGCCGTGTTGCCGCCGACCAGCACCCGGATCTGGCTCTGCTCGGCCGGTGGCACGACGTCGCTGCGCAGCTTCTTGACGAGGTCGTTGACCTCCTGGGACTGCGGCGAGGACTTCGGATACACCTGGGCCAGGACGACGTTCTTGCCGACCTCGACCGGCTTGGTCACCGCCACGACGCCGTCGGTCTTGGCCACCGCGTCGGCGACGCGCTGGAAGGCCGCCTTGCCCTCCGCGCCGTTCTTGTTCTCGGCCACGAGCTGCAGCGGGCCGTTGAAGCCCGCGCCGAAGCCCTCGGCCAGCAGGTCGTAGGCCTTGCGCGTCGTCGTGCCGCTCGGGTCGTTGCCCGCGTCGGAGTTGCCCAGGCGCATGCTCAGCGCCGGCGTGGCCAGCAGCAGCATGATCACGGCGGCCGAGATCGCCAGGACGGCCGGGCGCTTCTCGAGGATGTTGGACCACTTGCCCCACAGCGGCGACTCGTCGCTGACGGCCAGCTGCCCGGCGGCGACCGCCTTGCGCTGCTTGCGCGTCATCACGCGCTTGCCGAACAGCGCCAGGAACGCGGGCAGCAGCGTCAGCGACGCGAAGACCGTGAAGGCCACGACGATCGCCGACGCGGTCGCCACGCCGTACAGGAACGACACGCCCAGCGCGAACATGCCCAGGAGCGCGATGCAGACCGTGATGCCGGCGAACAGCACCGCGCGTCCGGACGTGTCGATCGCGCTGACCGCCGCGTCCTCCGGCGTCGCGCCGCGCATGATCTCCTGGCGGTAGCGCGTGACGATGAACAGCGCGTAGTCGACGCCGACGCCCAGGCCGATCAGCAGCGACAGCTGCGAGCTGAACGACGCCATCGTGATGACGTTGGACAGCAGGCCGATCGTCGAGATGCCGACGCCGAGCGCGAAGGCCGCGGTCAGCAGCGGCAGGATCGCCGCCAGGAACGAGCCGAAGACGATGAAGAGCACGATGAACGCGGCGAGGAAGCCGATGTCCGTGCCGCCCGCGCCCTGCTGGCGCGCGTTCTGGATCGCCTGGCCGCCGAGCTCGACCTGCAGGGAGCCGTTGGCGAAGTCCTGCGCGGTGCTGACGAGCTTGTCGGCCGCCGACGTCGGCAGGCTGATGACGTCGTCGTCCATCGTGACGTCGGCGAACGCGATCCGTCCGCTCTTGGAGATCTGGCCCTGGTTGCCCGCCGCGAACGGCGAGCCGACCGACTCGACGTGGGGCAGCGTCTTGACCTTGGCCAGCATCCGCTCGACGCGCGCCTGGTTGGCCGGGTCGGTGATCTTGCCGTCCTTGGCGGCGACGACGATCTGCTCCTGGTCGCCGGACGCCTTGGGCGCCGACCGCTGCAGGAGGTGGATGGCGTCGAACGAGTCGGTGCCGGAGAGCTTGAACTCGTCCTTGTAGTTGTCGCCGATGCCGTTGGCGAGACCGCCGAGGGCGAAGAGGCCGACGAGCCAGCCGATCAGGACCAGCCAGCGGTGGCGGAAGCACCAGCGTGCGAGTGTGCGCATGGGGGAGTGAGGCTCCTGGGGGTTGCGGGGAGGGGGAGCGCGGCGGGCGTGTGAGAGCGGTTCTCGCGCCGTACCGTGCCGGAACCATAGACGGCCGGGCGCCCGGGAACTCATCTGCCCGGCTATCGACCTGGCCGGATGTCAGCGCGAGGTCACTCGGAGGCCAGCTCGCGCATGCGCGCCAGGAGCTTCTCGCGCAGCTCGCCGGTGGGCGGACCGAGGTCCAGCAGCTCGCAGAACCAGAGGCCCTCGGCGGCCATCCGGACCAGCGTCGCGTCGACCTCGTCGATGCCGTCGTCGGCCAGCCGCTCCTGCCAGGAGCGGTAGCGCGCGCGGACCGTTTCGAGGCGATCGGGGTTGAGGACCATCGCGGCGACGATGCCGCTGTCGATCTCGCGCTCGTGCGGGTCCACGAAGTCGCGGGCGGTGACCTGCACGTAGGCGCGCGTCCAGCCGCCCGGCGACGGGTCGGCGACCGCCTCGATCTCCTCCTGGAAGGTCGACTCCCAGCGGTCGACGACCGCGTCCAGCAGCTCGGCCTTGGACCCGTAGTGGTAGAGCAGGCCGCCCTTGGAGACGCCGGCCTCCGCGGCGACCGCGTCGAGCGTGAGCTTGGACGGGTCGCGCAGCAGGAGGCGGGCGGCGGCGTCGAGGATCTTGCCGCGGCTGTCGGAGCCGCGTCCGCGGGGCACCTAGTGGGCCCCGCCGGCGGCGGAGAGGCCGGCGACGCCGGCGACGATGACCATCAGGCTGGCGATCTTCATGACGTTCATGGTCTCACCGAAGGCGACGACGCCGCCGACGGCGACCAGCGCGGTGCCGAGGCCGGACCAGATCGCGTAGGTCAGGCCGACCGGGATCTGCTTGAGGGCCAGGGCCATCAGCCAGAACGACAGGCCGTAGCCGACCACCACCAGGGCGGAGGGACCGAGCTTGCTGAGGCCGTCGGACGCCCGCAGAGCGAGGGTGCCGACGACCTCCGTGAGGATGGCGAGAAGGAGGAGGGCGAAGGCGGGCATGGAGATAACTATACCGTCTGGACGGTACAGTTTCCACTCGCGGTCCGATCGGCCGCGGCCGTCGCGGGTACGGTCGTCGGGGATGTCCCTGGGAGCCCTGCGCGACACGGTCCGACGCGCGGCCCGCGACGCGTGGGGGTTCCGCGCGCGGTCGCTGCGGGCGACCGCGTGCATCCTGCTGCCGCTGGCGGTCCTGTGCGCGGCCGGGCACCCGCGCGACGGCGTGATCGCCACGCAGGGCGCGTTCGCCGGGTTCTACGCCTTCGACGCGCCCTACCGGCGCCGGGCGCGGGTCGTCGCGGCCATGGGCCTCGCGCTGGCGGTCGCGATGCTGCTCGGCACGCTCGTCGCGCCGCACGACTGGCTCGCCGTGCTCGTCGGCGCGGTCTTCGCCGCCCTCTGCGCGGCCGGCTGCCTCGTCCTGCGCGTCGGGCCGCCGCGGGAGTACTTCGTGGTCTTCACGTTCCTGATCGCCGCCGCGCTGCCGCCCGACCCCGGCGCGGCGCCTGCGCGCGCGGGCCTCGTCCTGCTCGGCGCCGCGACCGCGTGGCTGATCTCGATGGCCGGGACGCTGCGCGACGCCCGCGCGCCGGAGCGCACCGCGGTCGCCGCGGCGCTGACCGCGGTCGCGCGGCTGCTGGACGCCGTCGGCCGCGAGCGCGCGCCCGCCGCGCGCCACCACGCGGTGCTCGCGGTCCAGCGCGCGCAGGAGGCGGTCGCCGACGCCGTCCCGCCGGCGCGCCCGGGGACGCCGGGCGGCGAGGAGCTGGCGCGCCGCGCCGAGGCGGCCGAGGTGCTGTTGGAGGCCGCGCTGGCGCTGCTGGTCGAGCGCAGCCCGCCGCTGGATCCCGCGTGGGGTCGCGCGGTCGACGCGCTGGCCGAGGGCGCGTGGTCGGCGCCGGTGATCCCGCGCGCCCGCCCGCCCGTGCCCGCGGCCGCGCGCCTGGACACGGCGCTGCGCGCGGCGGGCGGCGCCGGCTGGCTGGACCATCGGGAGGTGCGCGAGGAGGCCGGCGCGCTCCGCGTCCCGCGCTGGCGCGCGGCGCTGGCCGACCTCGCCGATCCGCGCTCGCCCGCGCCGGCCGCCGCGCTGCGCCTCGGCCTGGCGATCGCCGTCGCGGGCGCCGCCGGCTACCTGCTGCGCGCCGAGCACCCGAGTTGGATCCCGCTGAGCGCCGCCGCCGTCCTGCAGGGCACCAACATCGCGCTGCTGCGCCAGCGGGCGGTGCACCGCGCGGTCGGCACCGCGATCGGCGTCGTGCTCGCGGCGGCGGTCACGAGCTTCGACCCCGGCCTCGCGGCGCTCGTGATCCTCGTCGGCGTCTTCCAGGCGCTGACCGAGTCCTTGGTGTTGGTCGTCTACGGCGCGGCGGTCGTCTGCATCACGACGCTGGCGCTGCTGCTGTTGGAGATCGCGGGCGTCGGCTCGGTCTCCGGGCTGCTGGACGCGCGGCTGGTCGACACCGCGCTGGGCTGCGCGATCGGCGTGGCCGTCGGGCTGCTGGTGTGGCCGCGGCGCTCGCGGGTGCGGCTGGCCAACGTGCAGGCGCAGGCGATCCGCGCGGCCGCCGCGGCCGTGCGCGCGACGCTGGGCGGCGAGGGCCTCCCGGAGCGCGAGCGCCGCGCCCGGCGCCGGGACGTGCACGTCGCGGTCGTCGCGCTGGACGCCGCGCAGCGCGACGCGACCGGCGACGCGCTGGCCGCCTCGGCGCGCACCGACCTGCGCTGGCCGGTCACCCACGCGATCGAGCAGCTCGCGCTGGTGGCGCTGGCGCTGCCGCGCCCCGGCGAGCGCCCGCCGCCGTCGCGCGAGGACGCGCGGTGCCTCGACGCGCTGCTGGCCGACCTCGCCGAGCGCGTCGAGGCCGGGCGCGGCGGCGCGGTCCCCGCGCCCCCGGCGCTGGACGGCTGGCCGCGTACCCGGCGCGCGGTCGCGGCCCTGTGCGACGCGCTCATGCTCAGTAGTTGATGAGTAATCGAGCGCTGGATACGTAGGTGTTTGCAATGATGCGCGCCGACCCGTAGCGTCAGGGACATGTCCACCAGGAGGAGAGGGCTGTGGGCGCTGGGCGCCACGGCCGTGGTCGCGGCGTCGGCCGCCGTGGCGCTCGCGGACGATCCCGTCCCGATCAAGATCACCGCCAACGTGAAGGTGACGCCCAACAAGGCCGGGACGCCGCGCCATCCGCAGGGGGTCAAGATCAAGGCCGACGCGTACGTCAGCATCCCGCGCGACGTCGACCCGCCGCTCGTGCAGTCCGTCGACGTCTGGTTCCCCAAGGACGGCGTCTACAACGGCCGCAAGTGGCCGACGTGCTCGGAGGCGGCCCTGCGGCGCTCGGGCCCGAGCATCTGCACGCCGAAGTCGGTCATGGGCAAGGGCTACGCGGTGGCCGACGCCGACGGGACGACGACGCGCCCGACGGGCACGATCCTCAACGGCGGCCAGAAGCGGGCCTACGTGTACGTGGTCCTGCAGCACCCGGCGCGCGTCCGGGAGCCGCTGCCGATCGACATCACCAAGTTGAGCGGCGACCCGAAGTGGGGCTATCGGGCGCACGTGACGATCCCGCGCAACCTCCAGATCGTCGCCGGCATCCCGCTGCGCGTCGACGAGGTCCACGGGACGATCGGGCGCGGCGACTGGATCGCCACGACGCACTGCCCGAGCGACCACAAGTGGCGCTACCACGTGGAGACCCACTACAGCAGCCAGCAGATCGTGAAGTACGACGGCACGGTCGCCTGCCGGAGCTGAGCGTCCGGTGCTGCACGCGTTGCACGGGGCGGTCGCGCGCCACCGCTGGGTGGTGCTGGCGATCTGGGCCGCGATGGTCGCGGCCGCGATCCCGTTCGCGCTCCAGCAGTCCGACCGGCTGACCGGCGGCGGCTTCGCCGTCCCGGGCTCGGAGTCCGCGCGCGTGGAGTCCGACGTCATGCGCGGCGTCGACGTCAACTTCCGCCCGCCGTCGCTGGCGGCGGTCTTCGTGGCCCCGAAGGGCACGCCGGCGCGCGACTACCGGGCGGCGTCGGCGGCGCTGGCGCGGGCCGCCCACGAGACGCCGCACGTCGAGCTGGACCCCGCGCTGCGCGACACCGCGGTCTACATGGCGCAGGAGGCTCCCGGGAAGCCGGCGGTCGTGCCGCTCACGCTGGACGCCGACGAGTTCCACGCGCCCGACGTCGTCAAGGTCCTGCGCAAGAAGCTCGGGCTGGCCGACGAGCGCAGGTACGGCGCGGTTCAGCTGCACCTCGTCGGCGCGGGCGCGCTGTGGGCGGGCATGGTCGACCTGACCAAGGACGACCTGGCCGGCGCCGAGCGCGTCGGCTTCCCGATCGTCGCGCTGATCCTGCTGGCGGTCTTCGCGTCGCTGGTCGCGGCGCTGCTGCCGCTGCTGATCGGCGGCGTGTCGGTGCTCATCACCGCGGCGCTGATCGGAATCATCGCCCGGCACTACACGATGACGTTCTACGTCCCCAACATGGCCTCGATGATCGGCCTGGGGGTGGCGGTCGACTACTCGCTGTTCGTCGTCGTGCGCTTCCGCGAGGAGCTGCGCGCGGGCGCCGACCGCGCCGCCGCGCGCGCGACCGCGATGGCGACGTCCGGGACGGCCGTGCTGTTCAGCGGCCTGGCGGTCGTCGTCGCGCTCGGCGGGCTGCTGCTCGTGCCGACGCCCGCGATCCGCTCGATGGCCGTCGGCGCGATGATCGTCGTGCTCGTCGCGATGGCCGCGTGCGCGACGCTGCTGCCCGCGCTGCTGGCGATCTGCGGGCGCTGGATCGGCCCGGGCCGCCCGGACCCGGGCGTGTTCCGGCGCTGGAGCGAGCGCGTCGTCTCGCGGCCGGGCGTGGCGATGGCGGGCGCGCTGTCGATCCTGATCCTGCTGGCGATCCCGGCGCTGGGGCTGCGCACGGGCGAGGGCGCGCTGCGCCAGTTCCCCAAGGACAACGAGACGCGCGTCGGGTTCGACGCGGGGCGCACGGTGAGCAAGGCCGGCGACATCACGCCGCTGCGCGTGCTGATCAAGCCCAAGGACATGGAGCGGGCGGTCGAGATCCTGCGCGCCGATCCTGACGTCGTGCGCACCGGCGTGCGCACGATCACCAAGGACGAGAAGTGGGAGTTCGCGGTCGTCAAGATCAAGTACGACGCCGACGACGCGCGCGCGAAGCCGGTCGTGCAGCGGCTGCGGCGCACGCTGCCGCCCGGGACGCTGGTCGGCGGCGACACCGCCGCGCAGATGGACTTCGACCACGCGATCACGACGTCGCTGTGGAAGGTCCTGGTCTGGATCCTCGCCGCGACGTTCGTGTTGTTGGTGGTGATGCTCCGCGCCGTGCCGCTGGCGCTCTCGGCGATCGTCGCCAACCTGCTCAGCGTCGCCGCCTCGATGGGCGTGCTGACCGCGGCGATGACGTGGGGGACGGGCGGCACCGGCTACGTCGACACCGTCGTCATCCCGATCGTCATCGCGGTCGTCTTCGGGTTGTCGATGGACTACGAGGTCTTCCTGCTGAGCCGCATCCACGAGCGCCACGCCGCCGGCGCCACCACGCGCGAGGCCGTGCTGGAGGGCATCGCGCTCTCGGGCCGGACGATCACCGGCGCCGCGCTGGTCATGGTCGCGGTCTTCGCGTGCTTCGCGGTCACCGGCGTGCCGGTCATCCGCGAGATCGGCCTGGGCGCGGGCGTGGCGATCGCCGTCGACGCCACGCTCGTGCGCCTGGTGCTGGTGCCGGCGACGATCGTGCTGCTGGGCGACCGCGCCTGGTGGGCGCCCTACCGGAACAGGGCCTCGACCGCCGCCGCGCCCAGCCCGACCGCCTCGTAGCGCGCCTTGCACATCGCGATGTAGTGATGGACGTCGAAGAAGTCCTCGGACTGGCCGTCGGCGTCGAGCCAGATCAGCGGGCCCTTGACGATGAAGATCGCCCGCATCGGCTCCTCGTGCTCGTAGGCGACGAGCGTGTGGCCCTCGCCGGGCGCCTCGTAGACGAAGTCGCCGGCGGTCGCGGTCCAGTCGTGCTCGAGGTAGCCCCACTTGCCGGAGATGGTGTAGGCGAAGACCTCGTGCGGGTGGTAGTGGCGGTTGACGAGCCCGGCCTCCTTGGCCATCAGGACGTCGCACCAGCGGTTGGTCGTCGGTGAGATCCACAGCGGCCGGGAGCTGACGGTGTCGCTGAACGGCACGTAGTAGCGGTCGTCGTCGATCGGCGCGTTGCTCAGGTAGACCTCGGGCGGCGCGTCGGGCTGGAAGACGCGCTCGATCGGCTTCAGGTCGCGCCAGAACTCGCGCTTGGGGGCTTCGGGCATGTCGGTCTCCTCCTGCCGGGTCGGCGTGTGCGCGATGCGCACGCACATTCGCATTCCAAAGCATCCTAAACATTTGACACTTCCGGGTCGGCTCGGCTACGTTCGAGGCGTGGTCATGTCCGGGCGGGCGTCCGGCGAGGAGGGAGACAGTGACGATGGAGGAGAAGACCGCGGGGCAGGAGCCCCCGATCGCGCACGGCGGCACACCGCCGGGCGCGGGTTCGGGCGCGCCGGCCGGCGACCGCGGCGCGCAGGCGCGCGACTTCGGCAGGCGCGCGCTCGCCGTCGAGTCCAACAGCGTGCTGGTGGCGACGATCGCGCTGATCCTCTTCATCGGCATCGCGCATCCCGACTTCCTGACCTGGTCGCAGCTGAAGGAGGTCGTCCAGAACGCCGTCTACGTCGGGATCATCGCGGCGGGCATGGCGTTCCTGATCTCGATGCGCGAGATCGACCTGTCGGTGGGGTCGATCTTCGGGCTCTCGATCGTCTGCTCGGCGCTGCTCATGCAGCACGGCTGGAACCCGTGGCTGGCCGGGCTGGCGGGCGTCGTCCTGGCCGGCGGCATGGGGTTGGTCAACGCGACCGCCGTGCAGTTCATCGCGATCCCGGCGATCGTGGCGACGCTCGCGACGATGTCGATCTTCCGCGGGCTGGCCCAGGCGCTCAGCAACGGCCAGCAGGTCACCGGCCTGCCGGCCAACAACTCGTTCTTCACGTTCCTGGGCGGCGACAAGCTCGGCCTGCCGGTCTCGGTCTGGGTGCTGATCCTGGTGGTCGTCGTGCTCACGGCGGTCCTGCGGCTGACGCCCTACGGCTACCGCGTCCGGGCGATCGGGTCCAACCCGGAGGCCGCGACGTTCAGCGGCATCTCGATCCCGCGCACGCGCGTGCAGACGCTCGTGCTCGTCGGCGTGCTGAGCGGCCTGGCGGGCATGCTCGGCCTCGCGTTCTTCATCTCGGGCGACCCGAACATCGGGACCGGCTTCGAGCTGCAGGCGATCGCGGCCGCGGTGATCGGCGGCACGCCGCTGCGCGGGGGCAGCGCGACGGTCGTCGGCGCGGTCCTCGGCGCGATCCTGCTGAGCGCGGTCAACAGCGGGCTGGCCTACTTCAACGTGCCCGTCAACTGGTCCAACTTCGCCACCGGCGCGGTGATCCTCACCGCGGTGGCCCTCGACAGCCTCATCCGCGGGCGGCGCCGGTACCGCCGCCAAGCCCTTGACGGATAACCACCTCTGACCATCGAACTCTGGGAGCAGGAGAGCACCATGACCTTGATGACTCGCGGATGGAGGGCGACCCTGGCCGTCGCCCTGTCCGCCGGGCTCGTCGCCACGGCGGCGGGCTGTGGATCGTCCAACGACAAGTCGTCCGACGGCGGGTCGGGCAGCGCGACCGCCGCGGGCGGCACGAGCACCGGCGGCGGCGCCCCGAAGACCGCCGACCTCGCGTTCATCTACCCGACGACCGAGACGAACTTCGCCCAGGAGATGGCGATGGGCGCCAAGGCCGCGGCCAAGGACCGGCCCGGGGTCAACCTCAAGGAGGCCGCGCCGGCCAACGTCGACGGGCCCGCGGAGGTCCAGCTCTTCCAGGCGGCGACGCGCACGTCCAAGGACGGCGTGGCGATGATGACGCTGACGCCCGACCTGTTCCTGCGGCCGCTGATCACCGCCCACCAGCAGGGCGTGCCGCTGGTCGCGGTCGACACCGCGCCGCCCAAGGGCGCCGAGCAGGCGGTCAAGCTCACGATCGGCAACTCGAACGTCGAGATCGGCGAGGACCTCGCCAAGGCGATGCTGCCGAAGATCCCGGAGGGGACCAAGGGCGAGGTGCTGATCGGCACCGACACGCCGGGCCTGCCGGTGCTCGAGCAGCGCAACCAGGGCTTCAAGCAGCTGCTGTCCAAGGAGCGCCCCGGCCTCAAGTTCATGGTCTTCAACGCCAAGCAGTCGCCGACCGACAACTACAACACGTGGAGCGCCGAGGTGAAGGCGCATCCCAACGCGGTGGCCTACGTCGGCCCGGGCTCGCAGGCGGCGGTGTCGCTGACGCGCATCCAGAAGCAGAACGGCAAGAAGCTGCTGGTCGGCGCGTGCGACCTCGACCCGGTCGCGCTGGAGGGCGTCAAGGACGGGTACGTGCAGGCGCTGATCTCGCCCGAGCACTTCCTGAAGGCCTACATCGCGATCGCGCTGCTGGCGGCCCAGAAGCAGGACGGCAAGCCGCTGCCGGAGGGCCTGTGGAACACCGGCGCGCTGACGGTCGACAGCTCGAACATCGACCAGATCATCGCCCGGCAGAAGTCGGCGGCGGCCCGTGAGGCGTTCTTCAAGCCGATCGCCGACAAGCAGCTGGCGGACCCGTCCAAGTACCTGACCTCGTCCTCGGGCAGCTGACCACATGCTCGAGGCGCGCGGCGTTCGCAAGACCTACGGCGGCGTCGTGGCGCTCGCCGGCGCGGACCTCACGGTCCGCGCCGGCGCGGTGCATGCGTTGTTGGGGGAGAACGGCGCGGGCAAGTCGACGCTGGTCAAGGCGATCGCGGGGGCGGTGACGCCGGACGCGGGGTCGCTGGTGCTGGACGGCCGCGAGGTGCGCTTCGGCTCCACGGCCGAGGCCGTGCGCCACGGCGTGGCGGTGGTGTCGCAGGAGCTGAACGTCTTCCCGGACCTCGACGTCCTCGCGAACCTCTACCCGATGCGCGAGCCCACCCGCGGGCCGTTCGTGCGCCGGCAGGAGATGGAGGCGCGGGCGCGGCCGGTGCTGGCCGAGCTCGGGCTCGACGTGGGGCTGCGGCAGCAGGTCGAAGAGCTCTCGCTGGCCGAGTGCCAGCTGATCGAGATCGCCAAGGCGCTGCTGACCGAGCCGCGGGTGCTGATCCTCGACGAGCCGACCAGCGCGCTCGGCCAGGGCTCGACCGAGAACTTGTTGAGGATCTTGCGCGTGCTGCGCGACCGCCAGGTCGCCGTCGTGTTCGTGTCGCACATCCTCGAGGACGTGATGGCCCTGTGCGACGAGGTCACCGTGCTGCGCGACGGCGCGGTCGTCATGAGCGCGCGGCCGATGAGCGAGCTGACCGTGGGGACGATCGTCGACGCGATGCTCGGCGAGCGCGGGCGCCAGGCGCACGCGCCGCCGGCGGCGCTGACGCGCGACGTGGCCGAGTCCGTCGACCGCAAGAGCGGGCCGCTGGCGCTGCGCGGCGCGGCGGTCGCGGGGCGCCTGGAGCCGCTGGACCTCGAGGTGGCGCCGGGCGAGATCGTCGGCCTGGCCGGCGTCGCGGGCGCCGGGCATCACGTGGTGATGGAGTTGGTCGCGGGCCTGACGCGCCCGAGCGCCGGGACCGTGACGCTGCCCTCCGGTCGGCCCGTGCCGCACGGCCTGCGTCGGGCGATCCGCGCGGGCGTGGCGCTGGTCAGCGGCGACCGCCGCCGGCTCGGGTTGATGTTGGACAAGCCGATCTGGGAGAACATCGCCCAGATCCGCGCCGTCGGGCTGGCGGCCTCCGGCCCGCTGATCCGCTCCGGCGACATGCGCGCCCACGCGCGCGAGCACGTCGAGCGCCTGCGCATCCGGTCGCGGTCGGTGGACATGGACGTCGGCGGCCTGTCGGGCGGCAACCAGCAGAAGGTCGTCTTCGCCAAGTGGCTGGACGCGGCGCCGAGCGTCTTCCTGCTCGACGACCCGACCCGCGGCGTCGACGTCGGCGCCAAGGCCGAGATGCACACGCTCATCCGCTCGACGGCGAGCGCGGGCGTCCCGGTCCTGCTCTGCTCCACCGACATCGACGAGCTCGCGACCCTCTGCGACCGCGTGATCATCATCCACAACGGCCGCGCCACGACCGAGCTCGCCGGCGACGCGCTGACCGAGCACGCGGTGCTGGAGGGGATGAACACCGGGACGGTGGCGGCGAGCTGACCTACGGGTCGAAGTGCTCGTCGGGCGCCACGACGGCCTCGACGAGCAGCGGCGTGGCGCGGCGCGCCAGCGTGGGGAGGAGGTCGTCGAAGGCCGTGAGCAGCTGCGCGTGGTCGGTGATCCGCAGCGTCTCGACGCCCAGCGACGACGCCAGGCCCGTGATGTCGATGGTGTCGAGCGCGGGCCAGGGGCCGGGCGCGCCGGCGCGCTCGGCGAGGCGGTCCATGATCGCGTAGCCGCCGTTGCTGAGCACCAGGAAGACCGTGCCGGCGGCGTAGGTGCCGGCCGACCAGAGCGCGAGGACCTGGTAGAGCGTCGCGCCGTCGCCGGTGACGCTGATCACGCCGCGGTCGGGGCAGGCCAGGCGCAGGCCGATCGCGGCGGGCAGCGCGAAGCCGAGCAGGCCCATCGCCGACACGAAGCCGCCGGGCTGGGCGATCGCGACGCGCTGGTGCAGCTCCGGCCGGCTGGAGGGCGTCTCCTCGACGAGGATCGCGTCGCGCGGCAGCCGCTCGGCGAGCGCGGCGAGGACGTGCCCGGCGCGCAGCGGCTCGCCGGCCGCGGGCGGCGCGGGCGCGGCCGGGCGCGCCATGGGCGCCGCGGGCGCCACGACGGAGCCGTTGGCCGACGACGGCGTGGCGGCCCCGCCGAGGGAGGTTGGCGGGACCGCCGCGTCGACGCCGCCGTCCGGGCGCGCGACGACCTGGGCCAGCGCGGCGCACAGCGCCGCCGGATCGCCGAGCGCGGCGAGCGTCGCGGGCGAGCGGTGCGCCTCGGCCGGGTCCTGCGTCAGGACCACGACGTCGGTCCCCTCGCCGACCAGCGGCCCGTTGTCATAGGGGTACTGCCGCAGCGCGCCGGTGCCCACGACGATCACCAGGTCGAACGGCGACAGCACCTCGCGCAGCCGCGCGCGGCGCGCCGGCAGGTGCCCGGCGAACCGCGGGTGGTCCTGCGGGAAGCCCGCCGCGCCGCCGAACGGCTCCTGCCAGACCGGGCAGCCGAGGCGCTCGGCCAGCGCGACCAGCGCGCGCCATCCGGCCTCGCCGTCGGCGCCGGCGCCCGCCACGAGCGTCGGCCGCCGCGCGGCGTCGATCACGTCCGCCAGCTCCTCGACGACGACCGGGTCGGCGGCCGCGCTGCGCAGCAGCCGGGCCGGCCCGAGGACCTCCCACGGCTCCGGCGCGGGCGCGCTCCAGTCGTCCATCGGCACGATCACGATCGCCGGCCCGCGCGCGGTCTGGGCCTCCCAGTACGCGCGCACGAGCGCGCCCGGGACGTCGGCCGCCCGCGCCGGCTGGTCGAGCCACACGGCGTAGCCACCGGTCAGCCCGTCCAACCGCCCGGCCAGGAACGGGTCCTGCGCCAGATGGCGCCGGTCCTGCTGGCCGACGACGATCACCAGCGGCGCCCGGTTCTGGCGCGCGGTGGCGATCGCGGCCACCGCGTTGCCCAGCCCGGGCGTCGAGTGCAGCAGCACGAGCGCCGGCGCGCCACGTCCCAACGCGTAGCCCGCGGCCATCCCGACGACCGAGCCCTCGTGCAACCCCAGGACGAACTCGAGGTCGTCCGGCATCCCCGCCAGGAACGGCACCTCGGTCGACCCCGGGTTGCTGAACAGCTTCGTGAGGCCCAGCCGCCGCAGGACGTCGAACGTCGTGTCGCGCACCGTGGCGGGCCCCGCGGCGCGCGCGGAGTCACCGCCGCCGATGGTCTGCGCTGCACGCGAGGCGTCCACGAGGGCGGACCTTACTGCAAATCGTTTGGAGATTTAAGGGCAGCGCTCGCGACGAGCCGCCAAAGCACTTAGACTGCTCCGCAGATGGCCACCGCTCGCCCACGACCCGGAGGCCATTTCCAGCCTCCATCCCCCGGCGCCTCTGAGCAGATCGCCTGGCAGATCCGGCGCTACCTGGAGGAGCAGCATCTGCAGCCGGGCGACCGGATCGGGACCGAGCAGGAGCTGGCCGACGAGTTCGGCGTGTCACGCCCGACGCTGCGCGAGGCCCTGCGGCTGCTGTCGGCCTCGCAGCTGATCCGCGTCGGCCGCGGCCGCGCCGGCGGCATCTTCGTCGCGCGCACGCCGTCGGAGGGGATGAGCGCCAACCTCAGCGAGTCGATCGCGCTGATGCTCGCCGCCGACACGATCTCGCTCGACGAGCTGCTCGACGCGCGCCTCTCGCTCGAGGTCCCGCTGGCCGGCCGCGCGGCCGCCAACGCCACCGACGACGTCGTCCGGCGCCTGGAGGCCGCGGTCGCCGCCGCCGAGGGCCACGCGCCCGGCACCGACCCGTTCAACCACGCCGACACCGAGTTCCATCAGATCCTCGCCGAGGCCGCGGGCAACGTCCTGCTGCGCGGGCTCACCGGCTGGATCCTGGAGGTGCTGCAGCCGTCGCTGATCGTCACGATCTCGGTCGACGTCAGCGCCGAGGCGATCCTCGACCAGCACCGCGCGATCCTGCGCGCCGTGCGCCGCCGTCAGCGCGCCGCGGCCGAGCGGGCGATGCGCGCGCACATCGAGTACCTCACCGAGGTGCTCCACGCGCGGCGCTGAGCGCGTCGGCCGCCTCGCGCACCGCGCGCGCCGCGGCGGCCATCGCGCGCGCCTCGTCGTCGTCCAGCGGCCACGTCTCGACCGCGCGGACGCCGCCGTCGCCGAGCACGGCCGGGACGCCGAGCGCCACGCCGTCCACGCCGTACTCGCCGGCGAGGACCACCGACGCCGGGAACAGCTCGCCGTCGCCCAGCAGCGCGCCGACCATCCGCGCGACGCCGTGGCCGCTGGTCCACGTCGAGGACCGGCCGGAGTCCAGCGCGACGTGCCGGACGTACCACGAGCGCACGAAGTCCCCGGCGGCCGCGCGCTGCTGGGCGGTCAGCGCGACCGGCTCGCCGTCGACGCGCACGCGCGAGAGCAGCGGCACGCAGCGGTCGCCGTGCTCGCCGAGCACCCAGGCGTCCACGGTCGCCGGCGGCACGCCCAGCAGCCGGCCGACCGCCGTGCGCAGGCGCAGCCCGTCGTTGGCCGTGTAGCCCACGACCCGCAGCCCCGGGCGCAGGCGCGTCAGCCACGTCACGAGCGCGTCGACCGGGTTGGTGACCATCACGACCGCGCCCGGCCAGCCCTCCGGCAGCGCGTCGACGACCGACCGGACGATCGCCGCGTTGTCGTGCAGGTAGACCGCGCGCGACCGGTTGACGGTCAGCGGCGTCGCCGCGCTCACGACGACGACGTCGGACTCGGCGACGGCCCCCAGCTCGACGATATCCACCGACCCGTGCGCGCCCGCCGCGACGACCTGCTGCAGGTCCATCTCGTGCGAGGTCGCCATGCCCGAGCGGCCGTCGACCAAGGTGATGGCGTACGGCGCGTCGGCCAGCAGCAGGTTGAACGCGACCGACGACCCCACGCCGCCGCCGGCGCCCACGATGGCGATCCGCGGTCTCATATACGCTGCGCCACGATAAACGTCAGGCAATTTCTCCGCCACCCTCGCCCATGGGACGACTCGATCACAAGATCGCCTTCATCACCGGCGCCGCCGGCTCGATCGGCGCGGCCACCGCGCGCCGCTTCGTCGCCGAGGGCGCCCGCGTCGCGCTGACCGACCTCGACGCCGACGCGCTCGACGCGCTGGCCGCCGAGCTGGGGGCCGACCGCGCGCTCGCGCTGCCCGCAGACGTCACCGACTCCGGCGCGGTCGCCGACGCGGTCGCGCGGGCCGTCGAGCGCTTCGGCGGCCTCGACGTCGCGTTCGCCAACGCCGGGGTCTTCGGCGCGGTCGCGCCGGTCGTCGACTACCCCGAGGACGTCTTCGACCGCGTGATGGCCGTCAACGTGCGGGGACCGTTCCTCGTCGCCAAGCACGCGCTGGCCGCGATGCGCGACGGCGGCAGCATGATCATCAACTCGAGCGTCGTCGGGCTCACCGCCGATCCCGGGATCGTCGCCTACGCGACGTCCAAGCACGCGCTGGTCGGGCTCATGCGCACGGCGGCCAAGGAGATGGCGCCGCGGGGCATCCGCGTCAACACGCTGCACCCGGGCCCGGTCGCCAACGCCTTCCAGCACCGCATCGAGCTGACCGCGACCGGCGCGGCCACCGAGGCCGAGGCGGCGCGCGCGTTCGAGGCGATGATCCCGCTCGACCGCCACGCCACGCCGGAGGAGGTCGCGGCCGCCGTGCTGTTCCTGGCCTCCGACGAGAGCGCCTTCCTGACCGGCGCGACCGTTCCATTGGACGGCGGGATGAGCGTTTGACCGTGCAACAAAGGCGGGGGTTAACCCCCGTAAGGACACCCGAACGCCCCCGGGAAATTCTCAGGCGCGCGCGAGAGAGTGGGCGCCATGACCCCGACCGGCATGCTCGCGCCTGAGCGCGACGACCCCACCACCCGGCCGCCGTCCGTCGCCGACCTGCCCACCGCCGACGACACGCAGGCCACCGAGAACGAGGCGCTCGACCGGTTCCTGACCGGCACGGTCACCGCCGTCCCCTTCCTGGCGCTCATCATCGTCGCCCAGCAGGTCTGGGGCTCGTGGCTGCGCTGGTCGGACATCGCGGTGTTCTTCATCATGTACATCCCGCTCGGGCTCGGGATCACCGTCGGCTTCCACCGCCTCTTCACGCACCGCAGCTTCAAGGCCAAGCCGGCCGTGCGCGCGACGTTCGCGATCCTCGGCTCGATGGCCATCGAGGGCCCGATCATCAGCTGGGTCGCCGACCATCGCAAGCACCACGCGTTCTCCGACAAGCCCGGCGACCCGCACAGCCCGCACGCCCACGACGGCGTCCTGCGCGGCCTGCTGCACGCGCACGTCGGCTGGCTGTTCATCCACACCGAGCGCGCCAACCGCAAGCGCTACGCGCCGGACCTGATGAAGGACCCGATCATCGCCTGGGTCGACAAGACGTTCGTGCTCTGGGTGATCGCGGGCCTGGCGCTCCCGTTCGGCCTCGGCTGGCTGATCGGCGGCGACATCCACCACGCGTGGACCGGCCTGCTGTGGGGCGGCGCGATCCGCATGCTCGTGCTGCACCACGTGACGTACTCCATCAACTCGCTCTGCCACTTCTTC
The DNA here is from genome assembly GCF_035685985.1 of Baekduia sp. GTDB lineage: Bacteria > Actinomycetota > Thermoleophilia > Solirubrobacterales > Solirubrobacteraceae > Baekduia. Next base: position 125,430 of record NZ_DASRZV010000020.1, read on the forward strand.
GGGCGCCGGCGCTTCGACGTCGACGACGAGTCCCGCAACCTCGCGTGGCTGTCGGTCTTCTCGATGGGCGAGTCCTGGCATCACAACCACCATGCCTTCCCGACCTCGGCCGCGCACGGGCTGAAGTGGTACGAGTTCGACATCTCCCACCTGATCATCCGCGGCATGAAGCGCGTCGGCTGGGTGACCGAGGTGGTCGAGATCACGCCCGAGCGGCAGGCCAAGAAGCTGGCCGCCGCCGAAGCGCCCGCGTAGGCCCCGGGCACCCTCGGAAGCGGATCGCGAACGCCGCGGTGGGCCTGCCCGCCGCGGCGTTCGCGCGTTCTCGCGCGGGTGGGATGTGATAAGACTCATTCTCATCTTATGTCTGCCTCCTTCGCTCCCCGCCGCCTTCTCGTCCTCTCGGTGACCGTCGTCGCGGCCGCCGCCGCGCTCGCCGGCTGCGGCTCGTCGTCCTCCGCCAAGCCCGGGACGATCACGGTCGTCGCCACGACCACGCAGCTGGGCGACGTCGTCCGCGAGATCGGCGGCAGCGCGGTCGACGTCCACCAGATCCTCCAGCCGAACACCGACCCGCACGACTACGAGCCGCGGCCGCGCGACATCCAGCGCACGGCCGACGCCAAGCTCGTCGTCACCAGCGGCGACGGCCTCGACCACTGGATCGGCGAGGTCGTCAAGAACGCCGGCGGCTCGCCGACCGTGCTCGACGCCGGGCAGGGTCGCCCGATCACGCGTCCCGGCGAGGACGGCGAGGGCACCGACCCGCACTGGTGGCACGACCCGCGCAACATCGAGTACGCGATCGGCCGGATCCGCGACGCGCTGGCCAAGGCCGACCCGGGCAAGACCGCCGAGATCGACCGCAACGCCACGACGTACCTGAGCGAGGTGAAGGCCATGGACGCCGGGATCGCCAAGTGCTTCGCCCGCGTCCCGGTCGCCGAGCGCAAGCTCGTGACCGACCACGACGCCTTCGGCTACTTCGCCGCGCGCTACGGCATCGACGTCGTCGGCGCGGTGATCCCGTCGCAGACCACGCAGGCCCAGCCGTCGGCGGGCGACCTCGCCAGGCTCGTCGCGACGATCCGTCGCGAGCACGTCAGGGCGATCTTCCCCGAGACCTCCATCAACCCCAAGCTGGCCCAGGCGATCGCGCGCGAGACCGGCGCCACCGCCGACCACGAGCTGTACGGGGACACGCTCGGGCCGGCGGGGTCCGCGGGCGACACCTACATCAAGATGGAGCAGGCCAACGCCAACGCGATGGTCGAGGGCTTCACGGGCGGCCGGCAGCGGTGCGCGCCGGCGGCGTCGTGACGCCGTAGGGCGCGCCCTCCCACTTGCGCAGCTCGCGCTGGGCGATCGTGCGCTTGTGGACCTCGTCGGGCCCGTCGGCCAGCCGCAGCGTGCGCTGGTGGGCCCACATCGAGGCCAGCGGGAAGTCGTCGCTGACCCCGCCGCCGCCGTGGATCTGGATGGCGCGGTCGATGATCTTGAGCGCGACGTTGGGGCCGGCGACCTTGATCGCCGCGATCTCCACGCGCGCGTGGCGGTTGCCGACCGTGTCCATCAGCCACGCGGTCTTCATCGTCAGCAGCCGGATCATCTCCAGCTCGATCCGCGCCTCGGCGATCCAGTCCATGACGTTGGCGTTCTCGGCCACCGGCTTGCCGAACGTCGTGCGCTGCAGCGCCCGCTGGCAGAGCAGGTCCAGCGCGCGCTCGGCCATGCCGATCGACCGCATGCAGTGGTGGATGCGGCCGGGGCCCAGGCGCGCCTGGGAGATCATGAAGCCCTCGCCCTCGCCGGCCAGCAGCGCGGTGACCGGCACGCGGACGTCCTCGAAGAGGACCTCGGCGTGGCCCTCGCGGTCCTGGTAGCCGAAGACCGGCAGGCCGCGGACGATCGTGACGCCGGGCGCGTCGATCGGGACCACGAGCATCGACTGCTGCTGGTGCTTGGGCCCGTCGGGGTTGGTCTTGCCCATGACGATCAAGACCTTGCAGTTGGCGTGCAGCGCGTTGGACGTCCACCACTTGCGGCCGTTGATGACGTACTCGTCGCCGTCGCGCTCGATCCGCGTCTCGATGTTGGTGGCGTCGCTGGAGGCGACCGCGGGCTCGGTCATCGCGAACGCGCTGCGGATCTCGCCGTCCATCAGCGGCTTGAGCCACTTGTCCTTGTGCTCCTCGGTGCCGAAGAGCGTCAACACCTCCATGTTGCCGGTGTCGGGTGCCGAGCAGTTCATGGCCTCGGGCGCGAGGTGCGCGCTGCGGCCCATGATCTCGGCCAGCGGCGCGTACTCGGCGTTGAGGAGGCCGGGGGTCGGGTGGGCCTCGTCTCCGTGCGGGTGGAAGAGGTTCCAGAGGCCGCGGTCGCGCGCCTCGTCCTTCAGCTCCTCGAGGATCGGCGGATGGAAGTTCGGGTTCCCCGACTCTCGCATCTGCTCCTCGTAGACGGCCTCGGCCGGGTAGATGCGCTCGTCCATGAACGCCTGGACCCGCTCGACGTAGTCCTGGGCGCGCCGCGTCAGCTCGAAGTTCATGCCCGGGATCTTGTCTGAAGTTGAATCCAGTTTCAACTCGGCGGGGGCCGGCACCTGGTGGCGCCGGCGCTGCCGGGATGGAACGATGCCTCCGTCCCGGGGGACGCCGATCCCGGGGCGGCCGGCGAAACGGCGTGACCGAGGAGCAGATTGATCCGATGACGTACGAGAGGTTCTTCGCGACGACCACGGCGGCGGGCGCGTGAGCGCCGGCGTCGCACGGCCGACGACCGTCGCCGAGCTGCGCGCGCTGGCGGGCGCCGAGCTGGGCCCGACCGAGTGGGTCGAGGTCCCGCAGTCGCGGATCGACGCGTTCGCCGACGCGACCGGCGACCACCAGTGGATCCACGTCGACCCGGAGCGCGCGAAGGACACGCCGCTGGGCTCGACGATCGCCCACGGCCTGCTGACGCTGTCGCTGGCGCCGGGCCTGATGGAGCAGTTGATGGCCTACGACGGCTTCGCCCACGCGCTGAACTACGGCTACGAGAAGGTGCGCTTCCCGGCGCCGGTGCCGGTCGGCGCGCGCCTGCGGCTCCGGGTGACGATCACCGACGTCGCCGAGGTCCCGGGCGGCGCGCAGGTGACGATGGCGCAGACGATCGAGGTCGAGGGCGGCGCCAAGCCCGTCTGCGTGGCGCAGGCGGTCGCGCGGTTCTTCGAGCGCGAGGCCTAGGGCTTCTTGGCCGGCCGTCGCCGCCGCTTCGGCGCGGCGGCGGCCGGTGGGACGTCCGGGACGTCCAGGCGCAGCGCGTTGGCCCACAGGCGCGTGGCCGTCCGGACGAGCGCCTCGCGCTCGACGTGGTCGCCGAGGACGTAGACGCTGTTGGCCAGCCGGCCGACCATGCCCGACAGCGCGCGGGCGGTGAGGTCGGGGTCCAGCGCGGGGTCGGCCAGGCCGCGGGCCTGGAGGTCGCGGATCGAGCGCGCGTTGCGCTCGGCGAACAGCGCGCCGCGACGCCGGCGCAGCTCGCGCACGTCGTCGTCGATCGTCGCGACCTCGTCGAGCAGCCGCATCAACTTGGCGTTGCGCTCGTAGGCCTCCAGGTAGGCGCGGTTGGACGCCTCGATGACCGCGACCGGATCCTCGTCCCCGGTGACCTCGCGGACGTGCGGATGGAGCATCTCCTCCTGCGCCTCCTCGAGCACCGCCGCGAAGATCTCCTCCTTGTTGTCGAAGTACGTGTAGAACGACCCCGTCGAGCAGCTCGCCTCGGCCGTGATGTCCGTCAACCGCGCGTTGAGATACCCATCCCGCTCGAAGACGGTCCGCGCGGCCGCCACCAGCGCGGCACGCGTGCGAGCGCCACGCGCGGTGCGAGGAGGCTCGCGGTGAGGTGAACCTGGCATCAGGTTCAACCTAACGGAGGGGCCGGAGGCGTGTGGCGGGACAGGTGCGTGTCGGATGGTGGTGCATGGTTCACCACGAGGCGACACGCATCGCCGGGGGGCCGGGTCGCCAAGGGTCGTCGGGGTCGCCTGAGGGTTGTTGCCAGCTCCTTGCGTACTTGTATACTAGTACGCACGATGCGACCCCCGATCCGGGAACGCAGCAACGGCACTTCCGCTCGCGATCAGGCGTATGCGGCGCTGCGGCATGCGATCGTCGGGGCGGAGCTGGAGCCGGGGCGCAGGCTCAGCGAGAACCAGCTGGCCGAGTTGATCGGCGTGTCGAGGACGCCGGTGCGCGATGCGCTCGCGCGTCTGCGCGACGAGCGGTTGGTCGCGATCGTCCCGCAGCTCGGCACGTTCGTCACGTTCATCGACGAGGCGGCGGTCGCCGACGCGTACTTCGTGCGCGAGGCGCTGGAGGTCAGCGCGGTGCGGATCGCGGCGGAGAAGGCGACGGTCGAGGGCGTCGTGGCGCTCACCGCCAACCTCGACGCCCAGCAGCGCGCGGTCGACGCCGACGACGCCGAGGCGTTCGCCCGGCTGGACGACGATCTTCATCACCTGCTCTGCGACCTGAGCGGCCGGGAGGTCGCGTGGCGGCTGTCCGAGCGCACGCGCGGGCAGCTCGACCGGGTTCGCCTGCTCTCCCTGCCCGAGGCCGGCTACCGCGGCCAGATGCTCGTCGAGCATCGCGCCGTGGTCGAGGCGGTCGCCGCCCACGACGCCGACGGCGCCGAGGCGCGGCTTCGCCATCACCTGCGGATGGTCCTGTCCCAACTGCCCGCCATTCGCGCGGCTCACCCCGAGTTCTTCCAGGAGGACTAGTTCATGGCAATCCACCCCGACATCGACCCGATCGAGACCGCGGAATGGGTGGAGGCCCTCGAGGCCGTCATCCGCAACGACGGTCCGGACCGGGCCCGTCAGCTCCTGGAGGAGGTGTTCGCCGACGCGCGGCTGCGCGGCGTGCACGCCGCCGAGGACCTGAGCACCCCCTACATCAACACGATCCCCGCCGAGATGGAGGTCGCTGTTCCCGGCGACCCCGAGCTGGAGCATCGAGTACGCAGCCTGATCCGCTGGAACGCCATCGCCACCGTCCTCCAGGCCAACAAGGAGTCCAGCGAGCTCGGCGGCCACATCGCCTCCTACCAGTCGGCCGCGACGCTCTACGAGGTCGGCTTCAACCACTTCTGGCACGCGCCGTCCGACCAGCATGGTGGCGATCTGGTCTTCATCCAGGGCCACTCCTCGCCGGGCATCTACGCGCGGGCGTTCCTGGAGGGCCGCTTCAGCGAGGAGCAGATGAAGCGCTTCCGGACCGAGACCGGACCGGAGGGCGGGCTCTCCTCCTACCCGCACCCGTGGCTGATGCCGGGCTTCTGGCAGTTCCCCACCGTGTCGATGGGCCTCGGCCCGCTGATGGCGATCTACCAGGCGCGGTTCATGAAGTACCTGGCCGGCCGCGGCGTCGCCGACACCGCCGACCGCAAGGTGTGGGCCTTCATGGGCGACGGCGAGATGGACGAGCCCGAGTCGATGGGCGCGATCTCGCTGGCCGGTCGCGAGCATCTCGACAACCTCATCTTCGTCATCAACTGCAACCTGCAGCGCCTGGACGGCCCGGTCCGCGGCAACGGCAAGATCATCCAGGAGCTGGAGACCAACTTCCGCGGCGCGGGCTGGAACGTCATCAAGACGATCTGGGGCCGCCGCTGGGATCCGCTGCTGGCCGCCGACCACGAAGGCCACCTCGTCCAGCGCATGGAGGAGGCCGTCGACGGCGAGTACCAGGTGTTCAAGTCGCGCGACGGCGCCTACGTCCGCGAGCACTTCTTCGGCACCAACCCCGCGCTGGCGCGGATGGTCGAGGACTGGAGCGACGCCGAGATCTGGTCGCTGAACCGCGGCGGCCACGACCCGCAGAAGGTCTACAACGCCTACGCCCAGGCGGTCGCGCACACCGGCCAGCCGACGGTGATCCTCGCCAAGACGATCAAGGGCTACGGGATGGGTGAGTCCGGCGAGGGCCAGAACATCACCCACCAGGCCAAGAAGATGAACGAGAAGGCGCTGTTCGCCTTCCGCGACCGCTTCGGCCTCGACCTCACCGACGACGAGGTCCGCGACGTCTCCTTCCACCGGCCGCCCGACGACTCGCCCGAGATGAAGTACCTGAAGGAGCGGCGCGCGGGGCTGGGCGGCTCGCTGCCCCAGCGGCGCACCGAGGCGCCGCCGCTGCCCGTGCCGGAGCTGAGCGCCTTCAAGGCCCAGCTCGAGGGCACCGGCGAGCGCGAGATCTCCACCACGATGGCCTTCGTCCGGATCTTGTCCACCTTGGTCCGCGACAAGCAGCTCGGCCCGCACGTCGTGCCGATCGTCCCCGACGAGTCGCGCACGTTCGGCATGGAGGGGATGTTCCGCCAGCTCGGGATCTTCAGCCAGGTCGGCCAGCTCTACACGCCGCAGGACGCCGACCAGCTGATGTCCTACCGCGAGGACAAGAAGGGCCAGATCCTCCAGGAGGGCATCAACGAGCCGGGCGCGTTCTCCTCGTGGATCGCGGCGGCCACGTCCTACGCCAACCACGGCGTGGCGATGCTGCCGTTCTACATCTACTACTCGATGTTCGGCTTCCAGCGCGTCGGGGACCTCGCGTGGGCGGCCGGCGACTCCCGCGCGCGCGGGTTCCTGCTGGGCGGCACCGCCGGGCGCACGACGCTCAACGGCGAGGGCCTGCAGCACGAGGACGGCCACAGCCACATCCAGGCGTCGCTGATCCCCAACTGCGTGGCCTACGACCCGGCCTACGCCTATGAGTTGGCCGTGATCGTCCACGACGGCCTCCGGCGGATGCTCGCCGAGCAGGAGGACGTCTTCTACTACCTGACGATCATGAACGAGAACTACGCGCAGCCGGCGATGCCGGAGGGCGCCCAGGAGGGCATCCTGCGCGGGGTGCACGTGATCCGGGAGGCGCAGGGCGGCACGGCCGACGTGCAGCTGCTGGGCTCGGGCACGATCCTGCGCGAGGTCCTGGCGGGCGCGGACCTGCTCGCCGAGGACTTCGGCGTGACGTCCGACGTCTGGTCGGTCACGTCGTTCAGCGAGCTGCGCAAGGACGGCATGGAGGTCGAGCGCCACAACCGCCTGCGGGTGGGCGGGGACGGCTTCGCGCCGCGCGTCTCCTACGTCCAGGAGGCGCTGGGCTCGCGCCCCGGCCCCGTGGTCGCCGCGACCGACTACATCCGCGCGCTGCCCGACGGCATCCGGGCCTTCCTGCCCAAGGACAAGGACTACACCGTGCTCGGCACCGACGGCTTCGGCCGCAGCGACTACCGCAAGGCGCTGCGTGCGTTCTTCGAGGTCGACCGGCACCATGTGGTCGTGGCCGCGCTGCACGCGCTGGGCCGCGACGAGGACGTGAAGCAGGCCATCGAGCAGTACGGCATCGACCCCGAGAGCGAGGCACCGTGGCGGATCTGAAGGATGTGGCCGTTCCCGACATCGGGGACTTCACCGACGTTCCCGTCGTTGAGGTCCATGTCGGCGCGGGCGACGAGGTCGCCCAGGACGACCCGCTGATCACGCTGGAGACCGACAAGGCCTCCATGGACGTTCCGGCGCCGTTCGGCGGCGTGATCGCCGAGGTCCTGCTGAAGGTCGGAGACCTCGCCTCGCAGGGGACGGTCGTGGTGAAGATGGCCGAGTCCGCGGAGGCGGCCGCGACCGCCGAGGCCGGCGCGCCCAGCGCCGTGCGCACCGCGGTGTCGGCCGAGGCCAGCGCCCGGCCCAAGCCCGCCGACAAGCAGCCCCCGGCGCCCAAGGCGCCCGAGGCCGCGGCGGCGTCCAACGGCCTGGAGCCGGTGTACGCGTCGCCGTCGGTCCGCCGGCTGGCGCGCGAGCTGGGCGTGCCGCTGGGCGGCATCGCCGGCACCGGTCGCAAGGGCCGGATCCTGCCCGAGGACGTCGAGGCGGCGGCCAACGGCGGCGGCGCGGCGGCGCCCGCGGCGGGTGCCGGAGCCGGTGCCACGGGCGGCGGCGGCGACCTCGGCCTCCTGCCCTGGCCCACGGTCGACTTCGCCAAGTACGGCGAGGTCGAGCGCGTCGAGCTGTCGAAGATCCGCCGGATCTCGGCGGCCAACCTCGCGCGCAACTGGGTCCGGATCCCGCACGTCACGCACGACGACGAGGCGGACATCACCGACCTGGAGGCGTTCCGCAAGCGGCTCAACGCCGAGCAGGCCGACGTCAAGGTGACGATGGTCGCGCTGCTGGTGAAGGCGGTCGTCTCCAGCCTGAAGGCCTTCCCGGACTTCAACTCGTCCTTGGAGGGCGACGGCGTCGACGCGCTGATCCGCAAGAAGTACTACAACATCGGCTTTGCGGCCGACACGCCCAACGGCCTCGTGGTCCCGGTCATCAAGGACGCCGACCGCAAGGGGCTGCTGGAGGTCGCCGCCGAGCTGACCGACCTGTCGGGCAAGGCCCGCGCGGGCAAGCTCATGCCCGCCGACATGGCCGGCGCGACGTTCACGATCAGCTCGCTGGGCGGCATCGGCGGCACGTCGTTCACGCCGATCGTCAACGCGCCCGAGGTCGCGATCCTCGGCGTCGTGCGCAGCGCGACCAAGCCCGTGTGGAACGGCAGCGAGTTCGCCCCGCGGCTGATGCTGCCGTTGTCCTTGTCCTACGACCACCGGGTGATCGACGGCGCCGCCGCGGCGCGCTTCGTCGCCCACCTGACCGGCGTCCTCAACGACCTGCGGAGGGTTCTCCTTTGAGCGGCTCCCTTGATGTGCTCGTCCCCGACATCGGGGACTTCACCGACGTGCCCGTCGCCGAGATCCTGGTGGCGGTCGGCGACGAGGTGTCCGCGGAGGACCCGCTGGTCGTCCTGGAGTCCGACAAGGCCTCGATGGAGATCCCGGCGCCCGAGGCGGGCACGGTGGCCGAGCTGAAGGTCAGCGTCGGCGACACGGTCTCCGAGGGCGACGCGCTGGTCGTGCTGGCGGTCGGCGACCGCGAGGGCGTCGCGGTCGAGGCCCCGGCCGAGCCGGCGCCCGAGGCGACCGAGACGCCGGGCGTCGAGGAGGAGGTCGCCGTCGAGCGCGGCGACGTCCACGCGCAGGTGCTGGTCCTCGGCTCCGGCCCCGGCGGCTACGCGGCCGCGTTCCGGGCCGCCGACCTCGGTCTCGACGTCGTGATGGTCGAGCGCCACGACAAGCTCGGCGGCGTCTGCCTCAACGTCGGCTGCATCCCGTCCAAGGCGCTGCTGCACGCGGCCAAGGTGATCGCCGAGGCCGAGACGTTCGGCGCGCACGGCATCGCCTTCAACCAGCCCGAGGTCGACCTGGACGACCTGCGCGCCTGGAAGGACGGCGTGGTCTCCAAGCTCAACGGCGGCGTCGCGCAGATGGCCAAGGGCCGCAAGGTGAACGTCGTCCACGGCGAGGCCCGGTTCACCGGCCCGAACCTGCTCGCGGTCGAGCGCGACGGCGAGACGACCACGGTCTCCTTCGACCACGCGATCGTCGCGGCCGGCTCGCGCAGCGTCCAGCTGCCCGGCGTCCCGCACGACGACCCGCGCGTGATGGACTCCACCGGCGCGCTGGCGCTCGCCGACGTCCCGGCCCGGCTGCTGGTCGTCGGCGGCGGGATCATCGGCCTGGAGATGGCCACCGTCTACGACGCGCTGGGCAGCGAGGTCACGGTCGTCGAGTTGGCGGAGGGGTTGATCCCCGGCGCCGACCGCGACCTGGTCAAGCCCCTGCACAAGCGCATCGAGCAGCGCTACGCCGCGATCCATCTGAGCACCAAGGTGGACAAGATCGAGGCGCAAGACGATGGTCTTCACGTCACGTTCTCGGGCGACGTCGCGGACGCCGTCTTCGACCGCGTGCTCGTCGCGGTCGGCCGCGTGCCCAACGGCGCCGGCCTCGGGCTGGACGCCGCGGGCGTGCACGTCGACGAGCGCGGCTTCGTCTCCGTCGACGCCCAGCAGCGGACCAACATCCCGCACATCTACGCCATCGGCGACGTCGCCGGCGGCCCGATGCTCGCCCACAAGGCGACGGCCGAGGGCCACGTCGCGGCCGAGGTCATCGCCGGGCACGACGCGGCGTTCGAGCCGCGCGGCATCCCGTCGGTCGCCTACACCGACCCGGAGGTCGCGTGGGTCGGCCTGACCGAGACCGAGGCCAAGGACTCGGGCGTCGCGTACGAGAAGTCGGTGTTCCCGTGGAGCGCCTCGGGGCGCGCGCTGGCGATCGGCGGCGCCGACGGCTCGACCAAGCTCCTGCGCGACCCCAAGACCGGGCGGGTGCTCGGCGCCGGGATCGTCGGGCCGCACGCGGGCGACCTGATCGCCGAGGCCGGCCTGGCGCTGGAGATGGGCGCCGACGTCGCCGACGTCGGGCTGACGATCCACGCCCACCCGACGCTCAGCGAGACCGTGATGCTGGCCGCCGAGATCGCCGACGGCACGATCACGGACCTCCCCAACAAGGTCGCGATGCGGGCGGCGAAGGCCGCGGGCAAGTCATAGTTGTAGAGTCGAAGCCATGCGTGTGACGCGCACGTTCTGCTTCCTCGACCTCTGCGGCTTCACGTCGTTCACCGACGAGCACGGCGACCAGGAGGCCGTCGCCGTGCTGGGCCACCTGCGGGCGGTCCTGCGGGCCGAGGCCGAGAACAGCGGCGTGCGCGTGACCAAGTGGCTGGGCGACGGCGCGATGCTCAGCGGGGTGGACGCCACCGCCGTGATCGCCTGCGCGGCGACCGTGCGCGACGTCCTGCAGGCCGACGGCGCCCTGGCGCTGCGCGGCGGCATCTGCACCGGCAAGGTCATCATGTTCGAGGGCGACGACTACATCGGCTTCGCCGTCAACGTCGCGGCGCGCCTCTGCGCGAAGGCCTCGCCCGGCCAGCTCCTGCTGACAGCGGAGACCGTCGAGCACGTGCCCGACGCGATGACGCCGGTCGCGCTCGGCAAGCAGCCCATGTCGGGCCTCAAGCAGCCGATCGACGTGCTCGCGCTGGACCCGGTGGCCGTCGAGACGGCGCCCGTCCGGCCCGCGGTCTAGCTTGCCGGGCCATGATCCTGCGTGAGCCGACCGAGATCGATCGGTACCTCCGCGAGCTGCGCGAGCGAGACCGCGCGGCGACCGGGGCCGACGCCGCCGCGTTCACCCGCACGCTGGAGGCGCACGTCGTCGTGATGGACCACGGCACCGGCGACGAGGTCGAGGAGTCGCTGGCCACCTGGCTCTCGGCGCTCGACGACGCGCTCTGGCGCGAGCGGGTGCGCGAGGTGCGGCACGCGGCGCCCGCGTGAAAGACGGCTGATGCGGAATTCCCGCGGCCGTGATCGGGCGCCCGCCGGCGCTGGATCGCCACCCGATCCCTTGCCGATCCAACCAGGATCGGCTGCGAGATCGTGCGACGCCCAGCATCCGCCGTGCGCCCGATCACGACCACGGTCGATTCCGCATCAGCCGTCTAGGCCCGCCACACTTGGGTAGCCACAGATTCGATCCGTGGAGACCCGGAAGACCTTGGACAGCCCGACCCAGCCGACGGTCGAGCGGGCCTCCACGCCCGTTCGCGACGCCCTGCCCTGGATGCCCGCCGGACTGGCGGACCGGGCCGCGCCGTCGCGTCCGCGCTGGCGGCCGGAGATCCAGGCCCTGCGCGCGCTGGCGGTGTCGCTGGTCATCGCGGCCCACCTGTGGCCGGACCTCGTCCCCGGCGGCTACGTCGGCGTCGACGTCTTCTTCGCGGTCTCGGGCTTCCTGATCACGTCGCTGCTGGTCGAGGAGGTCGTCGGCAGCGGCGGCATCTCGCTGACCGGCTTCTGGGCGCGCCGCGCGCGGCGGATCCTGCCCGCGGCGCTGGTCACGCTGGGCGTGACGGCGATCGCGACGCTGCTCGTCGTCCCGTCGCACCGCTGGGGCCCGTTCCTGACCGAGATCGCGACATCGGCGACCTACGTCGAGAACTGGCGCCTCGCGCACACCGCGGTCGACTACTTCGCCCAGAGCGACGGCGTCTCGCCGGTCCAGCACTACTGGTCGCTGTCGGTCGAGGAGCAGTTCTACCTCGTCTGGCCGCTGCTGCTGGCGGGCGCGCTGGCGGCCACGCGCGGGCGCCCGCCGCGCACCCGCGTCGGCGTGCTGGCCATCGCGATGGGCGTGGTGACCGCCGCGAGCCTCTTCTACGCGATCGTGCACACCGCCGCCGACCCGCGGCCCGCGTACTTCGTCACGCCGACGCGCGCCTGGGAGTTCGGCCTCGGCGGCCTGGCCGCGCTGGGCCTCGGCGCGTCGATCGGCCGCATGCCCGCCCTGGCCCGCGTGCTGATCTCCTGGGGCGGCCTGGCCGCGATCCTCGTCGCCGGCTTCGCCTTCGGGCCCGGCACGCCGTTTCCCGGCGTCGCCGCGCTGCTGCCGGTCCTCGGCACGCTGGCCGTGATCCGCGCGGGCACGCCGGTGCACCGCCTCGCGCCGACCAAGCTCTTCGCCTGGCGCCCGATCCAGTCCACCGGCGACCTGTCCTACTCGCTCTACCTCTGGCACTGGCCGCTGCTGGTGCTGATCCCCTACGCCTTCGACGGGATCGGTCGCGGGCTGCTGGCCGGCATCGTGCTCGAGCTGACCGCGGGCCTGGCGTGGCTGTCCAAGCGCTACGTCGAGGACCCCGTGCGCGGCGCGCGCGGCCTGGCGCGGCGCCCCCGCCGGACGCTCGCGCTGGCGGGGATGGCGACCGCGCTCGTCCTGCTCGTCCCGGCCGCGGGCGCGATCCAGCTGCACCACGAGCTCGACCAGGACAAGCGGCAGACCAAGGAGCTGGTCTCCGAGCACCCGCCGTGCTTCGGCGCCGCCGCGCGCCCGCCCGGCGGCACGCCGTGCGACAACCCGGAGCTGGCCCGCCAGGTCGTGCCGACGCCGGTCGAGGCCTCCGAGGCGCGCAACGCGTCCTGCGAGGTCGTCGAGGTCGTCGGCCGCGTGCGCGCGTGCGCGTTCGGCCAGGCCGCCGACGACGCGCGCGAGACCGTGGCGCTGGTCGGCGACTCGCACGCCTCGCACTGGCGCGCCGCCTTCGACGACGTCGCCGCGCGGCGCGACTGGCACGGGCTGTCGGTGACGCACACGGGCTGCCCGTTCAGCCAGGCGACCGCCGCGCTGCCCGAGCCGCAGCGCACGCAGTGCGTGCAGTGGAACCGCGACACGATCCGCTGGTTCGAGCGCCATCCGGAGATCCATCGCGTGTTCGTCGCCGGCCACACCGGCGGCGACGTCGTCGGCCACCGGGGCGCCGACGCGTTCGGCGCGCAGGTCCGCGGCTACGCGCGCGCCTGGGAGGCGCTGCCCGCGACCGTCCAGCAGATCGTCGTCCTGCGCGACACGCCGAAGATGCGCGGCGCGACGCTCGACTGCGTGCAGGGCGCGATGGACGCCGGCGACGACCCGGCGAAGGCGTGCGCGGTCCCGCGCGCGACGTCGCTGGAGCGCGATCCGGCCGTGGCCGCCGCGCAGGCGGGCGTGCCGGGGCGCCAGGTGCGCACGATCGACCTCACCGAGACGCTGTGCGACCGCTCCTCGTGCTATCCAGTCGTGGGCGGCGCCTTGGCCTTCAAGGACGTCGACCACCTGACGACCGTCTTCTCCAGCACCTTGGGGCCGTACCTGGACGAGGCCGTGCAGCGCCTCTCCTGAGCCTCGCTCTTCCTGCCGACACCGAGCCTGTGCCCCGTCCTCGCCGCCTGCTCCCGACGCTGCTGGCCGCCGCGCTGCTGACGCCGACGGTCCTGCCCGCGGGCGCGTCGGCCGGGCTGGTGGCGGTCAACCCGTCCTCGGACGTGCTGGTGATCGGCGACTCGCTGGCCGTCGGCCTGCGGCCCTACCTGGCCGAGCAGCTCGGCACCGACGTCGCCTGGGACGCCAAGTCCGGCCGGACGACGCCGCGGGGCATGGTCGCGCTGCGCGCCGCGCTGAAGATCGTGCGGCCGTCGACGGTCGTGGTCTCGCTGGGCACCAACGACGGGTCGAGCCCGGCCCGCTTCCAGGACCGGATCAACCGCACGCTGAAGGCGATCGGCAACCGCTGCGTCGTGTGGACCAACATCTACCGCCCGGCGCGCAAGGGCCCGTACGCGGCGCTCAACGCGGTCCTGGTCGCCGAGGCCCAGCGCTACCGCCGGCTGCACCTCGTCGACTGGCTGAGCGCGGTGCGCCGCCAGGCGGTGACGCTGCCCGACGGCCTGCACCCCGACCAGGCGGGCTTCGAGTACCGCGGCAAGCTGATCGCCGACGCGGTCAAGGCCGACTGCGGCGGCGCCGCCACCACCACGCCGTCCACGGGCGCGCGCAGCGACGGCACCGGCGGCGTGGCGTCGCCGACGTAGCGCGGCGGGCAACCGACGCCCCGGTCGCCTGCCGGCCACCTGCGCCAGGGCAAGCCGCCCACGACGCTCGGGATGCTCACCGGCCACGCGCCGATCGACGTCGTGCGCCCGCGCCGCTCCAGGTTGCTGCCGCGCCACCTCGTCCTCGCGGTCACGCCGACGCGCGTGCTCGCCTTCACGGCGTGGGCCGGCGGCGGCGAGACGCGTGCGCGGGCCGGGTGGCCTACCCGACCGTCAGCGTGTAGGTCCGGCTGATCTTCTTGGTGGCGTTGGTCACCGTGAGCGTCACGGTGGCCTTGCCCGCGGCCTTGATCGCCTTGCGGTCCTTGGCCGACAGCTTGAGCGTCAGCCGGGCCGCCTGCCCGTCGCCGAGCTTGAGGGCCTTGGCCAGGACGATGGTCTTGACGACCTTCTTCTTGCCCTTGGCCTTCGGCGTCAGCGTGAGCTTGGCGGTGGCCGTGCCCGCGCACGTCCCACCGGCGCAGGCCGCGGCGGCGATGACCTTCGACGCGCGCGGCTTGCCCAGCTTGGTGGACTTGGTCGTGGCGAAGAGCGACAGGTCGCCGGCCTTGCCCAGCTTGTAGGGCTCGTCGACGCCCAGCAGCGTCGCGGCCAGCCGCTCGGCGATCGTGGCGGGGGACACCGGGGTCGGCGTGGGGACCGGCGCGGTGACGCCCGGCGCGGGCGCGGAGATCACCGGCGCGGGACGTCCGACGGGCCCGTTGTCGTTGTTGATGGTGTCGCCGGGCGGCGGCGTGACGACGACGGCGGGGGCGGGCGTGCCCGTGCCGGTCAGCGCGACCGTCCGCGGGCCCGCCGGGTCGTCGCTGGTGAGCGTCAGCGTGGCGGCCTGGTCGCCGTCGTGGGTGGGCGTCAGGCGCAGCGTGATCGCGCAGGAGGCGCCGACCGCCAGCGGGCGCGACGAGCAGCTGTCGGCGGTCCTGGCGACCGCGGCGGCGTCGGGGCCGCTCAGCGTCGCGGCGCCGACCGTCGCCGAGCCCGAGCCCGAGTTGGTGAACGTCACCACGGTGTCGGCGCCCGGGCTGCCGACGGTCGCGGTGCCGAGGCTCGCGGACGCGGGCCCGACGAGTGACGGCGCGGTCTGGCCGTTGCCGGTCAGCGCGACCGTGGTCGAGGACGGGTCCTCGGCGGTGGACAGGCTCAGCGTCGCGGACTGAGCGCCCGGACGGGTCGGATGCAGATGCAGCGTCACCGCGCACGTCGCGCCGGAGGCCAGCGCGGCGCCCGAGCACGTGTCGGCGGACAGGACGACGGCGGACGCGTCGGTCCCGGAGATCACCGGGGCCGTGGGATGCGCGGTGCCGGTGCCCGCGTTGGTGAACGTCACGACGGTGTCGGCGCCCTGGCCGCCGACGCCGGCGCTGCCGAGGTCGGCCGACGCCGGGGCCTGCAGGAGCACGGGGTCGGTCGTCGTGATCGTGAGGTTCGCCTTCGACACGTCGTAGAAGACGTTGCCGACGGCCATGACGCGGATCCGACCCTGCGTCGTGGTCACGCGCGGCAGGGTGACGGTCGCGGAGCCGTCGTTGGCCGTGCCGGGATCCAAGGTGTAGGGGAACGTGGCGCCACCGTCGGTCGACAGCTGGATCTCGACCTGCGCGGCGTTGACCGCGGTGCCGGCGCCCGTGCCCGCGACGTCCCAGGTCACGTCGACCGTCCCGCCGGTCGTCGCGCTCGCCGGGCTCGCCTGCGAGGTCACGCGGAACGGGCCCGCCGCCGGCGCGACGGTCAGCGCCGTGTCGGCGCTGCCGACGCCGCCCGCGGTCGGGTCGTTGTCGCGCGCGGTGACGCGGAAGTGCAGCGTGCGGTCGTTGTTGACGCCGACCCACGCGGAGGTCGGCAGGAACTCCGAGTAGCAGTCGACGGTCGCGGCCGGGACGGCGCCGCTGCCCGGCGCGGCCGGGCACGAGCCGGTCGCCGCGTCGGTGTTGTCGGCCGCGACCTGCAGCGGGTCGGGGAACGAGCGCCACGTCTGCGAGGTCGCGGCGTTCTCGCCCGGCGACGGCGACTGGTGGGCGGCGGTCTCGCCGTAGCGGGCCGCGGTGCCGAAGACGCGGAACAGCGGGCCGTTGGCCTTGGCGTTGCTGACCAGCGGGGTGCCGGTGGCGCCGCCCGGGTCGTTCTGCTCCCACAGGTAGGTCAGCGGGTCGCCGTCGCTGTCGCTGCCGGTCGCGTCCAGCAGGAACGGCGTGCGCTTGGGGATCGTGAAGGCGGCGGGCGTGCTGACGTTCGGCGCGTGGTTGCCGGTGACCTCCGCGGTCCCGCCGACGCGCGTGGCGCCACCGCTGGTGAACTCGCCGATGAACCCGGTGGCGCCGGCGATGCTGCCGAAGGCCAGCGCGCCGACCGCCTTGTTGGCCAGCGTCCCGCCGAAGGTCACCGTGAAGCCCCCGGAGTTGACGCCCGAGACGCTCACCGTGCCGCCGGCCGGCCACCCGGCGATGGCCTGGATGGCGTTCCTGATCGCGGTGGAGGTGTAGGACGTGATCGTGGTCGACGTCTGGCCGTTGTACTTCAACGTGAAGCTCGACGGGGTCCCGCTCAGCACGGCCTGCTGGGTCGAGCTGGCGTTGGTCTCCGCCTGCGCGACGTACGCGCCGATCTGCGTGACGCTGGCCTGCGAGAAGTACGGGTCGCTGTGGGCCTGCAGGTCGTCCTGCCCGCAGATGCCGGCGTAGGCCATGATCGAGCTGCCGCCGCCGGGCTCGACGCGCACGGCCTGCGTGGCCGACCGGTTCGACGGCCCGCAGTTGGCCTCGGTGCCGGAGGTGGCGGCGTTGCCGTTGAACGTGTGGTCGGCGCCGAACTGGTGGCCCATCTCGTGGGCGACGTAGTCGACGGCGAACGCGTCGCCGGTCGGGGTCGGGATGCCGGTGCAGCCGCGGCCCTTGCCCGGCCCGCCGACGACGCCGAGGTTGGCCAGGCCGCCGCCGTTGGTGCCGAGGACGAGGTGGGCGATGTCGTAGCTGCCGGCGCCGGCGATCCGCGCGGCGACGAGCGTGTTGCGCGTCAGCGTCGTGTCCTGGCAGGAGCCCAGCTGCGCGCTGGTGAAGCAGGCGCCCGAGCCGCACGGCCCGCCGGTGCCGGTGGCCTTGGCGGCGGTGTCGAGGTTCAGCGCGTCGTTGCCGTCGATCAGCACCATGCGGATCGCGAGGTCGCGCTCGTAGATCTGGTCGACCCGGTTCATCAGCGCGACCTTGGCGGCGGTGACGTTGGCCGCGCCGACGGCGGCCGCGTAGGTCGGGTCCGAGACGAGCGCGAGGCGGTAGGTGCGCAGGGTCACGGCGGCGCCGTTGGCGCGGGCGGCGTCGGGGCGGGCGGTCACCGTCGGCGGGCGGCCCAGCTCGTCGTCGCCGGGGGCCGCGAACGTCGTGGCCGGGTCCTCGGCGATCGCGTCGCGGTCGTAGGCCACGTACTCGCTGCGGTCGCGGTAGCGCGGATCGACGTACCAGGAGCCGTCGTCGTCGCGGACCGACGCGTGGAAGCCGATCGGGGTGACGTCGAGCCGGACGGTCGCCGACGGGTCGTCGACGCCGCGGCCGCTGTAGGTCTTGATGTCGGGGTGCGCGGCGGCCAGGCCCGGGGCCATCACCGGCGAGTCGACGACGTCGAAGCGCTCGAAGCCGCCGTCGGGCGTCGGCACCGAGATCGTCAGGCCCGCGCCGGAGGCGGGCGCGGCGGCCCGACGGCGCTCGGCGGGCGCGGCCTTCAGGACGCCGGCCAGCGCGCTCTGGTCGAGCGTGAACGCCGCGTAGCGGCGCGGCGCGACCAGCGGCTGGGCGGGCGTGCGCCGCGCGCCGCCGGGGCTCACGTGGCTCCACGCGTCCTTGGAGCGCGCGGCGCTGCCGGCCGCGTAGGCGGACGGCGCGGCGACGAGCACCGCGAGCAGACCCACCAGGAACGCGGGCGACGACTTCGGCAGGGCTACGGGCATCGATCGGATAGACGGCAGCAACGTGCTGGTATCAACGGTTTGCGGACGGATGTCCGCGATGCGTAGGGTCCGCATCATGACCGGCGAGGCGGCGGCCACCAACGCGATCGCGCTCACGCATGTCGGAGGTCCGACGCTCCTGATCGAGGTCGCCGGATGGCGGCTGCTGACCGACCCGACGTTCGACCCTCCGGGCGCCAACTACCGGTTCGGGTGGGGGACGGCCTCCAAGAAGCTCGCCGGCCCGGCGCTCACGCGCGAGGAGCTCGGCGCGATCGACGGCGTGCTGCTCAGCCACGACCACCACGGGGACAACCTCGATCCGGCCGGGCGCGCGCTGCTGCCGACGCTGGGGACGGTCGTCACGACCGCGTCCGGCGCGCGGCGGCTCGCGGGCGACGGCCTGTCCGGAGCGCGCGGCCTGACCGACTGGCAGACCACGGTCCTGGAGAAGGACGGCGCGCCGAAGCTGGAGATCACCGCCACGCCGTGCCGCCACGGACCGCCCGGCAGCCGCCCGATCGTCGGCGACGTGATCGGCTTCGCGCTGCGGTGGGAGGGCCAGGAGGGCGGCGTGCTGTGGATCTCGGGCGACACCGTGCTCTACGACGGCGTCCGCGAGGTCGCCCGCAGGCTGGACGTCGACACCGCGATCCTGCACCTCGGCGGCGTGCGCTTCCCGATCAGCGGGCCGCTGCGCTACACGATGACGGCGGCCGAGGCGGTCGAGCTGGTGTCCTTGATCGAGCCGCGCCAGGCGATCCCGATCCACTACGAGGGCTGGAAGCACTTCCGCGAGGGCCGGGCGGCGATCGAGGCGGAGCTGGCGGCGGCGCCGGCGGGCGTGCGCGACCGCTTCCGCTGGCTGGCGATCGGCGAGCGGGCCGAGCTGGCGGGCGGGGCCGCGGCCCAGCCCTAGTAGAAGCCGTGCCGCGCGAGCGGCTCGATCAGCTCGCGCTCCTCGTAGGAGAAGTGCGACAGCAGGGCGTCGGTGAGCAGGTCGACGGTGGCGTTGACGTTCGCGATGCCGTCGCCGCCGGGCGCGACGAGCGACACGAGCGCCTGGTCGACGCGCTCCAGCAGGTCGGCGATCGTGACGTGCTCGGCCTCGAGGCGGTCGAGCACGGGCTGGAGCGCGGGGTCGCTGCGGCGCAGGTGCGGGAAGACCGAGCGGTCCTCGAGCGTGTGGTGCTGGGTGACGACGCGGCAGTAGGTCTCGCAGAACGTGCCCAGCGTCCAGTTGTTCTGGCGGATCGTCATCCGCGTGATGTGCTGCCGGGCGGTCGTCGCGTCGGTCTCGCCGCGGGCGACCTGCTCGATGATCTCGCGCAGGCGGTCCAGCTCGGCGCGCAGGTGGTCGTGGACGTCGATCAGGTGGCGGCCCGCGGCCTGCTGGTCGGGCGTGTAGCGGCGCGCGCCCGTCTCGCCGGCGTCGGCGCCGCGCGCGGTCGGGCGCGTGGCCTCGTCCCACGCCTGCTCGGCCGAGAGGCGCCGCGCGGGCGGCGGCGTGGGGTCGGCGGCCAGCGGCGTGGACTCGACGACCACCGGCCGGGCGGCGCCCGCGCCGGCGCCCGCGAGCGGACGGCTCTCGCCGGCCAGCACCAGCTCGCGCACGGCGGGCGCGGTCTCCTCGGCGAAGCGGCGCACGTCGTCGTCGGAGGACGCGGCCAGGATGAAGGTGCTGATCCCGTCGCGCAGGTTCAGCTCGGCCAGCCGCTCAGGCTCCAGGCCGCCGGCGAGCAGGTTGAGCATGCGGCGGATCGCGCTCGGCGGGCGGCCCGCGGCGGCCGCCGCGTCGTCGATGCGCGCGTTGGCCTCCGGGATGTCCTCCAACTCGATGTAGCCCATCGACGGCAGCCAGCCGTCGGCCTGGGTGCCGGTCAGGCGCAGCATCCGCGGCTTGTAGGCGCCGACCCAGATCTCGACGTCGTGGGCGGGCGCCGGGCCGGGGTGGGCGCCGACGATCGCGTAGTGCTCGCCGACCTGGCGGACGCTGCGCTGGGACGTGTCCCAGAGCGCGCGCAGGATCTCGATCGCCTCGCTCAGCGCGTCGACCGCCTCGCCCGGCGTCCGGCGCGGGCCGCCCATGGCCGCGACGCCGTCCCAGAACGCGCCCGCGCCGAGCCCGAGGTCGACGCGCCCGCCGCTGAGGCGGTCCAGCGACGCGACCGCGCGCGCCAGGACGGCAGGTGGGCGCAAGGGCAGGTTGAGGACGTTGGGCGCGACGCGGACGTGCGTCGTCTGCGCCGCGACGACCGACAGCAGCGTCCACGTGTCCAGGAACTTCGCCTGGTAGGGGTGGTCCTGGAAGGTGACGAGGTCCAGGCCGACCGCGTCGGCCAGCCGCGCGAGCGCGAGGACGGCGTCGGCCTGGGCGGCGTCGGGCGTGACGAAGATCCCGAACTGCGGCTCGTGCCCGTAGTCGGCCATGGCCGCGAGCATAGTTGGAGCGTTCTTTGGCAGGGTGCGGGGCATGAGCGACGCCCCGACCCCGGCCGACGACCTGGCGGAGCTGCTCGCGCGGCGCGCGCTGACCGAGGACGCGGCGCGGCCCGAGGCGGTCGCGCGGCGCCACGAGGCCGGCGGGCGCACCGCGCGCGAGAACGTGGAGGACCTGGTCGACCCGGGCTCGTGGGTCGAGTACGGGCGCTTCGCGATCGCCGCCCAGCGCGCGCGGCGGCCGCTGCGGGAGCTGTACGAGCGCACGCCCGCCGACGGCCTGCTGGCGGGCACGGCGCGCGTGGACGACGTGCCGGTGGCGGTCATGGCCTATGACTACACGGTCCTGGCCGGGACGCAGGGGATGACCGGCCACGACAAGAAGGACCGGCTGTTCGAGCTGATCGAGCGGATGGGCCTGCCGGTGGTCTTCTTCGCCGAGGGCGGCGGCGGGCGGCCGGGCGACACGGACTTCCCGGCGGTCTCGTGGCTGCACACGCGCGCGTTCGCGCTGTGGGCGAAGCTGAGCGGGAAGGTGCCGCGGATCGCGATCGTGCACGGCCGCTGCTTCGCGGGCAACGCGGTGATCGCCGGGTGCTCGGACCTGATCGTCGCCACGCGCGGCGCGTCGCTGGGCATGGGCGGGCCGGCGATGATCGCGGGCGGCGGGCTGGGCGAGGTCGCGCCCGACGACGTCGGGCCGATGGACGTGCAGGAGCCCAACGGCGTGGTCGACGTCGTGGTGGAGGACGAGGCCGAGGCGGTGGCGGTCGCCAAGAAGTTGTTGGGGTTCTTCACGCGGCCGTTCGTCGACGGGTGGAGCGCGCCCGACCAATCCAAGTTGATCGAGATGCTCCCCGAGAGCGGGCGCCGGGCCTACAACGTGGTTCCGGTGATCGAGGGGCTGTGCGACTCCGGGAGCGTCGTGGTCCTGCGGCCGAGGTTCGCGCCCGAGATGGTCACCGCCTTGGGCCGCATCGAGGGCCGCCCGGTCGGCATCATCGCCAACAACACCAAGTACTACGCGGGCGCGATCATGGCCGACTCCTCCGACAAGGCCGCGCGCTTCCTGCAGCTGTGCGACGCCTACGGGATCCCGATCGTCTCGCTGGTCGACACGCCCGGCTTCATGGTCGGGCCCAAGCACGAGCGGACCGCGCTGGTGCGCCACACGTCGCGGCTGCTGGTCGCGGGCGCGGCGCTGCGCGTGCCGCTGCTGGCGGTCGTGCTGCGGCGCGGCTACGGGCTGGGCGCGCAGGCGATGGTCGGCGGCTCGCTGCACGAGCCGCTGCTGACCGTCGCGTGGCCGAGCGCGCACCTCGGGCCGATGGGCCTGGAGGGCGCGGTGCGCCTGTCGATGCGCCGCGACCTGGAGGCGATCGCCGACGACGCCGAGCGCGAGGCGCGCGTGCGCGAGCTGACCGCCGCCGCGCAGGCCAACGCGGCGGCGATCAACGCGGCGACGTTCTTCGAGCTGGACGACGTGATCGACCCGGCCGAGACGCGCGGGATCGTCGCCGCGACGCTGCGCGCGGCCGGGGAGACCGCGTGGTCGGGGCGCTTCGTCGACCCGTGGTGAGCGCTCAGCGCGGGGGCTCGGCGGCGCCGGCGCGCTGGAAGCGCGCGGCCTCCGCGCCGCCGGCGGCGTCGTCATCGGCGGCGGCGTCCGTGCGCTCGGTGACCGCGTCGAGGGCCGGGGCGACGACGTCGGCCCGGTGGTACAGGTCGTCCATCTCCGAGAAGCGCCCGGCCAGGACGTAGCGGTCGCCGAGGATGGCGGTGATCGTCTCGCGCGCCTGGTCGTCGTGGGCCTCGACGAGCAGCCAGCGCGGCGCGTGGCGGTCCCAGTCCAGGCCGGCGAGCGCGGAGGGCTCGTAGCCCTCGAGGTCGAGCGAGAGGAGGTCGATCTCGCCGACCCCGGCCGCGTCGAGCACCTCCGACAGCGTGATCCCGGGGACGTCGAACGCGTACCGCCCGCCCGGGTTGCCCTCGAAGTACTTGTCGGTCCACTCCTGGTCGGAGCGCTCGTCTCCGCGCGCGCCCGAGATGATCGACATCAGGCCCGCGAAGTGCATGCGCAGCGTCTGGCCGCTGCCCGCCGGGTCGGTCAGCGCGGCGCAGACCACGCGCGAGTCGGGCCGGTTGGCCTCCGCCAGCCGCGCGAGGCTCGGCACCGGCTCCACGAGCACGCCGGTCCAGCCCAGCGCGCGCTCCAGGTAGTAGGTGTTGGACTGCGTGAAGCCGTCGTTGCCGCCGGCCTCCACGAACGTCCCGTCCCGACCCAGCAGCGTGCCCAGCCGCACGTCCATCCCGAACAGCGCCGGCGTGGACCGCGACCAGTCGCCCCGGCGCTCCCGCCGTCGCCGATCCGCCCGCCGCAGGGAGTGCGCGACGCCCAGCGCCCGCTCGTGGACGACGCGGAAGCGCAGCGGCGTCCAGGTCAGGAGCAGGTGCATCAACGAGGTCTTGAACCGCGAGTCCCCGGGAACATCGGCGTGAGGCATTCGACGAACACTCCCGTAGCGGCAGGTCCAGGACAATGGGGAAGAGTCCCCATCCGCGGTGCGGGACGCCCCTCGGCGCCCGGGCGCGGCGGGTTTCGAACCTGCGACCTCTCGCGTGTGAATCCGACATTGGACGGACGGCGTAGTGCCTCGTTTGCAGGCAAATTCGCCGCTGAGATCGCGCTCGCGAGGAGCGCTGATTCAGCATTTTGCGGCCTTCTGGGGTGGGTTTCGGCCAGAGAATCGCGCTTTGGCCGAAACCCTCGGGCGACGAGGGCGAGGGTGTTCGGGTCGGTCGGTCGACTGGGGTTGTAGGCCCGTGCGCCTCGACGCCGACATCCCGATCGAACCACTGGAGCAACTGCTCCTGGCTGCGGCCGGCGTCGGCGAGACGCCGCGGCTGCTCACCGTCGCCCAGGTGGCGGCGGTGCTGCACGTCGAGGCCGGGTGGGCGTACGACCACGCCGCGAGCCTTGGGACGTTCCGTCTTGGGTCGGGGTCGCGCGCGCCGATCCGCTTCGAGGCGCGGACGGTTGCCGCGCGCGTGCGGGCGCTGGCCGAGGGGGCGAGCTTCGACCTCCAAGAGCTACAACCTGATGTGAAGCAGCGGAAGGCCAGGAAGAAGCGGGCGGCACGGTCGGCGGGGCTGCTGCCGGTGCGGCCGCGACTCGGGGAGGTGCGGCATGGCACGTCCGCCTAGAGGCGCGGTGGTGGAGTACGAGCGCCACGACGGGCTGATCACCTACTCCTTGCGCGTGACGGCCGGCGGCGAGCGGCACCGTGTGCGGCTCGGGACCCAGGAGGACGGCTGGACGCGCGCGCGAGCGAACCGGGAGCGCGAGGACGTGCTCGCCCGCATCCGTGCCGGCGTCTGGACGCCACCGGTGAAGGCCGGGGACAAGCCGCGACCGGAGGCGCAGACGTTCCACGAGTTCGCGACGGCGTACCCGTGTCCGTCCGCTCGGCAACGAGTCCATCAACAAGACGCTCGGGCTGCTGGCCACGATGCTCGATGTCGCGGTCGACCACGAGATCCTCAGTGCGAACCCCGCCCGCGGTCGTCGTCGGCGGCTGAAGGCGGTTCGGCCTCGGCGGCCGTTCCTGGAAGCCGACGAGGTGCAGTCGCTCCTTCAGGCGGCCGAGCAGCTCGATCATGACCGCGTGCGCTCGAGCGAGCGTGCGCTGTGGGTCAAGCACCTGCGCGACGAGCGAGGGCTCACCTACATCGACATCGAGAACGACTACAACATCCCTCGCGGCTCGGCGTGGTACTTCTACCAGCGCGCCACCCGAGGCCGGCCGGTGGTGCTGCTGCGCCGGACGATGATCGCGGTCCTTGTCGGCTCGGGCCTGCGGGTCTCGGAGATGTGCGGGTTGACGTGGCGCGACGTCAATCTCGACAAGCGCCGGGCAGGACGCCAAGACGCCAAGACGTCGACCGGCGTGCGTGAGGTCGAGCTTTCACCGTGGGTGGTCGACGAGCTGCGCAGCTACCGCACGGTGTTGGGCGATTTCGGAGTGGATGCCCCGGTGTTCCCGACGGCCGCGTTCGGGCGGACGAGCTTCGCCTCGCAGCGGGCAGGGCGGCGCTCGCGGCGGGCATCACACCGCACGCCCTGCGTTGCACATACATCTCGCTGCTGCTGGAGTCGGGGCACCCGCTGCCCTACGTGATGGCCCAGGTCGGGCACGCCGATGAGAGCACGACGTTGCAGATCTACGCTCGTGTGATGAAGCGCCGGCCGCGCGAGGCGCAGCATGCGGCGTTCGATGCGCTCATCGCCGGCGGTGCGTGACCGGCCAACGTGAAACAAAAGCTGCACATGGATGCGTTCCATGCGTAGCATTTGTTCCATCGTGAGACAGGTCGACATCTTGCGGGAGCGGTTCGGGGAGCGGCCGTTTCGCATCTCCGAGGCCGTGGCCGCGGGGGTGAGTCGCAGCACGCTGCATCGGATGCGGGAGGCCGGTGAGCTGACCGCGGTCGGGCGCGGGGTCGTGCAGCTCCCCGGCGCTGGGATGGGGATGTCCTCCGGGTTGGCGGTGGTGTCGGCGCGGGTGCCGCGTGGGGCGATCTGCCTGAACTCGGCGCTGGCGTTCTGGGATCTGACCGACGAGGTCCCTGAGCGGATCCACGTCGCCGTTCCGCGCGGCGCGTATCGGCCTTCGATCGATCAGCCGGCCATCCAAGTTCATGTCTTTGATGCGCGAACGTTCGATGTCGGGCGCGAGCAGCATCGCACCGACGCCGATGAGTTGTTCTGGATCTACTCCGCTGAGCGATCGATCGTCGATGCGATGCGGATGTCGCGTTGGGTCGGGCGTGACGTGGCCCTGCACGCGCTGCGCCGGTACCTGGACCGCGCCGACGCGCAGCCAGCGCGGCTGGCCGAGATCGCGCGGGAGGTCGGAGGCGCCGCGCAGCTGACGCCCGCGCTGGAGGCGTTGCTCAGTTGAGCGACCATGGCGTCGAGGTGTTCAGGAGCTTGCAGGCGCGAGCCCGCGCTGCGCACGGTGGCAACACGCAGCCGTTGCTCGTCGTCTACGCGGTCGAGTCGTTCCTGCGGCGGCTGGCAGCGTCGGATTACGCGGAGCGGATGGTGCTCAAGGGCGGGATGCTGATGGCCGCCAGCGGCGTGCGTCGCATGACCCAGGACGCGGACCTCTCGACCCATGGTGTCGCCAACGATGCTGAGCACGTGCGCGACGTCATCGCCGGGATCTGCTCGCTGGTTCCGGACCCGGACGACGGGATCGTGATCGATCCGACCAGCATCAGGACCGAGGTCATGCGGGAGGGCGACGAGTACCAGGGCGTGCGCTGCAAGCTCGTCGCCGGCCTGGGCAGAGCGCGGATCCCGTTCGCGCTGGACATCTCCTTCGGCGACCCGGGGAGGTCGACGACGATCGCGCTGGAGTCGGTCATCGACCAGCCGGACGTGCAGCTGCGGGCGTACCCGCTGGAGTTGAACTTGGCGGAGAAGATCGTCACCGCCATGCAGCGTCGCGAGACGAGCACCCGCGACCGGGACTTCGCCGACCTGTGGGTGTGCAGCCGGCGCTTCGACTTCGAGGCCGCCGAGTTGTTGGGGCACATCCGCGACGTCGCGGGACATCGTGGGCAGGCGGTCCTGCCGCTGGCCGAGGCGCTGGCGCACATGCCGGATCGCCAGCAGTCCTACGCGGCGATGGTGCAACGCATGTCCTACCTCGCGCCGCCGCCGGAACTCTGGACGGAGCTGCTCGCCGGCGTGATCGCGTTCGTGGATCCGCTCTTGGTCGACGAGACCGGGGCGCTGACGCGATGGAGTCGTGAGAGCGCGAGCTGGCGCTGAGTCGCCATGCGGACATCCTGCCGCTGGGTGGGGGCGAGTTTCGGGGCGCCGCACCCTAGGGCCTTGAGGAGAGCCATCTCTCCGCCGAACTGAAAAAGCGCCCCCGCGACCGTTGGCGCGGCCCGGGGGCATGGCCCAAGGAGCCGTAACTCCATGAGCAGCCCGGACGCTATCCCGTCCCGGGGCGGCGCTGTCGTCGTCCCTGACTACCTGCGCGAGATCTTGCGCCAGACCGCGGAGCGCAAGCTGCGCGAGGCGTGCGATCTGGCGTTCCCGCCCGACCAGCGCGACGAGGTCATCGAGGCCGTCCACCTCGTTGACGCCTTCACCTACGAGCGGGTGACGGCGCAGGTCGTCCTCGCGCTGATCTCCTCAGCGATCGCGTGGAAGCAGAGCGAGACCGTGGCGCCACAGTCCGTGGACGCGGTCGCTCGCAACGAGCGCATCCTCGCGACGATCCGCGAGCTGGTCGAGTTCCGCGACCGGCTCGGCGTCGAGACGCCGTCGTCTGACCTTCCGGACGACCCCGAAGGGAGGTGCTGAAGTCTCAGAGCGCGATCCCGACGTCATGAATGCGCGGCAGTGGTAGAGACGAGTCCAGCGTCGGCGCGTCGCGACCGATGAGTGCCACGGCCTCACGTGTCCACGCCTCACGGGATGAAGGGACGCGGGCCGGGCCCCGAGGACGCGGCGCGTCCGCTCGTCTGGACCGAGCACGGCGACGCGCGCTTCGTCGAGGTCGAAGCTCGCAGGCTCGCCGACGGCGAAGGCGCGCCGGTCGGTCCGGACCTCCTCGTCACCGAGGCGGCAGTCGCGGTGCATGCGGTCGCGCGAGCGCGTTGAGGTCGGCGACGTCGGTGCGGCGGTGGGTGATCATGACCGCATCGCCTGCGTCGGGTCGGCGTGCCGTCTCCCACCAGTCGTCGACGAGCGTGGTGCGTAGCTGCTCGGCTGTGGGCCGGGAGACGAGACGCCCGTGATCGCGGTAGGCCGCGGCCCATGCCGCGACTTTGCCATGGCGGAGTTCGTGGAGGGCCTCTCGATCCCACGGCTGGGCTTGTCGGTGGACTTGGTGCAGCTCGATCGCTCCCAGCTCGTCCGCGAGTCGCCGGAACGCTCCCCCGGCGTCGATCTCAGGGAGCTGGCGGTCGTCGCCGACGAGCACCAGCTTGGAATCGGTGGCTGCGGCGTGTTGTGCGAGGCGGTCGATGGTGCGCGAGCCGACCATCCCGGCCTCGTCGACGACCAGCACCGATCCGCTGATAAGGCCATTGCCTTGATCGATGTCGCGGAGGAGCCCCGCGTTCGTGGTGCTGTCGATCCCGGCGAGCGTCTCCATCTCAACCGCGGCGCGCGCCGCGAGCGCGCAGCCGAACACGCGCGTGCCGTCCTGCTCCCAGAGGTCGCGCGCCGCGGCCACGTCTTCACCGGCGTGTTGGCCTCGGCCGCGAAGAGTCAGTCCGGAACGGGGCAGAACAGTGGCATCACCCCGTGGCCGGGCCGAACGGCTAAGACTCGGGGCCGTCTGGCCGGTCCACTTCGGCGTCCGTCCCGGAGCCGCCGTCCGTGCCAACGTCGAGCATCACCTCCGGGAGGTGTTCTGCGTGCTTGTGACGGAGGTAGTCGAGTGCCTCCTGATCACCTGGGGAGTAGCCCAGCTTTGCCTGCACGAACTTCAAGCGGTGTTCGGCTTCCTGCAAGATGTCTGCCCAGGTCTTGATCCAGATCTGGATCTGGTGGGACTCATATTCGACGGCGAGCCCGAACGGTTTGTTCTTCTGTCGACGGTCCTCGTCGGCGGTTCCCTTAACGCCGCTCGATACCACCCAGAACTCCCAGCGCGTGCTGGACGTGTTGAAGCGGTCGTCCTTGGCAACTGCGAGTGCGTAGTTCTTTGTCTGCTCGAGCTCGGTCGGTCCGACTTCCACCTTCGGACGCTTCAACTCGACCACCAGGTGGTGTCGTTGGTTCTCGCCCTGTGGGATACGAGCGTTGAACATCAAGTCGACGATCCGACGATGGCCCTCGGCATCGACGACCGCAGAGTTGTCCGCGGGAGCGTCACGACCGAGAAGTTGGACATGCCGGGCCAGTACATCGGTCAGGCCTTTGTCGCTAGCAGCGAGCGCGTACTCCTCGCCGAACACCCAGGTCTCCTTCTCTAGAACCTTGTGGAGTTGGGACCGCTCGAGGATGAGCTTCTTCCAATCGGGGCTGGTCGTCATCGCGGCCAGGCCTTGAAGGAACTCCAAGCGGTCGGCGATCGCTGTGGAGGCCGCGATGACGCTGGCGAGCGGCGTCTTCTCGAGCAGGGCGGATAGCTCGGAAACCTTCTCATCGTCCAGGTTCAAGACATCGCGCAGGACGTGATGCAGGGCGCCAGGGCTGCGCTCAAGCGCCTCGCGCAGGAGACGTAGAGACAACTTCTTTGCCTGGCCACGACCCGAGTTGATGATGTCGGACGCCTGGAGCGCCACGAGATCGAAGGTGTCGCGCGTTGCCTCCTCGACGGCGGTCGCCGGCTCGCCCGCGAACGGGTAAACGCCTTCGTCCCGCCACTTGGTCACGAGATGGCGCCGCCGTTCACCCCGACGATCTTCGAAATGCTGGAGCAGCCGTTCACGGCTCGCGTCAAGGACCACCTTGGCAGTGCCGTGGCCCATCTCGATGACGTCGAGCTCATTGAGTTGGGCAACGAAGCCGTCCCACTTAAGGTACGCGGAGTACCGGAAGTCCGAGACCCGGAATCCGGGATCCATCTCGTGCAAGGCGATGCCCGCGCCGTTACACAGGAACAAGCTGCGTCGGGCGCTGACAGACCACTCGATGACCGTCATCGACACCGCCTGATCGCCGACGGCTTCCAGCGTGTAGTCGGCTCTGTAGTTCTGGATCTCGGACGGGTCCAGACGCTCGCCGTCGAACACAATCGTCAAGCCGTATGCCTCGATCGGGAGCGCTAGCTTCGTCATGAGCTGGTGTCGCGGGGCCACACCGTCGAGTCCGCGGACCGGCTGGCCCAGACCTTGTAGCTCCACCCGCGTCCCGGTCGGCCGCGTGGTGGGTGACGGCTCCGAGATGTCGCATACGTCGATGTCATCTGCCGACACCTCGATGACGGTCTCGAAGTTCTCGCCGTCGACGTTCGCCACGGACGTCCACTTCGCAAAACCGCCCTGATCGAAGGCGCTGAATCGTCCCTGCCCGAGCTTGCCGTGCAAAGGACGGTCGCCGGGCGATCTCGCCGCGAGGTGCTTCCAGGAACCTCCCAGCTTCAAGAAGTACTCGCGCGCGAACTCCGGCGTGATGCCGTGCCCGTCGTCTTGGACGGCGTAGCCAACGACGCCGTCGGCTTCGTTGCGCAGGATCTCGATCACGATCTTCTGCGCATCTGCGTCGATCGCGTTCCACACAAGCTCGGTGATCCCGGCCAACGTTGAGCCGCTGAGAGACGCGATGTGACTGCGGTCAAGCTCGACTGAGTAGCGCAAGCGCGCGAGTATCTCAGCGTGGCCGGTCGCCTGCTGCGGCTCGCGGGCTCACGGCAGGAGGATCAGGTTTCGGTGGTGCGATTCCAATCCGCGACGTGCTCGAGGATGACCTCATCGAGATGCTGGAGCTGAGATCGGACGAGCTGACCCGACGCAAGTCGCACATTGCCGTAGAAGCCTCCGGACGGATCAAACGGCAGGTCGTCGATGGCTACGCGAGCCAAGACGCGGGCACGCGGCTTCAGCTCCTTGTCGCCACCCATTCGGTCCTCGAAGTCGTAGCCCGCAGTCTCGGCGGCGTCTTCGATCCAGACGCTGCGGACCCACTCGATCGTCTCGCCACGATTGACAACGATCAGCGTGAGCTGCGACTCGATGGGGTCTCGTTTGGGGTCCTCCCCCCAGGAGACCATCGGCGCCCGCACCGGCTCGGCGCTGTGCTCGAACTCGACCCCGACGTCGATCCGTAGGCGACGACGTTCTCTATAGATCTGCCAACCGAGGCTCCCGGTACCAACAGCTCCGGCGTAGATCGCGACGACGTTCGACACCGGCGAAGCTTAAGCGCCACGGCTTCGTTGCAAGATGATCAACAACTCATCGGGAGTGCAGATCCGCGGTATCTCCGGTGTCAGCCAAAGATCCGGCTCGTCTGAAGGAATCCATTCGGGTGCGGGGGTGCAGACGCAGTACTCGACGTTCTCGACCACCGCTGGTACTTCGAAGTTGGTGCCCTTGCGATTCGTGGCGACGAACGCCGCCAGCGTCTGCGCTTGTCGTACATGCTTCTCGAGGCGCTCCCACCGGCTCTTGAGAGCTGCGTAGTCCCCTGCCTCGATCCGCGGGGTTTGCGCTATGGCCTTGCATTCCACGAGCCAAAGTGTGGTTCCGGCGACGAACGACGCGTCGACCTCGCGCTCGGTTCCGTCAGCGAGCTTAACGCGCCCCGTCTTCCACGGAGTGAGTCCGGCGGCAATGGCTCGTCGGCTGATCTCCTGCTCGAAGCCGCTGCCCTTGACGCTATCTGGATCTCCGGGGATCGAGCCGACTGCTTCGAAGAGCCCAGCGGTCATCTCGACGATGGCGCTGAAGTCGAACACACGCTGGTCGTCGCTGGCGAGGATGAGACGAAAGGGCGAGCGGTTCCATAGATCGATGTCGCGGAGGTCGTCGCTTGAGTAAGTGAGCGCCTCGAAGGCATCCTTGACGATCGTCAAGGCCGAGGGGTGATCGATGGTTTCGTCGAGGAACCGCTGCCACCAGGCGATGACGTAGTCCGCCACGTTCTTGCAAACACCGTCGTAGTGGTAGCCGACGCTGACGCCGTAGTACCCAACGTTGAACATCTGGTGGGCAAGCCGAGGCTCGTTCCGCAGGCCCTTGAGCATGTGGGTGCACAACCCAAACAGCGATGCCAGGAGGGCGTCGGGCGTTGCGCCGATCGCGTCCCGCATCGCGTCCTCAAATCGCACGAGCACCTCGCGCGAGTGGTCAAGGACGAACGGGGCCGGCATGTGATTCGGCGGCCCGTCGAACCGGACGCGGGCGAAGTCCACGAGCTTCTCCGCCGGCTCGCGCAGCGCATTGGACACGAGGCCCCAAGCGGCAAATGGCATAGGGCTGCTCGGTCCGGGTTCCGGGAAGGTGTCAACGTCGACCGCCGCTCCGTGCGAGCTCGACAGCGTGCCGGAAGCGGCGACCCGCGCGTCATACGCCACCATCTTCGCCTGCACGTCGTCAGTTGCGATGGCGCGCAGATCACCGTCAATAACACGAAGTACCGCGCCCTTGCCGATCCGCCGGAATGCCGATGTTGCGTGGTTGAATTCGTACGCCAGGTACTCGAGGGCGCGAGCGTCGACCACATCCTGATCCGTCAGTTTCCGAGGCACGACCATGCGCCCGTCGCTCGCGTCGATCACGTTGAAGTCGCCTTCCAAGCCAGGAAGGCCGTGCTTCAACACAGCGAGTGTCAGCACGCGCCGGTAGAGGGTCACTGTCCAGGGTCGGCTATCTCCGAGAGGCTCTGGCGGGAGGCGGCGGGTCAGGTGAAGCCAGTACATGCGGCTGTGCCGTGATGCGATCTCCTTCATCGCATCTTCCAGGCGCTCGAGGTAGCCGCGCATCGCGGCGGCAGCCTCCGCGCCCTCCAGACCGGTGCCGATGCGTTCGAGTATGTCGCTGTGGAGCGGCGCGGTCGGTGCGACGATGCGCTCGGATCGATCCTGGAGGCTGGTCTCGATCTCGGCCATGCGGGCGGTGACCAGATCAGGGCCAACGGCTGGCACAGCGCCGTGTGCAGACGACATTGGCAGGGTGTAGCACGTGGCCCGTTGTGAAGCGTCCGGCGGACGCAAGCGGCGGTACCCTGCCCGCATGACCCGAGTTTCGGCCAACGTTTCGGCCAACGCACGGGATTTCGCCTCCGCGAGCATCAACGCCCAAACGCGGAAGGCCCCGCTGAGCGGGGCCTTCCAGGATGGGCGCGGCGGGTTTCGAACCTGCGACCTCTCGCGTGTGAAGCGAGCGCTCTCCCACTGAGCTACGCGCCCTCAGAGCTGGGTCAGTTTAGCTGGAGGGCGGGATTCGGGGCTTGTCGGGGGCGGAGGGCCGGTTTGCGGCGGGTTCGTGGGCCGTGGCGGTGGTGGTACGTCAACCGGCGTATGGCGTTCGCGGGCCGTGGGACCGCAGAATGCCGTTCGTCGGCGCTCGTCCCCACGGTGGGCGTCGGCGGGAGATCAGACCGCAAGGGGAAGGACCGTCGTGGAGCTTGAAGGGAAGATCGCCGTCGTCACCGGCGCGGCGCAGGGGAACGGGCGGGCGATCGCGGAGCTGCTGGCTCGCGAGGGCGCGCAGGTCGTGCTGGGCGACATCGACGAGCCGACGCTCGCCGAGGCGGTCGGCGCGATCGAGGCCGCGGGCGGCCGGGCGACCGGGGTCCGCTGCGACGTCACCGACGCCGCCGACGTCGACGCGCTGATCGCCGCCGCGGAGGACCTCGGCGGCCCGCACGTCGTCGTCGCGCAGGCCGGCGGGTTGTTCGGCGCCACGATCGAGGGCACCACGCCCGAGGTCTGGGACAGGATCATGGCCATCGACGTCAAGGGCACGTTCTTGACGGTCCGCGCCGCGCTGCCGCGCATGCGCCGCCTCGGCGGCGGCGCGATCGTGACGATGTCCGGCACCTTCGCCCACTGGGCCGAGCACGGCGTCGCCGCGCACTGCGCCGCCAAGGGCGCGATCCTCTCGTTCACGCGCGCCGCCGCGATCGAGGCCGCGCCCGACGGGATCCGCGTCAACGCGATCGCGCCCGGCTACGTCGCCACGCCGATGGTGGAGAGCTTCTACGCCGAGGCCGCCGACGGCGCCGAGCTGCGCGCCCGCGTCGAGCGCTGGCACGCGCTGGGCCGCATCGCCACGCCGCAGGAGATCGCCGAGATGGCGCTCTTCCTCGCCTCCGACCGCTCGTCGTTCTGCACGGGGCAGACCTACGTCGTCGACGGCGGGATGATCGCGGGCGTCAACACGCGCGAGGCGCCGCTGGAGCGGGGCGTCTAGCGATGGCCGTGACGCTGGGCCGCTTCGACAACATCGACGTGTTCTGCGTCGACGTCGAGAAGATGGCCGACTTCTACCACGGCACGCTCGGCCTGCCGTACCTGTTCGAGCGCGAGCCGGGCTGGTTCGCCGTCCAGGCCGGCGACGTCACGTTGTACTTCTTCCCCGGCCAGGGCGAGCACCCGCGCCTCTACGGGGACGACAGCGACGACAGCCCTCCGGGCTTCGAGTCGTTCTCGTTCGCCGTCGAGGACCTCGACGCGGCGATCGCCGAGCTGGACGGCCACGTCGAGTGGACCGGCGACGGGATCCGCGACTGGCACCATCCGAGCGGCACGTGGTACCGCTTCCGGTCCTTTTACGATCCGGAGCGCAACAAGATCTACATCACCGAGCCGCACAAGGTGGGCTAGGCGCCGTGCCCTACGACCACGTCCAGGTCTCGGGCTCGGCCTTCGAGCGGGGCCGCGCCTACGGGGCCGCGGCCCGCGCGCGGGTCCAGCGCTCGCTGGAGGGCTACGAGCGCGCCTTCGCCGCCCACGCGGGCTGGAGCTGGGCGCGGGCGCGCACGGCGGCCGAGCGCTACCTGCCCGCGCTGACGACCCACGCGCCCGGCTGCCTGGACGAGATGGCCGGGATCGCCGCGGGCGCCGGCGTCGAGCCCGAGGACATCGTCACGCTCAACGCGCGCACCGAGGTCATGGCCGCCGCCTGGGTCCGCGAGGGCCTGGCCGCCCGCGCGACCGACGGCTGCTCGGGCCTGGCGCTGCTGCCGTCGCGCACCGCGTCCGGCCACACGCTCGTCGGCCAGAACTGGGACTGGCTGGTGCACGTGACCGACACGGTGGTCGTGCTCGAGGCCCGGCAGGACGGCGACGCCCCCAACTACGTGACGGCCGTCGAGGCGGGCCTGCTGGCCAAGACCGGGATGAACGCCCACGGCCTCGGCCTGTGCACCAACTTCCTCTTGACGCCCGGCGACGACGGGGCGCCGGGCGTCCCCTACCACGTGACGCTGCGCCTGCTGCTGGACTGCGCGAGCGTCGCGGAGGCCCGCGCGCTGCTGGACGAGCTGCCGCGCTCCTCCTCGGCCAACTACCTGCTCGCCGACCCGCACGACGGCGGCCACGCCGTCGACGTCGAGGCGATCCCCGGCGGTCCCGAGGGCCTGCACGACCTCGCGCCGGTCGACGGCTTCGTCGGCCACACCAACCACTTCCGCGCCGCGGCGGTGACCGGCCTGGACGCGGGCGGCTCGCTGATGCCGTCCAGCCCGCTGCGCCTCCGGCGCCTGACGACGCTCGTCGGCGCCCACGAGGGCCCGGTCGACGAGGACGTCGTCCGCGCCGCGTTCGCCGACCACGACAACTTCCCCAACGCCGTGTGCTGCCACCCGGACCCGGACCTCGACGAGGCCGACCGGGACGTCACGGCGGTCTCGATCCTGATGGACCTCGACGAGCGCCGGGTCTCGCTCGCCGACGGGAACCCCTGCACGACGCCGTACCGGACGCTCGACTACTCGGGCCTCCTGTCTATCTGAGGAGAACCTGCCATGAGTGGCTCCCCGCGCCCGTTCACGCGGCGCACCGCCCTGAAGACCACCTTCGCGGCCGGCCTCGGCCTGGCCGCCGGCGGCCTCGCGGCCTGCGGCTCGTCCGGCGGCGGCGCCGCCGGCGCGGCCTCCGGCGCCGCGCCGAAGGTCAAGCCGGTCGCCGACGGCGACCTGACCTGGTTCACCTGGGAGGGCTACGTCGACCCCAAGGTCGTCAAGGCCTTCGAGAAGGAGCACGGCGTCAAGGTCAAGCTGACGTTCTTCGACTCCGACGACCTGATGGTCCAGAAGCTGGCCACCGGCCTGCCCTACGACCTCATCACCACCAACTCGGCCTACAACAAGCGGTTGATCGCCGGCGGCCTGGTGCAGCCGTTCGACTTCGCCCAGCTCAAGAACAGCGGCGAGATCGTCAGCTACTTCCAGGCGCCGCCCTACGACAGGGCCGAGCACCGCTACTCGATCCCCTACGGCTACGGCCCGGCGGGCATCCTCTACCGCAGCGACAAGGTCACCAGCGCGGCCGGGTCGTGGAGCGACCTGTGGAACGCGCCCGAGGCCAAGGGCAAGATCTACGTCATCGGCCAGGTCGACGAGACGATCGGCCTGAGCCTGATCCGCAACGGCGACTCGGTCGTCTCCGGCGACGGCGGGCAGGTCACCAAGGCCGTCGACGAGCTGCTCAAGCTCAAGCCGAGCCTCGGCGGGATCTCGGCCGACATCGAGGGCGACATCGGCGGCGGCAACTCCTGGATGTCGCACGCGTGGACCGGCTCGGCCTTCCGCGCCATCCAGGCCTCCAAGCAGCCCGAGAACCTCAAGTTCGAGTTCCCGAAGGAGGGCATCTGCATGGGCTGCGACACGCTGTCGATCGGCGCCAAGGCCAAGAGCCCGGGGACCGCGCTGCTGTTCATGGACTGGATCCTCAAGCCCGAGAACTCCTCCAAGAACGTCACCTACACCGGCTACCCCAACGGCACGACCAGCGGCGACCAGGCCTACGGCGACCTGATCAAGGACTACCCCTTCCTCGACCTCGGCGCCGACGTCCTGGCCAACGCCAAGTGGAAGGAGTCGGCGACCGGCGCGCGGCTGTCGCTGTGGAACCAGCAGTGGTCGCGCTTCAAGGCCTGAGCCGGACGCCGTGGAGCGCTTCACCCGCATCTGGAACGCCCTGCTGACCCCGGGAGCCCTCGTGCTCCTGGGGCTGTTCCTGGTGCCCTTGGCCCTGGTGGTGGTGTTCTCGTTCGGGACGGTCGACATCCTCGGCCGTCCCGTCCTGGGCTTCACCACCGACAACTACAGCCAGGTCTTCCAGTCCTACAACCTGCCCGCGGTCTGGCGGACGGTCCTGTTCAGCCTCGCCACGACGGCGATCTGCGTCGCGCTCGCCTACCCGGTCGCCTACTACTGCGTGCGCTTCGCCGGGCGCCTGGGCCCGGTCATCATCGTCGCCGTCGTCGCGCCCTGGCTGGTGGACTACCTCGTCCGCATCTACGCCTGGCGCACGCTGCTCAGCGACGGCGGCATCATCAACAACCTGCTCGGCGACGTCGGCCTCGGCCAGGTCCACGTCCTCGGCACCTCGTGGGCGGTGATCCTCGGCCTCGTCTACGGCTACCTGCCGCTGATGATCCTGCCGCTGTACGCGACGCTCGGCACGTTCGACTTCCGCCTCGTCGAGGCGGGCAAGGACCTCTACGGCACGCCGCGCGCGGTGTTCGCGCACGTGACGCTGCCCGCGTCGCGGCCCGGGATCGTCGGCGGCTGCCTGCTGGTCTTCCTGCCGGTCCTCGGCGACTTCGCCACCGCGCAGTTCCTCGGCGGCCCGAACACGACCATGGCGGGGAACCTGATCGCCTCGCAGTTCACCGAGGCGGGCGCGCAGACCGTCGGCGCGGCGTTCGCGGTGGTGTTGATCGTCCTGCTGGTGGCGACGCTCGCGCTCACGTTCGGCCTCGCGCGCCGCGGGCTGGCCGCGGCGGCGACCGCGGGGGCGGCGGCATGAGGGAGCGTCCGCGCGTCCTGCGCCTCGTCACCGCGCTGGTGATGGCCTTCCTGCTGCTGCCGGTCGTCGTCGTGGCGGTGTTCTCGCTCAACGGCGAGCGCTCGCTGGTGCGCATGGGCGCGCTCGACACGCGCTGGTACCGCACGCTGGCCCACGACGGCGACGTGCTCTCGTCGTTGGCCTACAGCTTGGAGATCGCGGTCGCCACCGCCGTCATCTCGACCGCGCTGGGCACCGCGCTGGCGATCGGCCTGCGCCGCGCCTCGCGCGTGCCCGCCCGCACGACCGACGCGGCGATCCTGCTGCGGCTCGTCGCGCCCGAGACCGCCACCGCGGTCGCGCTGCTGCTGCTCTTCACCCAGCTCTCGATCCCGCTGTCGACCGGCACGCTGCTGGCCGCGCACGTCGCGCTGACGCTCGCGTTCGTCGCGGTGCTCGTCCGCAGCCGCCTGGCCAACCTCGACGGGCAGCTGGAGGAGGCGGCGCTGGACCTGGGCGCCACGCCGCTGCAGGCGATCCGGCTGGTGATCCTGCCGCTCGTCGCGCCGGCCATCGCCGCCGGGGCGCTGCTCTCGTTCGTGTTGTCCTTCGACAACTTCATCACGTCCTTCTTCGCCACCGGGATCGGCACCCAGCCGCTGCCGGTGCGGATCTACTCGATGCTGCGCGTCGGCGTCACACCGGAGGTCAACGCCATCGGCGTTCTCATGCTCGCCATCGTCACGCTCGTGCTCGGGGGCTCGTGGGCCGTCGGCCGGGCCGTCTCCAAGCGCCGGGGGGTGAGGATCTAGATGGACGTCGCGCTCACCTTCGACTTCGACGCGGAGGAGGTCTGGATCTCCTCCAACCCGGCCAACGCCCACCGTCCCGGCGTCCTCTCGCAGGGCACCTACGACGCCCGCGTCGCGGTCCCGCTGCTGCTCGACCTGCTGGCCCGCCACGAGGCGCGCGCCACGTTCTTCGTCCCCGGCAAGGTCGCCGAGCGCTATCCCGAGCGGGTGCGCGAGATCCTCGCCGGCGGCCACGAGGTCGGCCTGCACGGCTACACCCACACCTCGCCGGCCGACCTGACCGCCGCCGAGGAGGAGGCCGAGCTGGTCCGCTCGCGCGCGGTCCTGGAGGGCCTCGGCGCGACGATCTCCGGCT
Source organism: Baekduia sp. (assembly GCF_035685985.1). Classification (GTDB taxonomy): domain Bacteria; phylum Actinomycetota; class Thermoleophilia; order Solirubrobacterales; family Solirubrobacteraceae; genus Baekduia. The sequence continues at coordinate 163,766 of NZ_DASRZV010000020.1, forward strand.
ATCGCTCGCCGTCCTGGGACTTCAGCCCGGCGACCCTGGAGCTGCTCCAACGCCATGGCATCGCCTACTCGTCCAACCTGATGGACGACATCAAGCCCTACCGGCACGCGGGCTCCGGCCTCGTGGAGCTGCCCGTGCAGTGGCTGCTGGACGACGCGCCGCACTTCTGGTTCAGCGACGAGTCGTTCGTCAAGCGGATCGCGCCCGCGGCCGAGGTCCGCGCGATCTGGGAGGAGGAGTTCCACGGGATGCGCCGCCTGGGCGGGACCTACATCTTGACCATGCACCCGCAGTTCATCGGGCGGCCCGGCCGCCTGGCGATGCTCGACGCCTTCGTGGCGTTCCTGCGCTCGCACGACGACGTGACGATCGCGCCCTGTGCCGAGATCGCCGCACGCTGCGCCGATAGCCTGGTCGAGCCGTGACCCCACAGTACGAGCCGATGTCGATCGTCCCCGGCGAGGTCGTGCTGCCCAGCGCCCAGGTCGACGAGGCCGGCCGGATCCGCGAGGTCAACGACGGCCGCGGCCGCCGGCTGCTGGACGCCTACCCCGCGCTCGTCGAGTACGCGCGGGCGCTGCTGGCGCTGGAGCTCGGCAGCGCGCGGTTCGTGTGGGCCGACGAGGAGGCGACGCCGACCGCCTGGTACGCCGTCCACGTCCAACGGCTGCCGCGCCCGGTCGACCAGCCGGCGACCGCGCTGGTCGAGTTGGTGGCCATCGAGGCGCCCTACGGCCTGACGCTGCGCGAGCTGGACGTGCTGACGCTCGTCGCCGGCGGCCTCAACAACCCCGAGGTCGGCGCGCACCTGCGCACCAGCCCGCGCACGGTCTCCAAGCACGTCGAGCACATCCTGGAGAAGCTCGGCCAGGCCACCCGCGCCGGCGTGGCGTCGATCGCCATCCAGCACGGGATCCTCCGGCTGCCGGTGCCCGGCGGCGGGCGCAGCGTCGACGGCCTCGTCGTCGGCGCGCTGGACCAGCACGTCCGCCGCGGCTTCGACGTGCCCAGCCGCCATCGCAAGCCGCCGCCGCTGCCGCGCTCGCGGCCGCGCCCGTACCTGATCGGCTCGGCGTTCCCGCTCGGCGGCCCGTCGCGCGGCGAGGGGCTGGAGATGACCAACGCCTCGCGGATGGCGATCGCCGAGATCAACGCGCGCGGCGGCATCGCCGGGCGGCCGATCGAGCAGGTCGTCGTCGACGTCGAGATCACCGAGGCCGGCGGCCCCACCGCGGCGCTGCAGCGGCTGATCGACCTGGAGGTCGACGCGATCACGGCGGGCTACGACTTCGAGGAGGGGACCGCGACCTACGAGCGCATCGGCGCCTACGGCTGCCCGGTCCTCAACACGATGACCTCGGAGGTCGTGGCGCAGATGGTCTCCCACGAGCCCGACCGCTTCGGCAACGTCTTCCAGGCGGTCCCGACCGAGATCCACTACGGCAGCGGGTTCGTGCGCACGCTGGACGAGCTGGAGCGGCGCGGCTGGACGCCGCGCAACCGGCGCGTCGTGCTGATCGAGACCGCGATCCAGGGCGGGCGCGCGTCGTCGCCGGAGACGCTGGACGCGGCCGAGCGCTCGGGGTGGACGGTCGACGCGATCGTCACGGTCCCGACCTACGAGGTCGACTGGGCCAGCGCGCTGGCCCAGATCCGCGCCACCGAGCCCGCCGCCGTGCTGTTGTTGCACTTCGTGCCGCTGGAGGCCGCGCGCTTCCAGCTGGAGTTCCTGGCCGAGCCGACCGACACCCTCATCTACGGCGTCTACGCGCCCTCGGCCGCCGAGTACCTGCCCTTGGTCGGCGACGCCGCCGAGGGCATGCTGTGGGCGACGGTCAGCGGCTCCTACGACGATCGCTTCGGCCGCGCGTTCGCCACGCAGTACGCCGACACCTACGGGTCGCCGCCGGGCCGGTCGGTCGCGGGGCTGTCCTATGACCAGGTCCACCTGCTGACGCAGGCGTGGGCGCGCGTCGGCAACCCGCGCGCGTTCGACGACGTCGCGCGCGAGCTGCGCCGGATCGTGCACCGCGGCGTCAACGGCTCCTACTTCCTCGGCCACGAGCGCCAGTGCGCGCTGGCCTATCCCGACGAGACGCCCGACCCGACGCTCGGCCAGGCGCAGCTCGTCTTCCAGATCCAGGACGGCCGCCAGCGGATCCTCGCGCCGCGGCCGTACGCCGACGCGCAGTTCCGCGTGCCGCCGTGGTTCGGCGCGCGCGAGGCCAGGAGCGACCGATGAGCGACGACACGACGCCGCCCGCCGTCCTGCGCGGCGTGACCAAGCGCTACGGCGACGCCGTGGCGGTCGACGGCCTGGACCTGGAGATCGGTCGCGGCGAGTTCCTGTCGTTGTTGGGGCCGTCGGGCTGCGGCAAGACGACGACGCTGCGGATGCTCGCGGGCTTCGAGGTCCCCGACGCGGGCACGATCCTGCTCGACGGCCGGGACGTGACGTCCGTGCCGCCCTACCGGCGCAACGTCAACACCGTGTTCCAGTCCTACGCGTTGTTCGAGCACCTGAGCGTGGCCGACAACATCGCCTTCGGGTTGAAGCGCTCGAAGGTCGGCCGGGCCGAGATCCGGCGGCGGGTGGGGGAGATGCTCGAGCTGGTGCAGCTCGCGCCGCGGGCCGAGAGCCGGCCGTCGCAGCTCTCGGGCGGCCAGCAGCAGCGCGTCGCGCTGGCCCGCGCGCTGGTCAACCGGCCCGCGCTGCTGCTGCTGGACGAGCCCTTGGGCGCGCTGGACCTCAAGCTGCGGCGCGAGATGCAGATCGAGTTGAAGGCCATCCAGCGGGAGCTGGGCATCACGTTCGTGTTCGTCACGCACGACCAGGAGGAGGCGCTCAGCATGTCGGACCGGATCGGCGTGATGAGCGACGGGCGGCTGCGGCAGCTCGGCACGTCGGCCGAGATCTACCGGCACCCGGCCAACGCGTTCGTGGCGGGCTTCATCGGCACGTCGAACCTGATGCCCGCCGAGGTCTCCGGGGCCGACCTGCGCGTGGCCGGGCGGCTGTCGGTCCCGCTGCCGGGCGGCCGCGGCGGGGCGTTCGCCGACGGCGCGCATGTGCTCGCGTCGGTGCGGCCGGAGCGGCTGCGGGTCGTGGTCCCGGGCGGCGAGGACGGCGACGGCGCCGCGCGCCTGGGCGCCGACGTGGTCGACGTCGTGTACCTGGGCGCGACCACCAACGTCCTGCTGGACGCCGGCGCGGGGATCCGGCTGATCGCGACCACGCTCGGGGACGGCGGCGCGCCGATCGCGCGCGGCGGCCGGGTCGACGTCGTCTGGGATCCCGCGGACACGCTCGTGCTGGAGGCCGCGTAGGCGGCATCCGCGCGCGTGGACGTTTCGCGTCAGCGTGCCGCCGGCGCCGTGCCGGCGGGCGGATCGTGTCCTAACGTGCACGCCATGTCGAAGGCGCAGTTCAGCAAGGAGAGCGACGGCGAGGGGCGGTTCGTCCGCCAGGAGAGCCGGTTCCGTGAGTCCGTCATGGAGCGTCCGCCGGCGGGCCGCTACCACCTGTACGTGTCGCTGGCCTGCCCGTGGGCGTCGCGGACGGTGATCGTCCGCCAGCTCAAGGGCCTGGAGGACCTGCTGCCGATGACGGTCGTCGACCCGATCCGCGACGAGCGCGGCTGGCGCTTCGACCCCGACCGGCCCGATCCCGTCAACGGCTTCGCCTACCTCAAGCAGGCCTACGAGCTGACCGATCCGGACTTCGCGGACCGCGTGACGGTCCCGGTGCTGTTCGACGTCGAGGCCAACCGGATCGTCAACAACGAGTCGGCCGAGATCGTCCGGATGCTCAACGCGTGGTCGGAGGTCGGCCCCGACCTCTACCCGGAGGACCTGCGCGTCGCCATCGACGAGGTCAACGACCGCGTCTACCACTCGGTCAACAACGGCGTCTACCGCGCCGGCTTCGCGACCAGCCAGGAGGCCTACGAGGAGGCCTTCGACGAGCTGTTCGCGACGCTGGACTGGCTCGACGACCGCCTGGCGACCAACCGCTACCTGCTGGGCGACGAGATCACCGAGGCCGATTGGCGCCTGTTCGTGACGCTCGTGCGCTTCGACGCGGTCTACGTCGGCCACTTCAAGTGCAACCTGCGCCGGATCGCCGACTACGAGCACCTCTCCGGCTACCTGCGCGACCTCTACCAGCAGCCGCGCATCGCCGACACGGTCGACTTCGACCACATCAAGCGGCACTACTACCTGACGCATCCGCAGATCAACCCGACGGGGATCGTCCCCAAGGGCCCCGAGCTGGACCTGTGGGCGCCGCACGAGCGCGAGCGCCTGCACCGCACCCGCGCGGCCTGAGCGCGCCGCGCCGGCGGGCGCTCATCCCACCCGAACGTGTGGTCTGTGCGCCGACCGACACAAGATGACGCCCGCGTCAGGAATACTTCGTTCTATGTCCGCTCGTCCCGCTCAGCCCGTCCCGGCCACCACGGCTCCGGGCGGCAACGTCTACGTCGGCCCGTCGCTGTCGTCGTCGCTGCTGAAGTTCGTCGCCGCCCTCGCGACCGCGCAGCGATAGACTCCGTCGCGGACCGTGCTAGGCGGGGAGGTAGCGGTGCCCTGTCGCTCGCAATCCGCTCTAGCGAGGCCGAATCCCCTTTTGAGGGGTGTGGCCATCGGGGCCTGCGCGCCGTGGCGGCGTTGATGGTCCGGGTCCCGCGCGACGACGGCTCGTGAACCAGGTCAGGTCCGGAAGGAAGCAGCCTTAAGCGATCACCGGCGGGCGCAGCGGGAGCTCCCGGTACCGGAGCCGCCCTCCGGCGTGGCGCCCGGGGACCGCATCTCGATGAAGGGTGCACGGTCCACTGACTTGCAACGACGAAGGGCCCGCTCACCGAGCGGGCCCTTCGCGTATCCGTGGATCAGGCGGCGCTGACGGCGGTCACCGACAGCTGCCGCGCGACGCGCATCGAGCAGGCGAACCCGCGCCGGGACACGAAGGCGGTCGTCCTGGTGTTCGGCGGGAAGACGCGCAGCCCGGCGACCTTCTGGGCCCGGCAGCGCGTCGGCGGGAAGTCCGCCGCGTGGGCGACGCGCAGCGTGGCGACCGCGCGGGCGCGGGGCGCCAGCACGACGCGCCGCACCGCGACGCCCGCGGTCCGCTGGGCCGCGGCGCCGACCTGACGGCCGTTGGGGCCGGTCACGAACGAAACGCCCGGGAAGCCGACCATCGCGCAGGACGCCTTGCCGGTGTTGGTGAACGTCAGCAGCTCGAAGGTCGACCCCGCGGCCTGGCCGCCGGGACTGGCGGCGAGCGCGACGTGGAGGTTGCTGGTGCGGCACGTCGGCGTGCGGGTGCTCGTGCGGGTGGCGCCCGCCGTGGGCGCGGCTGCGACCAGGGCGAGCGTGCCGGCGGCGAGGAGGGTGGTGGGGAGAAGTCGCATGGCCTCGACGTTCCCGAACGCCGATCGCGGCAACAGCGAACAGCGCGGGCCGGGTCCGCCGCACGAGGCGGGCCCGGCCCGGGGTGAGCGCGGTCCGGCGCGGCACGCTCAGGTCGCCGCGGGCGCGGCCGTGGCGACGCCCTCCGCGGCGGCCTCGTGGCGCGCCGCCGAGCCCGGGATCAGCAGCGCCAGCAGCGCGCCGAGCCCGAGCACCGCGGCGCCGATCGGCAGCGCGGCCGTCATGCCGTCGACGTAGGCCTGCGGCGACTGGTAGCCACCGTGGGCCGTGAAGACCGACGCCAGGATCGCCACGCCGAGCACGCCGCCCAGCTCGCGGATCGCGTTCGTCGCGCCCGACGCCTGCCCGGCCTCCTCCGGCCGCACGGACCCCAGGACGCTGTTGGCCGCCGGCGCGAAGACCAGCGCCATGCCCGTGCCCGCCAGGACGAACGGCACGATCAGCGCGGAGTAGGCGACCGTCGGGGTGACCACCGTGGCCAGCCAGCCGATCGCGATCGCCTGCAGCGCCAGCCCGCCGGCCATCAGCGGCCGGGCGCCGATCCGGTCGCTCATCAGGCCCGCGACCGGCGCGACGAACATCGGCATGATCGTCCACGGCAGCACGCGCAGCCCGGACTCCAGCGGCGACAGGCCCTGCGTCGTCTGGAAGAACTGCGACAGCAGGAAGATCGAGCCGAAGACGCCGAAGAACATGGCCAGCGACGTGCCGTTGGTGGCGCTGAAGGCGCGGGAGCGGAAGAAGCGCATCGGCAGCATCGGCGTCGCGGTGCGCAGCTCCCAGGCGACGAAGGCCGCCAGCAGCGCCGCGCCGGCGCCGATCGAGCCGACGATCGTCGCCGACGTCCAGCCCAGGGCCTCGCCGCGCACGATCCCGTACACGACGCCCAGCAGGCCCACCCCGGCCAGGCCGATGCCCGGGAGGTCGAGCTGCTTGGCGGGTCCGCGCGACTCGGTCAGCAGGCGCGCGCTCAGCGGCACGACGGCCAGGCCGATCGGCACGTTCAGCCAGAAGATCCAGTGCCACGAGATCCCGTCGACGACCGCGCCGCCGACGACCGGGCCGAGCGCGACGCCCAGGCCGCTGATGCCCGACCACGCGCCGAGCGCCAGGCCGCGCTTGGCCGGCGGGACCGCCTCGGAGAGCAGCGTCAGCGTGAGCGGCAGGACGATCGCCGCGCCGACGCCCTGCACCGCGCGGGCGGCGACCAGCGCGCCCGTGGTCGGCGCGAGGGCGGCCGCGGCGCTGGCGGCCGTGAAGAGGCCGACGCCGAGGCCGAACATCCGCCGCCGGCCGAAGCGGTCGCCGAGCGCCGCGCCGGTCAGCAGCAGGACGGCGAACGCCAAGGTGTAGGCGTTGACCGTCCACTCCAGGGACTCCAGCGACGCGCCGAGGTCGACGCGGATCGTCGGCAGCGCGGTGCTGACGACGAGGTTGTCGAGCGTGACCATGAACAGCGCCACGCTGACGATGGCAAACGTCCAGCCGGCGCGCGGGCGCGAGCGGGACGCGGAGGGGGAGAGGGTCATGGGGTCGGCCTCCTGGACCGGGGGTCGGTGCGACGGGAGAGGAAGAGGGAGTGACTGGTCACTCACTCGATGGCGAAAAAGGGGGAGCGGGGAGACATGGGGTCAGAGGGTCAGCAGACGCGCAGGGTCGAGGCCCACTCGCCGTGCTCGTCCTGGGCGCCGATGGCGGCCATGACGTTGAGGAGCATCCCGGTGGCGAAGAACGCGTGGGCGCGCTCCTGGTCCATGCCGGCCTGCTCGCGGGCCAGGTCATACAACTTGGCGAAGAACGTGCGCGAGACCTCGGCGACCTCGGGCATCGACGCCGCGGCCGCGAACTGGTGGATCTGGGTCATCAGGACCGTGCGGTCCTCCAGCAGCTCGCCGTAGGCCTCGCCGATGACCTCCTCGGGCTCCTCGCCGGTGGCCTTGGCCTGGGCGGCGCCCTTGAGGAAGACCTCCTCGATGCGCTGGTTGGAGCGCTCGACGACGGCGAGGACGAGGTCCGTCTTGGTGGGGAACAGCCGGAAGAGGTAGGCCTGGGAGATGCCGGCGGCCTTGGCGACCTCGGTCGTCGGCGTGCCCAGGAAGCCCTTCTCGGCGAACACCGTCATCCCGGCCTCGAGCACGGCCTCGCGCCGCTCCTCGGCGGTCGACAGCGTGCGCTTGGTCTGGGTGGCGGAAGGGGTCATGCAGGTGTGAGTATGCACTCACTCACACCTGGTGTCAAGCGCAGGTGTCGTAGAGCGTCCAGTAGCGGCCGAAGACCGACGCCCGGACCGGCGGGGCGGGCGGCAGCGTCTTGTCCTTGTCGCGCGCGTCGAGGACGAACTGGTCGGCGATCGCGGGCGACGCGGGGACGAAGGCGGAGCCGGTATAGCGGCCGGCCTCCTGCGCGGAGACGATGTCGCGCGGGGGCCGGTCGGTCCACAGCGCGAGCTGCGGGACCGCGCGGCGGTTGGGGACGCTGAGGGTCGGGCAGCGCGCGTGGGGTGCCAGCTCGTGCAGCTCGTCGAGGATCTTGGTCTGCGTGACGAGCGCCGCGCGGGTGGCGTGCAGGCGGCTCACCTGCGAGGGGACGAAGGCGAGCAGCGCGACCGCGGTCAGCGCCGCGCCCGCGATCCACCGGCGGCGCCACGGGTCCGTCCGGCCCAGCTCCAGCCAGCCGAAGACGCCGGCGGCCGCGAAGATCGCCAGGATCGTCGCGGGCAGCAGCAGGTAGCGCGTGAGGATCGACAGGCCCGCGGCCGCCAGCACGCAGAACGCGACGATCGCGATCACGCCCGCCGCCGCGCCGAGCAGCACGCCGCGGCGGTCGCGCAGGCGCCACAGCGACAGCACGCCGCCGATCGCCGCGCCGAGCAGGACGGGCTCGCGGAGGATCTCGCCGAGGCGGCGCGGCAGCGTGCTCGGCACGTGCCGCAGGCCGGTGATCCGGCCCAGGTCGGCGGCGGTGTCGCGGGTGCCGGTGAGCGAGTGGATCGGGTTGCCGGTGATGAGCAGGTCGCTCAAGCACCACAACAACGGCGCGGACACCAACAACGCCACGTGGGTCCGCGTGAGCGCGCCTCCCCGCCACAGCCAGACGCAGTAGGCGAAGGCGAACAGCCACGCCTCGGGACGCAGCAGCCCGGCCAGCGCGATCAGGACCAGCGGCCACGTGCCCGCCCGCGGTCGCCGCGTCTCGATCAGCAGGGCCCCCAACAGGAAGCAGATGTAGGGGATGTCGACGTAGGCGCGCACGCCGTAGGAGAAGACCGGCTCGCGCGTGAGCACGATCGCCGCGGCCAGCACGCCGGTCGGCCCGTTGAACCACGCGCGCCCCAGCTCGAAGGTCAACCACCCCAACACGCCCAGCGCCAGGAACGCCAGCACCTCGAAGACGCCCAGCGAGCCGAGCATGCCGACGACCATCGCCAGCGGATGCGGCGTCGGCGCGAACGGCACGTCGTAGTCCGGCACGCGGCCGTGCAGGAGGTCGTTGCCCCAGACCGTCGCGTAGGCGGTGTCGTAGTTGACGAAGCGCGCCGGGAGCGCGACCAGCCAGACGACGACCGCCAGCGCGATCGGGACGAGGACGTGGGGGGCGAGTCGCCGCTCCATGCGGCGCTGGAAGCTACTGATCGCCGAGCGCGGCCAGGCCGATCAGCATCTCGCGGCCCGCCGCGTAGCCCAGCTCCAGGCCGCGCTCCCAGATCGACTCGTTGGGCGCGTGGATCGGGTCGTCGGGCAGCGTGAAGCCGGTCACGATCGCCGGGATGCCCTTGGCCGCGAAGTCCGCGACGATCGGGATCGAGCCGCCGGAGCGCACGAACGCGGGCGCGTGGCCGGTGGCGCGCTCGATCGCCCGCGCGGCGAGCGCGATCGCCGGCGTGTCCACCGGGAACAGCGAGGGCTGGGCGGTGTGCGAGGAGACCACGTCGAGCACGGCGCCGTCCGGCAGCCCGGCGCGCAGCAGCCGCAGGACCTCGGCGCCCATCGCCGCCGGGTCCTGGCCGGGGGCGAGGCGGATCGAGACCGTCGCGCGCGTGACGGCCGGGATCACCGTGCGGGCGTCGCCGGCGACGACCTGGTCGACGTCCAGCGCGGGCTCGGCGCCGTTGCGCTCGACGTAGTCGGGGCCGGCGCCCGGGTAGGCGGGGCGCGCGCCGGAGGCCTTCAGCGTCTCGTCGCCGTCGGGCAGCCCGGCCCACGACGCGCGCTCGGCGTCGGCGACCGGGGCGATGCCCACGCGCAGCTCGTCGCGCAGCAGGCCGGTCTCCGGATCCGGGAGGACCTGCGCCAGCGCGCCGTGCAGCGCGTGCAGCGAGTTCAGCGCGCTCCCGCCGAAGAGGCCGGAGTGCAGGTCGCGGTCGGCGCCGCGCACGTCGAAGGTCGTCAGCACGACGCCGCGCAGGCCGATCGTGATCGCCGGCAGCTCCGGCGACGCCATGCTCGAGTCGTAGACGATCGCCGCGTCGGCGCCGCGCTCGTCGGCGGCCAGCCAGGCGGCGATCGACTCGCCGCCGGCCTCCTCCTCGCCCTCGATCGCGATCCGGACGTGGACGGGCAGCTCGCCCGCTTCGGCCAGGGCGCAGGCGGCGGCCAGCAGCGGCAGGAAGTTGCCCTTGTCGTCGGCGGCGCCGCGCGCGTAGATGCGCCCGTCGCGGACGGTCGGCTCGAACGGCGGCGTGTCCCAGAGGTCGAGCGGCTCGGCGCCCTGGACGTCGTAGTGGCCGTAGATCAGGA